>NZ_NFLN01000019.1 GCF_002160955.1 Gemmiger sp. An120
AGCCATAGAAAAAAGAGGACCTCCCTGTAAAATAGGATGTGGGTTTGCCAACCACATTCAAAAAACAGGGAGGTTGTCTTTGAAATGAGGAATAACAAAGACGTAGATAGTTTAAGTCATACAACGTGGAGATGTCAATATCATGTGGTGTTTGCACCAAAGTACCGGAGAATGGTAGTGTACGGACAAATCAAAAAGGATATAGGGCAGATATTGAGGCAGTTGTGCGAACAGAAAGGAATCGAGATCATCGAAGCGGAAGCGTGTCCTGACCACATCCACATGCTGATAAGCTTTTCGCCCAAGTATAGCATTGCGTATGTGATGGGTACTTGAAAGGGAAAAGCAGCCTGATGATTTTCGACAGACATGCGAATTTAAAGTACAAGTACGGAAATCGGCATTTCTGGGCACGAGGCTATTTCG
This sequence comes from Gemmiger sp. An120, assembly GCF_002160955.1. Taxonomy (GTDB): domain Bacteria; phylum Bacillota; class Clostridia; order Oscillospirales; family Ruminococcaceae; genus Gemmiger_A; species Gemmiger_A avium. Next base: position 427 of record NZ_NFLN01000019.1, read on the forward strand.
TGGATACGGTAGGTAAAAACAAAAAGCGCATTGAGGAGTACATCAAAAATCAGCTGCAACAGGATCAGATTGCAGACCAGCTGAGCCTCAAAGAGTTTGTGGACCCGTTCACGGGTAGCAAGAATACCAAGGCATAAAAAAGAGGCCCCTTGAGGGGCCTGCCACGAGAAAGGAATGCAGTTGGCAGACCCATTCGTGGCCCCTTAAGGGGCTTTGCTAGTATAATGCCCTTATAGGGCTTACTCAACCACCGGCTAAGCCGGTGGTTTTGATTGCAGAAACTATAAACGAAATCATTTTTCAGGCGGACAGACTGATGAAACTCAGCTTTCTGCAGCTTCCCGATACTGGCGAGGGGTACTGCCGGTAAGCTTTTTGAAAATCACAAAAAAGTATTTGATGTTGCTGTAGCCTACCTTCTGTGCGATCAGCTCTGCGGGCTCACCTGTCTGGCGCAGCAGGCGGCAAGCCTGCTCAATCCGTATTTGATGCAGCGCGTCGCTAATGGAGATGCCGGCTGACTGCCGGAACTGTCGGTTCAGATAGGCTGCGTTTACGTCAAAGGTTGCGGCAATCTGCTGAGCGGAGAAGGCCTCCTCTGCGTAATGAGCCCGAATCTGCTCCCATACGCGGTTGCATAGTCGGGCAAGCCGCTCTTTTTGCCGTGCAGTGGCCAATTGTGCGATTGAACACAGTTGATCGTCAATATAACTGGTTAGCGTTTCAAGACTGCGCAATCCATCCAGAATACTGTCTGCCGATACAGTGGGAGATGCCCCCAGTTCTTTCTGCAATCCGGCCAGCTGACGACATAAATAGCGGATTGCAAAGCAGAAATCTGCATACCGATCTTTTTGTATTGCCTTTAGAATGCTTTCCCACTCATTTCGGGCCGTTTCCAGTTGAGCAGAACGAAGAGCCCCCACCAGGGATACCGCCATCTTTGCCTGAAATCCGCTTACTGAATTGCACAGAGCCAGCTGTTCCTGCTCCAGCACGGGCTGATTTGGATACAGAAACCGCATCCGGCGCAATTCTTCCAGTTCAGCTTGGCTGTGGCAAAGTTCCTCCACAGTAAAGCAGGAAAATCCTGCACAAGCCGGTATGTTTTCCTGACGCAGTAAGGCCAGAAGCCGGAAGCGGTTTTCTTTGGTACAGCTGCTTATAAGACAGACCGTTCCACCTTCGTCGGAAGCAATGCGCGGCTCAGAGCAAACCGGCTCCAGCAAGCTCTGCAGGCGACTGGGATCACGTTCCTCGCACAGCAGTATCACAGCGGGCAGGACAGTGTCCGGCGGTAGCTTGCCCTCGTCCCGTAAGCGCTGTAAAACGCGGGCATCTTCCTGACGACGCTGACTGGCCATCAATTCACTTACCTGACCAGGAAGATCTTCCGGAATTTCACCCGCTTGCTGCAGAGCACGCCGAATGTGCAAAAACGGCAAATACACCCGCACTGCCAGATAAATCAGTACCGCTACAATCAGGCTGCCTGCCAGACCAAAGGAAAGCAGCAGCACATCCCGAACACGAGCCAGAGCAGGAGAGATATCGTTGAAATCCAGGCATTTGAAATAGTACCAGCCGCTGGGCGTCAGCCGATAGTACATCCAGCAAGGCTGGCTGGACAGCAGCGGCGGCAGAAGCTGCCCGCTGTCTGGTTGGGCTATCAGCTGCTCTTTCAGCGCAGGCCAGCTGGCTTGCAATTGTGCCAAAAGATTTTCATCGGTACTTACGATGGGCTCACCAGAACTATTGGCGATAATATGCCCTTGCCCTGCTGAAATGCCGAGCAGATGAGTTTCATACCAGTTGCCATTCACATTCAGCAAAAGGGCACTGGGAGTATCTCCATTCGCCTCAAAGAATAAAAAGGAATAACACCGGCGTCCGCCTACCGTGCGCTGAATGGGGGACAGATAAGGGTATTGCTCCGGATGTGTCAGCAGCTGGACAGCGTCGCTGTCGTGAAACTGCTCGGGTGGGGCGGAAGGGTAGTTGCCTTCCGAGGTGAAGATCATGTTCATTGCCCCATTATATACCATTACACTGTCCAGAAAATCGCTGCTGCTCACAAAAGTACCCAGATCCCGCAGCCCTACTGTGCGGCTGGACACCGATAAATTCCGATCGGTACGTAGAGTGCGGACGGATGAAGTATAGAACATCTGCATAGCTGAGGTGCGGATGTTTTCCCCGGCAGCGTCCGACACGGTGTTAACCCAATCCACAAAATCCCGGCTTACCTCGCTTAGTGCCTGGATAGTGGCCTGGCGGAATTGGGCATACAAAAACAGGAAAAAACACAGAAAAACCAATACTAACAACAAGATTGCAGCCCACTGCTGCACGCGGCGGTCACCTGTAAATTTTTTAAAGGCCTGCTCCATGGTGGCCACCTCCTTTTCTTCCTGCTGACTGTCTGTCAACGAGTGCCACGACTTTATTATAGGTAACCGGATCGGACCCGTCAACGCGCCTGGCAACCAAAATTCGTTCAAAATTCGGCTTTTTTCGAGTTTTACTATATTCAAACTTCACATTTTCGAAATTTGATGGATATAATTATTGTGCAATCTGTTCAAAACGGCGAAACGGAACAGCGAGGCGCCCGCCGCCGCTTTTGCCGCTAGGGAACGAAATTCTGATCCCATATGTAAGGAGGAAAATGCTACCATGAAAAAACTTGCCTGTCTGATTCTTGCACTGGCTCTCGTGCTTACCGCCTGTGGTACTCCGGGACCTGGCGCAGGCCCTGCTTCTGAACCTGCCGGTACTTCCGCTGGTGGTTCCAACCCGAATGCCGGTGATGGGAAAAACTCCGGTACGGTTATGGTCTATTCTTCCATGCAGGAAGACCAGCTGATCGCTGTCAAGCAGGCCTTTGAGGCCAAGTATCCCGGTATCACCATGGAATATTATTTTGCCGGTACCAGCAAGGTTATCACCAAGATCGCAACCGAGGCCCAGGCCGGCCATGTAGATGCCGATGTGATCTGGGTAGGCGATCCTGCCGACTATGCTTCCTTTAAAGCACAGAATATTCTGCAGCCGTATACCTCTCCGGAATCGGAAGCTATTGACGCAGCCTATATCGATCCGGAAGGGTACTATACCGGTGCCCGTATCATGAACATGGGTATTGCCTATAATACTGCACTGGTCAGCCCCGAGGAAGCGCCGAAAACCTGGAATGATCTGCTGGATCCGAAGTGGAATGATCAGATCGTTATGACCGACCCGGGCACCTCCGGTACCTCCAAGTACTGGCGCAATGCCCTGATGTGCAGCGACAAGTACGGCGAAGAATACATCCAGAAACTGAAGGATAACGGTTGCTATCTGGAAAGCGGTACTACCGCTGCGCACAACCAGCTGGCTGCCAGCGCCTATAAAGTAGGCGTCTGCCTGGACTACGTCACGGCTAACCTGGCCAGCGAAGGCTCTCCCATTGCGTTTGTCTATCCGGAAGACACCGTTTCCATCTTCAGCCCGATTGGTCTGGTGGCCGACTGCGCCAACGAAGAAAACGGCAAACTGCTGTATGACTTTATCCTGTCCAAGGAAGGCCAGCAGGTGCTGATCGACAACAACCTGATCTCGGTGCGCAGCGACATCGACCAGGGTGATATCGACGTGGCCGCCATTGCCTCCAAGGCACTGCCCTGCGATCTGAACGCCATGGTGGAGAAGGACGAGGCCAACGGCACCGCTTTCGACAAGATTTTTGGACTGTAACAAATCCCATTCCGCCAACAGCGGATTAAATTCAAGCGGATGGGGGCGGGTTATACCGCCCCCATTCCGATAGTAAGCAGGAGGAGCCTATGGCAAATGTAGTGTTTAAGGATATCTCCTTCCGGTACGGCGATAACCAGGTGCTGAAAAATTTCAGCATGGAAGTGGACAGCGGTCAGATTCTCTGCCTGGTAGGCCCCTCCGGATGCGGAAAGACCACTCTGGTGCGATGCCTGTTAGGACTGAGCAAACCCGACACCGGTGAAATATGGGTAGGGGATACCTGCCTGTTCAGTGCTTCCCGTCGGATCAACGTGCCCGCCGAACGCCGGAATATCGGTATTGTGTTCCAGGACTACGCGGTGTGGCCGCATATGACCGTTAAGGAAAACGTGCTGTATCCCATGAAAAAGCATCGGGTTCCCAAGCAGGAGGCAGAAAAGCGGGCAATGTACGCATTGCAGCAGGTCAACATGACCGAATACGCCAACCATCTGCCCAGCCAGCTCAGCGGCGGGCAGCAGCAGCGGGTGGCAATCGCCCGGGCGCTGGTAGGCAACGGTGACCTGATCGTGATGGACGAGCCCATCACCAATCTGGACGCTAAACTGCGGGAACAGATGCTGACCGAAATCCGTCAGATTCAGCGCAGCAGCGGCACCACAGTTCTGTACATCACACACGACCAGGAGTCTGCCCTGCAGCTGTGCGACAAGATGGCCATTATGCAGCAGGACGGCAGTCTGTGCCAGATCGGTACCGACGAAGATATTATCCTGCGTCCGGCCAACCGCTTTACCTTTGAGTTTATCGGTGTGTCCAACTTCCTGCGTGTAGTGCGCAGGAATGGCGCCCTGGGTCTGGATGTAGGCAACGCCGTGATTCCCTGGCAGGCCGAACTGCCCGACGGACTGGACCCAGACAAAGGCAAGGGCGTGGAACTGGGTGTGCGTCCCAACGATATCGAGTTTGACCCCGCGTCCCCCATCCGCGCCAAGGTTCGCCGGTGTGTGTTCCTGGGCAGCGAGTACGATTACTTCGTAGATTTGGGCCAGCGGGAACTGCGGGTACAGCAAAGTACCCTGGCTGCTGTCCGCGCCGGCGTGATGCGGGAAGGCAGTGAGGTGGGCCTGCGCCTGCTCAATCCCCGCTATTATGAAGCAAAGGAGGCCAAGGCATGAGATTTGGCGTTCGTAAAAACAAAGACCTGGCCGCCATCGACGGCCGCCGCATCAGCCTGGACGGCGCTATGACCGTTTTGAGCTTTGTGCTGCTGATCCTGATCGTGGTGATCCCGGTCTTTATGATCATCTACCACGCATTCTTCTATGAAGGCCATTTCAGTCCGGAACTGTTCACCAGCCAGCTTCTGGATCCGGGCAACCTGGCTTCCATGTGGAACACCATTCAGATCGCTTTCTGGGTGACTCTGTTCGGCACCATTATGGGCGTGTTCTACGCCTGGCTGCTGGGCCGAAGCGACATCCCGGCCAAGGGCCTCATGCGGGCCTTGTTCAATATTCCCTACATGTTCCCGCCCTTCCTGGGCGCTATGGCCTGGGACCTGCTGCTCAACGGCCGGTCCGGTTATCTGAACCGCTGGCTGGTGGAAACCTTCCATCTGTCCGGCGCGCCTTTCAACATCAACTCGTTGGGCGGCATCGTCTTTGTGGAGCTGTCCTACTATTTCCCGTTCGTGTTCATGCAGGTGGTCAGCGCCCTGGAGCGCATGGACCCTACCCTGGAGGAATGTGCCCGCATCGCCGGCGCCAAGCAGTTTACGGTTATCCGTAAAATCACCCTGCCGCTGGTACTGCCTGCCATCAGCGCCGGCGCTCTGCTGATCCTGATCAGTTCGCTGGCTCACTTCGGCGTTCCCTCCATCCTGGGCTTCTCCCAGGGCATCTACACCCTGCCCACCAAGATTTATGCCACCATTTCCCGCTCGGGCGGCAGCTTTGAAGGAATACGCCAGGGCGCGGCCCTTTCCATTATGCTGGTTGTGGTCGTGGCTGTGGCCTTGATTATCCAAAAGAAGGTGCTCAGCGCCGGCAGCTACGACATCATCAAGGGCAAGAGCATGCGCCCCACCCTGATCAAGCTGCGGGGCGCCCGCATCCCCCTGTTTATCCTGGCGGTTACCACCCTGGTGCTCATCGTTATCGTGCCGCTGGTCATGATCTTCCTGGTAGGCTTGGTCAAGGCTTACGGTCTGCCGCTGATCCCGGAAAACTTCACCCTGAACAACTATATCAAGGTATTCGAGAGTTCCGGTACCTTCGATTCCATCAAGAACTCCCTGTTTGTTTCTATCAGTGCAGGCGTCGTCTGTATGTTCCTGGGTACCCTGATCGCCTACGTGGTACAGAAGATCAAGCCCCGCGGCAAAGGCGTTCTGGAAGTGCTGTCGGTGCTGCCGTACTCCATCCCCGGCACGGTTCTGGCTATCGGTGTTATCCTGGCCTGGAGCGGCGGACTGTTCGGCATCAGCCTGTACAACACCATCTGGATCATCCTGGTGGCCTACCTGGCCCGTTATCTGTCCTTCTCCATGAAGAGCAGTTCCGCGGCCCTGCTGCAGGTACATCCCAGTCTGGAGGAAGCGGCCCGCACCTGCGGCGCTTCCCATACCGAAAGCCTCAAGGACATCACCCTGCCGCTGATCCGGCCGGCGATGGTGTCGGGCTTCTTCCTGATTTTCCTGCCCGCCATGCGCGAGGTTACCACCTCGGTGCTTCTGTACGGGCCTTATACCCGCACGCTGGGCGTGCAGATTTACTCGCTGCGTGATGCAGGCATGATGCCCCAGGCGGCTGCCCTTGGTTCGGTGGCCATCCTGCTGATTATTGTCTGCAACACCATTGTTACCCAGATCACCAAGGACAGAAAGGGGGTATAAGCGTTGGATCAGATCGTACTGCGCCATGTAACCAAACGCTTCACCACCAAAACCCTGGGCGACATCGTAGCGGTGGATGACTTCAACCTGAACGTGCAGGAAGGGGAGTGCTTCTCTTTCCTGGGTCCTTCCGGCTGCGGCAAGTCTACTACTCTGCGGATGATCGCCGGGTTTGAGGACCTGAGCGAAGGCGAGATCGAACTTTGCGGCCGTCCTGTTTCGGTCAAAAGCAAAAACCTGTATGTGCCGCCGGAGGACCGGGGTCTGGGCATGGTGTTCCAGGCGTTTGCCGTCTGGCCGCATATGAATGTGTTCGAGAACGTGGCCTTCCCGCTGCGGATTCAGAAGATGAACCGGGCCGACATTGACAAGAAGGTAGCCGACGCGCTGCGTCACACCAACCTGACCGGTCTGGAAAAGGTGTACCCCTCGGATTTGTCCGGCGGCCAGCAGCAGCGAATCGCTCTGGCCCGCGCCATCGTTACCCAGCCTAAGGTAATGCTGCTGGACGAACCCCTCTCCAACCTGGACCCCAAACTGCGGGAGAGCATGCGGTTCGAGATCAAGGAACTGCAGCGTAAGTTCAACTTTACCATTATCTTTGTGACTCATGACCAGTCCGAAGCCATGGCCATTTCCGACCGGATGATGGTCTGCGATATGGGCCGTATCATGCAGATTGACACCCCAGAAAATCTGTACAACAAGCCGGTGAACCGGTTTGTGCACAGCTTCCTGGGTGAGAGTACCTTCCTGAACGTGGTCATCAAGGATGGCCAGGTCTATGCCGAGGGGGATATGGAACATCCCCTGGGGCTGGATATTCCGGACGGCGCCGCCGAAAAGATGGTGGTGGCCACCCGGCCCAACTCCATTGAGCTGACCGGCGGTTCCGACGGCTATCGCACCCATGTGGAAAAGCGCATTTTCCTCACCGACCGCACCGAGTATCTGGTGCCGGTGGGCGGCCAGATGCTCAAGGTGCAGACCCCGCACCGCGTTTCCTTTGCGGAGGGCGAGAGCTGCTGCGTCAAACTGGAATCCCCCATGTGGTACCCCGCCGAGGACGAGCAGGCCGAAAAAGAACGTCTGCGTCGTCAGCTGATCTGAAGAATGATTGCTTCTGATACCTTCTCTCAAAACAAATACAGAAAAAGGGCGGCAGCCAATACGGCTGCCGCCCTTTTTCTGTATTGCATAAAGCGTTAATCAAATTTCCGATCATAGAGCAATGCGGCGATCAGCACCACAAAGCAGGACCCGGCGTTGTGCACCAGGGCGCCAGTGGTGGGGTTCAGCATCTCCAGCAGGGACAGAACAATTGCAGCAAAATTGATGCACATGGACAGGGTGATGCTGAACTTGATGGTGCGGACGGTTGCATTGGACAGCCGCTTGAGATAAGGAATGCGGGAAATATCATCGCTCATCAGGGCAATATCCGCCGCTTCGATGGCGATGTCGCTGCCCATGCTGCCCATCGCCACGCTCACGTCGGCGGTTTTCAATGCCGGGGCGTCATTCACACCGTCACCAATCATGCAGACCACCCGGCCCTCTTTTTGCAGAGCCTCAATTCCAGCAACCTTTTCCTGCGGGAGCAGTTCCGCCCGAATCTCCTGAATTCCCACCTGCCGGGCAAAATAATCCGCGGTCTGCTTGTGGTCGCCGGTCAGCAGTACGGTACGGGTGCGCATAGCCGAAAGCCGCTGGACCATCTCCTTAGCCTGCGGGCGCAGACGGTCGGACAGGGCAATCGCGCCAATATACTGCTGCCGGTCTGCCACCAGAACCAGGGCTTTGCCTTGGGTGCGCAGTTCCTCCAGAACAGATACTGCAGCAGGGGAGAGGCTTACCCCATTTTCCCGCAGAAATGCCTCGCTGCCGCAGAGCAGACGATGCCCCTCCACCTCTGCCCGGATTCCTTTACCGGTATCCATGTGGAAGACAGAAGTTTCAGCAACTGCCAGGTCTTTTTCTTTGGCACAGCTTACAATGGCCTTGCCCAGAGGGTGCTCGCTTCTGGCTTCTGCGCTGGCGGTCAGGGCAAGCAGTTCGTTCTCACTGCGGGAAGGCTCAAAACTCCGCACATCGCTGACCTCCAGTTTGCCGCAGGTCAGCGTGCCGGTTTTATCAAAGGCAATCGTGTCCACCTTGCCCATCTTTTCCAGTGCTTCGCCGGATTTGATCATGACACCATGTTTGGTGGCCTGGCCGATGGCCGCCATGATCGCAGTCGGGGTTGCCAGAACCAGAGCACAGGGGCAGAACACGACCAGCACGGTCACAGCGGTAACGATATTACCGCTGAACAGGTAGGACAACACAGCAATCAACAGCGCGACCGGCACCAGCCAACTGGCCGCTTTGTCCGCAATGCGCTGCATGGGTGCCTGCTTATTTTCTGCTTCCTGCACCATGCGGATAAGTTTTTGCAGGGAACTGTCCTCGCCCACATGGGTCGCTGTAATATCAATGAAACCAAAGCAGTTGAGGGTGCCGCAGAAGACTTCCTCACCGGCGGCTTTGTCCACCGGGAGGGATTCACCGGTCATGACAGATTGATCCACCGAGGTCTCACCGCGCAGAATGGTACCATCTACCGGGATTGTTTCGCCGGGCAGTACCCGCAGAATATCGCCATGTTGAATCTGCGCGGCCGGGATCCGATCTTCCCGGCCATCCTTAATTCTGCGTCCCATGGTGGGGGCCAGGTTAAGCAGTTTATGTAGCCCTTTCTTTGCCCGGTTGGTGGTTGCGTCCTCCAGCAGCGCACCGATGGCCATAATAAAGGCAACTTCACCTGCCGCAAACAGGTCCCCGATGGCAATAGCGGCAAACATGGCAATGCAGATCAGCAGTGCCGAAGAGATTTTGCTGATGCCGGGATTGTGAATCAGCCGCCAGAGTGCCAGATACAGCAGAGGAATACCGCTGATTATTACTGTTAACCAGGAAGGGTCAAAAGGAAGCAGCGAAAAGCGTATAGCCTGTCCGCCAAACTCCTCCACCAGATGCGGCACCAGATCAAACAGCAAAAATACACCCGCCACAATTGTCATTGGAAGCCCTGCCAGAAAATCGCAGACCCGTTTTATCATGCTGATTCCTCCCGCTCCACATGTCAGCCTTGACGCGTATAGGCATAAGCCGTACAATATATTTGCTAACGAACACTTTGTTCTCTTTCATTGTAACAAGCGGTTGGAGGAATACAACGGATAATCCCGCCAGCCTGTTTCATACCGAACAAATCTGCCGAAATGTACGGGAGGGGCCGCGATGGACAGACGTCAGCAAAAAACGCGGGCAGCAATTTTTGATGCGTTCAGTGTGCTGCTGTCGCAAAAAAGCTACAGCAAGATAACGGTACAGGAAATCATCGATGCCGCTGATGTAGGCCGTACTACCTTTTATGCCCACTTTGAAACCAAAGATGATCTGCTCAAAGCGTTGTGTGAAGAACTGTTTGGCCATATCATCAACAGCGCGATTGACAGTGCCCATACCCATGGCCTGTATTCCGATCAGGCCGCGCCGGAATCGGTTTTCTGCCATCTGCTGCAGCACCTGCAGGAGAACGATAAAAATATCGTGGCGTTGCTTTCCTGCGAAAGCAGTGAGGTGTTTCTGCGGTATTTCAAAGACAGCCTGAACGGGCTGGTGCAGTCCCAGTTCGTAAACCAGAACCGCAGGCATAACAAAGAAATCCCGGAGGATTTTCTTGTGAACCACATCTCCAGCAGCTTTGTGGAGATGGTGCTCTGGTGGATCCGCGGTCACCGAAAACAGACACCCGCAGAACTGGACCAATATTTCCGTGCTGTTATTGAGCCGATTTTGTAAAGAGGGCTTTATGGCTGTGGCCATTAAAGACGTAAAAGCACAAAACGCCTCTGCGCGGTGGTGACCGCACAGGGGCGCTTTGTGCTTTCAGCATAAGAGGATTTGACAGTTTAACTGGATAGCAAGTGATTGGAGAAACGGAGAACCAGATTACAGGTCAATGGCCTCCAGATCAAGGTTCTCCAAAACAGGAAGCAGCTTGGTGACGCCGCAGGTAAAGAAGATCATGCGGATTACTTCACAGATCTCGTCTACCGAAGCACCATATTTTTGCGCCAGCTTGGCATGGACGGTAAATGTGGTGGTGGTACCGGTGGCCATCCCGATTGCCATAACAATCAGTTCCCGATACTTGCGAGGAATGGTCGTATCGGCTGCATTTTCCCGATATTGATTTAAAAACATCTGGGCCAGATGAGGATCATTGCCCATCTGACGATGGCTGTCCAGCAGCGTCCCGCCGCGCGCTTCTTTAAGCGCCTGCAGAATTTCCCGGCTGTGAGCCAGCTTTTCCGGATTCTCTTGCTTCATGAATTCAGGCCTCCTGTCCGTATTTCTTTTTCAGATAGTCCACCGCAATGGCAGGGAAGAGGGCGTAAGTCAACACGTCCTCGTCACTGTGGGCCAGGTCGCCAATCTCGGACTTGGCCTTTTCCCAGCCGGGCTCCAACAAATCGGCCGGGCGGCAGGTAATGGGGGCTTCTCCTTCCAAAGCCTTTTTCATCAGTTCCGGAGAAATCTGGCCCGGCGGCATGCCGTACATACCACGGCAGTAATCCCGCATTTCCTTGCTGACCATTTTGTAGCGCTGCCCGGTTAAAACGTTGGTGGTTGCTTGTGCACCGCACATCTGACTGCTGGGGGTAGCCAGCGGAGGATATCCCATGTCAGCCCGTACCCGTGTGACTTCGCTCAGTACTTCAGGCAAGCGATCCAAAGCATTCATGGTACGCAGCTGATTTTCCAGATTCGTCAGCATCCCGCCGGGAATCTGATGCTGCAGACATCCCACGTCCACGCCAATCAGGCGGCTTTCGTACTCCGCATACCGTTTGCGCATATACTGGAAAGCTGTATTCAGCGAAGTGAACTGTCCCACATCAATACCAGTATCCCGTGGGGTACCTTTCAAACCGGCAACAAAACTTTCAATGGGCGGATGGCCGGGTCCAAGACCAAGGCTGGACACACAGACATCCAGACCATCAACGCCGGCGCGAATGGCTTCCCAATAACACATCTCTGCCATACCACCGGTGCAGTGACAATGGAGATGAACCGGAATATCAAGCGCGGATTTCAGTGCACTGATCAGTTCGTAGGCAGCAGGGGGCGTCATGAGACCGGCCATATCTTCTACATGGATCAGCTCCGCGCCCATACGCTGCTGTTCTTTGGCGTTTTCTACGAACTTCTCTGCCGTATGGAAGGGGCTGATATTGTACTGAATACTGCCTTCAATCTTTTTGCCTGCTTTTTTTACTGCACGGAATGCGGTTTCACAGTTCCGCAGATCCTGCAGGGCATCAAAAATCAGGAAAATATCAATGCCGACCTTAGCGGCACACTCAACAAATTTTTCTACAATGTCGTCAGGATATGCCCGGTATCCCACCAGGTTCTGGCCCCGCAGCACCATTTTCAGCGGTGTATGCCTCATAAAACGCTTGAACACACGAACGCGGTTCCAGGGATCATCCTGCAGGTAGCGGATACAGACATCAAATGTCGCTCCGCCCCACATTTCCATGCTGTCGTAACCCACTTCATCCATCCGCTTTAAAAGCGGGATCATGTCTTCCGTGGTTACACGGGTAGCCAGAAGCGATTGCTGCCCGTCACGAAATTCAACACTGTTGAACTTCACAGGCGTGCTGCTGGCAAAGGTCATACCGCCTGCCGACACCGTGCTGGGCGCGGGCTGCGGAGTCTTGCCGGAGAAAAGCACAGTACCACCCTTTCTGTTCTGGGAAGATTCGGCGGGTGGATAGGGCCGCCAATCACTGATACTTGCTAAAACGTTGCACTAAATCGTTGTACTTATCCTAACAGCTTTTCAGGGCTTTGTCAATAGGAAAGCAAACAAAAAGTCTGCCGCGTAAATACGGCAGACTTTTTATATAGGAATATATTGTAAAGAAGTACAGTCAACGGGTTCCGGCGGCTGCGCCGCTAAGTCGGAAACTCTCCCGCAGACAAATTACCGGTTCCAGTTCAATATGAGTGGGGGTCGTATCACCGCTCTGCATGGCGGTTGTCAGCACGGCAATAGCCGTATCGGCGATTTTGGGCGTGGGCATGGAAATGGTACTTACCGAGGGGATCAGATACTGCATGGTTTCCGGTGCCTGTGTGGCAATGCTCAGCAATTCCAGATCCTGCGGGCAGTACAGCCCGTACTTGCGAAGCGTGTACAAAGCCCCTTGCGCCATACAATCACTCTCGCAAAACAGCATGCGGGGACGATCGTGCAGAGCGCAATATGCCTCAGCTGCCACACTGCCGCCAGCGATGGTATTGGGGCCTTTAAAGATCCACTCCGGGCGTACCTGGATGTTCAGCTGATGACAGGCATAAATAAAGGCGGTTGTTCGTTTGGCTGTAGCAAAGTAGCTGCGTTCCGCCTGGATGATGGAGACCTCTGTATATCCGCGCTGGCGGATCAGGCTGGCGGCTTGCAGGCCCATATTTCCGCTGTTGGCGCCTACCGTAGAGAATCGGTTGGATTCCCGGTTGATCAGCACTACCGGCATCGGCGGGTCCAGTGTTTCCAGATACTGCAGGTCGGATGGCGAAGCAGCACCAACCAGTACCCCGTTATAGTTGTTCTGCACAATTGGTGCTGCGGCCTTTTCAAACTTATCATTTTCGTAGGTCTGTACAACCAATTCGCATTCATATCCCCGCTCGGCCAGGCTCTCTTTGATGCCGGATAAAAAACTTCCCAGCATGTTGGTCCGGTAGTCCAGAGGCCAGTAAAAAGCAATGATGGGTTTGCGGGCCTCATTTGTGCGGAGGCGACGGGCGGTCAGATTGGGACTGTACCCCAATTCCCGCATAGCGGATGTTACCCTTTCGACGGTTGCGTCCGGAATCCGCTTCTCCTTTGCGCGGCCGTTCATCACGATGGAGACGGTAGTAGGGGATACGCCCGCCCTTGCCGCTACGTCCCGAATGGTTGCCATACAGTTCCCTCCGATAAACAAGATTATCGTTTTATTAAATCATACTACTTGTTTAGTGATTTTACAAGGTTTACTGATTTTTTGGAGAAAACCAACGGTAAAATCCGATAAATCTGGTGGTTTGCACAGGAGAATTCATGCGAAATGCACAATCTGACGAAAGAAAGTTCGGGGTATTGACTTTGCTGTATCGATTTAGTATTCTACTCTCGGATAAACGATTTACTAAAACGTTGCATGAAATCCTGGCCAAAAAGCAAACTACCATATCCCGCAAAAGTGGAAAGGATGAATGAACAATGCCGAACGTATGGAAGACCATGGACGGCAATGAGGCTGCCGCCTATGCTGCGTATGCCTTTACCGAGGTGGCAGCCATCTACCCCATCACACCCTCCAGCCCGATGGCGGAACTGACCGACAAGTGGGCTGCTTCCGGAAAGAAGAACATCTTCGGTCAGCCAGTCAAGCTTGTGGAGATGCAGAGCGAAGCCGGTGCCGTGAGCGCTGTGCATGGCGCTCTGGATGCAGGCGTACTGGCTACCAGCTATACAGCCAGTCAGGGTCTGATGCTGATGATCCCCACCATGTACCGGATCGCCGGTCAGCTCAAGCCGGGCGTGATTCATGTGGCCAGCCGCAATGTGGCTACCAACAACATCTCCATCTTTGCTGAGCACTCGGATGTGATGGCCTGCCGCCAGACCGGCTTTGCCATGCTCTGTTCCAGCAACGTGCAGCAAGCCATGGATATGGCGGCGGTGGCACATCTGTCGGCAATCCAGTCTCATGTTCCGTTCCTGCATTTCTTTGACGGGTTCCGCACCAGCCATGAGATCCAAAAAGTACGCTGCCTGGACTACGATGAACTGGCAAAGTGCGTAGACTACGATCAGCTGCGCAGTTTCCGCAAGCACAGCCAGAATCCGGAGTATCCGCAAACCCGTACCAGCGGCCTGAACGGCGATACCTATTTCCAGGCCCGCGAAGCGATGAACGGCTACTACGATGCAGTGCCCGAGATTGTCGAGCAGAATATGGCCAAGATCAACGCCATCACCGGCTGTGATTATCATCTGTTCAACTATTACGGTGCACCCGATGCAGAGACGGTTCTAGTTGGGCTGGGCTCCATTGCCGGCACTGCCCAGATGACGGTGGATCATCTGAACGCAGCCGGTGCCAAGGTCGGATATGTGGAAGTGCATCTGTTCCGTCCTTTCAGTGCAAAAGCGTTCCTGGCGGCCCTGCCTGCCACAGTCAAAGCCATTACCGTTCTGGATCGGGACAAGGAACCCGGTGCTATGGGCGAACCCTTGTACGAAGAGGTAGCGGCTGTCCTTAAAGAGTTCCGTTCTGACCTGCCGGTCTACGCCTGCCGTTTTGGTCTGGCCTGCAAGGATACCACCCCCAACATGGTCAAGGCCATGTACGACAATATGAAGGCGCAGCATCCGGCCAATCACTACACAGTTGGCATCAACGATGATGTGACCCACCTGTCCATTCCCTACGGCCCGGCACTGGATATCATTCCGGCCGACACCGTCAGCTGCAAATTCTGGGGCCTGGGCTCCGACGGCACTGTGGGCGCCAACAAAAACTCCATCAAGATCATCGGCGACCATACCGACAAGTATGTGCAGGCCTATTTCGAATATGACGGCAAAAAGTCCGGCGGCGTTACCAAAAGCCACCTGCGGTTTGGCGACTCTCCGATTCGTGCCACCTACCTGGTGAGCAGTGCGGATTTCGTTGCCTGCCACAACGAAGCCTACATTGGCAAGTACGATCTGACCGGGGACCTGAAAGATGGCGGCAGCCTGCTGCTGGCCAGCGAGTGGACCACTCCGGAGGCCCTTACCGAGCACCTGCCTGCCGCCATGCGCCGGGATATTGCCCGCCGGAACATCCATCTGTATGTGATCGACAGCGTACATATTGGTGAGCAGCTGGGTCTGGGTACCCGCACCAACACGATCCTGCAGGCGGCTTTCTTTAAGATCACCGGCATCATTCCTATTGAAAAAGCTGTCGAGTACATGAAAGCGGCCATCGTCAAGAGCTACGGCAAGAAGGGCGAAAAGGTCGTGAACATGAACTACGCCGCTGTGGAAGCGGGTGTACAGTCGGTAGTGGCAGTGGATGTACCGGCTGACTGGGCCGATGCCCCGGATGAACCGGCAGCCCCTGCGGTGGACAAGCCCCACTTTATCGAAAAGATCCTGGAACCGGTAAATGCCATGAAGGGTGATTCCATCCCGGTTTCCGACTTCCTGCCCTATGTGGACGGTACCTTCCCGCAGGAGACTGCCAAGTGGGAAAAGCGGGGTACCGCTGTAAAAGTCCCCGTTTGGGATGCCGAAAAGTGCATTCAGTGCAACCAGTGCTCCTACGTCTGCCCGCATGCGGCTATCCGTCCGTTCCTGCTGAGTGCAGAAGAAGCAGCTTCCGCCCCGTCCGGGCTGCCTGTAGCAGAGACCCGTCCCAAGGCAAGCGAGTACAAGTTTACTATGGGCGTATCGATATTGGATTGTCAGGGATGCGGCAGCTGTGTGAATGTCTGCCCGACCAAAGCCATTGAGATGCAGCCGCTGCATACGCAGATGGACAAAGCGGAGCATTGGACCTGGCTGGACAGCCTGCCCCAGGTTCGCAATCCTTACGGCGTGTCTACCGTGAAAGGAAGCCAGTTCCAGGAACCCCTGCTGCAGTTCAGCGGCGCTTGTGCCGGCTGCGGCGAGACCCCGTACGCCAAGCTGGTTACGCAGCTGTTTGGTGACCGGATGTATGTGGCAACGGCCACCGGCTGCAGCCAGGTATGGGCCACCAGCTTCCCCAGCTTCCCCTACAGCAAAAACAAGGAGGGCCATGGCCCGGCGGTATCCGGTTCGCTTTTTGAAAACAATGCGGAATTCGGTATGGGCATCTATCTGGGCGCAGAGCAGCAGCGCGGCGCTCTGTATGCCAAGGCTGGTGAACTGATTGCAACCACTGGGGACAATCAGCTGAAATCGGCACTGGAAGAGTGGCGGGCTGCCTATGCAGATGGCGAAGCAAGCAAGGCAGCTGCAAAAAAGGTCAAGGATGCGCTGGCACAAACCAACGACAGCAGTGCCCTGTGTGCCTGGATCAAAGACCGCACGGAGCACCTGGTGAAAAAATCCGTCTGGATGTTCGGCGGTGACGGCTGGGCCTATGACATCGGGTATGGCGGCCTTGACCATGTGATTTCCACCGGCGAAAATGTAAACATTATGGTGTTCGACACCGAGGTCTACTCCAATACCGGTGGTCAGGCCAGCAAAGCTACGCCTACCGGTGCTGTCGCGCAGTTTGCTGCTGCGGGTAAGCGCACCAAGAAAAAGGACCTGGGCATGATGGCGATGAGCTACCGCAACGTGTATGTGGCGCAGGTAGCGATGGGCGCAAACCAGAACCAGCTGCTCAAAGCAGTGCGGGAAGCGGAAAGCTATAACGGCCCGTCCCTGATCATCTGCTATGCCCCCTGCATCAACCATGGCCTGCGCTGCGGTATGGCCGATGTGATGGGAGAGATGAAGCGTGCCGTGGAAGCCGGATACTGGCAGCTGTACCGCTATGATCCGCGGCTTGCGGATGCGGGCAAGAATCCCTTCCAGCTGGACAGCAAGGAGCCTACCGGCAACTATCAGGATTTCCTGCGCGGCGAGGTTCGGTACTCTTCGCTGGAGCGTACCTTCCCGGAAGAAGCCGAACGTCTGTTCCGTCAGAGTGAAGCCGAGGCAAAAGCCCGCTACGCCCAGTACAAGCGGCTGGCGGAAGAATAAAGGAGGTCTGTCATGTCAACCTTTGTGGAGAAAATGCTGGGCGCCCCAGCCGGCAGTCCCGCCCGTATCACACCGGATCTGATTGTGGTGAACGACGGTATCTGCCATACCGCAGTGGAGATGGCCAACCTGGTCCGCTCGCCGGACAAGGTGCGGGTAATCTTTGACCACGATGTGCCCACTGGCCGGCCGGAAGCGGCCCGGGTATTCGGCAGCATCCGCCGCTTTGCCCGCGAAAACAACGTGCGGTTCATCCAGGCAGAAGGGGTAGGGTATCAGTACCTGCTGGAGCAGGAAGTCCGTCCCGGCCAGATTGTGGTGCAGGGCGGCAGCCATGCTGGCATCTACGGCAGCGTGGGGGCGCTGGGCATCAATGTAAGCGCTACCGAACTGGCTCGTGTACTGGAGCATGATTACTACAACACGGTTGTGCCGGAGACGGTAGCTGTCCGGGTAGAGGGAACACTTCCGGAACATGTGACCATGATGGATGCTGCTATGGCATTCCTGAGTGAGAATCCGTGCCTGGCCGGCAAGGCTGTGGAATTCTGCGGCCCGCAGCTGACGGCGCATCAGAAAGCGGTGCTCTGCTCCATGGCCTGCGAGACAGGCGCCTTTACCGCTGCGGTGACCGACACGGAGGACCAGGACCTGGTCCTGGATTTGAGCCGGGTCGTACCGATGGTCACCATGCCGTGTTCCGCCCGTGAACTGCAGAAGGACGCGGTTCGTCAACCCCTGGCTGTGCTGGCGGGGATGCGGCTGCAGGCTGGCCAGATCGGAGGCTACACGGGCGGCACCATTGAGGAGCTGCGGCTGGCGGTTTCGCTGATTGAGGGCAAGACGCTGGCCCGGGGCTTCCGCTTGACGGTAGCCCCCGCCACCTCCGCTGATTTCCTGAAAGCACTGGATGAGGGAATTATCGAACGTTTTATCGATTTCGGTGCCCAGATCAGCGCAGTAGGGGATCACAGTGTAGTAACCCAGGGCGCAGGCGTCATCGGAAAAGGCGAAAAGCTGCTCACAACCGGTCTGTATACCTATGCGGGCTGCATGGGCGTGCAGGACAGCGAAGTCTATACCGGATCGGTACCCAGCGTGATGGCTGCGGCCGTGACCGGACGGCTGTAAGGAGGGCGAAAGAATGGATACGGTATTTACCGGTAAGGTATGGAAATTCGGCAACGACATTGACACCGACACCATCATCCCTGGCAAGCGGGGAACCATTCCCACGATTGAAGAGATGAAAAAATACGCCTTTGAGCTGCTCAAGCCGGAGTTCGCTTCTACCGTTCAGCCGGGAGACATCCTGGTGGCAGGTACCAATTTTGGGTGTGGTTCTTCCCGGGAACAGGCGGCAACCGTGCTTTCCAGTAATGGGGTGCGCTGCATCATCGCCAAGAGTTTTGCCCGGATCTTTTTCCGCAATGCCTTTAACTCCGGCATTCTGCTGATCACCTGCGACGGGATCCAGGATGTATGTGAAGGCGGCGATATGGTTACGGTGGACGTAGAAAAAAAGCAGGTCACCGCAAACGGCCACAGCTTTACGTTTGGCGCGATCCCGCAGAATCTGCTGCAGATTGTGGAGAACGGCGGATTGATTGCGGATACCAAGCAGCGGGTGGCGGCCGGGCTCAAGCCCAGCGTATGCCATAAACTGGACGATGCGGCCCGCCGCAAAAAAGGTTTCACCATGGCGGAAAAGCTGCTGCGCTGCAATGCAGGTGTGGACGCAATCCAGCCCGGCGATATCGTGATTACCCATCCGGATATGTTCATGATTCATGACATCTACACGCCTTATCTGCTGGATACTCTGCAGAAAATGGGGGTGGAAAAGATTGCCGATCCGGATAAGGTCACAATCATTTTTGACCATTGTATGCCCACCGCTGTAGCTGGCAACGATTCCGCCCACTATGACGCCGGCCTGGCGCTGAGCGACCGCTACGGCATCAAAAAACTGCATGTGGGAGAAGGCATCTGCCATAGCATCATGCACGAGATGCGGTACGCGAAACCTGGCGAAGTGGCAACCGCTACCGACAGCCATACCACTACCTACGGCGGGGCAGGCAACTTCTGTACCGGCATTGGTACTGCTGAGATGGCGGCGGCTCTGGCAACCGGGGAACTTTGGTTCAAGGTTCCGGAAGCCATCAAGATCGTGCTGAACGGACATTTGCCGAACGGCGTGCTCAGCAAAGATGTTATACTGAAAATACTGGGCGATATCAAGGCAGACGGCGGTCAGTACAAGAGCCTGGAATTTACCGGCCCTGCTGCACACGAAATGAGCATGCCCGCCCGTTTCACCGTTGCCAATATGGCGTTGGAAGCCGGTGCGAAGTGCGCCTTGTTTGAGGCGGATGAAAAGACTGCGGCCTACTACGATATGCCGCTGAACGAGATCGACTGGGTCTGTGTGGATGAGAATGCCCACTATGAAAAAGTGCTGACCTATTCCGTTGACGAGCTGGAACCGCAGCTTTCCTGCCCGCAGGGCGTGGATAACGTACATCCCATCAGCGAGGTAGCCGGCACTCCCATCGACGAGGTCTACCTGGGCAGCTGCACCAACGGCAACCTGGAGGATCTGGCAGTGGCGGCCCGTTATATGAAGGGTAAGCATGTACCCGACGATATGCGGTTTATTGTGGTGCCTGCCACCAATCAGGTGTACAAGGACGCTATCCGCCTGGGATACATTCAAATCTTTGTGGAGGCAGGTGCAGTGATCTGCCATCCCTGCTGTGGCCTGTGCTGTGGAATGCCCTACGGCCTTATGTACGATGACGAGCGGATCCTTTCCACTGCCAACCGGAATTTTATTGGCCGGCAGGGAACCAAAAAGACCCTGAGCTATTTGTGCAGTCCTGCAGTGGCCGCTGTAACCGCCCTGACCGGACGGGTGGCGGATCCCCGGGACTTCACCACTACGGAAGTATGAGGTGACCGGTATGCTGAAAAATTTTGAGCAAATGAAAGAAATGCTCCGGGCCAAACCGGTCAAGCGCCGTGTAGCGGTGGCTGCCGCGCAGGATGAACATACCCTGCAGGCGGTGGTTGCCGCCGCCCGGGACGGTTTGGTAACACCGGTGCTGATTGGCCGGGAAGCGGAAATCCGCGAACTGCTGGCGAAGCTGATGTTTGACTCGGAGCAGGCCGAGATCATCCCGGAGGATGATCCTGTTGCCTGCGCCCAGATCGCCGCGGATCTGGCCCGGGAGGGAAAGGCGGACTGCATCATGAAGGGCAAACTGGAAACCGGTGCCCTCATGAAAGTCCTTGTCAACCGGGAGCGGGGAATCCGCAAGAACGATGTGATGAGCCTGGTGGCGTTCTTTGAAAGCCCCTACTACCACAAGGTGTTTGCCATTACCGATCCTGCGCTGCTGACCTATCCCACACTGGAACAGAAAAAAGCGGCTATCACCAATGCCGTGGAAGCGCTGCACGCGCTGGGGGTTGAGCAACCCAAGGTAGCTGTCCTGGCTGCTGTAGAGAAGGTCAATCCCAAGATGAAAGAAACCGTTGAAGCGGATGAGATCAAAAAGGCGGGGATCCCCGGCTGCGTTGTGGAAGGCCCTATCAGTTACGATCTGGCTATGGACCCGCAGGCTGCGGAAATTAAGGGGTATCAAAGCCCGGTGGCGGGCGATGCGGATTTGTTGGTTGTGCCCGACCTTGTAAGCGGCAATATCGCCGCCAAGACCATTACGGTGTTGGGCGGCGGACGAACCGGCGGCGTTGTAATGGGGGCACAGGTCCCGGTGCTGCTGGTATCCCGCGCCGCCACAGCAGACGACAAATACATGTCCATTGTGGCCGCCGCACTGGCGTGCGGACGTTGAGCCTTTGCCCTGGGCAGAAACAGCAATGCACTGGCTAAAGACGGATTTTATTTACACCGGCAATAATTTGGAGGTATCACCATGAGCAAGATCAAGTTTGAAGTTTGCGGCCTGCAGTTCAAGCATTTTGTTCCCTTCTTTATCCTCGTAATGCTGGCCACCTATCTGGGCTTTATGCCCACTGTTACCCTGGCCGAGGGCCTGACCGCCACCACCTTTATCGCCACCTTCGCTTTTCTGATGGCGGTGGGCGGTATCTTCTTCTGGCTGGGCGACACCATCCCCATTGTCAACAAGTACCTGGGCGGCGCCTGTGTGCTTCCGCTGTTCGGCGCGTCGGCAATGAAGCTGTTCGGCTTGGTGCCGGATACGTTGCAGAACGGCGTAAAGGTTCTGATGAACGGCGGTTTCCAGGATGCTTACATTGCCTGTCTGCTGGTAGGCGCTGTGCTGATCATGGATCGTAAAATCCTGCTGAGCGCTACGGCCCGTTACCTGCCGGCCATTATCGGGTCGCAGGTCTTTGCGCTGGGCTTCTGCGTGCTGGGTGGTCTGGTCACTGGTTACGGTCCGGTCGAAGCGCTGTTCAACGTGGGCGCTCCCACCATGTCCGGCGGCTCTGCCGGCGCTATGACCACCATCCCGGCGCTGTATACCAGCCTGTCCGGTACCGACATGACCGGCATGGCGGGTCAGTTCCTGTGCTATGCATCTATTGCCAATGTGATTGCGGTTATGATGGCGGCTATCGGCAAAGCGGTTTGTGAAAAGAAAGCCGGCCTGGTTTCCCCGGATTCTGATCCCACCATTCTGCGCCGCAGCGGCGTGACCATGGTTACCCAGGCGGAGAAAAAGCTCCCTGCCACTACCGACAACTACAAGCATCTGGGCGGCGGCATTTTCATGTGCTTTGCCATCTATATGGCCGGTGATATGCTGGGCAAGCTGCCTGGTCTCAGCGTGATTGCGGGTCTGGCCTGGTCCATCATCATTGCCATTGTCATCAAAGCCACCGGTATTCTGGACGACACCATCGGCAACTACTGTGCCAATGCCATGAACTTCATGATCCGTGCCCTGCTGCCCACCCTGATTGCCGGTATCGGCATTAAGTCCATGAACCTTACTGACCTAACCTCTTACTTCAGCGTTCCGGCGCTGATCACCATCTTCCTGGGTGTGCTGGGCGCGTTCTTGGGCGCGATGCTGTTCGGCCATCTGTTTGGGCTGTATGCCTTTGAGACCGGTGTCACCGCAGGTCTGTGCTGCTGCAATATCGGCGGTTCCGGCGATATCGCGGTGCTGTCTGCCTGCAACCGTATGGAACTGCTGGCCTTCGCTTCCATCTCCACCCGTATCGGCGGTGCGCTGATGGTGGTGTGGATCGGGTTCCTGTACCCGCTCTTCCAGCACTGATTATTACACTATCAACCTTCCTCCCATTTCAGCGGGGCGCGGTCAACGCCTGACCGCGCCCTCTTTTTCCCCTTTTTAGGAGAAAAACAGTATGAACGCAGAATTTTTGAACAATGGAGTCCGTCTTCGCTGGCTGAATACAGCTGGATTTGAGATTGAAACCTCCAGTGGGACACACATTCTGCTGGATCCGTTCCTGGACGGTGTGTACAAGGGAATCACCTGTTATCCCTTCTCAATCGACAAAATTGAGAAATGTGACCATTTGCTGTTAAGCCATATCCATTTTGACCATGCGCAGAATGTGGGCGATCTCCAGCACCGCTTTCCGGCTTTGAATCTGTTCGTTCCGGATCTTTCTGCTGATCCGCTCTGCCAGGTGCAGGATCTGGACTGTGCCAGACTGTACCGTACCCGCGGCGGTGAGAGCTATCGGTTTGATGATTTGACCATTGAGTGCTTTACCGGCAGGCATACCGAGTCTCCCCGGGGCTATCGCCCCAGCGGCAAGGACTTTGTCCGCCCGGATGGTTCCCTGGATAAGATGATGTGGTTTGGCAACCTGGAGCTTGTAAACTACCTCATTACGACCGGTGACGGTACCCGCATCCTGGTCTGGGCAGGGATGACCTCGCCTGACCAGAAATACCGGCTGGCAGACCTAAGGCCGGATATTGCGCTGATGCATATAAGCCCCAAACAGGATTTTGAGGAATTTGCCGCGCTGACGGAAGCGATTGGCCCCAAGGTGGTCATTCCGCATCACTACGATTTTACCGAGTGCTTTTTCAAAATCGTTCCCGCTGCCATGAATGACATGAGCGAAGAGAACCGCAGGCAGTTCGTACACAACGGAGAATTTGACTTTCCTGCCTACATGCAGGCTCTGGAGAACGCCTGCCGCCGCAGAGCACCCGGTATGGCACTGCTCATGCCGGAACACCATAAGTGGTATCGTTTCGGGTTCTGCGCTGCCGGTCCGCTGGAATAAGCCCAACCCCAAAAGAAAAGGAGTTTCCTATGAAGATATTTGCAATTAATCCCGGCTCTACTTCTACAAAAATTGCCCTGTTTGAGGACGATCAGATGGTATTCAGCCGCAACGTTTCCCACGATGCGGAGGAACTGAAAAAATTCAAGGAAATCCGGGACCAGTTCCCGTACCGGAAAGAAACCATTCTTAAAGAACTGGCAGACGCAGGCCAAACACTGGAAAACACAGATGCCTTTGTGGGGCGGGGCGGCGGTCTGGTCAATATCGTCGGCGGTACTTACACGGTAAACGACAAGCTGCTGGAGCACGCACGCACCTGCTTCACGGTCAAGCATCCGGCTACTTTGGGAGCACAGCTGGCATATGATTTTGCCCGGACATATGGCGGACAGGCCTTTGTAGTCAATCCGCCTGATGTGGATGAATTCTGTGATGAGGCGCGCGTCACCGGTTTGAAAGGCGTTTATCGGGAGAGCAAGATCCACGCGCTGAACCAGAAAGAGATCGGCATCCGCTATGCCGCATCGAAGGGGAAAAAATATGCCGACATGAACCTGATCATCTGCCATATCGGCGGCGGCATTTCGGTTACGGCCCATCAAAAAGGCAAGATGGTGGACTCCAATGATATTGCGCAGGGCGACGGACCGATGGCACCCACCCGCTGCGGTGCACTTCCAGTCAAGGATGTTGTGAAGATGTGCTTCTCCGGTAAATTTACCGAGCGGGAGATGTACGACAAAATCACCAAAACAGGCGGTCTTGTGGACCATCTGGGAACCAGCGATGCGCGGGAAGTCTGCCGGATGATTGAGCAGGGAAGTGCTTACGCCAAGCTAATTTACGATGCCATGATCTATCAGATCGCCAAAACGGCGGGCAGCATGGCCGCGGTTCTCTGCGGCGAGGTGGATGGTATCATTCTGACCGGCGGCATTGCCCACGACAAGTATCTGGTGGAGCAGCTCACCCGCCGCCTGCAGTTTATTGCGCCTATCACGGTTATGGCAGGCGAGTTCGAGATGGAGGCGCTGGCAGCGGGTGCTCGCCGTGTGCTGCTGGGTGAGGAGCCGGCTCTGGAGTATACCGGCAAACCGGTGTGGAACGGATTCGATGCGGAAAAGTGATGGCCAGCAAGGCCACCCCGCAGCAGTATGTGCGCCCGGGGGGCTAATGCGGGGCTTTTTGGCCGGAACCAGGCTGAACATAGCCCCACAATGGGAAGTCTGTGTGACGAAACGGTACTGAATTTTCTGCGTATGAAATTGCGAGGCAACCTATGAACAAATGGAAAATAGCCCTGATTCCAGGCGAAACGGTGGGACCGGAACTGATCCGGGAAGCCGATCGGCTTCTGGATACAGTTGGCCGTGTTTACCATATCCCGATGGAAAGAATCCATCTTTGTGCCGGCGGTGCGGCTATCGATCGGTGGAATGATCCTCTGCCTGCCGCAGTCAGGGCGCGGGCGGCATCCTGCGATGCCATATTGTTCGGCAGTATAGGGGCTGCCAAATACAACGCGCTGCCTCCAGAGAAGAACCCTGCGCGTGCCTTACTGGAATTGCGCTCTGTGTTCGGGGTCACCACAAATCTGCGGCCGGTAAGGCTTCGTCCCGAACAGATTGACCTTTCTCCCTTAAAACCGGAGATAATTCCAGGCGGTTTTGACATTCTTCTGGTTCGGGATGTGCGCGGCGGAATGTTGGCCGCCCGGGAGCAGCGGCACGCAGTAGGAAAGTGCGGCCAGTCCGCCAGTGATCTGGAATACTACGATGAGCGAATTGTGATGCACACGGCCCGCCGGGCGTTTGAGGCTGCTTCACAGCGCACAGGCAGGCTGATCAGTCTGGATAAGGCCAATGTTTTGGCATCCAGTGTGCTGTGGCGGCAAACGGTCACCCGGCTTGCAGCGGAGTATCCGAAGGTTGCACTGGAACACCGCTTTATTGATACGGCTGCCATGGATGTGATCCGGGCTCCGCAGGACTTCGATGTGATCCTGACGGGAAATGTGTTCGGTGACATTCTGGCGGATGAACTGGCACAGCTTTCTGGCATAGCCCCCCAGCTTGGCAGTGCGGAGCTTGCCCCGGACGGGCGGGGGCTGTATACCTTGAATCAGCTGCACTATCCCGGAGAAAACCTGGCCGGTCAGGGAAAAGTTTGCCCGCTGGGGATTCTGGCAGCTACGGCTATGCTGCTGCGGTATACCTGTCATCGTCCGGACGCGGCGCAGGCAGTGGAACAGGCAATCGATACGGTTATATCCGCTCATTTGGCAACTCCGGATATCTGCCGAAAAGGGGATACCATCCTGTCCACAGAGGAGCTGGGCGGTGCTGTTTGCCAGTGTATCCGGTCAGAATAAAGTATTTATGGGAAAAAGTAAGAGAAAAAAGTCTGAAGTTTCAGACGAAAGCGAGGATATTTATTGGCTTTTGTCATTTGAACTGTAAGTATAAAAAGGCCGTTGCCGCGGTATCTGCGGCAACGGCCTTTTTGTGTGTATCCCTGCTTGCTCCCTAAAACTCGCAATATTGAAATATAGCCTGTCAGAACCCCATGGCAGCGGTAGCGCAGGCGGTAACAACGGTTCCCAGATAAACTGTACCGGTTCGGGACTGTGCTTCGTTTGCATGCACTTGCGTTGTAACGGTGATTTCTCCCTGGGCTCCGCGCTTTTTAGCTTCGGACCGGGCATGCTCCTCGGCCTGGGTGCGCGCATAGGCAATCGCGCCTTCCAACTCCTTGAAAAAGCTGCTGCTTTCCGTGCCGAATACCCTGAACCCGGAGATTCCATCCGCGTTGCTGCCCGGATTGATTTCAACCGAGCAGGAAACAACCGTATTGCCCATGATAGCGCCCAGCGCGTTGGCAATTTCGTAATTTTGCGGGATCACCGCGTGCGTTCCCAGCATACGGGCCACATCTTCAAGGAAGATCCCAATCGGGGCGCCCACACCGATCAGGGCAAAATTGGTGTGGAATGCACTGGTCAGCAGCCCGTTTCCGTCGGCCTTGGCATCCTCGTATGCCACATCAATCAGACGCTTTTCTTCAGCGGATACGCCGTTTTTGTAATAGCGGGAATCCTTGTTTTCCAGCAGCGCTTCCACAATATTCCGGTACAGCTTCCGCTTGACCTCATCGTATACCCGTTCACACAGTTCATCTACCGAAATACCCAGATTCAAGGCAACAAATTCAGTGGCCAGTACAGCGGCTTCCCGGTTATACTCGGTAAAATCTCCCCGAATATGCATGATGTCGGTGGGGGTAAGCCCGCAGACTTCCACAACCCCATCCTTGAGCAGCCGGTCAATCTGCAGGGTGTATACATCTTTGCCAACCGCGGCGGCTGCGTCGGCAATCAACAGCGGCTTTTCCGCCAGAGCCTGACAAAATGCCTGTTCCTCGGGCGTATACCGGGGATTGCCGTGAATATCCCGCACGAGCCGGTAATGCTCGTACAGGAAACGGGTATGCGTTCGCGCACCCAGCCGGCGCAGATTCTCCAGTATGGAGGGTTCGGCCTGTGCCGCTACACACAGCGGGATGATGCGGTATTCTTCCAGCCGCAGCATTTCTCCCTGGTAGTGAATGGCGCTGTCGCCGCCCAGCCCGAAGGTTTTTACATATAGCCCGTTGACAAAGGTCCGCCATTTCCCGATAGAAACGCCGCCGGTTGCTGTGATAGGGGCGCCGTTCCGAATAATAGCCAGGTCGGTGGTGGTGCCGCCCATGTCCACTACAATCAGGTTTTGTTCACTGGTCAGGTGCATACAGCCGATGGCGCTGGCAGCCGGGCCGCAGAGCAGCGTTTCCACCGGCCGCAGGGAGGCAAACTCCTCGGACATCAGGCTTCCATCACTGCGCACAATAACGATGGCGGAGGGATGAATATCCCGGGCACAAAGCGCCTGTTTTACACTGGCCAGAAACTCACGGATCACCGGGAACAGCCCGGCGTTCAGCAGGGTGCTGGCGCCGCGCTGCAGGCAGTTCAGCTCCGAAAACAGCTCATGCCCGCATACCACCGGCAGATCATGCTTCTTTTGAAACAGTTCCTTGGCCTTTTTCTCGTTGGCGGCGCCGTTTCGGGTAGCATTCATCTCCACAATGCCCACACCGTCCAGGTCATCAAAACCGGTTTCGGTGTCCCGCGCAAACTGTTCCCAGTCCGGTTCCCGGTCCGACTCACCGGAAAAATGAGTGAACGAATCCTGCAGGCAGATCTCGTCAACAGGCGGCAGCCCATATTGCGCGCCGTATTGCTCCAGAACCTTGCGGTCACCCCCGAAAAAGATGAGTTTGGCCCGTCCGCCTTTATTTTCCACACAGGCGTTGGTGGCCAGCGTTGTGGAAAGGGAGATAACCTCGGCCTGCTGCACAAGCGGCAGGGGAAGGTTGTCGATTGCCCCCAGAATGCCGATGGTCAGATCGTTGTGGGTGGTGCGGGACTTGGCAGTACCCAAAATGGCTTGGGATTCGAAATCATAGATCACCGCATCGGTATAGGTGCCGCCGGTATCAATGCCAATGCCGAGCTTCATGGATGAAATGCATCTCCTTATATGGAATCTACAGTTGTATAGTGCCCCCTGAAAACAAATGGAATTGTATAAGGGGAAAACGCATTTGAACGCTTCCATTGTATAAGAAAATGCTGCGTTCAACAAGTGGAAAACGCTACAGAATCTCAGCAAGAATAAAGCGGAAGTTTGGAGACATCCAATCGCTTGCTATCCGCTGGCTAAAAACAGGAAAGCGTATACCTGCGTGTATGCGCTTTTTCGTTTTGTCCTAAAAGATCGAAAAATTTATCTTGACAAATGCGGGCGGCCTGATGTAAGATACTTAAAACAATTTAGTTAAATAATTTTAATTAAATTGCTTGAATCAAAAATACGGGAAAGAAGGATTTACCTATGTTTGAGAAGGTCAAGAAGATTGTTGTGGATACCCTGAACTGCGAGATGGAGGACGTGACCATGGAGGCCCGCCTGGCGGAAGATCTGGAGGCTGACAGCCTGGACGCAGTGGAACTGAACATGGCGCTGGAAGATGAGCTGGGCGCCGGCGTGCCGGACGAGGAACTGGCCAACATGAAGACCGTGGGCGACATCGTGAACTATCTGGAGGCCCACGCCTGATAGGGCAGCGGCGAAAGGAGGGCTTTGCATGACACAGCCGGAGCTGTTCGCGCTGATGGACAAATTTACGGCGGGTGGCCTGACCCGTCTGGAATACGAGGCAGGCGGGGCCCGTCTGGTGCTGGAAAAATCGGCATCCGGGCAGGCAGTGCCGGCCGCGGTTCCGGCGTCGGTTCCCACTGTTGCAGCCGCGCCGGAATCCCCGGCCGGTGAGGAAGGCGCCTGCATCAAGGCCCCGTTGGTGGGCACCTTTTATGTGGCGCCCCAGCCGGGCGCGGCACCCTTTGCCGCCCCGGGCGCCCGGCTGAAAAAAGGCGAACCGGTCTGCGTGCTGGAGGCCATGAAGATGATCAACCAGGTGCCTGCCCCCTGCGACTGCGAGGTGCTGGCGGTTCTGGCAAAAGACGGGGAACTGGTGGGCTTTGATACACCGCTGTTCCGCATCCGGGAGCTGTAAACCATGCTGAAACGAGTGTTGATCGCCAATCGGGGCGAAATCGCGGTGCGGATCATCCGCGCCTGCCGGGAACTGGATATTGAAACGGTGGCGGTGTACTCCACCGCCGACGCGCAGTCGCTGCCGGTGCAGCTGGCCACCCGGGCGGTTTGCATCGGGCCGCCCCGCGCCGCCGACAGCTATCTGAATCAGACGGCGGTGCTTACCGCCGCGGTGGAAAGCGGCTGTGACGGGGTACACCCCGGGTACGGCTTTCTGTCGGAAAACGCCGATTTTGCCGACCTGTGTGCCCGCTGCGGGCTGAAATTCATCGGCCCTTCCGGGGATGTTATCCGCCGCATGGGCAACAAGGCCGCGGCCCGGGCGCTGATGCAAAGCGCCGGGGTACCGGTGGTTCCTGGCTCGGATGGCCCTGTGCCCGATGCGGAAACAGCGGCCCAGGTAGCCGAGAAAATCGGGTATCCGGTGTTGCTCAAAGCCAGCGCCGGGGGCGGCGGACGAGGAATGCGCCGGGTGTATGACCCTGAGAACCTGATTCCCGCCTTTGAAGAAGCCCGGGCCGAGGCGGTTGCCTGCTTCGGCGACGGGGAGATGTATCTGGAAAAGCTGATCCTGAATCCGCGCCATATCGAGTTTCAGATCCTGGCCGACAGCCAGGGCAACGTGGTGCACCTGGGCGAGCGGGACTGCTCCATCCAGCGGCGCAACCAGAAACTGATGGAGGAATCACCTAGTCGGGCTCTTACCGACGAACTGCGCACCCGGATGGGCCGGGACGCGGTGCAGGCGGCCCGGGCCTGCGGCTACGAGGGCGCGGGTACGGTGGAGTTCGTGCTGGACAGCGCGGGCAACTACTATTTCATCGAGATGAACACCCGCATTCAGGTGGAGCATCCCATTACCGAGATGGTCACAGGGCTGGATCTGGTGCGGGAACAGCTGCGGATTGCTGCCGGCCTGGAACTGCCGGTGCAGCAGGAGCAGGTGAACCTCACCGGCCACGCCATCGAAGTGCGGATCAACGCTGAGGATCCGGCTCATGATTTCCGGCCCGCGCCGGGGGTTACGCGGTTTTTGCATCTGCCCGGCGGCTGCGGGGTGCGGGTGGATACCGCTTTGTACAACGGCTGCGAACTGAGCCCCTGGTACGATTCCCTGGCGGCCAAGGTCATTGTCCATGCCCCCACCCGTCTGCAGGCCATCCGCCGGATGCGCCGGGCGCTGGAGGAGCTGGTGGTGGAGGGTTACCCCACCGGGGCTGACCTGGCCCACATGATCCTGTATCACCCGGATTATCTTAAGGGCGAGTACGATACCGGCTTTCTGGAACAGAATCTGGAGAGCCTGCTGCGGCTGAGCCGCGTGGAGGAGGCGAGCGAATGAATGACTGGTTTGCCGCCCGGCGGCAGCGGATGCTGCGGCTCAAGGTGCGGCGGGAGGGCGAGCGCCCCTTTACGCCCCGTCTCTCGGCCGCCGCGCCGGTGTTTGAACAGTGTCCCCGCTGTAAGGCGGCGGTGACCCGGGCCCACTGGGAGAAAAACCGGTTGGTCTGTCCGGAATGCGGATTCCACCGCCCGGTGGGGGCCTACCGGCGGCTGTCCATGGTGCTGGATCCGGGCACCTTTCAGGAACTGGATCCGGATCTGGCCGCCGGCGATCCGCTGGGTTTCCCCGGTTACGGGGAAAAGCTGGCAGGGCTGCGCCGCCGCACCGGCCTGCGGGAAGCCGCCGTGGCCGCCAAGGGGCGGATCGGCGGGCTGCCGGTGGTGGTGGCGGTGCTGGACAGCCGGTTTCTGATGGGCAGTATGGGGGTGGCCGTGGGGGAGAAGATCGCCCGCGCCGCTGAGACCGCTGAAAAAGCCCGGCTGCCGCTGGTGATCTTCTGCGCCTCCGGCGGGGCCCGGATGCAGGAGGGCATTCTCTCCCTGATGCAGATGGGCAAGACCGCCGCCGCCGTAACCCGCTTCCGGGAAAAGGGCGGGCTGTACATTGCGTACCTGACCCATCCCACCACCGGCGGGGTCACCGCCAGCTTTGCCATGCTGGGGGACATTACCCTGGCCGAGCCGGAAGCCCTGATCGGGTTTGCCGGGCCCCGGGTGATTGAACAGACCATTGGAGAAAAGCTGCCCGCGGGATTCCAGCGGGCGGAATATCTGCAGGAGCACGGTTTTGTGGACGCGGTGGTGCCCCGGGACGAAATGCGGGACACCCTGGCAAAGCTGCTGCGCCTGCATCAAAAAGGAGGTGTGCGCCGTGACGCAGAATGACGTCATTCCCGCCGCCCGGCGGGTGGCCCTGGCCCGGGAGCCGGGCCGGCCCGGCGTAAGCGGGGCGGTGCAGGCCCTGATTACCGACTTCTTTGAACAGCGGGGCGACCGGCTTTGCGCCGACGACCCGGCGGTGCTGGCCGGGGTGGGGCTGTTTCACGGCCGCCCGGTCACGGTGCTGGGCACCCGCAAGGGAACCGATCTGGAACAGAACCTGGCCTGCCATTTCGGTATGCCCACCCCGGAAGGCTACCGCAAAGCACTGCGGGCCATGGAACAGGCGGAGAAATTCAGCCGCCCCATCCTGACCTTTGTGGATACGCCGGGGGCATATCCTGGCCTGGAAGCCGAAGCCCGGGGCCAGGGCGCGGCCATTGCCGCCTGCCTGGCCCGGATGAGCACCCTCACGGTGCCGCTGATCGCGGTGATCCTGGGGGAAGGCGGCAGTGGCGGGGCGCTGGCTCTGGCTATGGGCAACCGGGTGCTGATGGCGGAAAACGCCGTGTATTCGGTGCTCTCGCCGGAGGGGTTTGCCTCTATTCTCTGGAAGGACAGCGCCCGGGCTCAGGAAGCCTGCGAACTGATGAAGCTCACCGCCGCCGATCTGTTGGAACTGCAGGTCATTGACCGGATTCTGCCCGAACCGCCCGGCGGCGCGCACACCGATCCGGCGGCTTTCTGGCGCACCGTGGATACGGCGCTCCGGGATGAGCTGCGCCGGGCGGAAAAGCTGGCCGACCCGGCCCGCCACCGGCAGCGCCGGTTCCGGGCCATGGGCAATGACTGGCTCAGCGCCGGAAAGGAAACGATATGAACGGATTGCAACTGTTGGGAACCGGGCGCTGCCTGCCAAGCCGCCGGGTGACCAACGAGGATTTTGCCCGCACCCTGGATACCAGCGACGCCTGGATTACCGAGCGCACCGGTATCCGGCAGCGGTATTTCTGTGCCGAGGGGGAAACCGCCGTCTCGCTTGCGGTTGGTGCCGCCCGGCAGGCGCTGGAGGATGCGGGAGTACAGCCCGGGCAGGTTGGCCTGTGTATTGCGGCCACCTTTACCGCTGACCGGCGTACCCCGGCCCTGGCCTGCGAGGTGCAGGCCGCGCTGGGGCTGCCCCAGACCACCCTGTGCCTGGACATAAACGCCGCCTGCACCGGTTTTGTGGCCGCGCTGGAAACCGCCCGCTGTCTGCTGCTGGGCGGCCAGCTGGCCGGGCCCTATGCCCTGGTGCTGGGGGCGGAAAAGATCAGCAGCCTGCTGGATTTCTCCGACCGCAGCACCTGCGTGCTGTTCGGGGACGGGGCGGGTGCGGCCGTGGTGCGGCTGGATCCGCAGGCCCCCTGGGCGGCGGTGTTCGGCACCCGGGGCGACGGGCAGGTGCTGCACGGCGGCGGCCCGGAAGATCCCTATCTGGCCATGGATGGCCGGGCGGTGTTCCGGTTCGCGGTGGAAACGGTGCCGGTGTGCATCCGGGCCGTGCTGGACAAAGCCGGGCTGACCCTGGACGCGGTGGATCATCTGGTGCTGCACCAGGCAAACAGCCGCATCATCCACAGCATCGCCAAAAAGCTGGAACAGGCCCCGGCCCGGTTTTACGAGAATATGCAGCGGTACGGCAACACCTCGGCGGCCAGCATCCCCATCGCGCTGGACGAAATGCGCCGGGCGGGGCAGCTGTGCCCGGGCCAGACGGTGCTCTGCGCGGGATTCGGCGCGGGGCTTACCTGGGGCGGCGTGCTGCTGCGGGCATAAACAAGGAGGAACTATGCGTTTGGATACAATCCTGGGAACCCAATATCCCTTTATTCAGGGCGGTATGGCCAACATCGCCACCGGCGAATTTGCCGCCGCCGTCTCCAATGCGGGGGCGCTGGGCCTGATCGGGGCGGGCGGTATGGACGCCGAGACCCTGCGCAGCCACATCCGCCGCTGCCGGCAGCTGACCGATAAGCCCTTCGGCGTGAATATCATGCTCATGAACCCCGCTGCTCCTGAGATGGCCAAGATCGTGGTGGAGGAACAGGTGGCGGTGGTCACCACCGGCGCGGGCAACCCGGGCGCCTATGTGCCCATGTGGAAAGAAGCGGGCATCAAGGTGTTCCCGGTGGTGGCCGCCACCGTGCTGGCCCGCCGTCTGGCCGGGCTGGGTGTGGACGGCGTGATCGCCGAGGGCACCGAAAGCGGCGGCCATGTGGGCGAGATGACCACCATGGCTCTGGTGCCTCAGGTGGTGGACGCCATGAAGGAGTTCGGCATTCCGGTGATCGCCGCGGGCGGCATTGCGGACGGCCGTCAGCTGGCGGCTGCCTTTGCCCTGGGAGCGGTGGGCGTGCAGCTGGGCACCTGCCTGCTGGCCAGCACCGAGTGCCCCATCCACGAAAACTATAAGCAGGCGCTGCTGGCAGCCAAGGATTCTGACACGGTGGTCACCGGCCGCAACGGCGGTACGCCGGTGCGGGTGCTGAAAAACAAGATGACCCGCGCTTACCTCAGCCGGGAAAAGGCCGGGGCCGACAAGATGGAACTGGAACAGTTCACCCTGGGTTCCCTGCGGCGGGCCGTGTTCGAAGGCGACACCGAAACCGGCAGCTTGATGGCCGGTCAGGTGGCGGGCATGCTGCGCGAGGTGCGTCCGCTGGCCGATATCTTTGAAGACCTGTGGCGCGGCTGCGGCGATACGGTTGCCCGGCTGGACAGCCAAGTGCGGGAATAAGGAGGAAACGGCATGAAACTGGCGCTGTTGTTTGCGGGCCAGGGGGCCCAGCACGCCGGGATGGGCGCGGATCTGTACGAGCAGTTCCCGGCTTTTCGGCAGGTATTGGACGAATGTGCCGCCGGGGTGGAGTTCGACCTGAAATCCCTCTGCTTTGCAGGCCCCGACGAAACCCTGAACCAGACCCGATATACCCAGCCCTGCATGGTGGCGTTTGCCGCCGGGGTCACCCGGGTGCTGCAGGAGGCCGGCACGCAGCCGGTCGCGGCAGCGGGCCTGAGCCTGGGCGAGTATTCCGCCCTCTGCGCCGCGGGGGTGTTCAGCCCTCGGCAGGCGGTAGAGCTGGCGGCGTTCCGGGGCGCGGCGATGGAGCAGGCGGTACAGGGCCGTGCCAGCGGCATGGCCGCTGTGCTGGGTCTGGACCGCAAGACTTTGGCGGATGCCTGCGCCGGGGCCTCGGCTCTGGGTGTGGTGGAGATCGCCAACTACAACTGCCCCGGCCAGATGGCCATTGCCGGGGACGCCGCCGCCGTGGAGCGGGCCTGCGAACTGGCCAAACAGGCGGGGGCGCGGCGCTGCGTGCCGCTCAAGGTATCCGGGCCGTTCCATACCTCTCTGATGGCCCCCGCGGCCAGCGCGCTGGCGGAGCGGTTCACCCGGGAGCCTTTCGGCAAGATGAACTTCCCGGTCTACTTCAACTGCCTGGGCGGGCCCATGGGGGACGGGGACACCGTTCCCGCTCTGCTGGAAAAACAGGTACGCTCCAGCGTGTACATGGAGGATACCCTGCGCCGTCTGGCGGATGAGGGGATCGACCGGGTGATCGAGATCGGCCCGGGCCGGGTGCTGTCCGGCCTGTGGAAAAAAACGGTGACCGAGCGCAAGGTGCCGGTACTGGGAGTGGAGACCGCCCGGGAACTGGCCGAGGCGGTGCGGATGCTGCAGGAGGAAAATTGAATGGAACAGATGGCAAAACGGGCGCTGGTCACCGGCGGCAGCCGGGGAATCGGCCGGGCGGTCTGCCTGGCGCTGGCGTCCCGGGGTATGCGTGTGGCGGTGAACTACGCGGGCAACGCGGCCGCCGCCGAAGAGGTGGTGCAGGCGTGCCTGCAGCAGGGGGCGCCGGATGCCTTTGCCGTGCAGGCGGATGTGTCCGATGCGGAGCAGGTCCGGGCTCTGGTAGCTGCCGTGAGTGAACGGTGGGGCGGCGTGGACGTGCTGGTGAACAACGCGGGCATCACCCGGGACGGGCTGATGATGCGGATGAGCGAGCAGGACTTCGATGCGGTGCTGGCTACCAATCTGAAAGGGGCCTTTGCCTGCATGCAGGCGGTTATGCGGCCCATGATGAAGCAGCGCTGGGGCCGGATCGTGAACCTGTCCAGCGTGGTGGGGCTGCGGGGCAACCTGGGCCAGGCCAACTACGCTGCCAGCAAGGCGGGGCTGATCGGCATGTCCAAGAGCGCCGCCAAGGAGCTGGCAAGCCGCGGCATCACAGTGAACTGTGTGGCTCCCGGCTTTATTGAAACGGATATGACCGCCGTGCTGCCGGAATCGGTGCGCACCGCGCTGCTGGGGCAGATCCCCCTGGCGCGGCTGGGTGCGGCGGAAGAGGTAGCCGCGGCGGTGGCGTTCCTGGCTTCACCCGAGGCGGCATACATCACCGGCCAGGTGCTCTGCGTGGACGGCGGCATGGCCATGTGAACAGGAGGCGCAAGATGGAAAAACGACGGGTAGTAATCACCGGCATGGGCGCGGTGACCCCGCTGGGGCTGAATCTGGCGGACAGCTGGGCGGCGGTCAAACGGGGGGAATGCGGCATCGGTCCCATCACCCTCTACGATCCGGCCGGCCAGAAGGTAAGCCTGGCGGCGGAGGTCAAGAACTTTGACCCCACCGCGTTTCTGGATAAAAAGGAAGCCCGCAAGCTGGACCGGTGCGTTCAGTTCGCCCTCTCCGCCGCCGACCAGGCGGTGGCGTCGGCAGGGCTTTTGATGGAGCAGGAGGACGCCGGGCGCTGCGCGGTGTTCTTCGCCAGCGGTATCGGCGGTTTCACCACCATCCAGGCCGAGTGCCTGAAAGGGGCGGAAAAAGGCTACGACCGGGTTTCTCCCTTCTTTATCCCCATGGTGATCGCCAACATGGCCGCGGGCAATATTGCCATCCGGCACGGGTTCGGGGGCATGTGCACCTGCCCGGTAACCGCCTGTGCCTCCGGCACCAATGCGGTAGGGGACGCTTTCCGCCACATCCGGGACGGTTACGCCGAAGTGGCGCTGGCGGGCGGCACCGAAGCCTCCATTACCCCGCTGGCCATGGGCGGTTTTACCTCCCTGCATGCGCTGCACACCGGTGATGACCCGGCCTGTGCGTCGGTTCCCTTTGATGCGCGCCGTTCCGGTTTTGTGATGGGGGAGGGCGCGGGTGCGCTGCTGCTGGAAGAGTATGAGCATGCGGTGCGCCGGGGCGCCACCATTCTGGCGGAGGTGGCGGGCTACGGCGTCTCCTGCGACGCCCACCACATTACCGCCCCTCTGCCGGACGGTTCCGGCGCGGCCCGGGCCATGACCCTGGCGCTGGCCGACGGCGGCGTGTCGCCGGAGCAGGTGGGCTATATCAACGCTCACGGCACGTCCACTCCGCTGAACGACGCGGGGGAGACCGCGGCGGTCAAGCTGGCATTCGGCGAGCATGCGGCAAAGCTGGCAGTCAGCTCCACCAAGTCCATGACCGGCCACCTGCTGGGTGCTGCCGGGGCGGTGGAAGCGGCATTTACTGCGATGGCGCTGCGGGAGGATTTCCTGCCCGCTACTATTCACTACGAGCAGCCCGATCCGGCCTGCGACCTGGACGTGGTGCCCAACACCGGCCGCATGGCCCGGGTACAGTATGCCATGTCCAACTCGCTGGGCTTTGGCGGGCATAACGCCAGTATTCTGCTGAAAAAATGGGAGGACTGAGCATGACACTGGATTCCAACGAGATTATGCAGGTGCTGCCCCACCGGTTTCCTTTCCAGCTGGTGGACCGCATCACCGCCTGTGAACCGGGCGTACGGGCCGAGGGCCGTAAGTGCGTGTCGGTGGGCGAGCCCTTTTTCTGCGGCCATTTTCCCCAGCTGCATGTAATGCCCGGGGTGCTGATTCTGGAGGCCATGGCCCAGGTGGGAGCAGTGGCGCTGCTCACCGAGGAAGAAAACAAGGGCAAGATCGTGCTGTTCGGCGGGGTGAAAAACGCCCGGTTCAAACGGCCGGTCACCCCCGGCGATGTGCTGGAGATGGAGTGCACCCTCACCGCCCGCCGTGGCCCGGTAGGGGTGGGCAAGGCGGTGGCCCGGGTGGACGGGCAGCTGGCCGCCACCGCGGAGCTGACCTTTGCCGTCCGTTGATTTGTGCGCCCGGAGCGGGTATAATAATGGAAAACGGTGTTTGGGAAAGGATGTCGTTTCCATGCTGGACGAGGCGTTTGCCCGGGTATATACAAAATTCAAGCTGCATTTCTACCGCAAGGTGTTTGAGCGGATCCATGACCGGGAGGCCAGCCTGACCACGGTGGAGAGCTTCTGCATGGAGATTATCCAGGCACTGGATAATCCTACGGTCAATGAATTTGCCAGCTTTGTGCAGATCTCGCCCCCCAACGCGGCTTACAAGGTGAACAGCCTGATCCAGAAGGGGTACCTGCGCAAGGTGCAGTCCCCGGACGACCGGCGTGAGTACCATCTGGAACCCACCCAGAAGTACCTGGACTACTACAACATCAGCTACAGTTATCTGTCCACCGTAATGGACCGGATCAAGGCCCGCTTTGCTGAGGAGGATGCCGAGAAAATCGAGCAGATGCTGGACGTGATCTCAGAAGAACTGATGCCGGAGATCCGGCTGCCTTCTCACGAGAAAAAATAAAAAACTGCTGCATAAAAAACAGACGCGAAAAATCCCGCGTCTGTTTTTTATATGTTTTACGCAGCAGTATGCCGTTTGCACCCATACGGCTGCTGTGGTATGATAAAGTAACAAAGAAAGAGGTGAGTGATCCTTGAGCCTGACCGTTGCGCAACTGGTGGAACTGCCCTGTCTGCGGCGTGCAAAAGTGTTGGCTGGACACAGCGGCCTGGACCGGATTGTAAACAGTATTACGGTATTGGAATACGCAAACCCGACACCCATGCAGAAAACTCTGTTTGAAAGCATTGACTTCTGGGGCGGCGAGCTGATCCTTACCGGATTTTGCAATGTTGCCGACGATGTAGAGGCTCAGTGTGCCAATATCCGGATGTTTGCCGCCGCCGGTGAAGTGGGGATGGTGCTGTATTATGTGGGCCTGATTCTCCCAAGGGTGGATCCAAGGCTGATCCAATTGGCCGACGAACTGGGATTTGTGCTCATCTGTATGCCGGAGAATGAACCAAACCTGCGATACAGCGAGGTGATCCATGAGGCTATGGACGCCATTGTCCGGGATGAACTTAATAACCCGGCCTTTACCATCGACCTGCTGGAACAGATGACCAAGGTGCCGCCCGGTCAGCAAAGCGTAAAAACAATCCTGCGCATTGCCAGCGGACGGCTGCGTGCATCTGCGGTGGTGACCGATTCAGAATACCATCTGCTGAGCGAGGCGTCCTGGCCGCTGAACCAGGATATGCCCTGGGCATCGATCATCCAGCAGTCGGCGGCGCAGATGCGCGGCGACTGTACCTGGGAGATAAAAGGAGAGCGCAGCCTGTGGGCCTATAAGGCAGAAATACATCCCAGCGGATGCGGGCGTATGTATCTTTTCGTGTTTTCAGAACATGGCAAGCTGGATCCGCTTCTCTGGAAGCAGGCAGTAGAAGGCGTCCGGCTGAGCATCGGCGTATGGGGCCGGGCGCATGACCAGAAAGATCTGTCGGAACTGGTTCGCGCGATCATCCTGGACGAGCCGATCAAGATGCGCCGTCTGGGTGAGTTGTACCATATTGATGTAGCCTCGCTGAGCGACATGTGGATACTGCGCAGCCTGCGAGGCGAAAATCTCTCTCCCTGGGTGGATGAAGTGGCGGAGTTATCTTCCCTGTATACCCGGATCGGTTTGTGCGAGCATTATGAAAATGACATTTTGATCTTCCCGGTGGGCAGCCGCACTTTGCGGGAAATGGACGAGTGGACCGACGCACTGGTGCAGTTCTGCACAGAGAAGCAGCTGTGCGCCAAAGTGACCCGGTGCACGCTGCTGCAATATACCGCCAACGCGAAATACGCTTATGATACAAACCGGGCTTATCTGGAGGACAGCATTAAAGTCTTTCCGCGGCGCGCCTGCTTTACTATATCCGAGATTGAGTTTGTAAAAGAATGCCGGGAACTTGCCGCCGGCGGAGAAGAACACATGCGCCGGTATCTGTCGCTGCTGGACCCGATCCTTGAGGGAAAAGACGGGCAGGAGATTGTGGATACCCTGTCTGCCTATCTGCTGGATGAGAATTCCAGCGTTACCCAAACGGCCGAGCATTTGTTTGTTCATAAGAACACTGTCAAATACCGGCTTCAGAAGGCGGATAACCTGCTGGGATTCCGGGTAGGGGATATTCCGCAATCCAAAAATCTGTTGTATGCGCTTGCCCTTCGCCGCATCCTGCAGCGGCAGCCTGATTAATCTAAATGCTTATATTGCAGGTCCAATTCCCCCTGTTCGTTGTCCGTTCGGACAATGAACAGGGGGATTCTTTATCCTTTATCCTAATGCTTTCTGAGGATTCTTTCTCTATAATCAAAAACAAAATCAGCCACATACAAAGCGTGGCAGAGGGGGAGAAAGTATGCAACAGACAAAAGGCTTTACCATCAAAGCAGAGGAGCGGCAAAGCTGGGGCTCCATTACCATGGTGTGGATCGGCGCTATGATCTGCGTGCCGGCCCTGATGATCGGAGGCATGATTGGCGCAGGCCTGAGCCTGGGTGCGGCAGCGTTGGCGATTACGGTGGGATATCTGCTGATCTGTCTTTTTATGAGTTTTATGGGAATGCATGCCTGTGACACCGGCATGCCTACCGCCGTTATGGCAGGCGGTGCATTGGGAGAACTGGGTGCCAAATACATCATCAGCACCATCCTGGCAATCTCCTGCGTTGGCTGGTTTGGCATTCAGGCGGCTGTTTGCGGATCATCCTTTTCTACTATGGTTGCGGATATGAGCGGGGTGACCATTCCGGTCTGGCTATCCTCGGTGGTTTGGGGCGCGGTGATGCTTCTTACCGCTTGCTTTCGGTTCAGCGGTTTGAAATGGCTCAATAAGATTGCCGTTCCGCTGCTGGGGCTTGTACTGGCCTATACGCTGATCTACAACATCGCCTCCGGCAACGGCACGGCGCTTATCGGATATCAGCCCGCTGCACCTATGGATCTGGTTAGCGGTATAAGCCTGACAGTGGGCTCTTTTGTTGTAGCAGCTGCTATTTCAGGCGATTACTGCCGGTTTGCCAAAAGCCGTGGCGATGTGGTCAAATCCTCGATCCTTGGCGTTCTTCCTGCCGGCCTGATTGTGCTGATGCTGGGCGGTATCCTGGCTATCTGCACCGGCTCCTATGATATCAGCGTGTTCCTGTCCACTGCCGGCTTGCCCATGATTGGCCTGTGCGCTTTGATCCTGGCAACCTGGACCACCAACGTTTCCAATGCCTATTCCGGTGGCCTGGCACTTTCTGTGCTGCTGGGACAGGATGAAAAGCAAAGCCAACTGACCACCGCGGTGGCCGGTGCGATCGGCACCGTCCTGGCAGCTGTTGGTATCCTCAACTCCATTCAGGGCTTTTTGTCCCTGCTGTCCGCCATTGTTCCGGCATTGATGGGGGTCATGATTGCCGATTACTGGATTCTGGGCAAAGGCAAAGTGGAGAATTTCGCCATCCGAAAAGGATTTTACCTGCCCGGCGTGATTGCCTTTGCGCTGGGCGCCTTGGTAGCCTGTGTGACCGGCGGCACCTTCGCCACCATTCCGGGCCTGTCGTTCCTGAATCTGCCGTTCTTTATTGGGCCCATCAACGGCATCTTGGTAGCATTGATCGTGTATGTGCCTCTGGCAAAGCTGGGACCCAAACCGGCTGAATCACTGTCCTGAGTTTCCCTGCGGGTGCAGCCTGCAGACTACTTTCTGAAAAGGAGTGTTTTACTTGCGTAAGATTGGAATTCCCGAAATCGAAGACATCGCGCTGGGCGCGGCTCTGCTGGGGGCAGGCGGCGGCGGTGATCCGTATGTGGGCAAGCTGGTCGCTATCGGCGCGGTTCAGGAGTGCGGGCCCATTACCCTCCTGGACCCGGACGAAGTGCCGGATGACGCGCTCGTCGTTCCCATTGCCATGATGGGCGCTCCCACCGTGCTTTGTGAAAAGGCCATCGGAGGGGAAGAGTACCGTGCGTTGTACGAAACCGTCTCTGCCTTTTATGGCAAACCTATCTACGCCTTTATGCCCATTGAGGCAGGCGGCGTGAACTCGATGCTCCCGATCGCGGCTGCCGCCCGTCTGGGTTTGCCACTGGTGGACTGTGACGGCATGGGCCGGGCGTTCCCGGAACTGCAGATGGTAACCTTTACAATTGGCGGCGGTTCGGCAACACCTATGGCGCTTGTAGATGAAAAGGGGAATTCCTGCATCTTCCGTACCGTTACCAACAAATGGACGGAGGAACTTGCCCGGGCGGTCACCATGGCCTGCGGTGGCTCGGTATCGGTGTCTTTGTATGCGATGGACGGCCATTTCATGAAGCAGTATGGCGTCCACGGTATCGTGACCCGCAGCCAGCGTCTTGGCTCAGCCATCCGAAAGGTCAAGGAGTCAATTGACAAAACCCCCGAGGAAACCTTCCTGGAGATCACCGAGGGATGCAAACTGTTCAAGGGAAAGATCAGCGATGTTCTGCGGGAGGTGCGCGCCGGGTTCAACTTCGGCAAGGTGGTTTTGGACGGTATCGGCGAGTATAAAGGACGCAATGCCTATGTGGAATTCCAGAATGAAAACCTGACCGCTGTGGTGGACGGCCAAATCCTGGCCACAACACCGGATCTGATCTGCCTGGTGGATAC
Organism: Gemmiger sp. An120; assembly: GCF_002160955.1. GTDB lineage: Bacteria > Bacillota > Clostridia > Oscillospirales > Ruminococcaceae > Gemmiger_A > Gemmiger_A avium. Next base: position 42,832 of record NZ_NFLN01000019.1, read on the forward strand.
CGAGACCTTTACGCCGGTGCCTACCGATGCGCTGAAATACGGCAAGCGAGTGCTTGTGGTGGGTCTGCCCTGCTTCCCGTTGTGGCGCACACCGGAGGGGCTGGCTCTGGTGGGACCGCGCTATTTTGGGGTTGACACCGATTACATTCCGCTGGAAGAGCGCTGCAAAGGAGGCTGCTGAAGATGTACAAGCTGGGAATTGACGTGGGTGGCACCAATACCGATGCCGTCCTGATCGACGAAAATCTGCAGGTCGTGGCCTCGGTGAAGCAGCACACCACCCCCGACATCTACGACGGCATCCTGAACGCGGTGCGCGCGGTGCTGCAGCAGTCCGGTGTGGACCGCAGCCAGATCCGGCAGGCCATGCTGGGTACTACCCAGTGCACCAATGCGATTGTAGAGCGCAAAAACCTTGCACCAATCGGTATCCTGCGAATCGGTGCTCCGGCATCCCGCGGTATCCCGCCTATGGTGGACTGGGCGGAGGATCTGAAAGCGATAGCGGTCAAAACCGCGGTTGTGGGCGGTGGCTTTGAATACGACGGCAAGGAGCTGGCCCCCTTTGACGCCGAGGCGGCAGCAGCTTTCTTTGAAGAACTAAAGGCGAAGAACGTCAAATCGGTGGCCATTTCCTGCGTATTTTCTACTGTCCGCAACGACCATGAACTGGCCGCTGCCGAACTCTGCCGCAAGATCATGGGAGAGGATGTTCATGTGTCGGTGTCCAGCGAGATCGGGTCCATGGGGCTGATTGAACGGGAAAATGCCACGATCCTGAATGCTGCGCTGTATAAGGTGGCGCAGTCCTTTACCGAGGGCTTTGCCCGTTCTCTGGCAGACGAAGGGGTTACAAAGGCCGAAATTTATCTGTCTCAGAACGACGGCACATTGATGACGATGGACTACGCCCGCCGGTATCCCATTCTGACCATTGCCTGCGGCCCCACCAACTCCATCCGGGGTGCCTGCTATCTGAGCCAGCTGAAAAATGCCGTGGTGGTCGATGTGGGCGGTACCACCACCGACCTGGGCGTGATTCAGAACGGATTTCCCCGGGAGTCCGGGGTGGCGGTCACCATTGGTGGAGTCCGCACTAACTTCCGGATGCCGGATGTGATTTCTATTGGCTTGGGCGGCGGTTCCATTGTGCGGCAGCAGGCGGACGGTACCGTAACCGTCGGCCCAGATTCTGTGGGATATCAGATCAATGAAAAGGCGCTCTGCTTCGGCGGTGATGTCTGCACGGCAACCGACATCGCGGTGCGGCTTGGTATGGCTGATCTGGGAGATAAGACATTGGTAGCCGGTTTGGATGAGACGTTTGCGCGCAAAGCCCTGGACGCGATCCGGACCTTGTGTGAAGACGCGCTGGACGCCATGAAGGTATCCAGCGAGGATGTGGATGTGATTCTTGTCGGCGGAGGTGCCATTGTCCTTCCGCCGCAGCTGGCGGGTGCGAAGACTGTTACCCAGCCGGAATGCGGCGGTGTGGCCAACGCCATCGGCTCTGCCATTTCCAAGGTCAGCGGTACCTTTGAACAGCTGATCGACTACGACAAAACGCCTCGTGATCAAGCCCTGGCCCAGGCCCGTGCGCAGGCCGTGGAACTGGCGGTTGCCGCGGGCGCCATCCGGGAGACAGTTGAGATCATCGACGCGGAGGATGTGCCTCTTCAGTATTACCCGGGCAATACCGCCCGCGTGAAGATCAAAGCTGCCGGGGATCTAGCCTGAATCCGGCACACACTTACTAAAGCGGCAGACAGGACAGAAAAATTCAGCTTGAAGAATAAGATGCCCTTGATGAAGGATGACAATACTTCACCAAGGGCGTTGTTTTTAAAATAAATATGCATACATAAAGCGGGAAACGATTGATGAAAACTATACTTATCCGCGGCTATACAGATCAAGAAATTCGTTTTGCTGCAGTTGCTGGTTTACGTCATCAATAGAATGGCGATTGATGACAGCATCCATCAGCACCAGATCCCGGGGACGGGAAGCGCTCAGAGCGGCCCGTTCGCCACATTTCAATAGAATTTGGCACTCTTCAAAACTAAGTTCCAATACGAGTGCAATACGCAGCAATACATTGCGGGAGGGTTTCATCTCGCCATTAAGAATTTTGTATGCGGAAGCACGATTCATACCGGCCAGTTCTGCCATTACGTCGGTATTGATTCGTTGGCGGCCAAGAAATTCATTCAGACAGCTGGCCAGTGAAGGCAGCTTTACCTGGTGAAGCAAGGCGTTCAGATCAAAGCGGTTGTCCTCCAACCCTTGAGCGATCAGCTCAGTGCTGAGCGCCGGAAGTTCACGACCCATGCACGTTCCCACCTTCTGCAAATCAATCCTATTCTCATTGTAGCAACCGTCTGTACCCTTGTCCATAGCGAATAATGCTGTGAAGTTGTCGCTTTCAATTCGACAGGAATTTCTTGTGTTCCTCTATACTGGGAATAACGAGAAGTCTCGCCAAAGAAGGTGATGCGCATGAATATTCAGGAGCGATATTTCTGTTCAAAATGTATGCGCGAACTGCCGGAGGAGTGCGTTTGCCCTTTCTGCGGTTATGACCCTATGTCCCCGGCCAGCGACTGGGCCCTAGAGGAAGGAACCCTGTTTCAGCACGGGCGCTATCAGCTGGGCAGCGTAATCGGTGCAGGGGGATTCGGGATTACCTATGCTGCCTGGGATCATACCCTGCAGGTGCCGGTTGCCATAAAAGAATATTTCCCCTCATCCTTGGCGGGACGGGACACGCGGATCAGCGATGACCTGGTGCCTGTCCCGGAAAACCGTACTGCCTATGAACTGGGGCTGGAAAGATTCCGGCGCGAGTCACGTATTCTGGCATCTCTTCAGAATGTCAAAAGCGTGGTGGATATTTTCGATTGGTTTGATGGGAACCAAACGGCGTATCTTGTTATGGAGTTTGTGCGAGGTGTAACCATTGACACCTATACTGCGGCGGAAAAACCTTCGCCGGAGCAACTGTTCCGGATGCTGCGCGATGCTATTGATGCGCTGGACGCGGTGCATCGGATCGGGGTACTGCACCGGGACATCAGTCCCAGCAATCTGATGGTAAAGGAAGACGGCAGTGTTACCCTGATCGATTTCGGTTCGGCGGCATTGTTGGAGCGCCGTGCCCGGGGCAGTGACAGAACCATTCTGGTGAACAAAGCCTATGCAGCGCTGGAACAGTACGACCCGGACGGCGAACAGGGCCCCTGGACGGACGTATACGGTATAAGTGCGACCATCTATGCCCTGCTTACCGGACACAGTCCGCCGGAAGCGGTGGCCCGCCGGGAACATGACACACTGAAACCGCCCAGGGAATGGGGCGTCCACCTGAAGAAAAGCCAGGAAAAAGCATTGATGGCAGGCCTTGCTGTACAGCCTTCCCATCGGATCCGCAGTATGGCGGAATTCCGCAGCCGGCTGTACAATCTGCCGCTTCCGGAAGATATGATGCGGCGCCAGCGCCTGATCCGGCGGATTTGCGTAACTGCGGCTCTGGCGGCTTTTGCCACCATGACTGTGGTGGTGAATATGACCTATGGGTTTCCTATGGGACAAGGCGTGTGGTATTCCCTGCGAGGCGACGGTTTTCATGTGGTGGGATACTCTGGAAACGCGCAGGAATTACGGCTGCCGGGGCATCGCCTGTTTGTTCCTGTAAGCGCGATTGAAAGCGGTGTGTTCCGCAACGATCCCAGACTGGAGCATGTGGAGATACCGGGCACGGTATATACCATCTCGGATCTGGCGTTCAGCGGATGCGCCAACCTGGAAATGGTGCAGGTGGGAGAAGGCAACCGTACGATCGGTGAATACGCGTTTTCCGACTGTGCAGCCCTGCACACGGTCTGGCTGCCCTCCAGTACCCGTCAAATTGCGGGAAACACCTTTGTGAATACTACGGACAGGCTGACTTTATGGGGGCCGGAAGAAAGCATGGCCCAGAAATATGCAGCTGAAGCGGCACTCCCTTTTTCCACTGCCGATCAGTACAGCGCGCAGCCCAATGACAGCGGCCTGACGGTTTTGGCCTGCCGAAAATGCGGCCTGGATGTAGATATTCCTGACTATATTGACGATCAGCCGGTAACGGCCCTGGCTGCGGATCCAAAACTGTTTTCCAGCACGCTGGAATCTGTAGCTCTTCCGTTGTTTTTGGAAGAATTGCCCGGCGGGGCCTTGACCGGACGAAAAAACCTGACGGTAGTGGAATTGAATTCCAATCTGGAAAAACTGGGAGATAACGCACTCAGCGGTACCGGGGTGACCGAACTTCTTTTGCCCGAAAAACTGACGGCGATTGGAGAAAAAGCGCTGTACCAGACACCGCTGCGGCAGTTGGCTCTGCCCGCGGCAATGACGTCGATAGGTCGGTATGCGTTTGCCGAATCCTTCCTGGAAGAGATCGTGCTGCCGGATGGGATTAGCCAAATGGGAGCGGCAGCTTTTTCCTCCTGCGTGCAATTGCGCAGCGTCCGCCTCCCCGCAGGTTTGAGCGAGCTGCCGGCCGCAGCGTTTGAGGGATGTTCTTCGCTGGAACAGATACTGATGCCGCAAGGCCTGGCATCTATTGGCGAACTGGCGTTCAGCAAATGCAGCGCGCTGGAAAGTATCCGTCTGCCGGATGATCTGATCACGATAGGCCCCTATGCCTTTTCGGAGTGCGTCTCCCTGCAGTTGGTCTACATCCCGTCCAGCGTCTCGGATATTTCTCTGTCCGCTTTTGACGGCTGCCCAGCCTCCCTGGTGATTACGGGACATGCGGGATCGGAGGCTGAGCGCTATGCCGCGCGCTGTGGCATGCGATTTATGGATATGGACACATGGCCTTCCGGTTACCAGGTGTCTACCAGTGATCTGCTGTATATTGTGGAAGACATTCAGGAAGATACGGTCAAACTGCCGGATTATTACGAAGGTACCATTCTGCGAGGCATTATGGATGCCCGGCGCCTGACAAGCCGAGAGGTGGTTCTGCCCGCTGATACAGTGATCCTTTCCACCATGGCCTTCTCTGAGTGCACAGCCCTGGAAAAGGTGGATTTCGCGCCTCCGCTGGAAACCATCGGTGCATGACCTTCTGGCGATGCGAAAACCTGCAGTCAGCCTTGCTGCCGGAGGGGCTGGAATCCATCGGCAGCGTGGCTTTTGCGGAATGCAGTTCCCTGTCGGCGCTGTCTCTTCCGGACAGTCTGCAAGATCTGGGCTGGAACGCCTTTGCGGAATGCAGTGCCCTGACGGAGGTGGAGCTTCCTGCCGGCCTGAGTATGCTGGGCGAAGGGGTCTTTGCACAAACCGGTCTGCGCACGGTGACCATTTCGGGTAATATCACCAAATGTCGTACATCCTTTTACGGCTGCCGGGAGCTGCGCACTGTCACCGCCGAGGAAGGGGTGCGCGCTCTGTGGGGCACCTTTGCCGGCTGTGATGCCCTTACCACTGTGATTCTGCCCGAAAGTCTGCAGCAGGTCAGTCGCTCCACTTTCCGGGGCTGCAGTTCGCTGCGGGATGTGTGGATCTACTCCATGGATGTGGATCTGGATTTTTCCCGTGCATCCATCAAATACACCGTATGGAACGGGGAAGACCAGTCCGCTACCGATCTGTATCTGGAGCAGGAAAACCCGGCTCCGCTGTTTGCTGATTGTCCGAATGTGACCATCCATGGATATCCCGGCTCCACCGCCGAGGCGTACGCCCGGGAATACGGCATTCCCTTTGAACCAATCTGAGAAAAGTGTGATGATGCCCGTCAAGGACGCTTTATTGGAACAGCAGAACCAAATCACACAAGGAGGCGCGTTATGTCTTATCAGCCCACATTATGCTATCAGTGCTTCGGACAGCGGCCGGAAGGCCCTGGGCCCTGCCCTCACTGCGGCTGGGACCCGACAGCGGGCCGGGAAAAATATCCGCTGGCACTGCCTTGCGGAAGCATCCTGGCGGGTCGGTATCTGGTGGGCCGGGCGTTGGGGCAGGGCGGATTCGGCATTACCTATGTGGCCCGTGACCTGACTGCTGGCCGTCTTGTGGCAATTAAGGAATATCTGCCGGAGGGCATTGCCCTGCGCACACCGGGCCAGACCCAGGTGTGCGCGCTTACCCGGGCACAGAACGAGAATTACCAGTATGGCCGCAGCCGCTTTCTGGAGGAGGCCCGTACCCTGGCCCAGTTTAACGGCCACCCCGGTATCGTGGGGGTACATACCTATTTTGAAGAAAACGGCACTGCCTATTTTGCCATGGACTACCTGGAGGGCTGCAGCCTGAAAGAGTATCTGATCCAGCGGGGCGGCCGCATCGGTTGCGGCGAGGCCTGGAAACTGATGCGGCCGGTTCTGAGCGCGTTGTCGGCTGTCCATGCGGCGGGGATCGTCCACCGGGATGTGTCGCCGGATAACATTTACCTGTGCCGCAGCGGCGAGGTCAAGCTGTTGGATTTCGGTGCGGCCCGCAGCAATCTGGGGGAGCGCAGCCACAGTATGAGCGTGATTCTGAAGCAGGGCTACGCACCCATGGAGCAGTATCTGCGCCGGGGCAGCGTGGGGCCCTGGACCGATCTGTATGCCTTTTCGGCTACCTTTTACCGGGCGGTTACCGGTCTTATGCCGCCTGATGCCCCATCCCGGATGGAAGAGGACGAACTGATATTGCCTACCGCGCTGGTGAGCATGCCGGGACACTGGGAGGAGGCTTTGCTCAAGGGGCTGGCGGTACGCCCGGCCGACCGGTGGCAAACGGCCTCTGCGATGATGGAGGCTATGGAGGCGCGGGAGCCGGAACTGCCGCTGCCGTTGCCGACACCGCCTTCGCCCGAACCGCAGCTGGTGGCCCCGCAGACCTTTGTTCCGTCGCCGACACCGGCACAGTCCATCCTGTCACAGTCGGTTTCGACACAGCCGAATACGGTGCATTCCGAGATGCCGCGATCGTTTTCACCGCAGCCAACCAATCCATCCTCCGTCCGTCAGCAGCCGGTTCCGCCGCGTCCGGAAACACCGGATATGGCAAACCCGGAAACACCCGGTATACCGTGCCTGGCAGAGAGGAAGCCGCGGGCTGTCCGCCGCGCTTTGCTTGCCCTGCTGGGAGCGGCGGCGGTGGTAGTGCTTGTCTGTGCGGGGATGGCTCTCCGGGATGAGGAACCAGGTCGTGTTCCAGATTCCGCTATGGCACCGCCCACGCAGCAGGATGAATCCGGACAAGCGGAATCTAGGGCGGAAAGCGGCCTTCCAATACCGCAGACGAAACCCTTTGCTGTGGGCAATACCAGCGGCAACCTGAACAATGGAGGGCTTGTGCTGCCGGATGGCGGTCAGCGGGAGACCGACGGGTTTGCACGTCAGTTTCTGAATCTATACAACGGCCGATTGTACTATCATGACACACGGGACGGCGGGATCTATGTACAGGAGGGGGAGAGCCAAACCGCTCTGTATAAGGTGGGAAGCAACTGTGATAACCTGATCATCACCAGCAGTGGCCTGATCCTGCTGCAGCATGATGAAGAAAGCGGAGGTCACAAGATCTTTTTCGCCGCCTGGGAGACGGATGGCCTGACACTTCGCCAGGAGGAGCGGATAGGCGTGGCCTATGACGAAGACTGCCTGTTTGTCTGGGAGAATGCACTTTATTATCAGGATGAACGTCACCAGCTGCAGCGCTTCGATCTGATCACTGGTGAGACAACTATGGTGCTGGATTATTTCTATCCGGCTGCCTGCTTTGAAATGGACGATAAACTCTATTTTATAGACTCGGGCACAGGAGTATTCTCCGCTGTTTACGAAATGGATCTGCGGGATGGGGAAGACATGGAGCCGGTCCGGGTGCTGGATGCAAGCGATGGCGACTATATCAGTCTGAAATCACTGAATGGTCGGGATGGAAAGCTCTATTTCACGGGCAGAATGGCAAACAACCGGTATTTTCTGTATTCCCATGATATCCAGACCGGCACGACTCGCCAGATTTTTGCCATGCCGGAAATGGATCGCCCTATTGATATGATCAATGTGTTGCCAGGCAGTGAGAGCGGTAATTTGGTGCTCTTCCGCTGCAGTGCGGGATACGAAGGGGACCGGTATCTGCTGATGGACCCGGAAAGCTTCTTTGTGGCCCGGCAATACGGTGGGGAGGCGGTACAGCCCATTCTGCCGGAGGATGGAAAGGCACACGGTTACATAGGTGATACTTTCAGCAGTGCGTTTTTTGATTTTACGATGGATGGCGCGTATCTCAGCAGCAGCTACGGCAGCTACGATGCCGGTGCCGGCAGTCAGGTTCTGGTGATGCGGGTAACCGTGACCAACACCACCGACTATACCTATGAAATGTATGACAGCGACTTTGCTCTGACCTGGGTGGATGGGGATACAACCGTCTATCCCATCACCGAGTATACCGACCCGGTTACCGGGGAGCAGTTCCCTGCCGTTTATGAACTGGATCCGGGCGAGAGCAAAAGTGGCTTGCTGGTGTTCCAGGTCCCGCAGGACGCGGTGCGGTTCTATCTGACCTACGAGGAGGTCTTTAGCGGCGGCCGGGTGGGGGATAGCTGCACGGTGGAGTTTTGGCCCACTACCCTGTAAGGTCTCGCGGATTTTGTCGCCTTCCGGGCGACGACCGGACCCTGGAATGTGATATCCTGAAACCGGAAACTCCCGGAAAGCAAGTCCATGGTGCGTTGCCATGCGAACAGTCCCGCATACCGGGAAAAGAGTGTTTGGCCATGTGGAACATCCCTTAAAGAATCGATTTCCGGAGGTAGTATATTATGGCAATGACGCAATGCAAAAACGGACACTATTACGACACCGATACCCATGCCAGCTGCCCCTATTGCAGCAGCCAGCAGTCGATTATTGATTTCAGCACCCCGGACGGATTCGGCGGAGCTACCCAGGCTCCGGCAGACTGGGGAGGCAGCCGTGCCAGGGACGACAGCCATACCCAGGCCCCGGCAGGGTGGGGCAGTGCCGACAGCTATGGCGGCAGAACTATGCCGCCTTCCGGCTGGAAACCGCCGGAGGCGCAGGACGAGGGCAAGACCATGCCGATTATGAACCAGGATGTGTTTGACCCTGATGTGGGCTGGCTGGTCTGTATTGCAGGACCCGACCGGGGCCGCTCCTTTTCGCTGAAGGCCAAGGGGAACACCATTGGCCGTTCTGGCAGTCATCGGTTTGATATCTCGTTGGACAAGGATCGGAATCTGTCCCGGGAGGCAGCGGTGGCTACTGTCAGTTACGATGCCAAGCGCAACAGTTTTGTTTTTATCTGCGGTGAGAGCTCCATTCTGTATGTGAACGGACAGGTAGCGGAAAGCCGGATGGCGCTGCATCCCTTTGATGCAATCGAAATTGGCAACAGCGATACGATGCTACTGTTTGTGCCTTTGTGCGGGGAGAGATTCGACTGGAGTGCCGGCCTGAAAAAGGAGTGGGGCTGATGCAGGACAGAACCGTTCAGCCGGCAAATGATTTTATCCGACCTAGACGGCTGCTCAGTTACCAGGTGGGAAATATGCAGAACCAGGGGGGCCGGGAATATCAGGAGGATTCCTTCTGCTTTGTCAACGCAACCGATGTGACGGAGATTAAAACACAGGGGCTGCTGGCTTTGCTGGCGGACGGCATGGGCGGTCTGGAGGACGGCAAAGCGGTAAGCGAAACGGCGCTGCAGCTGCTGCGGGAAGAGTTTCTGGCCATGGACCGTGGAGGAAACCTGGCAGAGCAACTAATGACAGCTGTGCGGCGTACCGATGAAAGCCTGTTCTACCGGTTTTCCGGGCGGGGGGGCACTACCTTGGTAGCCTGCCTGATTTATAGGGAGAAACTCTGGTTTGCCTGTGTGGGGGACAGCTATCTGTACTTGCAGCGGGAAGGAGAACTTACCCGGCTGAATGCGGAACAGAATCAGTGTCATACCCAGTATGCAGAACAAATTGTACAGGGCAATCTGGACCCGCGTGCCGCCAACGAGGCAGACGGAGCGCAGCGGCTCAGTGAATTTATGGGCAGTGGGCAGATTGGGGAAATGGACGCTTCCCGACGTCCGCTTATACTGCGGGCAGGGGATCAGCTGCTGCTTTGTTCAGATGGAGTGGGCGGGGTACTTAATCAGCAGGAGCTGTGTGATTGTCTGGCCAAACCTACGCCGATGCAGGCATGCCAGGAGATGGAGCGGGAGATCGTGTGCCGGAACCGTGCGTATCAGGACAATTTTACAGCCATGGTCATCCGATGCGGATACTGAGGAAAGAGAGGATGGTTTCATGAAAAACTTCAAACGAGTTTCATCTTGGCTGGCGGCTTTGCTGCTGGCGGTGGGATGCCTGACAATGCCGGCATTTGCAGATACCAACAAAGCTGCGGAAGTGCGAAACAGCGTTGTGATGATCTTTTTCTATGCGGAGGATGATACCGGTTTCGTTTCCAGCCAGGGCACCGGCTTTTTTGTAGGAGCCAAAGGTGAGGACCCTCAGTATATTGTTACCAACTATCATGTGATCGAATATTACATACAGCTTGGAGGCGGCACCAAAGACGCTTATAACAATATGCAGCTGTCAGCCTACTATGATTCCGATGATTATGAGCCGCTCTATATTGTGGATTACAATGAAAGTAAGGACATTGCAGTGCTGCGGCTGAACCAGCCTACTGATAAGCGGGTGCCGGTGCAGATGCGGATACCGGATGACGGTCTGATTGGCGAAACTGCCTATGCAATTGGATACCCGGCTATTGCGGATGCTTCGGTAGACTCTATTTCTTCCTATGGTATTCAGGACGCAACCGTTACTACGGGCAATATCAGCCGTCTGCTCAGCGAACAGGGAACTGGTTGCCGGTATGTACAGACGGATACGGAGTTCAACCACGGCAGTTCCGGCGGTCCGCTGACCGATGTGAATGGTGCGGTGCTGGGGGTGACCACAGCCGTTTCTACCGAATTGGATGGCAGCAAAACGGCTGGCTTTGGATATGCGGTCAGCGTAGAGGAAGTTATCCCCCTGCTGGACAGTCATAATGTGGCCTATAGCCTTTACGGCAACGGATCCGGTCCGCTGCTTTTGGTGGCGGCAGGGGCATTGGCGGTAGCGATTGCGGCAGTAGCGGCACTAATAGTCGTATCCCGTAAAAAACGGGCGGTGCCAGCGATGGAAGGCACTGCGTCCTCTGCACCTCATCAGGCGGAACCGATTGCTGTGGTGTCGGGAAATCCGGCAGTACGTTCGATGGCACCTCAGCACAACGGTCTTCGGATTCCGGTGAGCGGGTCGCTTCTGGTTGGACGGGATTCGGTTCAGTGCGGAATCGCCTTTCGGGACGGCACCCCCGGCGTAAGCAAACGCCATTGTTCAGTAAGCTGGGATTCAACAACAGGGGATTTCCTGGTTACCGACCTGAACTCCAGTTATGGAACCTATCAAATGAACGGGCAGCGCCTGACTCCCAATGTGCCTTGCCGCCTGTGTGCCGGCGACAGCTTCTATGTGGGAGATCCGGCGAATGTGCTGCGGGTAGAGTTGGGGTAACCAAATGAAATGGGATCTGTATCAATATACACATCCGGGTGGTCGTATCTACAACGAAGATCGTTGTATGGTGGTACAGCAACCGGATCGCCCGCTGCTTCTGCTGCTGGCGGATGGTTTAGGCGGGCACGGAAATGGTGACAGGGCGGCTCAAGTAGCGGTGGATTGCCTGAGCAAGGTCTGGCGGGAAGGAGATCCGCCCGGCGCAGATGCTGCTGCCAGGCTTACGGTGGGCATTGCTCAAGCCAATGAAAAATTGGTGGAGATTCAGCAGGCAGAACATTTGTCCCTCAAGACCACACTGGTGGCGGCTTCTCCTGCGGAAGAAGGGTTGGTTTACGCTAATTGCGGAGACTCCCGGCTCTATCTGATTCAGGGGGGAGCAATCCGGCAGGTTACACGGGATCATTCGGTGACATGGAAAAAATTTCAGGCAGGGCAGATTAGCCGCCGCCAGATCAACGAGGATGAAGACCGTACCAGCCTGCTGAGAGCTGTAGGGGACAGCGACCGCTGTGTACCGGATGTGGAGTTTCTGCCTATGAATTTCGCACCGGGTGATGGGCTGCTGCTTTGCTCCGATGGCTTCTGGGAGTACTTGCATCAGGAGGAAATTTTGGCAGACTGCTTGAAATCCGATACAGCTGCCCAGTGGGCGCAGTGGATGCTGCTTCGGGTTATGGAGCGCATCCGTCCCGATACCGATAATCTGACTTTACTGGCGGGCCTGTTTGTCTAAGGAGGATATCCGATCATGAAAAAGACGCTTCAGGCTATCGGCCTGCTGCTGGCGTTGATGATCGTGGCCTTTCCGGGCGTTTTTGCGGTCGGGCCGCAGACATTGGCGGCTGCTTATGTGCAGGCGAATGATCTGTATGTGTATTATGAAAATTCCGGTGATTCTGATGCTCCTCAACTGAATGGCCGTACGCCTGATTACACGGTTTCGCTGGCGGAAGCGGGCGAACGGATAACCTATCTGCTGGCGGTAGACCGTTCCGGTTCAACCCGCAACTATCTGGATACGATTTGCCAATTGGTCGACTCCTTGAACGCGGATACGCCGGGATGTGTGTTTCGCCTTTGTGGGTTTAGCGACAACTTCTCGGCGGATGCTTCCGAATATGATGCGGGGGCCCTTAAAACCGCGCTTGAAAGCCTGAATTTTGCGGGGAATACCGATATTTTCTACGGGCTGTCTCAAACGGCACAGGCACTGCTGGATAGTCAGTGGAAAAACGGCGAACTGTACAATCTGATTCTGCTCACCGATGGCTGGTCCAGCGGTGCGGAGAGTGAACCGCCAGTCTTTGGGGATACATTGCCGTTTGTGCTGCACACCTATGTATTGGGCGGTGGAGGCTCCCCTGATGAATTGGCAAAACTTCAAATTCTGAGCAATGGCGTCTTTGTGGTTGGCGGCAGCGGAGAAGATGCAGGCCATACCATAGCGGCACGGGTAAATGACATTACCGCCTATACCTTTTCTTTGAAAACAGACGAGAGAGAGCCGTATAAGCTGTTCTTTACCAGGGAAGGCGCGCCGGAGATCACCAGCCTGTCCGGTCTGCATATGGCCAATGACGCGAACCAGCCGAATGTACAGGTTCCGCCGGAAGCGGGCAATGACACGCCGGAATCTGCCGCTGAACCAACATCCCCCTCTCCGACGGAAGAAAAGGATCCCCCGGCTGCAGAGTTTCCTGATAGTGGAAAGAATGCCGTTGCGGTATCACAGGAACAAGAAAATGCCCCGGCGGCTTCCGGTTTGTTTATAGGGGTAATGGCGGCAGTATTTGTGCTGCTTCTGGCAATTATTGCACTTCTTGTAGTTCTGCTGCTGCGCCGTCGTTCGCGGGTCTCGACGCCGACCGGTGATACACCGTCCCATATTCCGGCTACAGTCCCGGCGCCTGGCACAATTCCCATGCAGCTGGAACTGCTGGAGGGGAAAATCCTAACCCGGGAAAGACAGTTCTTCCTGAAAGACTGGATGATAATTGGTAGCAGTGAGGACTGCGATTTGGTGGTGGATGATCGGGAAACGGCTCCCCGGCACAGCCGTATCTTTTTCAGGGAAGGTTACCTGTATATTGAAGATCTGGGTACAAAAAACGGTACGGTCTTAGGCGGAATGCGGCTCTATGCTCCTAACCGGCTGCGCAGCGGCGATGAGATAACGGTAGGGGAAACGACACTGCGCTTCCTGTTCTGACAAGGAGGATTTGCGGAATGATGTATGGGCAAAAAGCACCCTGGGGGCGGCGCATTGCTGCGCTGCTTCTGGATGGGATTTTTCTTAATCTGATTGGATACTTGGCCTTGCTAGTATTTGGTGTGGATGTCTATGCGTTGGTACTGCTGTTTGGCATGCTGCTGTACTATGGCATACTGGAAGGAAGCGGGATGCATGCTACACTGGGCAAGTCAATTTGCGGCTTAATAGTGGTGGACGAAGCAGGTGAACCGATTACCTGTTCACGTTCCTTTTTGAGGGCTTTATTCCGGTACATGTCCGGGTTTGTGTTTGGTGTGGGATACTTCGTAGCCTTTGCGGATCCCCGGGGGCGTACCTGGCATGACAAGTGGGCTGGCACATTCGTTGTGCTTCGGCAGTTTGCTCCGGTTTCGGCACCCACTGCTGAGCAGCCTCAATTAGAAAGGAGAAGTTCCCCCGTGAGTACAGCACAATTGGTTGGCGTTTCCGGTCTGTATGCAGGCCGGGCATTCAGTATCCCAACACAAGGTCTTTTGATTGGCCGGGATCCAACTTCCTGCGATGTGGTTTTCCCGGATAACCAGGCCGGTGTAAGCCGCAGCCACTGCAAGGTTCAGTTTAATCCTCAGACCTGTACGGTTGTGCTGCACGATCTGGGTTCTCACTATGGCACATTCCAGGGAAGTGGGATCCAGGTGAGACAGGGTCAGCCGGTAGCACTGCGCAATGGCGACGAATTCTATCTGGCTGCCCGCTCGGTTGCTTTTCGCGTAGTGATCGGTCAGTAGAGCCAAAACACTCCAGTGTAAAATACCCGACTGAATTTCAAGAGAAAATCAGTCGGGTGTTTTTGAGTGCTTAAGCGCAAAAAAACACCAGCTCAGCTGGTGGAATAAAAACGGCTTTAGCCATAGAAAAAAGAGGACCTCCCTGTAAAATAGGATGTGGGTTTGCCAACCACATTCAAAAAACAGGGAGGTTGTCTTTGAAAT
>NZ_NFLN01000002.1 GCF_002160955.1 Gemmiger sp. An120
AGCCATAGAAAAAAGAGGACCTCCCTGTAAAATAGGATGTGGGTTTGCCAACCACATTCAAAAAACAGGGAGGTTGTCTTTGAAATGAGGAATAACAAAGACGTAGATAGTTTAAGTCACACAACGTGGAGATGTCAATATCATGCGATTATAAGTCCTCCGATAAACCAGTGGAAGTGTAACAGGTTCGAATGGATTTGTCAAGCAGGAATCTGTCCGTTTCATCTGAAGAACTACGGAATATGTGCCCTTGAATAAGTATGCACCACCTTTGATACTTAGTTGTATTGTGCCTTTTGTGGCGAGGCATCAGCAAAAGAGGCAAGAAAACCGGTTATCTGTTCAGCAGCGCTTTCTACACCGCAGGAAGAGTCCAGCACAAGATCATAATTTCGGGCATCGCCCCAGCGACGTCCGGATATATGGTGATAATATGCGGCACGGGCTTTATCGGAACGGTAGATATTCTCTCTTCGGCTTCTTCCCTGGTATCGCCGTATACTTCCATAACTCTCCGAATACGATACTCCTGTGGAGTTTGTATAAAAATCCGTACAACATTTTTCCGGTCTTGCAGAACATAATCGGCAGCACGTCCTACAATGATGCAGCTTCCGTTATCGGCAATCTTTTCAATAATTCTGTGCTGTGCCATCACTGCCAGCCGAACGGCTTTGGTGCTGAGATACAGATTATACAGAACTTTTGGGGCATTTTTATTGATGCCAGACACGAATTCTTTATCCAGTCCGCTTTCTTGTGCGGCCAAAGCCGTCATTTCTTTGTAGTAGAAAGGGAGATCTAGCTGCTCCGCCACAAGCCTGCCGATTTCCTTGCCGGAAGAACCGTGCTGACGGGCGATCGTAACAATAACACCAGGCTTGGATGGACGAATAATTGCGGCAGACTGATTTTTGTCCAGCAGAGGAGCTTGACTGACATAGGGATGCGAGAGAAATTGCCGGTAAAATTCGAACCCCAGCAGGGTAGTGAGCAGTTCTGTGACAGGAAAGGTGAGCCAAAACCAGGTAAGGCCCAGACGGGAAAAGACAAATCCTAAAGGAACAAACAAAACTACCGTACGTACAACTGTCAGCAGAGAACTTTTTAGACTTTGACCGACAGCCTGAAAAAACACCGGGAAGATCAGCGAGGTGACCAGAGGAATGAAGCTGATGCCGATAAATCGGAATCCCACACTGCCAATTTCCACCACACGAGGATCAGAGGTAAACACGTGGAGCATAGGACCGGGAATAGTCTCAAAACAGAGCGTTCCCAGTGCCATGAGTGCCATCCCGAATACAACCGATGTGACCAGGGTCTGCTTACAGCGACGTATTTTCCGTGCGGCATAGTTAAAGCTGATTACCGGTACGATACAGGTCTGCATGGAACCGAGCGGAATGAAGAAAAAGGTCTGCCATTTGTAGTAGAGGCCAAGAGTAGTTACTGCTTGATCGGAGAATGTAGAAAGAATAAGATTCAAGCCAAAAATGTAAAAGGTATAGGCAGCCTGCATCAGAATATTCGGGATTCCCAATCGGAAAATTTCGGCAATTCGTCTGTGATACACGGACAACGATGGCGATTTGCGCAGTGCTTTTCGCATGACAGCCAATGCAGCTACGATCTGACCGATAACAGTTGCAATAGCGGCGCCTGCAATTCCCAGCTCCGGGAAGCCCCAAAGGCCAAAAATCAGAAGAGGATCCAGAATGATATTGGTGACTGCACCAAGAATCTGCGCGGCCATAGGTGTTTTCATATCACCATTGGCTTGCAGTATTTTTGTCCAAATACTTTCCAAAAACAAGCCGAAACTGAATATTCCAATAATTCTCCCATAGGTAACCACGTCGGTGATAATTTCCGGAGAGGATGTAGACATTCCGGCATATGCAGGCATGATGCACCAGCACATGAGTGCAAAGATTGCCCACAGCAATACAGCCAATGGGGTACCCACACCGGCAAATTCATCGGCTTTATTCTTTTGTCCTACACCGAAGCGTGCTGCCATAGCGGTATTAATACCAACGCCGGTACCAACCGCCAGAGCAATCATAAGCAGCTGAATCGGGTATACAATAGACAGTGCCGTAAGACCGGAATCGGAATATCTTCCGACAAACAGACTGTCTACGATATTATAGAGCGCCTGGATGAGTTGTGCCAGCATGACGGGAGGTGCAATCTTCAACAGTATTTTCAGAATTTTTTCCTGTCCGAAAAATTGAGAATCTGTCATTACTTTTATGAATCCTTTCAAGCGTTTTCTTTCATGGCTTGTTCAAGCGCATCGCTAAAAGCAGCAGCGGCCTGTGCCATTCCACGGATATTTTCTTCACCAATCAATGCAACAGCCTGAGTTTCAATTTTGTTCAGGGAATCCAGAAATGGGGCAGCGTAGGCTGTGCCTGTTTCCGTCAACACAAATGCTTTCTCACGACCGCGGCAATACTCAGGACTTACAACAAGCAATCCGCGCTTGCGCATGTCGGTAATGACATTGTTGATTGTTTGCCGGGGTAGCAAATAACAATCGCAGATACCTTTCTGAGTGCAAAAACCATCATCACGGATTGTGTACAAAACCAGCATTTCGTTGTAGCTGATGCCATGGCGCTTTGACCATGCAGAATAGACGCCGCGAAATTTGATTACGGCACGGTTTATATCTCCAAGCAGTTCCAATGATGTATCTGGCATGCGGAATCCCTCTTTCACGAATTTGAAAAGATCTTTGCAGGAAAATAGCGGGCCTTTGAAGTGCGGCTATAATCCCAAATGGGATTATAGCCGCGTGGAATTGTGTTGTCAACTATCTTTTCGGATAGGATGCAGCATGGCAAAAATTCAGAAAAGCCAATAAAACTAAAGAAGGTCCGTTCCCCGTATCATCAGGAAGCGAACCCTCAAAATAAACCTTAATTTTATAGGCAGATATTGTACAGCGGATGATGATAAGTCAAGCCCATGAAGCCGATATGCAAAAGGGTTTACAGGCTTGGCAATAGAAGCGCTTAAAAAGGAAGACAAACCACATGAAAATATTGTCATTCTTCCGGCAGATAAAACCCGGACACTCCGTTGGAAAACTCTCCGGCAGCAAAACGGTGCATTACACCGTCTATCTCTACTTTATAGACGGGGAACACCTTTTCCACATGGTAATGCGGGTCGATCACAGTGGCTGTTTCGTTGCATCTTTGCCAGCGGTATTGATAGATATCTACGCCAAACAGCCGGCAAAGCCCGGTTGGTCCGGAGGTTTCGAACTTCCAGTTTGTGCAGGGCTTTTCCGGTTCAGGCTGCGGAAACAGCGAACAATAAAACTGTTGTGCCTTTTCCAGATCCTTGGCGTTGGGATGCCCTTTGGCAAGGCCGCCTACCAGCTTGAACGGGCCAAAGGTGTCATACCCCTTGCAGCTGAATTCCCCCAACACCGGGCATTCCTTTTCCTCAGCAACCTGTCGCAGAGTTTTGGTACCGCGACCCTTTGCACCGCCATAGGTGTAAACAAAGAACACCGGTTTGCCGGCGGGCAGATGCTGGCGGGCAAATTCCACTACCGTTTTATGCATGTCGGACATATAGATGCCGGACGCAAAACCCACACAGTCGTACCCGTCTAGTCGTATGTTAGACTGGGTGCGCAGATCGATAAGATCGACACTGCCCGCTTTGGCCATGGCTTCCACGACCTTCCGGGTATTTCCGTGATGGCAGGAGAGATAGCAGATTGCCGTTTTCAATGTTCGTCGCCTCCCTGAAGCGTCCAGCCAAAATCGTTATGGTAGATCATCTGCCGGGTCATGCCGCCGTCGATGCAGATGTTTTCGCCGGTGATGAACCCTGCCTTGTCGGAGCAGAGAAACAGCACCATATTGGCAATATCCAGCGGATTGCCCACCCGGCCTGCCGGCTGCTGAGAAGCATCCGGCCCGGTCCAGACCTCACCGTTGGCTTCAATCCAGCCCGGCGAAATGCTGTTTACCCGCACTTTGCCGGCAAGGCTGACCGCCAAAGCATGGGTCAGTGCCGCAATGCCGCCCTTGGCAGCGGTGTAGCTTTCGGTCTGGGGCTGGCTCATCCGATCCCGGGAAGAAGAGATATTCACCACAGCTGCACCGGGCGCAAAGTAAGGCATAAACAGCTTGGTCAGATAAAAAGGCGCGGTTACACCGACTTGCAGTGCATAGTTGAACTCATCCCAGCTGCATGTATTGATTCCCTTCATCAGGGGCAGGGCATTGTTGACCAGGTAATCTACATGACCATAATCTGCAATGACCTTGCGGGCAAAGGTCTCCAGTACGGTCTGGTCCGCAATATTGCCCGTAAAATAGTCATTCGGCAGCAGCTCAATGACACATACCGAAGCCCCGGCCTTGCGGAATTCCTCCACGATGGTTTTGCCAATTCCCTTGGCGCCGCCGGTCACAACGGCAACTTTATCCGTAAACATGGCGTTTCCTCCTTGTGCGGTTAGTCCGGCTGCTGCCCGTCATGAGCCTGCCACTGACACTCCGTGATCTGCATGTGGGAGAATACCGCTGTGAAAGAGGACTCTTCCGGAGAGCAGGCATACAAACCAAACCGAATGGTACCGCCGCCTTTGCGAAGATGGCAGATGCGCATCTGGCTGAAGGTAACTCCATCCGGAGAACATTCAATTCTGTAGTCATCCTCCCGGCGGCTGAGCCGGTACCACATGGTGCGAATCTGACCATCGATAGCGGTGGTTGCCCAGTCGGAGTAGCCCTCATTGGTCACGACACTTCCCAGATGCTGAAAGGCTCCGTTTTCATACTCGACGGATGCTTTCAGCCAGTTTTCACTGTCCAGATACAGGACGATGCCGCACTGATCAAATCGATGCCCCGCATCGGCAAAATCAGTTTTGACAACAAAGCTGAAATAAGGCTCGTCCGTTTCCATTTGCAGAAGGGGAGCGTTATCGTTGCGGAAATGGTAATAGGTACGCTGCCACAAATCGGTATGTGGCTGTGTTGTGATCTCAATTTTCTCTTGCGAAATGCTGTATTGCTCCGGCGGTCTGGTAAAAACCAGCTTTTCTGTATCGAATTTCATAGAGATTTCCTCCCTTTTCTTAGCAGTATTGTACCACCAGGGGAAAAGCTGTACAAGCATGCACTCAGCCATCCACTGACGCAACAACAGGCAGAACGTGGGGCCTGATGCAAATAATAGCTGATAAAACCAGAAAATGCCGTTTCCCGGAGGAAACGGCATTTTTCACTTCAGTCGTTGCTGCTATTGGACGGGAAGAAAGGACGCAGTACAGCAGCCACGTTGCTGATCGGCATAGTCTGCAGCCAGACGCGGCCCGGCCCGGTAACCACAGTGTTAAACAGGCCTTCACCGCCAAAGAAAGCGTTCTTGATTCCAGGGACGCTCACGATATCCACCGAGCAGGTGGCATCCATAGCGGCGATATAGCCGGTATCCACTACCAGCGACTGGCCGGCAGCCAGTTCGTACTCCACCACGTGACCATCAAACTCGGTGAAGGCAGTGCCCTGACCGGAGAGTTTCTGCATGATAAAACCCTCACCGCCGAAGAAACCGGCGCCCATCTTCTTCTGGAAGAAGACGGAAAGTTCTACGCCTGCTTCCGCTGCCAGGAAGCTGCTCTTCTGGACTACCAGTTCGCGGCCAGGCCCGATTTCAAAGGCACGGATACTGCCGGGGAAGCTGGAGGCAAAGGCAATCATGCCGGGACCGCCCTGTGCCGTGTAGCGGTTCTGGAACAGAGCCTCGCCCGCCAGCAGACGGCCAAACATCTTGCCCAGACCTCCACCGCTGGTGGTCTCCATCCGCATGTTCGGGGTCATCCAGCTCATGCTGCCCCGCTCGGTGATCATGGTTTCGCCTGCAGACAGTTGGCAGATTACCACAGGAAGGGTATCGCCCTCGATTTGGTATTGCATCCTTCATTTCTCCTTTTCTTTCTCTAGGGGAGCTATCACTATATTAGTTACGTTTTAGCCTTGCAAAGAATGACAAAAATATGAAAATTAAGGTGCTTATTGGATAAAGAAAAGCAGCCTCCACACGCAGGAGACTGCTCTTATCATTCTTCAGGGATTTCCAGCCGGGCGAGGGCATAATCAATGCACATCTGCACCAGTTCATTGCGGGTGCGGCCTGTCTGTGCGGCCACATTTTCCAGTTTGGCGAGCATGGTATCCGGCAGCCGCACCGAAACCACCGTGGATTTTCCTACAGCTGGTTTGCGGTGCGGAACGATAAACTTATCCTCTTGCGCCATGTTGCACCTCCGACGATATTTTCTTGTAGTCATTATTGTGCACAATGGTGTATTATTTATATATTACAAAATAGTATTACATAGTGTGATGAAAGGAGAAAGTTGTGGATACGCGACCATATACTTGCTGCTTTACAGGCCATCAAAATCTTTCAATTCATCAGCAGGAGGAAATATGGCAACGAGTATGTACCCGGCTTTATCCGCTGTTGGAAAGAGACGTGCGCTATTTCGGCGTGGGCGGTGCAATAGGATTCGACACGCTGGTGGCAGAAAAGCTTCTGGATTTGCGGAAAATCTATCCGCAGATCCGGGTGATTCTGGTGCAGCCATTTCAAGGGTACCAAAGCCGCTGGACACCTGCACAGCAGGCCCGTGCAGCAGCCGTGGAGAACCGTGTCGACAAGGTGGTGATCTGCTGCCGGACACCCAGCCGAGAGGCATTTCTGGCACGGGACCGGCATCTGGTGGATGGATCTGCCTACTGTATTGGCTACTGTACCCGTTCCACCGGCGGCACAGCGT
Source organism: Gemmiger sp. An120 (assembly GCF_002160955.1). Taxonomy (GTDB): domain Bacteria; phylum Bacillota; class Clostridia; order Oscillospirales; family Ruminococcaceae; genus Gemmiger_A; species Gemmiger_A avium. Next base: position 6,824 of record NZ_NFLN01000002.1, read on the forward strand.
ATACCTTGCGGTATGCACAAAAGCAAGGGCTGCAGGTGTGGAACATAGCAGGATTGGAGAGACTGCCAAAATAAAAAGACCTGGTGTGCAAGGCTTTGAAGAGTATCTGTCTTAATGACTTTGCAAAAATTTCGATAGTCTGCGAAAAGTCAGTTTGCGTTATATATGTCATAGAAATTGTATTCTGACGAAAGAAGGTGCCATTATCCGTGGAGAAACGATATGAGTTCGACTCCGTTATTTACCCTGTTCCTGAAAAGGGCGGCGCCTATATTCGCTTTCCGTATGACATCTGTACAGAGTTTGGCAAAGGCCGGGTAAAGGCGGAAATCACGTTTGACGGAGAGCCATATTCCGGGAGCATTGTAAATATGGGCGTAAAAAACGAAGATGGCTCTATTTGCTATATCATTGGCATCCGTAAGGATATCCGGGAAAAGATCGGCAAGCAGCCTGGTGATACGGTGCGGGTAACCGTAAAAGCCCCAGAGGCGTAAGGAAAAGGAGATGGAAATAATGTGGACGTGCCCCAAATGCGGACGTGCATTCAAAAACACCAACCAGGAGCATTACTGCGGTGCCGCTCCACAGAGCATTGCGGAATACATTGCGCGGCAGCCGGAAGAGGCGCAGAACTACCTTCGCCAGGTTGACGAAGCGATTCACAACGCGATTCCGGATGCGGTACAAAAGATATCCTGGAGTATGCCCGCCTATTGGAAAAAAAGAAACCTGATCCAGTTCGCTGCTTTCAAAAAACATCTCGGCCTGTATCCCGGTGCAGAGGCTGTGAGCGCCTTTGCTGAACGGCTGCAAGACTACAAGACCAGTAAAGGGGCCATCCAATTACCCTATACCAAGCCGCTGCCGCTTGATCTGATCGGAGAAATGGCAGTCTGGTGCCGGAATCAGTACGGGGATTAAAGTGGAATCATTATGCAAGAAAATAGGGCGCTGCACAGGCAAAAGTGCAGCGCCCCATTTTTGACGGATGCTTCATTTTTGAGAGATAGAAGCCGACAAATTGACCGAAGGCTGTCCGATGTATTGTCTTGAATCCTGCAGCCGCTGTTCCATGGCAGCGATTTCATCCAGGATTTGCTGGCGGCTTTTCTTTTGGTTCATCTGCAGAAAGAGGTGATACCGCATCTGAAGAGAGTCCATCTTGTCGGGAAATTCGATTCGCACGCCACCGAGGTCATTCCCTTCCAGTTCGTTCCGGCAGATTTCATCGTCCATAACAGCCATATAAAGGGCGTATCGGGTAAACTCTTTGAAAGGCATCTGAAAGGTCCGTCGTTTCCATACAATCGTGCCAGTTGCAACAGCCAGGCAGCCCAGAATGGCAGCCTTGTGGTGAGTATTCATTTTGGTTATCCTCCAATCGTTGCACAGGAGAGAGCTATATCAAGTCTTTGCCCTGCTCTGCGCCCAGGCCAAAAGGATGCAGGCGAAACCAGGAACCTTTGGTTTCCAGCCAGCCCGCCCGTTTCAGCTTTCCAAGTTCTGCTGACATAGCGGAACGCTCTACCCCCAGATAGTCTGCAAGAGTTTGCCGGTCACAGGGGATTACAAACTCGGAACTTTCCTGTTGCTTTGCCTGATCCAGAAGATAGGTCATCAGCTTGTCCTTTGTGGTCTTTTGCGACATATAGCGAACCTTCTGGGTAAAGGACAGGTTCTTCTGAGCAAGCCCCTGCAGCAGGTTCTGAATCAGCAGACTGTGAAAACGGCAAGTGTGTGAGCAAAGGGTCAGAATGCGGCGGCAATCCAGGAGAAGCACCTCACCATCCTTGACCGCATACACACTCACGGGCAGTTTTTCCAGCCCGGCACAGGAAAATGCTTCTCCAAACGAATCGCCGGGCTGCAGGATAGAAAGTACGCTGCGATTTCCGTAGTAGTCATCCTGAACCACCTGCACGCCACCGGACAGAACTACGCCTACCAGTTGGGCCGGTGAGCCCTCCAGAAAGACAGGCTCTCCTTTGGAGATCGGCAATACTTTAGCATCAAGGCATCCCAGCATCGACTGTATTTCATCCGTATGAATGCCATGAAATAGGGGACATTGAGACAAAACAGACTGATATTTTTCCATAAAAATCTCCCGTGTTGGAATTCCAACAGAAATCTTTTGGCTATTATAGTAAACTGCTTACAGAACGTCAAGTATACCTGCAATAAAGGAGAACATAACATGATCCGCAAGATTATTGAGATTAACGAAGAAAAGTGCAACGGGTGCGGCGCCTGCGCCGCTGCCTGCCATGAGGGCGCTATCGGGATGGTGAACGGGAAAGCCAAGCTGCTTCGGGATGACTACTGCGACGGCCTGGGCGACTGCCTGCCCACCTGCCCTACCGGTGCCATCCGCTTTGTAGAGCGGGAAGCAGCCGCTTACGATGAACAGGCGGTTCGGGAAAACCAGATGAAGAAACAGGCAACGCACTCTGGCTGTCCCGGGCGTCAGATGCAGCAGTTCAACCGGCAGGCACCGGCGGCGGCCGCCGCTGCGCCGCTTCCGTCGCAGCTTGGTCAGTGGCCCTGCCAGATCAAGCTGATTCCGGTAAATGCGCCCTGTTTTGACGGCGCTAAACTGCTTATTGCCGCCGACTGCACGGCGTATGCTTATGCCAACCTGCATCAGGAATTTATGCGCGGTAAAGTTACCCTGATCGGCTGCCCCAAGCTGGACAGCGTGGACTACAGCGAAAAGCTGACCGAGATTCTCCGCAATAACAACATCCAGAGCCTGACGATTGTGCGGATGGAGGTTCCCTGCTGCGGAGGGCTGGAACTTGCTGCCAAGAAAGCGCTGCAGGCAAGCGGAAAGTTCATCCCTTGGCAGGTGGTAACCATCTCGGTGGATGGCAAAATACTGGACTAAGCAACGCGCAGGTGGAAGAAGATACTAGCCGAAAACCGGCGAATAAAACCCGGCAGTCTGTATAAACTGAATAAGGGACAAGGAGGTACCGGCAATGTCCGCAAAAATGAAGAATATCAGCCAGGCGGAGGTCCTGGTTTTGAAGGAGCAGATCGCATACCAGGAGGGCCAGGTAGTCAGCAAAACGCTGGCCCAGAATAACGCGCTGAGCATTACGCTGTTTTCCTTTGCCAAGGGTGAGGAAATCAGCACCCACGCATCCGGCGGCGACGCCTTTGTGACCTGTCTGGATGGTGTGGGCAAAATCACCATCGACGGTGTGGAGTATCTGCTGCGGGAAGGCGAATCAATCGTGATGCCCGCTGGGCACCCCCACGCGGTGTATGGCGAAGAAGCATTCAAAATGCTGCTGGTAGTTGTGTTCTGAGGAAAGGAGACAGAAAGATGAAAGCAATGGTAGATCCGGATACCTGCATCGGCTGCGGTTTGTGCTGCGGCCTGTGCGATGCGGTATTCCGTATGAACGATGAAGGAAAAGCCGAGGCCTATCAGGCGGCGGATGAGATACACCAAAGCGACGTACAGGAAGCTATCAACACATGCCCTGTGTCGGCAATCCGCTGGGAAGAGTAAGTCTTTCCCTCTCAGGCGAATTCAAAATAAGGGCAAACAAGGGAGCGCTGCAATAGTTGCAGCGCTCCCTTTTAATGTTGCACAGTTTGGCAAAGCCGTTCGGAGTGGGTCTGCTTCGCTTGTTCAATTGCACTGTCAGAGTATAGCGAATGTGGAATTGCCGATTGTCGTGTGATATACTTTCTTTATAAAGATCAGGCTGCATATTTGAATTGGCAGGGAGGTAACAACAGTGGATTATATATGGATTGTTGTTCTCGTTTTGCTTGGATTCGCAATGCTGTTGAAACCGGAAATTATCTGGAAAATTGAGCATATTTTTACGGTGAAAAATGGCGAACCAACAGATTTGTACTTGACTTTGATGCGACTTGGCGGAATTTTCTTTATTGGAGCCGGCATCATTGTTCTGATAGCCAGCATTATACAGAATTTCTGAGATGCCGATACGCAACTCTTGAAGAATCCATGATCGTTGATACAGGAAAAAGGAGGAATCACGTATGCAGGAACATCGTATCACAACTCCCGGTCCGGTATTGGATAAACAGGGTGTTATCACTCCCGGCTATTCCGAAAAGTCGGTGCTGACCTACCGCCGCCGTGATATCAAAGCGCCTTTTTACCGAATCAAGGAATGGGACTTCTACCAGGTGTCTGACGGGGAAAAGTGCCTGCAGTTCACCTATGGTCACGCATCCTATGCGGGGCAGGTCGGGATTATGCTGTTTGACTTCAAAAAGGGGGAAATGATCGCCGATATTAATAAGCTGCTTGCATTCCCCTTTGGCAGCCTGCACTTGCCGGAAAATGCAGAGATGGACAGCGACGTTCGGTATGACAAAGGTGGGGTGCATCTGCGCTTCTTGGTCGAGGGAAATCGCCGGCGGCTGACCTTCTCTGCGCCGGAATTTGAAGCCGATATCACGCTGGAACGGAAGAATCCGTATTCGCTGGTCATCAACATCCCCTTTGACGAGTACAAAACCGCATTTTATTATAACCACAAGATCAACTGCATGACGGCCCGCGGTCGTGCGGTATACAAGGGTAAGGAATACTGTTTTGGTGAAGATGCTTTCGGTTTGCTGGACTGGGGGAGAGGCGTGTGGCCCTTCCACAATGAGTGGTACTGGTCCAACGGTACAGGCATGGTGAATGGGAAGATATTCGGTTTCAATCTGGGAACCGGTTTCGGCAACACCAGTCAAGCCACCGAAAATATGCTGTTCTATGATGGCGGTTACTGCAAAATTGGTCGGGTACGGTTTGAACGGCAAGCGGACTATAACCAGCCCTGGCATCTGTATGATGAAGAGGGACGGCTGGACTTGACCCTGGACCCCCTTTACGACCGCACTACCCGCACCAAAGTGTTGTTTATTGATAACTGCTGCCACCAGATGTTCGGCGGCTTCTCCGGCCAGGCAGTGCTGGATGACGGAACCGTGCTGCAGATCAAGAATCTGCCCGCCTTTGCTGAACATGCGGTGAACAACTGGTAATTGTGTGGGCCATTCCTGACACAATACAGTGCAGTACCATAATGCTGGCCGGATGAAGCGTAAATGCAGGTAAGAGTATAGAAAAGCGGCAGGGTACTTCCTTGAAAGTGCCCTGCCGCTTTCACACGGGATCGTTGGCCATTGCTTGCTTTATATCTTCATAACCGCGCTTGTATCCTGCGGGCCAATATACGGCATAACCTTTGAACTCAGAGGAGCCAAATACATATTGTGTCGGAGCGGGATGAGATGAAAAACTGGAGTTCAGCGGCTTTCCAACAGTAGCATCCGCCGCACCAATGGCATAGCCACTTTGATAGCCGCTCTCAGCTCCTATCCCATATTTTACATGCCGAACAGATAAAATGGTACTTGTGACAAAAAATATCGAAAGAATTGTAAATAAAGCTATACTTGCGGCCTTCCGCCAGCCCTGTAAGGATTTATTCTTGGGTTTTGCAACTTTGAGTTCTGCGAAAAATCCGATGATATAAAATACAAACAGTGTTGCCAGATAAAATACCCAACCATTGTTGTATCCAATTGGTGATCTGCGCATCATGGACAACCCGGCTGTATTTGACACAATGATGGCAACAATTGTCCCTAAAAATAATGAGACACCAACGATTTTCTTGCCCAGAGAAAAGATAACGACGTGAACTAGACAGGTAATCATAAGGATATGGTTCGATTGCATCCATTTCCAGATACAGTTTCTGATGCCGGCCAGGTAAAAAACAAGCAAACATATCCCATACACAGCGATATACGCTATGAGAATTAGGGCTATCGCCTGGATCATTTTAAATGCGATCCGTTTTGCTTCCTGGAACTTTTTCCTGTCCTCTAGCTTTTGGCGAGCATATTCCTCCAAAGCTGTTGGTTGATACGGCTTTGTATCAGTGAGTTCATCAATTGGAACAGATAACAAATTCGCCAGTTTTATGAGATTCTCTGAGTTGGGAGAGCTCTGGCCGCCTTCCCACTTTGCAATGGCCTGTCTGCTTACGCCAAGATCAAAGGCGACGGCATCTTGGGTTAAGCCTTTGCTTTTTCGCAATAGCCGAATTTTCTCTCCAACCGTCATGGCGTTCACCTCGCAACTTTCATCTTAATTATAGGAAATGAGGTGTTTCTTGTCTATCAACTATTCCGCAACTATCAGTTGCATTTTGCGCTGACGCTCAATAGGGCCTATACTGATTAGATGAAAAATGCAAAGGCAGTGGTGTGCGTATCCATTCAACAATTCCCCGTATACACATACCGCAGCCGTTCCCGTGCCACTTCAGCCAATCGATAAACCGTCTGTACCGGCGTGGGTGGGCGATCCTGCATTTGATGCTGCGGGAAAAAGCGGGAGACATGCAAAGGAATCTCAGGGCTTACCGAAGCCAGCCAGGCTGATAAAGCCCGCATCTCATCCTCACTGTCATTTTCGCCGGGCACTATCAGTGTGGTAACTTCTATATGGCAGTGCTGTGCGGCTAAATCAATCGAACGCTTAACCGTTGCCAGGTCTCCGCCAAGGCGGCGGTACCAGTCGCTTGTAAATCCTTTCAGGTCAATGTTAACAGCATCAAGCAGCGGAAGAAGCGCCTTCCAAGGCCCCTCTTCAATAGTCCCGTTGGTCACCAGTACATTCAGCATTCCTGTTTGATGCACCAGTTCGGCGCAGTCCCGCACATATTCGTATCCTACAAGGGGCTCATTGTAGGTGTAGGCAATACCGATATTGCCTTGCTCCCGCAAACGCAGAGATTCCTGAACCAGCTGTCCCGGCGAGCAATCCTGTGTATATGCTTCAGGACCAACAGCGGCAATTCCGGCGTTTTGACAGAAAGGGCAATGCAGATTGCAGCCGAAACTTCCCACTGACAGGATCAGGCTCCCGCTGTGAAACCGGCGCAGGGGCTTTTTTTCAATAGGATCCAGAGCCAATGCCGTCAATTTGCCGTAGTTCAGAGAAACGATTTTCCCGTTGCGATTACCGCGGGCACGGCAAAACCCGGTTTGTCCTTCATCCAGCTGACAATGGTGAAAGCAAAGCTCACAGGTCAGTTTCATAGATGTCTCACCACCTTGAAACGCTGGATAGTATAGGGATCGTCCTCTTGAATACCGCCCTTTCGGCGTGCAATATCCAGTTGTTCTTCCACAGTATCCACACCATCCAGATCCGGCAGCAGCAAACCTCGTTTGCGTCCGCAGCTGACAATAACGCCGTACAGCCTGGGGTTCAGCTGAGCAGGCGAATCTACCGGCTCCGATTGGCCGAGCACGTCTACGCTGTACTCCAGTTCATCCAGCTCATCCGCACGAACCGCAGGGAACCGCGGATCCCGTGTCCCAGCCGAAACAGCATTATGCACAATCTCTTCAGCCAGATTCTTTTCGGTAGGAAGAATGGTTCCAATGCAGCCCCGCAGCTGTCCGTGCTTGTGCAGCGATACGAAAGCCCCGGCTGCCTGGGTGGTCAATTCTGCAGGCAAGTCCTGCGGAACAGCAGACAAAACATGTCCTTGGCGGATATAGGTCTCCAGGGACAGGCGCGCCAGCCGTACCCAGGGATCCTCCTTGGCACGCCGGGCAGCAAGACGTTCCTGTTGAGCCTTTTCGCAGGCCGCTGCAAACCGGCGGTTCTCGTTTTTGCCGACAACAGGAAATAGTGCCACCCCGTATCCTACGCCAAATGTGCCTTCGTGGCTAAGCAAATGAGGCTCCACTGCCAACCCGTCCAGCGCACCGGCCATAATCTGAAAAGAGCGAAGCCCGCATTCGGCCGCGCGCTCGCAGAGGGTGGAGTCCATGGTGAGAAACTCAAGAAAATTTCCCGAAGCCATGGTTCGGGTTACCGCTTCATCGAAAACGGGCCCCTCGGCGGCGAATCCATAAGGGCCATCGGGTTTCAATTTGTGGGAAAGGTCACCGCTGGCCACAAAGACGGCACGGCGCCCCAGAGATTCTGCTGCGCTTGCCACACACTGACCCAGCCGGTAGTGATCCAAAGCGGAAAAGCCGGACAGACCCATCCGCACGATGGGGCAGACCACACCCGCTTTGCGCAAAAAATACAGGGGAATCAGCACACCGTGGTCGAGGTCGGGGTCACGCTGCCCCAGCGTACCGGCCTGCAAACCGGCTGCTTCGGCGCGGCGAACAATCTCGTCCCGCAAAGCTGCATCATACTGTACTTCTAAGCGAACCTGTGGTGCGCCAAAAGCGGCCATAGTACCTGTCGCTCCGCTGCCCGGCGCAATGTGAAAATAGTCGCCGTAAAGAATCGTGTGGGGAGAAGCCACAATGAGGACATCGGGATTCCAACGGGCCACTTCCGCAGCGGCTGTACGCATGGCCTGTCCGGTAGCAGCAATTTCCCGTTCCCGGCCGTTGCCCACTTCGGGCAGCAGAACCGGCGGATGCGGGGTCAAAAAAGCACCAAGCATCGACATACCCGTTACTCCTTTCCTATATTGCAAGAGTCGCAGATTTACTCCAGATCCACCAGGTCAACGGCAGTGCCGTGCTCCCGAAGTAGCGTCACCAGATCTTCCGCTTTCAGCCAGACGGTGGCGGTGTTGTCGTTGGGGTGTACACCTATCAGGCCGGAACCCTGCCAGAAATCCTGGTCGATGAAAAAATGCACCTTGCATTCTGCATCGTTCAGCAGGCCGAAAGGGGTCACGGCGCCGGGAATTAACCCGAGCAACGCCTGCAATTCCTTCGGTGAGGCAAAGGTCAGCGGTTTTGTACCTTGCTTGCGGCGGAAGTCTTTCAGATTCACCCGCTTATCGCCTCTGACGGAGATCAGATAATAGTTTCGCCGCTTATCGTCCCGCACAAAAAGATTTTTCGCGTCCCGGTCAGGGTAGGGGAGTTCTACCTGCTCCAGTTCCTGCATGTTGTACACGGCAGCGTGCTCCGTGATCTCGTGCCAAATCTGTTTGGCGTTAAGAAAATCGTATACTTCCTGCTTTGTCATTTCGCTTCCTCCCGCTGCATTTTGGTGCTGCTTCGCAGATAAGATGCCCTATCTGACCGGCCAATAAAAATCAAAGCTTTCCGTACGCAACCGTCCAGTTTATGGCTCGCTTCACAAATTCGGCATAGCCGTGGGTGCGGATGTAAGCAATGGACTGCTTGTATTTTCCGTATTTGTATCCGGGATGATTATGAAATGCCTGGATGATGGAGCAATCGTCATATTCGGAGCAGTCGGCACAGGTGGCGCAGCCTTTGCGAACACAGCACACCTTGATTTTGCATTTGGCTTTTGCCAGGTCACGCGAGCCATCCGAATAGCCGATCTTACAGCCTTTGCAGGTCTTTTGGTATTCCCGGCAGGTTTTGCAGTATGCACCGCAACAACCGATTTCCAGTGTATCCATAGGGAAGAAACTCCTTTGAATCAGGATCAGAGCCACTTGAAATGACAGCCCCATAAACTTCAAGCACTGAGCTTACATAAAGCCGAGGCGTATTTCCTGGATACATTTATTATATAAGCTTTTGGCTTCCCATACCAGCCTGTTTCGTCCTGTTGTGCGTCTAGCCGGATAACGCAGTACTTGTGGCAAGATGATCGTGCAGTTGTATGCTCCTGTGATATAATACAAATAAAAGTCTGCCGTTACAGGGTGGAAAACGTGTACTGACAATTGGACGATGCGGCGATGTCCGGGCCAGAAATTAGAGAACGTAAATACGAGGAGGCAATATGGACAAGAACTTCAATCCAAATCACATGACGAAGGAAGAACTGGAAGCCATCGCGGACAGCGTATATCCCGGTATAGCCTTGTTCGCCCGGGATGTGAACCTGCCTCCGGTTCTGGCCCAGCGCTATACAAAGGGCCTTGTTATCCGTGAAAAGGCTTTCACCGATGCCACCAGCCGTTTTATGGGTATGGTCACCACCCACCGGTTCGTAATCCTGTCCAACCACATGACGGATCTGTCCCAGTTTATGGAGCAGAATACCCGCTGGGGGCTCTGTGTAGCAAACAGGGATTCCCATTTCAAGGTATTAGGCCAGAGCACATACAGGGGAAAGACCGGTATATTTCTGCTGCACCTGCCCGACGATGCAAGCTGGAAACTTTGGCTGACAGCGGAATTTTCCATGGACCGGCAGCTGTATGACATGGCTGTTCAGAGGTTCACCGCCAAATGCAGTCAGCTGCCGGTACCGGAACTGTCCACCGACGCATGGTTGGATCGGTGCGCCTTCCCGGTAGGAATGTCCGACGAGGGAGAATTCTGGCAGCTGGAAGACATGGAACAACCAGCCGTTCCGCATGCGGATCCCCGCACTGTAATGCACAGCCGCTATCTTGGCTGCCTGTTGGGCGGTGCGGTAGGGGATGCGCTGGGCTATCCGGTAGAATTCCTGCAGGAGAATGCCATCTGTGGCAAGTATGGCCCTAAGGGTATTCAGACTCTTGCACAGGCCGGACACCCGGCCCGTATCTCCGATGATACCCAAATGACCCTTTTTGCCGCCAATGCCCTTGTGAATACAAAACAGAATGGCGGAGATCTGAGGGAGAACCTGTGGACTGCGTATCGGGAGTGGCTGGGTACCCAGGGAGACACTGCCCGGATGAACGATCCGGAACATCCGCAGATGTGGGTTTACCGAGACCCCCGTATGCATGCACGGCGGGCACCGGGAAACAGCTGCCTGAGCGCCATCCGCACCAGTTCCTATGGCGGTACGATGGACAGCCCGGTAAACAACAGCAAGGGCTGCGGTACCGTTATGCGCGCCGCACCTTTTGGCCTGGCAGGCCAGCCAGATGCTCACAGCGGCGTGGAGGTAATGGCCGCTATGGATGCCGCTTTGACCCATGGCCATCCGCTGGCCTGGGCTTGCTCCAGCATGTTGGCGCGGCTGATTTCCTGGATAGTACAGGAATTTCCCGACCGTACTTACAGGCTGGAGGACGCGATTTCTCAATTGGCAAAGGCGGGAGATCAGACGGTTTGCAAGCTGCTGGACCGGGCTGTACGGTTTGCCTTGGATCCATCCATCTCCGACCTGGGCGGTATTCATGCGTTAGGCGAAGGCTGGGTGGCGGAGGAGGCACTGGCCATAGCGGTATTCTGTGCCGTGCGTTATCAGGACGATTTTGCGTCTGCCATTCGGGCTGCCGTCAATCATAAAGGGGACAGCGACTCCACCGGAGCCATTTGCGGCAATATCCTGGGAGCCTGGCTGGGGAAGGGAGCAGTAGAAGCTGCGTTTGATCTCCGGAATCTGGAACTGCGGGATATGATTGAAAAGGTAGCGGAACAGCTTTTTGAAACGGTAGAAGTCTCCGGTACGTCCGCCGGAGAAAAAGCGCAGGAACCGCCTGCGGTACCCAAGGCGGAACCGTTAAAGCCTTTGCGCCCGGTTGGGCTCATGTATACTCCTCTTACCAAAGCCGCCCTTCAGATTTGCTGCTCCGCCCACAGAAATCAGGTGGACAAAAGCGGTCTGCCCTATATAATCCATCCGCTTCATTTGGCTGAGCAGATGGAAACAGAGGAAGAGGTCTGCACAGCGCTGCTTCATGATGTGGTAGAGGACACGGCCTGTACTTTTCAGGACTTAGCCCAGGCAGGCATCCCGGATACCGTGCTGCAGGCCCTGCTGCTTCTGACACGGGATCCCCATATTCATTATCTGGACTACGTTGTCCGGCTGCGGAAAAATCCCATTGCCCGCCGGGTGAAGCTGGCGGATCTGGCCCACAACAGCGACCTGGCCAGACTGGAGAATGTAACCGCCCGGGACCGGAAACGGGTACTGAAATATCGTATGGCGCAGGCGATTCTGGAAGATGACCAGTACAACGAACAGTTGGGGCATTTCCGAAAGATTTTGCCTCTCTCCCTGGAACAGCCCCTTTTCCTCTCGGTGTTCTATGACCGGCAGGGTATGGTGAAGAAGTACAGCATCGACATCGAGACAGCGGAAGATTCCCACTACGAATTGAATCCGCAGCAGGGGGAGAAGCTGCGTCTGTCCCTGGATCCCAGCAAAACCCTGCCCGAGGCTCTGGCAAAGTGGGCCGAAGAAGGCTGCAGCTTCTTCCAGGTGGAAGCTATGCTTCATCAGTGCGGAATCGTGTTCCATCCCTATCACAGTTACGGTTGACCATCGGGCAGCAATGGGATGAAAAACGCAGCAGATCTGTCCGGTTTTGCTTGATCGACGGAACCGGTCCTTCAATCACAGGAGCAAGGACATAATCACCGGAGCATTATGCGGCGTAACAAGCGTTGCCCAGAGAACCTTCTCAAAAGCTCTGCGTCAGCTAAATACATTTAGATGTAAAAAGGCCCCTTATCAGGGACGTCACGCAAAGGAATGCAGTTCGAAAATTTACGTGCGACCCATTAAGGGGCCTTTTATTATGTTATTGCTGCAAATGCCTTGTCTTGTGTCAGGTAACACAGAGCTTTAAGGCATTGCGGTATATCTCCGCAGCCAGAACCAGCTTGTCGATATCAATATGCTCGTTGGGTTGGTGCTCGCTGGTGGGGCAATCCGGCAGGTTGGCTCCGAACGCCACGCAGTTGTCAAAGGCCCGGGCAAAAGTAGCGCCGGCAGAGATATACGGTTCTGTGACATCATCGCCGGTGACCGTTCGATAAGCGGTCATCAGATTTTGTACCAGAGGCGTGTCCAGTGGTACATGCAGCGGGCGAAGCCAGTCAAATTCTTCGACTTCCAGACCATAAGCGGCGGCTTTCTGACGCAGCAGATCCATCACCTTTTCCTTGGTGCAGCCGACGGGCAGACGAAGATCCAGGCCCAGTTCACAGCCCGATTCATTCAAGGTCATCGTGCCCAGGTTTACTGTGACGGGACCGGAAAAATCGCTCAGGTCATCGTCCGTAAAGCCCTCGAACCGGAATTTTTCATCCAGTGCGTCACAGGCGAAACGGACGGCCGGATGCTCATAACCTGCTTTGCGCAGGGCTCGCAGCAGGTAAAGGTTTGCGCTTTTGCCTTTCCATGGATTCTTGGCGTGTGCGGTCATACCTTCCACGCACAGCTCGTCTCCCTTCTGGTGCCAGGGAAGGCCCAGTTCGTCCAGGGCCAGACGCAGGGCATCCTTGTCAGGGCAACAGGCAAAGGAGGATACAGCGTTCAGGGTATCACCACCCCGGCAGCTAAACGGAAAGGGCTCGGCCGAGCGGATATGCACCTGCAAAAGTCCATTTTCGGCATAGGTCAAGGGGAATGCGGAATCCGGAACAAATCCACTGGCAGGCGCTTCTTCGCGCTGGGAGTAGGCTCGAATGGAATGCCACAGCGTTTCTTCGTCTATGCCCAAAATGAACCGTACCCGCTTGCGCAAGGGAATTTGATCATCCAGTAAGGACTTTAACGCAAAGGCTGCCGCTATAGTGGGCCCTTTATCATCCTGTGTGCCGCGGCCATACAGACAATTATCCTGTACCGTAGGCACAAAAGGCGGATAATTCCAACCATCCTCCTGACGTGCCTGCACCACATCCAGGTGGCACAGTACACTGAACAGTTCACCCTCGCCGATTTCGGCGTAACCGTACATGCCATCCGGTGATTTATAAGTATGCAGCCCGAGCTCAGAGAGTATAGCCAGTGCTTCATCCAAACAACGGTCCACCTGAGGGCCAAAAGGCGTGCGGTCGTCTGTTTCAAAAACAGAGGGAATGGCCACCAGGCGGCTGACTGCCTCCACCATAGCGTCCCGATACAGATTCATTTTCATGGTTGCGCCCCCGTTACATAAATTCTCCGTCTTCGAGTAAACACTCAGATTTATTATAGGGTAGACGGACGAGAATGTAAATGATATGCAAGTTTTTGCATTGCTTTTTGCAGGTCGGTACGTTACTATGGATACGAAACAGTATAATGCTGTTCAGAATCGAAGCATGGAGTTGAGGAATCGTGAAGGAAACCAAGAAGAAAAGACTACAGATGCCCCATACTTATGTCATTATTTTTGCGGTAGTTGTAATTTGCGCGCTGCTGACCTATCTGATCCCGGTCGGCGGTTTTCAAACCCAGGACGTGACCTATATGGTGGGGGATACGGAAAAGACCCGTACCGTCATTGTGCCGGACAGCTTTACCTACGAACTGGACGAGGCGGGAAACCGGGTATATAACGGAGTGCCCTTGTTCGGCACCGAGGATTTCGGTGGCCAGGGCATGCTGAACTATGTATTTGAAGGTCTGACCTCCGGCGATAAAACGGGTACGGCTGTGGGTATTGTGGCCTTTATCCTGGTTATTGGCGGTGCGTTCGGCATTGTAATGCGAACCGGTGCCGTTGACGCGGGTATTCACGCCATGATCAATCGCACAAAAGGCCGGGAAATCATACTGATCCCTGTATTGTTCACCCTGTTTTCGCTGGGTGGCGCGGTATTCGGCATGGGCGAAGAGGCGATTCCCTTTGCGATGGTTATTGTCCCGCTGACGATCGCTATGGGATATGATGCGGTGGTGGCGGTGTGCATTACCTACTGCGCAACCCAGATCGGTTTTGGTGCAAGCTGGATGAACCCCTTTGGTCTGGCTATCGCGCAGGGCATTGCCGGTGTTCCGGTTATGTCCGGCGCCGGGTTCCGCATTGTGATGTGGGTAGTGTTCACTGCGGTAGGGATCCTGTTCACCATGGTGTACGCCCGCAAGATCAAGAAAAATCCGATGGCTTCGGTGGCATATGAGAGTGATGCATATTACCGTGATCAGATGAGCAAGACGGATGAGGAGCAGTCCTCCTTCACCCTGGGCCAGGCGCTGGTGCTGCTGACCGTACTGGCCACCATCATCTGGACGGTGCGGGGCGTGATAGTCAAGGGATACTACATTCCTGAGATTGCATCCCAGTTCTTTGTCATGGGCCTGGTGGCGGGCATTATCGGCTGCATTTTCCATCTGAACGACATGCACGCTTCCGATGTGGCCTCTGCGTTTCAGAGCGGTGCGGCTGACCTGGTAGGTGCAGCCCTGGTAGTTGGCATGGCCAAGGGTATCGTGATTGTGCTGGGGGGAACCGAGGCAACCACTCCCAGTGTCATGAATACCATTCTGTATGCGCTGGGCAATGTGCTCAGCAATGTACCCGGCGTTCTGGCTGCCTGGCTGATGTACGTATTCCAGAGCCTGTTTAACTTCGTTGTGGTGTCTGGATCTGGCCAGGCTGCCCTGACTATGCCTATTATGGCGCCTCTGGCTGATCTGGCGGGTATTTCTCGTCAGGTGGCGGTGCTGGCTTATCAGTTGGGCGATGCCATGACCAACCTGATCGTGCCCACCTCCGGCTGCCTGCTGGGAGTATTGGGTGTGGCCCGCCTGGAATGGGGCAAATGGGCCAAATTCCAGATTAAAATGCAGGGCGTACTATTCCTGCTGTCTTCGGTTTTTGTGATTGTAGCTGTGATGATCGGTTTCTCCTGATCCTTCCATAGCATTCAGCCCGAAAGGCAATAGGTACCTCAAAGCCTTAAAACAGAATGCTCTCTTACTGCTGTCCCACTGGGCACGGTAAGAGAGCATTTTTCTGTTTTCTTCAAAAAAGCATACACGAAGAGATAGCCTGCGCATCTCTCCGTGTATGCTTACCGATACAGCCGCCCCATAAGCGAAAATCCAATCGTTACTTCCACTCGTGGCTGAGAATCCGCATCATAACAAAATCGCTGTATTCGTTGTTGTAGTAATAGGCTTCTTCCAGAATACCTTCCTGCTTGAATCCAATTTTCCTGTAAAATGCCAACGCCTCTTCATTTAATCCTACTACTCCAATGGAAACGCGGTGCATCTCGTATTCATGAAAGGCCATGTCCAGCACAAGCCGGATGGCTTCTGTGCCGTATCCTTTGTTCTGCATTTGCGGGTCAGGGATGATAATGGTAAGATCCGTTTGGTGCCAGGCGGGAAACATGCGCAGCAGCCCGGTTTCTCCTAAAATATTGCCGTCCAGATCTGTAATGGTAAACCAGACCGAATCGTCCGATTGGTGGTCGCCAGCAATGCAGGCTTTCATCTCGGATTCGCTGATTGGCTTCTCAAAACCGCACTGAAACATGACCTTCGGCTGATTGAACCAATAGGTAAAATACGGCGCATCTTCTTCCCGCTGTTCACGCAGGATAATCCGGCTTCCTCTGATTTCTTTATGCATAGGTATCCATAAACCTTTCTTGTATGTCGACGAATTAAACGGACGCAGACTTTATCCGGTCAATCCGCCGGATTTTCAGCAGTATTTTTGTGGCGCTTCAAAAAGCGGGCGGCAGCTTTGGCAACGGACTTTCGGGGGCTGTTCAGCTGACTTTGTGCAAAACGCAATATGGCGGCCTGGCTGTGGGACTGCGCGAAATACTGGTTAAAGCAATCCAGAATGTGCCCGCACATCACCCGGTTGCATTCCGGAGAGGGCTTGCCATGATGCAGATAGACAATCTGCGGAACCTCCAGCAGCCGCGCAGTGATGTCGGATTCCCAGTCCGGCCTGGCCTGTACAATTTTCCAGGCATTGCCTGCCACATTGGCGGCTGTAACCATCTGCGTATCGCGGAGCAGGCCAAAGTACATCTCATAAAGAGAATCAAACCGATGCTCTGTATCTACTGCCGCAAGGTTGGCCAGAGTCAGGATTCCATCCCATTTGACAAAGCTGTTGGTGTCCTGCAGCCAGTTCGCTGTATCGCGAAAATACGGATAGACCGCTCCCGGCTGCTGTTCGCTCAAAAAACGGATTGTTTTGGTGCAGCTGTATCGAAGCGGCGAGCGGTCGCTCCGGACAACTTCAAATAACGCAGCCAGCAGGGAAGAATCATTCCCTGCTTCAAGAGCCAGTTGGTGCAGATCCGGCTTCGTTTTCAGATGCTGCAACAGGGTATCCTTATCCATAGCGGCCTCCTTTGACACGGCAAACAACAGCGATACCGATTCTATTGTATCGCATCCATTTTCCCGCCACAAGAGTTTTGAAAATACTAATCTTGCAGAATATCGGCAAAAAGCCTTTGCGGCTGACCACCCGGATCAGCCGCAAAGGCTTTTGACTACGGTATCTGATAAAGAACACCGTCATATCTTTGTACGCCGAAACATTGCTGTGCAGATACCGTACACACAGAGCAAACTGATTACAAACCCGGCAACCGTGTCGGTCAGGTAGTGCGCACCCATTACGATCCGGGTAAACGCTACCACACCGGCCCAGGCAAAACCGATTGCCAGGAATAGGTTCCGGAACTTCTGCAGCTGCGGTTTCAGATAGGGGATAAGCCCCAACAGCAGCATAACAGTTGCATTGGCGGTGTGTCCGGAAGGAAAGGATTTGAACTCTTCGGAAGCTACTCCTACGGCAATTAGACTGTCCTTCAGCGTGCCGCCCATCTGCCACCAGGGCAGAAAACAGGCTTCCGCATTGCTGGCAACAAGCCGCATACGGGGCCGCCCCCAGGGAACCTTAATGCAGTTTACCAGTACCATTTCGCAGAGGATAACAAAGAACACCGCAGCCGCAGCCCGAACTAAAACAGCCCGGTCGGCACCACGCGCCAGGCGCAGCACCAGGATTATGGTTCCGGCGCTTAATGCCAGCCCAACCACGGCCAGAATCACCGGAGATACCGGCAGATACATGGTAGGCATAAAACAAATCATCAGCGTTCCCGAAAGAACCAGCAGGGTGCCGCCAACGCACTGGGAAACACCCAGAATCCGATTCTGCCGGTTGCGGCCGCACAGCAGAAGACTGCCTGCCGCGACCAGACCAAGGGTAGCGGGGATCTCGCCATAGGCAGCGAAAAACATGGCAAAGGGATTGGTTTCATTGTACAACGCACAGGATAGCGGGTAATCCACAAAAGAGCCAAGCAGCATCAGAGCTGCCGCAATCCCGAGGCTGGCAAGCAGAACCCTGGGGGACAAAAACGCAGATTGTTTCTTCACAAGATTACGCTCCTCTTTCATTTTCATCCGGGGCGATCAGCCAAACAGCGTCTGCATATAGGCGGCAATCTCCTTCATGCAGTCTTCTGCCTGGGGCATCACGCCGATCTGATCCGCGAATCCGTGGGAAATGCCTTCATACACAATGGTCTGCAGGGGAACTTTTGCCTCATGAGCGGTGAGAGCATAAGCGATATCCTCAAAGGCCAGCATATCATGCTCTCCAAAGATTACCATAGTAGGGGGCAGGGCATGAAAATCATCCAGCAGCGGAGAAGCATAGATGGAGTCCACCGGCAGATACCCCTGCAGGTAAACCTGTTCCAGCAGATTCTCTTCGCCGCCCAGCATACTGCCCATCAGCTTGAGCACGCAGTCCAGTACCCGTTTATGCCGGGGGCTGCGGCGGTATTTTTCATAATCAACACCCTGATAGAAGGCAGTATGCTGTCCGCTGATGTTCACCGCAGGGTACAGCAACACCTGCAGCTTAACCATGCCGGTACCTTCGTCCCGATCCCGCAGAGTAATGGCAGCGGCAAGATTGCCGCCTGCGCTGTCACCTGCCACGGCCAGCTTGTTCCGGTCGCCGCCCAGCTCTTCCGCGTGCTCCCAGGCCCAGCGGGTAGCGTACCAGCAATCATCGAAGGGCTGAGGATAGTGCGCTTCCGGGCAAAGACGATAATCCACGTTCAGTACCACACAGTCCAGATTCGCAACCAGCACCTTGCACATCTGTTCCACAATCTGTACGCCGCCGCCAAAGAATCCGCCGCCGTGATAATAAACCAGAATCGGCAGTTCCCGGCCCGCGTCGGTGCGCTTATAAATTCGCACCGGAACCATATACCCGTCCGCGCTGGGAACCGATACTTCTTCTGTTACAACCCCTTCGCTTACTACAATATCGCCTTTGTACTGACCGAACATCTTGCGATAGGGCTGAATCTTTTCCAGGGTGGAAAGCCCTTTCTTGGGCTTGGGCAGAAAATGGGAGAGCAGCGGCATCATCTTCATGGATTTATACAGCCGCGGATCCATATCGCCCGGCTGTCCGCCCTCCGGGATTGGTTTTACCAGAACAGGAAGCCCTTTGTAGAACTCGACTCGCTGTCCCTGTTTCATTTTCTCCAATAGGCTCGGGTCATATCGTCTGGGCATAAAGCGACACCTCCAAAAAAATGTTTCCTTGTTCAAATGGTATCATGCAGAATTGACAAAGTATTGCAAATATGATAGATGTATTGTAAATTCTGCAATGGCGTGGAGGACTTTATGGATAAAAAACAATACGAGCGTCTTTGCTACTCACTGGCCAAGGCCCTGAATTCCGCTGTTCGGCTTTACCGTGGACAGGAGTGTTGCTATTACTATTCCGTATATCATCTCAATCCCGATCCGATACAGCCCTATCTTTCTGCCATGCTGAGCAGCGACCGGGCAGCAGGGGTCTATGCGACACCGCTGTACCAATTTTATGCCTATATTACATTGGAAGAGGGATGGCGCCTGATCCTGGGACCAAGCCGCATCCAGAACGAAGACCCTCGTCTGGAACAGGAATTGCTGTTCCTGCTGGGTGTGAGCGAAGAAAAACAGGAAGAATACCGGCGTATTCTTCGCTGCCTGCCATCCATTTCCGCAGAACGGCTGGGGTGGCTGATTTCCTTTTTGTCGATCGCCATCAACCGGCGGGAACCGCGTCCGGAGGAATTGTTTATTAATCTTCATGTCGCAAACTGGGAGACTGAGGTAGCAAAACGCCATATCAGCCAGAGCGCAGAACTGCAGGAAGACGATAGCCTGGACCGGCATCGGCTGGAATACAATGCAGAACGATTGCTGCTGAGTTACATTGAAAACGGGGAACCGGACAAAATCGAAGAGCTGTTTACGGCAGGGCCTGTTCTGGGAGGAGGTCCTATGGCCGATAATACGCTGCGGCAGGTGAAAAACACCTGCATCTGTGCGGCTACGCTGGCGGCCCGCGCAGCTATCGCAGGCGGGATGGATGATGCAGCGTCATTCCGACTAAGTGACCTGTATATTCAGCGCGTGGAACTGACACAGGATCTGCCATCGCTGGAAAAGCTGCGGACATCTATCATTCTGGATTTTGCCCGGCAGGTGCAGCAGGTACGGTATCCGGCTGCTCTTGCCGGTGACGAGGAAAGCAAAAGTCTGTTTCATGCCTGTGCGGAGTATGTTTCCCAGAATCTGTATAACCAGATCCGCGTGGAAGAGATGGCGCAGCAGCTGGGGTACTCCCGTTCGTATCTCTGCAGCCGGTTTAAAAAGCTTACCGGTCTGACGATTACCCAGTATGTTCTGCAGCAAAAGATTCTCAGTGCCCAGCGGATGCTGGAGTTTACCGATAAAAGCATTTCGGAGATTGCAGCACTGTATATGTTCTCGTCTCAGAGCCATTTTCAAAATGTATTCAAGTGCATCGCAGGGCAAACACCACAAACCTTCCGCCTGCAGCGGCAGGCACGTGCCAAATAATTCGGCAGAAATTCTGCAATACAGAAAACATATTTACAATACTGCGTGATCTGTCGCTGCTATACTGGAGAAAAGATATAAAATATCGCTCGGAAAGGAGAGTATTTTATGAAACAAGCGAAGGATCCCTTTGCCGGTGTGCGCCGCAAGGCAGAGGAACTGGTGGCGCAGATGACTCTGGAAGAAAAAGCTATCCTCTGTGCAGGCAGCAATTTCTGGAATACCCGGGCCATTGAGCGTCTGGGTTTGCCGTCGGTAATGGTTACCGACGGTCCGAACGGCCTGCGCAAGCAGGCGGCCAGCGCCGACCATCTGGGAATCAACGATTCGGTACCGGCTACCTGCTTCCCGTCGGCAGCCGCTACCGCCTGCAGCTTTGATCCGGACCTGCTCTATGAGATGGGGCAGGCCATGGGCGAAGAATGCCTGGCCGAACAGGTAGCGGTAATCCTGGGCCCAGCAGCCAATATCAAACGCAGCCCGCTGTGCGGCCGCAATTTCGAGTATTTCTCTGAGGACCCGCTGGTTTCGGGCGAAGCCGCTGCGGCCATGATTCGTGGTATCCAGAGCAAAAATGTGGGTACCAGCCTGAAACACTATCTGGCCAATAACCAGGAGAAAGCCCGCCTTGTGTCCGATTCGATCGTGGATGAACGGGCGCTGCGGGAGATTTATCTGGCTGGCTTTGAGCGCGCGGTAAAGAAAGCCCAGCCCTGGACGCTGATGTGCTCCTACAACCAGATTAACGGTACCTATGCGTCGGACAACACCCGCCTGATGACCGATGTTCCCCGGGGCGAGTGGGGATATGAAGGCATGATCGTTACCGACTGGGGTGCTATGAACGACCGGGTACAGGCAATCCGGGCCGGTGTAGATCTGGAAATGCCCGGCCCCTGTGAGGGTTCCTGCCGTAAGATTGTAGAGGCTGTGCAGACAGGAAAACTGGAAGAGGCCAAGTTGGATATCTGTGCCCGGCGTGTAGCTGCACTGGTGCTGCAGGCTGCGGAAAATCCCGTTACCCCGTATGATCCGGAAGCACACCACGAACTGGCACGCCGTATTGCCCGGGAAAGTGCCGTGCTGCTGAAAAAGGGTACAGCTCTGCCTGCGAACCCTGATGCTAAAGTGGCAGTCGTGGGAGCGTTCGCCAAAACACCCCGTTTCCAGGGAGCCGGTTCCGGCAAGATCCACCCCACCCGCGTCACCAGTCTGTGCGACGCACTGGATGCCCGTGGTGTACATTATACCTACGCGCCGGGGTATCAGGCGGAGCAAGCGGCACCTGACGGCGAACTGATTCGGCAGGCAGTGGAAACTGCCCTGCAGGCTGATGTGATATTCGCCTGTGTGGGTCTGCCCGACAGCTTTGAAAGCGAAGGCTTTGACCGCACCCATATGCAGCTGCCTGATAGCCAGAACGCTCTGATGGCTGCCCTGGCCGAAACCGGCAAGCCGGTGGTGGCAGTGCTGAGCACTGGCAGCGCGGTGATCCTGCCCTGGCGAGATCAGGTGGACAGCATTCTGCTGATGTACCTGGCTGGTCAGAACGGCGGCAGCGCGGCCGCGGATCTGCTGTTCGGCGATGCGAATCCCAGCGGCAAACTGGCTGAAAGCTGGCCGCTGGCGTTGGAGGATAATCCCAGCTATCTGCATTTCGGCAAGGGCGGCAATGTGGAGTACCGGGAAAGCATCTATGTGGGTTACCGCTACTATGACAAAGCCGGGATGACGGTACAGTATCCCTTTGGCCATGGCCTTTCCTATACGGAGTTTGCCTACTCGGATCTGAAACTGGAAAAAGCCGCTGTGTCGGACAATGAGCCGCTGACGCTTTCCCTTACTGTAACGAATACGGGCCGTTATGCCGGCAGCGAAGTGGTGCAGATCTATGTGGCACCGCCGGAAAGCGTTGTTTTCCGACCGGTGCGGGAGTTGCGTGCCGCTGCCAAGGTGCACCTGGAGCCGGGCGAGAGCCGTCCGATTTCTTTTACGCTGGAACCGCGTGACTTTGCCTATTACGATACCGGTATTGCCGACTGGTTTGTGGAGAGCGGCGTATATACGGTGGAGGCAGCTTCTTCCAGCCAGGATATCCGCTTGAGCGCACCGGTCACCGTGCAGAGCACCCGGGCCGGAAGCCGGCGGGATCTGCGTCAGGATGCCCCTGCCTATTATGCACCTGCAGGCCATCCGCTGGATATTCCCAGGGAGCAGTTTGAGATCCTGCTGGGCCATCCGGTACAGCCCTGGCATGAAGCTCGTCCCTATACGCCGAACACAACTATCGGTGAATTGCGCAGCTGTGCCATGGGACGGCAGATCGCCGATCAGGTAACGGCCGGCGTACGGCAGATGATGGCCGGCGCGGGAGATATCGGGGCTATGTTTGAAGCTATGCTGGAAGACATGCCCCTGCGTCAGCTGGGAATGATGGCGCCGGATCAGTTCGGTGCCGATAAACTGGATGGGCTTCTGATGATGCTCAACGCGCAGCCCATGGAATAAAGTCAACGAGTCAAATCAGAAACAGAATACCCCCTGATGCGGATAAAACCGTACCAGGGGGTATTGCTTGCCTGCTTTAAAAAGAAGAGAAACCGCTGAAGAGTTACATGATAGCCTGCCCTTGCATATAATAAATGCCCATTCTCCAGAAAAAGAAGAGATTTATGGCCAGCAATGCCCAGCGCGCCGGGCGGGGAAGGCTGCTGCCGATAAGGTACAGGGGCAGGCATCCAAATAGATACCGTCCGCCGCTGATAAGCCATCCGGCCAGGTAACACATGCCCAGGTAGGCTCCGCCCCAGATAAGCCAGTGGGTGGGCGCCTTGCGGCAAAAACCAATAAAGAGCAGCGCCATGGCCGCAAAATACAGTACCAGTTGAGCGTGGTAAATAAACGGGGCCAGTCCGGGATATTTCAGCGCCATCTGCCAGTGCTGCATCAGGTTGCTCCCGATCCATTTAATACTCTGGTACCAGGGCGGTGCCGCCTGAAACTCGAGAAAAGCAAACGGATCGCCGAAAAGGCGGGCATTGAGGGCAAGATAGCTGCCCCAACCTAAGAACGGAAACAGGATACACAGGGATACAAGCCCCTGCTTTTTCTCACGTCGTGCCCGAAGCCATAAATAAAGCAGCGGAAGAATCAGCACAAGACCTTGGTTGCGGCAGAGTGCAGCCAAAGCGCCCCAGACACCAGCCCACAGCCAGTTTTGCCGCCGGGCAGTGATCATGCATAGCAGACAAAGCAAAAGAAACAGGCTTTCGGTGTAAATACCCAGAGCAAAGAAACTGAACGGATAGAGTGCCATCAGCGCGGCAGCGGTGATGGATTGCTCCCGATTCAGATCCTGCCCGGCCAGTACCAGCATGGCGGCGCCTGCACCACCCCAGCACAGCCAGCTGACCGCAAGCGCCGCGCACTCCCAACTGACGGAAAAAGGGGACAGCAGTGTGTGAACAAGCCGTACGACCAGCGGATAAAGCGGGTAAAATACAATGTATTTGGCTGCTTCGCCCTCTGCCAGGTAGCCATACCGAGCGATGTTAAGATAGTGCACAGAGTCACCGGCTGTGGAGAAACGTTCCACAAACCGCTGCCAGAATGCACTCAGTCCGCCGCTCTGTCCCAGATCCAGCCAGCAGATAAAAGCAAACAGCAGCTGCAGCACCACAACGCCTGTGGCTGTCAGGACCATCATCTGCAGACTGGGCTTCCAGCAGGGAACAACCGAACGGACAGGTGCAGGGGACCAGAACAGAAGGCCCAGCCGCTTGGCACACCGCAGAGCCAGCAACACAACAAAAAGCACCATAAGGGCACCGCCCAGATGTCCTAAAAACTGCCCCATATCATTGCCGCCCTTTCGTTGCCGGTGTACGGCAGTTTTTGGTTTACGCCGTACCGGATTTCGATTATTATACCATATCATAACCGCACACCAAAAGAAAATCAGAAAGCCCGGCAGAATTTAAAAATCTGCCGGGCTCTTTGCAAATGCCGGGTCAAGACTTTAGTCGTCAGGAATCAGCGGCCCTTCATCGCAAACAGACAGGAGCTCATCGCTGGCCAGCAGGCTGTACGTATAGGGGGCAGCCGGGCACATTCCCCAGCATTCTTCCTGAATAAGAAGGTCATCACCGGTTATACGAATCACATTGCCCGGTTCGGTGCTTTTCACAAGGAGCGTAAAATCAAAACCGGCTGGAATTACCAGGTTAATCTGGCAGGCCGGAACCTCGCTGGTATGGATTTCTCCATCCACTGCATAGCGAAGTGGAAGCCCCGGATGGGAGGGAGTACGGCTGACATACTGGCGCAGGCACATCTTGCGCAGTTCATCATCCGTCAGTCCAAAAGGACCGGACGGTGCCCAGGCAAGGGTTTTGTCCGCATGACCCATATACCGGTAGATGGTATCGGTATCTTCGCCGCTTCGGGTATACTGCCGGGTGCAACAAGCACGGCGAAAAGCATGGGCAGTCGCCATAGATTTCTGGCTTTCGTTCTGCGCGGCCAGATTGAATAGGACGGGCTTCGGTCAGCAGGTCTTGAATTCCCTTGGAACGCAGAAATTCTGTAATCGTATCGGCAGCCCCATCCCGCCAGCTGTTTGCAACGGCGGGATCGTCGGAAAAGGTATTTCCGTCAGAGATTCCGCACATCAGACGGAGTGATAAATCACCATGGAGCTTTTCCATCTCCTCCCGGTGCTGCAGCAGTGCTTCCCCCAGTTGCGGCGAAAGAGGAACCGTCCGGTAGGATGCATCCGTTTTGGTGCGCTCGGAGCGGATTCCGTTTTTGGAAAGCTGTCCGGTAATCTCCAGATAATACATACGACCCTGGGAGGTTTCAATGGTACGCAATGAAGAAAACAGCAGTCCGGCCGCTTCGCTAATTCTGAGTCCTGCGTCCAGCAAAACACCTGCCAGGTTCAGGAACTGAGATGTAGCGCAGGCGCGGCGCAACGGTTCATCAGGCAGGCTGCGTACATAGTCGGTCCTTTCCAGTAGCTGCTCCTGACGAGGCGTAGTACAGTTGTAGCGTGCAGGCCTTACCGGAAACGACAGGCCTTCCTCATTTTTAAGGAACAAGAGAAAACTATAAAGCAGATACAACCGTTTGCGGGCGGAAGACGCCGGAGCATCCCCGTATTTTCAGCTGCTGGCACGGCCCGGGTCGCGGCTGCCAAGAAGTGCTTGCTGACAGATATGGATCTGCAGTGCCTTATAGGTTTCAGCGGTGAGTTCGGAAAGATAAATGTCTTTCATTTCTCTCACAAGGGTGTCAAACTGATGCCGGTAGCCAGATTCTGTGTTTGTGCCCCATCTCCGCCTGTTGCTGGCGAAAAAGGGCTCGGCATACTCTCGGGCTATATCGGCTAACAGTAAGCCGCCATCCGGATTTTCCGGGGCTTTGCTCTCCGCAAGTTCGGGATAGCGGACCATGAGCTTCCGGGCGACAAATTCCCTCCGATTCCAGACATCCTCTTCGTTGACCCCGCGAAGAGTGGCAATCGGCTTTTTCAATGGATCCGACTTCTGGGGCGATTTCGAATCCTGCTTCTGCGGACTGACAAAATCAGGGCTGGGCACCGGTGTAACTTTACCCTCACAAGGCTTTGAAGTACCTTCATATCGACGAGGGTAGTCCCGCAGATGTTATGACAAGGAATTTGATATGCCAAAAGGGCGGAGACGTACCAAGACGTCACCGCCCTTTTGAATTGCAGAAGTAAGAAAAGAAGGATCGCCTTTTTCCTGTGGAGCTTTCATTGTATTGACTATCCTACGATAATGGCTCCACCCCAATCATACGTATCAAACCAGGTTCGGTGCCCGATAAAGCTAAGCCTTTGCGTTACCGTACCTTCAAGGTCATGTTCGTATCGTATGTCAAATTGAAGGTAGATTGTATCATCTTCCCACTGTGCATCCTGAGAGCCGCGAATTGCTTCGAGGGAAGAGATGCGCTCTTTATCTTCTGCGCCATTAGAGAACTTTTCTGTAAGCTCCTCCTGATACTTATCGAATATGAATGTTGCGTATCCGCCAGAACACCCAGCGGCATCCCATGCAACAGGCAAATTACGAACATACAGTATGCCGCTTACGGCAACAAGAAGAAGCAGGACGGCTGCAATACACAAAATGTGCTTTTTCTTAGGCTTTGGACGGTGACGGCTCTTTACGTCATCCTGCGTGGCATTATTCGCCTTTCCTGTTGCAATATACTCAACGGTAGTATCGAATAATCCAGCCAGCTTGATAAGATTCTCGGTATCCGGGCAGCTTAGATCCTTCTCCCATTTAGATACGGCTTGCCGGGTAACATCAAGCTTCTCCGCCACATATTCCTGAGAAAGATTGCTCTGTTTTCTCAAAGCGTTAATGCGCTGACCTATGCTCATTCTATCACCTCGCTGAAACCATAACAGAAAATGGAGTTGTTGTCTACCAACTATCTGTCAACTTTAGGTTGCGATGCTGATTTTACAGAAAAACTTGCCAGTATGGTGGGAAAACAAACTATTACTATATAATCACACTTCGTTTTCCTGGACAAACCCGAAATACAGAATGAGTGGAGTTCCCAGATACACAAAGAAAAACATCAGTTTCAAGCCGCTTTTTATCGGCCAAATAAGAAAACTATATAAAAAGTCCGCGAAACCAGTTTCAAAAAGGCTTCGCGGACTTTTGCATATGTGGTGGCCAAATAGTGGTCACATTTCACAGTACTGAAAAGAAACATGGCGGTTGTTGAGTTGAATCGTTGGCAGTACACATTATTGTTCAACTCAATCTCTGATAAAAGCTGCCCAAACAGATAAGCAGATTCGCCCTTGATTAGACAATCAATTACCCGGAAAATTTCATGGATGCCCATGATTTCACGAGTATCTTTGGAAAAGCTATTGATATAATCTGGCAAATTGGCTTCAATAGGGCGTGGATTCGTTTAAACAGAGGCTTCTCCTAAAAGATAGAGCGTTCCATTACCGCTGTATCCACAACGCTCGATGCCGGGAAGTAACGGTGATCCAACGGCTGTACTTAGCAGATTGACATGGGAGAGAAAGAATACACTATCCGGCACGGGTATTGGCAGACCTTGGCTATGCCTGGCCGGAAAATTTGCTGCGCTCTAGATACTAGAATTTTTTTCGGACAAGCTCCTCCGGTACAAGACCGGTGTTATAGTCCAGCTGAGACTTCTCATAGTCGGGCTCGCTGCGCTGACGGGTAAAGCCGGTATAGTCCCAGGTAGCGGCATTGGCATCGGTGTTCCAGGGCCGTCGTTCCCAGTAGTAGCCCCGCAAGGGATCCCGCACCTGGTTCATGTGTGCCAGCAGGCGAGCGAGCAACTCGTCCCTCACTGTCCGAAGCAGCGGGTCTTCCAGTCGGTTGTCCATCTCATAGGGATCGGTTTGCAGATCGTACAACTCATCCTCCGAGAGCAGATTTAGCACCAGTTTATAGCGCCCATCAAAAATGCATCGCATGGGCTGAAAGCCCCCAAAGCCATCATGGTCGGCCTCATAGCGACCGAATTCGATGAATACATCTCGAGAGGCAGGCTGTTCTCCCTTCAGCAGGGGGAGCAGACTTTCGCCCTGTAGCATCATAGGCTTTTCGCCGCAATCGAAGAAATCCCAGAGGGTAGGAGCGATGTCAATGTGGGATACCGGCGTCTCTACCTCACCCTGTCCGAACCCCCACAGAAGAAAAGGCACATGACAGATTTCCTCGTAGGCTGCCGGCCCTTTGGCGTACAGGCAGTGGGACTGCAGCATATCCCCGTGATCGGTGGTGTAGAGAACCGCTGGCGGCTGCGCCTGCGCGTTGAGGGCGTCGATCACGCGACCAATCTCGTGGTCAACAAAGCTGTTGCAACCGAAGAGGGCCCAGGCATTCAGGCGCAGGGCCTCCCGATCCTGGAAACGCCGCGGCCCGGCCCACACTTGTTGGTGAGTAGGCTTGTTTTCAAGAGTATCGTATATGTTGGGCCGCTTGGGAAGCTCAAATTCCCGGTACATAGAAGCGTAGGGTTCTGGACAGAGAGAAGGGTCGTGGGGTTCGTCGAAACTCACCACCAGGAAATAGTCCTCATCCGCGTGGTCACGAATGAAGTTGATAGCCCGGTTGGCACAGCGATGGGCAAAGGTGAACTCCGCAGTAATGCCCTCTTGTTCCATAACGGTCGGCTGGCGTGACTTGCGGCGATCCTCCTCGGTGAGCTCCTCCAGATAGTTGCGCATATCGTACCAGACAGAGGCATCCCAGCCTTCAGGCGCAGTTCCAAGGCCAAAATAGTCGCCGCCGTCCAGGTGCCATTTACCGATGTAAGCAGTATGTATCCCCTTGTCAGACAAGCGACGGCCAATGGTCGGCACGTTTAACCCAGGGGCCACACTATTGGTGTATGACCCATTGATACAGGGGAACTGGCCAGTGAATATTGCGGATCGGGCAGGTCCGCACACCGGCTGTGCCGTGTAGGCCTTGTTGAACTTGATGCCGTCTGCAGCCAGAGCGTCCAAACAGGGGGTCTTAATCCCTTTATCCTCGTAGCAGCTCACCATGTCCAGCCGCTGAGTGTCGGTCATAATTAGCACAAATTGTTTCTTGTTCATTTGAGTTGCCTCCATTGTATTGCTTTGCCTGCCGGTACCGTGGGGCTTCCTCGCCCGGACGGTAGGCAGAATTCCAGCATATGTTCACCCTCTGCGCTTACCCGCCAGAGCGGCCGAACATCGTTACACCAACCATTACGTTCCGCATGCGGCCGTATATCGACACCACTGTGCGAGCCGAGAGAGCCAGTTCCTCCTGGTGTCAAGCTTCCGCCAGTTAATCGGGGGGGGAAAGACCGAAATGGCAAAAACTATATATTTCACAGACAACTCCAGCCGGACAGCGAAACAGGGGCCTGACCAATGCAGCACTGCCCGCCTGTGTCCAGATGGCAGACGTAACCCTGAGATGCCGGGTATCCGACTGGGAAACTCACTACGATACCCGAATGCCCATTGCAGCAGTCGGGACAGCCAATTATATCAGCAGGATTTTTTCGAGTTTAGGTATTATAACAGAACAATGAGATAATTCTGCCATGGGGCCGAGCAGTAGAGTGAGAACTGAGAGAATGAGAAATCATTGATCCGTGAACAGTTATCTATAGGGGGAAGTGCAGAATCAAACTGTTAATGAAACTAGTATATAGTAACAAAGAATGGTTTTCAATGAGCATGGTGATTGTTGGCGAAATATCTAAAATGTCATATATAATTATAGGGGATTTATGGCGAGTGAGAAGAAATCTTGGCAGGAGAAAGGTATAATTTCTTGGTTATGAGAAAACGGTACAAATTGTTTGCAGTGTGCTTATAATTTAAAAAATAGCATTCAAAAAGCCGACAGATCGACAGATAGAATGCAAAGGAAAACTCGATTTCAAGCAGTTTGCGCCGCTTGTGCGCAACTGAAAAGAATGATGCAAAAGCCCACGAAGTCATTTCAGTACTGGCTCCGCGGGCTTTTGCATGCATGGTGTTCAAATAGAGGTCAGCTTATTTTGAAATTCCATTTTCACTCCTGCCGCAGGCGTTCCACCACGGAATAGTGCTGGGCGGCGTGGCAGCTCAGCACCGGGATGAGAATGCCCAGGGCTGCAAACAGCGGCAGGATCGCCACGATGGAGCGGAGGGGAAAGCGGTAGTAACAATACCGCCGGTCATTTCATTGAGGATTTCCTTTAATTGTCAAAAATAATCACAATAATACTGCCGCCTCCGCCGATGAGGGCGGTGATAAGGCCCCACATGATTAAACCCGAACCCAGAACCAGATTGCCGTCGCCGCTCTGGATCATGGCAAACAGCCCCAGCACAACGATGAGGATAAAGCCCACGATAAACATTAAAATAGGAAAAAGAAGCGCGCCGCCAATAATGGCAGCGAGATTCGCCTCTGTTCCACGGATGGATACAGCGTAGATCAGACCAAATACCGCGCCAATGCCTCCGCCTAACGTCAGGCAGTGGAGTACCTCATAGGTTTCGCTGGTAAAAGGATATAAAAATTTGAATGCCATGGCAAGGCCGACCATCACACAGTAGATATAACCAAAAGCAGGGCCAGGCCATTTGATGAGCATAACGACAGCCGCAATGCCGATGATGGCAAGGGCAATAATCAGGGTTTCCATAATAGCCTTCTATGTACTCGAGATCGTTTTCTGCCGCAGAAGACGCAGCTTTGCGCTTCGCAATCAAATGTGATATTCGTACTCAACGGAAAGCTCTATGCTGCCCTTTTCTCCATAACTACGACCCTTTTGCTTATGGTCAACATAGCGCAGCTTTGCGGATAGTGTACCGAACTTCCGCTCGCAGCGAGTTTCTTTTATGATGCTGTTTGTTGTTATATCACGGATTATGCAGTGCAAAAAAGGCTCCCCAAGCCTAATGCCATCTGCTTGCGCCATATCAAGTATTTTTGCATATACAGCGTCAAGCTTTGCTATATTTTTAACTTCATAAGAATCGTGGTTAGTATAGTGAAATGCGAACAGTCCACCGCTTTGCGTCCGTGCAGATTTCCTTTGAATAGCAAAAAGATCCTTGTACAAACCGTGGCCATTTTCATCATAGAGGGCATAAAGTGCAAGAATACCGAAGATTTTTCCATGAGTTGCTTCGCCGTTTCGAGCCTTTAAGAGAATCTCGTCTTTCAGCCGCTGATAGTTCTCCGCAGCAATTTTATTCTCTATACGTTCCGCTTCCTGTGCCACGGCTTCCTCAGCTTCTCTACAAATCTCTTCCTTCGTTTTTAATGACTTTCTTACTTCGGAATTAAAATCCATACTTCTGTCTCCTTTTATTTTCCATATTCGATGGGAATGCGCGGTTATAAGTCTTCTCCGGGGACAGTGAAGTGGCCGCGAGGACTTCTGAAATTTTGCTCAATATGATATTCATACTCAATGGCAATGTCAAAAGAACCATTCTCGCCGGTTACTCTGTGGCCTTTTCTACATTAGACAAATCGCAGTTTGCCGGACAATTTGCTGGAACTCTGCGCAAAACGGATTTCTTTTTTGATGCAATTCAGTTCATAATCATGAATGGTTCCATGTAAAAACAGTTTGCCCAACACAATGCCATCGGATTCCGCTTTCTCCGCACCGCAGTTGGTACAAAAGAGCGCAGCGGCATCCATCATCAGTGCGCCGCAGGAAGCGCAGCGCACACCGCCCTTCAGTAACCGCTGCTGCTCCTTGGACTGTTCGATCTCTTCCAAAGTTTGTGTGATGGCGCTGATGAACTCGGAAAAGGGACTGTCCTCCCCGGGAACAGCTGCATCATAACAGGCTTTCCCCAACTGGCCATAGAGCTTTTCCAGTTTGCGCTTCTGCTCTTTCTGCGCCAGCTGAAGCCTGGTGACTTCTGCCAGATTCTTTGCCTTTCCGGCAGCCTCTTGGCCGGGCTTTTTTAAATCGTTCCAAAAACCCATGATAATTCTCCGTTATTTCTTCTTCGCTGCAAATCCGGCGCGTTCAAGATAAGCGCGGTATTCTTTTTCCAGCTTCAAGGTGTTTATAAGAAGAGTAACCGCCGCTATCAGCAATATCCCGTTGCCGACCACCAGAGCCGAACTGGCAAACTGAACTATGCTGAATACACCAAACACCAACGCAGCAACTGCATAGCCGCGTATTTTCATTGCGCAGGTCAGACTCATCAGCAGGATACACAGACCGGCAGAACTGAAGAAATAGCGATTCAAGAAAAATCCAATATACATGGCTCGAAAATCAGGCGGCAATGACAAAAGAGCATATACAAGAACAAAGCACGTCCATAATATCGCCAGGATTACCGCCGCAGTGAGAGCGATCCGGTTGGCCCGGATCCGCTTTTTCGCATCGGCAGAATCGGTGAACGAGAAGAACGCCCGTCGGGAGAGGGGTTCACGCGGGCGCGGATCCTGTGCCGTGAGCGACAGGAATCCGTGAATCTCCGTGGGATCTTCCTTTCCGCATTCGGGGCAGAATCCTGCCCCATCCGGGATGAAACTGCCGCAGAATTTGCAAAATGCCATGCGGATACACCTCTTATCCTTGTTTCTTTTTGTGCAGACGAGTGGCAATACACAGGAACAGCAGCCCGAACAGCGGGGAGATGCCCTCCGTCAAACCAAATCCGGTCGGGCCCAGTTTAAACCGAAAAAGAATGATCGGCAACAGAAAAAATTTCCCCAGTTGTATACCCACCAGAGCGGCGCCCGCCCCCACAGGGCCGACTTTGTCGGTTCCCAGCCAGTGGAACACCTGCAGCACGACCAGCGGCCATAGCCAGCAAAGGATACACCACAGGCGGGTCATTTGGACGACAATAGCCATCATTTCTATGGGTACGCCATTCACCATGGCGAGTTGGGGCACAAACAGAAATCCCAGTATGGAGCAAAGGCCCAGCACCACCAACAGGATCCGTTTCTGTTTTTTGGCAGGCTGCCAATTTCTCCTTCGGCCAAGCCCCAGAACAATCAGGCCCAGCGCCAGCCAGAAGGCAGGGAACTGGATCGTTGGCATGATAACAGTTTGCGTGATCCCGTACGCACTGACGGCATCCGTCCCAAAGCTGGATGCCAGTTGAAACTCCCACCTGAGCAGCAGCCCGGGTACCACCATCCGCACACACAGGAGCACCAGCAGGTCGGAGAGACGGTAGTCTGCGGTGCTGATCTTTTCCTGCCCAATCAATATTCCCAGCAGCGCCAGTCCGGCTACCAGCATCACGGTGGGGATCACTAAGCCTATATGGAGCTGATATCCGAGCAGCAGCACCCGGCCCCAGTCCACGACCGTGCTGCCGCACAGCACCAGCAGCATCAGCACAAAGACAGCTCCCAGCGGTTTGCGTTCTTCTTCGTCTTTAAAGATTTCTTCCTTTAGCTTTTTGCCGCACGCAGGGCAAAATTCCGCGGTTTCCGGGATATCTCTCCCACAGTATTTACAGAACATGCCGTTTGCTCCTTACTTCTCGATTCTTGTACCGCATTTCGTACAGAAGAACGCGTCATCATCCAGCACCGCGCCGCAGTTTGCGCACTTGCGCACAGGAAGCTGGGCACGCTGCATGGCTTCCATACGTTCCATGGTCTTCATCATAGCCTCGCAGCTCTCGGCAATCTTGCCGTAGGCGTACAGGCGCATCTGCCCCAGCCAGGCCAGGAAAATACCGGCACCGATTACCAAAAATCCAACCCCGGGACCGATTACCTCAGCCTCATCGCCCCAAAGTACCGACTGAACCGTAGCACCCGCCAGCACACCGGCCAGAATGCTGAAAAATACCTCAATGACAAACACCAACATGGAATAGCCCTGAATCTTTTTGCCGATATTTTTAAACATAACAAACACTCCTCTTTTCTTGCTTTATATTTTAGTTCTCTTCGAGGTTATAGGGTTTGCCGCATTCGCGGCAAAAGCCGACCTTTTCCTTCCCGGTAGCGGGAAAGATCGGTTTGCTGCAGTTGGGACAAAGCACTGTAACGGAGCTTGGTTTCTCCGGCCGAGCAGTTCCGCATTGAGGACAAAACTGACCTGAAGTAAATATGCTGTTTTTGCAGGTCGGGCACTGCCAGAGCGGCAGTTCATAAGGACGATGGGGATTATGTTCCTTGGTTTTTTCCTTTTCCTTGCGCAAAAGCCGCCGGTATGCAAAAGGGCCGATGATAGCCCAGCGCAGCACGGCAAGGAAAAAATCCTTCCATGCGATCTCTTTTTTCCAGCGTCGGTAAAGCAGGATGCCTATGTACGGGAAATAGGATAAAACGATTCCGCCCAACACAAAAAAGAGAAGGCCGATCGGAACGACGCCGATGATCATGTTCAGCGGGCCCATTATCACAAATGGCCAGATGGTAACGGCTGCAATTCCCACGATATTCAAGCAAATCGCGCCGATTAGCAAACAGACAAATATTGCCACCGGCACCATAATGATGGCGCTCAAAACTTTGATGACAATCCCGGCATCGTCATCCGCGTTATCTTTGCGAGTTTCAGGTTCGCACTTTTTCTTCCGCTCTGCTTCGGCCTGCTCGTGAGCATACTGGGTCTGTTCGGTTTTAACATAGTAGTCACCCCACCAGTCCTGCTCCAGGGTACTGGTGGCCAGACGGTTTCCGTCGGCGTCCTCATGGACCATAAAGACCTTGCCCCAAAAGTCAGTGGTCTCATAGCTGCGGCCCACGCGGTTGTTGTGATTGTCATAGTGGATAATGTGGGTCAGTCCATCCCGGTCAATGAAGGACACATCTTTGCCAAGGTAGTTGCCGTGGGAGTCCCATCTTTCGTTGGTATTCATTTTTCAATCTCCTCGCCCTTGTAAACACAGCTGCTGTGTTTCATTTTACTGTTCTGCCTGTATTTTGCGGTTTCGACATCAAAGCAGGTCGAAAAAACAGCAAAATTTGCACCGGTCTCGATTGGCCGGACAAAAAATAAAATGACCTTGAAGAACTATATCCGGTTCCTCAAGGTCATTGTTTGGTTTAGTTGGTTGGCTGCTCCAGCAACAGCGTTACCACAGCAGTGAAAATACCGTCCTCATAGCTTACCTGATAGCTGCCGTCATACTTTGCTGCCAGCTGCTTTAATATCTTGGAGCCGTAGCCGTGCCCCTTGCCAGGTTTCACCGGTGGAAGTGATGGATTGATGGTCTTGATAAATAAGTAATCGCCCGCCATGGCAGAGGAGAGCGTGATGGCCGGTGCTGCTGTGAATCTTGCCGCTTTTGCCGCATTATCCAGCAAATTAGCGAAGATCCTGCACAAGTGCAACGGATGGATGGTCAGCACGTGGGGAAGATCAAGCTGTATTTCCAGCCTGATTCCTTCGCTTTCGCACATGGCCGCTTTTTCTGTCAGCACGGCGTTGATGACCGGAACAGAGCAATACGGTTCCTCCCGTGTGGCGGCGATGTCATCTCCCAACTGACGAAGCATGCTTCCTGCGTCCTTCTCGTCGCCTGACTGAATCAACAATCTGACGGCCGCCAACTGATTGTTGAAGTCATGACGGATGCGTGCCAGCTCTTCCCGCCGTTCCTGTATCGTGCGGTAATGGGCCTGCTCCAACTCTCTTGTGTAATGGATATTCTGCAGTTCCTCCTCCAACTCCGCCTTCTTTTCCAGCGAGACCACATAGTAAAGCAGGCAGACGATGGATATGCCGCTCAAAAGGATGCAGGCACACCAGAAAAGGGCACCGGGGGCAGAGATGTAGGCGTAAAACGTTCCAAACAGGCTGGCGAGAATAAAAAGAACAGGAAGGTAAACCATGGAAAAACGCCTGGCCTGCATTGTGCGCGCCAAAATGACCACCCCGCTGTCCACCAATATGGTGCCAAACAGTCCGACTGCCAAATAAACTGCGCTCTGAGTAAAGGTAAAAATCACTCCATTGGTATCTTGAATCTGGTATGGGCCTCTCAACAGAAAAACTGCCAGCATTGCACCGATAAATTGCCCGCTGAACAGCAGAAGATTGACAAGAAGACGCTTCCAGAGCGGCCCGGCAAAAAACAGAACCGGGACGGCGACGAGGATGGATGGCGCACGAAGCAGGCGGAAAATATCAGTGGGTGTGGAGTGGTCGCCCCAGATCAGCTTCGGAAGATGAAAAAGGGCTATGCCCGCCGCCAGCAGAACAACCTGCCAACACCGGCGCAGGCGGCAGGGAATGACCATTCCCATGAAAACAAGATGAACGAGACACGCTGCCAAGTGTAGTATCAGCCAGAGAATCACAGTCTCAGACACAGGCCTGCCTCCCTCAGAACATTTTTCCCATATAGCGGAAATATGCATCTTTTGTCCGGGCGTATTTGGAACGGCTTATTGGGATCTGCGCGTCGGTGACCAGCAGAATGTCCTGAGACAGAAATCGGCGGATGTACCGCATGTTGACAAGAAAGCTCTTGTGACACTGAATGAAGCCCTCCGACAGCAGCGGACGCAGCTTGTCCAATTGCTCATAGACCGTGACTGTCTCGCTCTGTGTATGGATGGTCACGGTATGCCCCAGGCTCTCCAGATACACGATTTCACGGTGGGGGATGGAGATGGGCCTTCCATGAGACTGAATGGTCAGGACGGGCTGCTCATCCCGTGCCGCCAGCACCTTTTCCAGGTTGGCGCGCAGTAACTCGCTGTCCACCGGCTTTACCAGGTATCCGCTGAGATTGGATTTCTGTAGAAAAATATGCTGGGGGAAGAGGTCGTTGTACCCAGTGACATAGATGACCTTCGTCTGTGGGCTGCGCTGATAGAGCATTTCTGCCGCATCTATCCCAGTCTCATCCTGCTTCCAGTCGATATCCATCAAAACAGCATCGTAGGGGGCGCTGTCATCCAAAGAATATATAAATTGATTTAACGCGGAATAGCAATCAATCTTTCGGGCAAAATCCAGTTCTTCGACTTGGGCCCGAAACTGCTCCAAAAACAATCGGTCATCATCACAGATGGCGATTCGCATTATATCACCTGCTTCTTCAAAAATGCGTTTGAGCAACCGACCATTGGATCCGCCTTTTCAGGACGGTACCTTTTCTGCACCCTTACTGATTTAACAGAATCTCGGTCGCTCAGGCCGGCACAGTCTTGCTCTGGCTTAATGCTTCATGAAAAAGCCCAGAAAAGCATTTCCCTCAGGGGATACCGCCGAGACGCCTTTGGTCCAGGATTCGTCTCACTGGAGCACACTCTTCCGGGATACTTCGCACCGGTACAGACAGTGAAGGCCTGCTACAATTCATAGGCTGTCCCGCGTTCAAATGCAGCCGGTGTGTTTTCCCATACTCAGGACAAAGGCCTGTGCCGCGACAATAGTTTTCAAAAATAGTATGGCATGAAGTAGCGGGCTGAGAAAGCATTCATCAAAACTGGTACTAAAATTGACCAAACTGGTAAAATATTTCCGCGGTTGAAGATTTGTGCTGTGCCCGTGAAAGGGAAGCGGACACTCACAAAAGTGTGGTGGGTTACTGTTTTTTGTAGTACCCGCATGGGTGCGGTGATTCGCATTTTTAAAAGAGCCTTTGATCAGTGACAGGAGAAGCTGGGAATGCAAAGTAAATCGGTGGATATTACAAAGGCCACCGTACCATAGACAAAAGGCCCCCTAATGCAGGAAAGAGAAAGTACTACATCAGGGGGCCTTGTTATGAATAAGTGGTCTTGCACACATGTCCGGACATCTTTGCCCGAAAACAAAGCAATGGAGTAAGATGGGAAATACAACGGAGAATTTTTGAGCGTTTCGGATGCAAGGACAAGTGCTGCAGTAAAAGTTGTGCTGAAACGGGAACAAACAGCGCAAACTGAAAGCAGAAATCACATCGCGGCCGAAAGAACGGCCAGGAAAAGATGCTATACCAGGAAACTTAGTGGCCTGTGCGGGGCATGTTTTCTGAACGACACCGCTACTTTATAAAAACAGAAAAACGGTAGATGAATATAATTTCATTATAACATCCACAAGAACAGCATAAAAGGCCCGTTACATAAAAGGCACGTCATAAACCATTTTGTGACAGTACAGTTGACAAGAAAGACTCCCGCCCAATTCCTGCTAAGAATTGAACGGGAGTCTCACGTGAACCTGAAAACTGTCAGCTAACAGACGCTAAGTAATCTAATACCATATCATTGTTAAGTCAAGGCCTTGTGGACCCTCACATGCGTGGTAAGCAAATGATGGTCAGCTCGTTTTAGAATGCCGTTTTCACTCCTGCCGCAGGCGTTCCACCACGGAATAGCGCTGGGCGGCGCGGCAGCTCAGCACCGGGATGAGAATGCCCAGGGCTGCAAACAGCGGCAGGATCGCCACGATAGGCCATACTGTAAAGCGATAGGTAAAAAACCAGATCAGTCCGTTGAGACCTGAACCGATGAAAGGCGCCGTGACTACAACCAGTGCCAGAGCCAGAAGTGCCGCGCTCACGGTATAGAGCAGCCCCTCCAAGGCCAGCATGGTCCTCAACTGACGGGCGGTCATACCGATGGACTGGAGCACTGCCAGCTCCCGGCGGCGGGCCGTGATGCCGGTGAGGATGGCGTTGAAGAAATTCAGCACACCAACCAGACCTACAATAAAGCTCAGCGCACCGCCCAGCAGCAGGAACATCTGCCGGGTGCTCTCAAACTCTCCGGCATAGGTAGCCTTGCTCTCGTAGTCGAACTGGGGATTCATATTCTCTGTGTAGTCCTTGAGAAAAGCTTCCATGGCGGCGTTGGCTTCGTCTTTAGTATCAAAGGCGTAGTACATGACGGAGTCGGTACCTGTGTCCCGGATAAAGGTCTTGGCTCCCAGAACGAACTCGTCGACGCCGTAGTAGCGGTAACTCAACGCCGACGGCACCACTACCAGGGCGGCTACCGTATAGTCCACATCCCGGTATTTCACCGCCCGCTCGGCAAAAGCTACGTTTTCCGGCACATTTTCCCAAGAGCCGTAGATCTCACCGGTAACGGGATTGTAGTATTCGAACTCCTCCACATAGCGGATGGTCACCGTATCTCCTAACCGGGCCCAGTGGCTGTTCATCTCCGGGTTTCCGTAGTCGTCCTCGCTGTATACGGCAGCAATCCAGTTCCCGTCCAAGTCGTTCAGCTTGGAAAGATCGCCTTCCAGCACCGTCAGGTGATCCAGAGCAAAGGGCTCCATGCCGTAAAGCTGTACCCTGTCGGCCAGCAGTCCGTCTTCGGTGCGGTCCATGAAAGCTATCATGCTGTCCAGTTGCTCCTTAGTGTTCCAGCGGCCCCACATGGATCGGTAGTAATCTTCGGTCACAAATTCCAGGGCAGGGGCGGTTTTACCGTAAACCCGGCCGCTGGCGGTGATACCGCCTTGGGCATCCACAGCGGCGATGACCTCCTCCGGCACCGCCATTTCATCATTAAATCCGTCCCCGCCGGTCTGAAACTGTCCTGCGTCAGCCAGAATGAAGTCGCTGGCGGTGAAGTTGGACACATATTTGTCCATGTCAAAGCCGCTCGTGAGAGTCACAGTCAGGGTCAGCAGCATCACGGCCAAGGTCAGGGAGAGCACCGTGAGAAAGGTCTTGCCCCGGCTGCGCCCCAGGTTGGCCCAGGCCATGGAGAGCAAAGATACGCCTTTGCTACCACGCCGGGTTTTCCGTTTCAGTGCTTTGCCCTCGGTGTAGCGTACCGCCTCTACCGGAGATACCTTACCCGCCAGGCGGCCAGGCCGGCGGCAGGAGATGAGCACCGTTACCAGGGCAAAGAGGGCTGCACCCGCAAAGAGGAGAGGGCTGACCGAAACCATGGCGGTCACCCCGTCAAGCTGTGCGACAATGACCGGCGTGAGCACGCCGCCCAGCAGCCAGCCCAGCAGCAGGCCCACAGGAATGCCAATGAGGGAGAGCAGCAGCGCCTGCGTGCGGATGATCCGCCGCAGCTGCCGGGGCGTGGTGCCGATGGTTTTCAGCAAGCCGTAAAAGCGGATGTCCCCGGCCACTGAAATCTGAAACACATTGTAGATAATGAGGTATCCGGTGAGCAGAATCAGCGCCAGTACACCCACGATGATAGCCACCACGGCAGGGTCCAGCTTGTCCGAGAGCTGGGCCCCGGTGTAGCCCCAGTTGATGCCGATGGAGATGTGGTCCTCGCCCGCCGTCTCACTCTGATAGCCGTGATTGGCCAGAATTTTCTCCAGATCGGAGGCGATGGAGCGGGCCCCGCTTTTCAACATCACATCCAGGTTCCAGCTGCCGGTCATACCGTCGCTTCCCGGCGGGGTGACACCCACCTCGGCCAGGATGGCGTCCGCCCGGCTTTCGGGGATGAGGATGTGGTTGGCCACAATGGCCTCGTCGTACTCCCACCAGCCGCACAGGGTAAAGGTTTGGGTGGTTTCGTGGCCGTCCACATCAAAGGTAACGGTGAATTTTGCGCCCAGTTCCGGCTCTACACCCAGCAATTCCAGCACATGGGTGTCGGTGGCCGCTTCGTCGGTGCCCTCCCGGGGCAGGCGCCCCTCCACCGGGTCGCAGTAACTCCAGTGAGCGTGGTTTGCATCGGAGTAGCCGATCTCTACATGGGATTTGTTGAACGGCACATCGGTGGGCATGCCCACAAAGCGCCGCAAGCCCCACTGGTCAATGAGAGGATCGTCCTTCAAATCCTCAAACTGTTCCTCGGTGAGATACTTGAAGGAGCCGTGAGCCCAGCCGCCGGCCTGGCGAAAGTTATTTTGCTGAATGCCCTCGTTGATGGAAAGAGCAATGGTGAACAGGGAAGTGAAGAGCACCGCCGTCAGGGCGATGGCCAGCACTACCACAAGGTTCCGGGTGCGGTTGGCGAGCAGGGAGCGCAGGCTCAGGCGGCGGATGCAGCCGCGGTTGGAGACGTTCATGTTATCTGCCCCCTTTACCGCGTCACGATCCGCCCGTCCTCGATGCGGACGATGCGGTCGGCTGTCTGGGCGATCTCTTCGTTATGGGTGATCATCACCATCGTCTGGGCAAACTTCTGGCCCGTCACCTTCATGAGCCCCAGCACGTCCTGGCTGGTTTTGCTGTCCAGATTACCGGTGGGCTCGTCGGCCAGAAGAATGGCGGGTTTGGCGGCCAGGGCCCGGGCTATGGCAACGCGCTGCTGCTGTCCGCCGGAGAGCTGATTGGGAAGATTCCGCAGCTTTTTCTCCAGCCCAAGGGTGGCAACGACCTCCTTCACAAAGGCTTTGTCCACTTTTCTTCCGTCCAGCTCCACCGGAAGTACGATGTTTTCCCACACACTGAGAACCGGCACCAGATTGTAGGACTGGAACACAAAACCGATCTTCCGGCGGCGGAAGATGGTCAGAGCTTCATCCTTCAGGGAGAAGATGTCTTTCCCGTCCACGGTGACCGTGCCCGAGGTGGGCCGGTCCAGCCCGCCCAGCATGTGGAGCAGGGTAGACTTGCCGGAGCCGGAGGTGCCCACAATGGCCACAAACTCGCCCGACTCAACGCTGAGGTCGACGCCGTCCAGCGCCTTGACCTGCGTGTCCCCGGCACCGTAGTATTTTTTTAGATCACGGGTCTGTAAAATCGTCATATCGGTTTTCCTCCAAAGAAAAAGTCTGTACCGTCTTTTGACAATACAGACTATATCATGCAAATCTGTCCTGGCACTTTCGAGAATGTGTCAGTTCTGAAAGAAGCCGTCACGGGCGGGGAAGGAACAGGGAAAATGCGCTGCCCTTACCCGGCGCGCTCTCCACCTTCACATAGCCGCCCTGCTTTTCCGCGATCTGTCGGGTAAGATAAAGACCGATGCCCACGCCCTCCGCCTGATAGGCGCCGGGCGCACGGTAGAATCGTCCGAATATTCTGGCCTGTTCCTCCTCGGGAATACCCGGGCCGGTATCGCTCACCCGAATGGAAGAAAACAGCTCATAGTTTTTGACCTCCACCGACACTGTGCCGCCGGAGGGGGTATACTTAACGGCGTTGTCCAGCAGGTTGCACAGTGCTTCCTCGGTCCACTTGGGGTCAAAAACTGCCGAGCCTTCGGTTTGTCGGGTGGTCAGTTTGATGCCTTTTTCCGCCGCTTTGGGCGCGAGCTGAGCAACAGATCGCGCCACCACCGGTGCGATCTCGCCGGACTGAGGATGAAGAGCCAGAATTCCTGTCTCCAGACGGGAGGTCTTGACCAGAGCCTCGATGAGGGTCTGGAGTTTATCCGTCTGGGCGGAGATGGCGGCGGCACAGTCTCTGCCTTGGGGCGTGAGGGGCTGCTCCGCAAGCAGCTGGGCATAAAGCTGAAGGTTGGCTACCGGGGTCCTTGTTTGATGGGAGATGTCGGAGATGAGGGCGCTGATCTGATCTTTTTGCCGGCGCACATTCCGTTCGGACAGGGCGCTGGCCG
Source organism: Gemmiger sp. An120 (assembly GCF_002160955.1). Lineage (GTDB taxonomy): Bacteria > Bacillota > Clostridia > Oscillospirales > Ruminococcaceae > Gemmiger_A > Gemmiger_A avium. Next base: position 49,277 of record NZ_NFLN01000002.1, read on the forward strand.
TCAGATACCGGGCCAGCCGACTCTCGAGTGCGGAAAGACGGCTCTCATCAAAAGATCCTTCGGAAAAGCTGCCGTCCATAGCGGAGGTGAGCATCTCGTCCAAACGATGTATCGTGCGGGCGGTGCGCCAGCGGTCATAGAAGATCACAGCCAGCGCCAGCAGCGCCGCCGCACACGCAATCACATACCCGATCATGGTTTCACCGCCCAGATATAGCCGATGCCGTATACCGTTTTCAGATAGTCCGGCTTGGCGGGGTCTGCTTCCAGTTTGCTCCGCAGTCGCTTGACTGTGACGGACAGGGCATTCTCCTCCACGAATTCCGCACCATCCGTCCACACCCGGTCCACCAGCGTGGCGCGGGGTACTGCGTGCCCGCAGTTTTCCACCAGCACCCGTAACAGGCGCTGCTCGGTTTTGCTCAGCTCCACGGCAACCCCGTCTCGGCGGAAATCCATCCTGTCAAAATCAAAAGTAAAAGGTCCAACGGACAGGGCACAGGGCGCCGTGCAAGCGCTCCGCCGGAGCTGGGCATTCACCCTCGCCCGGAGCACTGCCAGCGAAAAAGGCTTGGTGATGTAGTCATCCGCCCCGGCCTCCAGCCCGGTGACCTCGTCCAGTTCCAGGTCGTTGGCGGTGAGCAGAATCACTGGCGTAGAGCTGCCCTCCGAGCGTACCTGGCGCAGCAAGTCCAGACCGCTGCCGTCGGGTAGATTGACGTCCAGAATCAATAGGTCAAAGTGTTCCTCTGCCAGCGTCTCCCGGGCTTGTGTCAGATTGGAGCGGCAAACGACCGATGTCTCCGACCCCGTCAGCGCCATGGCAATCCCGCGCCCCAGCGTCTCGTCATCCTCCAAAAGAAAAATGTGTTTCATGGCTGCCCCCTCATCTGCGCTTTCCTTTGACTCATTATACCACAAGTTCCGGCTGATGCAGCGGTAGTCAATGGTTTTGAGCAAATTGGTTTGCAGGCTCTGGATGGAATGAAGCTAGACTGCATCGAAGGGCCTACGTGTATGAGGGGGCCTAGCCCGGCGAATGGAACTGATTGAGCCTTGCCGAACAGGGTGGTATTTTTCGCTGAGAAATAAGTGAACTCGCTTTATGCGCGATTTCTTTCCCTCGCTTTTTGAAAATCCCAATTATGGGATGATTTATCTGCTATATTAGAATTACCCAAAATCAGAAAAAGGTGTGATCTGTATGTTGCAACCCGGTCTTTATGAGCAGGTCATCAATGAGGAGATTGGTGGTGAGCTGGATGCGCTTCCCGCTCAGCGACGCGCCACAGCAGCCATCGATAAGGCAGAGGCGTCTCAGGTGTTGGCGCAATATCTTGCCTCGGTAGCGCAAAAAGGGCTGGATGACCTGGTGGATAAGGGCGGCGATGTATCCGCGCAAATTGGGCTTGTTAATCAGCTGATCCAGACCATCGAACATACAACCCAAGAAGCTGACTTTGCTCCGCTGTGCGTTGACGGCAGGGCAGAGCAGCTTCTTGCGCTTTTGCGAGAAAACGACCCTGCGTTGGTGATGGGACGCACGGCAGGTGACCTGCCTCGGCCCGAAACATCTCTGGCCCGCAGTAGCCTGTTCACTGGTGCATTGAATGAGCCACAGATGTTCTCCGAACTGAAAAAGGAGATTGCCTGCGCCGATCGGATTGATATGCTGGTGTCCTTCATCAAATGGAGCGGTCTGCGCCTAATCTTGGAAGAGCTGCGCGCATTTACTCAAAGCGGAGGCCGGTTGCGTGTGATCTCTACCTCTTACATGGGGGCCACCGACCCCAAAGCCATTGAAGAGTTGAATCGACTGCTCTTCGTGGCCCACCGGGAAGAAATTCTCCGGCAAAGTCGGTATACCTTTCAGAATATCTTACGTGACCCTAATTTCGGAGAGTTGTTTGTGGGTGGCAGCCGCCCGGAGGATCTGGACCATTTGTTCGTTTCTATCCAGACGGTGAATTCCCAGGAACTGTACAACCGTTTGCCGGCGGACTATTACGACTACATTGTGGTAGACGAGTTTCACCATGCCGCCGCGCCTACTTATCGGCGGCTGCTGGACCATTTCCAGCCTCAGCTTCTGCTGGGTCTGACTGCTACGCCGGAACGCATGGATGGTAAAACAGATATTATTCTCAACTACTTCGGCGGACGTATCGCGGCGGAGATCCGACTGCCGGAGGCCATCGACCGAAAACTGCTCTGCCCTTTCCAATACTTTGGTGTGGCGGATACTGTTGATCTGGATGAACTACGCTGGGTGCGGGGCGGCTACGACAAAAATGACCTGACAAATTTGTACTCTCTAAACCGCGCGGTAGCGGAGCGTCGCGCCGGCCATATCCTGCAATCCCTGGACCACTACGTTACCGACATGGATGCAGTGAAGGGATTGGGCTTCTGCGTGTCGGTGGAGCATGCCCGATTTATGGCGGACTATTTCAACGAGCATGAGGTACCGTCCCTGTGTTTGGTGGGGCAGTCCTCTGACGATGAACGCTACACTGCCAAGAAACGGCTGGTCGGCGGAGAGCTGCGCTTTTTGTTCGTGGTGGACATCTATAACGAGGGCGTGGACATTCCCGAAGTGAACACCGTGCTATTTTTGCGTCCTACCGAATCCCTCACGGTGTTTCTGCAGCAGCTGGGCCGCGGCCTGCGCCTATCCGAGGACAAAGAATGCCTGACGGTGCTAGATTTCATTGGGCAGGCCAACCGCAAGTACAACTTTGAGGAAAAGTTTGCGGCGCTGCTCTCAAATACTAACCATAGCGTGCAATACGAACTCAAGCACGGATTCATTTCGGCACCCAAGGGTTGCTATATCCAGTTGGAAAAGAAACCGACTCAGGTGATTTTGGATAGCATCAAAAACTCCTTCGGCCTGCGGGCGGGGCTGGTTGGTCGCATCCGCACTTTTGAGGAGGACACCGAACTGACACTGAACCTGTCCAATTTTACACGCTATTACCATTTAGACGTCCGCACCCTTTACACTAAGGCCAGCTTTTCCCGCCTGTGTGTGGCGGCCGGCGTGAAACCAGATTTTGACGAACCGGCGGAAACCGCACTCACTCGTGCTTTTGGACGATTAGCAGCACTGGATTCTCGTCGCTGGATTAGCTTTTTGCTGGATATTCTGCCACGGTTGGATAATGTGGATTTCTCCACACTGCCACCCATTGAGCGGCGGATGCTGCAGATGTTCTATGTAACAGTGTGGGGCAAGGCAGCCGACGATTGGCGGGATGAAGAGGTGCTGAGCAATTTGTACAGCCTGTCCGACAGTCCAGTGCTGCTGGCGGAATTGCTGGAACTGTTGCGATTGAGATTCGACGCCATCGACTTTCTTGACCAGCCGGTGGATCTGGGCTTTGATTGCCCGCTGGATGTGCATTGTACCTACACCCGTGATCAACTGTTGGTTGCGCTGGATTTCAATAAGCCTGCTACCGTACGAGAGGGTGTCAAATGGCTGCCGGACAAGCAATTGGATGTGTTCTTTGTCACGCTGAACAAGGCGGACAAGGACTATTCGCCCACCACGATGTACAAGGACTACTCCATCAACGAGACTCTGTTCCATTGGCAGAGCCAGAGTACAACGACTCCAAACTCTTCCAAAGGGCAGCGTTATATCCATCATCGGGAAATGGGCACGAAGGTTCTGCTGTTCGTACGGGAATTAAAGACCGACCTGGCCGGTACGGCACCCTACACGTTCTTGGGAACGGCCAACTATGTGAAGCACGAGGGAAGCCGTCCGATGAGCATTACCTGGAAGTTGGATGTGCCTATCCCAGCGAAGTATCTGAAGAAAACAAATAAATTGGTGGTTGGATGAGGAGTGTGTTTATGATCAACAGCAAATTTGAACCGTTGGCGCTTTATTTTCAATGTCAGAATGAACCTCAAATTGTTCTTTCATTTGAAGAAATAGAAGCTATCTTAGAATTTAAGCTGTGCAAATCGGCGAGAAAGTACATCGCCTATTGGCAACCGTCAAAGACGTATACGCTACCTAATATTTGCCTGGATGTAGGATATAGGATTAAAGATGTAGACTTGAAATATGAGAAAGTTCGTTTGGATCACCGCGGGTGAGATCGACCAATATGATTTTTGCCCGGCGGATGAAGTGATTTTGGGAAAGTTGAAAGCAGAGGGTGAATAATGGAAAATCTATCTCTGTTCAATTGGGAGAGTGCGGAACAAGAGCAGATGCCACAGAACAACTCGGGCAATCTGGATGTAGTAAAGATGGAGTTTTTGGAGGCTGAAACACTTTCCTGGAAAGAGCTATTCTCGGGTTTTGATACTCTGCATGCGATTACCTATTCATCAGGAATAGGCTTTGTCTATCAGCTGTTGGAAATGTTTCAGAAAGCTGAAATCGTGTTCGGCTGTGATGAGGTGATTTCCTATTCGCTGCAAGAAATTATGGCCTATCAATGCAAAACCATTGAGCGACTTCGAGAGTCGGCCAGTAAAAGAAAGATAGACTTGGTCGCGCGCATTGAAAAAGGAACGCTTCGTTTCTTCGTGGCACGAAATGTGCTATCTCACGAGAAAATATACCTGCTTTCAGCGGAGAATGGCCGAAAGCGCGTTATAATGGGATCGGCCAATATGTCTTTTGCGGCATTTGGAGGTAAACAGCGTGAGAATATTTCTTATATTGACGGAGACAAAGCCTACGATTGGTATTGGGACTGCTATTGCCAGCTGAAAGAAGAAAGTACGGATGAAGTCGCCCAAGAATCCCTTCTGTGTGCAGACGATGCGGAAAATCTGGAACAACTTCCTATTGCCAGGACGATACAGGTGAAAAAAGCGTTTGTGCTACAGCCTGTGCAGGAAGCAAAAGAGGAAGTCCGCTTTGCATTGGATATTAAGAATTTAGCTGCAAAGTTTTCTACGGCCGTGCCGAAACCGGATAAAAAGGGGAGGCAGATGCTTTCACCAGAGAAAATGAAAACAATCCGGCGGCAGGTGGTGGCGGGCAAAACTAAAGATAAAGAACTTCAAAACGAATACCCACAGTTGGAAATTTTCCCTGATGAGGGATTGGTTCGCCTGAATGACGCGACTTTGGATCTACAGCCCTCCCGTGAAGAGGTGGCCAAAGATATTGGGCTTTTCCTGAAGTATATGGATGGCTACGAAAAGTTTAATGGCGACAAGAAGGGGATGCAGCGGCGTTACTTTGAATTTGCCAACTGGTTTTTCTGCTCTCCCTTTATGGCTTGCATGAGAGACATGGCAGTGCGCTACAACCAAAACCTGTTGCCCTACCCGGTATTTGGTCTTGTATACGGGCAGAGCAAAGCAGGAAAAACCAGTTTTTTGGAAACCCTACTTAAAATGATGATTGGGCAGAAAACAAAGCTTTCAGCACCGGATTTTACCCGCTCTAGTATTGAGGGATTAAAACGTACCGTAAAAGGTGCCCCAATCATTGTGGATGATTTGACTAACACTCGATTTAACCAGCATGCAATAGAGACAATCAAAAACGATGATTTCGGAGTAGCAGATGGACTCCTTCATTATCCGGCAGTTGTTATCAGCGCTAATGAGGATGTGAAAGCTGTTGCACCGGAAGTGATTCGTCGCACGGTAATCTGCCGTGTTCAGGCAGGACTTACAAATACACAGGTTATGCAGAGTAGTGTTGTGCGTACAGTGCAACGCGAGATCGGTACCGCTTTTTATCGTGAATATCTGCGGAGAATGCTACCAATCGTTAACGATCTTCTGGAGGCTCTCAAGGATGATGATTCTGAGAGTGCACCAGATATTTTAGCAAGATCCTCACAGGTTTTGCTCGATCTTTTCGCTGAGTATTGCGAAAGAGAAGTCCCGGACTACGTCCGTCTTTTGAGCCTCGAAGATTATTTTAGCGAGAAGGTCACTGGCAGCTATGCGATCAAAACAATTCAAGATGCATGGCGAACCAGCCGGTCTTCTTTTGAGATTTCGGAGAAAAACAATGAGTTGCGGTATAATGCGGGTGCAACATGGGAAGCGGATCGACTTTTGAAGGAACTGCCAGAGACTTTAGAGCCACACAAATCCCGCGATTGGGTTGTAATGGATTTGGATGAGGCGAAGAAGTTTTTTGAAATTGATTTCAAGAAAAACTGGCTGGATCGGTTTAAGAGGGGATGAATGCAGTGAAAAGATATTACAAACTTGTTCGCGACCGTATTCCTGAGATTGTCGAATCGGATGGCAAGCGCTGCATAGTAGAAATACTTTCAGACGAAGAGTACCTGCTTTTGCTGGACCACAAATTGGATGAGGAGCTGGCAGAATACCAGGAAAGCAAGTCCCTAGAGGAATTGGCCGATTTGCTGGAAGTGATCCGAGCTGTAGTGAAGGCCCGTGGCTGGACGATGAAAGAACTGGAGCGAATGCGCGCTAAAAAGGCCACTGAACGCGGTGGATTTGAGAAAAAGATTCTGCTAATGGAAGTGTGGGAATGAACACGGCAATGTTGCAAGAACAGGTGGCGGAGAAGATACAGATGCTTTACCAGATTTCGCGGGATTTAGAGACATTATTTCCGGGGCGGCACTATACCCCGGACGGACACATAATAGGCAGCATTGGGGAAGCTCTAGCAGCTAGCTTCTATGGTTTGGATTTGTTTACAGCTTCGGAAGAAACACATGATGCCAAGGCGCCGGATGGCCGACTGGTACAAATTAAAGCAACCCAAATTCAGAGGGTCGCCTTGTCCAGTGAGCCGAAATGGCTGCTCGTCCTAAAAATCCATCGCGATGGGACCTTTTCCGAGGAGTACAACGGCCCTGGGGCTTTGGTTTGGGCGCATTGCGGGAAAATGCAGAAAAATGGTCAGCGGCCTATTTCTTTGACTATGCTCCATCAGTTGCAGGAGAAAGTTCCCGTTTCCCAGCGTCTGCAGCGAATCGTGTGAGGTGAAAGTTCATGCCTGCCTACCATTCCGTCTCCGGAAGCGTGGCCGAGGATCTGTTCATTGAATTGTTCAGCGAGACCTTCGGTGCGGAGAAAACCAAGTACCTGTATTCGCAGTATCATTTTTACGATATCTACCAGAACAGCCGCTATGCCGATTTCATGCTGGAAAGCGACGCGCATCGAATCGCCATCGAGATCGATGACGAAGCTTCCCACAACAAAAGCTTGGTGGCGTCCACCAAGTTTTACGACGACCTCCTCAAGCAAAACAGCATGGTGTATTTGGGGTGGGACGTGTATCGCTGGGCGGTGCGTCAGATGCAGATTCAGCCTGACGCGGTCAAGGACGAGTTGCGCGTGTTCCTCGGCAGCCATCCCCAGTTCAAGGAGATCGAGGACTATCTTCCGCCCCAGCGCGGCAAAGAACTGGACGGTTCCCATCTGGATTTGAAAAAGCACCAGATCGAGGCACTAAAATCGCTGCAAGCCATGCGGGACAACAGTGAAACCATCGCTCTGTTGTACCACGCCACCGGCACCGGAAAGACGGTAACCGCAGTCATGGACGCGAAAAACTGCGGCGGACGCACGTTGTTCCTGGCTCATACCCAGGAGCTAGTGAACCAGGCTACGGAGACCTTCCGCAAGTTGTGGCCAAGCGTCACGGTGGGGCGGTATGTGGAGAACATGAAGCAGCCTAACGCCCATGTGGTCTGTGGCAGTGTGCAGAGCGTGGCGCTGCATCTGGATGAGTTCCGGGGTGATGCCTTTAACTACCTGATCGTGGATGAAGCACATCATGCCTCCGCCGATACATACCAGAAAATTTTGTCCTACTTCAAGCCTTCCTTCACCCTGGGGCTGACCGCCACGCCGGAACGGACGGACGACGGCAAGGTTATTTTGGAAATTTTCAAGAACACCGCCCACAAGCTGGACATCCAGACGGCGGTGGAGATCGGCGAGCTCGTGCCGATTCGTTGTATCCGCATCCACACCAACATCGACCTGACCAAGGTGCGCTTTAACAGCGTGCAATACAACATCCGGGATCTGGAGAGTAAGATCTATGTGCCGGAGCGCAACCGTCTTATTGTGGATACCTGGCTGCAATACGTCCGGGATAAGCGCACGGTGGTGTTTTGCGCCTCTGTGAAACACGCCGAGCAGATCGCCGAATTGTTCCGGGAGGCAGGCGTGCGGGCCGCGTCGGTGTCCGGCGGTATGAAGCAAGCGGAGCGCAAGGAGTTCCAGGACAAGTTCGTCAGCCGGGAGATCCAGGTGCTTTGCGCCTGCGATCTGCTCAACGAGGGCTGGGACTGCCCGGAAACGGAAGTCCTATTCATGGCCCGCCCCACCATGTCCCGGGTGCTCTACACCCAGCAGCTGGGCCGCGGAATGCGGCTCTATTCGGGCAAAGAAAGCCTAATGGTCTTTGACTTTGTGGACAACGCCAGCCAGTACAATATGCCCCAGTCGCTGCATCGCTTGTTCAAACTGAAAGAATACCGACCTGGTCAACTGGCGGTTGCGCCTGGAGTCAGGAAGGCTGCGGAAGCGGAACTGTACGCGAAAGGGGAGAAGCCGGAGGCGCTGATCGACTGGCCGGTGGACGCCATCGATTATGAACTGGTGGACATCTTCAACTGGCAGGACGAGGCGGAAGGGATGATCTCTCAGATGGAGTTCGTCCGTCGTGTGGACGTGCAGACCGAGACCATCGAGCGATATGTGCGGGAAGGCAAGCTGGTGCCCGACCTGGTTGTGCCCATGAGTGAGCACAGGACCTTCAAGTATTTCAAGAAGGAAACGCTGGAGGAGTATGCTACTCAGTACGGCTGGACCTTGATCGATGACTCCAACCGCAAGGAGCTGTTTCTGGACATGATCCGCCAGATGGATATGAGCTATTCCTACAAGCCGGTGCTGATCAAGGCCATTCTGCTCTATGCTGATGATAAGGGCCGGATCAAGCTGGAGGACATCGTTTCCTATTTCCGCTCTTACTACGAAGGCCGGCGTGCTGCCGGGCTGGTGGTGGAAAAGAAAAACAGCATCTTCGCCAAGGGAGGCTATACCGACAAAGAGGCAGAGCGGAATATCCTGGCCAATCCCTTCAAGCGCTTTGAAGATATGCAGATGCTCCGCCATACCAAAACCCTGGGAATCGTCCAGGCGGACGACGCGGTGTGGAGAAAACTTACAAAGGAAGAAAAGGTGGAGATGGAGCGGGTCTGCGACCAAAAGCTGGCGGGATATTTTGACAGACTCTTCTGAAGCTCGCACGGAGCGGAGACTTCGATTGAAGCTACGGGTAGACAATAGCATTTGTCTACGACAGAAATCAAGAGAAGCTTTAATAACAAATAAGGAGGCCGTTTAATGACTTTGCGTTCAACTTGTATTTGCGACGGAAAACTTATCGGTATCGAAAGCATCTTCTCTGTTGTCGATGGAATGCAGATTAATATACCAGAAAAAGTCGAGGCGTTGCGGGCGAAAAGTAAGAACAAAGAATTGTATTGCCCTTGCGGATGTGGGGCTAACTTGATTCTTGTTGCCGGAGATCGAAATCTTCGAGCGCAGCACTTTCGCTTAAAAGGTGGGCAGTCAGATAAAGAATGTGAATTTGTATCGGAAGGTTCCATATCAATTTATTCAAAGATAGTTCTGAAATGTTGGATGAGTGATAAATATCCTGATGCTGATATTCAATCTCGCGTACCAATCTGCGAAGTAGAAGACACTGACCGTCGGTATGAAATAACTTTGCTGGCAAAAAACAAAGGTGTTGCTATTAGTTACTGCCATGATCGCGCAAATCTTACTGATGAAAAGCTAGATATCCTGGATAGAAACGTTTCTGGTATTCATCTTCATTATGTATGCGATGTCGAAAATGCAGGAATATTTGCGCAGTATCCAGAAATGATGATGAAAATTCAAAAGAGACAGGGGTATTGTTTGTTTTTGGAATTGGGATTCGACGATAGGGGGGGACCCGCGTACTCCCAATCTAAGCTTAAAGGGGTTTTTTATTATCACAATGACAATGGGTCGTGGAAGGAGCTGGAAATCGTTTCTGATTACATATCATCCTTCGATTTTGGCAAAAATGGAGGACTATTATATTCCGGGAAATCTCTCCATTCTTTGAAAGAACAGCGTGAACAACAATATATAAGTGAACTAAAACAACGAAGAATATTGCAGGAAAAAGCGAGGGAGCAACATCGTATTGAGAAGGAACGACGTCGGCAGGAAGCTGAAGCGAAGCGGCAGAAGTGTCTCGCACAGATGGAAAAACAACGCGCTTCAGAAGCAGAAGCCGAGAGCGAAAGAAAAGAGCAACATGCTCGAGAACTTAAAGCTAAAGAAGAACGCGAAAAAGCCATTCGGGAATGTACAAAAGAAAAAATCGATGCGATTATCGATGATGATCAAGAGCATCCTTTCCGCGATCCAGCGGGCAAGCGCTGGGTTAGATGTGAGCATTGTGGACAGATTTTCACTGAAGACAACTTTGTGATTTATGGCGGCATCCATCATGCCAATCTTGGGACTTGCAAGGAGTGCAGTAAAAAGTGTGGGATAAGGTCGACATCAAAGACGTAATCATTATGGGCTTGAAGGTGCCGGGAATCCGTATCGACCGTGAACAATTCTTGCGCAAAGAGTTTCAGACCAAATGCACTCAGGAGGTCATCGATCGTGCAGTCGAGAGCACACCGCTCCGCGCCGGTATTTCGCAGCAACTTGTGGATGAGATTGCCGATGAAGTGATCAAATACGGACGAGCTTGCGTTTCGGGCATATCAACTGCGTTGGGAATGCCTGGCGGGGTTGCAATGGCGGCCACCATACCCGCGGACATTGCACAGTACTATGGGTATCTGCTGCGAGCCACGCAAAAACTGATGTATCTTTATGGATTCCCCCAGATCGATGTAGAGGAAAAAGGGCAGACTTTTGATTCCGAAACTATGAATTTGATGATCGTCTGCATGGGGGTAATGTATGGTGTTGCAGGCGCCAGCAATGCGCTTCGATCTGTGGCAAAGGCGTTGGGAACCGGCGTCGAAAAGCAATTGCTTCGTCGAGCACTGACCAAAGGCACTATTTACCCTATTGTCAAAAGCGTTTCTAAGTGGTTTGGAATTAAAATGACCAAAGAGGTGTTCGCCGGATTTTTCAAAAAAACCATTCCGGTGGTTGGAGGCGTGCTTGGCGGCGGAATCACCTTCATCACGTTCAAACCTTGTTGTGACAAACTGAAGGCATCCTTGCAAAAAACCATCTTGAGTGATCCGAATTATCTGGGCGATGAAAGCGACTTGACCTTTGCGGAATATACGGAACTGTCAGACGAAACTTTATGCTCGCCCGCAACCATGGTGTAAACAACGAAAAAGCCCACGAAGCCTTTTCAGAACTGGCTTCGCGGGCTTTTGTATGTGTGTTGATAAAGTGGTAAGGAAATAAGAACAAATGGTTGAGTGACTGTCGAAATGCGAAAAACTTGTACTGCTACTTTGTGCAGTTAGCAATATTTTGCAAAAGAAAGTAGCTTTCGAGTGGCGAATCAACGCTGAAAATGGCTTTGGAATGAAAATGAATATCATCACTGCAGAAGATTGCGATAGATGCTCTTGACAATACCGGCTTTCCAGATGTATACTAAATCTGTACACGAGAAAAGTTAAAATGCAGCAAATAGCACATATGATGACTTGGCCTTAGCAAGTTGCAAGCTGTATGTGCCCCAATACTGTATCTGTCAACGGTCCTCTTGTACGTTCAAGAGGACCGTTTTTATTTTTCCGGAACAGGAGGCTTTGTGTATGGATACGGCATTCATGAGAAAAGCATTTGCTTTGATTGCAAAAGGATTGGTTGAGAAGGAGCAGCTTTTACAAAAAGAGCCCGCTCGATATCCTTACAGCAAAGCGCTGCAACACGGAATCAACATGTTTTTAGCGGCAGGCGTTCAAAGCGGCGCTGTGCGGGATATGGCGCGATATGCGGATGAGACCTCTTTCCTTGGGCATTTTATCACCAAGCCGATTTGTGAGTGGTTCGCTGAATGGGATCCGCATACAATTGCTTCTTTGAATTTGCAGGAGGAACCTTTTTATAATTACGGGGCCTTTGCGTATCAACGAAGCGGAAATTTGTTCAGCCCCAGTTCTGACTGTTATGAGTATCTTGAATCCCAGGACAGTGACATTATGGATGGAACGGATGAACGGGTCCTTTATGAGAAGATCAAGGCTTTGGGGCAGGAAACTTACACGCGGCTCAGAAGATACATCATAGAACACCCGATCATTTCAATCGAGGAAAGACGATCCATGTCGCTGGAATTGGCCGATACTCCGGATGCGAAAGAGGCGTTCCAATTTGCCTATGAAGAGGTTTTGGAGGATAGCTATCGGTGCCCCTGCTGCGGCTGGACCATGACTCGCGGGAAGTACGGATATCTCTGTCATTCCTCCCACTGCGCAGATGTAATTCCCGATCTGACCGATGAGATGAAGCTGGATGCTTCCGGCGGCGGGCTTTACCGCTTGAAAAAAGGCATCATGCGATACTTTGCGGCTCCCGGCAAATTGGAGATTGCTATCGCGGCATTCTGTGAAAAGAAAAAAATGCACTGGGAGCTGTGGCCTCAGATGGACCAATACGATGTGAAAGTACAGTTCTCTGACAGAGCGATTTGGGAAATTGACGCGAAAGCATACCGAAACCCGATTGCACTGCGAACGAAAATTCTGAATGACAGCGAATTTCCGACGGGGGATTATGAAAGAGGATATTATGTGGTCCCCGACGAATACACGAAAACCCAAAATAATTACACCGCGATCGTCAACCGTGCGCTGGAAAACCGAAAAAATGTGACGTGTGTAACGTGGAAGACATTGAAACGTGAAATCAACAAAAGGGAGGCTGCGTGCCATGAAGAACAACAATAAGGATGCCTGGTATGCGCCTCTTTCCGCGCAGTTTCAGCGCATTGAAGGCGCAATGCCGCTGCCGCGTTTTGCGGCCATCGAGGCGGTTCTGTATCTCTTGCATTTGGCCGCACCGGATGCCGATCCGGCAAAAGCCTACCTTTTGTTCACGCAATACCAACTGATCGGAGCAACGCGATGCTCCCCCTTGGAACACACGCTTCAGCAGGCGCGATTCAGACTGGGGTATTACCGCTCTCAAAAGTATTGGCAGGATGATTTGAGAGTATATCGAGATTCGCGTTACGACGCGGTTCGTGCGTTTTTCATTCGGGAAGCGGACGGAAAACGCTCTTTTTCGAAAATATCCGAGCCATATCCCTATCCGTACGAAGAGCGCGAAAAGGAATGGGCGCGCTTTTGGCCGGAGAATGTTGAAAACGCGAAGACGCCCCTTTACGCAGGGAATGGCACCTACCGCTATATCTACAATCTGGAAAGCGGAGAGGCTGAAACGGTTCATGTCAAACTGGACGGTGAGAACACCGGTACGGCATGGGCGGCTTCGGCGGGGAAAAACAGCAGGGCGCCCATTACCATTTCCATCAGCGAGCTGCTGAGCACTGCGGAAAGGATGGCTGAAATCCGTCCGGGGGACCCCTGCCACACCATCCTTAAAACAAATGTCTTGAAGAAAATCAACGGTTCTGCCGTTCAGCCTTGCTCAGAGTTTGCGATCCACGATGTGGTCAACATGGTGGGTATGGTAGGCGCCGGCAAGTCAACATTGATCAAGGTCCTGTCCTTCTGGTGCCATCAGCATGGACTGCGAATGGCTGTGGTGGTTGACACGGTTGCTGAAACACTGAGCTTGCAGAAATATCTGTCCGATCTCGGTGTTGCGGCAAGTCCGTTGATCGGCCGCAGCGAAAGGCTGAAATACATCAATCAGGTCTCACAGCCCGACGAAATCTGTTTGCCCGCAGCATATTCCCAATACTTGACGCCTGCTTGCCTTATTGATGGAATGGACGAGCAGCACGACGCAGCGATCGTTTTCGGAAAAGAGCCATGTTACTCTCTCAAAAAGGGGGACCGGTATTTTCTTTGCCCTTATTTTGAGCAGTGCTCCGGAACGAAAATGCTTCGAGAGTGCTATTCCGCTTCTGTGGTAGTTACAACGGTTGCGGGCTTTGCGGCATCGCGGGTGGGTCAGGCGAGAGAGACCTTTTTGGAATTGGTGATGCTAGATTTCGATCTGGTTGTGTTTGATGAGAGCGACAGAGTTCAGAAAACGCTGGATCATTTTTTTATGCCAGAGACCGGTTTCAATGACTACATTCGGGAGTGCGCTGAAGATTGCAGCGCATACATGAAATTGAGCAGCAAACATCGGGAGGAGAACCTGGCTGTTCAGCGATATGATGAAATGCAGCGCCAAAGTGTGACTGTGCTGAGCTGTATTGTGAAGTCTCTGCACCATGAGCTGGGGACATGGAGAAAAATCGCGTATGGGGATCCCTTCTCGGCACTCACACTGTTAGAGGATTTATACCAAACAGAAACGGAATTCAAGATCCCGCATGCCGTCTATCGGGAAATCTATGACCTGATCGATATGCAAGACGAGGAGAAAATACGGCAGAGCACCTTGTGGGCGGTGCTGGAGAGTTCCTGCAAAAGTACAGACGAGTTTTTCTTTGATCGGATGTATCGTTTGTGGTTGGCAGAGCTTGGAGCGTCTTTTCCCCGGCCAGAAAAAAATAAAGCGAGAAAGATACAGGACGCCCGCATCAAATTGATTTTGCGGTTGATTTACTTCGACCACTTTATCCGAGGATTGAGCGATGCATATGAAGCCAGCCATGAAACTTCCTATGGACAGAATGAGCTGTTTGGCTTTCTGCAAACCCGCTTCCGTCAGCAACAGCATTACCTTCCTTCGGCATTATGCGGCAATCTGTTTGGCCTGAAAAAAACGGATGAGGAAGACATCATTCTGTTCCGCCAATTTGCCTTCGGAAGAAGTCTGATGAAGGATCTGCCTTATTTGAGGACGGACGACCAGGGGAATCCCGCCGGCCCCCATGTGATCCTCTTGTCCGGTTCCAGCTGGGCTGAAGGGTCTTATGAGTATCACATCAATCGTCCGGTAAAGTACATTTTAGAGGCAGACGCTGAAAAACGGGCGTTTTTGGAAAAAACACGCTTTTTTGAGTCCGGTTTCCTTGAACGCGTTTCCGGCTCCGGAGACGATCAGCGGATGGCACAATTGCGCGCAGCAACACAAAAGACTGTCGATTTGATCATCCGTGAATATGAGCGCAAAGCAGGGAAGATCTTGCTGGTCGTGAACAGCTATGCGCAGGCACAGGAAGTGCAGCAGACGCTGGACACCGCCTTGCGAAAGGTGAATTGTTCGGCTCGCACTTGCAGGATGATCGCCGATGCCATCAATGCGCCCAGCAGCGAAAATACCGTCCGGCGTGGAGAAGTCAGCCGTTTCGCACAAATGAATGCAGAGATTCTGATTGCGCCGGCAATGGCCATTGAACGTGGACACAACATCGTGGATGAGCACGGACATTCTGCGCTTTCAGCTGTTTTTTTCATGGTTCGCCCCATGGCGGTTCCGGATGATATTCAGCAGAAGGGCAGTAAGCTGAATGGACTTGCGGAGTCCCGTTGCAAACGGGAACCGCAGGAATCCTTGTTTGCATACAACGCGAGAATCCGCCAGTTTGCCGCACAGCAATGGAACAAAATGAGCAAGACCAAGTCATTTGGCATTGCGGAACTGAGTGCAGACGAAAGAAAAGACGTGGTCGCGACCCTTTTCGTATTGATTTTGCAGATTTTCGGTCGTTTGGCACGCGTGACAGACGTGACCAAACCCGCTCCGCATGTCTACTTTATCGATGGCGCATTTCGCTGCCGGCCCGAAAAGTCCGGTGATTTTGACTGCCTTTCTGAATTGGGTCAGTACCTGGAAAAGCTGATGACGCAGGAAGAAAGTGCAGAAATCGCAAAAACACTCTATGCACCCTTCTATCAATCTTACAGAAAGGACATTCCTTATGAGCAATAAGATTTACCCCCTGGCGTACACCATCGCTCCGAATCAAAGCTGTACGCTTTATTACCTTGGGTTCCCGGAGCGCTGGAAAACGGTATTGCTGGACATTGCGCGCAAACACAACCCGCGGTTCAAGGATGAATACGGCCTTCCCACAAATTCGCTCAAAAAGCTGGTGGAAAGCTGGATGGATGGCGTGATTGCCTTGGCACCGCTGAAAAAAGACAGTGTGGATGACCACTGGCTTACTTCCTGCTCCGCTTATACCGAAAACGATCTTCGTGCCCTTTGTGAGCTGATCAAGGTTTGGATCAAGGGAACTTATGTTGTACCGCCACGCGTTTCTCCCCTGGTCAAAAAACTGGCCGCTGACTTTTGCGGGGAAATCAAGCCGGACGCATTTGCGGCGCTTCAAAGCAGCGCTGTGATCTGCCTTGCTTTTGAAAATGGTACCGTGAGTGAAGATGCGTATCAAGCGATTCCGCTTTTGGTCATCAATCACTTGCTGGGAAAGGAAGTCATGCTGCATGATCAACCGCTCCAGCTTTGTTATGCCGCAAAAAATCAGTTGATCAGCCACCCGCTGTCTGATCCGAAAAGCGGGCACCGGTATTCTTTTGTGTTCGATTTTTCAGTGCAGACCACTCCGCCAAAAAGAAAAGCCCTGCTTTTGTGCCAAATGAGTATTCGGCGCTGGATTCCCGGCTCTTCAAAAAAAGACCGTGCGCCATTTTTGAAAGAGAACATCAATGCCCATATCAAAGTTGGAGAAACTAAATATTGTCAGGTGCAGATCGAATACAATCACGCGGCTGCAAAGGTGGATTGGAAGGAACAGGATAAAGAGTGTTACAACATTTGGGGATATCAGCAGCTGCCTTCTGCTGAAGATGTTCTGATGGATCCGGAAGCAGATACTGTCCGCATTCTCCTCCCCTACAAAAACGGTATGCCGGGAATGGAGAAATCCAAAATCGGGACCGGCGTCCCGGTGCTAGACAAGGCGTGCTTGTATCGATCCATCTTTGGCTTGCTGCGAGAATGCAATGTGGTGTGTGAGCAGCCCGAGGCAAACCGCGTTTCCATGAAGGGACAAAAAATTCCGTGCCTTCATAACCCGCAAGAATATAACTGCCCTGAAGAATTCCGCCAATGGGTAAGTAAGTGTGCCGAAACGGATGAAATCAATTTTGAAATATACGGTCTGTGGAAAGATCCTGTGCAGGAGGAATTGCTGCAAAAGATCCAAGAAAAGATCGAGCAGGATTTTGGCCCAAACACACAGAATTCCTGCTTGCAAATACATTGTGTACCCAAAGAGGTTGGAAATCTGGCCGATGCCCTGCCGGATGATGAAAAGAACACGAAAATCCAATACAGCGATCGCATTATGAACACGATCGGCAAGACAGAGACCGTAACCGCGTGTATTTTTGTTTTGCCCGGCCAGGAGCAGTACACCGAAGGAGATCCGAAGCAAGTGCTCCGAAACGCATTTGCTCGAACCGGCCGAGTTGTGCAGTTCATCACACCAGAAGAGAATGGGAGGAACGACAAAATTCGAAGTGCGGTGTATGACCTCTACCGTCAACTGGGTGTTGTTGCTTTGCTGGATTCGGCGAAGGTGCTTCCTCCTCTGGCCAATACCCCTTGCGTTGGGATGCACCTTTGCACACAGGTTCACGGCATTGCAAACAGGGCGCGTTTTCTCCCCGTTTATGTCACCGTGAATATCCCCGAGGGAAAAACAAGAGTCCAGTGCGATGCTTTTTCGAAACGAGCTGTGTCGTATCGGGAAGCCTGCCTTGAAATGGCTAAGCTTTTCTGGGACGGAAATTTGGAGCAGCGCTGTGTTGAGGCAAGCCGCGTGCCAGCCAAGCAAAAACTGATCGAACTGAAAAATCAATTTTACTGCAAAGAGGATGGCGCTTTGCTGGTCGTGCGGTCAGATGGCACCACGCGCGCCGTGTGGGGTGGAATTTCCGACAAGGAAATCAGAGATTATGATGCAACGGAACCATACTGCCCCGCAGAAATCAATGTGGGAATACCGAAAAATCCGTATAAGATGCCTCTGCTCGGATCCGGGGTGAGAATTATGCGAATCCGAAGCAACCAGGAGGTTCCTGACTATTACACGGATCTCAGCCCAAAATCCACCGAAGAGCGGCTGCAGCACACTTCTTCCTCCGGAATATTCCGATACGATGATGTCTTTTGGGGAATTCATGCGAAACCGAATGATATTCAATACACTAACAGCTTCAAGGCTTCTAGAATCGATCATCCCCAGCAGCGATTTGCTGAAAAGGATATGATTGAGTTATACCCGCTGCAACTGCAGCCAGGTGACATAGCGGATAATTGGGTGTTCTACACCAATGCATTACGCCATGTTCCCATCCAATACAACCAATCGCTTGTTCTTCCTCTTCCGCTGCACCTGGCAGAAGGACTGGAAGAATACCTGTTTGACGCATAATAAGATGTATAACCGAATTGAACCTTTTCAGAGACTGGAATATAGAGTACGGGGCATCAAAATACATTGCTGTTATATTATTTGTAGCAACCCAAAAGGGCATCCGTTGAATAAATTGAAGATCGAGTATATGTAAATCGAAAAAGCCCACGGAACCGTGTAAGCAAACAGTTCCGTGGGCTTTTTTAATTGTGTCAGTCAAGAAATCAAAGAGCAAGAGAGGTCAACTTTTACTCAGCCTATTTTACGTAGGAATCAAGTTGCGCTATTGAATGTTATCAAGAATTTTCTGGACAGCATAAGGTTTGGCATGCTTGATATAAGCGTCACTTACATAAATGGTATCAGTAGCTTGCGGTTCAACCCACATTGCGGGATATACAACAACCTTTTTTGTGTTTCTTCGTCCAGTAGCAACAATTTCACCATTAGAAGTAATCTCGCAACCAGATTGCTTAAGAATATTTACCAAAGGCATTATCATCTTTATCTGTGTCTCTGGTTTGATTGGCGACGCATTTATCCCATCGACACCCCACTTAAGAAGTTGGAGCGCGGCGAAACGATCAAGCATACCATGGACATATTGATTCCTGTAATACTTTAGACATTTAGAGCACGCCGATCCGCAATTGCAAGCACTTAGAAGGTCTTTCATATCAGTGAGCAGTTCAACAATCGCATCAGCCACACTGACAGCATAACCAGCGCCACTTGACAGGCTATCATAAAGATAAATATCAACATAAGAGGCTTCAGAACCAGTTCTAAGACGATAACCAGTAACGAGTTCGGTAAATTCAACATCAAGCTTTTTGCTTGCCACAAGTCGCAGTGCTTCAGCTAGGGATTGCGCTGCTCGATTAAGCCATGGATTGTCGTTTCTTCTGACATCAATGATCCTATCGTCAATTGTGAATTCGAGAACTAACATATCAGTTATAAAGTCATAGCCAAGATTCACATTAAAACAGTTGCGGTGGAGACATTTACTTCGAGCATACTTCGACTTGTAAGGTCTGTTAATATCGTTTAGAACAGAAACATCATCACCCGGCATAGCAGCTCCACAGTCCTTGCAGACCATAAAACCTTTGTCATCCGATCCTTTGTTCAGCATGATAATGCGTTGGTTTGTTCGTGAAGCAATCCGTATGTTTTTACAGCCTGTGACAAGTTTCATTTCTTCAGCCTCGGGTAGAGTTGAATAAAGAGGCTGCTGTACAGCAGTGTATTCTTCTGACAGCTGAACATCTGGTATCGATTCGGCATTTCTTGGTGCAAAGCCCCATGGACGCATCATTTCACGGGCGATTTTCAAATCACTATTTCCACAAAACGGGCAACTCTTGGTTTCATCCTCCCTTAAGCCGAACCAACCACACTCAGAACAAGAGATTATCTCCTTCACATAATTCGGATCTTCTGTATAAGCACGTGCCGGAGTCAGCGATTGACCGTGGCGGCGCTCGCTTCCAGGATAGTAGAATCCGCCAATCTGATAGGTCTGCTTATCAACAACGATTGCTCTACCAGGGGTATATTCTCCAATAGCAATATCCAGGCCACGGTCAACTTCGTAAAGAATTTTTCCGTATATATCCGGTATGTAAGTGCTTACGACATTTTTGGGGAAAGAATATGTCGGGATAATTCCTTCTTCATAGAGAGCATCCAGAAGAATCTTTGCCTCACCCTCCTTAGCCCCTTCTTCTACTCCAAAAAGTTCGGGATGTGTCTGACATTTTTCTCTAAGTGTATCGAAAGATTTTTTCAGCGCATTCTCAAACACTGAATAGTGAAACGGTATCCCGACGGGCAGAAGCAGCTTGTCTTTATCAGCGTTGTAAGTAGCAAGATAGTGCTTAAAATCATCAAGAAAGTCGTTCAGAAAAACTGCAGCTGAAACTGTGTCAAGACTCGTATGCTTTTCCAAAAGAAATTCTTGGAGAATAACCATAGCAAGATGACGCTGGAGAAGTTTTTCGCTTCTTACATCAATCCAAGGCTTGCGAGGATCACCGCGGAACATAGGGATTGGATCATTGAAGTACAGTGTATCATGCGGACCATCTTCACAGAAGGTAACGATAGTAGACAAACTAGATCCACGCCGACCTGCACGACCAGCTCGCTGCTGGTAATTTTCACGCATGGGAGGAATATTGCGCAAGCCGACCGCAACCAGAGAGCCAATATCGATACCAACTTCCATTGTGGTTGTACTGCTAAGGATATCAACAGGTATCTCACCATCTTGGATTAAATCTTGGAAGCGCAATTCATACTGTTCGGTTTTACTCCAAAGATCATGACGTTGGTCTTTATGTGAGAGCTGAGCAGTGTGTTCCTCGGTGTCAATTACATGAATCGGCTCGCCTTGAAGCGCATCAGCTACCGGTTTTCTCCAGAAACCAAGTGCCTCATATTCGCCAGATTTCATCTCATGGATATGAGAAGATCCACAGCTTGGACATTTACCTTTCAGTGTAAAAGGAGTCAATTCAGAGCATTGTTCACATTTATACCATACATGAGAAGTATCAAAACGTGGCTTTACTCGAGACAGGTCAATATACAATTTCCCATTATCAGGCTGCACTGAATCAAGAAATTCTTCCTTTAACACTCGTTTCCACGCCATCTCGGTTTTATTCCCGTCATGCCATTCCATGATTTCACGAATGGTTTTTGAGAATCCCCAATCCTTATCAAGTCCGTAACCACTGTAATTAGGGCGGACTTTCAACCGAATTGTGTCACTAATTGTATGGCCGATGGCTGTAGACATATCGCAAATTGATAGTATCCAAGCATTAAAAAAATCAATAAACTCCTCATCAGTAACTGTCACATTGTTCTCTTCGAGTGCATCTACCGCATCAAAAAGAGCTTGATCTGTAGGTTCAATCCAGCTTGTGGCCGAGTCATACAAGGTATTATAGCCACCAGCAAACAAACGCAGGAGATGCTCTTGCATCTGAACGGGAGCGTTTGCAATCGTGAATCTTGGGGTATACTCTCGCCCTCGTTTTACACAGCGATTGTAGTTGTTCAGTGCAGCAGTGCAATCTTCAGCAAATTTTATCCGCTCAGGCGCATGAAAAATCTGCACATGATGCTGACCAGCGGCAAGGCAAAAATAATCATACAGCGAATTCATCGACTGCTCAACCGTTTGTTCTTCCATCATTTTGATGGCGATTGCAAATAATTGCCTTGCAGCAGATATGTCCGAAGCCTCTGACATATCTCGAGCTAGCTTTGCTGCTCGCTGACGACTGTCCGAAAACAGCAAAACTTTGCGCCCTTCGTTAGGAAAACGATTCGGATCACTGTCCTTCCCTGGTACAGCGGGTTGCAGTTGAAACTGTGCTTTGATTAGGTTGAAGAAAGACTGGTTGCCTCGTGTATTAAACGAAGTGAGCTGTGATGTGGAAAGCTGATGTCTGCAATGCGGACAAGTCGGGAATGTAATAATCTGCGGTCTACCTTTTGCAGAGTAGTTGCAATAGTACAGTTTTCTAATCCATGGTTTTCCAGCGGATGCGTCATCTATGAAGTTAATAAATTCGCTTTTAATATCAAGATAACAGGGACGTATAGCATTTTTACCCTGTTTTGCAGGGAGCTCAAAATCGTCAGTTGGAATGAACAGATGTATTTCTTTCATCCTGCGATCCATCAACTGACCGGGATAATGCCACAGATATACATTTCCATGGAGCCCAGAGTCATCTTCAAGAACATAGCCTTTGAAGAACAGCGCACCACAACGCCGATCATTATAAAGTTCGTATACCACACTACCACAATGTGGACAAATCAAATTACCATCCGATAAGTAGATTTCTCCTAAATTGAGTCCACCTTCCGAGTGAGAGCAACTACAATTGGTGTTGGTACAGGCATATACCCCCGAAATACCTTTGAAGAGCATGTGCATACGTGCAGGGAAAAGGACAGAGCCTTTAGCGTTTTTTGCAAGCGGTGCAATTGCCAAAAGGACACTAACCGCCTTGAGCGCATCCTCTGTATTGAGCTCAGGAAAGATATAAGAAGAAAGTTCTCCAAGTGATACTGCATTTCCGCGGCAATACTTTATAAGCTCGTGGAACGGACGGTAATAGACAAGGTTTTCGTACATCCAGTTGTATATTGATCCCAAGGATGTAATGCTAGGATCAAATCCGTCTAAGTGCCTCCAGAATGACAAAAGCGCAGAAAGTTTCACTTCATCCCTGTCTTCAAATTGACCAGGATCTGAGTTTAATAGGAGCTCGGTGGGAATATCATATTTCAGCTGTCCGTCAATTACCTCCCGCGCACCCGTCAAGTAACAGAAACGAGTTGCTGTGTCAGAAGCGGTAAGTTCATTTGCAAACTTCATTACGGAATCAACGTCTTGCTGATTTTTGTTAGGCATACTTGCGGTAGTAAGTATAAATTGTACACGATCACGACTGATACCGAGCTTATGGAACAGTCTGCGAATCAGTAATGCCACTTCGCCACCGGATGAACCACGGTACATATGAGCTTCATCTATAACGAACAATAATTTATTCTCGCTGTTTGAAGCCAGCCATTCGCGTGTATCATCCCAGATCTTTTGTTCTCTAGGACGCAATAGCATGTATTCCAACATAGAATAGTTTGTAATGAGAATATCCGGGCAGAATTGCTGCATTTCAAATCGTGTTATCAGCTCTGCATCATCATCGTTTGGAATATGCTTACTCTCATGCAGACCTTGAAGGAACTGATTCATATCTGCCTTTGCAGGTATCTTTCCTTCTTTGAGAAGACGATTGAAGAATTCTTTCTCAGAATCATTTTGCGGGAAAGACATCCTTGCTAAGGTTCTTTCAAGTTTTCTGTCCTGGTCTGTGGAAGGTTGAGTTCCAGGGTATGGAGTCCTGCCAGTATACATTCCAAACTGAGGACGACGTACTCCGGTACCGCAGGTATTTCGGAAGATTTTGATAAACTTGTTGTCAGGATCTCCAATCATTCTTCTGAGTCGGCTAACCTGGTCTGAAACCAAGGCGTTCATCGGGTACATAATAATTGTACGAACACCTCGTTTTGCCCATGATTCCCTGGAATTTCTTGCTTCAGCTGCCATCTTTGCAAGAAGTGGCCACATAAAACACTCAGTTTTACCGGAACCAGTACCAGTCGAAACAAACAAGTTTTATCCTCTGGCGGCAGCTTCAAGTGCCGATATCTGGTGAGCGAATGGAGAAGGGAATACTCCTATACCAGCCTTTGCTAACTGCAAGAAATACTCTTTCATCCAATCTTCAAGGGATGCTGTTTCAATGCCGTTTTGTACCGTAACATATGCCGGAGAGGATTCAATAAAAGGTCTTTGATAAAGCAATCCCTCATCATCAATATGAATCATTTCTGCCCAATACTGGATTTTGAAATGAGCAAAACTGGCACACAGGTTAATGAATTTTTGAGTAACTTCAAAACCGTCTTCAACGACTAAGTGTTGTACCGAGTATTTTTCAAGCCAGGATTTCAAAGATTTTGGAGAAACAAATTTGACGAACATATCTAAGTCCACTTCGCCAATTGGGTAATTTCGTATTTCCTTATGAGTAACGATTTTCCAAATATCTGCCGCTCTATTTTCGGGAGAATAAGAACAGAGTATTGCCCTTAGGTAATAACTTAAATATTCTTTTGGCTCCAAGAAATAGTCAAGTGGGATGCTATTTTCTTTGAAAAAGAAATAGTAGTCGTAAGCATATGATTTTAACTCCCATATGCCAATGTACGAATGATCAAAATAGGTTGTTCTATTATTAAATGCATATCTGTCTTCATGCTTTTTGAGAATTCCTTCCATTTTTTGCGTGTTTTTAGCGGAAGACTCAAAAAGCATCCTCAGAAAAGATACTGCATTCTTGTATCGTTCGGGCGGGGATATATTAAAGGCCCGCCGAAGCTCCAAAGTTGTATTCTCTTGCGGTCCAAAATAAGAGAGTGTTGCAATCCTTGCTCTCATCTTATATAGCAAAATAGAGACATAGTCGGCAGGTGGATTTTGTTCTGCGTCAGAAGCAACCAACATCTCGATGTGATTTTTTCCCTTTCCGAGCAAACGACCATAATATATTTTCTTAGCTAAATCTTTGCTATTCTCAAGTTCGGAATTCAGTGAAACGTAGTCGTTATTAAGATAAAGTTGAAAAAGAGTATCTACAGGCTCATATGCATTTGGAACAGGGAACGGTGAATGATCCTTGTAGAATTAAACTGCGGAAACCCCTGCACGCTTAAAAATTTCAGCTACACCAGACGAGCTGTCGGCTAATAGTTTTTGTATGCAGTTATACCAAGTTTTATCGTAAAAAATAAGTTCTGTATCTAAAAATTTTGTCTGACCAAGTGGTTGTACTGCAATGAGATCTTGATAAGAAATCTTAGAATATGATTTTAATAGCTGATACTTTTCAACAATTCGATTTTCAAGTGAAATGTGCTCATACGTAATTTGAGGATTTGTTATGCAGCGAAGAAATGTAAATAGCCTTCGCCCAGTACTATTGGTAATGGAGGAAGGAATGGCTGCTTTTTCTTCTAAATCAGTAGGCAAAGAACTGAGGTCAACAACATAAATGTTTCGGCTTTCTAAACGTGTATCTTCAAATGGCACGGCAGGTTTTGAGGTAATCCAAAAATTAGCCGGACGCTTCTCGACACCATGAAGTTCCCTAAAATAATTAATCCATCCAATGATTAAATTAAGGTTGTTATCGTTTAGGGAGTAACCAAGGAAAATGAATGTATGATTAACAAGAAGCGATTTAATGAATGTGCAAATCAAAGGATGTTCTTGCTCGTATTTAATATAATCGCTTTCTTTGAGTACAATTGTGTCCGGGTTCCCGAGGTCGCCATGCATTTTGATAATATAACGATCATTTGCCTCTGCAAGTAAATCACTATCGCGAGTTACAACAGTATATAGCAGGGAATTCACCGATTGGGACTTCTCGATGAGGGGGTCATAATTTGTTGTAATAATATGGCGGGGAAAGATGGAAAATATTTCATCATCAATTGAATTTGGGTCTTTATCGCAATGCAATGTGCTTTGGATTAAGCCAAAATAATTGGCATGATTTTCGGAGAGGTCTTGCTGATAGTAATACTCAGGGATGCGAAGGAACTCCTCTTGGGTATATTCGTATCGGTCTTTGCAATCCGACTTTGGGCAATCGGCAACTTTTTTCTGGCATGTATCACATCGGCTATAACCAAGTTCATCTGCGAACTTCCTAATCAATTCATACCATGATGGAACCCCGGAGTTTTTTGAAACTCCCGCCCCCACAAAAATGACCAATCGGTCATCCTCTTGGGCTTTCTGTATCTCCTTTATAGCGGTTACCCAGTCCATAACAAATTCCTCATTTATAAAGCATTCATGTTAATTATCTGCTATCAAGATCCAAGAACAACAAAAGCCGCATGGGAATACACCCACACGGCTGCCTTGGTGGCACAAAGGCTCACTGTAGAATTATTATAAAGGATAAGACTGGAAAACTCAAGAATTTGTCGTATCCGCAGCGAGAAAACAGCAGTCTCACCAGTTAGGGATGGGTTAGGGATTTAGCGGTTTCAGTTGCTATCCTTGCTCATGCTCCCGCCGCTTTTCCGCCCCTAAAACCACCGCAAAACAGCAATCATCAAAACCGCAAAAAACAAACCAAAAACGCAGAAAAACCGCCTGTTTAGGCGGTTTTTCTAAGAAAGGTGGTCGGAGTGCGGGGACTCGAACCCCGGGCCTCCTGCTCCCAAAAATATGTCCGTCCTTTCAAATAGAGCTTTTGTACCCTGTTTAACGCTTTCCTATGCTCCGCCAGTTCCTCTTTAAAACTCTTCTGCCCTGCTTGTTTCAAGGAATTCTTTCGTCTTTTGGGATTTGTGTGGGATTGGATTCTGTGTATTAAAAGATGTTCCGCCCAGTTTGAGGAGGGCAATAACAGGACGAATCATCTCAGAGCAGAGGCGCAGGAAATGCGCCGCATAAACAAAGAAATACCCTGGGCTGCGGGCTTTTATAACACGGAATAATTTTCTTATCAAATGAATGTGTTTTGACAAGAATGACAAGAATGATTATAATGACAACTAAGAAAAGGAGGTACTGTGTATGGCATTTGTTGAGAGTGAAGTTGTTGAACTGAAAGCAGAGGTCGTGGGAGATATCTGCAAAGAAGTCATTGCCTTTGCCAACACAAAAGGCGGTACGCTGTATATTGGTGTCAGCGACGATGGAAGTGTTGTGGGAGTCAAAAACGCCGACCAAGTCATTTTGCAGCTGAACAATATGATTCGAGATTCCATCAAGCCTGATGTGACCATGTTTGTGGGCTACGAAACCCAACATGTCGGCGACAAGGATATCATTGCTGTGACCATTCAAAAAGGGACCGACCGGCCCTATTATCTGGGCAGTAAGGGGTTGAAACCCAGTGGGGTCTATGTCAGAAACGGCACATCTTCTGACCCGGCTACGGATACTGCGATCCGAAGAATGATCAAGGAAACTGATGGGGACAACTTCGAATCCATGCGTTCACTGGAACAGAATCTCAGCTTTGAAGCGGCAGAGAAGCAATTTGAAAAGCAGAACATCCCATTTGATACTGCAAAAATGCAGACCCTTGGAATGATTTCTGCGGATGGTATCTACTCCAATGTGGCGCTTCTCCTGTCCGATCAGTGTCCCAGCACCATCAAGGCGGCAACCTTCTCTGGGGAAGATAAAGGAAGCTTTCAGGACAGAAGAGAATTTGGCGGTTCGCTGTTTCGGCAAATGGAGGAACTGTACAGTTATCTGGATCTGCGCAACCAGACAAAAGCAACATTTGATGGTCTATACCGAATCGACACACGGGATTATCCGGAAGATGCGCTGCGGGAAGCGCTGCTGAACTCGCTGGTACATAGAGACTATTCCTTCCGTGCAAGCACCCTGGTCAGTGTATATGCCGACAGAATCGAATTTGTCTCTGTGGGTGGACTGCCCTCCGGCATTGCACTGGACGACATCATGCTGGGACTCTCGGTTTGCCGAAACCCCAAGCTGGCAGCTATATTTTATCGTCTGCAGCTGATTGAGGCATACGGCACGGGTATGCCTAAAATCATGAGAGCCTACACGGAGACGGAATTGAAGCCAAAAATCGAGGTATCGAGCAACGCATTCAAAATCACGCTGCCAAACAGGAACGCCGGCACAAATCATACACAGACACCGGTTGGTACGCTCAAAAGTGAAGAGAAACGGATCTTGGATTTCATTGGTTCCAATGGTCATATCGTGCGCAGTGATGTGGACCAGCTGCTGGAGGTAAGCCAGGCCACAGCCAACCGGATTCTGAAACGCATGGTCGCCGAGGGCCTGATTTATCAGGATGGAAACGGCAGGAAAACAAAGTATAGACGGAAGTAACTGCTGGTGTGGAGGGGGGCTGTGTATGAATCGAAAAGCGATTATCAGTGGCCGGGAGTATGCGCTTCTTGAAATCGTCCCGTCTCTGGATGGAGGGCGGGCGCTGCTTCTCTGTGAAGATGAAAACGGCAAAAGGGCAGTATGCTCCGAGCCGCTGTGGCGCAGCTGTGCGCTAACGGATGTGCAGTCTGCCCCGGTTCACGCACACAGCTCCTCACAGGAGAAAATCGAGTATTTCCTGTCTGTTTTCAAAGGGCGGGAAGATGTATATGCACGCCGGTATCACAGCACCACCACCGGGAAAAACGGTTACACCCCAGTCTGTAAAAATGAATGGGTGCATAGCCTGTGCGATAAAAAGAAATACAAGTGCGCAGAGTGCCCCAACCGTGAGTTTCGGCCGCTCACAGCCGATGTGGTCAAAGCACATTTGATTGGCCGTGATTCTTTGTGCAGAGATGTGGCGGCAATCTATCCGATGCTGGAGGACAACAAGACCTGGCTGTTGGCTGCGGATTTTGATGAAGAAAACTGGAAGCTTGATGTGACTGCATTTTGCAAATCCTGCAAAGAAGCGGGATTGGTACCGGCAGTGGAACGCTCCCGTTCCGGAAACGGCGCCCATGTCTGGTTTTTCTTTTCGGAGCCTGTTTCAGCCGCCGATGCCAGGCGCTTGGGGACCGGTTTGCTGACTGGGACCATGTCGTGCCGGCATGAGCTATCCTTTTCGTCCTATGACCGGTTGTTCCCGTCTCAGGATATTGTGCCGAAGGGCGGTTTTGGGAATTTGATTGCCCTGCCATTTCAAGGACAGGCGCAGAAAGACGGAAATTCACTGTTTGTGGATGATCGCTTTGAGCCTTATCCCGATCAGTGGGCATTTCTGTCCTCCCTGCCGAAAATCACGCCGGAACAGTTAGAAGAAGCCTTAAGAAAGCTATGTCATCATGGCGACATGGGAGAATTGGCAGATGCCGAGGAGAAGCAACTGCCCTGGAAACGCAAGCGAACCAAGACAAAACTGACGCGCAGAGATTTTCCGCTGCAGGTACGCCTGCATCATTCCAATTTGATTTACGTTGAGAAAAAGGGTTTCTCTCAAGGGGCGTTGAATACGCTCAAGAGACTTGCGGCGTTTCCAAATCCGGAATTTCGCTCCAAGCAAGCCATGCGTATTTCCGTTTATGGCGTTCCTCGCGTTCTGGACTGCGGCTATGAGGATGAGGAATACATCGGCCTTCCCCGTGGTTGTATGGATGAGATTCTGGGGTTATTGGATCAATATGAAGTCCCTGTCGTTCTGGAAGATCACAGATCACCGGGACATTCCATTGATGTGAAATTTAATGGGGTGCTGCGCCCAGAACAGGAACCTGCCGCCCGAGCGCTGCTGGATGCAGACACGGGTGTTCTGTCCGCAACGACTGCGTTCGGGAAAACCGTAATTGGCTCCTATCTGATTGGACAGCGTAAAGTCAATACCTTGGTATTGGTGCAGTCCAGCGCGTTGCTGGAACAGTGGAAATCCTCGCTGGAACAATTTCTGAATATCCATGACGTCCTGCCGGAACCGCCCAAAAAGCGAGGCAGGAAGAAAAAACAGCACCTCATTGGCCAAATTGGCAGCGGAAAGAATACCCGCAGTGGAATCGTCGATATTGCCACCATGCAGTCCCTGCTTGAGGGAGGAGAAAAGTCCGTAAAGTCTTTTGTGGCAGAGTACGGAATGGTCATTGTGGATGAGTGCCATCATGTGGCCGCATTCACCTTCGAAACCGTTCTGAAAGCAGTGGAAGCCAAATATGTTTACGGATTGTCTGCCACACCTGTTCGCAAGGACGGTCATCATCCCATCATCTTTATGCAGTGCGGCCCCGTCCGGTATTTGGTGGATGCCAAAAGTCAGGCGGAAAGCGAAGATTCTCCCACATAGTAATTCCCAGATTTACACGCCTAAGACTGCCGGATGCCAACGGGATTCAGGATATGTACGCCGGTGTGATTGAAAATCACAACCGGAACGAACTGTTGGTGTCAGACACTTTGAAGTTGATACAGGAGGGGCGTACACCAATTCTGCTGACGGAGCGGAAAGAACACGCTGCACTGCTTGCCGGTCATCTGTCGGACCAGGTAAAGCATGTTTTCCTGCTCATTGGCAGTGACAAGCAAAAGGATAAACGTGAAAAGCTGACGGCATTGCAGAATGTGCCTGACGATAAGGATGTGGTGGTCGTTGCGACCGGAAAGTATATCGGAGAGGGCTTTGACGCCCCGCGGTTGGACACCCTGCTCCTGGCGATGCCCATATCGTGGAAAGGCACATTGGCACAGTATGCCGGACGCCTCCACAGAAATTATGAAGGAAAGCAGGAAGTTCGTATCTACGATTATGTGGATATCCATGTTCCTACCCTGGAGCGGATGTATCATAAACGCATGAAAGGCTATGCGGAGCTGGGATATCAGGTCAAATTCGGTGCAGCGGATCAGTTTGTCAGTGTGATTTATGATGGACACTCATCTATGCTTCCCTTTGAGCAGGACTTGGATGATGCTGCCCGCAGCGTGGTTATTGTCAGTCCTTATCTGCAAAAAGGAAGAATCGTGAAATTGCTTCCCTCTTTGCAGAAGGCGGTTGCTTCCGGTGTCGAAATTGCGATCCATACCAGAACGGCAGAGAGCGGGAAACTCGCGAATCAAGAAAGTGTATGTGAAGCGATTGAGATGATGAGGCAGACAGGTACCGTGGTCCATACGCACAAAGAACTGAATCAGCGGTATGCTGTTGTGGATGAAAGTGTTGTGTGGTATGGCGGCGTGGATTTTCTTGCTTTTGGCAGAAAAGATACGGATGTACTTCGGTTCAAAAATCCGGATATTGCCGGTGAATTTCTGTCACTTTCCGGTCATACAGAAAGCGAGCAGCTTGTCATGGAAGATGTTTCTATGTAGTGGGCGTCTTCGGGATGTTTCCGCATTTGGGATTGCAAGAAATGGAGAAAAAGGGTAGAGATAATCCGCTGCTTTTTGCTGATGTTTGATGCTCTTTCGCTCTGTTTGGCAGTGTTTGGTCCGGCGTGTGGGGTTCGAATGTCTGGGAATGCGGTCCCAAATGTGTGTCGGAACTTTCAAACGGCACTCTGCCGCCCTCTTTGGCCCTTTCCTCTGCTCCGGCAGTTTATCTTTGACACTCTTTTGCCCTGCGTGTTTCAAGCAAAACTTTCTCCTTTTGGGATGGGTGTGGGATTGGATTCTGTATATTAAAAGAAGTTCCGTCCGGGGTGAGCAGAAAAGACAGGCTGAATCGCCACAGAGGGGGCGCAGGAAATGCGCCGCATAAACAAAGAATAAAGCTGGAGCACACCTTGATACGAGAAATTCTATCGTATTATCCTGCAGATTCAGTGCCACTCCGGGTCTGAGGCTGCAGATGTTTGACAAAAAAGCATGCCATTTCAACAACGACAGCTACCAAAAGAAATCAAAAAGCATCAAAGTTTAGATTTTGGGTCATATAGATGGAGAATATAAGCGAAGGGCCCCAAAAACCATATTGTACCTTAATGCTGATAGACGCTTCGTTGACTGCCTATGGGCCAAGAGTTATAATCATTGCATAAGAATCGCAAAGTGCGGTTTATAAGATGACTATTTGATGCGCCCGGAGGAGTAAGCGATGATTGAGCAGGTAAGGGAAAAGGTTAAACGGCACATTAAAACACATTCTGAACGTTCTGTTGAGGACCGTTCTGCCATCGCACTTTTGGGAGCATTTTTAAATCCTGGAGGGCGAATTAATACTTCTTTTGAGGCAAACGATACTTGGCCAAATCATGATGGTACATTTGAGTTTGTTTCAAACCCAAATGTGTCCAGACGCCCAACGCAGAACTTCATTGTTCAAATTAAAGGAACCCATTTGTATAGTGAAAAAGATGGTATTGTTAAATATTCGCTAAAAAGTTTGGCTTTTCCTGCTTATATATGTGATCATGTCTCCTTAGATCCTGGGATACTGTTTGTTGTGCTTAATCCAGATCAGCGTGGCACCCAGCGAGTGTTTTGGAAGTATATGTCCGTAGATTTCCTGAATTCGATTAATTTTGATAATGATAGTATGACCATCGCCTTTT
The DNA here is from genome assembly GCF_002160955.1 of Gemmiger sp. An120. GTDB lineage: Bacteria > Bacillota > Clostridia > Oscillospirales > Ruminococcaceae > Gemmiger_A > Gemmiger_A avium. Next base: position 81,363 of record NZ_NFLN01000002.1, read on the forward strand.
CTGCTGACGAGGAAATTCTGAATACAGATGAAAGCGTTGCTGCGTTTTGTGAAAAACTGGAATACATTGCAAATCATCACTCATTTGTAAATCAGCTGGATAGCAAGAGCTATACCCGCCACGATGTTGAGAAAATAATTTCAGCGTGCGATACAGAAATCATGGAAAGTATTGATAGGCTCGATATTTTCAATGATACTCGTGATGGCGTGTCGAGAAGAATTCTCAAAAGACTCGATGATCTGTGCACAGCTGCTCTTCTGCTCAACGCCATAGCTGATGGAATTGATACCCCAACGCTTCCGTTAGCATGGGAACGTTCCATGTTGACTATTGAAACCAAGTACCTTGGTATATTCCTCAGAGGACTGCAGTACATTGGTAAACGCGTCCCAGATGAAGGTCAATCAGAACGTTTGATGCTGAAGTATTATGATTTTTTGTGGCAAATAAGAAAATCATTGGGTGAAAAATACGGAATAAATATTTTAGGTAATCTGGAAAAATTTCCACTCCATATTGACCAAATTGACCAGCAATATTATGAGATGGTAGCAATAGCGATAAACACGGTTGGCTCTACCCGGTGTGCTCTGCGTACATCAAGGTATTATGTCCAGAAAAAGATCCCGTTTTTTATTGGGCGAGAGCGTTATTATGAAGTCACACTTCAGTTGGCTGGTGCATACGCTTCGAAATATAATCGAATCACAGCATACTCAAAAGAAAATATCTCCACAAGCTACTCTGTTCAGGTCGGCTATGTAGACGCCCCAATGAATTTGTGGGGAATTGACTCTTCAATTAAAGTTATTACTAATTGGCGTGTGTCCATAGATCCCGTGTGTCTGAATAAGCTGGGGAAAGTGCTAAAGATTCCAACTCGCATATCTTCTCAGTATGGAGAGTACGAGGAATTAATGCGCTTTCTTACTCGAACAGGTCTTAGCTTCCTTGATTTGATTGATTTTCAGGAAGTTGAATTTTTGAGGGTTATCGACTCTATTTATAGAACCACAAACACATCAGTGTACAAGGAGGTTCTCCTCACTCTCAGGGAGCACTATTCTAAAGCTTCAAATGAGTTTGGCCGCAATGTTGTAAGATATTTGCTTTTGAATCTTCGGGAAGAAACTTTGGAGAGTGTAATGCCGACGCAATTCACCCATAAAATGCTTTCTGCTAAACTGTACCTCCCAAGTAGTTGCTATCCCTTCGAAAGAAATCCGTTTATTTCCAATTTGACAGGAAGTAAAACGAGTGCGGGTAACCAAGTCAAAAAACTTATTAGTGTTGCCGGTATCGAAAAGATTGATGTGGTTCGCCCATATTTATCCATTCGAAACGCGATCAAGCAAACTGGAGAAATTTATTTTGAAACCACTTCCGAATCCAGTGTAGCAGAGATACAAAAATATAATGATCAGTTAGACTCGTGGGAACGGAGTCAAGGGTATCAAATTATTCTTTCTGATGGCTTTGCATGCATCCAATCTTACGAACGAACAACCTTGTTCATATTGAGGAGACTGCTGGAATTCTCCAACAACGGAAATAAAGGACAGCGAGAGTATAACCAAAAATTTCTCCGAGAAAGTCCCTTGGATTTTGCTGACGATTTAAAGAAGCAGGCCATCCAAGATGTGTTTGTTAATTCTCGGCTTCTCCTGATTTATGGAGCGGCAGGGACAGGAAAGACAACGTTGATCAATTATATTTCAAACTTGATGTCAAATCAACGTAAACTTTTCTTAACTAAAACGCACACAGCACTTCAAAATTTGAAGAGACGTATTGATAATCCAGGAACAGATTCTGATTTTATCAGCATAGACAGTTTCACCAAACAAGTAAATCTCCCAGACTACGATATCATATTCATGGATGAATGTAGTACTATTGACAACCGAACCATGGAGAGATTTTTGAACAGGATGAGCCCTGATAGTTTTCTGGTGTTGGCTGGAGATATTCATCAGATTGAATCTATTGAGTTTGGAAACTGGTTTTTCTATGCAAAAGATATTATCAAAACTCAGGGGTCCAATGTTGAACTGTTGAGTACTTGGAGAACTCAGGATCAAGCTCTTATTAGCCTATGGAATGAAGTTCGAACCAGATCAGATATGATAACCGAAAAACTGGTTATCAATGGACCATATTCCGAAGATATTGGCCCCAATGTCTTTAAAAGAGAATATGAGGATGAGGTCATTCTTTGCCTGAATTACGATGGAAAGTTTGGGCTAAATAATATGAACAATTATTTTCAAGCTGCAAATACCAAAAGTGCGGCTGTTTCTTGGGCCGAATGGACTTACAAAATCGGCGATCCCATTCTCTTTAATGACTCAAAAAGATTTGATCTTCTATACAACAATTTGAAAGGACGCATCGTTAATATCGAAAGGTCTTCAAACTCTATTTCATTTACTGTTGATGTTGATATTCCATTAACTGAAGTAGCATGTAGGAGAGATGGCATTGAGTTTGTAGAGACTGTAGAAAATGGCACGCGGATTCGTTTTGAAGTATATGAATACGATGAGAGACTAAAGGAAGAGAATGAAGACTTGCGGCTCAAATCTGTTGTCCCGTTCCAACTTGCCTACGCTGTTTCGATTCACAAAGCGCAAGGTCTGGAATATGACTCGGTTAAGGTGATTATTCCAAGCAATAATGCCGAAAAAATAACTCATGGTGTCTTCTATACGGCAATTACTCGAGCTAAGACAAATTTGAAGATTTACTGGAGTTCCGAAACGATGCAAGAGGTTGTAAAGGGATTTGCGATAAATGAGATGAAGAAAAAAAGTTTGGAAATTGTGAAGTCAAAATTGGCAGAAGGGTGACATTGTTATAATGCTATGCGGATTGCAGCTGGTCTCACTACTGCGCTGAAATAGACTGAAGAAAGCAGTAGCTATTTCTCCTTTTCTGTGGTATTGTTCGGTTGCCGAAAGGAGACGACGATATGCAGAAAGGAAACAGTTGCACCGTGGGCCAGTGGTGCGGCCGCTGGTTTTGTGAGAATCAGAGCAGATGGAGCGGTAGCACCGTGGGCGGATACCGCAACCTGATCTACCGCCACATCTACCCCGGAATCGGTAGCATTCCGCTGGCGGAGTTGTCAGAAGACACCGTCACCAGTTTCTATGACGGTCTGCGGAACCAGGGACTCAGCGCCAGAAGCATCTGGTGCGTCCATCTGCTCCTGCGGCGCTGTATGGATGAAGCGGCCCGTGACCAGCGTATTCCCTATAATCCGGTGCGGCTCTGCCATGAACCGAAGGCAGAGGAATATAAGACTGCTCCCTTGCGCCTGGGGCAGATCCAGCGATACCTGAATGCAGCAGAGAAGCTTGGCGCACTCCCTCTCATCTACACAGGACTCTCCAGCGGCCTGCGGCAATGTGAACTCATCACCTTGTCGTGGGCCGATTTTCATATCCGCTGCCGGTATATCCTCAAGGGACGGCGCCTGCTGGCCCTCAACCGCAAGGCGGAGCATCTTCTGGAACAGATACCGGAAACCGGCTGCTATGTGTTCCTCAACCCCAAGACCCGAGCGCCGTATCAGCTTCACGAGCTCTACTACCTGCACAAGCGAATACTGAAACAGGCCGGCCTGCCGTGGGTGGCCTTCCGGAACCTGCAGCGCCAATGCATGGAGGTGGGGATATGACGCTGAGAGAGTATATCCTCCACTGGCGGGAGGCCTATGACAAGAACCAAAGCAGGCCAACCACCTATGCAGCCCACGGTTATCTCTTCAAAAACCATATCCTCCCCGGCTTGGGGAATATACCGCTGGAGGAATTGACTGCGGAACAGGTTGGAGATTTTCTGGAGGAGCGAAAACACTTTGGCGGTCATCGCCCGGAGAGTCCCGAATACCCAGGACTGGGCGAACACACCATGCGGCACATCCACCGACTGCTCCAGCAATGCCTGGAACAAGCGATCCAGGACGGACTGATAGCGGAAAACCCCGCCCGTGCGTTTCATTATCCGAAGCCCAAGAAGGTCAGTGCCAATGTGCTGACGCCGGCAGAGGTGGAGGACTATCTGGACGTGGCGGATCGGTTAGGCCACCTCCCCATGTTTCTGCTGGCACTGACGGCGGGGCTCCGGCAAGGAGAGTTGATCGCACTGAAATGGAGCGACTTGGATGTTAAGATGTGGACGCTGACCATCTCGGAGAGCCGGTCGGTGGAGCGGCGGGAGCTGGTGGAGTATGAAGGTGGCACCAGGACCGTCTGCCTGACCCAAGAGGTTGTCGAGCTCCTGGACGTGGAACACGCCAGGCACCCCAGCAGCCCGCTCATGTTCATGCACCCGGCCACACAGAGACCCTACTCACCCCAGATGGTGCGCCGGATGCACAATGAAATTGTCAAGGAGGCAGGGCTGGACCACATCCGCTTCGCAGATCTCCGGCACACCTGCGCCGTCCTCGCGCTGCAAAATGGGATGGACACCAAAGAGGTATCGCAGATGCTGGGCCATTTCCGAACATCCATGACGCGACAGAACTACGCTCCCTATCTGACCTGCCCAGCCGCCAAAAGCGAAAACAACCCCAACGAAGCATCTCAGGAGGAACTGCGGCAAGCGGCAGACATTCTGGGCAACCTCCTGAAATTTTGATAGCTATTGCGTGGAAAGTGTGGTATATGTTTGGGCCGCAAGGAGATGACGACGATGGAAAACAAACTGCTCAAAGAGCTGTATGATCACTTTTATATCTGCCCGGAGCTGGACGAGCAGGAGAACGAAGTGGAGGAGTGCCACAAAGCGTTGATCGCGACTTTGGAAAAACCGGAGCGCAAGCTGGTGCTGAGGATCATTGACGCCCAGGACTCTATCAGAGAACAGACCTCCCTCGACAGCTTTATCGCCGGATTTGAGCTGGCGTGGAGGCTCTCGGCAGAATTACACAACGACGAAAACGAGCGCTCATTCTCCTGTCGGACCAGGAGGTCGGGCGCTCATTTGGTAGATAAAAGAGATAAATAGATCAATCCCCATAGCATAAGAATCGTGTGCTTGGTCTTGGTCAGATAAAACATCAGCGTTCTAATCAGGTTGAAAATATAAGAAACGGTGACTCCAAAATTGACGGCATTAATGGAACTATAGAATATGGTATATTGACAAAAGAACTATATTAGCATTACTGGAGGGCCTCTACAGCTATTTTTGATAATTCTAATTCGAGAGTATGTATCCAAAAATAAAATTACAAATCTAAAAATCAGATTTTCGATAGACAAATGGAGCTTCTTTTGATAAAATTATTTAGTGTCCCACGGCTGGAACTTAGTTTTTCAATTGAGGAATAATTTTGAGTTAGTATAAACTCAGTGCAAGAGGTGTTTGTTATGACCGTTTGCTATAATAAACTGTGGAAGCTTCTGATTGATAAGAACATGAAAAAGAAGGATTTGCGCTTGGCCACAGGTATGTCGACCACTGCTCTCGCTAAGCTGGGTAAGAACGAGCACGTCAGCACGGAGATTCTTACCAAAATCTGTAAGGTTCTGGATTGCGATTTCTGCGATATCATCGAGCTGGTGAAAGAGAAAGATGACGATTAATTAGAATTAGCAAAAGATGAACAGAGATTTCACGAGAGGATGTAAACCAATGTTAAAACCAATTCGATATGCGGAGTTCTGTACAGGGGTTGGAGGTTTCAGGCTTGGAATAGAGGCTTCAGATGTCAAGACTGAGTCGGTCTATGCAAACGAAATCGATGACAATTGTGAAAAAACATATAAGAAGAACTTCGGGGTTGGCTTTGATTCAAAAGATATTTTTGAGATTAATCCATATACTTTGCCTGATTTTGATATGTTGTGCGCTGGTTTTCCATGCCAGCCATTCTCATCTGCGGGGAAAGAACTTGGATTCAAAGATTCGCGAGGAACGGTCTTTTTCAAGCTGCTATCCGTGATAGAGGTAAAAAAACCACAAATAGTTTTTTTGGAGAATGTTCCAAATTTAGTAAGGCATGATAAAGGCAGAACATTTAGAATTATTACCGAAAAGCTGGTGAATGCGGGATACACTGTATCTTCTGTCATATTGGATAGTACATACTTTGGAATTCCTCAAAGTCGTTCACGTATCTATATCGTGGGATTGCGCAAAGATACCTATGGAGAACGTTTAGTTAAATTTACGGAGAAAAGAACAGAAAAAACATCTTTTCGACCGTTTATTATTCGTGGTGATCGCTCCATTCCTGTCACCGAAAGATGGAATGAGTACATTGACTATTATCTTGGAATCAAGACAATAGAGGAGATGTCGTTTGAGGTTCCGCGAACGAGAAAGGTATTGGAACGCGTTGCAGCTAATTGCGATCTTAGTGATTGCGTTTTCCAAGTGAGATCCAGTGGTGTAAGAGCATTATCAATTGATAGTCCCTTGCCTACCCTTACTGTTTTGAACTCAGGTGGAGGTGCACATATTCCGATTCTTTCAAAAGAACGTCGGCATCTAAGTGTTAACGAGCTGAAAAGAGTAATGGGATTTCCTGATACTTATGATTTTACTGCGGTTTGTCGAACTGATGCCGCTAAGCAATTAGCCAATGCTGTTTGTCCACCTGTTATTGAATCTATTTTCAGAAACATTATGGAAGCGATTGGTTATCAGGAGGATTGACTATTTTGAATCAAAAGAAAACGAACATATATCTTCAGCGGCTGAATTCTTTTAGTCAAGAAGTTGAGTATAAATATAACTGTATTAGCCTATTCAGCGGAGGTGGAGGTCTTGACCTTGGCGCACATTTTGCTGGATTCAAGACCCTTTTGGTGAGTGACATTGTTCCAGCCTATACACAAACAATAAAAGCTAATCTCCCCCATGTCTCTGTATATAATGACGATGCAATAGATTTAACTGCTGCAAAGATCAGAGATTTGGCTAAAATGAATCAGGATATTGATCTGATTATTGCCGGACCTCCTTGCCAGGCCTTTAGCATTATGGGAAAAAGGAAATCTCTGGATGATCCAAGAGGTAGACTGACGATAAAGTATTTTGAACTTATTTCCGGCTTAAAACCAAAAGTGTTTTTGTTTGAAAATGTTCCAGGATTGATGACTGTAAACCACGGAGAGGATTTTAGTAATCTTTTGGAGTTTATTAAAAGCGAAACAGGATATCAATTATACAGAACAAAACTAAATGCAGCTGACTTTGGCATACCACAAGAGAGGGAACGGATTTTTATTGTCGGGTTTAGACCTGACATATCATGCAAATCTTTCTCTTTCCCTGTAAACCCAACTGGACCATTATATGATCGACTCCCTGATAAAATGCCGAGTAAATATGCATTAGAAAATGTAGATGGTTTGCCAAATCAAGTAATAAGAGTTCACACAGACGCGGTTAGAAAACGATTTGAAGCCGTACCTCAAGGCGGAAGAGATCGAGGCTCCTACTCGGATAAACTTAGGCCAGATATGCCGTCAGGCACAGTGATGATAGGATCTTCTGCAGGAGGTGCAAGACCGTTTATTCATCCATATGAGCCCCGAGCATTGACCGTAAGAGAAACTGCTCGCCTACAAAGTTTTCCTGATTGGTATGTATTTTCTGGCTCAAGAACAGAACAATATCGCCAGGTAGGAAATGCTGTCCCACCTTTATTAGCGTATGAAATATTATCGGTGATTAGAAAAGTGTTGGAGGATCAAAATGTATCCTAATATTCCGTATGCAGGTCTGTCATGGCCGATTACCCAACATGCTGGTGTTCTTAAAGCCAAAGTGTTTGATGGCCTGCTAAATGCTTGTCTTCTTTGCAAAGGCGAAACTGTAAATGCGGAGAAAATAAATGGATATCTCGTTAATAACGGAATCCTTACAGCCAATGTTCGGTCAGATAGCAATCAAGTTGACGCCTGGAGAGACTACCAGCAGATTTTGAGCGAATTTGGACTCATATATTCTACCAGGATAAGTAAAGTGCTTACATTTACGCCCATAGCAATGGCCTATTTGAACGATAGCCTTTCTTACTCGGAATTAATCACTTTGCAACTATTGAGGTATCAGTATCCAAATGGGCATAAGTCTCAACTAAGCCCATCTTTGGTGAAAAGCTATGGCGAAAATTTTAACTATGAGTCTTTTACAGAACTACAGGCACATTACAATATACAATTGAGACCAGCAGTCCTGATATGGAAGATTTTATATAAACTGTGGGAAAGTGGTGAGTTGCCAGTACTATCTCTGGACGAAATGCAACGCTACGCAGTACGGTGTACAATCATGTCAGACTATTTGTCCTGCACTGAAAGCATCATAGAGTCTCGGCATGATGGTCAACAACTCCAGATGTTAACAAGGGCCAGAAGAAATATGGCTGATTGGATGAAACTGCTTTCACAAACGCTGCTTTTTAATGTTAGTGGTGACGGAAATACGATAGCATTATCTACATATTCTATAAAAGAAAGAAAAGCAGTGGATTATGTATGTAACCGTCTTTCTGATCCGTCTTCTTTCTGGGAGTACAAAAAGAGCGATTATAAGCAAGATTGGTTCAATTTTTACGGAAACTATGACAATAATGTTGAATATATCCTTAAAGAAAGCAAATAAAGGAGGATTAAGTTGTGCAAGGAGAATCCTTGATATACCAACAGGCTGCAAACTTGGTAATAGAATATCCTAATTCACACGCAGTCAAGTTCGACACATCCAAAGATGAAATTATTAGTTTGCTTAACGAATTCAAAGAAAAGTTTTCCCCGGAAGTTTTAAAGTCTTTAAGCGATGATGACCTTCTGAGCTATATTTTCTTGACAGCTGATGGCAATAATGATAGCCTTTGCTATCATCTTGAGTTTAATCCAAAACTCAAGAGAACATTTGGGAGTATTTCGGGTGGATCATCTTTTAAATTTGGCCTTTTTCAGCGACAAGAAGATGGAAAGTGGACTACAGGTGCACCAAAGTCACCACAAATTCTTTCCACGGAAGATGCATTGCAGCTGGGTAAGACAATCCGTGACAATCTTGTAAATGCTTGTGAGATGATTCAATCCAAGACACTTGATTCTGTAGAGGATTATGAAAAGCTGGATGATGATTTGAACGCACTGATGGGGAAATTTGCTTCTTACGCATGGGTACAGAAGTATTTTCACATGATTTTTCCAGACAAATTTATTGGATGGTATGTGGCAGACTGGCTGAAGCATATTTTGTTTGGATTTGGAATAAATCCAAGTGAAAAATACTATGGAATGAATGGACAGCTTGCCCTTATAAAAAAGAGGACAAGCTATATGTCGCCTGACTTTCAAGATATTTGTTATGCGATGTTTGGAGAGATCCGTCATTTTTACAGGTTAGGGTCATCTGATGAGTCTAAACATTATGCTGAGAAATGGCGTGAAGAAGGTATTGTTGCAATTGGCTGGAGAGAAATTGGAGATCTGCTCAATTTTATTAAAAATGGTACTCTTGACAGAGATAAAGTAGCAGAAGCTTTATTATTACATTACTACCAAAACGACAAAAAAACAGCATCACGAAAAGCAGGAGAACTAAAAGCATTTTATGAAACATCGGCATCTTCAGTGATGACTGTGATGGATGGTGCTCAACTGATAGCTTTTGTTGATGGCCTATCTCCATACTTCTATAATGCGACTGAAGATATGGCACATCAAAAATCTGGTATTTGGCATTCTCCGTTTGATGAATCGGATAGACTCCCGGAGGATGAAGGATACTTGACGAGTTGTTATGAGATAAAAAAGCCAGAGAATCTCCTGTTTTTGTATAAAAAGTATTACGAATTCCAAAATTCCGGTAAATCTGTAAACATAGATAATATGTTTATTCCGATTATATTTCAAACGGGATATCAGTCTTCATTTGAGAGAAATCGCATTATATTTGGTGCCCCTGGTACCGGTAAAAGTTTTAAACTCAACTGTGAAAAGGATGCCCTGCTTGCGGATGGCGGCGAGTACGAGCGAGTGACCTTCCACCCAGACTATTCCTATGCTAATTTTGTCGGTACATATAAACCTGTTCCTTGCAAGGATAGCGATGGTAAGGATGCTATCACCTATTCTTATGTGCCGGGGCCCTTTATGCGCACCTATGTGAAAGCGATTAAGAACGGCAGGACCGATGCACCCAAGCCCTTCCTGCTGGTAATAGAGGAGATCAACCGTGCCAATGTTGCGGCTGTGTTCGGTGATGTGTTCCAACTGCTTGATCGTGGTGATGACGAGGTCAGTGAGTATCCGATTCAGGCGTCCGAGGACATCAAAAGGTATCTGGCGGGAGAGCTCGGCGGCAATCCCGACGATTACTCTGAAATTCGCATCCCGGATAACATGTTTATCTGGGCTACTATGAACAGTGCTGACCAGGGTGTATTCCCGATGGATACTGCATTCAAGCGTAGATGGGACTTCACCTATCTGGGTATCGATGACAGCGAAGCCGGAATTGTTGGCAAAAAGGTCATCCTCGGAGAGGGAGAATATCGCCGTATTGTGGAATGGAATGTACTCCGCAAAGCCATCAACAATGAACTTCTCACTTACAAAGTCAATGAGGATAAGCTGATGGGGCCATATTTCATTTCCAAGAAAAATCTGCCGGAAAGCGAAATGATTGACCCCACAGTGTTTACTCGCATTTTCAAAAACAAGGTCATTATGTATCTGTTCGATGATGCTGCAAAACAGAAGCGTATTACATTGTTTGGCGGCTGTGATGAGAAGGCGAAGAACCAGTATTCCAAGATTTGCAGAGAATTTGATGCCAAGGGCGTGTATATCTTCTGTGAAGGAATCAGCAGCCAATTTATTGATAATGTTCCAGAGGATGATGGGGAATGATTTCGGTATTTTTACGAGAACAAAAACGCTATACACAGGAAGACCTGGTTAAAGAGTTTCATTGTTCCGAGGAAAAGACTGTTCGCATTCTGAAACGTCTGAAAGAATATGGTGTGCTGAAGGCTGTAAAAGCGAATGACACACAGAAGGATCTCACAGATCTGTTGGACGAGGACATCGAAATTGCTGATGTCGAAGTCGGTGAAAACGAATATCTGTATGTATTCACTTTTGTGGGGGTTATTACCATTGAGGGCCGTGTGCTGAAATGCTATCCAAAATATTTGCTCGATGCCACGGCCCCCAAAGCAGAACTGAAACAAGTGCTAAAAGTTCTTGAAAAGTACAATTCCAAGGAACAAATCATTCGTATGTACAACGATACGAGTGACAGCAGCGCATTTAATATGCTGGCTGTTATGTTGTTCCTCCTTCAGGATTATTTCGAGTATGGTGCTTATACCAACACACAGGATATTATTGAATCCAACGGAACTGGTGAAATTCTCTGGGATAGAACCATCAACGAAACTTTCACCCTCCTTAGCAACAATCGTCCGTATTACCCGGAATTACTAACCATGAAGCGGGTGAATGACGATTTTGATTTTTTCAAGCGCCTTCACGAATGTATCCTCACGCGTTGTACAGAGGAATTAAGAGATGCCGACCTGTTGGATTTATTCGATATTATGGGTGCCGATATATCTGATGAGAGTATTGAGGACTTCGGTGATAAAGAGTATGTACTGGAGCGTATTGTCAAGGAACTCAATGTCCAGTTCAACACACGCAAGCAGCTTCTGCTGAAAACGCTGTATGCTTATATAGCCAACAGCAGCGCACTGGATGATCTCGATTGCTTCAGCATGTTTGGCACAAACAGTTTCAACCTGGTATGGGAAAAAGTTTGCGCAGAAGTAATGGATAACCAGCTACAGAAGCCAATCGGTGGTCTGCGGCTTCCTGTACCGTTGGCCACACAATATCGCGATTTGCGGCATAAGAAACTTATTGATTTGATTGATAAACCGCAGTGGTCCGGAACAACATCAACTGGTGAGTGCTTTGTGAAGCAGGCCGAGGATACTCTAATCCCAGATCTTGTTTCCATCGTGAAGATTGATGGAGAGTATCAGTTTATCATTTTTGATGCCAAGTACTACAACATTCAATTGGAACATAACAAAAAGCTGCGTGGTCAGCCTGGTATTGAATCCATTACCAAGCAGTATCTGTACCAGTTGGCATTCAGACCTTTTGTGGAGGCCCATCAAATCAGCACAGTAAGGAACTGCTTCCTTATGCCGACTGCGTCGAAGGAGATAATCGAAAAAGGTACTGTATCCCTGGCTATGCTGAGCAAGTTGGGGCTACAGGATATTCAGGTGCGCCTTTTGCCTGCAGAAACAATGTACCGCCATTATATTGACAATGCAAAGATGGATATTTGTATACTTAATCTCTAAAGTGAAGAACATCGCATTGGGCATAAAATAATGGAGAAGCTCATCTTACTTGTGTAATTTTGCCCTAAACACAGATTCATCTTCCGAAACACGATCGTGTGGTCGTTGCGAAAATCGCAATTACCACTCTGCACACAGCAGCCAAAAGCGTATGCGGAAATGTGAGGTGACCAGATGGCAGACAGAAAAATCCGGGCAGGGTACTACCGGCGGTATGACGGCAAGCTAATTTATCTGGTCACGGCTGCTGAGGATGCTGAAACCGGTGAGGAGACGGTCATCCTGCGCTCCTATTCTTTTTCTGAAGTTCCGCAGTACTTCACAATGAGCAAGAAATCCTTTTGCGCATTCGTGGAGGTGAACGGTGAGCGGAAGGCCAGGTACAAGCGGGTCACCAATATGAAAATCACCGAAGCAGTCATCTCCAATCTTGCTGAGGATGGTATGCGCGGGCCGATCCGCAAAAAGAGCACGGAGCGGGATGCCGAGTACGACTCCCGCGTCTATCAATCTGCGCCCACCTACCTCGCATACGCCAAAGAGCTCTGTGAGAGCTACCGTTTCGATTCGGCCAAGTATCGTCTCTGCATGAATGAGAAGCGGTATGCCGCCATCACCCGAAGTGACTTTGCTAAACTGAAAGAGGACATACAGTTTCTGGACAACGCGCTGAAGACGGTGCTGCAGGATCACCAGGCGTACTTTCAAGAGCGGTTCGTGGACGGTCTGTCCATCCGCAAGTACGCGGAAGCCCATCAGCTGAACCGCGGCAGCGTGGACTATCTGCAAAAGAAGCTGCTCACCGCGCTGGCGCAGCTGCTGAAAGAGCGGGATGAAGCGGACGGAACTTGTCGCCTGCGGCCCAAAACAACTTGATACACTTACATCGAGATGAGAGCGTCTGCTGAATGGCAGGCGCTCTTTTTCTGTCAATTTTATGTCAGCCCGCTATATGGTTCGGCTAAGTAGTGAGGGGGCATTTTCAAAATGAATTTTGAGGAACGGTCAATCGAGAATACAGAACTGCTCTTCGGTGAGGTGATGCCCATGTCTGAGTGAGCAAGTGTATGTGTGGCTAATGATGTTCGTACTGCAAACAAAGAAAGGACAGGAGGTGCTGTATGAAGTTCCGGCAGTGGCCCAAACGCGATCCCAACAAAAACTATTTTCTGGTTCCCAACGAAGTGTTTCACATCGGTCTCAGTCACCCGGAAATCTCGATCTACTGCTATCTGCTGAGCATCGAGAACAGAGAAACCTATCAGTGCTGGCCCAGCTACAAGACCATCGGCAAGGCGCTGGGAATGTGCGAAAACACGGTCAGCAAGTATGTGCGCAGCCTGGAGGAGAAAGATCTCATCCGCACCGAGCCGACGATGGTGCGGAGCAAGGACGGCCGGCCGCTCAACGGAAACCTGCTCTACACCATCCGCCCCATCCAGGCGGCGATGGAATCGTTCTATGAGCGGCAGTTCCGGCAGCTGGAGGAGGATGCCGCCCGTCAGAGGGCGGCGGAGCGTCTGGCGGAATCCTCCCGCAGAAGCCCCCAGAACGCCCTGTGTGCGCCTTTGGGCGAGCCTGCGGGGCTGGATACCCCCTCGGGCTCGGAGAGCAGATTTAGGCCACGTTCTGGGGAGCTTCAGGGAGTGCCTGCGGAGGCACTTCCGGGGACGAAAGAAAAAGCAGGATAAAGACCTGGCGTCGCAAGCGCCGCCCGGTCGGCCACTTCTGCCCGCAGTGCGGGCAGTTTCGGGGGGACGAAAGATGGCGTCTTTGACAGGCAGAAAAGATGCCGTTGGCGTCAGCTTTCTCCCAAAGCCCCATATTGCAGGCTTTTCACAGATGTCTGATAGAAAAAAGGAGGAATTGAATGAGCAATGAAACCAAAGAGCGTTTCCCGCTGCGGATGAAGCCGGAAACCAGCCGGAGACTGGAGCAGTGGTACGCTGCCGACAACTGCCGAAGCAAAAACGAGTTTGTGGAAAAGGCCATCAACTTCTATGTGGACTATCTGGAAACTCAGGACAACCAATCTCTGCTGCCCACGGTGCTCCAGGCTACGCTGGACGGCAGACTGGGTCGGCTGGAGGATCACATCGCCAGGCGGGAGTTCACCAGAGAGGTGGAGCTGGATCTTCTCATCGGGATCATCGCGGATGCGGTGGAGGTAGACCGGGATGATCTGAAGCGCAGACGAGCGGTGAGCGTTCGGAATGTGAGAGCCACCAACGGACTCATCTCTCTTGAGAAGCGTGCACGCTCCGCCGGGGAGCCGGACTGGGATGATGACGAATGGCAAGACTGATTCTGAAAAGTCCCTACATCAAAAGCACAGGCGGCGCTGCCGGGTACCTCCGCTACATCGCAACCCGGGAGCGGGTAGAAATTCTTCCGGATGACCGTCCGCCCACACGCAAGCAGGAGCAGCTCATCGCAAAGCTGGTGAAAGACTTCCCGGACACCAAAACCCTCTACGAGTATGGGGACTACCAGACCAAGCCCACCAAGGCTACAGCCTCTGCCTTCATCAGCCTGGCGCTGGAATCCAACTGGGGTGCGCTCCATCAGTCGGAGCAGTATATGAAGTACATTGCCACCCGGCCCCGGGCGGAGCGCCTCGGTTCCCACGGGCTGTTCGGCGACAGCGACGGCGTATCGCTGGAAAAGGCGATGGAGGAACTGGAGCAGTACACCGGCAATGTGTGGGCGCACATTATCTCTCTCAAGCGGGAGGACGCGGCGCGTCTGGGCTTCGACAACGCCGCGGCGTGGAGAAATCTCATCCGCGCCCACCGCAACGAGATCGCGGCGGCGATGAAAATACCGCCCGCAGACTTCCGTTGGTACGCGGCCTTCCACGATGAGGGGGAGCATCCGCACGTCCACATGATGGCCTGGTCGGTCAAACCCGGACAGGCCTACCTATCCAAAGAGGGCATCCGTCAGATTAAATCCAGGCTGACCAACGACATCTTTCGGGACGAGATGCTCCACCTCTACGAGCAGAAGTCGGAGTCCCGGGACGAGCTGGTGCGGCAGGCGCGGCGGGCCATGCTGGAGCTGGTGCAGGCGATGCGGGATGGCCTGTGCGACCACCCGGAGGCTGAGCAGCTCATGCAGGAGCTGGCGGCGGGGCTTGGGACAGTCAAGGGAAAGAAGTCCTACAGCTACCTTCCCAAGCGGCTCAAGCAGCTGGTGGACGAGATCGTGGACCAGATGGAGCGGCTTTCTATGGTGCGCCAGTGCTATGACCAGTGGCTTTTGCTCCAGGGAAAGGTGGACAGCTACTACCATGATAAGCCCCGGGAGCGGCGCCCGCTGTCCAAGGAGAAAGAGTTTCGGCAGATCAAAAATGCCGTCATTCGGGAAGCGGAGCGGCTGCGGCTGGGCCAAATCACCTTCGAGGACCAGGACATGGGCCAGCGGGACGAGCCGGAGCAGTTTCAAAATGCGCCCTATGCCTACTGGACGCTGCGGGAGGTCATTCGAAATGAAGAGCTGACACTGGAGGAGCGGAGCGGCGCGGTATCGGAGCTGGAAAAGCTGGCCAAGGGCGGCGACCGATACTCTCAATACCTGCTGGGTAAGCTCTGGCGGGACGGCCCTCTGCTGATCCCCAACGGAGAGGAAGCCCGGTATTGGTTCGAACAGGCCGCCCGGCAGGGTCATCCGGCGGCGCAGTATGCCCTCGCCAAGTTGTACCTCTCCGCCAATCTGGAGGTGCGGGACACCGCGCGGGGCATGGACTGGCTGCGCACCGCCGCGGCAGGCGGAAACAGCTGGGCCATGTACCGCCTGGGCAAGGAGCTGCTCCGTGGCGAAATCATGGAACAGGATACGGCGGGCGCGGTGGAGTGGTTCACCCGTTCCGCCGAGGGCGGGAACCCCTATGCCCAGTATCTGCTGGGCAAGCTGTACCTCATGGGAAAGGAAGTGCCCCAGGATGAGGAGCAGGCAATCCTCTGGCTGACCCGGTCGGCGGAGCAGGGAAACGAATACGCCCGGTACCTTCTGGATCACAGGGAGGAACAGCGCCCGCCCGATGTGATGCTGGCGGTGACGCGGCTGCTCTACCACATGAGCCGGGTGTTCCAGGATAACTCCATCCCCAAGTCCCGCCCAGGCGGCATCCAGATCGACCGCAAGCGGCTCAGAAAGCTGCGGGAGAAGAAAATCGCCCAGGGCCACAAGCCGGACGACCATGAGGAGCAGCAGTCCGAAATGACCATGTGAGCGGCGCAGAAAATGGGCCGCAAAACAAGGAATAAAATCCCTTCCGAGGGAAGGGTAGAAAGGAATCCAATGAAACGATCCAAGTATAACTCTTTCAATGAACTCCCCCTGATGCTGACCGTACAGGATGTGGCCGATGTGCTGGGTATTGGGTTGGCTCACGCCTACGAGGTGGCCCACCGGAAGGACTTCCCCACCATCACCCTGGGTAGCCGGATCATCGTCCCCCGGGACAAGCTCATGGCGTGGATTGAGGAGCAGGCGGCCAAAAAGACGGAAATATTTTAGTAGCTATTTCCGAGATTCTGTGGTATTTGTTTGTGTTGCCAAAGGAGGGATGATCAATGGCAAAGAAACGAGCAAATGGCGAGGGCAGCATTCGAAAGAAGCCCAACGGCCGCTGGGAGGGCAGATACACCCAGGGCATCGATCCCAGTACCGGCCGAGCCATTCAGAAAAGCGTATCTGCCAGGACGCAGGCCGAATGCAAGGAGAAGCTGGCAAAGGCCATCCGGGATAACCGGGGTATCCCGGTCAATCACAACGAGGACTATACCGTGGCGGAGTGGTGCAGGCTGTGGTTTGAAACCTACAGCAAACCTGTGATCCGCCCCAACACCGCCAAGACCTACGAGAATGTCATCGAGAACCACATCGTACCGGCCATCGGAGGAGTAAAGCTCAAGCGGCTCACCGCCATCCAGATCCAGAAGATGTACAACGATTCCAAAACCAAAGGGCGGGTGCAGCGCTTCGAGAAGCAGACCAACACGGAATTGTCCGGAAGCACGGTACGCCGCATCCACATGGTGCTGGCTGCGGCGCTGAAGCAGGCGGTCAAGGAGCGGATCATTCCGTACAACCCCTGCGACAACTGCCGCATCCCGCCCAAAGAGCACAAGGAGATGACCATTATCCCGCCAGAGAAGCTGGGGGTGTATCTCAGCGAAGCTGAGAAGTACGGTGTCCTGCCCATGTTTTTCCTGGAGTTATCCAGCGGCCTGCGGCGTGGAGAGCTGCTGGCACTCCAGTGGGATGACCTGAATGTAAAAGACCGGATATTATCGGTGAGCAAGCAGGTCACTCGGATCGACGGGGAGCTGGTAGTAACGGAGCCGAAAACCAAGAACTCTGTCCGCAAGGTGGCACTGTCTCAGCAGGCGGTGGATATGCTGGTGCGGGAACATGAACAGCACCCTGACAATCCCATCCTGTTCCCGTCGCCCCGCACTGGAGGCTACTGGAGTCCGGACGCGGTGTCCAGGATCAACCGGAAGCTGCTGGCAAAGGCCGGCATCGAGGAACATGTGCGCTTCCATGATCTGCGCCATACTTTCGCCACCATGGCCCTCTCCAGCGGCGTGGATGTGAAGACACTGTCCAGTATGCTGGGCCACTTCAGCGCTGGGTTCACCCTCGATACCTATACGCATATCACCAACGATATGCAGAGAGGTGCAGCGGAGAAGATCGGCGGCTTCATGGAGATGGCCACGGCCAAACCAGAACCGGAACCGCCTGACCCGCCGGAGGAGAGCCGGTGTAAGGTGATACCGTTCGAGAAGGTAGGGTAAAACAGATGATGCCCAAGGGACATGGATTTGTCCCTTGGGCATCTGCCTTTGTTGATGTGTATAGATACCTTAATGCTTTTCTTCATAGTACTGAGTAATATATGCATTGCTTGTTAGGGCATTGACATAGATTCCTTCGTGTTGCAATATGGTTTCTGATTCTCGCTTTGCTTCTTCGTTTGTTTGAAATGCGGAAAAAGAAATATACATGGGTTTGCTATCAGTATCACCATACAAAACCTTTACTGTTCCGTCATCACACTCTTGAATATCTTTCACCAGCGCATTTATCAACAGATTAGCAGTGTGAAGGGTAACGGACTGCTTTAAGAAATTAAACTCAATGCTACCTACGAAAGTTAATGCTATCTTGTCGCCAATACTGAGAGATGCTTCCGCATTATTCATAGTCACAGCTGTTGAACTTATGGATGTGAGTTTGGCGCTCAAGCGAACAACTTTCTTCTCGCATAGGAGCAAATAAAGCTCATCAATATCCTGCTGTTCTTCCAGTGATAAAGCCTTCAACAAATCTGGAGAAATTGAAATCGCAAGTTTGCTCTCTATTGCGCTTAAACGCTTAAAAAAAGATGTGTAACGACGGAAATACTCTTTTATATCGGATATAGATATATTTGCACTTTCAGAGGAGGTAGTTTCTTCGCGGTTATAAAAATGCGCCAAGAGTGCTGCGGCGATGCCAAAACTGTCAGCAACTTCTCCAATACTTTTCGCTTTCTCAAATTGCGTCTTATAATTGAGAGTATGTTTATTTTCGCCAAGCAGGAATGTAATATTAAAAGCAACAATGGAATCAGGCTCGGAACGCAAACTTACTTTATCTTTAGTTCGGCTACGCAACAGCGTTATAGTTTTTTCTTTTCCGTCTACATCAAGTGTAATAGGCACGGGTTCTACCGCTGGGCCAACCAAGAATTGGGTTATATTGGTTTGTTCTTCTAATGGGAATTTGGTGCCCAGGTGTCCGACTGTTGTAGAAACTGAAGTGACACCTTCGACTGGAACGACACGCCCTTCGGCGTATACAATTTCCAAAGCAGATAAGAAGTTCTTATATGCCTCTCCGTTTCTAAAATGCAGGGTGCCACTCATATTGAACATATCATCAGAAAAAATCTCTTTGAGTTTATTCGGCATATTACCAGTCCCTTCTGATTTCTTCCAGCACCAGGATTTTACTGATTAAAACATTCTTCTGCATTAAAATATCGTCTTGGTTTTCGAAACAACTATCAGGTAAATCGGTTATAGTTTTAATAATTTCAATTCGGGCGAGGATATCCGGAACAATGATATACCGTATATCATCAAACGAAAAGTCAAGCCAAAGTTTTTTGTATTTATCCTGTTCTAACCCCTTGCTAATTTCGTCGGCCAAAGGAATTATATAAGGATTAGCGATGATGCTTTCTGTATTCAAAGCAGTAAGAACCTCAACATTCGGAACATATCTCCACTCACGCTCATCATGGAAATTTTTTTGGATTTCAATTGTAGCAGAACTGGAATCGCTACGAGTGATTTTCCTTTTCATAATCCCTCGCAAAGGTTTGATGTACGCTAAACGATTGATTACATCTTGGGAATATTCTTCTGGAATGTCATCATCCTTGAAAACTCGACCAAATAGAGCAGAAAAATCTTTTGCATATTGGGAATCTTTGTTAAGATAGTGAACCGGCTGGAGATGCTTTTTTTCACCCCAACTTTTCGAAAAAGCTACTGCATATTCTCCATAATAAGCAAAATGTGTGTTGTTCTTTTCGAGATCAGCCCGTTCATCCTTGCTTAAGGATTTATAAACATCACCAACAACATTTACAGCGAATGAATCTGCAAGTTTGTGAAAAGGAATATCACAGAAACACTTTTGCAAAATGGCAACTTCGTTAAATAAGCGAGTTCCATTTCGGATATTTAGGTAGTCTATGGTCTCAATACAATACCGTGGAATTATGGCCCTGCGACGGAGAATGGAGTTCAAGTATTCTTGCTTTTTCATGAAATGAAAAAGCGTATTGGCACTCTGCGCATAGTCATCATATGGTAAATAGGAAATCTGGTTATTAGCGAGCATACCATCATCTCCATCTGGTTTCTAAAGTCAAAAAGCCGCATGGGAATACACCCACACGGCTGCCTTGGTGGCGCAAAGGCTCACCGTAGAACTATTATAGTGGATAAGGCTGGAAAACTCAAGAATTTGTCGTATCCACAACGAGAAAACGGCAGTCACGCCAATTAGGGATGGGTTAGGGATTTGGCGGTTTCGGCGACTATCCTCGCTCATGCTCACGCCGCTTTTCTGCCCCTTAAACCACCGCTGAATGGCAGTTATCCAAACTGCAAAAACAGAACTAAAAACGCAGAAAAACCGCCTAAAAAGGCGGTTTTTCTGCAAAAAGTGGTCGGAGTGCGGGGACTCGAACCCCGGGCCTCCTGCTCCCAAAGCAGGCGCGCTACCAACTGCGCAACACCCCGATATGAAATTGTGGGACAGCCCGGGCGGTTTCTCCCAAACGTGTGTCAGAACTTTCAAACAGCACTCTGCCGCCCTCTTTGACGCTTTCTGTTGCTCCGCCAGTTCCTCTTTAGAACTCTTTTGCCCTGCTTGTTTCAAGAAAATCTTTCGTCTTTTGGGATTTGTGTGGGATTGGATTCTGTATATTAAAAGATGTTCCGTCCGGTTTTAGGGGGCGATGACAAGATGGTTCATCTCAGAGCAGAGGCGCAGGAAATACGCCGCATAAACAAAGAAATACTCTGGACCGTGGGCTTTGACAACACGGAATAATTTTCTTGTCAGATGAATACAAATTGACAAGAATGACAAGAATGATTATAATGACAACTAAGAAAAGGAGGCGCTGTGTATGGCATTTGTTGAGAGTGAAGTTGTTGAACTGAAAGCAGAGGTCGTGGGAGATATCTGCAAAGAAGTCATTGCCTTTGCCAATACAAAAGGCGGTACGCTGTATATTGGCGTCAGCAACGATGGAAATGTCTTGGGGGTCAAAAACGCCGACCAAGTCATTTTGCAGCTAAACAATATGATTCGAGATTCCATCAAGCCTGATGTGACAATGTTTGTGGGCTACGAAAACCAACACGTCGGCGACAAGGATATCATTGCTGTGACCATTCAAAAAGGAACCGACCGGCCCTATTATCTGGGCAGTAAGGGATTGAAACCCAGTGGGGTCTATGTCAGAAACGGCACATCTTCTGACCCGGCTACAGATACTGCGATCCGAAGAATGATCAAAGAAACCGATGGTGACAGCTTCGAATCCATGCGTTCGCTGGAACAGAACCTCAGCTTTGAAGCGGCAGAGAAGCAATTTGAAAAGCAGAATATCCCATTTGATGCTGCAAAAATGCAGACCCTTGGGATGATTTCCGCAGATGGTATCTACTCCAATGTGGCGCTGCTCCTGTCCGATCAGTGTCCCAGCACCATTAAGGCGGCGACCTTCTCGGGAGAAGATAAAGGAACTTTTCAGGACAGAAGGGAATTTGACGGTTCGCTGTTTCAGCAAATGGAGGAGCTGTACAGCTATCTGGATATGCGTAACCAGACAAAGGCAACTTTTGATGGGCTATACCGAATCGACACACGGGATTATCCGGAAGATGCACTGCGGGAAGCGCTGCTGAACTCGCTGGTCCACAGAGACTATTCCTTCCGTGCAAGCACCCTGGTCAGTGTATATGCCGACAGAATTGAATTTGTCTCTGTAGGCGGACTGCTTTCCGGCATTGAACTGGATGACATTATGCTGGGACTCTCGGTTTGCCGAAATCCCAAGCTGGCAGCCATATTTTATCGTCTGCAGCTGATTGAGGCATACGGCACAGGTATGCCTAAAATTATGAACGCCTATGGGGAGACGGAATTGAAACCAAAAATCGAGGTATCAAGCAACGCATTCAAAATCACGCTGCCAAACAGGAACGCCGGCGCAAATCATACAGAGACATTGATTGGCACGGTCAAAGGCGATGAAAAGCGGATTCTGGATTTCATTGGTTCCCATGGCCATATCGTACGCCGTGATGTGGATCAGCTGCTGGATGTAAGCCAAGCCACAGCCAACCGAATTCTGAAACACATGGTCGCCAAGGGCCTGATTTATCAGGATGGAAACGGCAGGAAAACAAAGTATAGACGGAAGTGACTGTGGGTGTGGAGGGGGGACTGTGTATGAATAGAAAAGCGATCATCAATAACCGGGAGTATGCGCTTCTTGAAATTGTCCCGTCTCTGGATGGAGGGCAGGCGCTGCTTCTCTGTGAAGATAAAAACGGCAAAAGGGCGGTATGCTCCGAGCCGCTGTGGCGCAGCTGTGCGCTAACGGATGTGCAGTCTGCTCCGGTTCACGCACACAGCTCCTCACAGGAGAAAATCGAGTATTTCCTCTCTGTTTTCAAAGGGCGGGAAGATGTATATGCACGCCGATATCACAGCACGACCACCGGGAAAACCGGTTACACCCCAGTCTGTAAAAATGAATGGGTGCATGGCCTGTGTGATAAAAAGAAATACAGGTGCGTAGAGTGCCCCAACCGTGAGTTTCGGCCACTCACGGCCGATGTGGTCAAGGCGCATTTGATGGGCCGTGATGCTTTGTGCAGAGATGTGGCGGCAATCTATCCGATGCTGGAGGACAACAGGACCTGGCTGTTGGCTGCGGATTTTGATGAAGAAAACTGGAAGCTTGATGTGACTGCATTTTGCAAATCCTGCAAAGAAGCAGGACTTGTACCAGCAGTGGAACGCTCCCGTTCCGGAAACGGCGCACATATCTGGTTTTTCTTTTCGGAGCCTGTTTCTGCCGCCGATGCCAGGCGCTTGGGGACCGGTTTGCTGACCCGAACCATGTCGTGCAGACATGAGCTATCCTTTTCATCCTATGACCGGTTGTTCCCGTCTCAGGATATTGTGCCGAAGGGCGGTTTTGGGAATTTGATTGCCCTGCCATTTCAAGGCCAGGCGCAGAAAGACGGAAATTCTCTGTTTGTGGATGATCACTTTGAGCCTTATCCCGATCAGTGGGCGTTTCTGTCCTCCCTGCCCAAAATTACACCGGAACAGTTGGAAGAATGTCTGGGGAAACTATGTCATCATGGCGACATGGGAGAACTGGAAGATGCTGGGGAGAAGCAAGTGCCATGGAAGCGCAAGCGAACCCAGACAAAACTGACACACAGAGATTTTCCGCTGCAGGTAAGCCTGTATAGTTCCAATCTGATCTATATTGAGAAAAAAGACTTCTCTCAAGGGGCATTGAATACGCTCAAGAGACTTGCGGCGTTTCCAAATCCGGAATTTCGCTCCAAGCAAGCCATGCGCATTTCCGTTTATGGCGTTCCTCGTGTTCTGGACTGCGGCTATGAAGATGAGGAATACATCGGCCTTCCCCGTGGTTGCATGGATGAGATTCTGGGGTTATTTGATCAATATGAAATCCCTGTCATTCTGGAAGATTACAGATCACTGGGACGTTCCATTGATGTGGAATTCAATGGGGTGCTGCGCCCAGAACAGGAACCTGCTGCCCAGGCCCTGCTTGCCGCAGACATGGGCGTTCTCTCAGCAACTACTGCGTTTGGAAAAACTGTGATTGGCGCCTATCTGATTGGACAGCGCAAAGTCAATACTCTGGTATTGGTGCAGTCCAGCGCATTGCTGGAACAGTGGAAATCCTCGCTGGAACAATTTCTGAATGTTCATGAGGTTCTGCCGGAACTTCCCAAAAAGCGCGGCAGGAAGAAAAAACAGTACCTCATTGGCCAAATCGGCAGCGGAAAGAATTCCCGCAGTGGGATTGTCGATATTGCCACCATGCAGTCCCTGCTTGAGGGAGAAGAAAAGACGGTAAAGTCTTTTGTGACAGAGTACGGAATGGTCATTGTAGATGAGTGCCATCATGTGGCCGCATTCACCTTCGAAACCGTGCTGAAAGCAGTTGAAGCCAAATATGTTTACGGTTTGTCTGCTACTCCTGTCCGCAAGGACGGTCATCATCCCATCATCTTTATGCAGTGCGGCCCTGTCCGGTATTTGGTGGACGCCAAAAGTCAGGCAGAAAAGCGAAGCTTTTCTCACATTGTAATTCCCAGATTTACACGCATGAGGCTACCAAATGCCAATGGGATTCAGGATATGTACGTCGGAGTAATTGAAAATCAAAACAGGAACGAACTGTTGGTGTCAGACACTTTGAAGTTGATACAGGAGGGGCGTACACCGATTCTGCTGACGGAGCGGAAGGAACACGCTGTATTGCTTGCTGGTTGTCTGTCGGATCAAGTGAAAAATGTCTTTCTGCTTATTGGTAGTGAGAAGCAAAAGGATAAGCGTGAAAAGCTGGCAGCATTGCAGAATGTGCCTGACGATGAGGACGTGGTGGTCGTTGCCACCGGAAAGTATATTGGAGAGGGATTTGACTCTCCGCGGCTGGACACCTTGCTTCTGGCGATGCCCATATCGTGGAAAGGTACATTGGCACAGTATGCCGGACGTCTCCATAGAAATTATGAAGGAAAGCAGGAAGCTCGCATCTATGATTATGTGGATATCCATGTTCCCACCCTGGAGCGGATGTATCATAAACGCCTGAAGGGCTATGCGGAACTGGGATATCAGGTCAAATTCGGTGCAGCGGATCAGTCTGTCAGCGTGATTTACGACGGATACTCATCTATGCTTCCCTTTGAGCAGGACCTGGATGATGCCGCCCGCAACGTGGTTATCGTCAGTCCTTATCTGCAAAAAGGCAGAATCGTGAAACTTCTTCCCTCTTTACAGAAGGCGGTTGCTTCCGGTGTCGAAATTGCGATCCATACCAGAACGGCAGATAGCAGAGAATTATCAAATCAAGAAAGTGTGTGTGAAGCGATCAAAATGATGAGGCAGACAGGTATTGTGGTCCATACGCACAAAGAACTGAATCAGCGGTATGCCGTCGTTGATGAAAGCGTTGTGTGGTATGGCGGCGTGGATTTTCTTGCGTTTGGCAGAAAAGATACGGATGTGCTTCGGTTCAAAAATCCAGACATTGCCGGTGAGTTTCTGGCACTTTCTGGTCATGCAGAAAGCGAACAGCTTGTCATGGAAGATGTTTCTATGTAGGGGTCGTCTTCGGGATATTTCCGCATTTGGGATTACACGAAATGGAGAAAAGGGGTAGAGAAAAACCGCTGCTTTCTGCTGCTTTTCAATGCTCTTTAACCCTGTTTGGCAGTGTTTGGTCCGGCGTGTGGGGTTCGAATGTCTGGGAATGCGGTCCCAAAATGGGCGCCCGCTGTTCCTCGGCAAACCACATGGTCCGCCAGAACATGGAGAAGGCAAACTTGGCCAGGGATTGGGTATCGTACTGGGCGTGTTCCGGGATGTCCGCTTTGCTGTACTGTCCGTCCGAGCCTATGGTGCCGTCCACCGGGTAGCCCTCGGTGTCGGCCCAATCGAGGATGGTGTCCTCATCCGCCTGCCATGCCAGCTGGTTCAGCTTCTCCAGTTCCTTCCGCAGACCGCCCAAGGTGGCGATCATAGCCTGATCGTCGGTGGGCAGAGGGGCCTGAAAGAAGAAGGCATCCGACAGAGGCAGCCACCGAGTGGCCCCACGGAACAGGGACCAGACCCGCTCCTCATCTGATGCAAGGCGGGAGATCAGAGGATGCTCCCCAAAGTCCCAGTTTTTCTCCACAGTAGGCGGCACCGGCTCTCCATATGTATGGCAGGCGGCCACCAGCAGCATGGCGCCGAAGGCGTCCCAGTCCGGCTTGTCGGTGTAGTAGGGTTTCTCATTGTCCTCCGGCCAGGGGGCGTAGGGCTCCTGCCCCGGCTGGGCGATGGCAGCCAGAATCTGGTCCCGCCAGTTCTCTACCGCCGCCTGAACCTCCGCCGGGGACAGCTCCTCCCCATCATCGGCAGGCTCTCCATCTGGGGTAATCCGGTTGAAGGTATATCCATTTTTCTCAGCCCACTGCTGGACAACGGTTTTCCAGTTGTGAGAGTAGTACCGGGTCAATGTTCCGGCGTAGATGTCAAGTCCCATAGTGATGCCTCCTCTGCTTGGTCAAAGCCGTTCCAGGGTACAGTCGTGCCCGGAATGGTCGGTATCCAAAATGATTTCCACAATGGTGTCCATAGTCTCTTTCCCGAGATTACGGACGCTTTTTTCAAAGGCCAGCCACTGGATGTGGATGGGTTGTCCATACTCATGCCGCCCAAAACCGCCCCGGAGAATATCGTTAAAGGCGTTCAGGTTCCGACCGATCTTCCAGTCCAAACCGAAGGTAAATACCCGCTCCACCTCGTCATAAAAACCGGCCATGTTAGAAAAGCGGCGGCCGTCGATGGTGAACACCTCTCTCATATCCATATAAATGGCTCCTTTAAGTGGTATTTCTCCATGATCTTATTTTCCAAAGCTTCATAGGCATCCATATCCTCTGGCTGCGCCGGAATGCCTTTTTCCCACCAGTAACCGTTCCCATAGTAGAAAGACATAGCCCAGTAATAAGGCAGGTCATGGCTGAATACCGCCACTCCCAAGGCATCGGCCACTGGCGCTGCCAGCGGTGAGCGTTCCACTGTCTGGGAGGCTTCCGCATAGGAGATCCCCACCAGCTCCACCAGCAGATGCTTCACCAGTTCGCAGAAGCTGTACTGGTTGAATATGACCTGACCATCCTCATCTTTGAACACAAGTCCATCTCTCACCATGGTATTTCTCTCCGTTTTTTAATCCTCATCCCCGGCCTTGAAGTTGTAGATGGGGCGGATGATCTTCCTCACCTCCGCCGTGGGGCCGATGTTGTCCAGAATATCCTGCATCCCCTTGTAGGCCATGGGGCACTCATCCAAGGTAGCCTTGCTCACCGAGGTAGTGTAGACCTCTGCCATCTGCTTTTTGAATTCAGACACCGTGAATGACTGTTTAGCGTCCGCCCGGCTCATCAGGCGGCCGGCGCCGTGGGGAGCGGAGCAGTTCCAGTCCTCGTTGCCCTTGCCCACACAGAGCAGGCTCCCGTCCCGCATATTGATGGGGATGAGCAGTTGCTCGCCCTCCTTGGCGGACACGGCCCCTTTCCGCAGGATCATAGCGTCGGTATCGATATAGTTGTGGATGGTGGTGAATTGCTCCTCCACATGGAGCTTCATGCCTTTGACGATCTCGTCTATCATGGCCTGCCGGTTGAGCATGGCGAAGTGCTGGACGATCTTCATGTCGTGGATATACTGCTCAAACAGTTCTCCGGAAACATAAGCGAGAGCCTTGGGGATACTGGTCTGTTTGAGGTTTTTCAGTTTCTTCAGTTCTTTCTGGATTTCCTTATCCCGACCCTCCGCCTTCATCTGAGCCACCAGCGTCTGAAGAGACGCATCATCGGTACGGTTGAGCACCTTGTAGCCCGCCTCCTGATAGTAGCCGGCCACCTCTACGCCCAGATGACGGCTGCCAGAGTGAACCACGATGTAGAGATTCCCTTCGTCGTCCTTGTCCACCTCAATGAAGTGGTTCCCGCCACCCAGGGTGCCGATGCTCTTTTCTGCCCTGAGCAGATCCACATGGCGGGCGCAGCACAGTTCACTCAGGTCGATCTCATTGAGATAGCGGTGGGCCTTATCCCGTATGGAGAAGCCGGAGGGGATCTTCTCATAGATCAGCTTGTCCAACTTCTGAAGCTCCAGCCGTCCCTCCCGGATGCGGATGGTTTCCATGCCGCACCCAATGTCCACACCCACCAGATTGGGTACCACCTTGTCGGTGATAGTCATGGTGGTGCCGATGGTGCAGCCCGCCCCGGCGTGGATGTCGGGCATGAGCCGGATACGGCTTCCCGCCGTAAATTCTTGGTTGCACAGTTCCTGAACCTGTGCGATGGAGGCACTGTCCACCACATCGGTGAAGATCTTGGCCTCATTGTATTTTCCTTTAATTTCGATCATAATTTCCTCGCAATATTCTATGGGGCATGGTTCTGTCAAGTCATTTCGTACAACAGGGCCGCATCGTCCTGCACCAGTTCCAAATGGGAGCACAGCGTTTCAAGTCCGCTTTGTACCGCCTCGGTGGGCAGATCCCAGCCCGGGGCAATTTCAGCGGCCAGCTCCGGGAGCTCCTGCTCCCGCAGAGCTGCCAGCAGTTGAGACGCCAGCTCTCCCTCCAGCAGAGCGCAGTCCAGAGTGTCCTCCGTCTGGGGAGCAGGAAAACGGACATCCAGATCCAGTTCGCTCTCACACCAGTCCCAGATGGCCATATAGACCGCGCCGGAGCAGTCGCCGTTGGACAGTTCCTGCCGCTGGCCGTCTTTGAGAAGATAAAAGGATGCGATCTGTGACATGGCAATTCCTCCTGAAATGTTATTCTTTTTCCATCAGCCCTTCTGCCTGCATCCGGATCACATAGAAGGCCCGCACCCAGTCCAGCTCCTGCTCCATGGATTTCCCCAAAGCCAGCAGTCGGCGCTTTCCCAGCCTGCGGTCCAGGAGGGCAAAGATGCGGACAAGAGGATTCTCGCTGACAAGGCTGTTCTCAATGCTCTGGTTATCAAATTCGTGAAATGCCTCATAGAGAAAATTGTTGTCAAAACAGCCGTCGTTCAGCGTCCCTTCATGGGCCAGCCGGAAGGGGGCCTTCGGGTCGTCCTCACCGACGCCCTCCCGCCGCAGGGCCTGATATCTGTTCCAGTAGTTCTGTTCATAGGCATAGTAGCTGCTTCGCAGCACCTCTACGCCGTTCAGTCGAATGGCCGCCCGGTCTGTTTGGTCATGGCTTTCCCGGTAGCTGGCGGCAAAATACTGGATGCGCCCCCGGAGCGCCGGGCACAGGTAGTCATGCTCTAATTTGTTGCGGATTCCGCTCCAGGTTGACATAGTGATTGCCTCCTTTCCACTGCTGCCAGTCCCGATAGCGTTTTTCATGGGCGATGTTTTCAGTGTTCATTGAGATACCTCGCCAGTTTCTTCTCCAGCAGTTCTGTCATATCATTGCAGAGGCGCCTTACCTTGTCCTGCTCATGGGCGTAGTACCAGATGGTATCCTCTCCGGGGCGGAGCAGGAGCTGGTCGCCGTCCGCTTCTTTCCAGAACTCGCCCAGCACACAATACCGCTCTCCATGGATGGTCAGATCAAACATCCCGGAAAGGGTAAGAATCACGCCAGTGGATACATTGATGCCTGCGGTCAGCAGGAAAAACTCCCGCACCTGGGACGGGAGCGTGAAGTCCAGCACGCTTTCTTGATTCCCAATCTGCTCCTCCGTGGCGGCGGGCTTGATCTCATCAGAGGTGTCCAGCACCTTTGCCAGTGTCTTGGAGAACTTGGGGTAGCGTCGAAACATCTCCGGGTTGTCGGCCTTGAATTTCGCTTGTTTTTCCCGCTGCACCCGCTCCTGTTCCTTGCAGAAAGCGTCCAGCTCGGCCAGATACCGCTCCTGGTAGAGATTGCTGGCTTCAAATGGTGTGCCGCTCTTTTCCAGAATGGCGATAGCTCCCTTTTGGCTACCAAACACCGGGACCCACTGGAAGCCATGCCGGCAGGGCTTTAGCTTCAGAAACTCGCCCCGACTCAGCAGGGTTTCCAGTTCCGGCTCATGCTCGTCCCACCAGCTCCGCCAACTTTCCGGTGTTTCCCGGCCTTCGACCAGGTCCAGGAGCTTTGCTGTCAATGATTCTGTGTTCATAGGTGTCCACGCTCTTTCTCCGCCATCACTTCCACATTACTCGGTAGCACAAAGCTCATTCATTTTTGGAATCAGTATTTTATCCATCCACTGACAAACAATCTCAAAGGCATTGTAAATCTTTTCTTCATTTCCTATATCAAGATATATTTCATTGTCTCTTAAACTGTAAAACAGCGGTTGTGTGTTGATGTCTGGTTTGGCATAACCATAAGGGTCGTATGGACGGGTGTTGATTATATAGCAAACCTCTATGCTTATGCTATCCTTTGTGTTCCCGCCGAATGAGGAAAACGCAATCATATAGGTGAAATTTTTACTGTGTCTCGTAAGTGTTTTGTCGGATTTTTTATACTTGAATCCTAAATGCCCGTACTTTCCTTGCAACTTGGTTCCAAGCATTTGCATTGCTTCGCTAAAGTTCATTGTGCCCCCTCCATTTTCTCATCGTAAAAATAAATATAGTTCACTTCTCCGTTTCAGAGGGCGCAGGAATAGATGCTCATGGCCCCGTAATCGGTGTGCAGGACAAGCCCGCTTTGGGTAAAGGCAAAATTCACCTGCCGCACCACAAAGGGGTCATCAATGGTGGTCAGCAGCTGGCCGCTGCCGGTATCCCACAGCTCTATGGGGGAGCTGCCACGATCCTGCTGAACGGCCATCAGGCTGCCCCTTGTCTTCACCGCGCAGGTGTCTGAAAAACTCAGCCCTTGCCGGACAGAAAACGGGAAAGGATTGGCTATCTCCTCTCCGCTCTGGGTCAGATAGAACCTGCCGCCCACCGAGAAGCACTGGTCATCATGAGAGAAGAAGGGATGCCAGCCCGCATTGGAAATCACAACTTTTTGGGCGGACTTCAGATCGACCAGCACATACTCACCCTCGGTGACACGGTAGGCCGCTTTGCTCTGCCGGGGAGAGAGCATCCCGAAGCAGTAATAGGCAAAATTCGGGTCCTTTGACTTCTTGCATTTTACCGTTTCCCGCCATACTTCCGTGTTGCTGCCAAAGTCATAGACGACGATCTCCTCGCCCGTGTACCACAGGGCCAGTTCGCCGCTGGCATCCAGCATGGTCTTCATGCTGTTTTTCTTGTTGGCAAAGGGCGTGATTTCATGAGTGCGGAGTGAGAACTGCTGGAGAAGATAGCTGTTGTTTAGCAGCAGGGTATCGTTGGGGCAAAGGATCTGCTCATAGGTCATCCGCTTGGCACCCAGAGAGACCGTTTCAAGGATCTCCCCGCTGCCATTGAAGTGATAGAGGGTCTCGTCCTCAAAATCTCCGACGACCCTCGTCAGGAAGAAGTCATCCCGTGTGAGGGTGGTAGCCAGGGGCATAAAACCGTTACTGTCCTTACCGACAAACCGATAGCACCGCGCCTGACCAATAGCGGCATCCGGATTCTGATAGACAAATCCTTTCCGCATCTGGCCCATCATGGCGCTGGCTGCCTTGCTCTTGACCTGGAAGGCGGAGTCGCACAGGATTTCCTTGACCTTCCCATCATTCAAGCAGGTTCGGATGGTATGTCCGTCAATTTCGATCCGCCACTGTTTATTCGTGGTTGGGTTTATAAAGGTTTTTTCAATCATGGTTTTGCCCGTTCCTCCCTTCGGATCAGGATACTTTTTCCCTCGGAGTTGATGCTATACAGGTCATCCAAATGGATATGGAATCCATCCTCACGAACGGTTTCTGCCATTCCCAAAGCGGCTTTCGCCAACAGGAGCAGCCCCGCCCGGTTTCCCGTTAGCTCCAATTCATTTCCATCGGCATGAGTGGTAAAGGAGAGGTGAGCTTCCGGTTCCACTGGAAGGATGGGCAGTTGTTCATCATTCAGTTGAATGGTCAGTGTTTTGGTTTGCATCGCCATGACCCCCTGCATCAATCCCACCAGAAGTACCAGACGGAGGACTGCCACAGGGCATCTGCCAAGGAGCCAATGCTTCCATCCTCATTCTGATCCAGATCTGGGCAGAAGCCATACAGTTCCACCGCCGTGTCCATGGCCTTCTCCTTGGGGACGGGGGCCGGAAGCAGGAATTCCAGCTCATCGTGACTCATCGCGGCAGGCACCGCGCCGTACTGCTCGAACCAGTATTTGGCCGCAGCCATCAGCTCCGGCGTGTTGGGGCACTCGTTCCAGTTTCCGAAGGGCAGGTACGCGAAGATCTCCCAGGGATTCTTGACCGGAATCTTGGCCAGGATGAGCGGATAGGTCATCTCCGTATCATCATCCCAGTAGCTGGAGAAGCGGTCGTTTGGTTCTCCGCCCTCCATCTCGCCCAGGATTTCCTCATCCCAGTCCATATCGTCATCCTCGGCTTCTTCCTTGCGCTGGCCGGTCAATTCCTGCAAAACCGCCTTTCCGTCTTTGACGGAGGTGGAGAGCATCTTCTTCCGGTACTCTGTTACAGTTTTGAAGTCAAATTCGTAAATGTCCGCCTCATTCTTCGGGTCGGCGTTCAACACCAGACACTCCAGCAGCGTTTCGTCATCCGCCTTGATGAGCACCGGCACAAAGCCTTCCTGGGCGCTGTCCCGCTTGGCATAACCGTAAGCTGCCATGATGGGGTCATCGTCCTTCATGGAGGGGAAATAGGTACATTCGCAGTCCAGATACTCCATAATGGCCCGGGCTGTATCAGAGGGCTCCAGTGTGTCCTCGTCGAAGTCCTGTCCCTGCCAGTTGGTGAAGCGTTTCTCGATCACCTTTGCCATGGCCTGGTAGTAGTCCTCGTCAAAGGGGATAAACAGGTAGGCTTCATCCTGGAACTCATTGGAGTGATACCGTTCCGGGCCGAAGAAGCGGAGGGCGTTGTCATCAACATCGGCAGGATAGTAGGGGCTGTCGCCCTCTCCATAGTAATAGCCTGCAAAAGCACGGCCTTTCTGATCGAATAGCACAGAGAACAAGCAGCCGTCCAACTCATTCTGGATGAATGCCCGCAGGTCCACACTGGCAGGGTCGGCTTTGACCTGTTTGACCACTTCGCCGTATTCTTTCAGGAATTCCTCGCCCATCAAATCATGCTCCATGCACCAACGCAAGTAGATGGCCATATGGTTGTAGGCATTGATGGGGTCAATGGGCAGACCCTTCTCCTCAATGCTCTCGATATGATAGGAGGCATCGTCCATTTCACCGTCAAAATCATCATTGGAAAGGGTGCCACGAGTGATAGCATCCTGACGATCAGGCTCCACCACAAAGCTGATGCCGTTCATTTTGTCCAGCAGGGCGTCCGCGTCATGGGCCAGCTTGTATTCCAATTCATCCCGGTAGAGAGGGATCACCTGATAGAAGTTGACCTCCTCGCCGCCGGGCAAGGTGCAGACCTCGCTGCCCTCCTCCGTCCCCTGGGGGCCGGTGAGAATAGCGGCGCACAGCTTTGTATCCTTTGCAAAGTCCTCCTCATGGTCCATGGTATGGCCGAAGCCCAGCCAGGTGTCGCTGGCAATGGGCAGGCGGGCCAGGGTTTTCAGCAGGCGGATGGGCCAGTACCACCGCTCGTCTCTCATGTCCTCCTGCTTCAGCTTCCAGTCCTTGGGCAGGGCGATGGCCAGCTCCGCCCGCTCCAGCTTGTACTCCGCCAGCTCCTCCGGCACATTCATCCGGTGAGCGCCCATGCCCATGGTGACCAGGGTATAGTAGTCCCGCTCCCCAGAGGGATGCACCACACAGATGTCCACATGGATGTCCGGGGAGGCCAGCTCATGGAATACATGCTCGAAATCACCAAAATACTGCTGGATGTGTCCCTCGATGGCCTCCATCTCCTCCTCGGTGTAGACCTCGGGAACACCGGTTTCTTCATCCTCGGACGTTTCGCCGTCCGGGTCATCGTCATCATCGTCAGGGTCACCGTCCGATGACGCCCAGGAGATTTTCAGGGTCATCTGCTCCTCCGGCAGACCGACGCCGGGGCTGCGGGTGATGGTGTGCTTATCGTCTGCCGCAAAACCGATGGTCTCCCCATCGTGCAGTTCCACATCATTCTCCAGTACATAGGACACAAGGCTGGCCAAAAAGTCCCGCAGATCGCTCGGCTTGGCATCGGTACCCAGTACCTCCATCTCGTCCTTGCCGAACACATCCAGACCGTAGGTGTAGCCGTTCATGCCATTCTCATCCCGCCAGAGGCCGAACCAGATCCAGTTGAAGATGGGCAGTTCGTCCTCCCGCATCATGTCGGCAAAGCCCTCATAGAACCGGGGTTCAAACACCACTCCGCTGGTGTAGATACCGGTGGCATATTCCTGGCGGCAGCAGGCGGCTACTAACTTGGTGAACAGCTTGCCCTTTTCCAGAAGATCCTCTTCTTTACCCAGCACTGCTACCATCAGGTGGGCACGGTGCTCTTTGGCTACCTTGACCGCATCCTCCCACATATAGTTGTTTTCCGCATTGCCCTCGGCCTCGCCACCGGGGATTGGATAGTCATTCAGGCTGACGGCGGCGAGTATATCGCCGACTTCAAACACCAGCGCGTCGTCGTCCTTCTCCTCGCTGGCGTCGTATTCATCCACAGCGATGTCCCACTTTTCCTTCATGTCCCGGATGAACTGCTCTTTATCCCATTCTGCCTTGGACAGCAGCACGAAGCCGGTGAAGACGCCTGTGTGGTCACTCTCGTCCTCGGCTTCTGCCTCAGCTCGCTTTGCAATCTCCTCCTGACACGCTTGAATCACCGCCGGGGCGTCCTCGTCCTCAGGGTCCAGCTCGGCCCACCGCTGGGCGTAGGGGATGGCCTTTTCTTCCTGACCATATAGATACTGATAGGCATAGGCCATCC
Source organism: Gemmiger sp. An120 (assembly GCF_002160955.1). Lineage (GTDB taxonomy): Bacteria > Bacillota > Clostridia > Oscillospirales > Ruminococcaceae > Gemmiger_A > Gemmiger_A avium. Next base: position 116,045 of record NZ_NFLN01000002.1, read on the forward strand.
GCATATTCCACTGGGCCTTGTCCTGACCCTCTTCTTGGACGGACTCCAGCATTTCGATAGCTCGGCGCAGGGCCTTATCTCCCTTATAATTAGGGGGGACCTCCTTGTGGTCGCCCAGAATAGCGTAGTTCTCCAGCGCCCGTGCCATGGCATAGGCGGTGCGGTAGTTTCGCCAATCTTCCGGGATGGCGTTCAATGCCTGGATGCAGTGGGTGTATTCGTCCTCATCGTTCCACTGCTCCAGCTGCTGGAAGAATTCTTCTTCGTTCTGCGGGGTGTAAGGGATATAGTCCATACCCGTCAGCGTCTCGTCCAGCTCGGGGACCTGATCCTCATCGTCCGGTTCCTCCTCGGGCGGCGTTTTCAGATTCACAGTGCCTGCTTCCCGGCGGAAGGTGTGGAAGCTGGCCCAGGGGATCTCACTGTCCTCGAAGAACTCCTTTGCCATCTGGAGCGCCGTCCGGATGTCCCAGGCGATGAAATCTACATAGCCGCAAAAAAGACCGGTAGCTCCGCCGATGAGGGTGAGCACCTCCGGTCCGTCCCCGGTGGTGAACAATTCCTCCAACTTGTCCCGGAAGTCGAAGATTTTCTCCGTTCCTTCCTCCTCCCGCAAGGTGTCCAGAGGATAGCAGAAGAAGCCTGCCACCGCGCCGTCGGCATGGAGATTGTCCATGAAGTCATTGTCGGCATTCAGGTATCCGTTGAGGAGTGGCACACACTTGGTGGTACCGGCCATCACATCCAGCCGCCAATCGGCATCCGGGTCTTCATTGGGTTTCATTTCGTAGCCAAGATAGCTCTCCAGATAGGCATTGGGATCGGTGGAGAGGTTCGCTCCCTTTTCTTTCAGTTTGTCGGGCAGTTTGGACAGGAGGATAGAAGGTTCTTCCTTGGGGTTTTCCAACACATCGAAATCGTCAATATACCACATATGGGAGATCTCTCCCAGCACTTGGTCGGTGAGGGTGGTGAGCATCCACCAGACCCGGCCCTCAGCCTCCCCGAGCATGGGCAGAAGCTTTTCGCAGTAGGCGGAGATGGCGAAGCTGTTTTCACCCTGTTCCTCCAGCCAGATTTGCACATCATCCCCAGAGATATTCCATCCGTCCTCGGTACGCAAGCCGATGTTCTGGAGGGGCTGACGGCCCACAAGGATGTTCCAGTGCTCCAGCACCTCTTTGGAGGCGTGCTTCTGGAAGTAGACCAGCTCAAACAGTTTGACCTTGTCACCCTCCGGGGTGAGGATCAGCTCGTACTTCTCGCCGTTGAAACCCATCTCGAAGGAGATTTCGTCAAACGCCTGGTTCAAAGCCCCTTCCATTTGGGCTACGAGTTCGACGCCGCGGGTGTGGTCCTTGTCCTCGTCCATCATCTGGCGCAATTCTGCTTCCATCTCGGCAAAGGTTTCCCACCAGTTCTCTGTCCGCTCCCGGAAGCACTCCCAGAACTGCGGCAGAGAAATACCCTTTTTGCACCGGTCGATAAACTCTTTGGTGTCCTCGTCACCAGGTCGAGCTTCCAATGCCTTTTCAAAATATCGCAGAGACCGGCCTTCCTGATTCAGATGGTAATAGGAATAGCCCATACGGAAGTTCCAGTAGTAGTCTCCCTCGAAGTATTCCTCATGGGGTTCCAGGAGGGCAATGGCCTTTTTGAGTGCCTCCCGATCAGAGCGGATCGCCCCCCAGTTGTTGTAGGCCCGGGCCAGTTCGCTGTCCATCTCCGGGGTGCGCTCCTCAGCGGGGATTGCTTCCAGCGCGTCAATAATCTTCTGCTGGGACTCACCTTTTTCATTCAACTTCTGGCACTGCTTCAAAATATCCATATCCGGGTCCTCCTCGTCCTCATCCGGTTTCCAGTCTTTGATTTGTTGGAACACGCCGTTCTCATCCCGCTCAAAGGCGCAGGGGGCGGGCGTATGTAGCAGCGCAATGATGTCGGGATCGTCGTTGCAGATTGTGTTCAGCTTGTAAATCCCGGCATTGTTGGGGTCGTCCATGTACTCGTCGCTCTCATCACCGGCGGTGAAGCGCCAGCCACTGTCCCAGTCGCCGTCCGGCTTCTCCCGGTAGCAGTAGCCGACCTTGTAGCCCTCCACCGTGATACGGTTGGTGGTAATGCAGCCATCGGCACCCTTCCAGTCAGAGAGTAGAGGTTTCACATCCTCCGCTTTCACATGGTAGTCCCGGTTGCGGCCAGCAGCCTCGTACAGCTCCTTCCGCAGTGCATCCACATCCCGAGCCATCTCATGGCTCTCCTCGTCGTCCATCATCTCGCTGAGGTCATATTCCAGTGGGTTCTGGGCAAAATCCGCCAGGGCCTTGTTCATGGCGTCATGCTCCTCTGGCGTGGCGGTGATGCGGATACGGCGGGAAGGGGTGTTGTACTCATCCAGATCTTGAAGGTTTACACTGCCGCTGACACTGCACTCCAGCAGGATGGCGGCCAGATCAGTGACCACATCAATAGCGAAGTGAAAATCCATTTCCACACCACTGGAGTGGGTGAACTCCAGGTAATCCACGGTCTGGCGGAAGTTCCAGTTTTGTTTGTCCAGCCCAATCTTGGCAAATATCTCGCTGAGGGGGATCTCCTCTTTCTTCTGGTCTTCCAAAAATGCCACAAGGTTCAGGCTGTCATCCGAACCTCCGATAAAGTTGCCCCAGTATTTTTTGATATACATCTGTCGCACCTCCTATTATTCCGGCCACTCATCTCCGTCACAACGGCTGATGAAGTCATAGTGCAGGCTCTCAAAATAGTCGTTGGGATAGGATTCGCCGTCCTGATGAAGCTCCAAACCATCCAAGTCCATCATTTTATTGATAAAAGCAAGAGTGGTATGGATACCCGCAATATGTTCGTCCTGAAGCATCTCGGCCAGTACATCTTTCTGCTCCGGGGTCAGTGTGGCGAGAAGATCATTCTTCGCCTTGTTGTCTTCCGTCTTGGGAAAGCCACCGCCCTTGACACAAAGTGCCGTCATGCTGTCTTTCCGCTCCACAAGGCCGTCAATAAATGCTTTATACAGTACCAGCTCCTTGCTCATAGCAGATCCTCCATTCCCAAGTGATTTACTTTCGGATCAAGTTCCCGTCATCAATGAAGGCAGCTTCCCGGATGCGCCGGAGGGATTCCGGTTCCAGCAAAAACTTCCGCAGGTTCGGGTCCTCAAAGAAGGACATGGGACGCACCTGCGTCGGCCCGGCAACCGCCCACAGCCGCGATGTTGCCAACCGCTCCGCTGTCTGGAGCGCCTTCTCCCGTTCGCCTAAATAGAGATAGCGGGCGATTGCGTCCCGATAGGAGGAGTCAGCCATGGGCACGCCTTGAATCTCCTCAAAGAGATCTACGGCATCCCTGGCGGTTCCGAACATACAGCAGTGGTTATAGAGCTTCCGCCTGGCATCGGGATCGTCTGGCGAGAGTTTCTTATTCTGTTCCACCAGCTTTGCCCAGAGCTGCTCCTTTGTCTGCGGTTCCTCTGGTTCATGGTAGGGGTAGTTCTTGTCGTTGTCCGCAAAGGGCATAAGGCCCCGTTTGAGGTAGTCCATCAGGATGTCACAGAACCGATCCCGCTGGGGGAGGCCGTTCTCAGCCCGGATGCGCGTCTGTTCCTTCGTCAGCGCCTCAATCAGCTCCTGCTCCCGGTGGAGCCGGATGGCCGCCACCGTCATGGCGATCATGTGTTCATCGCTCACATTGCTGTAATACCACTCCTCCAGCCAGGGAAGGATGGCCAAATCCAAAGCCAGCGCCTTTTCATAGTCCAGGTTGAAATAGGCGACCTCGGCCTTGACCGCTGCTACCTGATGGGGGTATTTATCGGCAAAGGATTCCAGCGTGTCCAAGGCTTCTTCTTTGCCATCCATGATCTCATAGCAGACCATACGGACTTTTTTGGGGAGTTTCACGACATCCATATTGACGCCTCCTTTATCCTTTTTTCTGTAAGTAATAGGTTCCACACCGGCCCCACAGCCGGGTGTCCAGGTTCTCTTTTCCGATGTCTGCCACCTGCCGAAAGACCGGCGCACCCCGGATGCAGGCCCCCACAAAATAGAGGGCCCCGCAGCGGCGGCACCGCATATAGTGGCAGACCGTGTAGTGCCGCTCGGATGCCAACGCAGCGTCGGTCTCCTCCAGCGTGCAGTCCCCGGCAAACAATTCCATGTTGCCCCGCTGCTCCAGTTCCATGAGCTTCTGGAGGATTTGGTCATACTGGCGGTAGGAGCCGCCGCTGGCCTCCTCCATCTGTGCCGCCAGCGGGCCGCAGGAGGGGCAACTGAGATTCTTTTTTTCCAATGGTATCCCTCCAGTCTATCTGTCCATCTCCACCCGGATCATAGGCCGATAGAAGTCATAGTCACCGTTCAATTCCTTGTCCTCCTGCACTTCCGGCTTGCAGTGGGGCGAACAGGGCAGGAAACCGAGGAAAATTCCAAGTCCGCCGCAGATGTTGCACCCGCCGTCGCCTCCGCAGGTGGTAAACTGCTCGGCCTTCACGACCTCCCGCATATAGGGGTCATAGGCGATGGACACTCCGAAGAAGTTAGGCTCCTCCATATCGAAGGGCTTGTCCTCATCCTCCGGGCTTTCGAAGTGGTGCAGGTGCATGGAGTAGTCCATTCCATCCCCCCAGGGGAACAGGGTGCGGCACCCGCCGCCGCACAGATAGGCCCACTCGTCCGCCGTAGGCAACGAAAGCCCCTGCTTTTCCAGCCCGGCAAGAAGTTCATCGTAATCAGTGCGGTTATAGATACAGATCTGAAAGCCCTTTTCCGTCCGCTCAATGCGGGCTGACTGGTGCATAGTAAGGCTGTCAAGGTCGCTCCAGGCAAACTCCCGGAACTGCTTCAGCCAGTCAGGATGGGCGGTCAATCTGGGATCGTCCATTGTGACCGGCTCCCAGCAAAGTTCCTCCAACTCCCGGCCCACCAGCATAGGACCAATGGCTGCCTGCCGGATGGGGGCCATGCTTTCCCGGATCATCTCCTCCGGGTCCTGTTCCATCTCCCATTCCTGGAACAGATAGTCCAGTTCCTCGCGGCTGTTCTGACTGAGCCCTACGGCGAACCGTTCCCAGCCCAGGGTGATGGTATCACCGGGGACAAAGACGAACTCCCGGCCATCTTTCTCGAATATGCCGGTGGTACAGTTCTGGCCCCAGCGGTCAAAGGTATGCAGGCCAAGAAAGGTCATATCATAACGAGTAGCCAGGCTTTCCATCAGCGCCTGCTTCTCGGTGGTTTCCATTTGATTGAATTGGGTGCGAAATAGTCTTTCGTTCATAGCAAGTCCTCCTACAGCCTATCCAGATTCTCCTGTAGATCGCCCTGCATCAAGTGTTGGGCAATGGCTTGGTTCAGTGCCTTATGGGGGTGATAGGCTGCCTGCCCTACATCGTGGAGGCACTCCGCCATCAATACCTCTGGCGAAATGCCTTCCCGTTTGGCATAAAGATGGCCGAAGGCATAGCACACAGACTTTAGAAAGTCAAAAATGTAGTCGTGATTTCCGCGCATACTGGGCAGATCATTGAATGAACCCATACCACCGTATGCCCGAAGATGATGGGCAACCTCCCGCCGCTGGTTCCTGTCCTGAATGTCCCGCTCCAACCAGTCGATCCAGTTATTGAATTCCGGATGGTCTGCCTGAAGGATTGAGCGCAGACAGATCAGAGCCTCAGTATAAATATCTGTCTGTTTCATCAGATTCCTCCCAACTATTTTCCGAAATGCTCCAGATATAAATCCCGCACAGAATAAGGGCCTACAAGGTTCATTTCCTGCCGGCCATTCCAGGAATACACATGAATTTTGCCCTCGTCCCCAATGTACTGTTGCTCCTCAAAGGGTGCGGGAAAGGGAAAACTCTCTACCATGCTCCAGTCGATCTTGGGTTTCAGCTCATCAAGCTCCTCGCGCTTGAGCCTTTTGAAGTTAAACACCAGTGCAGCACCAATCCCATCGAACAGCAAGTCTGCGTATTCTCTGGGGGTGATACTCTCGCTCACATTGGCGGCATCAATATTGACATCCAGAACCTTGTTGCCGCAGTTTGTCCAGATTTTATCGGGAGAGAACCAGGTGGTGCGTTCCTCAGAGTCTGCAAAGTCCTCACGGGGATACCATCCGTTTGCGCTGTCCGGCTTGACGCCTTCCCGAAGCTGCCCGTTGTACGGGGAAAGCGGATAATATCGGTGCCGCACCGGATCAAATCGGCCAAAGGCAATTTTCAGGAGATACTTGTGCTTTTCACTACGCATGAGCTTATGGGGCTTCACGATATGTTCTTCGATCAAGCTCCAAATGTACTCATCCACGCGGATGGATACGCGGGGGCGGCTGAATAGTGTGATTTTGTTGGTGTCTGTATCCACATTGAGCCAGACACGATTGATTTCAACCATTGTCATTCCTCGCTTTTCCGAACGCTCCGCTATAAAATCGGCTCTCCCAGATGGCCTCAAATTCCGCTTTCTCTATGATGCAGGCGTGGAACTCCTCACCCCAGACATGGGCGTTCAATTCCTCCACGGTGGGGATCGGCGTGATCTCGATGACACCGTCGTAAAGGTCAGGGATGTTGTGGGTGCGGCCATCTGCAAAAATGTCGATGGAGCGATGGGCCAGCCGCTCATTTTCGGTATCCACTTCATAGAGGATGACCGCTGGTTCACCCTCCGGTGCGCCCTCCCAAAAGAGCTTGATGTACTCGATCTTGCCAAGATAAGTCCGCATCGTTTTTTCATCGGCACAGGCTACTCGGATCATTTTGGCCAGCATCATCAAATCGTCGATGTATTGGGAATACACGCAGAACACATCCTCGTCGGAGTCAAAGTGAAACAGATCCTCACCACTATTGTTTTCCTCAAACTCCCGGATCACACCCCGGACCAGCCGTTCCCAGTTTCCGCTGCTGCCGGTCAGTCCCAGCCGGCAGAATTCTTCTGTCCGGAACCCGTCACTGATCTTCAGCAGAAGGGAGATGGCATAGGGGTGGTGGGGAATGAGGAAGAATGGCGCGATCTGCTCCGGCTTCACCCAGATTTTGAAAGGCGGACGCGGATCGGGTATCCAGGGCAGCATCTCCCACTGGTTGTCCGGTCTGTTTCCGTATTGGGAAAAGTCTTTCATGTAATCCCTCGCTTCCCGGCACATCAGCAGCCCAGTTGTCCTCCGTTTGCCGGGCAAAAGATCCTGCGGTTCGCCAACAGTTCCTCCAGCTTTTTGGCCAGCGCCTCCACAATGGCGTGGCAGGGGTTTTCGTAGCCCACGATCTCCAGCCTTTGCAGCTCGACACAGTGGAGCGTTCCATAGAAGCCCAGCATAAACTCCGTCAATTCAGCAATCATCTGATAGCCTTCCATGTTGCTCACATCCGTCTGACCTTCTTTTGCGGTCATCAGCCCAATGATCCCTACTGCCACGGTAAAGGCGCCGCAGCAGGAGTGCTCGGTCTGCATCCCAAGGCCCATGACGGAGAACATTTTCCGGGTCTCCTCGGACAAATTCAGATGGTAATATTCATTGCAGGCCATGAACATCGCCTCGGCGCAGGTCAGTTCCGTGCCGATGTGGTAGTGGTTGACCAGTTCATAGAGTTTCATTGTTGCCATACCATACTCCAATCGCAAAGCATTTCATTCTGTGTCACCCGGCGCAGCTCGTCCCGCACTTCCATCAGCGCAAAGCCCAGCAGATTTTGTCCCCGCCACTTCATGGGGTCCTGAGCCTCCGGGGAGCTGGCCGCGAGGCGGATGCCCCAGATGGCATCATAGGGGCTGGCCTCCACCAGCACGCTGTCCCCGGTGGAAAGGAGAAACTCCCGCAGTTCGCGGTTCTGGCTGAATTTGTGCCAGTTGCCAAGCAGCACAATGGCGTACTTGAACTTGTCCCATACCTTCTGATCAAAGCCCCGCACCTTGCGGCCCAGGGCCTTGATCTGCTTTTGGTCGCTGCATTTCAAAATCTGGTCTCGGATCTCTTTGTCACCAAACAGCTCGGCCTTGGCAGCCATCATATACTGCTCCATGCAGAGGTAGGAGTCAGCCGTCGTATAGAAGTCCTCCATCCACCACTGGCTGAGGCAGCTTTTTGTCAGCTGGCCGTCCTCGGAAGGCTGATGGCCCCAGAACAGGCACAGCTCCCGCTTCCGCCCGGCGGCAAACTCCTGATGGAGCCACTGGCGGGTGTACTTGGGCCGGCCCTCCGGCTGCCATGCCTCCACCAGGAAGTCGCCGTGTACCAGCACTTCACCAGTGTCCTCGTCCTCCCACCAGCCCTTCCAGGTCACCGGTTCGGGAAAGAGGGTGCGGTATTCCGTCCGCTCCTCCGGGGAGAGGGTGTCCAGCCAATCGCCAAATCGGTCTATGTAATCCTCCCCATAGCCCATGCGCCAGCCAATGGAGTATCGCTCGATCTCCCGGTGGGCCAGCCAGGGGGGAGGCATTATTTTCTTATCTTGTAGAGCCATAGGGTTTGTCCTTTCTTATCCGAGCAGTTTCTGGTTCCATTCTTCTTCTGTGACCAGTTTATTCAGGATATAGAAGTGCTTATCATCCCTTGAGAGACTCTTTTGTGCATTCACGATTCGCCAGGATTGCAAGTCGGCTTTCGGCAGCAGATAACCGCCCCAGAAGATGGACTTGGCATCCCATGCGAAATGGGCGTCATTGTTGGAAACGAAGGTGGCAGGGTCTGCTTTTTTCAGTATCTTGATCTTGCCGGCAAAGTTTTCATAGTACACGGCCTTGCTGTCCTTGGCATATCCGTAGGGAATCCGCACTCGGATGGGGCGCTGTGTCCCATCGGACATGGTCCGGATATGTTCAATCAGTTTGACTCCATCATCACAGACAACGAAAGAGCTGATGTCCTCTGGTTCAAACCGGCCGCCGGTGGTCCAGACACTTTTACAATCCCTGGCGTAGCAGTTGTTGAGTGCCGTGAACGAGGCGTGATCCACATTCCGCAGCTTGTGGCCATGGAGAAAACAGTGTTTGCTATCCTTGGCAAAGAGCCGATTGAACCAGACAAAATGCTCTACATCCCTGGACGCCCGGTCAAAATACCAGTAGACCATTTTCCCATCCGTCCAATAGGTCAGCATCTCCTGCGCATCTTCATCATAGAACAGTGGGTTGCTGTCGATGTCAGGCAAAGTCATATAGTCCACATCTATGTATTTTGGCGGCTTGGGAAGTGGGTTTCTAATCGATTCCATGGTGTTCACCTCATTCAATGTCGTTTCGTTCTTCTTTCATATCCAGTGGAACGCCGTCCAGGGATGTGATCTGTGCCAGCTCTGCTTCAGTCAGATTTTTCAGGAAAATGCAGTATTCGTCCGGGTGGCCTCCCACAAATTCCATTTTAGGCATCCCGATCTGCTCCGGGTCGGTGATCCACAGGCAAGGCTCTCCCGTCGCCCAAAAGCGCGTCAGGGTAAGAATTTGGCCATTGTAAATTACTGCCTGGTCCATCCTAACCCCTCCTCAAAAATCTCGAAGCTCATCAAACTTCTCAATCAGGGCATCTTTCTGGAGCGCATCACCCGGCAGGGCATCCAGGATACCCCGCAGGGCCATGTAGATTTCATCCCGTTCCTCGGTTTCGATAAAGCCCATCTTGTTGAAGGTCTTGGTATAGGCTGTCACCGCATCCAGCGCCTGGGACTGGGCGTCCTCGCCCGGTTCAGCGGCCAGCTTCATCAGCTGGGAACGAGTCTTTCGGTATTGATTGGCTGCCTTTTTCGCAGCAGAAGCAGGGATATGCTCCGTACCGTCCCAGCCTCGGAAGGGATTGTCCAGGTTTTGCGCCAGCCACTCCGATTTCCGGGGCTTGGTGATCCGCAGATCCATTCCCGGCTTGCTTTTCCAGAGCTGCTTTGCCGCTTTTGCTGCCGTCTCCGGCAGGCTGGTCATCCAGAACCAGCGAAGCTCCGGCATCTGTTCCGGGGTGGGGATGTCAGCTGCGCCGAAGCCGAACAGGTCGAAGGTGGAGAGGTTCGTCAGTTCCCGGAACCCTCGCACAGCGGAGAAGTTCCCCAGGTTTCCCGGCGCACCCCAGAGCCTCAGTTCCTTCAGGTGGGGATGGACAGCAGCCAGCCCGGTCAGATCAAAGTCCTTCAGCTCGATGCCATGCAGCCCTCGTAGGTTCGGCAGTTCCGTGTGCGGGCGGTATTCCCCGATAAATTGGAGAGTCAAACCGCCGCCATCTTCGGGGGCATGGATGGCACAGGCGTCCGGCCCCTTGTTCTGGAACAGGAGCAGCTCCGTTCCCTCACACAGCCACAGTTCCTCCAGCCCGGTCATGTCCAGCATCAGCTTTCTGATGCTGGTGCCTCGCAGATCAAGTGTCCTCTGACTGTGGTTCAGCAAAGTCACTTCATCAACAAAGGGGTTTTCCCGCAAAAACTCCAGCAGATCCGGGTGCCACCGCTCGCAGATAAGGGTGGAGAGGCAAGGCAGCGACTTTAGTTCCAGCGCCGAATCGAATGGTTCGTACTGGTCCGTCACCCGGTGGCTGCTGACCTTCACCGGGATACCGCCGATCTCCGTTTTCTCTTCGCTCTCCATGGCCTCCTTGAAGGCCCGCCGCCGTTCCTCCGGAATGGCCTGCCACCGGATCTGGAGATACACATCATAGCCGTCACTCCAGCTGCCATAGGAGCGGCAGGGCTGGTCGGTGAAGGGCGGCAGTGTGCCTACCAGCGTGTACTGGGGCGGGACCTCCAACGGCACCCGCAGCAGGTGGAGGTCGCGGGACCAGTACATGAAGTCCTTGTAGAGCGGGCGGAGATGGGGCAGTTCCTCCGCAGTCAGAGGGGCGTCGCCCACCCAATCCAGAGAGAGGACCACCGCCCAAGATTCTTCGCTCACCGTGTCCGGCGGCGCAATATAGGCCACCTGGCAGGCGGTGTAGCGTTTCAGATATTGGTTATAGACTGTATAGACCTCTCCGGCGTTGGCTTTCATGGCGCCACGCTCCTCTCATCTGTTCTTTTCCAGATAGAATCCCCATACACAGTTGGAGAACTCCCCGGCGGCAAAGCGGTGGAGCTGCCCGTCAATCTCCACCTGCCAGACCTCGAAGGTATGGTCTTGGTGATAGATCGGGTCTTTGACTTTTACTCGCTTGCCGGTGGTTTGCCAGTCGTAGTCAAAGATGTTCACACCAAACAATTTGCATTGACCGTCTGGGCCAAAGGTTTCATATTCCCAAGCCATGTGATGCCTCACAATCCCGTGCGCTGCCAGCCGTCCAGCTTCTCCTGCACCGCGTCGATCATCCAGCCCTCGCCCACACGCTTCATGAGGAAGCGGCGGTCAAAGCCGGTGTTTTTCTCCCTGGTGTAGATGTAGAGCTTGTTCTTGGTGATCTGCTCCGCGTCAAGGAATTCTTCCCCGTTGTAGGTGCCCTGGGCACTATATGAGAGGCCCAGAGGACGGTAGCCCGGACGGGGCTTTTCGTTCACATACTTCTCCCAGATCGCCAGCAGGCGGGGCACAGCCTCGGCATCTTCAAACCCGGCATGCTCCATGTACTGCTCCCACTGCGTCATCTCGGCAAAGAAAGCGGACAGCACCCTGCGGCATTCTTCCGCCGCCTGCTCATCCAGCTGGACGGGCTTTTTGGCCTTTTCCCGCTGGAGCTGGGAGAAGTGTTCCATCTGCTCCTTGGTGAATTGCACATGGGCCACCGGCTCGATGCGGTTGTTACCGGCGATGGCCAGCAGGCCCTCATAGGTAACGGCGGTATGGTCGATCTGGATGTGGGAGAGCTTGGGGATGGAGGCCGCCTGGAGCAGACCAGCATCATCCAGCCCGGTGCGGTTGAGAGTGATAAGATCCAGCTTGCAGCCTTGCAAGGCGGACAGACCGCTGCCGTGGATGGCGGCATTGCCGTCCAGCAGCAGATAGCGCAGCTTGGGCATAGCGGAAAAAACAGGGAAACAGGCGTCGGTGAGCGCACCGTCCTCCACGCCGAGGTTGGCCATGCTTTTATGTCCGGCAAAGGGGGCAAGCAGTTCATCCGTCACCGGATAGCCTTTCACATGAAAGCCCACCAGAGTGTAACCGGCCAGCCGCTCCATGATCTCTGCGGTCAGTTCCGGGACTTCAAATTGCTTTTCTCCGTCTAAGGTCAGGACACCGCTCTCCCAGTTCACTGCCCGCGCCCGTTTCGGCCATTCCATCGCTGTTTTCCTCCTTACGCCTGCTCCTTGTAGCTGGCTTCAATGTCGATGAAGCGTACATACACGGCGCAGATTTCGCCCTTGGCGTCATAGCCGAAGTAGACGGGTTTGAGATCGCCGGAAATGGGGATGCGTTCTTTGATCATTCGAATCCTCTCCTGTCGGCTGCCAATCAAAGTTCATTTGGATACCCGATCTTGTCCAGACCCGCCTTTATTTCTTCCCATTCATTGCGCTTAGGGTTCAACACAGCGACCAGTTATTTTGTTACCGGAACCCCATCAGCAAGCTGGCGCACAGCCTCCAAAGGCAGGTCTGCTGGGTAAAACCACTTCCCGTAATCCACATAGCTCTGTGGATTACCATCAATCGTGGAGAGCAAATCTTTGGATGCGTCCTCGCCGTCCATGGGATTGCAGTGCCATGTGGTGCCATCTTCCGTCCAGACGCAGAAGGTGCTTTTCATCTTTTTGACTTCACGGCTGCTCATGAGCTTTTGCAAAGCAGAGGGCATTCCATCCGTCAGGTCTTCGATACGGGGAAGTTTTTCCTCCCAGTCGTAGAGTTCGGAATCCACACCGTTGATGACACAGCCTTCCGGCGCAAACATGACGATCATGCTCTGGTCACTGCCATCAGTGGCAAAGAATGCCTCTTTGCCTTTTCGCCATGCGGGGTTGTATGTATAGTGGCGGATGAAGCTCCATTCCTCCTCCACCATGATGATGTCCAGAGCCGCCAGCCCTTTGCAGAAGTTTTTCAGGCGCTCCGCGTTGGGCAGGCCAGATAAATCTTTTGTGGAAATCATGTGGTTATCCTCCTGTCTTTCGTCACCACAGTCGGTCAATCTGGGTATATATCTTATTAGGCTCTCTGTCCGTAAAACTGGTCAATGAGTCAGTGGGTTCTGTAAGCGGCATCACATTCAAAATATCCAGTACATAATACCAGATTCCTGTATCCCAGTCCCGGAACCGCCCATTGCAGACAGCTCTCCCATACTCGCCGGGAGCCAAATCCAATGCCAGCTCATTGAGAGGCTGTTTCTGCCCGGTCTTATCGTAGGTATATCGCTCCGGCATCGCCCCGATGTGCCAATCATTGCGGTAACGCACATGGATTCCGGGCTCCTGCTGAATCAGTTCGAAAGGGTGAAGCCGCATTGTGCCATTCGGCTTCCATTCCATCAGCCTACGACAGTCCCTATCGATCTGAAATCCATCGGGCCTCTGTATGATAGATGCAAAGTGAGTAGGCAGACCAAAAGGATAATAGGAGAAGAAGTCTTTCGGCAGACGCATGGCTCTGGGATACTGGTTCCGCTGTGCGGCCGCATTTCCGCCCCGGCGGTCTTTATACCATTGCAGGCGGATCTGCTGAACCAGAAGTGTGGGCAGATGCTCCAACTGATGCTTATTCTGTTTCATCGCCATACCTCCTTCCTTGATAGATCCCTCCAATGGTCTTCCATGTTTCAGGCATTTACAACTCTGCTGCAAACTCATAGGAAACCGCAATGATGTTGTAAACATCATCGTATGTAAACAGCCGGTAGTGCCGATAGATGCCTTTGTCAAAGTCCTCCCGCACTGGCAGAGACTTCAGCCAGGTGCTGTCCTCAATTAAATCGAAGGAACTGCCATCCAGATACTCCGTCCCAGCCATATTTTCATAGGTGTCCAATTCACAGGTAAAATAGGCCAGCACCTGCCGGAAGGTGAGTGTATAGGGAAACCAGTCTTTTTCGTCCCTGCACTGGGAGATTAGATGGCCATTGATGTCCCCCGTAAAGGTCAGATTGTTCAGAGCATCCTGTTTCACCTGATCCAGATAGATGCAGTCCCGTCCCTTCAAAACACCTAAGCAGGTATTAACAGCAGTCGCTTTTTCCATAGGCAATTCTCTTTCATCAGCTTTCATGGGTAATACAGAAAATCTCCTGGTTTAAGTCAAAGTAGATTACCATCAACTCGTCGGTGATCTCCGGGTTGAAGGACAGATCCATAATGAAAACTTGTTGATCCATCTCGTCATCCACCAGACTGCCGAACCGCTTGAGCTTCAAAAAGTCCACCATCTCGGCAAAGGACAGCTTGGATGGGTCGGTTCCCGGAAAAAGTTCCGCCGCAATATCCGGGCCTACATCGTCCCGGTGGAACTCCATGAAAAATGTCACAACGCTATGGTAGCGGCTGTCCTCGTCCGCCAGCGCCGCTTTGATGGCGGCTTTGGCCTTCTCCGCCAATTTCTCCGCCTCATCCAGTATTTCTCCCACCACATCCATGGCAGCAGGATCGCCGGTCAGTTCTTCCTCTACATCGAAGATAAAGGGTAGTCCCGATTCCTCGGGAAAGTTGAAGATTTCCTCGCCGGGGGTATATGTAAAATCAATGCGTTTACAGTTCAGCTTCATCTCTGCGCCTCCTTATCCCTCGATGTTGGCAGTTTTGAGGCCCTTTTTCAAGGAACCGTAGACCGTCACCGCATGATCGGTGAACATCTCATCGCAGTCAAACCAGGCGGTGAAGCTGCCGCCGGAGGTGACGGACAGGCTCGTCAGGCTGATCCGCCGGGCCAATTCTTCCTCTGTGATGGGGTCGGTTTCCGGGTCACGGGGATTTTCTTCATCTTGGGAGAGCCAGTTGTTGGCCAGCTCGGTCAGGCTCTTGGCCGCAAGCTCCCGCATGGCTTTGTCCCAGGTGTCACAGTCGGCCAGCAGCTTCTTGGCGGCACTGCGGGCGCGGGTCCAGGAGGGCTTGCTCTCGGCATTGACTTCCAGAGAAAGGCTCACATCCTTTCCGCACCACTGGATTTCGCCCTCGAAGGTATCATAGTCCTTGTCCAGTGTCAGTTCTCCCAGCACCTAGTCCTGGATCACCACTGGCTTGTGGTACTCGTCCAGAACGGCCTGGAGTTCCGGGCAGTCCTCGTGGGCCTTGACCACCTGGGAGATACACTAGGGGCGCACCACCAGATCCTTTGCCCATTCTTCTTTCATCCGGCGGATCTTCAGGCGGCAGATCTGCTCCTTGCCAAAGCGTCCCCAGCCCTTTTCGCTGTTACGCTCCTCATCGCTGACCGGCCAATCCAGCTGCTCTTCCTTGGTGCTGACCTTGCCTGTGTCACAGAACACCATGCCCAGCGTCACAACGGTCATTTCCCAAAAGTTGCCTTTCCAGTTATATCCGCCCCCAATGCAGCGATTGATCAGGGCGACCATTTCCTGCTCCTCGGGCTCGTACATCTCATAGAATTCTTCAAACATCGGTGTAGCCTCCTTTACAGCAGTTCCAGCACCGCGGCAGCGGGCTTGGAAAACTCTGCCGGGACTTGCTCCAATACATCCTGGTAGGCTTTTACCGCCTGCCAGGAGTAGTAATAGAAGCTATAGAACAGGTCATCGGGGAAGACCTCGTCCTCCTCGTAGCGCATCTCATTTTCTTCCTCGTCGTATTCCTCCGACCACAGGTATTCTTCCCGGAGCAGATCGGAGAAGCAGGGGAGGGGAGAGGCATGTTCCATCTCGTCTCCATCGTGGAAGCACTGGAGGATGCAGGAGAAGAAGTCCAGCAGTTCCCCAGCCAGGAAATGGGCTGCGGGGTTCTGCCCGCTCTCCGCGAGGGCCTTCTCCAGAATCCGGTTCAGGAACACCATGCCGAAGGGGGTAGCGTGCCAAAGGGTACTCTGGTGCTCCATGTTGGTGGTGAGCTCATAGAGGGACTTTTTGACGGACGCCAAATCCCCCATCTGCTCCAGCACAGCCAGGTGAGCGGGAAACTCCGTCCCCCGGCCATAGGCGGTGGTGAGCCGGTGCCACGGGACATCCGTGACCTTGAGATGGGTAATGTAGGTTCTGTTTTCTTCTGTCATGTTGTCGCCCCCCCTTATCCCGTTATCTGGCTGCGGTACTCCTTCTCCAGTGCGGAGTACCACCGATTCAGCATGGTTTCCAGACTGGTTTTTCCTTTCCGATCAAAAAAGGCAAGGAACTTGTCCAGCAACTCAGGAAACAAATATTTACCGGTATTTGTCAAGTCCTGGTTGATATAGACCATCCGAAGGATACGGCCCTGCCGGTCCAGAGGGTTCTTTTTCAGCAGCTCCTTTTCAAAGCAGAAGCGCAGGAATACCACATTCTCGTCGTAGAAGTCCTCCACCACAGCCGCGCCAATGCTGGTGTAGGTGATGTCGTACACCAAACGGCTCCAGTCAAATTTCTCAGCATAGAGCAGTTTCAGCGCCTTCGCCCAGTGTTCCTCCGGGATCACCAGCATCCTGTGCTGGGCGGTACTGGAGTAGCCGCGGTAGACGGGCTCCGGCTGTCCCAACAGCTCACTCACACTGTCGGCGTAGACGAAGCACAACTCCTCATCGAACAGGCCACCGATGAAGTTGCCGTTGCAGTACAACATATAATTCTTGGACTTGGCTGGAGAATAAGAGAGGCTATATTCCTGCGAGTCCAGGCTTTTATGTACCTTGTTCAGAAAGTCTATTGATGTCATGGCTTTACTCCTCAAACTCACCCTCGATCATCCCGTTCAGATACCGGCCGGGATCTGCGATGAAGTCATCCCATTTGGCCAGAGGGTGGAATTCCTCATGCTCTATGTCCAGATACCACAGCTTTTTGTCCCTGGGGCTCCACAGCAGCAGATAGTCGCTGTAGTTGTCCATCTGCACCATCAGGGAGAGCAGCTTCTTCCGTTTCCAGGTCATCTCCTGCACATCCATGAAGGAGTAGAGCTCCGCCCACTTCACCCATTCCTGATCCGGGAACTCCAGCCGTAGGGGGCCAGTCTTCAAGTATTCCACCAGCTTAGCGGGCAGCTTGTAGGGCATGAGCTGCCGGATCTTTTCCAGCTCGTTGTGCCATTCCTCCGGCTCCAGCACCTTCAGGTAGTCGGCCATCTCCTGATTCTTGTTCTGCACCGCCACGGTGTAAGGCCGGTCGCCGTATTTGTCAGCAATGGTGATGTCGGCTCCTTGCTCAATGAGCCAGCGCACCATGGGGAAATTGTTGGAGCGGGCGGCCTCGGTGACAGGGGTGGAGGCGTAAGGGAACACCATGTCCGGCTTGTGGTAATTGATGTCTGCCCCTTTTTCCAGAAGCAGCCGGGCAAGTTTGGTGTTGCCCTCGGACACAGCGGCCCGGAATGCCTCGCCGCCAAACTTGTCCACTGTGATCCCAGCTTGCTCCAGCACCGGGATGTTCTCCGGGCGCTTGCCCCAGCGTACTTCCTGGAAGGCCCGCTCTTTCTGCTTCGAGCTGAGTTTTGCGGCCTGTCCAGCAAAGAGCGCCACCACCTCTGGCCCACAACAGCGGGCGGCGGTGAGCAACAGGGGCTGTTCCTCTGCCAGACCGGGGTCAGCTCCATGCTCCAGCAGGAAGTGGATCATGGGCACATCATTCCGAAAAACCGCAATCTCCAATGGCATCAGCTTGATGTATTCGCTGAGCTGGATGGGAACATCTAAATCCAGACCGCCTTGGAGCAGCGCCTCCAGCTTGGGAGTGTCATGGTCACAGATGGCGGCAGCCGTTTCCGGGAGGGTCTCCCAGCGGCCAATATATGCAATTTGGTACATAAGGCACCTGCTTTCTCGACTTGTACTCATTCATCCCCGAACCGCTCAGCAGCGTCTTTGTAAACAGTGATGCTCTTAGCCACCTTCTTTTTCTGGCTACGAATGCGGAAATAGTCCCACAGAATGCGCTTCAGTTCCGGGTTCTCCACCTTGAGGGGCAGCAGGCTGATGAACATTTCGTCGTAGCTTCCATATAGCACACCGCCCCGATTGTAGGTCTGCCATGTCACCGTAGGCTTGCGGCCCTCTGGATCTTTTGCCAGATCAAAGAGCCACCGCTCATCCAGCTCCACATACCGTTCAAACATGAACCTTGTGTCATAGGTTCCATAGCTATAATCCCCCCAGAAAATCAGAGCAATCATTCCATCCGGGCCCAGGCGTTCATAGGTCCAGCCTTCCGGATAACAGCGGTAATGGAGCATTCCCAGCGCATGGAACAAATAGCCTTTTTGCGGCGTATCCAGAAGGGGCGAATAGGTTTCATACACCTGCTCCTTGGGCTGGGTGATGATCGCCTTCATAAAGACCGGCATCAGCCAGCTGCCGCCGTAGTGTTCATTCAGTTCATCAGCCAATGCTTGCAGTCGCTCATCCGGGTTGCGGATCAGGGAGGCGGTCAGCACCACAGCGGGAATTTTCTCTTTTTCCTTTGGTGTGGCATCCCAAATGCGAAGCCCGTCCGTGATCCACCAGGAGGTGCAGTCATCATCGGAATAAACAGGCGCGCGTTTCAGCTGGGCGATCCGCTGGGTGTTCTCCGCCAGGAAGCGGTAGACCTCCAGCATTTTAGGCGAGGCTTTCCCCAACATCAAATGGAAACAGAAGTTCAGTTGTTCTATATCCAGTGGCTTTGTGTCCCCCTCGTCCAGCAGCTGGGAGAGAGTCTTCAGAATAACTGGGGCAATCTGCTCCGATACACAGTCGGAGCAGGCATCCGACATGATATTGCTGCCCATCCACTTGCCCTTGACCAGCTTGGCCCACAGTGGGGCAGCAGGGGCATACTCCAGCTGCGCCAAAGCCTTCTGAGCAGCCGTTTTGCATTTGCCCTTTTCTGTATTCACAAGCTGGAACAGCAGTTCGCCGTTTGCTTCATCCTTGCCCAGCTCCAAAATGGCCTGTTCTCGCTTTACGCCCTTGGGGGGCAGTTGTTCCAAAGTCATCATTCATTTTCTCCTATCCCACAATGGTGGTTTCCTTGACAGCCAGATTGTCGTAATCCATGGCGATCAGTTTCCCGGCGGCCTCTGGGGTACACATGAACCAGGTGCTCACGCCCCAGGCATCCATCCTTGTGACGGTGAAGAAGTCGGTTTCGGAGGGAGAGGGATTTCTGGCGTCAAGATAGCGGTCGGAATAGAGGTAGACCAGATCCACCTCCCGGTCCGGCAGCCACTTGGCCCGGCGTGTACGCGGTTTACCATTTTTCAGAGTCTTTTCCCTGGGGTTCTCAAACCACGCCAGTTCCTTGATCTTCAGACCGGTGAAGGTATCCATGAGCCGCTGGGCAATCTCCCGGTGGGTAAATACTCCACAGTCCCAGGAACCCATCAGCCATGTCTGTATAAAATCGCCCACCTTGCTGCCAGGAGCAGGCGGCCCGTAGACGCTCTCATCCGCCCACATGACCTCTATCTTTTCACATTGATCTGGCCGAGGACAAGACTGCTTGTTGCCATAGCGGTACATGATATTTACATAGCCATAGTCTTCGCCGGTTCGGTCATGACCGACGGCTTCCACTTTATAGGCAGTTATAGACATTGCAGTTCCACCTCCTGAGCCAATACAAATCCACACAGCCCAAGGGAAGAATCAATGACAAATACCCGGATGTGCTCCCGATCCATGCGCTCCCGCAGTTCCTCGATGCTGCAACAGGCGGGAAAGCCGTAAGAGATGGCCCCGCCCAGCAGGTCTTTGTACTGTTTAAAAAAAGCGTCCACGCTGATCTCATCCATGCCGAAGAGGATGTTGTCCTGGACCACATTTTCAAACCAGTGGGCCAGCAGGCCAGTAAAGTGAACGGATACTTTCTCTCCGGCCTCGGTCTGGGTATCCATGTGCAGGATGTGGGCTTCAAAGTCAGCGTAGTAGCGCAGGACTCTGTTGTCGTGCAGACCATCAAAAGAGCAAATCAGCGTACTCATAGGGATTCCTCCTCGTCCATGAGCTGCTCCTGGACCTCTTTGGGCAGGTCATTCCATAAAATATCGTATGTAAAATCCCGAATCTCCGGGTAACACTCTCGTGCGGTCTTTTCCGCCGTTTCCCGATCCAGGTAGTGCATCTCTTGGTGGAAAAACCAGTTGAGCTTTTCCATCAGCCGATAGAGGCGGATCTGTTCTTCTTGGGTCATGGGATCGCTCCTTTTATTGCAATTTCAGCACAAATCCCCAGATGCTCACCACGATTAGAAGGACACCCAGCAGGAAGAAGATCACCCGCCGGGAGCCGCGTCCATAGCGGTGAGAATCCGGCTTGCCGGTAGGGTCGCAGAGCCAATTCCAGTTGCGGATTGCTCCAATCAAAATCACGACCCCAATGATCACTGAGGCAATATACCAATGCTCCTGTAAAAAAGCCGTGATCTGCTCGCTGTTCATTTAGGTTTCCTCCTTCCAGTCATCCTTTGCCTTTTTTGAAGTGTCCGCTGCCTCGCCAGGTGTTGACTACACAGGTGAAGATCTGACCGCAGTGCTTGCATCGAATCATGTGAGCCATAATTTCGTCTGCCCACCCATCCTCAGTCTTTACCTTCTCCAGCGGACAGGTGGATTCCTCTGCAATCAGTTCAAATTCACCTTGTTCCACCAACTGCTGGATATAGGCAATACAAGCCAGGTAGTCCTTGGGGGCATCAAATTTTCTCCATGTTTGAATGTTACGGCAGTGCTCGCACATAATGGGCACCTCCTCCCATAAACGGTTGTAGTCAGCCCTGTATCTCAGCGTCAACGGGGCCTTTTTTCAGCGTTCCATCCACAGTGATCACATGGCCCCAGAACATATCGTCATCCTCGTACCAGGCGGTAAAACGGCCGCCGGGAGATACTGTAAACTCGGTGAGGAGGATGCGCCGGGCAAACTCATCCTCGGTGATGGGGTCTTGTTTCGGGTCCCGGGCGGTCTGGTTATTGTCCGCCAGCCACTCGTTGGCCTGAGCGATGAGCTTCTGGGCAGCCATCGCCCGCAGGGACTTGTCCCACACCTCCTGATCTGCCACCAGTTTCTTCATCACATTGGTGACACGGGTCCAGGACGCTTTCTTTTCAATCTCCACATCCAACGAGATCCGGACTTCTTTTCCCATCCACTTACAGGTCCCCTCGAATATGCTCATCTCACGATCCAGCGTGAGGGTTCCCAGCACTTCGTCCTCCAGAAGAATGGGCTTTGTGTATTCCGCCCAAATCTCCTCCAGTGCCGGACAGGGTACGCCTTCCTCCAGTACCTCAGTGACATACCACTGAGGTTCGTAGAGGGCATCACCTTTCCAGCCGCGGGCTTTGATCCGGTAGATCTGGCCCTTGGTAAACCGCTTGGAATAGTCGCCGGCATCCCGTTCCTTGTCCGTCAGCGGCCAGCTCAGGTAGCATCGACCGGAGATCGCCTGTCCGGTCTGGACATCCGCCATGGCGAGGGCATGGGTATGCGCCGCCCAGTAGGTATCCAGAAAGGTTTTGTCCGCGCTGACACCGTCCTGAATCAGTACCAGTTTTTCCTCATCTTCTGGGGCGTACAGGGCAATAAAGTCCTTGACCGTTCTCTTTTTCATGGCGTTCTCCTTACGCAAATACCTGCTGGTATTTCTCTTTCAGTTCCTTGGGCGCTGTCTTGATGACCTTGCTGCCGCCGTTTTCAGAGGCTGTGCCCCAGATGGCCCAGAGCACATCACGCCACAGGTAGGCCAGCACCCTTTTGTCATTGCCGGATTCTTCCGGCAGGTAATATTCCAGATGCCCTTTGATCTCCAGCAGAGCATCCAGGCTCTCCTCATTGGCGATCAGGGCGCGGAACTCCTTTGCGGGCTTCAGATTCTGCATGGACTGTACTCCGTGGACCAGCACCGGCAGGGACTGGGCAGTGAACCCGTACTGCTTGAACAGAATATGCAGGAACTTCTCCTGCAAAGAGGAGTGCTCGTCATCACATCGATCCAGGTAATCGCACACCAGCCGCCACCACTTCGGCCCTTCCAGCCCCAGAGCGAACACAGCAAAAGAGCCGGGCATGGCGCAGGCTTCATCCGCGAGGTTTTGGTACCACTCATACTCCCGCATAGCCAGACGAGCGTATCGCTCTATAGACGGATGCAGATTGGGGTGTTGCACAGCGCAGGCAAAGAGCTGATTGACTCCCTTCTTGGGCAAGCCGGGAATGGGCAGATAGATTTTCTCCTTTCCTCTGAACTCCACCGAGTAACTGCGGGGGAATTCCTCCTGCTCCAACACCGCACACAGGTAGTCCAGGATTTCAGCATAGCACTCCTCGGTGGAGTCCCTGGCGGTGATGCGGATGGCAGCAAACGCATCATTGGCCGATGCGGTGAAATGCTCCGTCTTACGCTGCTGGATGTCCTTTGGTAATTTGCCGCTGCCGGCTGTTTTCAGTTGCTTCACCATATCTGGGCGAAGCTGGGAGACCAGGCCGAGGATGTGCTCGGTGGTGAGGGATTCAAAACTCTGCCCGTACACCGTATGGCAGACCGCCACATAGCAGGCAAAGCGCAGCAGGCCTTCATCCACATCCTCCGGCCGCAGCTCCGGCCACACAGTACAAGGCGGGTAAGGCGTAAAATCATCCTCTTTTTCTCCAGCCTCAAAATACCTTTCCTGCACCTGCTTTTCTATGTATTTCTCCAATGTATAGCGGATCTCCTGCCAGCCCACCAACCGCCGCAGGGCATCGCAGAATGTAACAGCTTCCTCATAGGGGAATCCCTTCAAAGGCAGTTTGGACAGATACCGCTCCAGGAGCTGGTTGGGAAGAAAGGGTGTCCCGTTGTGATTTCGCACCACGGTCGGGTAGGCGGAGTGATTTTCACGAGCGGTTCCGTTCAGCACATCCTGAATGCAGAGATCCGCCTCCGCCAGCACCTCCGGGGAAGTGTCCGGCTTGTGGATCAGATAGTAGCGGTCATGTACGCCATCACGCTTTGGCAAACTCATGGCAAGGTCTCCTCTCAGGTTTGCTGATGCTGCATGGATACGATTTGGCAGTCTGGACAGAATTCCACATAGAGCGTGCCCTCCGCACAGTCAAACACCGTATCCCACTGGATCTGCGCCAGATACTTCATAGGTTTCCCGCAGTGGGGACAGATGGTATATTCCGCGTCCTGTACCCAGTTGGCAAAGCCGCCGATGGTGTTCACATCCTGACAGGCCGCGCCGTAAAACAGGGGCACAGGCATCTTGCCCAGCACAAAGGGATTTTCCGTGAGGGCCTTGTAGTCCTCGGGACTGACATAGCAATCCGTCTTCTCCGCTCCGTCAAAGAGTTCGGAGGGAAAGACCTCCACGCCGCCATCCAGAGCGAACCGGTTGAAGGCGGGGCCTTTGAGGAATCCCACGCAGCTGGGGCAGCAGGTGGCAGTCAGGACACCATCCAGCCCCAGGAAC
This sequence comes from Gemmiger sp. An120, assembly GCF_002160955.1. Classification (GTDB taxonomy): domain Bacteria; phylum Bacillota; class Clostridia; order Oscillospirales; family Ruminococcaceae; genus Gemmiger_A; species Gemmiger_A avium. The sequence goes on from NZ_NFLN01000002.1 coordinate 139,468, forward strand.
CGGAGCCGCTCATCCCGGCCATCCAGCACCAGCATGTCCACCATGCGTCCGCCACAGTGGGGGCATGTGTCCTCCCGTGCCCGGCCAATGCGGACGGGAGATTTCTCGCCGGTAGTTCCTTTGACCATAGGATAGCAGGTATCGAAGTTGAGTTGGATTTTCTGGCCCTCTTTGTCGAAGGTCCAGCCGCCGATCTGTGCATAGCTGGATGGGTCCACATAGAGGCCCTTGCGCCAGGGCCGGGGATTTCGCTCCAGCTCCAGCAGCGTCTCCATTGCCTTGTCATCTCCCTGCATAGCAAGGCAACTCATCAGGTTAGAAGCCGCGCTGGAATATTCCGCAGACAACAGCGCATGAATCAGACCATCCCGCACATCGGCGGGAGCGTGATAATAGATTTCACACGGCCAGAACACCTCTGCGGCCAGTGCCGCCCGCTGAATCTCCGGGGTGATGGCATCATGGTACCCCAGCAGCTGCCAGAAGTCGGTGAACTCCGGGTCCTCCATATCAGCCAGCCGCTGGATGTTCTGAATCAGGTTTCTTTGCTTTTCTGTGATTTGTTCCGGTGTCCAAGCAAGAGCAGCCTTCCGCTCCTGTTCAGATTTGCATTTCCAGCACAATCCCTCATAGCCCAAGGGTGTCCCACAGCCGGGGCAGGTGTACTTCAGGCTCATATTCTTTGACTCCTTTCCAAAGATAGAAAAACGCCCTGCGACACGCTGTCACTTGGACAGGCTGACGCAGGGCGTGAAAAAGCCGCAAGAAAGAAGCCACATCTGCCTCCAGATGCGGTTTCCTCCACAGGCAAAATCCATTTTTTATATAGAATCAAAGTTATCTTTAACTGATTGGTGTACATCTCCCAAAAACTTCCGCCTACATCACGCATGATTCCATGCGTACAGTGTAAGTTGCTTGTGATATTTTTATATATGGTTAGTTGCTTCTTTCAAATCATAAGGTTGGATGGAGGTTGGATGGTTCTTTTCCATCATACCTAATTACATGGAAATTATCAACTAAAACTTGAATAGAAAAATCCCAAAAACAGTTCTCTGTTAGGGAAACACATAGATGATGGCTGACAACGGGCGTACCAATTTTTTGCACGCAATATACACAAAGAAATAGGTGCTATAAAGCATATTAAAGGCCTTTAAGCCAGCAAACCGAGAGATACGGGCTATAAACAAATTCTAATACTCAAAAACTAATTATTGTAAGAGAAAAAAGTATTTAGCGTGATTTTTCGAATTTTTCTCACTTCAGTGCCTTCTTCAGAAGAATTTCTCCCTCCGCTTATGATGGCCAATATTCACAAAAGTATATAACTATTCTGCAATCTTTAAGAGGGTTGTCCCCACCTTGAGAGATTGTTGGTAATCTTTTCACGATTATTCGTTTCTGATTCCTATAGCGACTTAAAGCAGGCGCGCTACCAGCTGCGCTACACCCGGATATGAAGTTGTGGGGTGGCCCGGGCGTATTCTTCCAAACGTGAGTCTGATCCTTCAGCTGGCACTCTATCGCCCTCTTTGTCTCTTTTCTCGACTCCGGTAGTTCCTCTTTGACTCTCTTTTACCCTGTGTGTTTCAAACAAAACTTTCTCCTTTTGGGATGGGTGTGGGACTGGATTATGTTTATTAATATATTCCGCTCAATTTAATGGGCAACGACAGGCCAATTACCTTAGAGTATCGTAAAGATAATGCTAATTTCGAGTGGGATGTCAGAAATACTATGAAAAGTGTTCACTGTACAGAAGCGTTTTACAGTCACTTATGCGCCTCTTACTGACAAGGTATATCGCTTGTCATGTATACAGAACAACACTGGGATCGCTTGGGGATAATCACGAAGAAATAGACGGTAATAGTCGGCCGTGCTATAGTGGGAGAAAAGAATATTAAAATGCATACGTATGACAAAAAGCATAGCAGGTAAATCACAGCGGTTGCAGGGAAATAGTACAGGGCAATTTGTACGGTACAGTTAATTTATAAAAAATATGTAATACAGTGAACCTATATCCGGTGTATTTGTCTGAAGGGCCTTGGGTCAAGCAAACGGAGTGTGATGGCATGGATGATAAAGAAATCCTTGAATTGTACATAGCGCGATCTGAACAAGCCATATCCGAAACCTCCCGAAAGTACGGACGGTACTGCCACTACATTGCATACAGCATTCTGCAAAACGATGAGGATTCCAAGGAATGTGTAAACGATACATACCTTCAGGCCTGGAATTCCATCCCACCCCAACACCCAAATCGGCTGCAAACATTTCTGGGCAAAATCACACGCAATCTGTCCATAAACAAGTGGGAAAAGCGATCCGCCGAAAAGCGGGGCGCCGGACAAGTACCCTTGATTCTGGACGAACTGGCGGAATGTGTCTCTTCCAACGAAAACACAGCCCAAACCGTTGAAGACGTGGTTATCCGAGAGGTTCTGAACCGATTTCTGGAGAACCTTCCTGCAGAAACGAGGAAAATATTCGTTCGTCGTTACTGGTACATGAGCTCTGTCAAAGAAATTGCAGAAGAATACAATCTCTCGCAGAGCAAAGTCGCCGTTACACTATTTCGCACAAGAGGGAAGCTGAAAGTCGCCCTGGAGAAAGAAGGTGTCACCTTATGAACGGCAAACGCCTTTTAGAGATTATCGGAGAAATCGATGAACGGCATATTCTGGAGGCCGCTCCTGCTGTCAGAAAATCCCGCAGTAAGTTAGTTTGGGTGAAGTGGGGCGGAATGGCGGCCTGCATGGTGCTAATACTATCCGCCTGCTTGGGAGCATTTGCCATTGCGGCAGAAGCCAAGGAATACGAAACAGCCATACAATTTTTCCGCTACTACGATATGTCCACCGAGGGGCTTACCCGAGGGGAAATCAAAGCTGTGTATCGGGATATCACCACAAAGTCGTTCAGCTATTCCAAAACTGCCGAGGTGATCCAAAGCAGTATTTCTCCGGATACCGTTGGCGGTTATGAAATACCACAAGAGGATCCTACCCCGGAAGATGTAGAAGCTCTATGGAACCAGAAAAACTTCACAGGCCAATTTGCCGGCGATACACAGACGGGTGTTCATTATCTCTATCGCGCCGAGTACAAAGAAGACCCTTCTCTTGGTTTTGAGGTCTTCGACACAAGTTATATCGAGAAGTACGACGGAGAGACCTTGCTCTGGAGCGTTCCTGTACCTGAGTTTCGGGTTGAAGGGTGCAGCACTGTATCCGACGGTGTAATTGCTTATGGGGTAACCGATACATGGTCAAGTACGCAGGATTCTTACGCCTGGATGGCCAAAATCGATACTGACGGCCAGCTTATTTGGAAGCAGATGCTGAATCATGGATTCGAAGATGAATCGATTGCAGAGGTAGTAGAGAACGCGGATGGAAGCTATGCGATATTCAGCAGGGGAGACCTGACAACTTTCTGTCTGAGCCAGTATTCTGCCGATGGTGAGCAAACGAGTATTTCCAGGACCGAAATCGGCAATTACGGGATATGGAACGCCGCACGGTTAGGGAACGGCTATATTGTGCAGCTGGGAAATGTTCTTTTGAATGAACACGCAAAGATCGTGAAGGTGGATTATGAGGGAACCATTACCGACTCCTTCTCGTACAGCGGTGAGGACGCCTATTATTACATTGCCGATATGATCGAATTCAATGGGAATGTCTATCTGTCCGCCTATGCTGTTCCTAAACTTGCCGATGAAGAGCAGAGTGCCGGCGGCCGGTATGAGATTGCTGCCGTATTGAATTATCTGTTCGACAATGGAATCTGGGATATCTCCAGTGAGGAACTGACCCCTATGGTTAGAGAGAACTATACTGCTATGCTGCTGGTTTGCGATCCGGTTTCCGGAACCCCGCAGGAGTTCTATTCTGTCAAGGGTTCGCTTGGCAGCGAACTCGCTGTAAGCGATACCGGCGAACTTTTGTGGAACGTTGAGAGCATTACATCTACCTTCTTCTCGCCCGCAACAAGCTCTTTCACAATCGGCGGTACAAGCTGCGTGTATCAATATACCTTTGACAATTCCGGTCAGCTGATCCGCCAGGAGAAAACAGGGGAGACTGTAGAGTATCGCAGGTAATGTGCCCCCATTGCCTTTCGCTGTACAAGGATCCGTTGCAGGAAAAGTGTTTCCCCAAATACGGCTGTGCAGTCTGTGTCCGGAGTGTCCGATCCGAGGCGTACAAGCAGGAAACTATTTTCTTGTTTTTCGCTCACAAAATTACAATTCTGTTACAGACCGGGAGTATTCTTCGAATTCACGGTTAATACCGTCATTTTTACAGGTTTTATTTGTATTTTTTATACAAGAAGGCCGGAAACCGGTTTACCACTTTGCCATTGCATACTGTCGCGCACAATGGTACGCTAAAGACACAGAGGATGCGCTTCCGAAAACAAAATGCAAGGCAAAGGAGAATACGGTATGAGCAGAATAAAACGATGGACAGCCGCGCTTCTGGCGCTCCTGTTTCTCTTCGTGATGGCTCCCGCTGCCGCGTTTGCAGAAGGGGACGATTACATCCTGATCTATGCGCAGGTGCCCCAGGACTGGCAAGCGCCCCACATCTGGGCTTGGGCCGATGATGGCACCAATGCCTTCGCCGCCTGGCCGGGCGAAGCCATGGAGGCCGATGCCGACAATCCCGGTTGGTACCGTTGCTGGGTACCGGCCACTGCCACCAACATCATCATTAACGCCAGCGAAGGCACAGTGCAGACTAAAGACCAGAAGATTGAGGCCAAGAATGCTTGGTTCACCATCGCCGGCCCGGAGGACGTAACGGTCAGTTACGACCAGCAGACCGAGGGCGAGCTTCCGGAATATGTGGCTACTTTCAAGATCCACGCCCAGGTACCGGAAAGCTGGCAGGACGTAGGCCTGTGGGCTTGGCTGGATCCGGACGGCACCAATGCCTTTGAAGCCTGGCCCGGCAAGGCGATGGCAGCAGGGGAGGACGGCTGGTATACCGCTGCTGCGCCGGTATGGGTCAACCGTATCATTGTGAACGGCAACGGCGGCGAAGTACAAACCGAAGACCTGTCCATCGATCCTGCGGAAATCTGGGTAACAGTAGCCGAGGACGGCAGTGCTGAATTCACCTACAACGATCCCAACGCGCCGGTGGCCGAAGATATCACCGTGCGGGTGAAAGCTCCCGCCGACTGGACCGGTCCTTGCCTGTGGGCCTGGTCTGCTCCAGACGGCACCAACGCATTTACTTCCTGGCCCGGTGAACCGCTGGAAGATACCGGCGACGGCTGGCTGGCCCTGACGGTTCCCGGCTGGGTAAACAGCCTGATCGTGAATGGCAATGAGGGCTCGGTACAGACAGGTGACCTGTCTGTGGAGCCGGGTAAGGATGTATGGGTCGTGGTAACCGACGCAGAGAATGCTGCGGTGAGTTATGAGGAACCGGCGGACGCAGCACCCGCCCCGGACAGCGCCTCGGCGCCGGCTGCGGAACCGCAGGCCCCGGCGGAAGAACCGGGCGGCATGGCTGTCGGCGTGATCGTGGCCATTGCAGCGGTGGTGATCCTGGCTGCGGGCGGTGTGTTCCTGGCCATGAAGAAAAAGAAACAGTAAATCCGCGGCGGCGCAGGCGTGCCTATGTCTGCGCCGCCTGACGCGGTTCACCCCCGCATCGCGGGACGCAAGGGAGGTATTGTATGAAACGCTTGTTCGCAGCCCTGTTGAGCCTGTGCCTGTTGGCCGCGCTGCTGACCGCCTGCGGGGGCCCCGCCGTCGATCCGGACGGTCCGGCAACCATCACCATCTGGCATGACAAGGAAGACGAAGTAGCCGCCGTTCTGCAGGAGGAGCTGGATCAGCTGGCCCCGGATATCCAGGTAAAGCTGGAGCGCAAGGACGGCCTGACCGACTCTCTTAAAATGGTGGGGAACGATCCCAAGGCCGCACCGGACATGTACTTCTTTGCGCATGACAAGGTCGGCGTTTTTGCCGAGATGGGTATCCTGGCCCCCATTACCGATTTTGTGGATGAAAAAACCTTGGCCGGGTATCTTCCCATGACCATTAAAGCAGCCACGTACAAGGGCGAGGTCTATCAGCTTCCGCTATATTTTGAGACTTTATTGTACATGTACAACCGCCTTTACATGAGCGACGAAGAGGTGCCTGCCACCACCGAGGAACTGTACGCCTACATGGAGCAGACCACCCAGGGCGGCCACTATGGCTTTGTTGAACAGCACAGCACCGCCTACTACGCCGCAGGCTGGCTGCACGCTTTTGGCGGTTATATTCTGGACAGTGAGGGCAACCCTGGCCTCGACGATCCGAACACGATCCGGGCGCTGGAATACCATAAGAAGTTTGTCTCTCTCATGCCTACAGAAGGGGAGTACGCCACTGTAAACACCCTGTTCAGGGAAGGAAAAGCCCACTCCACCATCGGCGGACCCTGGCTGGTTCCCACCGCCCGGGAAGCAGGCATTGACCTGGGCATTGCTCCTATGCCGGTAGTGGATGAAACCGGCAGCCCCATCGCTCCCTATTCCGGAGTGCAGGGTGTCCATGTACTGAAGGTAGCGGCAGAACGCAAGCATGACGCCATCGCCAAGGTACTGGAAGTGCTGACCGGTGACAGCGTAGGCACTGCCATCGCCGCCGCCAGCGGCTGTGCGCCTGCCCGGGAGACCTGTTACCAGGACCCGGCGGTAGCCGAAGACGAAATGGTCATGGCCATGTATGAGACCGCCCAGAACGCGGTACCTATGCCCAACGTACCCGAGATGGACGTTATGTGGACGGTAACAGAAAACCTGCTGGTAGAGGTCAACATGCAGGGCGCAGACCTGCAAACCAGCGCCAACGCTGCCCAGCAGCAGGCATTGGATCTGATCAAGCAGATGCAGTGACAGCCGGATTTTCACCCGGCGGAAGGGGGAGCCATGAAACAACGGAAAGAAACGATGTACAGCTGGCTGTGCAGCGCCCCGTCGCTGCTGCTGATCCTGCTCATCGTGGTGTTTCCCATTCTCTATACTGCGTATATTTCGGTCACCAACATGAACGTCTACCACTGGTTCAACTTCTCCTTTGTGGGGCTGGAGAACTACCGGGATGCGCTGTTCGTGTTTGATTCCGGCTTTCTGGCGGCACTGGGACGCACGGTGATCTGGACGGTACTGAACATGGTGCTTCAGCTGGTGATTGCCTTTGTGCTGGCCAGCCTGCTGAACATCCGGGATTTCCGGGGCCGTAAAATCTACAAGACTATTCTGATGGTTCCCTGGGCCATTCCGGGATATGTGTCTATCCTGCTGTGGAAAACCGGTATGTTCAACTCCCAGTTCGGTCTGCTGAACCAGTGGATGGAGCGCCTGGGTTTGCAAGCGGTGCGCTGGCTGGCCAACGATGTATCCGCTTTCCTGTGTTGCACGGTGGTAAACCTGTGGCTGGCACTGCCCTTCATGATTATGATCATGGATGGTGCGCTTCAGGCGGTGGATAAAAGTTATTATGAGAGTGCCATTCTGGACGGGGCCACCTGGCTGCAGCGGGCAGTGCACATTACGATTCCGGAGATCCGGGGTATCATTGGTCCGGCTGTCCTGATCACCCTGTTCACCACCTTCAAACAGTTCGATGTAGTCTATCTGCTTACCCAGCAGGCAGGAGCCCGTACCGGCGCCAACATCCACACCATCCTGACCTACGCACACGAAAACGCCTTTATTACCAACAACTACGGATACAGCTCGGCGGTGTCCATGATTATCTTCGCCGTGCTGATCCTCTTCTCAACCGCGGTGAACAGACGCAAAAAGGAGGGCTGATTCATGACGATGCACCAACGGCGCCGGACACGGCGCGCTCTGGCGCACCTGCTGCTCCATCTGCTGTTTCTGGCAATCTGTTTTGCCACGCTGGTGCCCATCCTGTATGCGGTGTCGGTTTCCCTCAATGCAGACAACAGCCTGCTCAGTTCCAACTTCCGGTTTATTCCGGAGCAGTTTACCCTGCGCAACTACCAGGCTGTCTTTACGCAGGAGCCGGTAATGCTCTGGCTTGTCAATACCCTGATCCTGGCACTGGCTACCGTAGCTATCTGCCTGGCGGTATCGGTGCCTGCGGCGTATGTCTTTTCCCGCATGCGCTTTAAAGGACGCCGTCCGGTGCTGCGGCTGCTGGTCCTGCTCTATTCCTTTCCCTCGGTGCTGTCCATGTTCGCCATTTATCGGCTGCTCAGCCCATTGGGATTTGTGAACACCCATCTGGGCCTTATCCTCATTTATACCGGTACCATGGCAGAATTCGGCCTTTTGAATATGAAAGGATACTTTGACACTATTCCGGTGGAAATTGAGGAAGCAGCCTCCATCGACGGCGCTTCCCGGGCTCAGATTGTGCTGCGGGTGGTGCTGCCTCTGGCACAGCCCAGCATCCTGGTCACTGCGGTGCAGGTTTTGATCTATGTATGGAACGAATACCTCTTCGCCACCACCTTCATGACCGGAGCAGAGCACTATACCCTGGCTGCGGGGCTCTACTCCCTGCAGGCCACTGAGATCAGCGGCAGCTGGCCGGTGTTCGCGGCTGCATCACTGGTCGTGAGCCTGCCCATCCTGGTGGTATTCTTTGCCATCCAGCGGCACATGACTTCCGGCCTGACCGCCGGCGGCGTGAAGGGCTGATTCAAAGCGAGGTGAACAACCAATGAACTATCAGGCTGTCCGGCACATTCCTTTGTCCCAGGACGCACACGGCATTGATCCGGACCATGTGGTTTTCCGGCTGCGAACCGGCCGGGATGACTGCAAGCGCTGTACCTTGTTCTACGCAGACCGTTCCTGCCGGGTAACGCCGGTGATCTTTTCTTCCGCAGTCATGCAGAAAGAAGCGCAGGATGAGTGGTTCGATTACTACCAAGTGATCCTTAAAAGCCCTTACCGGCGCATCTGCTATTACTTTGAACTGGACGACGGCCAGACCACCCGCCTGTACTACGGCGACTTTTTTGCCGACGAGCGGGTAGATGACCGTTCTGAATACTACCAGCTGCCTTACAATCATCCGGCGGATATCGCCTCGCCCCCGGAATGGGTGCAGGACGCAGTGGTCTACAACATTTTCCCGGACAGCTTTGCCACTTCCCGCCGATTTATCTCCGATATCCCCACACAGCGGGAGTGGAACGGGCAAATCACCCATGGCAAACGAGGCGGTACCCTGCGGGGTGTGCGGGAAAACCTGGACTACCTGGCGGATCTGGGTATCAACTGTTTGTACCTGAATCCCATCTTCGCGGCAGGGGAGTACCACAAGTATGACCTGCTGGACTATTATCACATTGACCCCTGCTTTGGCACCGATGAGGAATTCCGTCTTCTGGTAGAGGACTGCCACGTCCGTGGGATGCGTGTCATTATCGATGGGGTATTCAATCATGTAGGCTGGAATTTCTTTGCCTTTGAGGATGTGGTACAGAAAGGGGAGGAATCCCGCTACAAGGACTGGTTCTACCGGCTCTCTTTCCCGGTACAGCGGCCGGAAGACCCGGAAGCCTATCCGGATTACGAGTGCTTTGGCTATGAGCGGATAATGCCTAAAACCAATACCCCAAACCCCGAAGTCGAAGCCTATTTCTGCGATGTAGGCCGGTACTGGGTGCGGGAATTCGGTATCGACGGCTGGCGGCTGGATGTGGCCAGCGAAATCAACGACGGGTTCTGGCGGGCTTTTCGCCGGGCGGTCAAGGGAGAAAATCCTGACTGCGTACTGATCGGAGAGGTATGGGAGAGCGCCGGCCACTGGCTGGCCGGAGACATGTTCGACTCCACCATGAACTACGATCTGCGCAAGCACTGCCGCCGTTTCTTTGCTGAGCGCACCATTGACGCAGCTGCTTTTGACGGACGTGTGACCCACATGCGGATGCGGTACAAGCTGCCCATGACCTATGCCCAGCTGAACCTGCTGGACAGCCATGATGTAAGCCGCTTTTTCTCTCTGTGCGGAGAAGACGAGGCCCGGATGCGGCTGGCCGTACTGTTCCAGATGACCTTCCTGGGCGCACCTTCGATCTTTTACGGAGATGAGCGGGGGATTGCCGGGGTGTTGGAGGACGAATACCGGCACCCCATGGACTGGTCCGACACACCCTGCCCGCTGGCTGACTTTTACCGGCAGGCCATCCGGCTGCGGCGTGAACAGCCGGCACTGCGTCGAGGCAGCTACACCACCCTCTGCGCGGAAGGCGGATTGTACGGGTATCGCCGTGCCGATGACCAGAGTGCTGTCAGTGTCTGGCTGAACAACCAGGACACAGAGGTTCTGCTGCCCGCCACACCGGTCCAGACGCTGTGGGCTCAGGGGGTGGAGAACGGGCGCCTTGCCCCCATGGGCTTTGCAGTATTCCGAGAGGAGCATACACCATGAGCGTTACCATCCGGGATGTGGCTCAGCGGGCTGGCGTCTCCAAGGCCACAGTATCCAAAGTGCTGAACGATTCCTACTCCATCTCCCAGGCTACCAAGGATCGGGTACAGGCAGTGATTCAGGAACTGGGTTACAGTCCCAACCGCCGGGCCCAGAGTTTTGCCACCGGCAAGACCCGGAACATCCTGTTCTTGGCCCGGATGGAGCACGGAGTAGGCTTTTCGAACCCACATCTGTTCGAGATCCTGGCCGGGGCAGAAAATGCCCTGTCTCACAAGGGCTATGGCCTTATTCTTCGGCAGAGTACTCCGCAGGAACTCATAGAGCACTACGCCGAGCTGCTATGCAGTGAATATGTGGACGGCGCCATCCTCCACGCATCTGTGGTAGACAAGGCGGTAGCGCGGGCCCTGATGGAAGCACCGCTGCCCTACATTGTGGTAGGCATGCCGGACTTTGCCAATCAGCTCTGTTGGATCGATACCAATAACAGTGTAGCCGGGCAGATCGCCGCTACACACTTGCTGGCCAAGGGGCGCGACCGTCTGGCCTTCATCGGCGGCCCGAAAGGGGACTCTATTTCGGCTCACCGGCTCAGCGGATTTCTGGACCGGCTGGAGGTTGATCCGCCGGCAGGATACATCCGCAGCGGCGAGCCTACGCGGGAAGGAGGCTATACCGCTACACAGACACTGCTGACCTTGCCCGAACCGCCCAGCGGCATTGTTTGCGCCAACCAGTACATCGCCTATGGCTGCGTGCAGGCGTTGAAGGACGCGCAGAAATCCATTCCTCAGGATGTGGCCGTGCTGACTTTCGACGACTTTCCTTTTTCGCAGGTGCTGGATCCGCCGCTCACGGTGGTAAATCTGGATATGTACGACATGGGGGAGCAGGCAGCCAAAATCGTACTGCGGCGCATCCGCCGCCCGCAGTTGTTGGTACAGTCTCAGACAACGCTGCCTTCTCTGATTGAACGAGCTTCCACCGCAGGAGAATGAGCGGCCCGCAACAGGATTACAGCGGGATCATGCCCGTCTAAAAGCTACTAAGCTATTCTCCTTAGTATTTCAGCAAATATAATTCTATATAGCAGCGCTTTGCATCCGGTATTTCTTGCTTGGAGCAAAGCGCTTTTTGTTTTCTTGAGTTTCACACGGAAATCCCCACACTTCCCGGAGCGTTGCTGCACAAGCCCATTAACTTCACCTTTTTGTATACATATCATTTCTCACCGACTATACCACGTCCTATGCAGCTATTTTTATATACTTCTCCTCTTTGCCACAGGAAAATCAATTGACAATGGAACTTCACAGTGATACCATCATTATAGTGGTATGGAGGTACACTACTATATGGACGATTTACTGTATTTAGAAAAGCTCGGATTTTCGACAAATGAAGCAAAAATCTACACAACGCTTTTGAAGCATAAGATGCTAAATGGATACGAAATCTCCAAATATTCCGGTGTCATCCGTGCTTCCGTCTATGATGTGCTTAATCGCATGGTAAACAGAGGTACTATCTTTAAAATCGACGGCGAACCCGCTTACTACAGGCCTCTGGAATACGAGAAACTCATTGAGCAAATCAAACGGGAAACGGAAGCCAATTTGGAGAAGGCACAAGCTTTATTCCAAAGCATCAGCAGTGAAGAAATGCAGGAAGATTATGTACTGAACATTGTTGGCTTTGAAAAGTTCATCGCTAAAGCAAAAGAGCTAATCGACAGCGCAACTCAGGAAATTTCATTGTCTGTTTGGCAAAAAGAGTTTTCCTTTTTACACGACTCTCTGAACCGCGCCATAGGCAGAGGTGTTAAAGTGTATCTTTTTTCGTTTGAACAGATTCCTCTGCAGGGTGCCACTGTATTTTCCTACCGTATCTGTGACATTGATAATCTTTTTCCCTACCGGCGAACTGCGCTGATCGTAGACAATCAGCAAGCTCTAATCGGAGAGAGTCACATTGACAGGGGTATATTTACATATACCAGAAACCGATCAATTGTTTCTCTGGCAACGGATGAGATGGTTCTGAACATTTTTGGGTACCGCTATATTGAAAAAAAGGCACTTCTCGGCCAAAAGAATACGAGCAAGGAATTTCTTAGCGTGATGGATCGGTTAGCAGATGAACTTGGGATTGACGCCAACATGACGAAGAATATGCAAGTGTTCAACTACCAGAGAGAAAGAGGCGACCATAATGGAGACAAAACTTGAAAAAGCTCTGCAAAGAGAACAAAGTGAACTCCGGCGGCGAGAAAAGCAGCTAAGTGCCAGAGGCAACCAGTTTTACATGGTTTACCTGCTCATGATCCTCGCACTTATTTACATCACCGACGAAATCGCATCTACGATCGGCATTCAGTTTCAGTCTAACATCATCAACGAATTTTACGTTCAGAAAATGGGGTTAACCTATGGCGAGGGGATGTCGCTTTCCTCAGCGCTTAGCTTTATCTCATACCCCATAACGGTTCTAATCGTTTTCTACCGTCCGCTTGCAGATAAATTTGGCCGTAAACCGTTTCTTGTGATCAACACATTTTCAATGGGCCTTGGACTGTTCCTTGTCTATCTGTCCGACAACCTGGTGGTGTACCTGTTGGGCAGCACAATGATGAGTTTTATGGTCTCCCATGATATGCAATGTGTATATATTTTGGAATGCTCCAGCGAGAAGACACGTGCGCGAAATTACGCCCTTGTCAAATCCGTCGCCATTCTCGGAACTCTGCTCGTACCGCTTCTAAGGGAAACTCTGATGCATAATCAAAGCGAGCGGTGGCATCTTGTGTTCCTGATTCCGGCTATTATTGGTTTTTCCATGTCACTGATTGCGCTCATGTTTGCTCGCGAAACAAACACGTTCCTCGTAAAGCGCATCGCATATCTGAAGACGACACCTGAGGAGCGCAAACGACAGAGCGCCGAGGAAGCGTCTAAAAATGCGCAGGGTGGTATTATCCCCGCTGTGAAATTCGCTTTCCGTCACCGGCAACTGCGTTCGTTGATTATTGCATGTTGCTTTTTCTATCTTGCATCTCTTGCAACAGCGACATACAACACTGTAATGAAAGAATCCGCGCAAATGACAGAAGCTGCCATTACGCAGGCGCTTTATCTCTATCCCGTGGGCAATGCGTTGATGACTTTCATTACAGGACTTGTCTCCGACAAATTCGGCAGAAAAGTCACGATCATTACGATGTCGTGTTCGGCTCTCGTCTGCTACAGTGTATTCATTGCAAGTTCTATGCTTGGATGGACGCCGTGGCTTACAGGCTTTGCAATCGGTGGATTCATGGGCAGCTACTGGGGTGTTGGTGACACCATTGGCGGCATTATGTTCTCGGAGTCATCGCCGACGAACCTGCGTTCGTCCGTCACAGTTATCAATACGCTGTTGAATGGGATTATTGGCGGCCTCGCCACCGTGTTTACGATGATTCTTCTGCCTATCATCCCTAAAGAGATGTTTGGGTACATGTATCTTAGCCTGATGGTCCCGGGTCTGATCGGTACGATCCTGGTCATGTGGAAATGTGTCGGCGAGACCAAGGGCCTAGACCTGACAAAGGTGACTGGCGCTGAATGGGATAAAAAGAGGAGTGCAAGTTGATGAATTACGAATGCTTCATGCTTAAAGAAGGCGAGCAACCCCTCGACACGATTCGGGAAACCTGTGGATTTGCCGGAATATTCAAGAATATAGGTGTTATCGGCGATTCGCTTTCCTCTGGAGAATTTGAATCGCACGACCACGAGGGCAATGTACTGTACCATGATATGTATGAGTACTCATGGCCTGCTATTTTACAGCGGTTGACCAGCACCGTCTACCACAACTATTCCCGTGGGGGGATGACAGCGAAAGAGTTCTATGAAAGCTGGGCGGACAAAAACGGATTCTGGCAGCCACAACAGGCCTATATTATTGCTCTTGGAAATAACGATATTTTTGTATTTCATCACCCGATTGGCAGTGCTGCGGACATCCATCCTGATACACCGGAGAATAATCCGGACACTTTTTTCGGTAACCTTGGACGCATCCTTTCGCGACTCAAATCTCTCGAAAAGAATGCTCGCATCTTTCTCGTCTCTATGCAGAGGCGAGGAGAAGAAGAGTGCGATGCGGTTATCCGTCAAATTGCCTGTGAAATGAAAAAAGTATGCAGATTGTTTTCGTTTACCTATTTGATTGACATGACAAATGACGGCCCTGTTTACGACGAAACGATGCGTAAAACATTCGCGCTGGGCTTTCACCCGAACCCTGTCGGTTATTACTGCTATGCTCTTATGGTTGGTAACTATATCGACTATTTGATACGTCGTTTTCCAAAGGATTTTTTTGAAGTACCATTCATCGGAACGTCATTAAAAAACAAGGATGTTTGAAAACAGTTCATTCCCTTTGAGTAAGTTTCTGGCAAGTCCTTTTCCTACCGATAAAATGAAGGTGCCGCCCCTTCCGGGGCGGTGCCTTCTGCATTGTTTGCTTAAGCGCAAAGGCAACCCCCGGCTCTGCCGGGGAGTGTCAAAAAGCTTTAGCTTCAAGTACCGAGCGAAGCGAGAAAAGAACAGCAACGTTATGGTTGCCCGAAAGTTGATTTTTGGAAAAGCAACGCCCGTTTACGGGCTGCCGTGCGAGTGATGCAAGAGGTGGATAATTCAGTGCCTCTTGAGAGGCTTGCCGGTACGATGCCCTTCCAGGGCTTACTCAAGCCCCCGGCTTAGCCGGGGGTCCTGACTTTAAATACTACGCGATGAACAAATCGCGTTAATGAGTGATCAAACATCCGCTAATACTACAATTACGGGCAGAATGCCTGTCTAATATGTCTGTGGTACAAATTGAAGCCAACTGGACATCTTTCCAGAGTCCGGCTGCTGCTTCTGTCTATCGCAATCGGTACGCCTCAGACAAAGACTATCTGGAACAGATAAAAGATGGGCTCAAAGATCTGGAAGGTTTGACTTTCCGGGGCCCCGCCCGCCGGGAAGACGAAAACCTGGGCTATATGGGCACCGATGCAAACGGCACTGAATTTCGGTTGCTTTTCTTTTTCCGCACCGGCGAGTGGAACTACACCACCTTTGCGGATTCCGAGCCGCTGAGCGAACAAGCGGTACAGGAGCTGCGTAGCCGATACGAAAGCTGGATGCAGCAGCAGGGTCTGCTGCCGGAACAGGTGGAGTTCTCCGTGCAAAATGGTAATATACTCCGCTGGGATGTCCCGGACACACAGAATCTCGCCACCGGAAGCGCTTCTTTCCAGGAAGGATCGGTTATGCTCCAGTTTGATGCATCCGGCACTTTGAGCGACTTTTTCTACCAGATTACCTGGAACGAATATGTGACGACTGAGCTCATCCTTACCAAGGATGAGGCGTTCAAGCAGGTTCAGGCAGGGAACTTCCAGCAATACGTTCCGTTCCAGCCGGGGGATGTGTTGTATGTGAACGAATGCAATCTGGATTATATCTACGATACCAAGGGCTTTTATCAGCCGGTATACCAGTTCAGTGGGTATATCAATGAGCCCGACAATATGTGGGTATGCAGTATTCCCGCCATAGCGTCCTGATAACAAACCAGAGGGAGGCAGCATCTGTGCTGCCTCCCTCTGGTTTGTTGCTGGCATATATTTTCCTAGTATTGATCGATGATTGTGATGCACAGTGCCCGTACACAGTTGAATCAGCGCCTCACCGATTCATTTCGTCTACAATAGCTGCGGGCTTAACAGTCATTTCCACCCAGGCCGGAATAAAGCCGCTCTTGACAGCGTTCCGAACTGACCGGATGTTTGACCAGGCCGTACAATAAAATGGAACCTTGTTTCTGCTCAGTATCTCTTTAGCAAGCGTGCTTGTCAGTGCAGAAGCAATTCCTTGCCACCTGTATTGTGGCAGGATATCTACACCGATCTGCCACATCTCTTCACAATCGGCAGAGCAGGCAGCCAGTCCGATCAGTGTATCACCCTCATATGCTCCAACTCCGAGAACATCCAGCTGCTTTCGGTCTTTGCAGAGCGCATTGCTCCATTCTGGGATGTACAATTCTTCAAAGTCTTCCTGTTTTAGCAGGCGCATCTGATATGCACAAGAGAGATCCGGGATTCTATTGATATCCGGCAGATAGTATTCCGCCATAAAGCATACCTTGTGCCCTTGGTTTGACAGGCGTTCGTTCAGCCAATGCATGTTCGGAGTTTCAAAACAGTCGTAAAACCCGAATTTCCCTACATACTCCGACACCACATCGATGGTCTCAGGAATAGCAGCCACCACCACATTATTGCCATAGGAAACAAAGTTGCAGGTAATCGGTTCTTTTAGATACTTGCGGGCATTCTTTCCCAGCTCAAAAGGTACAATGATATTTTCAGAAAGCCTAAAGTCATCCGCACAGCAGCCTATATCCTCCGCGGATTGCCTCATGGCGATTTCCAGCATTTTATGATTTGTCATAAAAGTCTCTCCATGTTAAATTCAGATGGTAAATATGGTCTCCTTTTAGATTTCCAGATGGTTTATCATTACATATTTGACTTAATTATATCATTTCAAACTCAGAAAACATCTATGAAAGCGAAATGGGCATTGGGAAAACAAATAAATTTCTGCTCGCTAGTGGGGCAGATCGGTTAACTAAGCCATCAATCAAGTCAACGCTGTAGGGGGGGCTCTATCAACCCGTCAGGGCTTATTCAAAGGTGTTGGCTCAGAACAAGGCTATTGGAAATATGAGTAGATTTACGACTCAAGTACAAAGATGTAGAATAATCGTGACTACAAACTTTGTTTCGTCCGCGCAGTACTGTCCATTCCAATAAAAGCGAAGTAATTATGCGCACAAGGCCAAAATGGTTGCGCAATGAGGTTGTACTGCCTGAAATGAGATTAATCTCTTGGTTTTTATTGCCATGAAACGCTTATGAATTTTTGTGCACTGTATTGTTTTTTCGTGTAAGTGACATATGCTTGCCCTGTTGTAGCTTCCCTGAAAAGGTCGGGAACAGAATGGAAAGGAAACGAAGCATCAAAGAGAGCGATTGGCATTTGAGGAAGCGGCGAGAAAGCAACGTTTCCAAGAAGCCGAAAAAGGCGCCAAGAAGTACACACGTGAAATCGCCCAAGCGGAAAAACGCAACGAATCTATGAGGCCGACATCAATGGGGCAATCAGCCATGAACAGTTTTTGAAACTTTCTGCCGACTATGAGGCAGAACAAAAAGGACTGACGGAGCAGGGGTCAAGGCATGGCGGGACACATCGGACAAATCCAACGGCCACCGCAGGCAGAAGATCGAACTGGTCTAAAACTTCATCGGAGAAGTTAACTTACCGGGCGACAATGGAACTGTGGAATGGCAAAGAAAAGGCAGGACGGCATGACTTTTCAACCATGCCGTCCTGCGACAATTAAATTACTTCTTTATGGGGGTGTACCTTTTCATGTCAGCCCCCTTTTTGTTAAGCAGTATTAAATTTTGCGGCTCTACATCATACTTCTTGCCTCTGAAAGCATAAATGAAATGCATTGGGAGAAAGGAGAAGTAGGCATAGCATTTTGTTTCGGGATTATTCCAGCTCGAAAGCACCAGTATACAGCTGATAGTACTTACCCTTCTGGGCAATCAGCTCATCGTGGCTGCCGCGCTCAATGATGCGGCCATGCTCGAGGACCATGATGGCATTGGAGTTCTGAACCGTAGAAAGACGGTGGGCAATAACGAACACCGTCCGACCATGCATCAGTGCGTCCATACCGCGCTGTACGATGGCCTCGGTACGTGTATCAATGGAAGAGGTAGCCTCGTCCAGAATCATGACCGGGGGATCGGCCACAGCGGCCCGGGCAATGCTCAGCAGCTGCCGCTGTCCCTGGCTCAGGTTGGCACCGTTGCCATGGAGTACGGTATTGTAACCCTCGGGCAGACGGCGGATGAAGTCATCGGCACCAGCCAGTTTGGCCGCTGCGATGCACTCTTCATCGCTGGCTTCCAGATAACCGTAGCGGATATTCTCCATAACGGTACCGGTGAACAGGTTTGTGTCCTGAAGCACTATACCCAGGGAATGCCGCAGGTCAGCCTTCTTGATCTTGTTGATGTTGATGCCGTCGTAACGGATTTTACCGTCGGCGATGTCATAGAACCGGTTGATCAGGTTGGTGATAGTGGTCTTACCGGCACCGGTGGCGCCTACGAAAGCGATCTTCTGACCAGGCTTAGCGTAAAGGGAGACATTGTGAAGAACGGTTTTCTCCGGCGTATAACCGAAGTCAACATCGTAGAACCGCACATCGCCGGTCAGCCGGGTGTAGGTAACGGTGCCGTCGTGATGGGGATGTTTCCAAGCCCATACCATGGTGCGCTCGGGGCACTCGGTCAGGGTGCCGTCGGCGTTCTCCTTGGCGTTGACCAGGGTAACATAACCATCGTCGGTTTCGGGCTCCTCATCCAGCAGGGAGAAGATCCGGTGGGCGCCAGCCAGGCCCATGATGACCATGTTGATCTGGTTGGACACCTGGCCGATGGAACCGGCAAACTGCTTGGTCATATTCAGGAACGGCACCACAATGCTGATGCTGAAGGCCATGCCGGAAAGGCTGATGTTGGGAGCGCCGGACAGCAGCAGGGCACCGCCCACCAGGGCCACGACCACATACATTACGTTGCCCACATTGCCCAGCAGAGGCATGAGGATGTTGGCGAAACGGTTGCCGTTACGGGCGTTGAAGAAGATCTCGTCGTTGACCTTATCAAAGTCGGCCTTGGCGGCTTCCTCATGGCAGAAGACCTTGATGACCTTCTGACCGGTCATCATTTCCTCCATAAAGGCCTCGGCGTTGGCCAGAGTGACCTGCTGGCGCAGGAAGTAGGCGGAGGACCGCTTGGTGATTGCACGGGCGGCAAAGACCATGCAGACGACGCCAACCACCACGACGAGGGCCAGAATGACGCTGTAGTAGACCATGATGCAGAACACCACGAACAGCGTAATGGCAGAGATAAGAATGTTGGGAAGGCTCTGGCTGATGAGCTGACGCAGGGTGTCGACATCGTTGGTGTAATAGCTCATGATGTCGCCGTGGCCATTGGTATCAAAGTACCGGATGGGCAGGTCCTGCATGTGGTTGAACATCTTCTGGCGCATCTTTTTCAGAGAGCCCTGGGTGATGATGGCCATCATCTGCGTGTAGAAAGCGCCGGCGATCAGGCTGATCACATACATGGTCACCAGAACCCCCACAAGACCGAGGATTTTTCCGGAGACCGCCGACCAGTCACCGCTCTTGTAGCTTTGGTCTACCAGGGCAATAACCTTCTGCAGGAAGACCGCCGGTATGGAGCTGACCAGAGCGTTGATCAGGATACATACCAGTGTGACCGGCAGCAGCACCGGATAGAACTCAAACAGGGTTTTCAGCAGTCTGCGAAGCACACCCTTGGGGGCACGGCGGCCGCGGCTGGTATTGCTGCGGGTGGCGGCGGGGGTGGCATTACGCTCTTCTATCGTATTTTTACGCTTCATCATGATCACCTGCCTTCGTCTGGGAAGTGTACACTTCACGGTAAATCTCGCTGCTCTTCAAAAGCTCTTCATGGGTGCCGATAGCGCTGATGTGGCCGCCATCCATAACGATGATGCGGTCAGCGTCCTGAACCGAGGCCACGCGCTGGGCAATGATGATCTTGGTGGTATCCGGGATGAACTCCCGGAAGCCCTGGCGGATCAGGGCGTCGGTCCGGGTATCCACGGCGGAAGTGGAGTCATCGAGGATCAGGACCTTGGGTTTCTTCAGCAGAGCACGAGCGATACAGAGCCGCTGTTTCTGACCGCCGGAAACGTTGCTGCCGCCCTGCTCGATCCAGGTGTCGTACTTATCCGGGAACTGCTGGATGAACTCGTCGGCCTGGGCCAGACGGCAGGCTTCACGCATCTCCTCATCGGTGGCGTTGGGATTGCCCCAGCGGAGGTTGTCCTTAATCGTGCCGGAGAACAGCACGTTCTTCTGCAGCACCATGGCCACGCTGTCGCGGAGAGTTTCCAGGTCATACTTCCGTACATCTACGCCGCCGACCCGGACCGCGCCTTCGGTTACGTCATAAAGGCGGGGGATCAGCTGCACCAGAGTAGTCTTGGACGAACCCGTACCGCCCAGTATACCGATGAGTTCACCGGAATGAATGTGGAGATCCACATTCTCAAGCGCGTTGCGCTCAGCGGTCTTGAAATACTTGTAGCTGACGCTGTCAAAATCGATAGAGCCGTCCTTAATTTCCGTAATCGCATTTTCGGGGCTGGTCAGGCTGCTCTTTTCCTGCAGCACCTCAACGATACGCTCGGCAGATTCCATGGACATAGCGATCATCACAAACACCATGGAGAGCATCATCAGGCTCATGAGGATCTGGAAGCTGTAAGTAAGGATGGCAGACATCTGTCCAACGTTGACTTCCAGGCCCTGGCTGGAGATAACGGCATAGGAGCCAAAGCTCAGAACAAAGACCATGCCGCTGTACACGCAGAACTGCATCATGGGGCTGTTGATGGCCATGATGCGCTCGGCACGGGTGAAGTCCTTGCAGACATCTTCGGCGGCAATGCCGAATTTCTTCTTCTCATAATCCTCGCGGACATAGCTCTTGACCACGCGCATGGCCTGGACATTTTCCTGTACCGAGTCATTGAGAGCATCGTACTTGCGGAACACCCGGCGGAAAATGGGGGTGGCCTTGCGGATCACCAGAGTAAGGCCAATACCCAGCAGGGGAATGGTCACCAGGAAGATCATGGCCAGGCGGCCGCCCATGGCAAAGCCCATTACGAAAGAGAAGATCAGCATCAGCGGGCAGCGGATCGCCACGCGGATGATCATCATAAAGGACATCTGTACGTTGATTACATCGGTGGTCATTCGTGTCACCAGGCTGGAGACAGAGAACTTATCGATGTTTTCAAACGAATAGTCCTGAATGCGGTAGAACATATCCTGCCGCAGATTACGGCTGAAACCTGTAGAAGCCGTGGCGCAGGTGCTGCCGGCTGCTACACCCAGTATCAGAGACAGCATAGCCATGATAACCAGCTGCAGGCCGTATTGAATAATGACGTCCATGCCGCAGCCAGCCTGCATCTCATTGACGAGATTAGCAATCACAAACGGGATGATGCATTCCAGGATAACCTCACCCACCACCAGAATCGGTGTGAGGATTGCTGGCTTCTTGAATTCCCGTATGCTTTTACTTAGTGTTTTGATCATACCAGTAAATTCCTCCTATCTAAACTCCCGGAACCTTCCGGCACCTTGGGATGCCGCACCGCGCGAGATCCGCACTTCCCGCGGTACAGCTCCCATTTGGAGCTTGTAAAGCAGATTTTATCGAAAACCGGAGATTAACACCCGCAATCTTCGATTTCTCTCTCCGTTTCGTCAGCGAACCGGTGAAGCTGGTCCGTCGACTGCGATGCGCTGTTGGAAGCGCTGAGATTTTGAATCATCCTATCCAGTAAGTTTTTGAGCTGGGCAATCTCTGCTCCAGACATGTCGCTGACCAGCCGCTGCTCCGACGCGGCCAGCTGATCAAGGACCTGCTGATTAGCTTCCAGTGCCCGCTTTGTGACGTGGATCTGCTTGCACCGCCGATCCTCCGCGGACGTTTCGATGCTCAGATATCCTTTTGTTTCCAGCCGCTGCAGCAGTCCTGATACCGTGGGATGGGTAAAGCGGAAATCCCGTTCGATGTCCCGCGGATAGACCTTTTCTTGCCGTTTCGTTCGGTAACACAGATAGCCGAGCACACGGGCTTGCGAGCTTGTCAGATCCAGGGAGGTGATGCTGTTTGTTATGTTCTGCGTCAGCAGCTTGGAAATGGTTTTAATCTTGAATCCCAGGTCACCTTTACCGACCTGTGACATGAATGCCGCCTCCTTTTTTGCGAATTCGTAGCACACTACATAATCCAGTAGCAAGCTACATAATATTGTAAGAAAAGCGGATTGTCAAGAACGTATCTTCAAAATTTTATTGGTGCCTGCTTGTGCAAAGCAGGGGAGAGGGCAAATCTGTCATTTTGACCTGCTTGCCCATACAGCTGCGGTATTGGGCAGGAGGCGCCGCTCTGTCCAAGAATCCTGCATGTCGATTTTTCCTCAGAGCCTGCTACAGCCCTCGCGGAATGGGACTTGCCGAAAAATCCCTGAAAAAGTCAGCGATTTCGTTTTTATCTTGAAAAGTATTTGGAAAGTCGTATATAATTTTGATAATACATGATGTTGTCAAGTTATTTGACAAAAGAGTACTCTTTTGTCCGTGTTTATAGAATACAAGACAAATCTTATTAAGCTATGCCCGTACGGGCGAGAAGACTACACTGGACGTGGTTCAGACCAATAATGACACCACCACGGCCACGGTGGTTCTGAGAAACAACAGTCTCCAGCCGCAGTCCACCGCCACTCTGGTAGCGACGCTGCTGGATGAAAACAACAAGGTTCTGGAAATCAAGAACACCTCTATTTCCGGGGCGTTGAATGGCGAGAGTGAACAGTCCACCGTCGTTCAATTCAGTCAGCTGGGTAGCCAGGTAGTGGTCCACGCCGCTGCCGATGGCGAGGATAGCCTGACCTTTGACGGTCTGCCTGTGGATATGGATGATTTCGTTCTTACGAACGACATCTACACCTATGATATTTATGGTGTTACCGCATCCGATACCCTTGTCACCGCTATCTCCGGCAGTGGGGAAACGGTTACCATTAACGGCGAAGCGGCCAACAGCAAGTGTGTTTCCATCAATAAATATGGGCAGACCATTATTTCCGTGGAAATCGGGGACACTGCCTACCAGTTGACTATCCACAATGATGCTGCTCCGCCTGTGACAGAGCCGGAGACAAAGCCTGAAACAAAGCCGACGACGGAAGTAACAGTAACCTTCGATGCCAACGGCGGCAATGTAACACCGTCCAGCACCACCACTAAAGTCGGAAAGCTGGAAAGCCTGCCCACTCCCACGTATGATGGCTATGACTTCCTCGGCTGGTACACGGAAAAAGACGGCGGTAACAAAGTAACTACCGACACCGTCTTTACACAAAACTCCACCATCTATGCCCGTTGGAAGAACCAGGCTGATCCGGAGTACACCGTGACCTTTGATGCCAACGGCGGCAGCGTGACACCGACCAGCGCCACCACCAAGGGTTGGAAACTGGAGAAGCTGCCAACCCCCACGTATGATGGCTTTGACTTCCTCGGCTGGTACACGGAAAAAGACGGAGGAAATGCAGTAACCACCGACACCATCTTCACGAAGGACTCCACCATCTGTGCCCGTTGGAAGAACCAGGCTGATCCGGAGTGCACCGTGACCTTTGATGCCAACGGCGGCAGCGTGACACCGACCAGCGCCACCACCAAGGGTTGGAAGCTGGAGACGCTGCCCACGCCCACGTACGATGGCTATAACTTCCTCGGCTGGTACACAGAAAAAGACGCCGGTGACCAAGTAACTACCGACACCGTCTTTACCCACCATCTATGCGCATTGGGAAAAAGAAGGTATCGCCAGCGTTGGTTCGCAGACCGACAGCAGCAAAACAGGGCTTTGGTTCTTCCTGATACCGGCTTCTCTCGCTGTTCTTTTTGTAATTCTGATCGTATCTCGCAAACGAAAGAACAAGGGCGAAGAAACATTGCCGTAACGTACGCATTTTTCTTTCCTGTCCGCCTAGCGGTGCAGGGAAGGCCGCTCATGAAGAAACGCATCTTTTGACCCATCTCCACCGTTGAACCGGGGAGATTTACAGAACCAAATACATGATCCGAAAGGGCGCAAGTGAACGGGCAATCACTTGCGCCCTTTTTATATCGGCCGTTCTCAATGCGAAACCCGCATTCTCCTTGTA
The DNA here is from genome assembly GCF_002160955.1 of Gemmiger sp. An120. Classification (GTDB taxonomy): domain Bacteria; phylum Bacillota; class Clostridia; order Oscillospirales; family Ruminococcaceae; genus Gemmiger_A; species Gemmiger_A avium. Next base: position 163,858 of record NZ_NFLN01000002.1, read on the forward strand.
ACCGCTCCACAATTTGCCGGCTACCGGCTTGATTCGCAAAAACCGCGGAATTGCGCCATTTTCTAGCTGTACAGTGTATAGCCTTTACGTGAATATTCGTGAGAAATTGCGCAGTTTTCAGGCGCAAAATCACTTCTGAGCTTTGTATTTGTAATGGCAAGCCCCCATTTTCGGTCTTAATAGGTGAGGAGATACAGACAAGCCAACTATCCCGGAAACGCGAGAAAGGAATGGAAAAAGGGGGAATCGGTTTGGAACTGCGAATTGTTGTAAGAAGAGCCCGGAAGATTGTGCTGATCACGTTATTCCTTCTGCTCATATTGCTTTCCGTGTTTCTTTTTGTAATACAGTCCATTCTGGATGGAATTGGTCTGCAATATACAATAGAATCCTATGCATCTGTCGGCACTGTATATCGTTCCGATGCGGAAAACGCGGCATTTACTCCCGTTGAAGAAGATGTACTGGCGTTACTTGCAGAATCGGATGCCGTACAGAAGATCGATATCCGACAAACCTTATCCGCGAAGGTTCACGGGATGGAAAATGTTCCTTCTTATTTTGCTGTGCCGCAGACAAATCACCTGGTTTTCTTCCGGGGAACGGTTTTGAATCAGATGGACGTGCCTGCTGATGCGAGCGTGTCTTACCACGCACGGTATGCAACCGTCCGGGTGGATTCCATTCTCGCCGGACAGTCCAACTGGATCACCAAGGGGAAAAATGTTGATGTGGCAATTATATGGAACGGCGATCCGGAATGCAGCACCACAGTAGGGGAGGAATACTGCTTTTTGGCGCACAGCTCTTTTTCCAGCGCGCTCGGTATGCTGGACACTCTGCTGTATGCCCCGAATTACACGGAAGAAAGTGTTGCGGGGTATGAGAAGATTCAAAGCAATTATGAGCTGTACCATGATACCGTTCTGCCCGTTCCTGATTCTATGAGCGGGGAAGAGGCAGATGCGTATTTTCTGGATATCTTAAAAAGCCGTGGTCTCGACCCCTATATTCAGGAGATAAAAGAGCTGGATGACGTGTTTACAATCCGCCAGACAAGTGACATGCAAATGCTGATTCCCGTTGCCAACGAGGTCATGTTTTTCACCGCAGGGCGCGGTATCCGGCCCGATGACAGTGGTAAAAAGGTCTGTGTAATCAGCCATGAACTGGCAGCGCAGCAAAAGCTGAATGTAGGGGATTATATCCCCATCTCATTGGGTAACGGCTGTTATACGGACAATGGATATGAATCCGGTTTTCCTGCTTTTGGTGAGTTGTCCACGGTAAGCTATAATACCCCGCAAGACTATGAAATCATCGGTATCTATGCTTTTTCCTCATTTGATCCACGCGAGGCAACCTTGCTGTTTGGGTATAACGACATTTTTATCCCGACAAGCACCGAAACAATTCCGCCCAGCAAAAACACCTATCCATACACTTTGTCCTTCTGTGTCGGCGGGCCCGAATACAATACGTTTCTGGATACAACTGTCGCCGATCTGTCTGATATGGGCTACACTGTGCAGATGTCGGCCTCTCGCTGGGAGGATGTGGAATCCACCTATGAAGCAATGGCAAGCAGGCGCCGGCTGACACTGCTTTGTGCCATTCTGTCCTGTATTGCCGGCATAATCCTCTATGTCCTGATTCTGCTGTTCCTGTACCGCAAAGAATTTGCTCTGCGGGAATTATTCGGTGCAAGCTTCCGCCATACAAGAAAAGCGTATACGATCCCGTTCGCTGTATCCTCTGTTATTGCGTCTGTCCTGGCTGTCTTTGCGGCATACCTGTGGTATCTGTACCGCCTGGTACCGCAAACAGAATTGATAGCACCGGGCCGAACCCCCGCAAACGCACAAATTCTTGCCGTTCTCACCGCCCTGGCACTTATCCAGATGCTGATGACCTATATACTGATTCTCTGTTTAGCCGGCCATTCCCGAAGGAAATCCGTATTACGATTGCTGAAGTGAGGTGCGCGGAATGTTCATGAAACGAATATGTCGTAAGCCCTTACTGCCATTGCTGCTGTTGCTGGTTATCCTGCTGGGCGTATTGTTTCCCACGGTACTGAATCAGTCAATCGAAAAAAGCTATACAGAATTAGACGAGCTTTACGCCGGAATAGTGATACAGTGCAAGCTGATACCGCAGACATATATCGGTGCAGATTTTGCTTTGGCGCCGGAAATAGGGGATCAGATATCCCGAATGGACGAGGTCTCCGGATACTACTGCGAACTGAACTGTCCTTACTATTTCCGGGATCCGGGGCCATCTTCCGGCAACAGTATGGCGCACGGGACGAATGATATCTACCGATTTGCCGAAGAACACGCATTGGAGCTATGTTTTCCTGTAGGGGAGAGCATCGATTTTTCCGGCGATGAAAACATCTGCGTTGTCAGCGAAGATTTATTGGATGCGGCCTCCCGAAGTATAGGGGATACCGTGACCGTTGCGGGCAGTGTGTCAACGGCAGAAAAGGATACAAATGCGCCCGACCTGAACCTAACGATTGTCGGCTCTTTCACAGCGGAAGATACCGATATTCCATGGAACGCCATTATCGTGCCGAAAGCCTGTTTCTTCGACACAGCAGAACTGCTATCGACCGCGGAGGGGATCCGCAGATGGAGAGTTTACACGGCTTTCGATTTTACGATCGACCAAGCCTGCAACAAAGAATTTGATACGGTAAAAGAGGCCTTACAAGGCATCGTCGGTGACAAGTGGCTGCTCTACTCCACAAGCCGGGAGCTGTACCGTGCCGTACAGCCCCTGGAAAAGAAATTGCAAATGCAGGAAATGCTGTTTCGCATTGTGACGGTATTGTTTGTATTTCTCCCGGCACTCATCACATTTTTGCTTTGCACGAAAGACAAAAATGAGGTTCTGATCCGGATCCTGTACGGAGAAAAGCCAAGCCGTGTGTTCTGGAGCAGCTGGGCGCCATACACCGGATTGGTTATCCTGTACGGGATGCTGGCTCTTTTGCTCTCTCAAGCCATGGGTTATCTCAACGGGTGGAATATCACGGGAATTGTAGCTGTCTCCATTCTCGCCGCCGGAATTGCCATCGGCTTACTATGCAAAACCAAACTCGTTACACTCTATCAGTCAAGGGAGGGATAATCGTGTCTGATTTAGTGCTCAGAAATATCTGCTATCGTTATCCCAAAACCCGGCAAATGGTGCTGCATGAAATCAATGCCACATTTCGGGAAGGCACTGTGACCTCCATCCGGGGACAGTCAGGTGCAGGTAAAAGCACTTTATTGTATCTGATAGCAGGAATAGACCATCCCGTCAGCGGCCAGCTCTTGTGGGATAATACCCCTGTCACGGATTTATCTGCCTACCGGAGAAATGTCGTAAGCATTATCAGTCAATCCTACCTCTTGTTCCCAACAAGAACTGTACTGGAAAATGTCTGTTATCCGTTGCATCTAAAAAAGCACCCCCATAACGAAGCCGCAGAAGAAGCTAAACAGCTACTGCAATCCGTTGGTATCGACAAAAAACTTTATGACCGGCTTCCTGAAAAGCTGTCAGGCGGCGAGCAACAACGGGTCGCGATTGCCCGGTGCCTTGCAACGAACTCAAAAATCATAGCCGCTGATGAGCCGACCGGAAATCTGGATGAAGAAAACACGCAGATCATCGTAAAGCTCTTGCAGAGGTTGGCACACAAGAATAAGAAAACAGTGATTGTTGTTACCCATGATCCCGCAGTGGCACAGATGGCAGATAAGCAATTGCAGCTGGCAGCCGGTAATCTAATTGACGAATAAAAGATGGGGCAGCAGAGACTGGCAATCTGTATCCTGGCTTGCACACAGCTTTTTTCATACCTGATCAACCAGCTAAAATGCTTTTATCCGGAAAAGTGTTTTCTGTTCTCACCCCATTTGTGGTATAATTAAACAAATGTCACGCAAGGGGGAGCGCATCATGTTGAACACCGAAACGGCAGCCTGGATTGTCGCCAATGTGCGGAATGTGTATCCGGACAACAGCCGGGACACCGCATTGCAAGCGTTGAGCTATTTCCTGGATTTGACCTCTGGCGACGACCGCCCAATGGAAGCCTGTATTCAAGCCATGAGCCAGGCAAACGATCTGCAAAAGCAGCTGCAGATGAAGGAATTTACCGACATCGAACGGTTCATGAAAGATCTGCTGAAACAGGTTTCTCCGGATGTTTTGAATAAAGCGCCCGCAGGCTGCACGGAATGGTCGTTGAAGCCGCTGTATACTCAGGCCTTTAGACTGTTTGCGCCAAACTTCTCCCTGTCCAATTCTGCGTCGCTGGACACGTTGAAAAAGGACAACGATGAAAAGTGGCATTTCGTCAACCTTTACCAGTTCCGTAACCGTATCTCTCACGGAGAAAATCCGGCGCTGGACCCGGCCCGCATGACAGAACTTATCACCAGTATGCTGGTTTGCGAGCTGCGGCTGTGCTATACCTGGGCAAAAGAACTAGCCGCATTGTGGGCTCAGCGCCAGGCCTGGAACACCTTTGACCGGATGGGGTACTGTCGGCAAATTACGGACGCCTATAATGAGTTGTGTCGTCAGGGCTTCGGCTATCTGGACGTGCACTGGTATGCGGACAGCGATCCGGACACTACGGGTAAAACCATCGATGATCTGCGGCGCAGGTCTAAAGATCCGGCACTGAAACTGCTGGGCGAAGCGGGCACCGGAAAAAGCACCGCCTTGCGGCGCATGGAGTTCCTGATGGCCCAGGCGCTTGCAAACAATGCCCGGGGAATCATTCCCGTGTATCTGGAGCTGAATAGTCTGACCGATGACGATCATCCCGTGCTAAACCGCGCCGCACGCCAGCTGGGGATTGAGGAAACCCATCTGGCGGCGCTGCTGGCCAGCGGGGAAATCTGCCTGCTGCTGGACGGCTTCAACGAGATCCTGGATCTGGTTGTCAAGAAAAAGGTTGCCAACGAACTGGACAGTCTGAATGCCCGATACCCTGCATCTCGCATCCTGCTTACGGATCGGGCCATGGCCCGGGCCAACATTCCCACACTGGCACAAGCCCGGCGGCTGTACCTGTCTCCCATTACCATGGAAGCTCGTGTGGAGTATTTCAAGCATAACTGCAAGGATGAAGCCGCCCGTAAGCTGATACTGAGCAAAGCCGACCAGGATCCGGCTTATTTTGAGGGGATGAACACCCCGCTCAAGCTCAAGCAGCTGGTGGATGTAGTCACCGCCACCCACACCGTGCCGGAAGATCTGCTGCACAGTTACGTGCAGCATCTGCTGGAGCGGGAAATGAATGAGAAAAAGGATCCGAACATTGAATATCTGAACGTATTTCTGCAGGTACTGGCGCTGCAGTTCCAGGAAGAGTTTTCCATGATGGCGGCCCAGAGGGAACTGGCCAAATGCAAAACCGCTCTGGGCTACACCCAGCCGGACACATTGCAATGTCTGAAGCTGGCGCTGGACATGGGGCTGCTCGTAAGCGAGGAGGCCAACACCCTGCGATTTGCCTCACCGGAGTACCAGGAATACTTTGAGTTTGAGGCCGATGCCAATGACCTGATCAGTGTGCTGGATTGAGGTGCGCCATGGAACAATCCCTGGAACAACGGATGGCATCCCGCATACCCTGGCAGTCCAGCGACCCGTCCGCTGTACTTCGCACCGGTGAGCGGGCTGCGCTGACGGTGCATCGCCGGGGCGGCAGTACTTCCGCTTTGATACAAGCCGGGCTTGAACAAAACCCGCCGGCAGCGCTGCTGCTGAACCGCCTGCTTCTTCGCCGGAATCTGCTGGACACCGATCTGACCACCGCCATTGCAGACGCCTGCCGCCGGGAACTGGCTGCTGCCGAAACCGCCGATACTGCCGACCCTGTAACGCTGGCACCGCTGTGCGCCGCGCTGGTGATGCTGCAGCTGCGGCCAGAAGCTGTCCGGGCGCTGTCTCTTTGCGGGCGGTCAATGCCTCAGTATACGGAAGGCGGGCAGGAGTTTTCCAGGCGGCTGCTTCAGTTTCTGAATGCAGAAAACAGCCAGCCTCTGATTCTTCAGGCAGAATTGCTGAATCTGATGTACCAGTGTCTTTCCCTGGACTGGAATGAGCAGCTGCTGTACCATTACGGGGTAGAACTGCCCACTGGCGGACAGATTCCTCCGGCGCTGATCGAACTGGTGCACCGGGCAGAACAGGACTGCGCCTTTCGTTACCTGCACAACCTGTTTACCGTTTTTGTGGATCTGCGCCCCGCTGACGTGGGGCTGAGTCCCGAGCCGTTGACGGAGCGGGCATTTGGGATCGAGAGCATTGAAATCTTTCGTGCTCTGCTATTCTGCCACAAGGTCTTTAAGCTGGAAAGTCCCTCTGAACTGGAGGGGCTGGATCGCTGGTGGACCGTCCTGCAGCGCCACCAGGAGGATGCCAACCCTTTCTGGCAGCAGCATCGCGGCTGGTTCACCTTATACTATGTCAGCCGTCAAGCCCGTTTTGAACCGGCCCGGGTGGCCGAACTTCTGGATCAGTATCCGACACTGCCGCCCCCGCCGCCGGGTAAGCCTTATCAAAAGACCAGCCGGGTAATTCAGAATGCCATTACCGACCTGTTTTTCACCCCAGGCGATGTCCTGCTGCGCTATCTGCAATGGTGCTGTGATTACAATCCTTTCCGCTTCCGTTCCGATGAGGAGCGCACCCCGTATTCCTATCTGAATCGGCAGCTGAATCTGGATGCGGCATTCCGGTTTCAGCGCAGCCAGGGGCGTACCGCCCGGGAACTGGTATATCTGTACATGAACAGCTTCGCCCGCTGCCAGTTTGCTCTGCACCATCTGGGTCGCATTCTTTGTGAATACCCGGAAATGCACCCCAATCAGTACGGTACCATCACGGTAGAAAACCTGTTTGAGGATTACCCCATACCTGCAATCCTGCAGGGGCAGAATGTCTCCTGGTCCGTGCGGCCGCTGAACGTGCGGACCGGTGAATCGGGATTCCTGACCATCCCTCCGGACTGGGTCTCCGCCCGACAGGCGCATTTCAATGCTGCCGGTCTGGATGGGACCCGGGTACGTTGTGTAGTATTCCGCCTGTCCGCAGCCAACGGCTCGGCGTATGTCAAACCTCTGTTTGACAACACCCAGGCTGAGGCTGCTCGCCAGGTCCGGCGGGAAGCCTTTGATGAGTTTTGTCTCCGTCTGCAGCAGATTGCTGATACCGGCCGGTTTGACCCGCTTATCAATCGGGAGATTCAGCAACTGGGTATTTCTCCCTTACTGCCGCCCTACAAAATGGTTCGCATGGAACGGCTGGTGGTAGCTTGCTGCGCCTCACTGCTGGCCACCCCGGGACAGGCGCGGCATTTTGTTCTGATGCTCAGCAACCTGCACCGGGGCCGTCTGAATCGGTACCGGTTTCCCTGTCAGAACAGCCGTCATCGCATGTCCACCTATCTGGACAAACAGCTTTTCAGTGATTGCCGCAAACTCTGGCAAACCATCCGTACGCTGCGCCCTGCCTGGGACGAGCTGTTCTTTGTGTATATCAACACCCCATTCAAAATGTGTGTCTCGATGGGGGAACTGGTGCGTCTGTACGCCCCGCCAGGCAATGCTCCTATGGATCTGCGGGAACAGTATTCCCATCCGCACCCTCACTGGTTCGCCGGAACCATAACCGGCCGGCTGCCGGCGCATCGCTCTCCACTAGGGCAAGACTGCCTGATACTGCACCCGCTGGAATTTTCGCCCGGTGCGCCTAACCATCAGGACCGGTTCCTGTACCCGATTTCCGGCCCTGCCGATGAACTGCCGCCCAGTGACAGGCTGTATGCTTTCCGCATTAGCAAGCTGCTGCCTCGTGACCATTGTTTTGTACTGGAGGAACTGGCACTCGCTGACGACCGGCGGCGGATCTCTCCCAAGGCGGTTTACATGGAAGCGATGGGCCAGGCTGCCTGCACCGCCGCACCCCCGGAACAAGTACGCCGGGATCTGGGCCTTTTCAGCGGACCGCTTACCTGGGAAGACCGCACCGAACTGATCACCATGACTCTTCAGGCGCTCAGCCTTCGAGCAGACAGCGCCTCCGCACTGGAACAATTTCTGGCTGACCTGGGGCCCAATAATCCATGGCCCACCGCTCAGGATACCGGCCTGGATGAATGGGTAGCTGATCTGTCCCACAGTGCTCCGTTGAACGAGCTGACACGTCTTCTGGCGCTCCACCAGGAACTGGAAACCAGCCTGCGGATTTATTTTTCTTCGGTACTCCGGGCGGTACTGCCGCTGAACCGGCTGCTGGGCGCCAGTGCCCGGGCCGGACGCAGCCTGTTGCTTGTACCCAAACAAATGGAATCGTATCTGCTGACTTTACACTTTGGTCCCGATGGTCCCCAAACCCGCGGTTTCCGCATAGGAGACTGGGAGTTGGACGGAACTGCCCCGGCAGCCGGATCTCTCACCGTTCGTGTAACGGGTTATATCCCGGAAACCGACCAGCTTGTACTCCGACCAGTGGGTGAATAAGGGAAAGTAAGCGGCCGTGTCCATTCGGATGCGGCCGCTTTTCCTTGATTTTCGATTTTCGATTAGCACACACGGTAGATGTTGCGCAGAAACCAATGCACTATACTATAATAGGCCCTCAGGACGAGAGCAGCAGCTCTTTACGACACACAAAATTTCTCTACCGGTTCAGGGCTGACACTGTCGTTTTATGACGGAATACTGGCGTCTTATGCGGTTTGCCGGGAGAGAATATTGCAATGCTCCAACCCTCGTGATATATTCAAAAAACCCCGTCCACAAGCCGGGATTTTTACTCAGTAAAACGAGGAGGATGTCTATGAAACGGGTTGCGGCAATGGTTGTTCTGGCAGTTCTGCTATTGGCAGGTTGTGCCGGCGAGTTGATGACCTGGCAGGAGCAGTATGATCTGGGAATGCGGTACCTGAACGAAAGCAACTACGAAGAGGCTATTCTTGCCTTTACCCAGGCAATCGAAATTGATCCCAAGAACGTCGAAGGCTATTTGGGCCGTGCTGAGGCATGTGTATCGGCAAGGCAGACAAAAAGAGGGACATGCGTCAGCAAATACCATGCCGCCTTACAGGGGCTGGTGGATACTCGGCTGATAAAAATTTTAAAAGAAGCCTGAATAGGAGTGATTGTTCTTGAGTCTAACGGAGATTTTCGGGGATAAAAGCATTAAAAAAATCCAGGCCCGGGCCATGATTGTGGAAGGGATTATAAGCGGCGAGCTGACAATTGAAGAAATAGAAGCCGCATGTCACCATTTAAAAGATACTAAAATTGCCACTGTTCTGGAGGCTATTGAGGAAATTTCCAATAAGAAGCTCATGAATTTAAGCGTAGATTACCTTGCGTTTTCCAAGAAATATATTTCGAGCAAGGATAATTCCTGCAAACGCGAATCATCACGGATAGTTGGCAATTTAGCTGCCCAGTACCCGCAGGCTGTTCAGGATTGTATTCCCACATTGCTTGGTAACGCGACCGATGAGGGGACAGTGGTTCGCTGGAGTAGCGCCTATGCACTGTCCAGGATCATTGTGTTGGAAGACTACAAAAACACCGCTCTGTATGAAACTTTGGTTTCTATCTGCGATACCGAACAGGATAACGGTGTAAAGAACCAATATGTAAAGGCGTTAAAGAAAATCAAACGCTAAGTCAGTCCATTTTGCTTCCGCCATTCATTTTCCTGCCAAAGGAGAGCCCATGCATCACCCTGTGTCGAAAATATCGTCAGGGCAAATTGTTTGCCCGAAACATCGAATCCCCTTAACTGAGCTAAGACGGCTGCGGTTGAATGACGGAAGGGAGATTCTGGTTTCTCCATGCCCGAAATGCGGCTGTCTGTACACAAATGATTATGCTCCTTTGAATGTACCGAATGGGGAATTCCATGTCGGGGACAAAGTCGTTCTTTGGTCCGGGCTGCGCGTGCAGATTCAAAAGAACGGAAAGCCCAAAATAAAGCCAGTCAAACCCGTCCTTCAGAATAAGCCCGTCAACATTATTCGAAGCAAAAAAGAGCTTTCTGCATTTCGCGACATGACTTCCGCTAAAAACATACTGTACCTGAGCAATAAACGTATGTATCGGGTCATCGGATATTTTGTAGCGGAAAACCAGCAATTCTACTGTCTTCCAGATCGTCTTGATATAGAAGGCCTGGGGAATGCAGATTTGTCGCAAATCAAAGTGAACGACCCGCACAACTATCTGAATACCACAAAGTCCGGCCGGACCTACCTGAAAGCCAGGAAAGAGTGGGAGGCACGGGCGAAAAGATTGGCCGAAGAACAGGCAAAAGCAAAAGAAGCCCGTTTGAAAAAGCAGAAAGAACTGATCCAAAACGCTTACCCAGGCCTTTATTACACCCTGCCATTGCTGGATGAGTCGCACGAGGAATACTGCCCGTTTTGCCACACCAAACTGGAGCATGTGCGGGCGGCTAATATTGTCCTTTACGCGCAAAGGAAACCGCAAAAGAGCATCTATTTTATCGTTGCGGGATGCAGTCGCTGCAACCTGCCGCTTGCAACCCATAAAGATCTGGAACGGATACGGGCGCACACCAAGGGTAGAATCGTAAAAATCCTGTATGCGTCCCGTTTTTCTCAGGCAAGTGCGGTGATTGCGGAAGGGCAGAAAAAGGTCATGAAGATTCCAGCCTATATTCCGCCCGCAACAGAGGCACAAAGCATCCTCCCATTTGCTCCGAAAACATGGGCGCGGGAGCTCCCTGACTTAAGCCGCATTTCCCAGTCCCGGAAAGTTCTTGTATTTGCAAGGAAGTGTACATGCGCCACCTGCCGGGAAACCTTCAAGCAGGACACGATTGTGGCCAGAACCGCAACCGTATTTACCGCAAGCGGTATTCCGGTAGAAATCAATGTGCAATTTTGCATGGGGTGCGGACAGTATTTTCTTTCGCTCCGCTCTTTCTATGCGTATAAAAAGATGTACGGGCCGCTGGACTTCCAGTTCATTCTGGATGAAGTATCCTCGGAAGTGCTGGATTGGGATAAATTCGCAGCCGACAGTGTTCTCAGCCAAAACGGATACTCCGTAAAGGCCGGAGTCTCTGCTGCACAAAGGCAACGTGTTTTGGCTTATCTGCTGGATAACCACATAGCCGAAAAGCACGAGATCATTGCACTGCTCAACCAGTTTATCCAGCTGCAGAAGAACCGCTTGCCGGAAGCCTGTGAAAGATGGAAAGAAGACCTGGCGTTCGTAAATCAGTATAAGATCGATGAACAGGAAAAGGCTGGATTCAAGAAATTGGTTCAGGGTGGTCGTCTGACGCAAAAAGAGTAATGTAAAAGAACTCCCACGGGTAAAGCCCTGTGGGAGTTCTTGCTGTTGTTAGCTTTAGCGCAAAGGCAACCCCCGGCTTTGCCGGGGAGTGTAAAGAAATTATATAGTGAAAAAGACCTGCTGGTAGAATAAAGTTGCGGTCGGCCAACTGCAACAATAAAAAACCAGGAGGTCTTTTTACATGAAAGAAAAGGATATAGCGAGCCTGCAGCACACAACATGGAGATGCCAGTATCATGTAGTGTTTGCACCGAAATGCCGTCGGATGGCAATATACGGGCAAATCAAAAAAGATATTGGGCAAATACTAAGAACGTTGTGCGATCAAAAAGGGGTAGAGATCATCGAGGCGCAAGCGTGCCCAGACCACATCCACATGCTGCTGAGTATCCCTCCGAAGTATAGTGTATCACAAATCATGGGGTATCTCAAAGGGAAAAGCAGCCTGATGATTTTCGACAGACACGCGAATCTGAAATGCAAATATGGGGACAGGCATTTCTGGGCAAGAGGATACTACGTTGATACGGTGGGGCGAAACAAAAGGCAGATACAGGAATACATCAAAAGGCAGTTGGATGAGGACCAGATTGCGGACCAGATGAGCCTGAAAGCGTTTATTGACCCGTTTACAGGTAGCAAGAATATCAAGGCATAAGAAAGCCCCTTAAGGGGCCGCCATGAGTCAGCAATGCAGTTGGCCGACCCATTCGTGGCCCCTTGAGGGGCGTTGTCTGTATTATGCCCTTCCAGGGCTTACTCAAGCCCCCGGCTTAGCCGGGGGTCCTGACTTTTATATTTGCTTCATGGGAAGATTGCAGCCCATACTCAAAGTCAAAAAGCCCCGATCCCCGCCAGATTGAACCCAGCCTCCATCCATGCTATAATAGGTAAAATCGTTCTACTTTCAAAACTACAACGAGACGGCAGGGAGGATGGCCCATGATACCCAAGCAGGACAGGCTGGTGATTACCTTTTATACCACCACCGATGCCATGGCCATGGAGCATCTGTGCCGGGAACAGAAGGCCGACGGCCGGATGATTCCAGTACCCCGCAGCATCTCTGCCGGCTGCGGGCTGGCCTGGAGCGCCCCTCCCGAGAGCGAAAAAGCGCTGCGTGCCTTACTGGATGCGGAACACATCCGGTTTCAAGGCGTGTATCGCTGCCTGGTGTAAGAGGTGGCGAGATGATTTATCTGGACAATGCCGCCACCACCCGGCATAAACCGGACTGTGTGGTGGAAGCGGTAACCCGCGCCCTGTGCAGCCTGGGCAACCCGGGCCGTGGGGCACACGAGGGATCCCTGGATGCAGACCGTGTGGTCTTTGATACCCGACTGGCTCTGGCAGAACTGTTTCACGCCGAGGGCCCGGAGCGGATCGCTTTTACGGCCAACGCCACGGAAGCCCTGAACATAGCCATTAAAGGGATACTGCAGCCGGGGGACCATGTCATCACCACTGCTATGGAGCACAATTCGGTTCTGCGCCCACTCTATGAAATGGAAGAGCGGGGAGCGGAACTGACCATCCTTCCGGCAGACCGGCAGGGCCGTCTTCATCTGGAGGCATTCGAGGCAGCCATACGCCCCAATACCCGGGCCATCGTCTCTACTCATGGCTCCAACCTTACCGGAAACCTGGTGGACATCGGACAGGTGGGGCAGCTGGCCCGGCGTCATGGTCTGCTGCTGGTGGCGGACGCTTCTCAGACGGCAGGTGTATTTCCCATCGATGTCCAGCAGATGCAGATCGACATTCTCTGCTTCACCGGTCACAAAAGTCTGCTGGGACCCCAGGGCACCGGCGGCCTGTATGTGCGGCCGGGCGTAACCGTGCGGCCGCTGCTCAGCGGGGGCAGCGGGATACAGACCTACCGTCGGCACCACCCGCCCGAGATGCCCACCGCCCTGGAAGCCGGCACCCTCAACGCCCACGGCCTGGCGGGCCTGGGGGCCGCGGTGGACTACATCCGACAGGTGGGACTGGAAACCATCCGGGAACAGGAAATGGACCGGATGTGGGAGTTTTACCGTCGTGTCCGGGCAATCCCGGGGATAACGGTGTACGGAGATTTTTCTCAGCGTCTCCGTTGTCCCATTGTGGCCCTGAACGTGCGGGATTACGATTCCAGCCAGGTCAGTGATGCGCTGTCTTCTCACTATGGCATCGCTACCCGGCCGGGGGCTCACTGTGCTCCTTTGATGCACCAGGCCCTGGGCACAGTGGAGCAGGGAGCCGTGCGGTTCAGCTTTTCCCACTTCAACACCCGCGAGGAAATCGAAACGGCCGTTTCCGCACTGGCGGAACTGGCACAGGAGGAATAAATCATGGAACGAACAATTGATTGCCGGGGCATGGCCTGCCCTTTGCCGGTAGTCAACGCAAAAAAGGCATCGGAAGAACTGCAGGCCGGGGATATTCTGACGGTTCTGGTGGATAACGAGGTAGCGGTGCAGAACCTGCAGCGCTTTGCTTCTCACAAGGGATATGTCTCCACCGGTGAGAAGAAGAGCGAAACGGAATACACGGTAGTAATGACCATTACCGGCGCTGGAACGGCTGCTCCGGAAGAGGCAATTGCCTGCCACCAGGATACCCGTCGGAAAGGGATGCTGGTAGTGCTGTCGGCCAACACTATGGGCAATGGTGACCCCAAGCTGGGCACCGCCTTGATGAAGGCCTTTGTATTTGCTCTCACCAAGCAGGATCAGCTGCCCGATACGATTCTGTGCTACAACAGCGGCGCATATCTGACCTGCGAGGGTTCCGAATCGCTGGAAGACCTGCAGCTGCTGGAATCGGAAGGGGTCACAATCCTGACCTGCGGCACCTGCCTGGACTTCTACGGTCTGCGGGAGAAGGTGGCGGTGGGCGGTGTCACCAATATGTATGAGATCGTGGAGAGAATGGAAGCCGCCAGCCAGATCATCCGGCCGTAACAGGGGAGAACAGGATGGAAACACAGGTAAAACTCACCAAACTGGCCACCTGCGCCGGCTGCGGCGCCAAGATGGGTGCCGGCACTCTGACCAAAATGCTGGAGGGCTTCAAGACCCATTCGGATCCCCGGCTGATCGTGGGCTATGATAAGAGCGATGACGCCAGCGTCTATGTGCTGAGCGAGGATCAGGCCCTGATCCAGACCACCGACTTTTTCCCGCCCATTGTGGACGATCCTTACCTATACGGCAAAATCGCCGCCACCAATGCCCTCAGTGATGTGTACGCCATGGGGGGCGAGCCGAAGCTGGCTCTGAACATCCTGTGCGCGGCTGAGTCCATGGAGGACAAGACCATCCGGGAGATCCTGCGGGGCGGCTACGACGCAGCCTACGAAGCCGGGGCCATCATCACCGGCGGCCACACCATCAAGGGAACTGAACCCTTCTATGGCCTGGCGGTATCGGGGTTTGTGCACCCCGACAAGGTTCTGACCAATTCCGGTGCCCGGCCGGGAGATGTGCTGTTGCTGACAAAACCGCTGGGTGTAGGGATCCTGACCACCGCCGCCAAGGCCGGGATGGCCGAGGGCGCCGTGATGGACCGGATCTACCGGCAGATGGCAACTCTGAACAAGACCGCCCGGGATATCATGGTGCAGTACCCGGTTCACAGCTGCACCGACGTTACCGGCTTCGGCCTGCTGGGCCACAGTTATGAGATGGCCCAGGGCAGCGGCTGCACCCTGCACATTCAGGCGGATCAGGTACCGTATCATCCGGAAGCTCTGGAATTCGCCGACATGGGCCTGGTTCCTGACGGCGCCTACCGGAACCGTGACTACGCCCAGCCGGGGGTCAGGGTGTGCCGGGAAATCCCCCTGGCCCTGGAGGATATCTTCTACGATCCGCAGACCAGCGGCGGTTTGCTGATCGCTCTCCCGGCGGAAGCTGCCGAAGCGTGCCTGGCCGAACTGCAAAAACAGATTCCGCAGGCTGCCCGGATTGGCTATGTGACCGAGCTGCAGGATGCAGCCATTAAACTGGAGTAAATCATGAAGAATTTGATTGTTGTCCGGGGCGGGGGAGATCTGGCCACCGGCACCATTTATAAACTGCACCAATGCGGGTTTCCTGTGCTGGTTCTGGAGATCGCCGCGCCCTCCGCTATCCGGCGGAACGTGGCTTTCTCGGAAGCTGTATACCAGGGCACCCAACAGGTGGAAAATGTGACCTGCCGTTTTGCCGACTCGCTGGAGGAGGCTGTCCGCCTGCTGGAAAACGGGGAACTGCCCCTGCTGGTGGACCCGGAAGGGAAATCCATTGAAGCGCTGAAACCCATGGCCGTGGTGGACGCCATTCTGGCCAAGCGGAACCTAGGCACGCATAAGGAGATGGCTCCCATCACGGTAGCCCTGGGCCCTGGTTTCACCGCCGGGGTGGACGTGGATGCCGTGGTGGAAACCCAGCGTGGTCACAACCTGGGACGGGTGCTGTGGCAGGGAGCTGCCGCCCCGAACACCGGCGTTCCCGGCATCATTGCGGGTTATGGCAAGGAACGGGTAATACACAGTCCTGCGGCGGGAGTGCTGCGAAATGTCTGCAAAATCACCAATACGGTCCGTAAGGGCCAGACGATTGCCGTGGTGGAGAATGAAGCCGGCGATGTACCGGTGGAGGCAACCCTGGACGGTCTGCTGCGCGGCCTGATCCGGGACGGTTACCCGGTAACCCAGGGATTCAAGATCGCGGACATTGACCCCCGCATAGGGGAGTACCAGAACTGCTTTACCATCTCGGATAAAGCCCGGTGCATTGCCGGGGGCGTGGTGGAAGCCGTACTGCATCTGAAAGGTGAGAGAGGCATATGATTCAGGCGGTTGTGGGGTCAGGGGGTAAGACTACCCTGATTCACCGGCTGGCCACGGAGGCCCGGGCTCAAGGGAAAAAGGTTCTGGTAACCACCACTACCCATATGCGGATCGAGCCCGACACCCTGCTGAGCGGAGAGACTGCCCCCATTCTCCAGGCGCTGGAGGAAAAGGGCTATGCCATGGCGGGTCTGCCGCTAGGGGAGAAGATCTGCGCCCTGCCGCCGGACGTGTACCGGGCCGCCTGCGCTGCCGCTGACCTGGTTCTGATCGAAGCGGACGGATCCCGGAGTCTGCCTCTGAAATTCCCCCGAGAACAGGAACCGGTGATCCCGGACAATACCGATGAAATTCTGGTGGTCTGCGGACTGAATGGCCTGGGCCGTCCGGCCCGGGAGGTTTGTCACCGGCTGGATCTGGTCACGGCCTGCCTGGGGATTTCCGAAAACACCGTCATCACCCCGGTTCATGTCCAGCGGCTCGTGACCGAGGGATACCTGAAACCGTTGCGGCAGCAGTACCCGGACAAAAAGGTGGTGCTGATGCCCCGGGACAACGGTTCGCTGTATCAGAGGGCGGTGGCCAGTCTTCTGGCTCGGGAACAGGATGTGTCGGTGCTGGATCCGGCCTGGTTTGCCCTTCAGCCCGCCCTTATCATCTGCGGCGCCGGCCATGTGGGCCGGGAGGTGGCAGACCTGGCATCCCGCCTGGATTTTGATATCCGTGTAATAGATGCTCGGCCCGAGTTGGTAACCCGGGAACGTTTTCCTGCCGCCCGGCAGCTGATCTGCGATTCCTACGATCACCTGAACGACCATCTGGAACCGGGAGCCTGTTATGTGGTAGTGACCCCGGATCATCAGGCCGATTACCAATGCGTTTCTACCATTCTGCCCACCCCCTATACCTATCTCGGGATGCTCGGCAGCAGGAGAAAGGCCGCCTCTGCCTTCCGGCAGCTGGAGGAAGCAGGCTTTTCCCGGCAACAGATTGATAGTATCCATGCACCTATCGGTCTGTCCATCGGGGCGGTAACGCCGACCGAGATTGCCTTCAGCATCATGGCGCAGATCATCCAGGTAAAGAACCAGCACCCTGTGAGTTCCGCCGACCGGAATCTTTTGGAAAGCCAGGAAAAGGGCGTTCTGTGCGTAGTCATCGAAGCACAGGGCTCGGTACCCCGGCGGGAAGGCAGCATGATGCTGGTAACCGCCAGCCAGGTACTGGGGACCATCGGCGGCGGTGAGAGCGAATACCAGGCCATCTGCCATGCCCGGGAACACGCAGGCTTGGATATCCAGACCTACGGGCTCCACCAAAGCGCTGCCGCAGAGCCGGACACGGCCTGTGGTGGTCAGATTAAGGTATTGTTTCTGCCGGTGTAATTATTCCGAGAAAACCGTCTACAGCAAAAAGCACCTGATTCCAAGAGGGATCAGGTGCAAATTTCAGATTGGGATCCGCACTTGCCGATGATCATCCGATAAAGGCGATCTGCAACCGACGCAGGAATACGACTGCGCAGTATCTCCATGTGGAAAACTGGACGAACAGATCTCTAAGGGAATGAAACTGTTTGCGAAAAACAAACTGAAACGGGCAATCAAAGAAGTTGCCTGCGCACAGGATGATTACGCCAAAGGAATGGAACCCGATGCCTTGCTGAAAGAAGCAACGGCGAAAAGTTGAATTTGACGGAGGATTTTATGAAGATAAAGGATATTGAAACTTCAAGACTTTTATTAAGAGCATTCACAAAAGAAGATGCTTTGTGGGCATATAGTATCTGGAACAATCCAGAGATGGGACAATATCTGCCAGATGAAGCAAAAGAAGAAATAGATGATGAATATTTGAGCATGTTAGAAGGCTTAGGCGAGGATGAGGACTGTTGTTATTTGATTCCTGTTTTTAAGAATTCCTTGGAACGGGTTGGGACATGCAGTTTCATGGTAAGTGATGATGGAAAAGTATACGATATTGCTTATTGCGTACATAAGAATTTTTGGTGTCAAGGCTATGCAACTGAAATCGCTCAGGGATTGATAGAATATGCTCGTCGACAAGGAGCTGAGAAAGTAACGATTTATGTGAATCAGGAAAATACCGCTTCCAATCGTGTTGCCCAGAAATGTGGCGGAAAAATTGTCAGCGAGAGCACATATAAGAAAAGGGGAACAGATATAATCATGAAAGATTATAAATACGAAATTCTATTGTAAAGTATTCCATACATAAATGGAGACAAGTTATCATTTCCCAAAGAATTTCTTGCGCACTAATTTACAGAGAGAAAGTGCGCCGCTAATGACAGAAAAACGCTCCCAGGCAACCGCTGACAAAATATAAACTCTGTTAACAAGAAAAACTCCCGTCTGATTCCTGTCAGGAATCAGACGGGAGTTTCGTATATTCACCCGAAAATCGCCAGCATCAAATCGTTTCATTCCGCTCAAAGCCTGCAAAATCAGGAAATACGGACTATGTGGGTATGTACGTCACATGACATCCTGATTTTTCAGAAGCTTGAAGCCGGCAAAAGTCGATACCGCCAGATAGCCGCACAGCACAAGGAAGCACGGCAGGAATGCAGACAAGTCATCCGATGCCGAATAAACGGACGGCATATTCGCAGAGATTTTGATAAACCCAAGGCTGACCTGGATTTTCAGGAATCCCAAAACCATTTCCAGGATATTGGGGAGATTTGGAATTACAAGACCGAACACAACACCCGTAATGGCATTTCTGGTATAGATTGCCATAGTAACCGCAAAACTGATATGCGCCATTGCATACAGAATGCGTGCCAGCACGCCCAGAACATAATAGGCGGGATAGGCAACTCCACCTAAGCCGAATCTGCTGCCAGCAATAATGCCCATAACGATACCGCCGGCCAGCGTTACCAGCACATACACGGCGGATACGGTGAAAACAATGGAGAGGTAGTAATGCTTCTTCGCAATACCCCGGCCAAAAATGTTCTTCATGACACCGGAGCGATAGGCTTCCGCCACCATGTTCGTTGTCAGCAGCATGAAGACATACAGGACGGTATCTCCGCTAAAGAATATATCAAACAGCCCTTCCAGACCTGTAACCGGGTTGTCCACCGAGGCCAGGGAAAGAGTGAGCCGGATCGATACAAACATAAGGATAAAACTGAGGGCAAGGCAGCCAAAGAAGAAATGGTCTTTTTTCAGCTGATACATATGTCCGCGAATCAAGCTTTTCATACCGCTTTCCCTCCCGAGAGTTTTTCCACGAAAAATCTCTCGATATCTTCGTCGTTTGCTCCCAAGCCACATACGCGCACCTTGTTTTCTACCAGGAACTGGTTCAGATCCGCCGGATTGATTTTCTCATACAGCTGCAGACTCTGATCAGAAATGGCCTCACAGCGAACGTCCGGATACCGGGACGCAATGAGGGTTTTGGCGCCTTCCAGATACCCCGGCTCAACCGTAACCCGCACACCGCTGCTGCAGGCCTTTTCCAGCGTCTCTTTGCTGAACTCGTCAATCAGACATCCGCCATCAATGATGGCATAGTCCGTCGCCAGCTTATGCAGTTCGCTCAGGATATGGCTGGCAATCAGGATCGTGGTGCCATGCTCCCGGTTCAGCGCCTCCAGCATTTTGCGCATCTCATATACGCCTTCCGGGTCAAGGCCGTTGATCGGCTCATCGAGGATGAGGAAATCAGGATTTCCCAACAGCGAAATGGCAATGCCCAGCCGCTGTTTCATACCCAAGGAGAACTGGCTGGCTTTCTTTTTTCCGGCATTCTGCAGTCCGACCATTTCCAGAATCTTCTGATGATCTTGCCCCTGGATACCAAACAGCAGGGAAAAATAGCGCAGGTTCTCCAGCGCTGTCATATGCTCATAGACGCCCGGTTTCTCAATCAGCATACCCAGGTTCTTGCGCACGGCAGGATCGTTTGTCTTTCCCAGCAGGGTATAGCTGCCGTCGCTTTGCTGGGTCAGGCCGCAGATAATGCGCATGAGCGTGGTCTTGCCGGCTCCGTTCTTTCCGACCAGACCATAAATCGACTTTTTCGGCACATGAATGCTCACATGATTCAAAACCGTTTTAGCGCCATAGACTTTAGACAGGCCATCTGTTTGCAAAATGTATTCCATATCATCTCCATCTTTATGTGTTTTCGGACAAAAAGAAGTATTTGCACAATTTGTTAATCTCAGTATAATCTAACAAATCTCCGCATTTGTTAAGATGTTGTTAATTTCGAGCCCATATCCGTGCTGTCATCCCAGGATAGCTCTTTTTAAATTCCGCACAAGAAAACCGCCGCAGGATATACCCTGCGGCGGTAGTTTCTCATTCTTCTCTTTATGCCAGAATCCCGGATACTCCGGCAGTTTTGCCGTTCCGGATCCGTACCCCAAAGGTAGAAAACAGGAAACCGTACAGGTTCCGAAAACCGGGGACAGGGGATAAGTCTTAGGCTTTTCCGGCTGTCCATTCAGGAGCCGCAAAGAATGCCCCTGCTTCATACCAAAAGCGCGGAAACAAGCCTGCTGTAAAGCGGCTTGTTTCCGCGCTTTCTTGTATGTTTTAATAGGTGAGTATTTATCAGGCGCGTCACTGAAAAGTGGTACGCTTTTTGCAGCAACAGGAGGGAAATCTTATTAGAAGCAAAACTCTCCAAAGAGATCCGTGAATACCGGAAATTCATTAACTTATACTGCTTAAATGAAAAGCCAATAAAATTCGTCTGCCCATGCTTTGTATTCGAAATCATGATACAATTAAACTGAAATAGATGAACACATGGAGGTTCAGGTTTACAAAAGAATGGATCTTGACGAGCAGGGCAATCCCTATCCGCTTTTGTACATGAGCCTGCCGAATACATCTGCGAAAAATCATAGTGACAGAGAGGGCCTTATGAACACACCAACCTTAGAGACAAAACGTCTGATTTTGCGGAAATTTACCAATCAGGATATGGATGCGTTGTTCCTTATCCTGCAGGATGAAGAGGTCAACCGTTTTTTGCCCTGGTATCCGGCCAGGAGCCTGGAAGGGGCAAAGCGATTTTACGAGGAACGCTTTGCCGCCAAATATGCCCAACCGCAAGCATATGCCTATGCGATCTGTCTGAAAGAGAACAACACCCCCATTGGGTACATCAAGGTGGATATGGAAGAACACCACGATTTCGGCTATGGGCTGCGCAAGGAGTTTTGGCATAAAGGGATTGTCACGGAAGCGGGCAAAGCTGTGATTGAACAGGTGAAAAAGGATGGTCTTCCCTATATCACAGCAACCCACGACAGAAATAATCCCAGAAGCGGCGGCGTCATGCGAAAAGTGGGGATGAAATACCAGTATTCTTACGAGGAGCAATGGCAGCCGAAAAATATTCTGGTGACATTCCGGGCGTATCAGCTCAATCTTGACGGAAACGAAAGCCGGGTCTATAAGAAGTACTGGGATACCTCCTCTGTGCATTTTATCGAGCCGAACCTGTAAACGGAATCAGGAAAAGCATTACATAGCGAGTCCGCTTCCAGACGACCGCTTTCTCTGATATAAGTCCGGGTCATTTTGCATGTATCACCATCGGCACTGGTATAGTATAATAAAAGCAATGCATCAACAAGGAGGCGCTGAGCATGTCCTTTGAGCAAAGTTTATTCCAGGAATATAAGCACATAATTGAAACGACCTCGATTCAGAAGTGCTATCAGCAGGTCATGAAGCTCATCAAATACATTGCTTCCGAGCTTGAAAAAGAGATGCCGGAATACACTTTTATGGGCAGAGTAGTAGAGAATCAGATGGACTTTTCATATTTTCAAGCTACCCGGGAAAGCCTGAAAGAAACCGGCCTCAAAGTCCAAATCGTGTTCATCCACAGCACCTGCGAGTTCGAAGTTTGGATGTCCGGATACAACCGAAAGATTCAATGCCGCTACTATAAAATGCTCTATAATTCCGCGTGCCCCTTTGAAGTGTGTTCCGATCCGGAAAAGAACGATTTCATACTCAAGGCTACAGTAGAAAAGGGGATAACAACCGATACCCCGGAAGCGATCATTGCTGAAATAAAAGGGAAGATTATAGAATTAGAGGCGTATATTCAGAAACTAACAGCGTAAAGCGGGCAGCAGTTACCAAAATAGGGACTGCTGCTTTTTCATGCAGGAAAGGAGATTTTATGAGCAGAGAACCCTTTGAAACCATGCCCGATGTGATGGACGCAAAGCAGCTTGCACAGGCGTTGCAGATTTCCAAAGCGGGAGCATATAACCTTTTAATAGCCCGGACTTTCCGACCTTGCGGATCGGTGGGCGCAAATTGGTGATGAAAAATGAGCTTTTGGAATGGCTGCAAAGCCGCACAAACCGAAAGGTATGAAAACATGGTCAAGAGTTGGAAAAGCTGAAAATCAGCCGATAGTGATAGCTGGAACATACGCCACATCGTTTGGAGTATTTCTATCGGATAATCACATCACTTTTCCAATTCAAGAACTGAGAAAAATTTGCGAAAAACAGGAAGTTTTATGAGAACAGGACTTACCAAGAGAGAAAAGACCACAGCCATCTATTTTGACGAGTATGGCAGTATGATCGAGGTACAAACCCACAACACCGATCTGAAAAAGCGGCTGACAGCATTTGCAGCGAATTACCCGGAGTGCTGCCGCCAAATTGACGATGACGAGCAAGGAGGACTGACCTTTGAGATTGAAAAAGGCAGATTGAGTTTTAGGCTGACTGCACCGTATAGTGAGGAGCGGAAACAGGCGGCAAGCGAGTGGGCGAAGAAGAATGGAAGCAAAGGTTAATGTCGAAATGTTCAAAAAATTTTGCTATAGTTTTTGTGAAGCTGTAACGAAAGCCAATTAAAAAGTGCTTATAAGGGTGAAAGGCCTTTTACTACAGAGGAAAGGAGATGAAGGCTTTGGATGACACTAAAATTATAGACCTGTTTTTTGAACGCGATGAAACCGCAATCCGGTACGCCTCCGAAAAATATGGAAACCGTCTGCGTTCGCTATCCCACAGTATTGTAAAAGATAGGCAGACTGCCGAGGAATGTGAAAATGATACTTACACGGAAGCGTGGGATACGATTCCGCCCCATGAGCCAAGAAGCTATCTGTATGCGTTCCTTGCCCGGATCATCCGTCATTTTTCCCTGAACTGTTGCCGTAACCGCAGTCGGCTGAAACGCAGTGCCTTCATATGCGAACTCAGTGCAGAGATGGAACAGTGTATTCCTGCGCCCGACGATGTTCAATGCCGCATCGAGGATAAAGTCTTTGCCGATGCAATCAATGAATTCCTCAGCCGACTGGATGAGGAAAAAAGGAATATTTTTGTTCGCCGGTATTGGTATCTGGATTCCATAGCTTCCATCTCCGAACACTTCGCCTTATCACAGAGCAAAATTAAAACGACGCTCTTTCGCTGTCGAAATGAGCTTCGGGAGTATCTTGAGAAGGAGGGTTACTCCATATGAGAGGAAATGATTTTTTAGAAAAGATGGGGCTGATTGATCCTGCCTATGTTGAAGCAGCAGATACCGCAACGAACAAAAAGAAAAATCCCTGGATGCAGTGGGGAGCGATTGCTGCTTGTTTTGCAGTCATTGTTGTTGCAGCAACGATGCTCTTCCCACACGATGAACCAGAATTGCCCTCTGACCTACCGATGCTGTCGATTTCTGAAAACACTTCGGGTGGAATGGGATATGAGGGATATATGGCTTATGACATTTCGGAACTCGTAAACGCGAATCCCTGGAATGAAGAATCTGAGATATCCGCACTCCCTGTCTATCAAAACCTCTTGCTCTACAATGAGTACTATATTGCATCAGGAGCGGATTTTGATAAAATGCGGGAGTTTATCCTGGATGTTGCTGGGAGATTGGGACTTGATCCAAGCAACCTGACGATCACTGACAATGCACTCAGCGAAGAGGAAAAACAGCAAATAACAAAAAAGTATGAAGCAGGAGGCGTGGTTGTTCCTGATGGATTTTTTGATCCGACTGCACTAATCATAGAAGCCGATGGAATAAAAATAGAAGTAGACCAAACCATGACAGCGACGATACATTTTGATCCTGTCGTATCTCTCCCGGAAGAGTATAACTTTACCCATTATGCGTCCTACGCTGATACGGCTGCTGTGGCAGATTATTTAAAAAGCGAATATAGAGAGTTGATTGGCATGGCCAATCCTCAAGTAAACATTCATGGTGGGGATTACAATATCTATAGCCAGCAAAGTTTTTCCATTGAGTTTTTTGATGCGGACGACCATGATATCAAGCAAATCATCAACTACAATTTCAATCGGGTGGCATTCTATTGTGATGACAATGGAAAGTTGTTCCTGGCAAGGGTATTTCAGCCCGATTTGTCAAAGAAAATGGGGGATTATCCAATCATCAGTTCGGGTAAGGCAAAAGAGCTGTTGTTAAATGGCAATTATCTTTCGACTGTCCCGTATGAATTTCCTGGCGCAGAGTTTATCAAGAAAGTCGAACTCATCTACCGAACAGGCGGATATGAAGCGTACTATATGCCATACTATCGCTTCTATGTTGAACTGCCGGAAGCTGAACACGAAAATGGATTAAAAGACTACGGAGCATTTTATGTTCCAGCGGTGGAAGGCACCTATATTTCCAATATGCCAACATGGGACGGAAGTTTCAACTAAGTGGAACCGGAATTATCCCTTGGCAACAGAGGCGCACTTCTATACCTGGTAACCCCTGTATGCGTGCGCTCTGCGAGGCAAACAGCCCGGACGATAGAAGTCCGGGCTGTTTTGCGTCACTGCGTTCCGTACAATGGGTTGCACCCCTTGCGCCGCTTATGCTGCTATCGTGATTGGTAATCACGATGGAAGTACATGGTCTGGAAATCTGCGGATTTAACGCTTGATTATCTTTTGCGTTTGAACGAAGATAGAATTAGCGGCATACATTCAGAAACTAGCCAAAATGTAAAGCCGACAGATATCGGTCGCCAAAAAGAAGAGCTGCCGGCAGCATTTCTAAGGAGCAAGGGGACCCCCGATTGGACGTTGATTTTGTGGATGGTTCCGAGGATTCTGGCTATGCTGAGGGAGATGCGGTCGACAGCATCTCCCTCAGTGAATGCAACGAAACCGTGTAATCAAAATCAGGCATTTAGCCTAGAGCATTCTTTAGATTGCCCGTTACGCACTCGCTTTCAAAAGACAAAAAATAATGCATTTTCGAAAGTGATATCTTGTGTATACTATTATTTTAAATCTGTATATATAGAGTAAAGTAACCCCCGGCCAACCAGTGGGTTGACCGGGGGCATGTCTTTCAATAACAATAGGGGACTCATTTGGCCGTTGTTTGCCTTTTTCTGTTTCTTCAGTGCCTTCATGACATTCCGGTTTCATTTAATTTCCTTCATCAACTGGATCAGCCACTCAGGCCGACTGTGTCCGATAGGCAGTATTTCTCCATTGCGATATTCCGCTACCAATTCAAAGCCATTGTCATTGTCAAAAAAACGAGCTTCGTCACAGTATGGCAGCACCTTTGCCACGTCAGCAAAGCGGTGAGAGAAACGACTCTCCACATCTTGCCTGGGAATATCATGCCCACCCTTACGGACACGGTTCTGAATGCGTTGGAGACTTTCTTGCACGGTGTCCAGCCCAACGTAATACAAGCGAATGTAATATCCGGCCTCTTTGGCCCGGCGTGCTAACTTACGGGCGTAACCGC
This sequence comes from Gemmiger sp. An120, assembly GCF_002160955.1. Lineage (GTDB taxonomy): Bacteria > Bacillota > Clostridia > Oscillospirales > Ruminococcaceae > Gemmiger_A > Gemmiger_A avium. The sequence continues at coordinate 189,801 of NZ_NFLN01000002.1, forward strand.
CGGAAAGGGTAGTTTCCTGGGTGAAACTGACTCCGTTAGCCAGTGCTTTCTCCAGCTTATCCACAGCCAGCTTGCCGCCCTCGTATTCATCCCCACCCAGCTCGGCGGTAAGTTTATCCGGATCTACGATAATACCCAGATCCGTGCGCTCAGCTTTGAGCGAGCCAGTAAGGCTGGACTTTCCACAGCCGTTTACGCCGCCTATTATGGTGAAGATTTTCATAATGTATCCTTCCCGCCTCCTGCAAGTGTCAGGGGGCCTTTTAATCTATCCAGTTGCAGTTCAATTTGTATGCATAGTGTGCCAAGCTCCAGACAGCTGCCGGGCTGTTCGGCATTCTGCCTTATTCATCTTGAAGTGGTTCAATGTTCGAACAGCCCCAAAGGCACCGCATCTCGCTGCTTTCTTATCTCGAGATTGATTCGATTTTTGCTTTCCCATCGATGAAGATGTAATTAAGATTTATTGTGTTCAGTATACATTGAAACACAAGCAAACTCAATGCTTTTATGAAGCCTAAAACAGATGCACAATTGGCAAATACTATGCTTGGACCATGCATCTGACTCTCTTCCTCTAAAATCCTCTGTTTTCCAAAAGTGAAAGTTTACATACAGACTTCCGATTGAAAGTATTGCTCCTGAAAACGGATTTGTTTTTCTATGTCTTCTTTTGTGAAACTGACGTTTTCAGGCACTACCACCCACTTGTCTTCCACATCGTCATGCCGATGCACCACTGCAATGACGATCCCGGTAAATTCCTTCACTGCTGTATCTACTCCAAGGATGTAAGCGTCCTGATACTCGCCATCTGGCGCAACTATCCCTTCCACAAAGCCGTAATTTACCGGATAATACATATCTTTGTGCACCGGGTGATAGCTTCCAAGCGGCCTATCGACAATCACTTTTACCAGCTTTCCAATCATCAAAACAAATCTCCAGAATCATCAGGGATGATCTTTTTGCCGAAGAGGGGATACCATGTTCTTTGAAGCACAGTATAGCGGTAGCTCTAAGTGTCTTTAATCCCGGATAGGAGAGAGCAATATATCCGGTTCTTCTAACGAAAGGACGTCAATCACGTCATTGGCCGTGACAAATGCCAGATGAAGGATCTCATCGGCCGTCGTGCTGTCGAAGGTTTCGCGTGCAAACCAGCTTGCGTAGTCCGACGCAGTAACTCTATACGCGAGCCAGTTCCGGAAGAAATCTTTGCCATGACCTGCAAGCACGTCTGAAACGGTTTTCCAGCGATCACTTTCGTCGCAGCTTCGGAATGACAAAATTTGTTTTCTATAGACAATGGTGACTTCTGTCTCCAGCCCGGCAAAAACAATCTTGAGACCATTCCGATCCTGAAGCAGGTATTTTAGCTCATAATCATCTGCCACCAATTGACTGGCATTCCATCTTTCCCATTCTTCCAATCGTGTCATCCCCCCACAATCGAGGTATTTACTTTTTATGCAAAATAAAATCACACCCGCAAGATGGGCAGTACTCCATCTCTCTGAGAGCCAATCTGGGATCGAGATGGCATTTATATACCGGGCAGCGATATAGCCGCCACATAATGATCAGTCCGGCGAAAAGCACAATTCCTCCCAGCACATAAAAGTTGAATGCAAACAGAACAATGTCAACCATTAAGAAAAGGAAAAAACACGCCTTAACCCAAAACAGGTACGTGATTGTATTCATGACTGTCCTTTCTTTGGTGAGTCAGAGCCATCAGGCAATGTCTCTCGTCCCATAGACCATGCCTGGTGTACATAGATGCCATTTGAAGTTCCGTAGACCCAGAAGCAGAGGAGGGGTCTTGGCGAACATTATCGCCGCGCCGCCCACGTATCTCTACTTTCCATTTTCATAGTACTATGATTCAAGGTTAATATCAACCCGCCTTTGGAGGAAGCATTTTACAGCAAAGGCCTGAACCAACCGGAGTCATTTGGAAAATTCTTGTCGGGCTATGTTGCAAATCGCACTATCCCGAAGGTTTGTGCGCTCCATTTATCTGTATAGTGTTTTCGCTTTATACGATGTTTTTGAGGGGTGTCCGGGCTATTTCCGGACGGCTTTACCCGGGGTGCTTAATGAACGAAGGCCGGGGAGCCCCGGCTGATGCATTTCCCGCAAGCACCTGGGTAATCTCGGATTTTCGGCTTGCAGAGTGGATTTTTGGGATGCAGTACACCGGACCATGGATCTCATCCTGGCCGCAGCCGGGCAGATTCGCATCGAATCACCGTCGCAAACTCACGTTCGTCAGCTGTATAGTAATTATGCTTTGCAGATATTTTGTGTCTATAATTCAGGGCAAAAGCGCATAAAGTGGTAGCATCGGCAAGTCTTCACAAATGCCCTCGCCCCTTGGAGCTGTTTGAGATTCGTTACGCTCGCTCCAAATCGTACCGTACGGAACAGGCAGCCGCCTTTTCAGCATGTGAATCAAAAATCCCCCTATACTGTACACGAATAAAAAGGCACCGTACAGTAATAGGGGGATAGTTGTTATCGCATAATATCCTGCAGTTTCTCGCTGTCCAGGATGGTCACCAGACCCCGGGACAGTTTCACCAGCCCAGCGTCCTGGAAATCCCGCAGTGTGCGGGTGATCACCTCCCGGTGGGAGCCCAGGTGATTCGCAATCGTCTCATGGGTGATCCGCAATTCATAGGTTCCTTCAATAGAAGCCTCCTGCAATAAAAAGGCGGATACGCGCTTGTCCATGCTCTTCCACATAAACTGTTCCACACGACTCATCACCTCGGTAAATCGGCTTGCCATAAGCTCGTTGGTGAAATTGGATACCGCTGTAGACTGAACCATCAGCTCTTGGTAGACCTCAGAGGGAATTTTCCAGAACTCCGTATCCTTTTCTGCCTGGATCGTCACATCAAACTGAATGGAGCGAATTATGCAGGGGGCGCAAAACAGGCACAAATCCCCATCAAACAGCCGATAGATAGTAATCTCACGACCTTCTTCTGAATAGACCAGGGCCCGCAGCTGACCAGAGCGAATCAGTAAAAGTCCGGCACAGTCTGTATTGCTGCTGCGCAGGATGGTGCCTTTCTTTACTGTCTGGTAGCTCAGGGAATCCAGAAGCAATTGCTTCTGATGATGTTGTAGTTGATTCCAGATAGGAAAGTAGTTTTCAAAACTCATGGCCCGCCCTCCTTCATGGTGCCCCCAGTATAAGGGAGAGGGTTGCAGGCTGTCAACTGGTTGCCCAAAAAGACAAGGGGCGGTCCTTTGGCGAGGATTGGAAAATTTTCAAAAAATCCATTTCTTCGTGATGATATCACAGACATACTCTCAATGTTTCGGTATGCTTAACACAAACCACAAGATTCTGGGCAAAAAAACTACTTTTGTCCGGATAGATTTCAACAAAACAGTAAGGAGATTTTTCTATGAGAAGTATCACTACATTGGATCTGCAGTATGCCCATCGTTTTTACGGATTTAAAGGCGAAGCCCAGTATCTCCATGGCCACACCGGCGTGCTGACCATCGAGGTAGAGGACACCGTTGAGCCTGGTGTCAACATGGTTTTCCCCTGTAACGAGATTCAGAAGACCGCTTGGTCCGTGCTGAAAAACTTCGATCACGCATTGATTCTGCGCCAGGATGACCCCCTTCTGCCTGCGATTTTGAAGGTGTACGAGGAGCAGGGCATCCGCAACGGTGCTCCTCAAAACCAGATGAAAGGCCCCGCCTTTGAGACGGAGCTGGCCAAGGCTTATCCGGAATGCCGTTTGGTAGTGACCAAGGAAACCATGACCGTAGAGGGTATGATTAAAATCGTCTATGATCTGCTGAAAGATAAGCTGAACATTGCCAAGATCACCTTTACCAGCGGCGTCAACGCGGCCTCTGCTGAGTTTGATACCCATAATCAGATCGACCGCTGCCCTCTGTGCGGCATCGCGCTGAACGAAAACGGCGTCTGCCCTAAATGTGGCTACAAGAAAGGATAACTTAATACCGTAAACGCAACACAATGCGCCGGGCCCGGATTTTATCCGGGCCCGGCGCTTTTTAGGAAGATCGCAGGCCACAAATGATTTTCATCAGACATTGAATCATTCCCACCAGCGAGAATAAAAAGAGAATATGGTCAAACAGGAGAGACAGTCCGATTGGTCGGAGTGTTATTTAAGGGTTTCAAGAAATTACAAACGCACAAAAATGATTTGGGTACGGGTAATCGGTATTTCTAATCTATATAACTCTATATAACCCGAAATGTATATTGGCTGCAACATCTTTCAAATGTTTTTACCACTTGAATTTTAATAACTATGCGTTGATTTGATGTAGCCAGTCAATTATGTTCATACCAACTCGAGCAATATCAAGATCGTCAAGTACACCGCTATGCATTATTACATTTCGCGACTTCTCAATTGCATCGAAAGTAGAGCGAACCCATTCTTGAGCATTTGAAAATCCAAAATACGGTTCGAAATATGGCCAATTACCCTGTGAGCAAATGATTTTGGGAAGATCGCCAAATTCGAGATACGACATCATTGCATCACCTCTATTGACATGCCATTTGACTTTTGTTTCCGAATCTTTTCGGGTTTGGGCCTTTTCACGTATGCTATTTTGCACGCCTTTGCTCCACCATTCTGCCCCATACGAGCCGAAGAGTGTAGTATAGACAAACTCCCTGGTTGCATTTTCAAAAGCAGTAATTGTTGCAAAGGCTGTTAGCATAGTTTTAGACTGTTCTACATATTTTGGATCTATTTCGTTAAAATGTAGTTTTTTTGCAAGTTCTTCGGAAAAAAATGACTCTTCACAAGAATATCTTTTATGTTCTGCCTTATCTAATGCTTCTTCTGCCAGCATGCCTCTAAATGCGAAAGAATATAGATCCATTTTGACCTCCTTCATTTCAGAGGTATGTGTTTGGCTAAACTTGCAAACAGCGCGTCATACACAGCCTGATCTCTCGTAGCCGGCAAATGAATATGAATATCATAATTTAAGTCAAATGCACTAGTGCTGGACGGAGCCGAAATGGTGGATTCACTTTTATTATGTTGGGATGTGGCTTCATTTTTGGGAGTCTCCGGAATATCTCTCTCCTGAGGTAATGGTGCGCTCCAATCTGCATATGAGCAGAGATTAGTAAATGTTTTTGCCATCTGGGTAATAGTTGTTGCCGCTTTTGAGCCGTTTGTCAAAGTTTTAAATTTCCCTTCAACCTCTTGAACAGTCATTGTGTTCGCAGAAATATTCAGAGCAAATAAATCTTCATAGGCTTCCCGAATACCCTCAGCGACCATTTTCTTAGAAGAACTTTGATCTAAAAATTCATAATATCTTTGCGTAGGAGTTCCGGAATCGTCCAAAAAACCAATTGCCTTTAATACATTGATGAACTGTCGATCATTCGAACTGGTAAAGCCAAGATCTGCGAAGAATTTTGCTGTAAACTTTTCAGGTGCACGCGCAGTTAGCAAGGTATCGAAGTATTGCGGAATTTTAGAAAAACTACCAGTTAAATAACTTGTTGGCAACGACATAGCTTTACCCCCTGTGAAATATTTAATGCATTTAAGAAATGGTAATATTGTTAACTATTATAGTTCATAAACAAATAGATTACAAGAGAACGTCGAATTATCTAACGTTATTACTCAACTTTGGGACAACTTGTCCCAAACTATTTTCCATCACATGGCTCAGGTGATATATCCCCCGTCGCCACATATTGTTCAGAACAGCCGGGAGCTGTCTGTCAAGGGTGCATAGCACCGACGTTATACGGCGGCTTGCCCTTGACTGACGGGCCCGGCTGTTTTACTTTCTGGCGGCGTGGCGGGGGAATATCCTCCAGAGCCGCCCCCTTTCCCAAGATTGGGAAAGGGCGGGGGGGATAGTGTTGAACATCAAGGAGGTTTTACTTATGAATTTTACCAACAGCCCCTATGAACGCATAATGAAAGAAGTCCCTCGTTATGAGAAGCTCGCCCCACAGAAGGCCCCGGAAGGATCGCCTTGTGCGGGGTGTTCTTATTGGAGGGGGATTACCTGTGTTTTCTGCTATTGGAAGTACTTCAAAGAGCAGAGCTAATATGTTAGCGTTTGGCCCTAAACGACGCCCGTTTTACAAGGGGTTCCGACTACAGCCTTGACGGGAGCAATATGATTTCCTTATCCATTCTCAATTATCTCAAATAATGCTAACATTTTGTTCCGGAGCAACAGAGGGGCTGCGTGGAAAATTAAGCTGTAAAAGTACCCCATCTCCAAGGGATTGCGGGCATAGTTTTAGAGCGGCTAATGCAATTTCCTTACTTGCTTATTTTGGACGAAACACCTTCCACATCTGATGCGCCGAGAGGGGCGAGTCAGAATCTCCGATAGTCTTTCTCTTTGGGACAATTTGTCCCAAAGTTAATGCCCTTGGGCCGCAGACAATTACATCGGGGCCCCCGCCGAAGCCCAGCGCCAGCGGGTTCGGTGGGGAAAGGAGGCGCAGCAGAGCAAGTGAGGAAGCGGCTTTAGCCGGTTGCGAAAGATGTGGAACTTGCGCCGACGAGGGTTTGGGGATGCTCCCCAACAAGCGTTTTTGCGGCCCCTTGGGCTGCAAAAATAGCAAGTGTGGCCACACTTGCCCTGCTTGCCGTTAGTGTACTCCCGGATAGTTCCTATGGATTTGGCGGGATTTGTCCGCCTTTTCTTTCGTTGACTTTCACTATAATTTATAGTATTATATTTTATAGCAAAGGAGGATGGTATTTGTGTCATCCATTGATTTAGTGATTCTGGGGATTGTGCTGGAAAAGCCCCAAAGTGCCTATGACATTCAAAAAGATATTGAGTACCACAATTTCTCCCGCTGGACAAAAATCAGTATTCCATCTGTCTACAAAAAGGTGCTCCAACTAAAAGAAAAAGGCTATCTTACGAGCGATGTGGTAAAGGGAGAGCGTTTTGCGGAAAAGGCAATTTACTCGATTACCGATACCGGGAGAGCCTACTTTGAAACGCTGATGGACACTATCGCTGAACAGAATGTGCCGCTTACCTTTGACTTCAATGTGGTGATTACGAACCTCAACAAAATGGATCGCCCTCATGCCCAAGCCCTTGTCAGTAAGCTGCGGAAAAATATTCTTGCATCTGCGGAAAAAAACGAGGGGTATGCACAGCAATATGCAGACATTCCCTTGGTAGGCCGGACAATCTTTGACCAACAGCGCCTTTTGTATCAAGCGCTGTTAGCATGGTTGGATTCTTTTTCGGCCCAGTTTTCCGAAGAGGGGAACGCCCCGTAATGGCACGAAGTACCTTAACGGTATTCTTTGAAAATCCATTTTGGGTCGGGGTCTACGAGCGTGTTGACGGTGATCGATATGAGGTTTGCAAAATTACTTTTGGAGCGGAGCCAAAGGACTATGAGGTATGGGATTTCCTGCTAAAAAATTGGAGCAAGCTGAAATTCAGCCCACCCATCAAAGCTGAACGCGTTGAGGAGCGGAAGATAAATCCTAAACGGATGCAGCGGGAGATCCACGGCAAGTTGCAGGAGCCCGGGATTGGTACAAAGGCACAGCAGGCACTGAAATTGCAGCATGAACAAAACAAATTGGAACGTAAAACCATAAGCCGTGAGCAGCGGGAAGCAGAAAAAGAACGGCAATATGAATTGCGCCAGCAGAAAAAGCGGGATAAACATCGGGGCCGCTGAAAGAGGTGAACAACACGGAAAACCGAGATTGGATTTTATGCCCGGCGTGCGGCAGCAAAACACGCCCGCAAATACGGTTAGATACCGAACTGATACACTTTCCTCTGTACTGTCCCAAGTGCAAGAAAGAGTCATTGATCAATGTTAAACAGCAAACGGTATTGGTTATCAAAGAGCCCGACGCTTTGACGCAGAGCCGATAACACAGGATCAAATCCTGATGTTGTCGGCTTTTTCATGTTTATATTGCTTTATCATCTGCCCGGCGGCAGAAAAGAAAAAACGCCGTGGGCAGATCATTCACCATGCTCTAAGGAAGGACACGGCGGTATCCGGGAGGTATCGTCATGTCCGTTTTCTTATTCCATCCGCCTAATCTGTCAAAAAAAGACTGTCCGCACTATGGGGATAGTCTGGCAGCAGACGCGAAATATGGCAGTACCTAAATGAATTTGTCGTTTCATGCGTTTGCGTGTCGCTTTGTCACGCAGGCGCATTTTATTTTCACTACTTTGGGACAACTTGTCCCAAAGTAAGTATACCAAGTACCGGGCCGCCCAACAGGAAATGTGGAAGGCCGTGGTGGTCAAGACCAATATTGACCATCTGCTAGATGTGACAGACGGGCGCAGGAATAGGGAATAGGAGCGGTAGCGACGGTGACGCAGTCAATTTACTTTTGGGACATTTTGTCCCAAAGTAAATGAAATTAAGAACAGCATAGATTTCAATGTCTCATGCAACCAAATATAACATTAACTGTTTGCAGCGGTTGGTGGAACTTTGACAGAGGTTTTTGTATAATGATTTCAGGAGGTGTGAAAAGTATGAAATCGCAGAAAAATAACATTGCCTGCAATTTGACTACATTGCGGCAATTAAATAAATACTCTCAAGAATATGTGGCTGCGCAAATCGGTGTTTCCCGCCAGGCAGTTGCAAAATGGGAATCTGGCGACTCCATGCCGGACATCGTAAACTGCGATGCTCTAGCACAATTATATAATGTGGAGCTGAGCGACCTTATCCATTACGACCAAGAAAAGAAGGGCGTAAAAATCCCGCAAAAAGGCAAGCACATATTTGGTGCTGTTCGTGTGGGCGAGCGAGGTCAAATTGTGCTTCCTAAACAGGCTAGAGATGTATTTAAGATTAAGCCGGGAGATTTGTTGGTGATTTTAGGGGATGAAGCGATAGAACTCCCGGGGCTTGCCCTAATTAAAGAAGAATACGTTTTAGGAATTGCACAGATATTCAAAACCACTTTGAATATGATGGAACCCGACAATAATTTTCAAAATGAATGATGTTGAGTGTCCGGGCAACTTGCAAACACTGCCCTGGGCTTACTCAAGAAAACGCACGATAAAGATCATGGTATCAGAATGGATTAAATGTCCCGTATGCGGTAGCAAAACCCGTGCCAGGATACGGGAAGATACGCTATTGAAAAATTATCCCTTATATTGCCCCAAGTGTAAACAAGAAACCCTTATTGATGCAGAACAACTGAAAATAACGGTCATCAAAGAGCCAGACGCTAAGACGCAGAGCCGATGAACTTATGGAATTATTCCATAGTTTATCGGCTTTTTATTTTTAGGAGGACACAATATGAAAGCAATCCAAACAGAGCACTTGACCAAACAGTATAAAGATTTGACTGCTGTTGATGATCTAAATTTAACCGTAGAACAAGGTGAGTTGTTTTCTCTTTTGGGTGTAAACGGAGCCGGAAAAACTACTACAATCAAGATGCTATCCTGTTTGCTCGCTCCTAGCAGTGGAAATGCCGTTTTGAACGGTTACAGTATTATAACGGATACTGTTGCCGTAAAGCGCACCATTGGTGTATCTCCGCAGGAAACCGCAGTAGCGCCCAATTTAACAGTAAAAGAAAATCTGGAATTAATGTGTGGAGTGCATGGCTTTTCAAAAGAAAAGCAAAAAGAAAAGGCCGCTGAACTCGCCCATCAGTTTCAGCTGAATAGCATTTTGAAAAAGAAAGCAGGAAAATTGTCCGGTGGATGGCAGCGCAGATTAAGTATCGCTATGGCTCTAATAAGCGAACCTAAAATTTTATTTTTAGATGAACCGACGCTGGGGTTGGATGTGTTGGCACGCAGTGATCTTTGGGACGTCATTCGTTCTTTGAAGGGGAAAATCACCATTATACTGACGACCCATTATATGGAGGAAGCGGAAGTGCTTTCAGATCACATTGGAATTATGAAAGACGGGAAATTGTTGATTGTTGGGACGGCAGACGAGCTAAAGGAAAAAGCTGGAACCAACAAATTTGAGGATGCATTTGTTGCATTGGTAAAGGGGGCAGAATAATGAAACTGCTGGCTTTTGGAACACGAAATACAAAGGAAATTTTACGCGATCCACTTAGCATCGTATTTAGCCTGGGATTTTCGCTCATTTTGCTTTTGCTGCTGACAGCAATTCAGGCCAATATCCCTGTCAGCTTGTTTGAAATTCAGGAATTAACCCCCGGCATTACTATATTCGGGCTTTCCTTTATGACATTATTTTCGGCTACTTTAATCTCAAAAGATCGAGAAACTGCGCTGTTACAGCGGCTATATACAACACCACTGACTGCGTCGGATTTTATTTTTGGTTATGCGGTTCCGATTATTCCAATTGCAATAGCGCAAAGTGCTGCCTGTTATTTGGCTGCTGTTTTTCTTGGATTGCCGTTCAGTATCCATATTTTGTACGCTGTTATAATGATTCTGCCGATCTCAATTCTGTATATCGCTTTGGGACTGCTATGTGGCAGCGTTCTCAACGCCAAGCAGGTCAGCGATATTTGTGGTGCGTTGCTGATCAATGTGTCCGCATGGTTATCCGGTACATGGTTTGATCTTGATTTAGTAGGAGGCATCATCAAGCGCATTGCATATGCCTTGCCATTTGTTCACGCCGTGGAGTTGGAACGGAGTATATTGAATGGGAATTTCAGAGAATGTTTTCCACATCTCCTATGGGTGCTGGGATATGCGGCGGTAACAACAATTTTTGCTGTACGATCCTTTCTGTGGCAAATGAAAAAGCAGTAAGTTTAGCACATTTAGAAATATTTATGTTTGATAGCCCATGAATAAGCTCTATTGCCTATAAAGATTCTCTCTAATAGGGGGGAGTCGGCTAAATTTTTCGCGACATAATACATCCGTTACATAGAAATGAGGATTCCCCCAATCGAAACATAATTCAAAGAGTACAAGATCAGCGAAGGAAAAGCTCTATAAAAGACATTGGATTGTGATATAGTAGATGTAAGTGATAATAGAGGATGATATCTTAGAATAGATGATTAGGAGCTGAGTTATGGATTATCTGATACGAGAGATGAACCGCGGGGAATATGCCTTGCTCCGTGATTTTTTATATGAAGCTATTTATATTCCGAAAGGGGTCGAACCGCCTCCCAGATCTGTGGTATCTCTTCCGGAATTGCAGGAGTATATCGCTGACTTTGGAACACGAAAACACGACCATGCTTTGATTGCAGAGGTGCAGGGACGGATTGTGGGAGCTGTTTGGGGTCGGATTATGAATGATTACGGACACATTAATGATGCCACTCCCTCCTTGGCGATGTCCGTATATCAAGAATACCGTGGGCATGGCATCGGAACAGCACTATTAAAAGAGCTTCTTTCCACCTTGATGGCACAGGGTTATCCGAAAGTATCCTTATCGGTTCAGAAAGCAAATTATGCTGTAAACATGTATCTGGCGGCCGGATTCCATATCGTTGGTGAAAATGAAGAAGAATATATTATGGTCGCTGATTTATTAGGAGAGCGCTGAAATGAAGATTGTCTTTTTGCATGGCTTAGGACAGACATCAAAGGATTGGAACTCGGTCACGGAGTGGGTGTCCTGCTCTGATACAGACTGTCCAGAAGGCAATCCTTTTCAAAAGAATCCGTTCCATGCGTTTCTTTCATTGTATGCATAACGGGCAACAGATAGGCAAAAGGCTCCGGCACACCGTCAGAAAGCGATGTGCCGGAGCCTTTTCAGTTTTGGTTCAGGTCTTTATGAATTTACATTAAAACACGACCGCCAGTATGGATCACACAAGCGTGTCCGCAAAGCCTTGCAGAATATCCTCAAAAATCTTCAGGTGCTCTTCGGGGATCTGATCCGCCAGCTTAAACATATCCCGGAACCACCGCTCGTAAATAAAACGGGAGTAATCGCGATAGAGCCCACGCCCCTTAGGCGTCACAGTAACAAACAAATTCTTATTGTTGCCAGGCCGGTGTGCTTTCTCCAAAAGCCCCATACCGATGAGGCGGGTAACATTATTGGAAAAGGCACCTCGGGTAATGCCCAGACGCTGAGCCACAGAAGACATGTTTTCATCCCGGTCTTCCAGCAGATATTCAATGATCTGGATCTGTATAGCGGTGAGCTTGTAGGGTGTATCAAAAAAAGCTGGCCGCGTAAAATGTGTTGCGGACTTGTTGCACAGATGGATAATCCGCTCCACAAGGGTGCGGTATCGGCCCATCCATTGAGTTTCGGTCACGGTCGCTTTCCCTCCCAGCTGGTAAATGCAAATTTATGTAATATTATACCAGCCAGGAGGGGAAAAAGCAATTTCAGCCGCTTGTTACAGAATCATAGAATAGTGGTAGCAAGTGTTGCCTACCGACAGCCAGGTAAACAGCATCGTGTTCAGCAGTGCGCCGGGCCAGACGCTGCCGGTGCGCAGATACATCTTACGAGCGTACACCGCTGCCAACGGCAGAACCACTACCAGCGGGTAGATTACCACCAGTGTCAAGAAGAAATCCTGTCCAAAATCATACCATACCAAATGGCCCTGAGCCATCAGATAGATATAGTTGGCCGCTTCCATGAGCAGCAGCCCCAGTCCGTTGATCACAGCACAAAGGGCGAGATTTTTGCCCTCACTCATGTCTTTCATCCGACCGGAATTCACCACCATGCTGTTCACCAGATAGAATACCAGGAAGAACACCAGGTAGCCAGCCCAAGTGCGGAACTGTTCGGCGGTCATCACCCGGCCGGCAATAACCCACAGCCGTGCGTCCGACAAGTCAAAGAAGAAACTGCATACCACTACGCTGAGATAGGTGCAGGCAAATACACACAGAGCCAACACGGCTGTCTTGCCCAGGGCTTTGGGTTTGATAGCCAGGCTGTAGCGGGAGACAAAAGACAGCCCGTCTTTTTTCAGGCACAGGTGACGTACTGCCAGAAGCGCCAGAGCGATGAGACCATTGAGCACGGCCCAGACCATCAGTCGAGTAGACATCTCTTGGCTGAACAGAGCACTCCAGGCAATGGGGCCCTTGTTACCCGCATAGGTAGTAGGAGCGCCGCCCAGCATGAAGAAGGGGATAAGGGTAGCAGCAGGAATAAGGACCAGCAGAACATTCATACCCCAGAAGCCTTTGTCGTGTCGGCTAAGCATCGGCTCGGCAGGTGTTGCCTGCAGGCTGGCGAAGAAGGGTGCATTCAGCAAAATCATGAACAGGGGCCAGACCATCACAAACAGGGCAGCCAATGCCACACCATTGGCAATTTCCTTTACAGGCCAGATGGCGTTTCCAGGATCCAAGGCTACAGCCCCATCGGCCAACTCACCATTATTGTAGTTCATCACGGTGGAGAAGAACTGCACCACAAAGGAGGTGGTATTCAGGGAGAAGTGGTTGCCGGCGTGGATCTCGTACGGCTGATTGATAACCCGGGCACTGCGGTTGGCGATAGCCTGACGCAGAGCTTCATCGCTGGCATCCAATTCGTTAAAACCGCCCAGCATGTCGCTTTGGGCTTGGGTAGTAGTGTTAGAGAGATTGAGAGAGTACCAGGTCAGCCGCTCCACCGTATTCTCGCCGGTACCGAACAGCTGGCGGGCCAGAGTCGTCTCGGGGATCTGAGAGGCATTGTCAATACCATCGGCGTTAGCGCCAAACATCAGCCAAGCGTTCTCCTCAATGAGTCCGATGTTCACGCCCACGTTTGCCTGAAGGTCACGCCATACAGTGACGCCAGCTACTTCTACCTCATGAGACTGTGTCAGGGCAGCAAAGCCCGGGCCGGAGCCGATAAACAGTTCTGCAAAGGGGCGCACAGCATATTCATCCGTAATTTCCTGCTTGCGCACCTCGTAGATGCCTTGTTCCTTTTCGCTCAGTCGAGCGGCCACCGCATCCGGATCCTGGGCCGCCACGTCTTCGGCAGTAACCTCTGCGCCCAATTCACTGTAGAGCATCTCCAGCAGCGCGTCCTCCAGCGTGAAGAAACCTGCCTCCAACGCCACAGCGTTACCGGTATTCATACCACCCATTGAATGTGCTGCTAACCCGATGCGAGTGTGATCCACATAGGGCAGGGTAAGCATATACTCATAGGCGTCGATGGCCCCCAGCGTTGCTCCCGTACCAGTGGGATCATCGGTAGCGTTGGGCAGATCCGAGTTGCCATGGCCGTACATATCCATGGAAAAGACTACAAAACCCCGTCTGGAAAGTTCGATAGCGTTGGGATCCTGCATCTGATTGCTATTCAAATACCCATGGCTAAGCACAACAGCAGGACGGGGAGAAGTGTAGTTGCCATGACCGTCGTTCTCCAGAGCGGATTTGGGAATATACATTACGCCGCTAAGTGTTCCTCCGCGGGTATTGATCCGGGTTTCGCGCACCAGGATGCTGCCAGCACCGGTCTTTACTAGGGCAGACACAAAACTTGCCAATAGCATAACAACTAGACATACCGCTAACATCTTCCAGTATTTTCGCGTATTCATGATTTCACTCCTTCTCTTCATTTCTTTTTGACTCTCTCAGGGACTGGCCTGTGCCGTACAGCCCCGTGGCACAAGCCGGCCGCTGACGCTTTCTCCAACGGAAGGGTCGTGCGCACCAGCCCTCAGCGGAGAAGTAAAAACCGTTTGCGGATCCGTTCTGCGAATATTATATTTCTGAAATACAAAATTCACAATAGTTTTCCCGGATTTTCGAGTAATTTCTGTATATTGTATAATAGAATTAGTATTTTGTTGTTGCAAAATACAAAATCAAAAGTGAAATTGCATCATTTCTGTCATTTGCACATCGGAGTTCATCTTGCACGCTGGGTCATACCTCATGGAATATGCGGAAGACTGATCCGCCTCCAGAGCGTATCTCAGTGAGCAGTCTGTTCAGGCGATGCTGCGACTGGCGGCTTTAACTTCTTGTTTTACAGGAACCCTTTTTGCGAACATTCCTTGACGCGGGCGTCGGCCAACTGCAACAATAAAAAACCAGGAGGTCTTTTTACATGAAAGAAAAGTAATATAAAGGCTCTGAGTACCGATCTGTCAAAGGAAGCCCGAAAAGAGTGGTATCTGCGCCACAAAAGCAAAGGCATAGACCCATGGTAACCCGCAATTAAATATATTGTCTAAAAGTTTTGCGGTTATAAACCGCAAAATAAATTGATAAGCTGCTTGTTTTGCGGTATAATAATTACAAATGGAGGTGGTCACGATGATTGATAGACCGTTATATGTGGATAAGATCATGGCCTATGTGGATGCTCCCTTTGTAAAAATCCTTACAGGAGTGCGCCGTTGCGGAAAATCTACCATACTGAAAATGATTATGGAAAGGCTGAAAACGGAGCGAAACATTCCAGAAGATCGCATTATAAGCCACCGTTTTGATTCTATGGAATATGAGGATATGACGGCGAAGCAGATCTATACGCTATTGAAGGAACAACTTTCCCCGGATGGAAAGACCTATCTGTTTCTGGATGAGATTCAGGAAATCAAAGGATGGGAAAAGATTGTAAACTCGCTGGCATCCGATTTTGATGTTGACTTGTATATTACAGGCTCCAACTCCAGAATGATGTCCTCTGAAATAGCCACCTATCTCACTGGCCGATATGTCTCCTTCCGCATTTTTACCTTGTCTTTTGGCGAATACCTGATGTTCAAAAGCAAATTCACCACCGTGGGGGAGCCGAAAGCAGAACTTGCCAATTATGTTCGCTTGGGAGGATTTCCAGCGACGCATTTGCAGGCGTATTCTCAGGATGAAATCTACACGATTGTCCGGGACATATACAATTCCACGATCTTTTCAGATATTGTAAAACGAAATCAAATTCGGAAGATCGACCAGTTGGAGCGCGTTGTAAAATACACCTTCAACAATGTCGGCAACACCTTTTCCGCCAAGTCGATTGCCGATTACCTGAAATCAGAACGGCGGTCTCTTGATAACGAAACCGTTTGCAGCTATTTGGATAAGTTGGAAAAGGCGTATCTGCTTCACCGCTGTTCGAGATATGATTTGCAGGGAAAAGAAATCCTGAAAACACAGGAAAAATTTTATCTGGCCGATGTTGCCTTGCGATACAGTGTTCTCGGCTATAACACAGACAGCGTTGCTTCCAGCCTGGAAAATATCGTATATTTGGAGCTTTGCCGACGGGGATACACGGTCAATGTGGGGAAAACCGGAGATGGCGAGATTGATTTTGTAGCAGTCAGACAAAACGAAAAAATCTATGTTCAGGTTACGCAGGAGATCAACTCGGAAAAGACAGAAAAGCGAGAATATAATCGCCTGCTTGAAATACCTGATAATTACCCCAAATTTGTTCTTACAACAGACGAATCTGCCGGTGGGAACTATGAGGGAATCAAGACAATGCACATAGCGGATTTTCTGCTTAGTACGGAGTATTAAAAACATGTATCTAGCGGCCGGATTCCATATCGTTGATGAAAATGAAGAAGAATATATTATGGTCGCTGATTTATTAGGAGAACGCTGAAATGAAGATTGTCTTTTTGCATGGATTAGGACAGACAGCAAAAGATTGGAACTCGGTCACGGAGCAGGTGTCCTGTTCTGATACAGACTGTCCAGAACTTTTTTCGTTGGATAAGCAGGACGTTACCTATTCCAATGTTTTCGCTCAGCTCGAGCGGAGATATGCGGACACTGCGGAACCGTTTGTCCTCTGCGGTCTTTCCTTGGGAGCCATCCTTGCATTGGATTATGCGATCCGGCACGGGAATCAGGTATCCTCTTTAATTTTGATTGGAGCACAATATAAGATTCCCACCTTGCTGATCAACTTTCAAAATCTCATTTTTCGCTGTATGCCTCGTAAAGCCTTTGCAACGATGGGCATCTCTAAAAGCGACACGATAAAACTGTCCCACTCCTTGCGTTCTCTGAATTTCAAATCCGGGCTAAATAAAGTGGAATGTCCCGTGACCATTGTCTGTGGAGAAAAGGATTATGCCAACAAAAAGGCGGCTAAACAGCTGAACGCACTGCTGCCGCAATCGCAATTACAAATTATTCCCGGCGCAGGACATGAAGTCAACAAATGTGCCCCGGAAGCGATTGCTGCGATCCTCAACAAAGTAAATCAGAATACATGAAGTCTATAGGCGCAAACAAGGATAAAGCTTTTGGAGGATAGTCCTGAACTCAAAGAATTTGGGGATGGAATAGTGATAAAATTACTTTTCCTCACACATAGCTAAAGTACAAGAAAATCAGCCGCTGCAGGAGCCAATCCCGCAACGGCTGGTTTTCTTTGTCTGTAAGCCGCTTGTATTTTCTCACCTTGAAAGAAGGCCCATGGACAGGGATGGGGCAATCACTCGGGGAACGATCTGGCAAACAGGCCAGAGGACCGGTAAATCGAGAACCGCCTCCGTTCAAATGAAACCGGTGTGCTCAAGGGCGCCCATTTTTGCGAAATCGCGCAAAACCAGTGTGCCGCTGTCCATACAAAAGCGACCTGATTCAACCGCCTTGATAGTCCGAAATATGACCCACTATTTCATCAGGTGTTGACCTCGTACCCCTCTGGCTTTCTCCACAGATCCATCCACCGGCCCAATCCCACACCCGCCCGGGCGAGGTACACGCTGCGACTAAACCCGTCCCGGGGATTGCGATCCACAGGGTAGGGAAGGACCCATCCTCCTCTTAAAACCGGTGTGCTCAAGGGCGCCGATTTTTGCGAAATCGCACAAAACCGGTGTGCCACTGCCCACGCAAAAACGCCCCGGTTTGGTCGCTTTGATAGTCCCAAATATGACCCATCATCCCGTCAAATGCCGACTCGTACCCCTACGACCTTCACCCCAGATCCATCCACCAGCCCGATCCCATACCCGCCCGGGCGGGGTACATGCTGCGACCAAAACCGTCCCAAAAATGCGATTCAGAGGGTAGGGAAGGACCCATCCTCCTCATAAAACCGGCGTGCCCGAAAGTGGCGATTTTTGCGAAATCGTGCAAAACCGGTGTGCCGCTGTCCATGCAAAAGCGCCCCGATTCAGCCGCCTTGATAGTCCTAAATATGACTCATCGCTCCACCAGAGGCCGGCTTGCCCCCTCTGGATCCACCCCAAACCTGCCCGGCACTCCCTTCCGCACCCTCTCAGGACGGGGTACACAGCCGTGACTCGATCCCTTCGGATCCCCTGCCTGTGTAGGGTCCATATGGGCAAAAAATGAGCGCCCGGTCACCGAAGACCAGACGCCAGCCAATGCGTTTTTATGTGTCAAAAGGGGAGTAGCTCAGTCCCTCAGACCCGCCAGGCCAGTATAGCAAAAGGACAAGTGAGGCACGTGTTCCTGCCTCAAAGAGCCGCCAGATCCTCCCGGCAATCACGCCGGGACACAGGCTTGAAAAGCGTCTGCATCACCTTCCAGGAGGCCCCATTCGCCCGGATTCCTGTAGGCACAAAGAAAACGCCCGGCCAGGAAGACCGGGCGTTTTAGCCGTTAAATCAGGGTGAAAATCAGCCTTTCGCCAGCACACTGCGGCGGATTTCCAGCAGGATCAGAACCAGGCTGACCCCCAGCAGGATGTGCCCGATACCGGCCACACCGGAGATCGCAGCGCTCATTCCGGAGGAGAGGGCCAGGCCCAGAACCTGGGTCACACCCCGCACCACGAACATCACCGCGGCCAGGTTCAGGCCCGCGTGGTATACCGCCAGCACGCGGCCGGTGTTCTTACCCGTGAAAGCAAAGGCCTTTTCCAGCAGGAGCAGCAGCAGGAAGAACACCATGCCCAGCACAAAGTAGTGGGTATGGACCACACCAAGGGCGGTTTTGCCGGTGAAGCCGTTGAATTTGGTGAATTCCCGGTAGAATACACCGCCGACCATGGCGAGAACAGCGTACAGCAGAGCCGAATTCATGTAGCGTTTCATTGGGCTTTCCTCCTTATTTCACTTCCTGTTTCATGGCAGAATAGCCAATCAGAACCGTCCAGACATAAGCGCAGGTCTTGGGGATCATGAGCATGCCGATCAGGGGAATGGTGTCCGCCCACAGCACAACCGGGATGTAGAACCCGAAGCTCAGCACAATGGTCAGCCACATCCAGCGGAACGCCTTGTCGCCGTGCTCCTTGGCGCTGCGGTAGAACAGCACAATAATCACAAGGCCCAGCAGAGCGAAGGGAATGTTGCGCCAGATGCCCCAGGACAGAGGCGCGTCGGCGCTGAGCCACTGGTTCTGCGGCATCATGCACAGAGCAACCCGCACAGCCGCCAGCAGGTAAATTGCAGCGGTAAGGCCGTTGTTTCCCTTAATAGTATACCGCTTGCGCCACACATAGTACAGCAGAACATAGAAAACCGTCATGGTAACCGAGGTGATCCACTTGCCGAGCCCCAGCGCCACGGTGAAGTTTTCCAGGCCGGTAGTGCACAGAGCCAGAGCGCGGGGAACCAGGTGGAACGAGTCGCCCGCACCCAGCACCACAGCCATCCAGCCGAACAGACGGAACTGGGCCTGGCCTTTGCTGCCGCGGATCATCAGAATGCCGATAGTAATAACAGAAATCAGGTAAACAGCGTCAAACAGGGTTTCTACAATAGCTTGCATCTCTCAAAATTCTCCTTTTCAATGTGTATTCTGAACTGCGGCGGCGGCCCGGACCGCCTTTCCATAGTTGCATCCGAACAAGAGCCCGGCCAGCAGGAGGGAAGCCCCCAGACCGGAATAGAAAAAGGCGATAAACCGCCCCGGCGCCAGCCCGCTTGCTCGCAGGCCGATCCCGCCGGTCATCATGACCGCCATAATGGCGAAGGCCTTGGCGTCAAAGAATTTGAGGAAAAACTGGCGTTCCGTGTCCGGATAGGCCTGGATCCGGGCGGTGTGCTTCTGGACCAGCTTTCCGAAGATAAACCGCTGAAACACGGCAAAAACCAGCACCGACAGCAGGATATTGACCGCAGACAGGTAGGCCGGATAGGTTTCCAGCCCGATCCGCAGGATGTTGAAGCCCGCCGCACTCCATACCAGGCAGGCGATCAGCAGCAGGGTATTGCGCTTGACTTTCATTGGACAGTCTCCTTTTGAACAATGTTCATTTTGAGTTCTGAAAAATTCCCACAACGCTGTGTGGGAATGGGATCAATACAGGGTCCGACGCACAATTTCCAGCACGGTAGAGGGGTCATAGTCCTGCCGGAGCAGGGCAGAAAGCATCAGGGAAAACAGCGTATCGGCAAACTTTTCGGCGGTAAACTGCTCAGTAAAAGCGCCCGGCCTTACCCGGCTGTCCCGCTTCAAAAC
This sequence comes from Gemmiger sp. An120, assembly GCF_002160955.1. Lineage (GTDB taxonomy): Bacteria > Bacillota > Clostridia > Oscillospirales > Ruminococcaceae > Gemmiger_A > Gemmiger_A avium. Next base: position 210,141 of record NZ_NFLN01000002.1, read on the forward strand.
CGCGCACAGGCCATTCAGAATATGCTGCCAAGTCTGCTGCATGCGCTGCTTGCCGTCGGATTTGTCCTCCCGCATAAAGCCCAGGGAATGGAGGGTGAAAAAGCCGGGATACTGCCGGCAGCCGTATTCCATCCGCTGATACATCCAGGCGATGCAGGCTTCGGTATCCCCGAACACATCACCGTCCTCAGGGCGATGAAAGATCTCACACCAGACACTCTCTACCGTAGCGCTTACCAGCGCGGATTTGGAATCAAAGTAGTTGTAGATGGAGCCCACCGACACCCCGCAGGCCGCGGCAACGGTGCGGATATTGACCGCCGTCCAGCCCTGCTGGCAGATCAGTTCCCGGCTGGTTTCCAGGATTTGCTCTTTGGATGTCACAATGGTATTCATCAGATTCACCTCAACTTGAACAATGTTCATCATAGTGAGCCACCCGCCGGTTGTCAAGAGATACTGCGAAAATTTTTTGCGTAATTTTCAGAAGGAATACCGCACGGTTCCGTCCTTTTCATGATATAATAAGAAATAATCTCTTCTGTGCGGAACACCACACCGCTGCAATTTGAAAAGTGAGGGACCAATATGCTTGCTCGCAAGAAACTTGTGATCATGGGAGATTCCATCTCCGACTGCGGCCGCGCCAAACCGGTAGGGGAAGGGCTGTTCGGCGCGCTGGGCCGGGGATATATCAGCCTGTTTGACGCGCTGGCCCAGGTGGACCATCCGGAATGGGGGCTTCGGGTAGTGAATATGGGCATCGACGGGAATACGTCCCGGGATCTGCTGGCCCGCTGGGAAACGGATGTCAATGCCCAGAATCCGGATATTGTCGCTGTTCTGATCGGCATCAACGACGTCTGGCGGCAGTTTGACAGCCCGTTCCAGCCGGAATCCCATGTCCTGCCCGAAGAGTATGCCGCCAATCTGCGCAGAATAGCGGCACAGCAGGCGGAGCATTCGTATCGGCTGGTATTCCTATCGCCCTTCTTCCTGGAACCCCATTGTCAGGATCCCATGCGCGCCCGAATGGATGAATACGGCGCCATCATGCGCACTGTTGCCCAGGAAAACGGGATTCCTTTCGTGGACCTGCAGCAGGCGTTTGCGGCGCTGCTGGAGAACTTCTACCCTGGATACCTGACCTGGGACCGGGTTCATCCGAACGAAGTCGGCCAGCTGGTGATTGCCCGGCAGCTTATGCAGGCTGTGGAACCGTTTCTGGGCTGATTTCCGGATTTGGCGGCAGAATCGCGTATACAGACAAGCAAAAAAACTCCGAACCTGACGCCTGCCGGCCCAGGGTTCGGAGTTTTCGCATATACGAAGAGTTTATTGCGCCGTCAGCACCCCGTCCCGCAGATGCAGAACCCGGCTGGCCGCCTGCGCGACCGTCAGGTCATGGGTGATCTGGATAATGGTGTGTCCCTGACGGTTCAGTTCCTGAAACAGACGCAGAATTTCCCGGCCGGTGGCGGTATCCAGCGCACCGGTAGGCTCATCCGCCAACAGCAGCGCCGGTCTGCCCACAAGAGCACGGGCAATGGCCACACGCTGCTGCTGGCCGCCCGAAAGCTGGCTGGGCCGGTGCTTCAGCCGATCTTCCAGCCCCATGCGGGCCAGGCTTTCCCGGGCGATCGGTTCCGCCTGCCGGTGGGTGAGGCCCCGCAGCAGCAGCGGCATCATCACATTCTGCAGCACATTGTACTGCGGCAGCAGGTGATAGCGCTGGAATATAAAGCCGATTTTGTGGTTGCGCAGCATGGCCAGCTGCCCGGGTTCCAGGCGGAAAACATCGGTGCCATCCAGCTGATAGCGTCCGCTGTCAGCCGTGTCCATACACCCGATAATGTTCATGAGGGTGGATTTTCCGCTGCCGGATGCTCCCAGAATCGAGATGAATTCGCCTTTTTGTACCGAGAAACAGACATGTTTCAGCACCTGCAGCCGTTCTTCGCCCATCGGATAGCTTTTGCTGATATCCTGCAGCTGCAGCATATCACTCATACAGAACCACCTCGGTCACCAGCCCGTCCTCGCCGGTGAACACGCCCAGAATGCTGCCTTTCTTGATGTCCGACAGCTGTTTTTCCTCACCGTTGGCACCGGAGATCTTCAGCCCGCCCGGAATCACAAAATCTTTGCTTTCTCCGGTATATTCCAGTTCGGTGCGTTCCTCAGCGCCGGTTTGGCCGTCCGCTGCCGCACCCGCTTCGGTGGCCGGGGTCATCGGCGTCGTATTCGGCCAGTACATCTCCCTCGGCCACCTTGTCGCCCACCCGGACCTTGTATTCTTTCAAGGTCACCGTGACCGGTGCAAACTGGCCCCATTGCTCCGACTGAATGTTCCCGGCCGCGTCAATACCGACGGTGATATCCTTCCGGCTGACCGGATATTCCCGCCGCAGCGGTTCTTCTTCTGCTGCCTGAGGCCGGGCCAGCCATACTAATCCCAGCAGGAGGCATACAGCCAATGCACCTCCTGCAACCAGCCATTTCTTATGTGGTTTCACCCGGGAAATTTCTGCGATTTCTTCCACGGTATCCACTCCTTTCCCTTGTCGTTGGTCAAATCGCAGCACCGACTATACCACAGCCGGTGTTAAATCCGGGTAAAGTCTGTTTAACACGGATTTAATCCCTCTGTGCTATAATGGTGCCAAACGAAAAGGGGAGAAGGGCCGAGATGCGTATTTTGGTTGTGGAAGACGATCTGGATCTGCGGGAATCGCTTGCCGAGGGTCTGACACTGGAAGGGTATCTGGTGGACACGGCAGAACGTGGGGACGAGGCCGACCTGATGCTGTTTGATGTGGACTATGATCTGGTGGTGCTGGATCTGAATCTGCCCGGTCTCGACGGCATGGAGGTTCTGCAGCGGCTGCGCGGATACGACAAGCAGACAAACGTCCTGATCCTGTCGGTACGGGCAGACCTGGAGGATAAAACCGCCGGTTTGGACGAGGGCGCCAACGATTACATGACCAAACCGTTCCATTTTGACGAGTTTCTCGCCCGGGTACGGGCACTGCTCCGCCGGTGCACCGTACAGGAACGGCGTGTGCTGACCTGCGGCGCAATCACAATGGATACCGCCAGCCGGCAGGTATGTGCCGGGGGCCGTCCCATAACGCTTACCGCCAAGAAAACCGCCCTGCTGGAATATCTGCTTGTACATCCCGGTGAAACCATCAGCCAGGCCCGCCTGATCGAGCATATCTGGGGGGAAGAAATCGACGAGTTTTCCAACTCCGTTCAGGTACATATTTCCACACTGCGCCGCAAGCTGCGCGCCGCACTGGGCCGGGATCCGATCCGTACCCGCATCGGCGCGGGGTATTGTCTGGAGGAAGAATAATGCGAAAGTTTCGAGTCTCTCTGCGTTTTAAGCTTACGGCAATCGTGGCCGGCGTAATGAGTATCTGCTGCCTGCTGCTTACGGCTGTATCGCTATCCACCTCAGCGCAAATGGTGGAGGCGCTGCCCCTGATGCAGCCTGTTCTCACCTTTCCGGCCGATTCGGATACCACCGGTGCCGTTTCCTGTGAACCGGCTCAGATTGCGTCGGTTGCTCAGGATCGGTTTCAGACCCAGAATCTGGCGGCTATGGTTCTGGTGATTCTTGCGGGCAGCGCCGCCGCCTATTGGCTTGTCCGCCGCCAGCTTCGCCCGTTGGAACAGCTGGCAGCCAGTGTAAAGGCCCTGGAAGCCGACAATATGGCCCAGATAAAAGTACCCTTGCCCAATACCCGGGATGGAAGCTATCAGCTGGCTCTGGCGCTGGATGACATGATCACACGGGTAGGGCAGGCGTATGCCGGGCAGAAAGAATTCGCCGCCAGCGCTGCCCATGAGCTGCGCACACCGCTGGCCGCCATGCAGAGCCGCCTGGAAGTGTTCCTGATGAAGGAGCGCACACCGGATGAATACCAGCAACTGCTGCAGCGGTTTGACGGCAATCTGAAGCGGCTGAACACTCTGGTGGAGCAGCTGCTGCAGTTGTCCTCCAGCCATGTACCCGATACAAAATGCGGGATCTGTCTGGGCGATATTGTGGAGGATGCCGTCTGCGAACTGGCACCGGTTCTGGAGCAGAAAACTGTGGACATAAACCTGGAAGATCATTTGCAGGTTGATGAAAATCCCGCCCTGTAACCGCCAGCTTGTATTGAATCTGCTGCAAAACGCGGCCAAGTACGGGGGAGACCGCATTCGGGTTCATCTGGCGCAGCAGGAGAACCAGGTCACCCTGCGGGTGGAAGACAACGGGCCCGGCATTCCCGATACCGCCAAAGAGCATATTTTTGAGCCGTTCTACCGGGTGGACCGGTCCCGTAGCCGCCGTATCGGCGGCAATGGTCTGGGATTGTCCATCGTGCGCCGTATTGCCCGTCAGTATGGAGGAGATGCCACTGTAGAGGATTCTCCGCTGGGCGGTGCCTGTTTTGTGATCCATCTGCCTTTGAGCAAAAGCGGCTGATCCTGCCAATCCATTGCTGTACTTGTCTTTGTCAAGCTTTAATGCTATGATAAAAGTATGAGTCTTGTAAAGGAAGTGTAAAGCGTGGCGCGCAACTACGAGATGGATATGACCAGCGGACCGCTGCTGGGTAAGATTCTGGCGTTTTCGTTCCCCCTGATGTGCTCGGGTGTTCTGCAGCTACTATTCAATGCGGCGGACATTATCGTGGTGGGGCGGTATGCCGGACACACAGCGCTGGCGGCAGTGGGTTCCACCTCCTCGCTGATCAACCTGCTGGTGAACCTGTTTGTGGGCCTTTCGGTGGGCGCAAACGTGCTTATTGCCCGCAGCTATGGCGCCGGCCGGATGGAGGCAGTGCACAAGGGTGTCCACACGGCGATGCTTACGGCGCTGGTTGGCGGAATTGCTCTGATTTTCGTTGGTCTGGCTGCCTCCCGCCCCATGCTGAGCCTGATGGGCACGCCGGATGATGTTATCGACCAGGCAGCGCTGTATCTGCGTATCTACTTTGTAGGTGCCCCCAGCCTGCTGGTGTACAACTTTGGCGCGGCTATCCTGCGTGCGGTCGGGGATACCCGGCGCCCGCTCTACTTTCTCACCCTGGCCGGGGTGCTGAATGTCATACTGAACTTGGTGTTCGTGATCGTGTTCTCTATGGGAGTTGCGGGCGTGGCGCTGGCCACCATCCTGTCCCAGACGCTCTCCGCCTGGCTCATTGTGCTCTGTCTGATGCACAATACCGGTGCGTTCCAGCTGGTTTTGCAGGAACTGCGCATCGACAAGGAACAGCTTCAAGAGATCCTGCGCATTGGTGTACCGGCGGGGATCCAGGGCATGGTGTTCAGCCTCTCCAACGTGGTAATCCAGTCCTCGGTAAACAGTTTTGGTTCTGCCGTGATGGCAGGCAACACCGCTGCTTCCAATATTGAGGGCTTTGTGTATACCTGTATGAACGCGGTGTCCCAGACTTCCATGAGTTTTGTGAGCCAAAACGTGGGTGCCAGACGTTTCGCCCGGGTGGATCAGGTGGTTCTGCGCTGCATGCTGCTGTCCGCCGGCGTAGGCATCCTGCTGGGCAACAGTGCCTATCTGCTGGGTCGCTGGCTGCTGGGCATCTACACCCCGGAACCGCAGGTTATTACCTACGGGCTGTACCGGATGAGCGTGGTCTGCACTACCTATTTTCTCTGCGGCTGGATGGACTGTCTTGCCTGCAGTGTACGGGGCCTGGGTTCTTCCATGCTGCCTATGATCGTATCCATCCTGGGCGCCTGTGTACTACGTATTATCTGGGTCATGACCCTTTTCCAGTGGGAACGCACCCAGCTGTGTCTGTACCTTTCGTATCCGGTATCCTGGGCGATCACGGCGGCTGTGCATCTGATTTGCTTCCTGATCCTCCTCCGGAAGGTTCGTACAGCGCAGCCCGCTGCCGCATAACTTCCGATACAATGACGAAAGACGCCTTTCTGTGCAGGAAGGCGTCTTTCTCTTTTCTCCGGCCTTGGCACCAACTCCGCAACCTTTTTTCCGGGATCTTTATTTTCACGGGCCTTATACTGTGAGCAAAGGGCGGAATCAAGGAGGGAATTCTATGGAAACGCAAATTCAAAAGCTACTGTGTGAGATTGAGGAAAAAGAAAACTGCCAGATACTGCTGGCGGTAGAGTCGGGAAGCCGCGCCTGGGGATTTGCCTCTCCGGACAGCGACTACGATGTGCGCTTTCTGTACGTACGCCCTAAAGAGAGCTATCTGCGTCTGGAGCGGGTCCGGGATGTGATTGAGCTGCCCATCAGTGACCTGCTGAACATCAACGGCTGGGATCTTGCCAAGATGCTGCGGCTGCTCCACGGCTCCAACCCCACCGTATTCGAGTGGTTTTCTTCGCCCATTGTGTACAAAACCACCCCGTTTGCCGATGCGCTTATGCCGATTCTGCAGCGGTACTTCCTGTCCAGAAAAGGGCTGTGGCACTATCTGCGGATGGCAGAAAGGAACTACCAGGAGCATCTGTGCCGCGAACAGGTCCGGGCCAAAAAGTACTTTTATGTGCTGCGTCCCATCCTGGCCTGCCGCTGGATCCTGGCAACCGGAACACCGCCCCCGATGCTGTTTTCTGAACTTGTAGCCAGTCAGCTCCCGGCAGAAATGCTGCCGGCCGTGCAGGCACTGCTTGATTTAAAGCAAAATGCGTCGGAAATCCAGCTGATTCCCCGGAATGATTTCCTGAACACATATATTGAGCAAAGCCTTACAGAACTGCGGCAGGCCGTGGAAAGCTATCCCAGAGAACCCTGCCGGGATTGGACAGAACTCAACCAGATATTTCTCTCCGCCCTGAATGCGTGATACAGAAAGAGCCTGCCGCTTGCAAGCGGCAGGCTCTTTCTCGTCAGATTCTTATGGCAGAAGGGGATGTATAACCAAGCTGTTTTTGAACCCGCTCCCGTACCAGCTGGATAAAACGATCCGGCGCTTTGACCTCCAGTACCGGGCCGAAAGACAGTACACGGATGAGCAGTTCGGTTTCGTCATCCCGGTCGTACCGGATCCGGATCTCGTATTCTCCCACGCTTTTTCTGCGCGTTTCCTTTTCAAAATGGGAGAAATGCAGCAAAACCCGTTCCAGCCCATTGCGTTCATCATGCAGCACCAGAACCAGCTCTTCGGTGTGCGTTTGCGGCGGAGAAAACGCGGCTGGCGGGTACGGGTCCAGCAGTGTGCAGGAAGAAACACGGCCCAGATTGATCCAGTTTACCGCGCGTTTTCCCGATGCCAGAAGCCGGAATTTGTCATCCTTGGCGGAGTATTCCAGCCGATGGGGGATACATACGAACGAATGACGCGCACCGTTTTTGCCACGGAACGAAATGCGCAGTTTTCGCTTTTCACGGATCGCCTGCAGCACGGTGCGAAAGCAGGCAATGTATGTCGAGTCATCGTACGGGTCGCCGTCCGCGTAGCGGTCAAACGGCACAAACACGTCCGGAGAATACAGCGGCTGTACGTTCTCCAGCCCGCTGGCATCTACATCAAACAATGCTATCCGGGGATCGGCAAGCAGCGCTTTCATCCATCGCTTTTCCAAGAGTGTGAGCGGCATGGTAGGCTTGTGCCGCAAAACAGACCGCATACTATCGTCCAGCAGCGGCCATTCGCCCGTCTGCAGCGCGCGGGGGATGGCCAGCGTGCTTTCTGAAAATGCCTTTTCCCGCACAATAGCGGTCAGCCGTGCCTGGGTCAGCGGCGCATCAGCGGCCTCTGTCAATATTGCCGCCACTACCCGGAAATAGCTGCCATATATCTCACTGAACAGCATCGCCGCCACCTCCGTAAAGATCCGCCATTCGCTTCAGGTCCTGATAAAACTGATCCGTAACCGCCGGGTTGCTGCATTTCAGTTCCAGGATCCGGCCGGTAAAGGTGCGCAGCCAGGGCAGCATTTCTGATGCGTCGTACACATCTGCGGTAAAACGGCAGGTCTGTTCATCCAGCACCTCCACCGTGCCGTGGCGTTTTTCCCGCCAAAGCCGCTGGAGGATAAACTCCTCGCCGGGGCCGTACCGGACCGTCATTTCCAGGTGATCCAACCGCCGGTCCGTTCCAGTGGAAACGCCCCAGAGATGCCCGTCGAATCGCGTTTGCAGGGCAAGATAATCCTCAAACTGCTTTTCTGTATTTCCCGGGAGGATCTGCTGGATGGTATCCAGGCGGAAAAACACCATCCGCCGGCCCCGGTAGTGATAGCCCAGAAGGTATTGGCGGCCGGTCTGGGTACTGCGATAAATTTTGAGCGGACAGACTGTACGCTGGTATTCCTTTCCGCCCCGCAGGCTCTGCAGCGTCAGTTCCACCGCCCGCCGTTCGTCAATGGCCAGCAGCAGTTCGCACAGGATATCGCTGTCCAGTGCGTGGAGGATGTAGTGATGCTTGAAGCGGAACCCATCAAATGATCGGCCCAGCGCATCCATGAGGAACGATCCGATTACCCCCAAAGGGTCTTCCTCCGAGAAAAACGCCAGCGCATCTTCCCAGGAATCCAGCGCCGGATGCTCACTGTCCGTACGACGGTAAAGCACCTCGCGGCCGCTCTTTTCGGCGCGCAGCAGCCCCAGGCTTTCGTACTCTTTCAGCTTTTTGCGCACAGTGGACTCATCCAGGGTATGCGCATCCGTAAACCGCGAAAGATATACCGTACAAATGCGATCGGTCATCTCGCCCGCGGAAAGCGCACTGCCGTCCGCTAAAAGGTCCAGAATATAGAAATGCAGCGTTATATCTTTGTCGGTAAAGCTTTTGGCCTTGAACGCCTTGTACAGGGGATTGTGCGGGATACGCCGGCTGTCCATGGAAAGGAATACGTTTTTCCCGCCGGCATCCTGGTGAAAGGACATATGCTCACCCAGCCAGCTTTCCACGCGCCGCCGCTCGTTATCGTAGCTGCGGACACTCTTTTCGGTATATTCCTCCCGGCTTTTGAACCCGTACACATAAAATTCGCGCATATAGCTGCGGATACGCGCAAAGTTCTTAATCAATTCACGGTAGGCCATGCCTTTCACCTCCTGTCTGCCGCCATTGTATCATAAAAGGGGGAAGGAGTAAAAGAATGCCCTCTGCTGAATTTATTTGGATATTTATAAAATCAGAATTGACTTTTCAGTTTTGCGCATATATAATCAAGTTAAAGAACACTTGAATACCCCCGACGAAAAAGGAGGATATGAAATCATGGATACCAGAATGGATGCCCTGCACAGCTATCTGAAAACACAGAATGCCTTGTACCGCCAGCAGGCCAAAACGCTGCTGGCGGATGACCGGGGCGATGAGTCCCACTTTGAAACCATACGGGCCAATATCTTTGAAATCTTTGATACGGTTCTTTCCGCCGGTGAAAAAGCCTGTGCCGGGGATCCGGATAAGATTTGGCGGTTCTTTTCCCAGAAACTGGAGCAAATCCCCGCCAGCTGGTCTGCTTCGTATGAACACGCCCGCCAGCATGGCGATACTGAAACCATGCAGATTGAACGAATCAAACTGGAAGCCGCCCGTGCCATAACCAAAGCAGCCGATCAGATCTGGAGGGAAGCCGTATGACAGAAACGGAAGCTATCCGGCTGTTCAAGTGCTTGTCGGACAAATCACGGTTTCAGATTCTGAAATCCCTTGCTATCGAGGACATGTATGTGGAGCGGCTGGCGGAACGGCTGGGTATTACGGCAGCCACTGTGTCGTTTCATCTGAAAAAGCTGACCGAAGCGGAGGCTGTTACTTCCTACAAAAGCCAGTATTATACCATGTACTCGCTGAATCGGGAGCTCTTTGCTGTCCGTTTGCTGGATATTTTGCAGGAAGAATCGGACGAAGCCGACCTGCTGGCACAGCGGGATGCCGAGTACCGGCAAAAGGTGATAGACGGCTTTTTTGTATATGGAAAACTGAAGGCCATTCCCGCCCAGCAGAAAAAAAGGCGGATTGTTCTGGAGGTCATTGCCGGCGCTTTCGAGTTTGGCCGCGTGTATTCGGAGCGGGAAGTCAATCTTCAAATTGCTGATTTTCACGACGATTTCTGTACAATCCGCCGGGACCTTGTGGCAGAGGCGTTCTTGACGCGCGATGAAACCGGCTATCGGCGGGTTATGCCTTCCCATCCGGAAACATGATAGCGTTTTACAAAGCAGAGTAAATATAACAGTGGGGCGGGAATGGCGCTGCATAAAGCGTCATTCCCGCCCCATTTTCATAGCATCAGCAGCATGGCCGAACTCCAAATCCCAGCTATGCCCAGACAAAGGCCTGTAAGCGTAAGCCGCAGGATCGGCATTACGCGGTTATTCTGCGCTCCTTTGATCCCGTTTGGATTCAGGCAGGCAAACAGGATTGCCAAGAAACTGGCCCACAGACACACAAGCGGCATCAGGCAGCTCAGCCAGCCTAAAACAACGGATACCCAGCCCAATACCCGGGCCCCGGTAAAGCGCGGGTACTCTGGCGGTTGGGGCGGGTCTTCGGTGTAATCGTCGCGGATCGGAAAGAATTGCACGGCAGACAAGGCAAATGTTTCCTTGTCCGGTGGGGAAGAGTGGAAGTTGGCTTCCGGTGCCGGCGGCAGCATCCCGTAGGTCAGCCACATATGGGCTACCAGCAGCCCCAGCAGCGGTGCCGATACCCAACTCAGCAGAATAATCGAGGGTGATTCGGTGACGCTCCCGGCCCAAATCAGCAGCAGGACAGCGCACAGGGCAATCAGCGCGGTGCGCCCCCACAAAAGCGAGCGTTTGATCTGCATAGCATCACTCCATTTCTTCCAGCCGGTCCAGCGCTTCAGAAAGCTCCTTGCGCGCCTTTTCAATGGCCCGCCGGTCCCGCTGCGCCAGTACCTGCTCAAACCAGGTCAGCAGCCGGTCAACCTCCTGGCGCACCGCGCCGTGCGTTTCCTGATACAGCCGTTCGCCGCGGAACAGCAGCAGGCGGTTGGGCTCCTCCTCACGGGGTGGAATCTTCAGGTACTGCAGTTCTTTCAGCCGTGCCTGTACCTCTTTCTCGGAAAGTACGCGGCTGCCATTCTGAATCACTTTCCGGTGTTTCTGCCCGGTAGAGTTCACCAGAACCTCCACCTCCAACAGGGAATTGATGTCGTAGGTAAAGGTCACTTCTACCGATTCAGCCCCTGCCTTGTTGGGCGGGACCGGGATGGTCAGCTCACCCAGCGCCAGATTATCCCGCGCCAGCCGGCTTTCCCCCTGCAGTACCACGATGCGAACTTCTGTTTGCTGGTCGTGAACGGTGTAGAACCGCTGGGTACGGCTGACCGGAATCACGGTGTTGCGCTCAATGATCGGCGCGTAGTGCCCGTCCTCCCGGAATACCCCGTTATAAGCGGAAACCTCCACCCCCAGACTGAACGGGCATACATCGGTCAGAATCACCTCATGCAGTTCGGCCCGGCGTTCCTTGATCGCAGCCGCCAGCGCCGCTCCCTGCGCAATCGCCTGGTCCGGATCCACCCCGCCAAGAGGTTCCCGGCCAAACAATTTCCGGCAGAAGCTGCGCACAATCGGGCTCTTGGACGCACCGCCCACCAGCAGGATTCCGTCGATCTCATCCGCGGAAATTCCGGCATCCCGCAAGCTGCGCTCTACAGGTTTCCGGATGCGCTGCAGCAGCGGCTGGCAGGCCTCCTCGTAGTCCTTGCGGCTGATAGCTGCCGAATAGGTCTGTCCGTTCAGCTCACAGGTCACGATGGCAAGGAGCCCTTCCGAAAGTGCCAGCTTACCCAGTTCCGCCTGCCGGTATACCCGGAAGGCATCGGCAGGGGAGAGCGTTTGCAGATTCAGCCCTGCCCGCCCTGCAAACAGTTCCGCCAGCGTGCGGGTGAAGTCTTCGCCGCCCAGGAAGTTGTCGCCAGCGATGGCATGTACCTCAAAGATATTCTGGAAGCGTTCCAGGATGGAAACATCCAGCGTACCGCCACCCAGGTCAAACACCAGATACCGGCCATCTTTTCCCTGGTCACACAGCCCGTAGGCAATGGCGGCAGCCGTAGGTTCATTTACGATCCGTTCCACGCGAAACCCGGCCATCTCTCCGGCCAGGCGGGTTGCCCGGCGCTGCTGATCATTGAAATAGGCAGGCACACTGATAACTGCTTCTTCCACCGGCTGCCTCAGGAAGGCTTCGGCATCCTCTTTCAGGCTGCGCAGCACCAGGCTGGAGAGTTCCTCCGCGCGGAATACCCGTCCGCCCAGTCGGAACTCCCGGCCGGTACCCATGCTGCGCTTGAACACCGAAGCCGTATCCAGCGGATACAGCCCGGCCCGCGCCTGAGCGGTACGCCCCACATAGACCGTGCCGTTTTCGTCCACGCTGACTACCGAAGGGGTCAGCAGTTCGCCCAGCCGATTGGGGATCAGCTGCGCGTTCTGCCCGTCCACACAGGCGATCAAACTGTTGGTTGTACCCAAATCAATTCCTACTATCATCGCGTTTTGCCCATCTTCTTTCTGATGCGTTTTTCCCAGTCCCGAAAATCGACCTCGTCCGGATACCGTGTGCCCCATGTCCGGCACAACTCTGCCGCTTCTTTCAACTGGCCTTTTTGCTCCAGCAGCAACGCCCGCAAGGCAGCCGCATCCTTGCATTCAGGATATACGCATTGCGCACAGAGTGGGCTGCTTTCTGCCTGATCAAGAGCCGCCGCCGCATCGTTGAGCCGTCCTGCTGCAATTAGAAAAGCGGCCTTTCGGGTATAGAACATAGTCTTGTTGTACCGGCTACAGTTGCGTTCCAGCAGTTCCAGGCCGCGCCCGGCAGTTTCTTTCGCTCCGGCCTGATCGTTGGACCAGAGCTGACATTTTGCCAGCCGGTCCAGCTGTTCATCCTCGTCGGGGAGATCCTGCGACAGTTGGCGGAACATCCGCATCGCTTCCGGGTACCGCCCCATCGCCGCATACAGATCTCCCAGTTTCATACAGCAGTCCCGGCTGCTCTGGGCACCGCGGCGCAAGGCCTGCAATGCCATCCAGTCCCGGCCTGTCTGCCGCAGCAACGCTGCCCATTCCTGCAGGTACACCGGTTCCAGCGGACAGGCAAGCCGTCGCCACTCCCGCAGAGCTTTTTGTGCCCTGTCAATCTGACCGGCTTGGGCCCACAATTCCGCCAGCCGACGGCAGTCATCATACTGATACTCCGTCTTTACGTTGTGGCTCAATAGTTCCGCGGCGCCATCCCAATCACCCCGGCGACGCAGCAAAAGCGCCAGGCGCCGCCGCATCAGCACCCGATCCCGGGCGCGGGGCATTGGCAACGACAGCGCCGCCCGATAGGTAGACTCCGCTTGCCTATAGTGCTTTTGCAGCAGATGCAATTCCGCAAGATTGGCCAAGAACGCCGGGCAGCGGGGCGCCAGTTCCAGCGCGCGCCCCAGTTGTGTTTCCGCTTCACCAAAACGTTCGAGTTCCTGCAGGCAGAGTCCCAGCAAGTTGTGAACTGCTGCGCTCTCCCGGTTCTTCAGCTGCTGTTCATAGGCCTGTACCGCCCCGGCGTAGTCTTGCCGGTAAAACTGCAACAGACGCCCTAGTGTTTCAAATGCGGAATCATGCCGGGGAGCCAGTGTGCAGAGGTTCCGGCAGGCCGCGATCGCTTCATCCACCTTGCCGCAGCGGCGCAAAAGATCCACCTGCAGATCCAGCAGGCTGGTACTGCCCGGATCCGCCCGCAGCCCTTCTTCCACAAGGCCCAGCAATTCCGCTGTGTTCAGGCTGTTGTACTGCAGGCAAACCAGACGGAAGAAAACCTCTCCGGCAAAATCCGGCGGATTCTCCCGGCGGCAGACCGGCAAAAGCGCCTGATAGTGTTTCAGCGCCGCCTCGCTGCGCCGTTCGTGGTTCGCAAGCTGCCCCTGGCAGAACTCCATAACCGGCCCGGTCACCTTGGCTTCTTCCAACTGGGTCAGCAGCTTTTTGGCGTCCTCCCACTGGTTGGCCAGCAACAGGATCCGGCATTGGTATAAAAGGCAGCCTGCATCCCGACTCCCCGCCAGCTCCATCGTTTTGCCAAAAGCGTCGTAGGCTTCCTGAAGCCGCCGCATGCGAAAAAGCACCTCACCGCACAAAAACGTTCCGGTCGGGTCCTCCGGCATCAGCTCACGGTATTGCCCGGCTGCTTTGAGCGCTTCGTCCAATCGGTTGGCACGCAGGCAGAACTGCGCCAGCAGTTTACGGCACTCGCTGTCTTTCGGCCACTGGCAGCTGAGTTCCTTGAGCAGTGCCATTGCCTTTTCCTGCTGCCCCAGAGAGAACAGGGAACAAGCCTGCAGCCGCTGAGACTCAATCAGCCGTACGGTATCCACCGGTTCTTTCTGCCGCAGCGCCAACTCCCACACACGCAGGTGTGCCAACGCATCCTTCCACTCGCGCCGGGCCAGTTTCACCTTTGAGGCAAGGTTTTCATACTCCAGCGTGCCGGCCAGTTCACCAGGCAGAGCCTCTACTATTTCGTTTGCCTTGTCCGATTTATGCAGCTGGTGATAGCACCAGGCCAGTTCGATGGCATTGCCTGTATCTTCGGGACAGGCTGCGTACCGCTGCTCCAGTTCCGGCAACAGTTGTTGGTTCAGCTTATTTAGCGCATCCAAGATAACCTGGTTATTAGGCAGCATCCGCACCAGCTCCAGGTACAGGGCTTTGGCTTCCCGTTTGCGCCCGCTCCGGCTCAGGCAAAGTGCCAGGTCAAACTTTGCCTGAGCCAGATGCGGGGCTGTGTCCAATATCTGCCGCAGAATACGTTCTGTCTTTTCGTAATCCTCCCGCTGGGCCGCCAGCTGTGCGTCCACCAGCATGGTTTGCACATCACCGGGCATCTGGCTCAGTACCACATCTACCAGTTCCTGCGCCTGATCCAGCTGACCGCGCAGCCGGGCCAGACGGGCACGGCACAAGTCGGTATAGGGATGGCGGACCCTGCAGGACTCCATCCGTTCCAGCAGTGTCTGTGCCTGATCCGCCTGCCCATCCGCCAACGCCCGGAAACACTGCGAGCAAGTGCGCAGATAGACATCGCAGTCCGCTCCATCCTCGCATTCCAGCGGCTCATAGGGAACCTGCTCCCTGTAGGCAATACCCGGCAGCACTACGTTGTCAATAAAGGCAGGCAGAAAAAGCCCCCGCAATTCCGGAGCGTTCTGGCGCAGGGAAAACGTTTCTTCCAGCAGCTGCCAGATTGCGTGGGGCAAAAAGTAATGTTCCGCCAGGTAGCGAAGCAGATTGTCCCGGGCCTGTACGCGGTTTGCCGGGCGCTGGCAATATTCTTCATTCAAGAGCCACTGCCATTCTGCCGCGTTCCGACGACGGCGTACGTCCCGATATACTTCGTCTACCTGTGCAATCCAGCGATCCGCTTCGTTCAACGTACCGCTGTCAGCGGCTGCAGCCTGTTTGGCCAACGCCAGAGCCTGCTCATAGGCGGCACGCAGCTGCTTGAACGCTTCGGGATCATCTTCCGGGTTCGCGCCGGACAGGCGTGAACGATAGGCCGCTGTAATGGCCGCTTTGTCTGCGGTTGGATCGATGCCAAGTATTCTCCAGATATTCATGGAACACCTCGCTGCCCAGAGCCAGCGCTTTTCCGGCCTGGCCCTCCGTGCTGTATATTGTTTTATTATAGCACAGAAATACGGTCAGAACAGCAACGTGCAGTTACCTGTTCAGAAGCCAGCATATACCCTTGGCCGTGCGCTCCGCTGCCTGGTCAAAGTGATTCCCCTCATTCAGTTGAAACACCGTCTCAATTCCGTCAGCTTTATAAAAAGCTGCCATCTCTTCCGTATTTTGTTGGACAGTTTTCAGAATCGGATTCCGGGTCTTGCTTTCTCTATTTCCCAGGGAAAGGTACAGGCAATCTGGCCGCCGCTTTGGTTTGTGGGCAGCAATGTACTCTTTCATTCCGGGAAACCACAGTGAGCCGGACATACTGCCCACACGGGAAAACATATCCGTCTGGTACATCGAATACAAGGCAAACAGGCCCGCCAGCGAGTATCCTGCGATTCCACGCCAGCGCGGCGCCGCAAAAATTTCTTTTTCTACCGCCGGAACAATCTCCTCGGTCAAAATCCGCAGGTAATCATCGGCGCCTCCTGTGCAGGGTTCGCCATTTTTGAAGGCCGGCGGGCTGTTCCAGGGTGTCATATCATGGTTCCAGTCCAGATTGCTGATGGCAACCAAGGTAAGCGGAGGACAACCAAGGATCTGTGCAGCTTTCCAAACCACTTGTCCTTCGCCAGAAAAGGTATTGAGATATATAACCGGCACATCCGGCTTACAGCCCGGAAATACTGCGATGTGTTTGCCGCCCGCTTCAAAATCGATCATTTCAGGAATCACACACTTTCTATGCATAATTTTTGAGGATAGCTTAATGCAGTCTGCTTGCAATACATAAACACGATATGCCACTCACATAGAATTTGCGGTCATTCAAAAACTAACAAATAAGCTAACAACGTACAACTCTGATTGGTTCAAAAAAGTGAAAATCCCCGGGAAACGGCTTACTTTAGCCATTTCCCAGGGATTGAATTTGGAGCTGGAAACGTGACTTGAACACGCGACCTGCTGATTACGAATCAGCTGCTCTACCGGCTGAGCTATTCCAGCAAAGGCAAGTCCATCAAGACAGCACATCTATTTTAACGAAAAAAACAGCCCGCGTCAAGTACCAGACCGAAAAATCGGAAAACGTATATCAGTCTAGGCTGAAATCCTCCGGTGAAAACTCCGGCAGTTTCGGCTGGCGGCGGGGGATACGGCGCAGCGGGTCATATACATACTTACGGCACTGGTAATAAGGGGAAACCGCTCCGCGGAAATTGCACAGAATCATCTTTTCGTCGGCAGTCCGTCGGCCGTGCTGACAATACTCACAGGCGGGGGAAATGGTGGCGCCGTACAGCGCATTTCTGCGAAACATGGGCAGTTCTCCTTTCGTTTTGCGTTTCTATTATACCCACCACCGCCGGCATTGTAAAGCCGATTCCGATTTACACCAGCAGCAATCGATTTCATTTATCTCGTATCTTGTGATCTATTCTGTCCCGCCTGAGCACCGTCTGGTACCTTCCTTTTGCAGACGGTACGCTACAAGACAGCACAAAGCAAACAATGCCAGCGCCGCATCCGGACGTGCACGGGTGGAAAGCAGCAATACAGGCCCTACCGGCAAAACCACCTGGGCCGTCAGGTCCGGCATCAAGCGAAGCGCCAAATGCAGCATTCCCAGGCTTACAGGCACATGGAGCACTCGGGTAAAAAGAAGTGGCTTCAAAGACACACTTTCCGGTAAAAGAGTGCGAAGCTGCAGAAAAACAGAGCCGCTCAGCATGCTCAGGGCTGCGCAGCAGCCATAGATCGCTCCGTTTCCGGGCAGGCGGGATGCTTCCAGACAGCCACTGGTCACTTCCAGCAGCATTGCGCCAAGGGCAGCAATACGATCATCCAGGCGAAAAACAGGTGCCACGGTTTGGTACAGGCACCGAAACAGCACAACTGTACCGCAAATGGCCAGCATTGCCTGCGCCGATTGCAGAATGATTAAAGATAGTCCGCTTTTTTCTTTGCCATCTTCTGTCGCAGCCAGGCAAGAAGAATTGCAGCGAATCGGCAGCCGCAAAAATCGTGCTGCCGCAAAACCACAAAAAAGGCTGGCGGTTGTTTGGCTGATCACCAATGCCCACCCGACAGCCGGTGATCCCAGCATAAGCATGCCGACACTGTTCACCACAAAACCCGGGCCTGAACCGGCGCAAGCCACCACCAAAGCCTGCGCCTGCCTGTCATCAATCTGGTTATGCTGCCGCAAGCGGGCCACGCATCTGCCTGCCGGTGCAAAGCCGCCCAACAACCCCATCAAAAGTGCCGCACCGGCAGATGGGGCGGAAATTCCCAGCAACCGCAAGTAAGGCAGAAAACCTCGTCCCAAAGCACCCGCCGCCGGACAATCCACTACCATCTGACAAATGATCAGGAAAGGTAACAGCGCGGGGATCAGCTGTTCCGCACAGCAGCGCAGCCCTTCCTGTGCGCCTTGCACCACCTGCTGGGGAAAAAGCAGCATCAACCCCAGCAGCATCACAGCAGCTGCACTCTCCAGCGCGCGTTCCAAGCGGCAGTGATTCATAATCCAATCGCCTCCCTCCATATAATAGTAGCGGCGCGCCCGATGGGATAGAACCTGCGCGTGCGATTCTTTCGTAAGGGGGCGGCTGAATGAGCAAAAAGTCCAGCAGCCGACAGATTTCCAGCCATGTACCGGCCGGATTTTACTTCCGGCCCCGCCTTCACTTCACATTTCCCGGCGAACTGGAAGTCGAAAACTGTAAAGGCATACTGCTTTGCACAAGTCAAATGATTCGTTTGGACCTTGGCAAACAGGCCGTGCTGGTTCGCGGAGACGAGCTGCGCCTGCTCTCGGCCCAGAAACGTTTGCTGCGTATCTGTGGCCAGATCATTTCCATCGAGTTTTTATCCGGAGAGGAGGCTTCCGTCCTATGAAGGAAAGGGTACGTCGTTTGTCGCTCCGTTCCGTAGTACGCATCCGTGCTGTGGGCGGGCGCTATGAAAAGTTCCTGAGTGATTGCCTGGATCGAGGGATTCCGCTTTCTCAGATTGAACCTACAGACGAAGGCGTGCAGTTGACGGTTCCGGCCGGTTCCTACCGACGACTTCATCGTTTGGCCCGCCGCAACCGTACCCGGCTGCGGGTAGAACAGCGCAACGGCATATGGTTTCAGATCCGCTTTCTTCGAGGGCGATGGGGTCTGATCGTAGGAGCAGCCGCCTTTGCCGCACTACTTTGTGCTCTGCAGAATCTGATCTGGACAGTTGAATACACAGGCATCAGCCTGGCGGCACAGGAAACCGCTGCCGAAATCCTGTATGAAGCAGGGCTCTGTTCCGGTGCATGGGTCACGCCGGAATTGCTTGAAAAAGGAGAACAAGCCCTGCTTCAATGGCAGGAAGTGAGCTGGGCTGCTCTGAACTTTCAGCAAGGACGTCTCATGGTAGAAGCAGCTCCCGCATTGGACACTCTATCTGTAGAATCCAACGAACCGGTAGATTTGATCGCCGCAGCAGATGGGGTGATCCTATCGGTAAATGCTCAGGAGGGATTTGTTTGTAAAACAGCAGGACAAACTGTCGCCAAAGGGGACGTGCTCATCGCTGCCCATCAGCCGGATCGAAACCAGACCGTGCGCAAAGCGCATCCCAAAGGTGAGGTAATCGCGCGGGTCGAGCAGACCTTTACCTGCGAACAGCCGCTTCGCTATCAGGTAGACGCTCCTTCCGGGATTCTGGAAAGCCAGTACACTTTACAGTCTTTCTGGGGTTTCTGGACGCCGGTTGAAAAGGAATTGCCGGAAACCGGGGAGCAAAAAGTCTATCACCGGCCGGTTTCCGTGGCAGGATTTTCCCTGCCCGCAACCCTGACGGAAACATTATGGATAGATCATAGCGCGCAATGGATGGACTTGGATGCTGACAGCGCCCGGCAGTTTGCACGGTATGCCTGCATGAAAGCACTGTATACCCAATATCCTGGTGCTCAGATCCGCACCAGCACGGAAAAGGAGAGCTGGAGCGATCAACTGTTGTCCTATTCGGTTACTGTATGCTTCGACGCAGATATAGCCCGTGCTGCGGACGTGGAAGAACCATGAAAAATTTTGTGTAAGATTTACAATTCCATATCAACAATTTTGTGCTATAATATAGTGGAAAATTAAGTGATGGAAAGGGAAACTATGGCAGAAAAGCTGATTGATCTGGATAGCATTGAATTGGCGGTGGCGGTGTTCGGCAATTGTGATCAGAACATACGCCTGCTGGAAAGCGAACTGGGCGTAACGGCTGTATGTCGAGGTGCGCAGCTCAAGCTGACCGGCGAGAGCGACGCGGTTACCGCGGCGGGCCGCGCTATCGACGGAATGCTGACCCTGCTGGAAAATCATACCCCGCTGGAAGAGCAGACTGTACGTTACTGCATCAGCCTGGCCCGGTCAGGGGAAGCCGCCCGGGTACAGGAGTTAACCGACGGGTTTGTGGCTATCACGGCCAAAGGCCGTCCGGTGCGTCCGAAAACGCTTGGCCAGAAAGAGTATCTGAAAGCCATTGCGGAAAACTCGATCACCTTCGGAATCGGGCCTGCCGGTACCGGCAAAACCTATCTGGCGGTGGCAATGGCTGTCAAGGCTTTCAAGGCCAAAGAGGTGGAACGCATTATCCTGACCCGCCCGGCAGTAGAGGCAGGGGAGAAACTGGGCTTTTTGCCCGGCGATCTTCAGACCAAGGTTGATCCGTATCTGCGCCCGCTGTATGACGGCCTGTACGATATGCTGGGGCCGGATACCTTTCAGAAGCTGCTGGAAAAGCAGACCATTGAGGTAGCACCGCTGGCTTATATGCGGGGCCGCACTCTGGATGACGCTTTTATTATTCTGGATGAGGCCCAGAATACCAGCCCGGAGCAGATGAAGATGTTCCTTACCCGTATGGGGGCCGGCAGCAAGGTGGTTGTCACCGGTGATGTGACCCAGATCGACCTGCCGGATAAAAGCCGCAGCGGTCTGGTGGATGCGTTGCAGGTACTGCGCGGGATTGAGGGCATTGCCCAGATCCGGTTCAGTGAAAAGGATGTTGTGCGGCATCGGTTGGTGCAGCAGATCGTCCGTGCTTACGACAAAGCGGCGGCCGCGCGCGGCCGCAAATAATAAAAGGAGGCAACTAGGATGTCCAACAAGGTGTATATTACCAATGACCAACATGCAGTCAAGGTCCCGTCCGGGCTGCGTATCCTGATCCGGCGCAGCTGCAATGCTGTACTGGAGTTCGAGCATTTCGCTGAGCCCGCAGAGATCAGCGTTACTTTTGTAGATAACGCCCGCATCGCGGAACTGAACAGCCAGTACCGCAACAAGCCCATGCCCACGGATGTACTCAGCTTCCCTCTGGGTGAAAATGGCGTCTACGACCACAATCAGGACACCGGTGCTGCCATGCTGGGCGATATCGTGATCTCGATGGAAAAGGCCATGGAGCAGGCACAGCTGTATGGTCATCCGCTGCAGCGTGAGGTTGCGTTCCTGGTAGTACATTCCATGCTGCATCTGCTGGGGTACGACCATGAGCAGGGCGGTCTGGAAGCGGTTCGTATGCGGGAAAAGGAAGAAGCCGTGCTGATTCAGCTGGGTCTGCCCCGTACGGTATCCTATACGGCGGACGAGGTCTGATGCGCCGCTTTCTTCGAGGCTTTCGTTATGCCTGGGCAGGCATTGTCGCCGCTGTGCGTACCGAGCGCAATTTCCGGTTTCACCTTTGTGCCGCAGCCTATGTGCTTTGGTTTAGCCAGTATTATACATTCACAAGTGTGGAGTATGCCCTCTTGGCGCTCTGTATCGGCGGGGTCATGGCACTGGAGCTGGTAAATTCCGCCGTGGAGCGTGCGGTGGACAAGCCGGATGTGGCCCACTGGCGCGCTGCCGGTTCTGCCAAAGATATGGCGGCCGGCGCGGTGCTGGTGTTCAGCGCCGCTGCGGTTGTTGTTGGCCTTTGCCTTTTGGGCGACTGGGAGGTACTTTGCCGGATCATGAAACTCTATACCAGCAATCTGCCCGCAGCGGCGGCTCTGCTGCTTTCGGCTGTGTTGGCTGTTCTGTTTATTCGCGGCCGAAAGCCCAAAGATATTTAAGACACAGAAATATGCGCGCTTTACCGGCGCGCCGGGAGGAAACAGTTTGCAGGAACAGACTTCTTCGGTATTTGTGGCCCTGGTGGGCCGTCCTAACGTGGGAAAATCCAGCCTGACCAATCGTCTGGTAGGGGAAAAAGTTGCCATTGTAACCTCCAAGCCCCAGACCACCCGCACCCGTATCACCGGCATTGTAACCAAGGGACCCGCGCAGTATGTTCTGCTGGATACCCCTGGCATCCACAAGCCCCGCACCAAACTGGGGGAACGGATGAGCAAAACAGCCACCGACTCCATCGCAGACGTGGACGTAACCCTCATGCTTTTTGAGCCTTACGGGGAATTTACCGAGTCGGAACTGGCTCTGGTGGAGGGCATCCGGGCTTCCCACGGGCCTGCATTGGCGGTTATCAACAAAACCGATACGCTGAAAGCGCCCCAGGATGCGGAGATTCGTGCCCGGCAGTTGGAGCAGCTGGGAATCTTTGATAAGGTGCTGACCGTTTCTGTTCTGGCCGATGAGGGCTGCGACACGCTGCTGGAAGAACTGCGTGCTTATGCGGTGCCCGGCCCCCATTATTTCCCGGATGATGCCTACACCGACATGCCGGAAAAGGCGCTGGTGAGCGAGGTAATCCGTGAAAAGATGCTGCTGAACCTGCGGGACGAAATTCCCCACGGTATCGCGGTCACAGTGGAACGGTTCAAGGAGCGCACCGATAAGAACATCATCGACATTGACGTAAACATCTACTGTGAGCGCAAGAGCCACAAGGGGATGGTCATCGGCAAAGGCGGACAGATGCTGAAAAAGATCGCCAGCCAGGCCCGGGCAGACTGTGAGGAGTTTTTGGGCGCCAAGGTCAATCTGCAGTGCTGGGTCAAGGTCAAGGACGATTGGCGGGACAGCGATTTTCTGCTCAATGATTTCGGATTTCGCCAGCCTTGACATGCGTTAATCAGAAAGGAGGAGGATGCTATGCAGCTGGTCACGCCGGGCCTTGTGCTCCGCGAGGTCAAGGTAGGGGAGTCGGATCGCATCCTCACCATTCTGACCCCGGAACACGGGGTTCTTTCCTGTACGGCCAAAGGCAGCCTGCGGCTGAAAAGCAAACTTTTCAGCGCCTGCGGGCTGTTTTGTTATTCTGAATTCACCCTTTTTGCCGGGCGCACTCTCTATACAGTGGATGATGCCCAGGTCAAAAATGTATTTCATGGGCTGGCCAACCGGCTGGACGCCATGGCGCTGGCTATGTACATGGCGGAGGTCACATTAATGCTGTCTCCCTCCGGCAAGGAAGGGGAGACTCTGCTGCGGCTGATGCTCAACAGCCTGTACCTGCTCAGCGAAAAAAAAGCCTTGCCACGTAAAATCAAAGCAATCTATGAGCTGCGCGCTGTAAGCGAAGCTGGTTTTATGCCGAATCTGCTCTGCTGCCGGGAATGCGGCAAATACCAGGGCGGCCCTTTCTGCTTTGATTTAACCGCCAGTGACCTTCTCTGTGAAGATTGTGCCGCCAAACAAGGGCTTGCCCCAAATTTGGATGAAGCGGCACTGACGGCACTGCGGCATATTATTCTGGTGGAAGACCGACGGGTCTTCGGATACACCATACCGCCGGAAAGCCAGCGCCTGCTGAACGCTGTAGCGGAGCAATATGCCTGCCGTCAGCTGGATAAGACACCCAAAACATTGGAATTTTTACAAACCGTGCTGGAGTAATTCGGCCCGGTTCGCGCCATTTCAGTGAGGAAGATCTATGGATAACGCTTATTATAAAACTCTGGAACTGGACAAGATCCGTAACCGTGCTGCGGGTTTCACCGTCTGCAAGGAAGCGGCAGCCCGTCTGCTTGCACAGCAGCCCTGGACTGACCCGGATGAGGTCCGGTTTGCCCTGTCCCAGACGGATGCAATCAACAGCCTGCTGCTGAAAAACGGCAGCCCTCGCTTTGGCGGGGTAGAAGGCGCCGACAAGGCCGTACAGCGTGCGGTCAAAGGCGGCTTGCTTTCTATGGGTGAACTCCTGCTGGTGGCAGGTGCTCTGCGCAATTTTCAGAACCTGTCCCAGTGGTATACCATGACCGAGCATGACATGCTTCCGGTAGACGATTTGTTCTACGCCCTGAGCCCTCAACCTGGCCTGGAAAAAGCCATCACCGATGCGATCCTGTCGCCGGAAGAGATGGCGGATACCGCCAGCCACACTCTGTTTGATATCCGGCGCAAGATCCGCGCCACTGAAAACTCCATCCGTGACAAGCTGGATGCACTGGTAAAATCCTCTGCTACGTCCAAATATCTGCAGGAAGCCGTGGTTTCCCTGCGCAACGGCCGCTTCGTGGTGCCGGTCAAAGCTGAGCACCGGGGCGAGGTGGGCGGCGTCATTCACGATGTATCCTCCACCGGCGCTACCGTTTTCGTAGAGCCCACTGCCGTGGTGGAAGCCAACGCTAAAATTCTGCAGTTGCGCAGCCAAGAACAGGCGGAAATCGACCGCATTCTGGCAGCTTTTACCGATCAGGTTGCCGCTCTGGATCCGTTGTTCAGTTACAGCTACAGTGCAATGCTGGACATTGACGTACTGCTTGCCAAGGCTCGTCTGGCTCTGGAGCAGAAAGCCTGGTGTCCGCATGTGTCTTCGGGAAGGGGATTCTCTCTGCTGAAGGCCCGGCATCCGCTGATCGATCCGGCCAAAGTTGTTCCCATTGATGTATCTCTGGGGCAGGAATATGATACCCTGGTAGTCACCGGTCCTAACACCGGCGGCAAAACGGTTACTTTGAAAACAGCGGGTCTGCTCTGTGCCATGGCACAGCACGGATATCTGATTCCTGCTCATGAAAACAGTACCGTTTGTGTGTTTCAGGAGTATCTGGTGGACATTGGTGATGAACAGAGCATTGAGCAGAGTCTGTCCACCTTCTCTGGCCACATGAAAAAGATCACCAATATTCTGGGGCTGGCCGGGCCGGGCACTCTGGTGTTGCTGGATGAGCTGGGTGCCGGTACCGATCCGGCCGAGGGCGCAGCACTGGCTGTAAGCATTATCGAACGGCTGCGCAAGCTGGGAGCGCTGGTCATGGCCACTACCCACTATGCAGAAATCAAGGTCTTTGCCTTGGAAACGCCGGGTGTAGTCAACGCAAGCTGCGAATTTGACGTTGACAGCCTGCGTCCCACGTACAAACTGAGCGTGGGCGTTCCCGGCAAATCCAATGCGTTTCTGATCAGCGAAAAGCTGGGTATTCCTGCCGAAGTGATCGAAGCCGCCAAAAAACACCTTTCCAGCGATGACCGCCGTCTGGACAGCGTACTGGCCCAGCTGGACAATCTGAAGCTTCAGCTGAAAGCCGGGCAGGACGAAATTGAGCGGCTGAAATACGAGGCAGAACACCAGTTGGAGTCTGCCCAGAAGAAGAAGGAAGCCCTGATTCGTCAAGGCGAGCAGGAACTGGAAGCCGCCCGGGAAAAAGCCCGGCAGATGGCTCAACAGGTGCAAAGTGAGGCTTACGCCCTTACAGATGAACTGCGCAAGCTGCAAAAGGATGAGAAAATGTCAGCTTCCCAGCGTGCAGCCCGTGCCAGGGAAATTGCCAAACGCGATACCGAAAAACTGTTTGGAAAAACCGACGTGGTGCATAATGTCGTTCGTGAATTTGTACCGCTTAAAAGCGTTAAGATTGGCGATGAAGTCGTTATTGCCGAATTGGACCAGACTGCGACTGTCATGAGCCTGCCGGATAAAAGCGGGATGGTGGAAGTACGCGCCGGCATCCTGAAGACCAAAGTTCCGCTGTCTGGTCTGAAAGCTCCGGACAAGTTTAAAAAGGCGCCGAGCAAACCCGTATCTGCCCGTCCGGCCCCTGCCCGCAAAGGCGGTGTTACCGTAGAGCGCGGTCAGCGCAGCGCCTCTATGGAGATTAATCTGCTGGGCATGACGGTAGACGAGGCGCTGATGGAGACTGACCAGTTCCTGGATCATGCCGTTATGAACGGTCAGACGATGGTTTACCTGATTCACGGAAAGGGTACTGGTGCACTGCGCACCGCAATTCATGAGCATCTGCGCCGGCACAAAAACGTGAAAAGCTTCCGCCTGGGCCGATACGGCGAGGGCGAAGCCGGTGTAACGGTAGTAGAGCTGAAATGATTACAAGCAAAAATGAGCTCTCGCGCGTTGCGGCGCGGGAGCTCATTTTTGCTTGTACAGGAATTTTACCCTTTAGGCATCAGGGGAGGAGTGAGCCGAAACGCTTCGCGGTGGGTAGTCAGAAGCCCTTCCCGCTGCAGTTTTCCCAGTTCTGCGGAAAGTGCACTGCGATCCACCCCCAGGTAATCCGCCAACTGCTGACGGTCAAACGGGATCAGAAAAGTAGCGCTTTTATGAAGAAGCGCCTGATCGGAAAGGTAAGCAAGGACACGCCCCCGTATAGAACGGTGCGCTGTATAAAGAGCACGGCGGGACAGATTCAGATTTTTTCCTGCAATTCCGCGAATCAAATTGCGAAGCAGGATTTCCTGTGCAGCCTCGTTTTGTGCGTTCTGATGCAGGAGGTGAGTGGGGTTCAGCAGCAGAACACGACTATCGGCAGCAGCCGCTACGCTCACCAGGGAAGGCTCATTGCCAATGCACGCATACACCTCTCCATATAGTTGGCCCGGAGTAATCCTGTCCAGCAGCGTACGCCCACCCCAAACATCCTCATGCTGGATATACAATTCTCCCTGCAGCACAAGCCCGATTTCATGAATTGGCTGCCCAGCGGGGCAAAGAATCTCATCCTTGCAGAAGCCCAACTGCCTGGCGTGTAGTCTTTCCAGCAAGACCGGAAGTTCCGCTGCGGCAATACCATAAAACAATTCAGTATTTGCCAGAAAATCCATATCCATATATATGCCACCTCTATGTTGTAGCAACAACATGCCTTGTTTCTTAATTGTAATATACTAAATCGCGAAATGCAAATCATGATTGAAACCACAAGTGGGGAAGTACGCAGTCCCAAAAGCAGCGCTATGAATATGGAATAATTATGGCGCTGATTTCATGAAGGATTGGCCTTTGGCTCAAATGAAGACTGACGATAAAAATGTTGCTGGGTGTATTTTATTCGGATTAGCTTTTGCTGAACAGCTTTTTACGCAATTGATTTTTCGCATTTTGTGAGATAGGTTTTATAAACCACAGCCGGTAATGAGAGACGTCAAGGGTTCTGAGTAGTATATAAAGAGTTTCCAGCCAGCATAGAGGGAAGAGAAGCGCCTTCATGGGCAGCCCTAGAAAAATCCATAGTATTTCGCTAAATATAAATTTAGCGAAATATAGGGGAGCAAAAAGCCACTACTTCGCCCAAAAGCCCTCTTTAAGCCTGCCTATACTTGAAAGTCTGGCTGCATATGCGTATGCCTAATCTTGTGTAAAAGCACTGATATTTGTTTGTATCCACAAAGTGTGCTACAATAAAAAACATACCAGCAAAGGAG
The DNA here is from genome assembly GCF_002160955.1 of Gemmiger sp. An120. Classification (GTDB taxonomy): domain Bacteria; phylum Bacillota; class Clostridia; order Oscillospirales; family Ruminococcaceae; genus Gemmiger_A; species Gemmiger_A avium. The sequence goes on from NZ_NFLN01000002.1 coordinate 237,360, forward strand.
TTCTCCAAACGTATGAGCACCTACATCGATCCAGCGCATCCCAACCGGCATGATCCTTACACTGACATTCCGGATGTTGTGATCCGCTATTTGAAATATCTGGAAACCATTTTAAATCGTTCCCCACGTACGGTTAATGCATATTATATTGACCTGCGAGGTTTCTTCCGATTTCTGCTGGGCTTTCGTACCCATGCCGACACGCCCTCGAATGAGCTGGATGTACATGAACTGGATCTGGCCTTTGTAAGAGCCATCACACAGGAAGAAATCTACGAGTACCTGTATTATCTGACCAACGAATGCGCCAACAAGCCGGCAGCCCGGGCACGAAAGCTGGCCGCCGTCAAAGGGCTGTTCCGATACCTTGTACGAAAGGAAAATCTGCTTACTTACGACCCCGCTGAGGATATTTCCACCCCCAGTATCAAGCGGGCACTTCCTAAATACTTATCTTTGGAAGAAAGTCTCGAATTGTTAAATAATATACAAAGTGATTTTTTTGAGCGCGACTACTGCATCATTACCTTGTTTTTAAACTGCGGAATGCGTCTTACAGAACTGGTAACCATCGACCTTTCCGATTTCAAGGAAGACACCATCCGCATCGTAGGTAAAGGCAATAAAGAGCGACTTGTTTACTTAAATAACGCCTGCAAGGAAGCCTTACGGCGTTACTGTGATGCACGGGCTGCCTTACCGAATCTGACGGACAAAAAAGCGCTGTTTGTATCAGCACGCACGGGAAAACGTTTGTCCAACCGACGGGTTGAGCAGATTGTGGAACGATGCCTGAAAACTGCCGGACTCAGTGGACGCGGATATTCGCCGCACAAACTGCGGCACACAGCGGCGACTTTAATGTACCGTCACGGCAATGTAGATATGCTGGCTTTAAAAGAAATTCTGGGACACGAACATGTTTCCACCACAGAAATCTATACTCACATCAACACTCAGCAGTTAAAGGATGCTGTGAGTTCCTCTCCCCTGTCGCGGGTAAAAGCGGCGATGGTGCACCGGTCAGACAAAGAGTTGCCCGAACATCAGGAAGAAAGCAACCTGGAGAATCTCGACGACAACGCCAAGGGCACCGAAAGTGAGGAAACGTAACAGAAACCGTTTGACGCTGCTTCTCATCGTGGGGCCCCCATTCGCTAAACAATTCTGCCTGATAAGGCGGGACGTCCGCAATGCCTCAGCAGCAAATTGCAGTTGGAATCCAACACACAGAAGGCCAGGAATCCAGAATACAAGCGTGTAAAGCAAAACGCCCTGCCATCCAGACTGTGCGTAGAGCAGCGCAACATAGGCACTCTCCCAAAGCCCCCGCAGGAAAATCAGGGTCAGCACAAGAGGGCTTCCAAATGCACACAGTCCCACAAGCAACAAGGCCAGAAGCACCCCTATATATCCAAGGAATCCCATACTGAAAAGCATATCTGCGCCGGCTTGTGCACCAGTTTGTGCCAGATTCCGTCCATATAGCGTGAGAAAAGGTGTTACCTGTGGCAGCGACTGAACAGCCGCGATGCCTAACCCAAGCCCCAGCAGGTACAGAGTGCCGACAAGCAAATTCACTTTACTGTGTCTGGTGGGCGATTTAGGCCGAATGGCATGATCTTCCCTTTCTTTTCCAGGCGTTGCAGTGTGCTCGCAAGCCCTTTTCGAAGATTGCGTCACTGCGGGTACAGGCATGGATGGCATCGACATGGTTTCTGTTTGGCGCGGAAATTCTTTTATTGTGTTGGTATTTGAGGGCGACACCGATGGCGGGCAGCGATAAGTCCACATAGCTTGTACCTCTTTGTTTTTTTGCACAGTATATGTATGGGCGGACTGAAAATAGTCTTGCAAGGCAGCTGGCAACAAGTGTGATTGCCAGCTGCCTTTTTAAAGAGCCAGGCTATACTGCCGCATGCCTGCGCGTTTCTCCACTGCCAATGCCCAAAACGCCGCCTAATCCCCCAAAGGCAACCAGGCAAATCAGTTTCCAGATGGCGATTGTAGTAAATTCCGTCTGACCGTTCAAAAAGGCCGATACCACAAACAGGACAAAATAAACCGCACCGCAGCCAAGGCCAATCCATAATCCCCCTTGTCGGATGCGTTTTGCTGCCGCAAACGCTGTTACGGCGGTTCCCAGACCGGCACTGCAGATTGCCGCCACGGGGGCAGCATAGTCGGGAATATCTACCCGGCAATATACCCATGCGCAGGCAAGCATAGCCAAGCCAGCGCAGAGAATCCCCTGCACAGCCGCCATCAGCAATTGAATTGGAATATTGACCGGTGTACCACTACCGGTGTATAAACCTTTGGAAAGCGGTCCTTTAGAAAACTGTGATTTTGCCATAAAAAAGCACCTCCCTGTATACCAAACGGTATGCAGGGAGGTGTTCACTTTATGCTGTCTTGAAAACGCTTTACTTGTTCTCGGAACCAGCGTCCATGTCCAGCTTGTTCACAGAGCCAATGGCAGTACGGCGGAAACGGATCTTGACGCGGTCGCTGCCGGTCTCCAGCACGAAGGTATCCTCTTTCAGGGCAACAACGCGGCCCACGATGCCGCCGATGGTGGTCACCTCATCGCCGATCTCGATGGAGTTGCGCATTTCCGTTTCCTTCTTCTGCTGCTTTTTCTGAGAACGGTACATGAAAAAGAACATACCGCCCAGGATCACCAGCATAAATACGATTTGAAGCATCTCAGGGGTCATGGTCAATAATCTCCTTACATCTGTACTATTGGGTCCAACACAGTATTACAATTATATCGGTTTTACGCGATGATTGCAAGTCCAAACCGGAAATCAAATCCGGGTATCCAGCAAGGTCACATACTGGTCATGGAACTGAGCAAAGGTCCCGTTGTCCAGCGCTTCGCGGATACGCTCCATCAAACGATTGTAGAAATACAGATTATGCATAACCGCCAGCCGCATTCCCAGCATCTCATCCGCCTTGAAGAGATGGCGCAGATATGCGCGGGTAAAGGTGCGGCATACCGGGCAATCGCATTCCGGATCGATCGGCTGTTCATCCTTCTGATATTTCAGGTTTTTAATGTTGATGATGCCGCTCCAGGTATTCAAATGTCCGTGACGGGCATTGCGGCTGGGCATTACACAGTCAAACAGATCCACGCCGCGACTGACCGCCTCGATGATATTGCCGGGTGTACCCACACCCATCAAATACCGGATCTTATCCTTGGGCATGTGCGGCTCCACAGCGGAAATCACCCGATACATCTCTTCGGTGGGCTCCCCCACCGCCAGCCCGCCGATAGCGTAGCCGTCCAAATCCAGCTCTGCAATCTGCTTCATGTGTTCAACCCGCAGATCATCAAAGGTGCACCCCTGATTGATGCCGAACAGAAGCTGGTGCGGGTTCACTGCCTTGCCTTCATTCTTCAGCCGGGCCATTTCCGCCTTGCAGCGGGCCAGCCAGCGTACCGTACGATCGCAGGAGGCTTTGGAATAGGCGTACTCAGCCGGATTCTCCACGCACTCGTCAAATGCCATGGCGATGGTGGAACCCAGGTTGGCCTGAATCTGCATGCTTTCTTCAGGCCCCATAAAAATACGATGCCCATCCAGATGAGACTGGAAGGTCACCCCTTCCTCGGTGATCTTGCGCAGCTTGGACAGGCTGAACACCTGAAATCCGCCGCTGTCGGTCAGGATAGGACCATCCCAACGGGTCATCTTGTGCAGTCCGCCCAACTCGGCCACAATCTTATCGCCGGGGCGCAGATGCAGATGATAGGTGTTGCAGAGCATAACCTGGCAGCGGATATCCTTCAGATCCAATGCGGAAAGCCCGCCCTTGATGGCTGCTGCGGTGGCCACATTCATAAATGCAGGGGTCTGTACCGTACCATGTACGGTTTCAAACTGCCCGCGGCGTGCATTGTGCTCCTGTTTGAGTAAAGTGTACGGCAAGGGTGTGTCCATCCTTTCTGTTTTGATTCTGTTAAAGGATCAGCATGGCATCGCCAAAGCTGAAGAAGCGATATTTTTCCTCCACGGCCACCTTGTAGGCATGCATGGTATTTTCGTATCCGCAAAAGCCTGCCACCAGCATGATCAGGGTGCTTTCCGGCAGATGGAAATTGGTAATCAAGCCATCAATGCACCGGAACGGTTTGCCCGGGTACAGGAAGATATCCGTATCCCCGCAACAGGCGCGAATCTCACCGTATTTTTCGGCTACCGCTTCCAGGGTACGGCAGCTGGTGGTACCAACCGCAATAACCCGGCCGCCATTCGCTTTGGTGCGGCGGATTGCTTCAGCATTCTCTTCGCTGACGCTGTACCACTCGCTGTGCATTACATGGTCAAGGATATCGTCTTCCTTTACAGGGCGGAACGTACCAAGCCCCACATGCAGCGTAACCTGGGTAACGCCAACGCCCATCTTCTGCAAAGTGTCCAGCAGTTCCGGTGTAAAGTGCAGCCCGGCAGTAGGGGCAGCAGCACTTCCCAGTTCCTTGGCGTAAACCGTCTGGTACTGGCTCTGATCCTCCAGCTGCTTGGTAATATAAGGCGGCAGCGGCATCCGGCCAAACTGATCCAGCTTTTCGTACAAAGTGGCGGTATCGTAGCTGAACTCTACCCGCTTGTTTCCATCAGGCAGGGTCTGCAGAATCCGGGCAGTCAGAGAGCCATCGCCAAAATGAATCACAGCCCCCTCTTTGAGACGCTTACCGGGCTTGGCCAGACACTCCCACTCGTCCCCTTTTACCTGATGCAGCAAAAGCAACTCGCAGACAGCACCGGTGTCCTTGGAACCGATCAGTCGGGCGGGCAGAACCTTGGAATTATTCACCACCAGCAGGTCGCCGGCATGTAATAGATCAGGAAGGTCGTGAAACACCCGGTGTTCAATATGACCGTCCTGCCGGCCCAGCACCATCAGACGGGCTGCATCCCGCGGTTCTGCGGGTTCCTGCGCGATCTGCTCGGGCGGCAGGTCAAACCAGAAATCTTTTTTCAGCATACTTTTCCTCGCTTTAGATTGACATTTACCGGCTGACAATGCTATATTGTTACCAGCACAGAGGTTGCGGCTTGCAAGAGTAGGCCCGTCTGTTCCGGCTGCCAGGCCGCTCATGCAGACCCGCCAAAAGGGCAAGCTGCCGAAGGTGGATGTTCGGCAAGCATTCGCCTGGGGTCAGTATCGAAAGAGCTGGAACTGTCACGCCGGACAAGGCGTGTTGCGCTGTGTCATGCAATCTAATTTATTATATTGCATAACTTGCCGGTTTTCAAGCCGGCTGTTTTTTTATCCTGAAATATGCCGTTGCCGGGCAAAACTCAATTGAGGAAAGGTGTTTGCAGTATGAAAGAGTATCGTGTCGGTGTAGTAGGCGCTACCGGTATGGTGGGACAGCGTTTCGTTTCGCTGCTGGAGAATCACCCCTGGTTCCATCTGGCGGTTGTAGCCGCTTCTCCCCGCTCGGCGGGCAAAACCTATGAAGAAGCCGTGGGCAGCCGCTGGGCGATGCCTACTCCCATGCCGGAAGCGGCGAAAAAGCTGGTGGTGCTGAATGCCGCCGACGTGGAAGCGGTTGCCTCTCAGGTGGATTTTGTTTTCTGCGCTGTGGATATGAAAAAGGATGAGATCCGCGCGTTGGAAGAGGCCTATGCCCGTGCTGAGTGTCCGGTGGTTTCCAACAACAGCGCCAACCGCTTTACCCCGGATGTTCCAATGGTTGTGCCGGAAATCAACGCCGACCACCTGGAGATCATTCCTGCCCAGCGCCGCCGTCTGGGCACCAAGCGCGGCTTTATCGCGGTCAAGAGCAACTGCTCGCTGCAGAGCTATGTGCCCGCTATGCACCCCCTGATGGAAGAGTTCGGCGTAACCAAAGCGCTGGTCTGCACCTACCAGGCCATTTCCGGCGCCGGCAAGACCTTTGCCACCTGGCCGGAGATGGTGGATAACTGCATTCCCTACATCGGCGGCGAGGAAGAAAAGAGCGAGCAGGAGCCTCTCAAGCTGTGGGGCCATATTGAGGGCGACCGGATTGTTTCCGCCGCCAGCCCGGCCATTACAGCCCAGTGCCTGCGCATCCCGGTATCCGATGGCCATATGGCGGCTGTGTTCCTGAGCTTTGCCAACAAGCCCACCAAGGAGCAGATTTTGGATAAGTGGGCCAAATTTGCCGGCCCCGCGCAGGAGCTGAATCTGCCCAGCGCCCCCAAGCAGTTCCTGCACTATTTTGAGGAAGCTGACCGGCCGCAGACCCGCCTTGACCGGGATACCGAAAAAGGCATGGCTGTCTGCATCGGCCGCCTGCGCGAGGATACCCAGTACGATTACAAGTTTGTATGCCTTTCCCACAATACGCTTCGCGGCGCTGCCGGCGGCGGGGTGCTTCTGGCCGAACTGCTGGCCGCCAAGGGATATTTTGACTGACAGGAGGTCTGTGCATGAAGCCCACTATCTTTACCGGCTCTGCCGTGGCGATCATCACCCCGATGCATCCGGACGGAAGTGTGAACTATGAGGAATTTGACCGTATCCTGAACTATCAGATTGAAAACGGCACCGACGCCATTGTGGTTTGCGGCACCACAGGCGAAGCGTCCACCATGCCGGACGCAGAACACCTCTCTGTGATTGAGCGGGCCGTACAAACGGTGAACCACCGGGTTCCGGTGATTGCCGGTACCGGTTCCAACGACACGCCCCATGCGATCAGTCTCTCCCGCGGAGCCCGCGATCTGGGCGCAGACGCACTGCTGCTGGTGACCCCCTATTACAACAAGACCAGCCAGCGGGGCCTGGTACAGCATTTCAATACCATTATTGACGCTGCTGGTTTGCCCGCTATTCTGTACAGTGTAGCTTCCCGCACCGGCGTGAACATCGCGCCCGCCACCGTAAAAGAGCTGGCCAAGAACCCGTTGGTTTGCGGCATCAAAGAAGCCAGCGGCAACATTGCGCAGGTAGCGCAGATTGCAGCGGATTGCGGTGATGAGATTGATCTGTATTCCGGCAACGACGACCAGATTGTCCCCCTGCTCTCGCTGGGCGGCAAGGGCGTTATCTCGGTGCTGGCCAACGTAGCCCCTCAGAAAGCTCACGACATCTGCCAGCTCTGGTTTGATGGCAAAGTGCAGGAATCCGCGAAGTTGCAGCTGGCTATGCTGCCGCTGATTCATGCGCTGTTCTGCGACGTAAATCCCATGCCGGTCAAAGCTGCCATGAATCTGCTGGGCTGGAATGCCGGCAGTTGTCGGATGCCTTTGATCGATCTGGACGAGGCACAGACCGCCCGGGTGCGCACGGAACTGCAGAAGGCCGGTTTGCTGTAACCAAACTGTAAAAGTAAGCCCGGGCACGTTGCAAATGCGGCGGGCCCGGGCTATACTTATATTATGCGGCGATCCGGCAATTTTCGGAAGGATTCTTCGTTTTGTCGTTCGCCCCGAAGTTCGTCAAATCATCAGACAAAGGACGTGAACCATGAAGCAGATTATTATTCAAGGTATCCGCGGCAAGATGGGCCGTGCGCTGTGTGAGCGCATTGAAGGCCGTCAGGACTGCCGCGTACTGGCCGGTATCGATCTGTCCGCCGGGCAGGAAGGTGCCATTCCCGTTGTTTCCTCTCCCAGCGACCTGCCTGCCGGCGGAGATGTGGTAATTGATTTCTCGGCACCGGAAGCCTCCATGCGGCTGCTGGAGTATTGTGTAGCCCATTCCCTCCCCTGCGTGCTCTGCACCACTGGCTTTTCCGAAGAGCAGAAAGCACAAATCTGTCAGGCATCCGAAAAGGTAGCTGTGTTCCAGAGCGCCAACATGTCGCTGGGCATCAATCTGCTGGCCGAACTGGCCTGCCGTGCGGCCAAAAAGCTGGGGCTGGATTATGACATCGAGATCATCGAAAAGCATCACCACAACAAGGTGGATGCCCCCAGCGGCACGGCCCTGCTGCTGGCGGATGCCATCAATGCTTCGGTAGATGTGCCCTATACCTACGTATATGACCGGCATGCTGTGCGCAAAGCCCGGGATGTACACGAAATGGGGCTGCACGCCGTGCGCGGCGGCAGTATCGTGGGCGAGCATGAAATCCTGTTCTGCGGCCAGGATGAGGTAATTACCCTGTCTCACAGCGCCGCTTCCCGCGGTGTATTTGCCAACGGCGCCATCAATGCGGCGCTGTTCCTGTGCGGAAAGCCGGCCGGTCTGTACACGATGCGCGATCTTCTGGAGGACTGATTCATGCTGAAGAACAAGCTGCTGGCCCTTCTGCTGGGCGCTGTTTTGCTATTCGGCTGCTCCGGCGTAAAGCTCGATCTGCCCGCCGCCGTACAGCCCGACCCTACGCCTGCGCCTACAGCAGCGCCAACGCCTGAACCTACCCCGCAGGTAACAACCCTGCGTTTTTCCGCCACTGGCGACAATCTGATCCACCAGGGCATTTACAAACAGGCAAACCGCCGTGCAGGCGGTGAAGGATACGATTTTTCCTACTGCTATGAGAATGTGCGGGATTTCTACGCAGACTTTGATATCAACTGGATCAATCAGGAAACCCTGATCAACGATAAGTATGAGCCTGCTACCTACCCCTGCTTTTCTACTCCCGGTCAGATGGCCCACGATCTGTACGATGTAGGGTTCCGGGTATTCAGCATCTCCAACAATCACACCTATGATAAGGGTGCCGGCGGTATCGAAGCGACCCTGGAATTCTGGGATACCATGCCGGAAGACACGGTGGTCTGCGGCCTGTACCGCGGGCAGGAAGATTACTCCAATATCACCCTGCAAACCGTAAACGGCGTAACCATTGCCTACCTGGCGTATACGGAACATACCAATGGTATCCCCACGCCTTCCGGTGCTGTCGCGAATGTGATCTACACCAGCGAACTGGACGTAATCGAAAGCCAGATTACCCAGGCGGCTCAACTGGCTGATTTGGTGGTGGTAAGCAATCACTGGGGTGTAGAAGGCAGTCACACCATCACCGATGCGCAGCGCAATCTTGCCCAGCAAATGGTGGATTGGGGTGCAGACGTAATTATCGGCACTCACCCCCATGTGGTACAGGATGCCCAATGGCTTACCGCCGCTGATGGCCGGCAGTGTTTTGTAGCCTATTCCCTGGGCAACTATCTGAACGCGCAGTCCACCATGGATACCATGATCGGTGCGGTACTGGATTTCACCATCCAGAAAACCACCCAGCCGGATGGAACCAGCGAGACGGTGATCCAGTCCCCTGTTCTGCATCCGGTCATCAACCATTATGATGCCAATTACGGCAACATTCGTTTGTACTGGTTCCAGGACTACACCGACGAACTGGCTTCCCAGCACGGTGTACGTGCCAAGTACCCGGAGTTCAGCCGCAGTTACATATCCAACGTCCTGACCAATACCATCAGTGAAGAATTCCTGGATATGGCCTGATTTTTACGAGAGGAGCGATCGAAATATGTATGGCGTTTCCAAAATCACAAGTCAGCCTGATGTGATGCTGGTGACTTTTCCGGCTGCCGAATACTCAGCCCGGAGTGCTGCCAATCATCTGGATGCTTTTGCGCAAAACGGCGTGGTGGTGGACATGATCTGCCAGAGTGCCCCGCGCGGCACCCGGTTCGATCTGAGTTTTACCACTTGCGGAGACGCTTTTGCGGCGGTAATGCAGGTTATCACCAAGCTGGCTCCGGATAAGCAGCAAGCACCGCTGATCAGCCGCGGCTACAGTAAGCTGAATCTGTTTGGTGAAGAAATGGTAACCAGCTGCGGGGTTGCTGCCCGTGCATTGAGCGCACTGGCGGACGAAAACATCGAAGTTGCTCTGATCACCACCAGTGATCTGGACATTTCTCTGCTGGTGCGGGAAGAGAACGAAGATGTCGCGTTGTCTGCCCTGCATAAAGCGTTCTGTGTAGACTGATTGCCGATTTAAAGAAGCCGGGCCGTTTTCAAGCAGTCCGGCTTCTTTTATTAGCTTCTATAGATTTCAGCTATGGAACGTTATACAAAACAGGTATTGGCCTTTTTTCGCAGGCTGTATTATACTGGATTCGAATAAAAATGTTCCTGTACAGGGAGGGATTGGTTTGAAAATCGTGGAGCATCAATCATTGGATGAGGAACGCGCACTGTACGGAAGCCGCGATATCTTGGTACGGAATTGCCGGTTTGAAGGGCCGGCCGACGGGGAAAGTGCCCTGAAAGAATGCGATTCGATCCGGGTGGAAAATTGTGCCTTTCACCTGCGGTATCCGCTCTGGCACGACCACGGCGTTGTGATGGAAAACTGTGAGATGAACGAAGCCTGCCGGGCGGCGCTTTGGTATTCCGAAAATGTTCAGATCCGCAACACACAGATGCACGGCATCAAAGCGCTGCGGGAGTGCCGCTCGGTCGTTCTTGATTCTTGTGATGAAATTTCCCCGGAATTCGGGTGGTCCACAGCGAATATCCAGATGGAGAATTGCCGGATTCAAGGTGAATATTTTCTGCTGCGCGCCAAGGATATCACCGCGCGGCAGTTGCAGTTCACCGGAAAGTACTCTTTCCAGTATGTGGAAAACGCCGTAATAGAGGACAGTGTGTTGGACACCAAGGACGCATTCTGGCACGCAAAGAATACCGTCATACGCAACTGTGTTGTGCGCGGAGAGTATCTCGCCTGGTATTGCAGCAATGTTACCTTTGAGCATTGCCGCATTGAGGGAACACAGCCTTTCTGCTATTGCCGCGGTTTGAAGCTGATTGACTGTGAGATGGTAAACACGGATCTCTGCTTTGAGCGTTCAGACGTACAGGCAGAAATTACCACGCCGGTGTTAAGCATCAAGAATCCCTGGAGCGGGAGAATTCTTGTGCCGGAAGTCAAAGAGGTAATTCGGGATGATCCCCGCGCTCACGGAGAAATCATAATCGGAACCGCCAGCCCATCCCATAAACCTTTATCTCCTGCCGGCTGACTTGGCCTGACAGGGTTTAGTGCATCAAAAAGGAGTGCTTCGTTATGAGTAAAACTGTTTGCATCATCTCGGCAAGTCCCCGTACGAACAGCAATTCAGACCGTTTGGCGAAAGCGTTTGCGCAGGGTGCCCGGGAAGTCGGACACACGGTGCAGGAAGTTCGCCTGCGGGAACACACCTATGGATTCTGTCAGGGATGTCTGGCGTGCACCCGAACCGGAAAGTGCGTACTGCAGGATGATGCCGGGCAGATTGTGCAGATGATGCATGACGCCAACGTACTGGTTTTTGCCACACCGATCTATTACTATGAGATGTCCGGGCAGCTGAAAACCATGCTGGATCGTGCCAATCCCCTGTACGGGTCGGATTATAAGTTTCAGGACGTATATATGCTCTCCACCGCAGCAGAGGAAGAGGCCGGCACAGATTTTCGCGCCGTCCAGGGCCTGGAAGGATGGATTGCCTGTTTTGAGCGCGCCCGGCTGACGGGCACAGTCTTTGCGGGAGGGGTGAACGACCCCGGCCAGATCGAAGGCCACCCTGCCATAGAGCAGGCACTTGCGATGGGACGTAATGTGTAACCTGGAACGGGGCTCATTCCGCAAAAGCATAAAGAAATACACAAAGAAAAGCCCGGTCAAAAGACCGGGCTTTTCTTGCCATGGTGCCGCTGACCGGGATCGAACCGGTATGATGTTTCCATCGAGGGATTTTAAGTCCCTTGCGTCTGCCAATTTCGCCACAGCGGCAAACTGCAATTTTAATCATACAGGATTACAGTCAGCTTGTCAATTGCATTCCCGCATCAAAGATGCTAAAATCAGAAAGAATAATCCGCGGATTCGATTCACCGAAATCGGTATCACACCACAACCGGGAGGTTCCTTATGCGGTTTTCTTCATCGACGCTGGGGGCAGATCGCCGCCATGCCCGTTCTCTGCTTTTTGCAGAGGGCTGTCTGCTGGGGATTCTGGCGTTTTTATTGATTTTTGGAACACGCACACTGGGCGTCACCTGGGATGCGTGGCTGCGGGGCGGCTTTATTGAAAAAGACTGCATCCAGCATTACACGGGGTGGCTGTTCTACCGGGAGGCCCCTCTCTCCTTTCCTTTGTGCGTATCGCCGGATGTAAACTGGCCGGACGGTTTAAGTGTAGCCTTTACCGATTCCATTCCCCTGTTTGCCGCATTCTTCCGCTTGCTGGAGCCGCTTTTGCCTTCTGTGTTCCAGTATTTCGGGTGGTATGTACTGCTCTGCTTTTGTTTGCAGGGCGGCTTTTCTGCGCTGCTGCTTGACCGGCTGCTGAAAAGCCGTTGGGCTCTTTTGACAGGAAGCTGTCTGTTTGTTGTGAGCCCTATCATGGTAGAGCGCGCTTTCCGGCACACCTCACTCACGGCGCATTTCCTGCTTATATGGGCCCTCTACTATTATGTGTGTTCTGTTCAGGAAGACCGTTATTTTTTCAAAGGTGCGTTTGTTCTTAACGCATTGGCCATCAGCCTGCATCCTTACTTTGTGCCAATGGTCTATGCAGTACTGTTTGCCATGCTGGTGCAGTACGCGCTGCGGCATCGGAGCTGGCTGCGTCCGGCCGCCTTTTTATTGCTGAACTTTGGGGCAACATTGCTTTCCGCCTGGGCGTTTGGCTTGTTTTCCGGCGTACTCAGCGAAAGCAGCGGCCAACTACTGTATGGATACTTCGGCATGAACCTGAATGCCTTGTGGAACCCCACCAGTATCGGCACATCAACCTGGAGCCGCCTGCTGCCAATCCAGAATCAGGTGCGGGGCAACTATGATGGTTTCAACTATTTGGGCCTGGGCGTTTTGTTGATGGCTGTTTGTGCTGTCGTGATCCGCATTGTGCAGACCGTTCTCCGTCGCTGGTCTCCCTGGAAAGCCCTGCGTCGGCATGGGATGCTTCTTCTGGTATGCGCTTGCCTGACAGTATTTGCCGTAAGCAATGTTGTCTCAGCAAACGGCGCCACCCTGTTGGAAATTCCACTTCCGTTGTGGTTGCTTCGGCTTGCCTCCTCGTTCCGTTCCAGCGGGCGGATGTTCTGGCCAGTTTACTACCTGATCATTGCGTACAGTCTGAAAACTTTGCAGGATGTCCTGTCTGCTAAACGGTTGGCCGTTCTTCTTTGTGCCGTGGCAGTACTGCAGGTCTGGGACATCTCGCCTGCGCTGCTGGAGCGTCGCCAAATGCTGGCGGACTACGAACAGCCTGCGGAATTCGCCAGCGGATTGCAGAGCAATTTCTGGCGGCAGGCTGCCGGGAAATACGACCATCTGGTAACGCTGAGCGATACAGCAGAGGACACTCTGTATCTGGCATTGTGGGCAGCAGACGCCGGAATGACCACAGACGATCCGTTTGCCGCTCGCTCCGATCAGCAAACGCTGAATGCCCGTCGCGAGGCTACGATTCAGCAGCTGGAACAAGGCGAAATACAGCAAGACTGTCTGTATCTCACTGACAATGAAGGAATATTCCTCCGCCTGGCCGATCAGTTGCAGGGGCAGGCATTCTGTGCGCGGGTGGATAGCCATTATATTATTGCTCCCGGCATGACGTATACCGGATCGGATGCGCTGCTGTACAGCGAAGACTATCCCATTTATGTACTGGACTATACCGATGCCAACTGGGACCACGGCGTACTGACCTGGGATAACTGCACCGTTATGTTCGATGATACCCCGTTGCTTCGCCGCCGTCTGGAGGGGGCGTCGGCTGTTGTGGCAAACGGTATCCGCTACGAGATTCTGACGGTAGATGACAGCGACCCTGGGTATATCATGCTTACGTTGGATACAGAAGACGCCGCCGTGCTGCGCGGTGTGGAATTGGAGTTTGTATCATGAAAAGAATCTGCGTAGACAGTTCTTCACCGGTTCGTCTGGATAAGTACCTGATGAATCAACTTCCTCAGCTGGGTTTAGGCCGTCTGAACAAGGCGCTGCGGGAAAATAAGATCAAGCTGAACGGAAAAAAGCAGCCGCTGTCCACTAGGGTACAGACCGGAGACGAAATTTGCCTGTATATTCCGGATTCCTGGCTGGAAGAGCCGGATTCTCTTCGGTTTGTATACCGGGACGAACAGGTATGGCTGGTAAACAAGCCGGCTGGCCTTCCCGTGGATGCACCGGAAGGAGACAGCCTGCTGGCACGAGCCCGCAAAGCAGCGGAGGGTACTTCCGCACAGCCAAGGCTCTGCCACCGGCTGGATACCGGCACCAGCGGTCTTGTGCTGCTGGCGTGCACAGATCGGGCGGAAACGCTTCTCACCGATCTGATCCGCCGCCGGGAACTGCAGAAAGAATACCTCTGCGTAACCTTTGGGCGGCCAGATCCAGCCGCGGGTGTACTGGGAGGATATCTGTCCAAGGACGCTCAAAGAGGCGTTGTCCGGATTGTCCCGCGGCCGGGCCCAACGGCAAAGCCGGTAGAAACGCGCTATAAAACCCTTGCCGTCAGCGGGCGGCTCGCTCTGCTGCAAGTGCAGCTGATTACCGGGCGGACCCACCAGATTCGGGCCCATATGGCCTCCATTGGATGCCCTATTTTGGGTGACAGCAAGTATGGCAACAACGCCGCAAACCGGGAACTTCACTTCCGCTATCAGGCCCTGTGCGCCTGGCGGTTGTATTTTCCAAAACTGTCTCAGCCGGAACTTGCCGGTGTAAGTGGGCAGACTTTTGAATTGCCTATGCCCTGGTATTGCGGTCAGGTACAGCGTGGGGAATTGCAATAAACGATAAACCGGTGGCTGCCTTTCACTTTCGTGAAGACAGCCACCGGTTTCTTATTGATTTGTCAGCGCCGTTTCCTGCGCGATTCGTTCTACTTCTTCATAGCTGTAAAGAGAGTTCAATACCCGGCAAAGTGCCGTTTTGGAAAGCCGCACCGGTAAGCCCAGGCGTTTCAGAAACAAAAACCGCTGCTGCTGGCAGTCAGGGCGTCCGGACAGGCCCCAGGCAAATAAATCCGCGTGGGTAATCGTCCGGCCTTTACGGGGCTCACATTGCTGCGCCCCGGCGTTCAGAATGGCAGCCCGCAATACGGCAGCATCCATTCCTTCCACCCCCAGCAGCCCTTCTTTACCGGGAACGGCTTTGCGTCTCTCTTTGCCGGGCAGACTGGGCACATACGCCTGAAGGGTCCTCTCCTTCCCCACCACATTTTCCACAAAGCGTCGGATACGAAAGCCGGCAGCATCGGAATCTGTCAGAATCAGCACGCCTCTCGCACGCCCCAGTTCCCGCAGCAGCTGCTGCTTTTCTTTATCCTTAAAAATCCCGAATCCGTCGGTGGTAAGAATCAACCCGTCCACCAGCGGCTCCAAAGCGGCTGCATCGTACCGGCCTTCCACCACAATGACCTGGCGAACACGAAGTCGTTCCTGACTCATCGGCTCACCCCCACAGCCGCCAAGCGGCAGAACGCCGTTTGCAGGATGACCTCTGCATCCACAGGCGTCTGTTTGATAGCCAGATCTGCTTCCATCAGGATTTCAATGCACTGGTCCAGCTGCTCGGTGGAGTAACGCCGGGCTGCATCCATAGAAGCCTTGATCCGGTAAGGGCTTCCGGAATAATGAAACTCTTTATACAATTCTTCGCTGCTGCGCTTGGCTGTACGGGCAGCACCTGCCCGGCACATATCGATATAACTGCCGGACAGAGCCCCCAGAATTGCCAGCGGCTCATTCTGCTGCTCCAGCAGGATCCTCAGTTTTTCCAGCGCTTTGCCTCCGTTTTTGGCGGTCATGGAACGCACCATTTCCCAGACATCCGCCTCCAGGCTTCGGGTGCCCAGTTCCGCCACCAACGCCGGTGTGATTTGAGTATAGCCGCAGGAGGCAGCCAGCTTGTCCACCTCATTTCTCAGTGCAAACGGATCGCTGCCGCAGCGATCCAGGATGACCTGTGCTGTGGTCATATCCAGCTGCGTATCCTGCTCTTTAGCACGGGCAATCAGCATGCGGCACAGGTCCTGGGGCCCTGGCTTTTTCAGTTCTGCGCAGTACCCACTCTTGCCACATTGCTCCAGCAATTTTTTGACCCGTTTTCCGCCTGCGTCTTTGGCGTTCTCCAGCAGCACCGTGATGATAAATACAGCGCTCTCCAGGCTGGACAACACATCACACAAATCCTTAATATCTTTGTCGCTGTAATCCGCCGGCCGCAGACGCTCCATAAGCACCACACGGCGGGTTCCGAAGAAAGAAATAGTTCCTGCCGCCATTACGATTTCTTCAATGGTCGGGGCAGGGCCCGGCAAAACGGTTACCTCATCCTGTTGTTCCGTCAATGCCTGCAAGGTCTGGCGGGCTGTTTTATGAAGCGAGTATTCTTCCTCGCCCCAGAAGCAGAATACAGGTGTATCAGCCTTCAAGGCGCTTTTCCATTCTTTTTCATTCATCAACATGATAGACCTCGATCATACGGACGCTTTTTCCCGGCCGTATCTCCAGAATATCGCCATCACCATACAAGACCTCCCCACCTGCCAGACGGCCGGGCGAAATCTGCAAATCCGCCTGGATATCACTGGACTCACCAGAGTTTCCCAGGATCCAAACACTGGCCGCCAGCGGGTTTGCCAAACGAACTGTGCCGCTGCAGAGAACCATTGAGTAACCACCCACACTAAGGCGGGCAAGGCATCCATTTTTAGCGTGATAGCTCTCTACCAGTATATCAGAAACTTGGTGGTTTGTCTGCATCCCGGCGGGCAGCTGCTGCACCTGGATCGCAGGACAAGCAGCTTCCTCCCAGAAATTGTTATCCGCCTTTTGCCGTATATCCAGTATATAACGCAGGTCCAGGCAACGAACCTCCAGATACTCTCTTACTTCTTTAACCGCGCTGTACCCTCCCTGAAAAACAAGTATGGCGTCATCTCCCTGCCATGCAATCATACAAGGAGAAGAACTGCTTCCCACCAGCGCCACATGTACCAGGCCAAAAGAGGCAAATGTACTGATTCCAACAGCAAACGCTGTGCAGAATGGCAGGATTATAAGCATCCGTTTCCAATGATGCGGGCTGAACCAGAAAAGCAGGGCAAGCCCCATCAAGATCATCCAGGCGCAAAGGTAGTAATCCTTTTCCAGAACAATACGGGAAAAAGGCAGCGAAGCTGTGGCGCGCAGAATGGCAACCAGCAGCCGAATCAGAATTTCTGCCAGGCGTGATAGCAGCTGCAAGGGAACTGCAAGCATCGGCGTCAGGGCACACACCGCACACAGCAGGCCCAGCACCAGAATTGGCTGAATCAGGTACAGGCAAAGCAGGTTGGAAAGCACAGAGACACCGCTTAGTTCCATATTCTGGGCAAGCTGAACCGGAAGTGAAAACCAGGCAGCAAAAACCGGCACAAGCAGTATGTTAACCAGCTGAAAGCGCCGGGGCACCGGATACTGATTTCGGGTCACTCTTGAGTAAAGCGCGCCGGCGCAGAGAACACCCAAGGTTGCGGCAAAAGACAGCTGCAATCCCAAATCGCAGGACGCAAACGGGTTGGCAATTCCCAAAAGCAGAGCCGCCATGCCCAGAGACGTGAAGGAATCAACCGGAAGCGCAAACAGCGCACCTATACTTCCAATCACCAGTGCGGTTCCTGCCCTAAAAATAGAGGGCGAAAAGCCGGTCAGCACAGCATATGCCGGAAATATCACCAGGTTTGCCACAGCACGAACCCGGCTGTTTTTCAATGAACCGGCTAAAATTCCGCAGACAAGGCTCAGGTGCAGACCGGAAACTACCAGAAGATGAGAGACACCCGCCTGCCGGAAGAGAATCTCCCATTCCTCAGACAGGCCGGTGCGTTCTCCCAGCGTCATAGCGCAGAGCAGGGATCCTGCATCAAATGAGATATACTGGCGTATCTTTCTGGAAAGCATAAGCCGCCATTGCTGAACAGCCAGCCAGAAAGTCTGCTGTTCCCCTATCCAGTCCGCGTCTGAAAGATAGGTCAATTCCAGATAAATCCCATCCGCAAGTCTCGACAGTTTGTACTCATCGTCTGCAAGAGTGGAAACGTCAAAGAGACCGCGTACAAGTTCTCCAGGTTCAGAATTCGGAAAAACAGAACAGTAAGCGGTATAGTGACAGCTTTTGCCATCGCTCTCCAAAACTGTTACCTGTGCGCTGACACGGTCATCTTCATAGCATTCTCCTGTTTTCTCAACACGGACCAGCAAGGGCAAATTGGCTCCCTGATGCTGTGCAGCCGTCGGATACAAAATTAAGTGTACATACAACTGCTGAAAGCCAACCAGCGCAACAGCGCTCAGCAGCAGAAACAGCAGCGTATATTGTTTGGCAAAGAAGCGGCAAAACACAAAAATGGCCGCAGCACATACAGCCGTCAGGGCGAACCATGTGCCCGGCGGCATCTGTGCTGCGGCTAGTTGGCAAAGCAGAAAGAACAAGCCCAGCAATGCAAGTTTTCTGCGAATGACCATTCTGAATCAGTGCTCAAACAGAGGGAGCTTTTCCAGGAAAACAATATCGTCCCGCTCGGCAGCGTCACCCTCGGCCAGGACAGCGGCGCGGGCAACAACCTTACCGGTGCTGCGGCTCACCAGCGCTTCCAGCGCATGCAGAGAGCCGCCGCTGCTGATCACATCATCCACAATCAGAATACGTTTGCCGTTCATGGCATCCAGATCCTTCTTGTCGATAACCAGCGTTTGCTTGGCAGCGGTCGTAATGGACTGATCCTCCACAACGACAGGCTCGCTCATGTAAAGCTTTGTGCCTTTACGGGCAGGAATATAAAGCTTCCCGCTCTGCCGACTCATCTCATAGGCCAAAGGAATGCCTTTGGCTTCAGCAGTAACAATCACGTCAAACTCAGGGCACTTTTCCAAAAGTGCCTGCGCGCAGGCAACTGTAAGCTCCACATCGCTGAACATGATAAACGCTGCGATAGACAGGTGTTCATTAATCTTGCAGATAGGTAGTTCGCGGGTAACCCCAGCGACCTGCAGAGTATAGGTATCCGGCATGATAAACGATCTCCTTTCCTGCTTTCAAATCAGCCCGGAGGCCAGGCCAGACTGCGCTTGGCAAGCACATGAAAGTGCAAATGCTTTACACTCTGTCCGCCATCTTCGCCCACATTGGTAACAACCCGGTAGCCATCTTCACAGCCCAGCTCTTTGCACAGGCGGGCAATCACAGCGAAGATGTGTCCGACCAGCGCGCTGTCGGTCTCTTCCAGGCAGGCAGCCGAGTCCACATGCTGTTTCGGAATCACCAAAAAGTGCACCGGAGCCTGCGGATCAATGTCATGGAAAGCGAGAATCTGGTCATCCTCATACAACTTGTTGGAAGGGATTTCCCCTGCCGCAATTTTGCAGAACAGGCAATTCTCCATAACGCTGGGTTCACTCCTTTCGATACGAAACTATTCCGTGCTGTGCACGGCTTCCACCCGTCCTGGCTTATACACAAGCCAGGACGGGTGGTTAACGTCCAGATGCTTTTCTATCAGCCGTTCAGCGCACTGCGCACAATACCGGCCACAGCCGCCAGGGCCTCGTCAACCTTGGTAGCGTCCTTGATACCAGCCATGGCAAAGTCCGGTTTGCCGCCGCCGTTGCCGCCGGCTACAGCCGCGATCGCCTTGACGAGGGCACCAGCTTTCAGGCCGCGCTCCTGTGCATTCTTACCGCAGGATACCGCCAGGGTGATCTTGCCGTCACTGGCACCAACCAGCGCAGCAACCGTGTTGGGGGCCTTGTCACGAATCTTGTCGCACATGCTGCGCAGGGTATCCGAACCGGTACCGGAGAAATACGCGGCCATGATCTTGATGCCTTCTACATCCTGCGCATTCTCGAACAAGCCGTCAATCTTGTTGGCAGCCAGAGCAGCCTTGGCTGCCTCCAGTTCGCGCTGCGTGCTCTTCAGTTCACCGGCAATGGTAACGGCGCGCAGAGGCAGATCGTGCACGCTATTGACCTTGAGCGCATCAGCCACCTGGTGGAGCATTTCGGTGCGCTCGTCCAGCAGGCGCAGAACGCCCATACCGGTGGTGCCCTCGATGCGGCGAACACCCGCCGCCACGCTGGACTCACTCAAAATCTTGAAGCAGCCCAACTGCGCGGTGTTCTTTACGTGGGTACCGCCGCAGAATTCGGTGGAGTATCCTTCGATGTCCACAACCCGTACGATCTCGCCGTACTTCTCGCCAAACAGGGCCATAGCGCCCATCTTCTTGGCCTCAGCCAGCGGCAGGTTGCGCACAGTTACATCCATCGCGGCAAAGATCTTCTGGTTTACGATGTGCTCTACCAGCGCAATCTCCTCAGGGGTCATTGCGCTGAAGTGGGTAAAGTCAAAACGCACCCGTTCGTCATCCTCGTAGGAACCAGCCTGATGCACATGGTTGCCCAGTACATCGCGCAGCGCCTGCTGCAGCAGATGAGCACTGGTATGGTTGCGGGCGATGGCACGGCGGCGGCCCTTGTTCACCGCAGCGGTCACAGTCTGGCCCACCTGGATCATGCCGCTTTCCAGCACACAGGTATGAACAAAATACCCTTTCGGAGTCTTCTTCACATCCAGAACTTTCAGGCTGGTGTCGCCGCTGGTCAGGGTGCCCTGGTCGGCCACCTGGCCGCCCATTTCCGCATAGAACGGAGTGTGATCCAGCACCACCAGAATGCCTTCCTTAGCGCCATCGTCGGTAGAAACCGCGTCTTTCAGGCCCTCTTCATCAGACAGAGCCAGCACAGTGGCCTCTTCAGTCAGGGTATCATAACCGGTGAAAGTGGTGGGAGCCGCATCCAGTTCCCCGAAGATATCCGCAGCCCAGCCAGAAATATCACGGCTCAGACGATCCTTGCGGGCCTTCTCCTTCTGCTTCTTCATTTCGATGCGGAAGTTCTCTTCATCCACCAGGACACCCGCTTCGGCCGCGATTTCCTTGGTCAGATCCAGCGGGAAACCGAACGTATCGTTCAGCTTGAAAGCATCCAGACCGGACAGAATCTTTTTCTTACCTTCCAGCGCGGCCTTTTCGATGCTGTCAATCAGGCCGCTCAGGATTGCCATGCCCTGATCAATGGTCTTGTAGAACCGCTCTTCCTCGGTGCTGATGACCTTCTTGATGTAATCGGCGTGCTCTTCCAGTTCGGGATAGCCGGCCTTGTTTTCATGGATAACGGTATCCACCAGTTCGGTCAGGAACGGGCGGTTGATGCCCAGCATCCGGCCATGACGGGCAGCGCGGCGCAGCAGACGGCGCAGCACATAGCCGCGGCCCTCATTAGAGGGCAGAATGCCGTCGCTGACCATAAAGGTGGTGGAACGAATGTGGTCGGTGATCACGCGGATGGAGATATCGGTCTTTTCATCCTGACCGTAGGTCTTGCCGCTGATGCGTTCCACGTGATGCAGGATCGCTTGCACGGTGTCCACTTCAAACAGGTTGCCCACGCCCTGCATCACGCAAGCCAGGCGCTCCAGACCCATACCGGTATCGATGTTGGGCTTTTCCAGGCGGGTATAGTTGCCCTTGCCGTCGGAATCGAACTGGCTGAAGACCAGGTTCCAGACTTCCATGTAACGGTCGCAGTCACAGCCGACCTTGCAGTCGGGCTTACCACAGCCATGTTCCGGTCCACGGTCAAAGTAGATTTCGCTGCAGGGACCGCAGGGGCCGGAACCATGCTCCCAGAAGTTGTCTTCCTTGCCAAAACGGACCATGTGGCTGGGATCAATGCCCACTTCATTGACCCAGATATCCCAAGCCTCATCGTCCTCTTCATACACCGAGATGTACAGCAGGTCAGCAGGGATCTCCAGCACCTTGGTCAGGAACTCCCAGGCCCAGGCAGTGGCTTCCCGTTTGAAATAGTCCTGGAAGCTGAAATTGCCCAGCATTTCAAAATAGGTACCGTGACGGGCAGTAATGCCAACCCGCTCGATATCCGGCGTACGGATGCACTTCTGGCAGGTGGTCACCCGGTGACGGGGCGGCTCCTCCTGGCCGAGGAACCACTTCTTCATGGGGGCCATACCGCTGTTGATCAGCAGCAGGCTGTTGTCGTCCTTCGGAACCAGCGGAAAGCTGCCCAGGCGCAGATGGCCCTTGCTCTCAAAAAAGCTCAGGTACTTTTCACGCAGTTCGTTCAATCCAGTCCATTGCATTGTGTGATTTCTCCTTTTCTTATTACGAACAGAGCCACAAAAAACAGCCTCCGCCCCTGTTACTGGGACGAAGGCTGAACGCTTCCGTGGTACCACCCGGTTTGCGGCATATGGTGTATACCGCCACTCTGCCGCGTTAACGCCGCGCTTACGTCCGGTTTGATTCGCCGGAGGCTCCGGGGTGGCTTGAGC
Organism: Gemmiger sp. An120; assembly: GCF_002160955.1. Taxonomy (GTDB): domain Bacteria; phylum Bacillota; class Clostridia; order Oscillospirales; family Ruminococcaceae; genus Gemmiger_A; species Gemmiger_A avium. Next base: position 259,693 of record NZ_NFLN01000002.1, read on the forward strand.
GGACTGCCTGCCGAGCCTTGCACCAACCGGCTCTTCTCTGGAGGCGACAGCCAATGTCTTGGCCCCTTCTCTGCCTTTTTCATACATATTCATTATATTCTTCCCGGCTGCGGTTGTCAACTGTTTTCCAGCCAGTACAGTGCCTGGCATACCTGTGCGAAAATCTCGGTACAGCTGCTCAGGGTGTTTGTCGCAGTATCCTGCAAAACCAGAATGGTGTAATTCGGTTTCTCGTCCGGATACCATCCAGCAAACCACAGGTCCATGATCTCGGTGCCGTCTTCTGCGTACCGGCCTGTCTGTGCCGTACCGGTTTTTCCCGCTGCACCGCCGGGAACTTCGGAAGCCGCACGGCCGGTTCCCTCTTCTACTACCCGGCGCAGCATTCCCTGGAGTCTGCCGGCGACAGAATCGCTGATTGCCTTTCTTTGACCGGTTTGTTCCGCCGGATCAATCACCCGCGAACCATCAGCTGTGCAAGCCCCCAACAGCACGGACGGATCCAGGAAAACACCGTCATTGGCAATGGCATTCATCATGGACAGAACCTGCAAAGGTGTGGCCAGCAGTTCGCCCTGGCCAAAACTGATGCCCGCCAGCTGCCCCTTGTTTTGCAGGGTATTGGCATCGGGCAGATTTCCGGCCGAGGCACTTAGCCCTTCCGCCAGGGTCTGGGTTTCACCGAAGCCAAAGCGTGCCGCGATTTCCTGAATTGCTTTGCCCCCCAGAAGCTGACCCAGCTGAATAAAGTAGCAGTTGCAGCTTTCGGTCAGCGCGCTGTCCAGGTTGACCATGCCATGTGCGGTGTTGCCTGCACAGTGGTAAACATGTCCGTTGATTTCAGTGCTGCCGGTACATTCCCAAGTAAACCAGCCCATATCCTTTTCCAGTGCCAATGCTGCCATTACAGGTTTAAACACTGAGCCGACATTGAATGCACAAAGCGGGCGATTCAGCAGCGATGTGTCGTTCGCCTCGATGCTGTCCGCCACATTATCCGGGTCAAAAACCGGCATGCTGGAACTGGCCAGGATACGTCCTGTACGGCGCTCCATTACAAGAATGCACCCTTTTTGTATGGTTTGCTGCGCAATCGCCTCGCAGGCACGCTGGATTCCCAGATCCAGTGTCAGCATAACACCATTTGCCTGCGTACCAGTTTCGGTAAGGCGGGGCGGCTGCTCCTCCATCAATTGGCCGCTGGCATTGGTGATGCACTGCACGTAGTCGGCACCGCCGCTGTCGGAAAGCTGTTCGTTGCAGGTAAGTTCCAGGCCGGATACGCCATTTCCATCCCCATCCAGATAACCCAGCAGATGCACGGCTACCGGTATGGGCCAATATCGCCCCGTTCTGGCATAGGTATAGATTCCTTGATCCGTGAGATCCGTGCTTACCTGAACAAGAAATGGAGTGGTCGCATTGCGCCGCTGATACAGCAGTGTCTGTTCCCGATATGAGACATAGTCAAACAGCCGCGTATAACTTCCCTCTGACGGAATGGACAGGGCATAATATTCCGTGCCATATCCCGTGAGATTGTTCCCGTTCCTGTCAAAAAAATCCCCGCGGCGGGGCGACAGTGTCAAGGTGGTGACGGTCTGCGCCATGGCCGTCTGCCCGTACTCCCGGTTTGAGGCCGTAATGAACAGCCGCCCCAAAACAACAGAGTACAAAAGCAAGGCCGCAGCAAACAACGCAATCACCCGTTTGGCACGCATAAAAACACCCCCGGAAAAGAGTGTGGCCCTTTTCCGGGGATGCTATTCTTTTATGCCGGGTTTTCCCCTTGCTTAAGCGCTGCGATTGCGTCCCGCAGATAGCGCACGCCGATCAGCCGCATCCCCTCCAGACCAGAGCGATCCACCTGCGACAGGCTGTGCTGCGGAACAATTGCCCGGGTAAAGCCGATACGGGCCGCTTCGCGCAGCCGGGATTCCAGGTGGGTCACACTGCGGATTTCACCGCCCAGCCCCACTTCGCCCAGCGCAATGGTGGTATCTCCCACCGGCTGATCCAGCAGTGAAGAAACCATTGCCAGGCAGACGGCCAGATCACAGGCCGTTTCATCCAAGCGCAAACCGCCTACAATGTTGATATATACGTCCAGCGTGCCAAAGAAGAAGCCTGCCCGCTTTTCCAGCACTGCCAGCAGCAGGTTGGCCCGGTTATAGTCAAAGCCGCTGCTGGTTCGCCGGGGTGTGCCCAAACCGCTCTTGGTAACCAGCGCCTGAACCTCGCTCAGGATCGGGCGGGTGCCTTCCATGGTACAAGCCACGCAGTTGCCGCTGATGCCCAGCGGTCGCCCCTTTAGAAGCAGCTGGGACGGGTTGGAGATTTCCTCCAGGCCCTCACCGGTCATATCGAACATACCGATCTCATTGGTGGAACCATACCGGTTTTTCGCCGCACGCAGAACCCGGTACGGCAGGGTTTTGTCCCCTTCAAAATACAGTACCGTATCCACGATATGCTCCATGACCTTGGGGCCGGCAATGGCGCCGTCCTTATTCACGTGCCCCACAATAAAGGTGGGGATTTCCAGGCTTTTGGCTACCGCCAGCAGCCGGGAAGAGCACTCTTTTACCTGAGAAACACTGCCGGAAGAAGAAGCGATATCCCCGCAATGCATGGTCTGGATCGAGTCGATCACCACCAGCTGGGGCTTCATCTGTTCAATCAGGCCGCAAATTTCGTCGATTTCATTTTCGCTTACCAGTGAGATGTTATCCTGCGGAACCCCCAGACGATTGGCACGCAGCTTGATCTGCCGCACCGATTCCTCACCCGTCACGTAAAGCACATGATACTGCAGGGAAATTGCGCCGCACAGCTGCAGCAGCAGGGTAGATTTGCCTGCGCCGGGCTCACCGCCCAGCAGTACTACGCTGCCGATCACAATGCCGCCGCCCAACACCCGATCCAATTCGCTGATACCGGTAATAATGCGGCTTTTTTCTTCGGTAGTGCTGATTTCACTGAGGCGGCGCGGCACCAGGCTGGTTACTCCCGGCACTCTGGCAGCAGCCCCACGCCCGGATTTTGCCGGGGCAGGTGCGGGTTGTTCTACATCTTCGGTCATGGTGTTCCACATCCCGCAGGAGGGGCAGCGGCCCATCCAGCGGGGGCTTACCTCGCCACAATTGGAACACACATAAATGGTTTTCGTCTTGTTTGCCATTGGTTTCGCTGCCCTTCCTTTGCATTCGGGATCATCAATATGCATTCTATTATACCCGAAACCATCCCGGTTGAACAGGGCCACTTTTCCAATAAACAGGCACACGCCCCGGCTGACTTCCGCAGCCGGGGCGTGTGCCTGTTTATTGGGACAAAAAATGGTTAGGAAAGGACCATACGATCGTTGGCGATCCCGCCGCCGCTGACCTCTTCAAATTTGGCCAGCAGATCCGGAACCGTAAGCTTTTTCTTTTCTTCGCCAGAAACATCAAAGATTACACGGCCCTCATGCATCATAATCAGCCGATTGCCATAGTAAATGGCGTCTTTCATGTTATGGGTGATCATCAGGGTAGTCAGGTGGCTTTCCTCCACAATTCTGGCGCTCAGTTCCAGAACCTTCTTCGCGGTTTTAGGGTCAAGGGCCGCCGTATGCTCGTCCAGCAGCAGCAGCTTCGGCTTTTTCAGGGTAGCCATCAACAGGGTCAGAGCCTGGCGCTGGCCGCCGCTCAGCAGGCCTACCTTGGCGGTCATGCGATCCTCCAGCCCCAGATCCAGGATTTTGAGCATTTCCCGGTATTCTTCCCGTTCCTTGCGGGTAATGCCAATACCAAGCCCGCGTTTTTGACCGCGGCGGGCTGCCAGCGCCAGGTTTTCTTCAATTTCCATATCGGCGGCTGTGCCCGTCATGGGATCCTGGAACACACGCCCCAGAAAAGCAGCACGCTTATGCTCCGGCAAACGGGTTACGTCCTTCCCGTCGATGGTAATACGACCCCGATCCACCAGCCAGGTACCTGCCACCGCATTCAGGATGGTGCTTTTACCGGCGCCATTGCCGCCGATTACCGTGCAGAAATCCCCATCTTTCAGTTCCAGCGAAAGGTCATTCAGCGCTACCTTTTCGTTGACGGTGCCGGGGTTGAAAACTTTTACCACATGTTCCAGCTTAAGCACGGTCAGCGCCTCCTTCCTTTACCTTGATGCGGGAGTATTTGCTCTTCCAATACGGAACCGCCAGGAACACGGCGACCACCATAGCGCTAAGCATCTTGAGCATATCCGGATCCAGTTTCAGCTGTACGGCAAACTGGTATACCAGGTAGTAAATAATAGCCCCCAGACAAACGCTTAAAAGGCGCAGGGCAAAATTGCGGAAAATACGCCCGAAGATGGCATCGCCAATAATCACCGCAGCCAAACCGATCACGATGGCGCCACGGCCCATATTCAGGTCTGCAAATCCCTGATACTGGCTGAGCAGAGCGCCGGAGAGTGCTACCAGCCCGTTGGAAAGCATCAGGCCCAACACGACATTCCGGTTGGTATTGATGCCCTGGGCGCGGCTCATGTTCGGATTGCATCCGGTGGCCCGGATCGAGCAGCCCAATTCTGTACCGAAGAACCAGTACAGCAGTGCAATAATCACAACCGTGAAGAGCGATACCACCAGTACCGGGTTGCGCAGGGAAAACTCTTTAACCCAACGCAGTGAAATCAGAAGATCAAACTGATCCACGTTGATGGACTGATTGGACTTGCCCATGATTTTCAGGTTGATGGAGTACAGAGAAAGCTGGGTAAGAATACCGGCCAGGATAGCCGGGATCCCCATGAAAGTATGAAGCAGCCCGGTAACAAGGCCGCACAGAAGCCCCGCCAGCAGCGCGCACAGCAGTGCCAGCCAAACACTGTGACCCGCCAGCATAACCATTACGGCGGTAGCGCCGCCGGTGCAGATAGAGCCATCGACTGTCAGGTCCGCCACATCCAGCACTTTATAGGTCAGATAGACACCCATAGCCATGATGCCCCAGATCAGCCCCTGCGCCACCGCGCCGGGCATCGCATTCAAGAAAGATTGAAAAAAGCTCACGATCGTTCCCCCGTTGCATGTACATTCTGTATGCGGACAGAACAGCGGGAAAAGCTGAGCTCTCTCCCGCTGTTCCGTTCATGCATAGTTTTGTTGGTCAGCCAATGGCCTCGTAGCCTTCCGGAGCGGTAAGACCCAGCTCCTCGCAGATCGCAGCGTTATATTTCTTGGTAAACTGAGGTGCGTACTCAATCGGCATTGTGGCGATATCCGCCTCGCCCGTCAGAATCTGGGCTGCCATTTCGCCGGTCTTGTAGCCGATATCATAGTAACTGATGGACAGGGTCGCCACGCCGCAGCCAGCGCAGATGCCCTCTTCACCTGCGATCACCGGAACCTTGGCAGGCCGGCAGATGCCGTCCACAATACCCCTATTGGACGCCACGGTGTTGTCAGTGGGAACGTAGATTACGTCACTTTCCGCCGCCGCGCTGGTGGTGATGGTGGCCAGGTCGTTGGAATCCGAGAAAGGATACAGCGTGCAGGTGTAGCCCATCTCTTCCAGCTCAGCTTTGACAACATCCACCTGGTACTGGGAGTTGGGTTCGCCGGAGCAGTACAGCAAGCCCACCTTTTCGGCATCCGGGAACCATTCCTGCAGCATGGCAGCCTGCTGATCCAGAGGCGCCAGATCGGAAGTGCCGGAAATATTTCCGCCCACCGTGCCGTTAAAGTCAGACAGGCTCAGAGCCACGCCGTACTCCGTGATCGAGGTGCCCAGAATGGGAATCGTATCGGTAGCGGCCGCCGCTGCCTGCAAGGCGTTGGTGGCATTGGCCATAATCAGATCCACCCCGCTGGAAACAAAGCTGGTTGCGATCGTTGTGCAGGTATTGGAATCGTTCTGCGCATTCTGGACGGTGATCTCCACCTGGTCGCCCAGCGCCTCCGTCAAAGCGTCCTGGAATCCCTGTGTGGCGGCATCCAGCGCTTCGTGCTCCATCTGCTGCAGCACGCCCACCTGAAACACCTTAGCACCATCGGAACCGGTGGCGACAGAACCGGACGAGCCCCCCGCGGCGGAAGAACCGGAACCGCCGCAACCCGTCAGGCTGAGGGCCAGCATACAGCCCCCGACCAGAATAGCCAAACCCTTTTTCATCTGCGTATTTCCTCCCCGTAACGACGCGCTCTTTAGCGCATCGTTGATTTAATGTACCAAAGTATAGCACATTGTTTTGCAGAATGCAAGGGTCAATTCCTGTTTCTATCACAGCAGCCTGCGGTAAGCTGACGGAGAAATTCCATACCGGGCTTTGAATGCAGAGGACAGATGATACGGACTGCTGTATCCTAATTCTTCACTGATAGCCGCCAACGTTTTTTGCGGGTCCGCCAGCAGATCACAGGCTTTTGCCAGACGCAGCCGGCTGCGGTATTCCATAGGGGTTTCTCCGGTAAAGCGACGATACTGATGGAGTAGGTAGTATTTGGACATACCCGTTGCCCGTGCCAGAGAGTCCAGATCCAACGGATGCGCCAAATCCTCAAGCAATTGCTGCGCCTGCAGCACGGCAGGCGGAACCGCATGGTCAGGCAGGTGCCCGATCAGGGCAAGCAGGCGGGTAAGCATGGATTCGGCATACAGGACACGGGTAGTTTGCTGCCCGGCCCGTACTTCGTCCAGAATCTGCCGCATCAGTTCAAACGCCTGCGGCGGTGCCGGGAACGCACCGGATTGCGCCGCCCGCCCTGCCAGCGCAGGAACGCCTGCTCCCGTACAGTGAAGCCAGAGCAGCGACCAGGTTTCCCCTTCCCTGTTGCCGTAGCTGTGTGGCTGATCCGGGCTCAGCAGTACCATCTGGCCGCGTTCGACCGGAAAAGCCGCTTCCTCCCCCCGGGCTGCCCATCCGCGCCCATCGGTGCACAGCAGCAATATCCACTCATTCAGTTGCCGGTTGCGCACCAGATGCTGGTTCATCTGACGATAAAAGCCCGCTACCGCAAGCCGCACCGGCCGGGAAGACAATTCAGCTTCCGGCAAGGGCGGTACAGCGGTGGATATGTGGGTCTGCTCAAACGAATCCACAACGGTTTCCTCCTTACAAGAACGTGATACCTGAATTGTATCATGCTGTACTGCCGTAAACAATCCCACGCATGAGCAAAACCAAATCCGAAAGAAAACAGGGCTGTATGCCGCCAAACAAAGAGCAATTTTTTGTATGGAATCGGCAAGATTCTTCATTCTCCCCAGGCACTGTCCGTGATAGGATACAAGCCGGAAGCTCAAGGAACCTAATTTTGACGCTCACGATAACAAGGAGGCACACCATGTTTTCTTCTCATGATCGCGACCGGCTTCGGAAACTGGCGCAACAGCAGCTGGAAATCCACAACAGCCCGGTCAACCAGGCGCGTATTGCCCTGTGGAAACGGCACAACGCCTTTCGGGGTACCCGTCCCATGATCCATATCGAGCTGGATACCTTTGCGGATGAACTGATCCCCGCGCGGCTGGAGTGTGAATCGCCGGATGCCCGCCGGCTGGAGACCGAACTGCTGCAGAAAACCATCAACCTGACGGAATTCGACGATGACTGGGTGGTTCCGGATTATTTTGGTGTGGAATGGGAGCAGTGGTTCCGTCCGTTTGGCTGGGATGTTCGTACCGAAACGGCGGAAGACGCCAACGGGAACCGCCTGGGCCATTGTTTTGTGCCGGTCATTGAGGAGCTGGAGCAGGATGAAGACAAGCTGCGCCCCTCGGATTTTGGCGTAGACAAGGAAGCGACCCGCCGCCATATGGAGCTGGCGCAGGAAGCATTTGGCGATATTCTGCCGGTCAAAATGATCATGAGCAGCCCGCCGGTTGTGCTTACGCAGCAGATTGTGCACCTGATGGGCATGGAAAATATGTACATTGCCATGATGGATGATCCGGAGCGCTTCGCTGCCATGATGGATCGTCTGGCGGAAGACTATCTGCGCTTCTTTGCCTATCTGGCTGAGAACGACTGCCTCTACCCCACTACAGGATTTGAGCTGCTCCGTCAGGGAAGCCTTTGCTTTACGGAGGAACTGCCCTCCACCCGTCCTGCAAGTGTAAAGGAAATATGGGGCTTTATGGATTCGCAGGAAACCGTCAGTGTTTCCCCGCAGATGTTCCACGAACTGATCTTCCCCAGCTACAAAAAGGTGGCTGACGCATTCGGTCTGCTGTCCTATGGCTGCTGTGAACCGGTCAGTGCTGTGTGGGATGATGTATCCACCCTGACCAATCTGCGCAAAGTGAGCATTTCGCCCTGGTGCGACGAGGTGTTTATGGGTGAACAGCTTCGCGGACGCAAGACCGTTTTCCACCGCAAACCCAGCCCCAATTTCCTGGGTCTGACCGGCACGCTGGACGAAGCGGCCATCCGTGAGCATTTTGATCACACCCTGCAGGCCGCCCGCGGCTGCACGCTGGAGTTTACCCAGCGCGACGTGTATACCGTACAGAAAGATCCGGCCCGTGTGCGGCGTTACGTGCAGCTGCTCCGGGAAGAGATTGAGACTCACTGGCAGGGCTAATAAAAAGTTAAGCGCCGGGCCGCGTTTTACGCAACGCAGCCCGGCGCTTTGTTTATATAATTACAGTTCTTCCAGCATCGCAGCGCCCCGGGTAAGCAAAAAACGCCAGAGCAGGATGCCAACGGTCAGGTACAGCGCTGCGGCAGCAGCAAGCCAACCGCAGCCATTCCATACCTGCGGAATCAGCTTGAACAGCAGTGCGCCGGGCAGCATCAACGCAAATCCTGCCAGCAGCCCCACAAGCGTAGCGGCAGATTGCTTGACCACTACAGTGGGATTCGGTGCATCCAGCTTGGGGAGATGCAGATTCACCACAAGGCCCATAGGGGCTACGCAGAATGCCATTGCCACAGCGGCCACCAGCAAAGCCACTGCCTGCGCCGTTGTAACACCCAGCGCCCACCCCATAACAGGGACGCAGACTACAAGGAACGGAAGCACAAGAATAAGCTGCATTCCAATTTTACTTCCAAACAGCTCCCAGGGACGCAGGGGTGCACTTTTCAGGATCCAGAGTTGCTCTCCCTCCAGACTGATCGAGCAACTGGTGGGCTGCGTCATCGCCAGAATAAAACCAACCGTCAATGCCAAAACGGCCGTCATAGGCATGGATTCGGAACCCAACTGGGCCATTAAGAGCTGAAGCTGGTCTTTTTGCAGTACGGCGGCAACTGCGCCTATTGCAAGCAGCAGCAAACCAATGCCGGTATTGAACAGATAGATGCTGATACCAAAGTAACGCCGAAATTCCCGGCCGATCAGCGCCCGCATATGTCCACTGGAATGCTGGCGGGTCAGTCTGTAATCAAAACGGGCGCGGTGACTGGCCAACAAGGTTAAGATTGCCGCATACTGCCGGCTGATCAGCCAGGCAATCAGCAGGAACGGAAGGACGCATACCGCTGCCAGCGCCGCCAGAGAAGCATCCTGCAATTTCAAAGCTTCGGTAAACCAAAGGAAAGGCCGCATAGGCCAGGATGTAAAGAAGGCGCTTTGCATCTGGAACATCTGTCCCTGCAGGGAAAACGATCCGGCAAAAATGCCCGCCAGCAACAACAGATACAGCAGATTGTTGATCAGCGCCTTGTGACTGAAGCGGGCGGAGATGAGGGCCAGCACAAAACCGGCAGCCATAGCCAAAACGCAAGGGAGAAACGCCAGCAGCAGGACACTGATCGGTAGGGCAATAAAGGCAGCCGGTGTGCAGCCGCCCTGCAGCATCCACGCCAGCCACACGGGCAGCATCCAGACCCCCAGAAGGAACAGGTTTTCCAGATATAGCGCCAACACGCGGGACAGAACCAGTTGCAGCGGCGAGACCGGCCAGGAGAGGGCCAGATCCATATCCCGCGTACTGAACAGGATCCCCTGCGCCCCGAACAGGCTGAATGCCGCGCACAGAATAACCGCCAGCAGCGACATAAGCATCGGCAGCATATCCACCATTCCCTGCTGTGCCAGCATAGTGGAGAAACTGAAGCTGTAGGTAGCGGAAAGCATCAGCATCAGACCACCCGCCAGCGCCAGAACACCAGCGCCGGAGATGCGGCGTTTTCGGTTTCCGCCCGCCAGATTCATGGCGTACAGCATCCCCCAGAAGCTGACCTTGAGGAGCGCGCCGAATTTACGCATGGTCGGCACCTCCCGCTGTCTGGCGCAGGAAAACATCCTCCAGGGATTCCCCGGCCACGACCTCTTCCATGGTACCGTACCGGATCAGTTTGCCCTCTTGGATGATAGCCACCTTGTGGCAAAGCTTCTGCGCTACCTCCAGCACGTGGGTGGAGAAAAACACCGCTCCGCCCTGGGCGCACAGCTGGGCCAGGTATCCCTTGAGAAGATGGGATGCCTGTGGATCCAGACCTACAAACGGCTCATCCAGAATCAGCAGTTTTGGCTTGCGAATCAAGGCGCTGATCAGGGCCAGTTTTTGTTTCATGCCATGCGAATAACTTCCGATGGGGCTGCCCAGTGCCTCCGTAAGCTGAAAATCATCGCCATACCGGGCAATCCGCCGGGTGCGGTCGTCCCCTGGAATATCGTACAGATCCGCGATAAAGTTCAGATAGTCGATTCCCTTCATATAGTCGTAGAGATCCGGATTATCCGGCAGAAAGGCCATAACCTTCTTGGCGCCCACCGGATCGGTATGCAGGTCTTTCCCGTCCACCCGGATGGTTCCCTCTGTGTAGGACATCACACCGGCCACCGCACGCAGGGTCGTGGTTTTACCCGCACCGTTATGCCCGATAAAGCCGCAAATCTCCCCCGCATGAACGACCAGATTCAGATCGTCTACGGCACGTTTGCCGCCGGGATAGGTTTTGGAAAAGTGTTCAATCGAAAGCATCGCTTGTTTCCTCCTGACCGGCCGCCCTGTCCGGGAACGGGCTGACTTTCTTGCCCTATTTTACACCTTCCACCCGGGGGAATGTCAATACTTTTCTGCAAATTAAAACGGGCAGACCGTATTCCGCAGTCTGCCCGTTTTGCTCATTTTTTAAAGAACGGCGTAAAGTCAAAGGTTGCAAAATAATCTTCCGGCGTTTCGGCGCGGCGGATCAGCTTGTGGGAACCATCCTCCCGCAGCAGCACTTCAGCGCTGCGCAGCTTGCCGTTATAGTTGTATCCCATAGAGAATCCATGTGCCCCGGTATCGTGCAGCACCAGAATGTCACCGATCTGGATTTCTGGCAGCATGCGGTCAATGGCAAACTTATCATTGTTCTCGCACAGGCCGCCGGTTACATCATATCGATGGTCACAGGGCGCGTTTTCCTTGCCGAGGACCGTAATGTGATGATAGGAACCATACATGGCAGGACGCATCAGGTTAGCAGCACAGGCATCCAGACCAATGTAATCTTTGTAGGTGTGTTTTTCATGCAGCACAGTGCTTACCAGGTGCCCGTAAGGCGCCAGCATGAACCGGCCCAGCTCGGTGAAGATTGCTACATCACCCATACCAGCGGGAACCAGAATCTCTTCAAACTTCCGGCGCACACCCTCTCCGATAACCATGATATCGTTGGCGGGCTGTTCCGGACGATAGTCCACCCCTACACCACCGGACAGGTTGATAAAGCTGATGTGCGCCCCGGTGGCTTCTTTCAAACGAACTGCCAGTTCAAACAGGATGCCGGCCAAAGTCGGGTAATACTCATTGCTGACCGTATTGCTGGCCAGGAATGCATGGATACCGAAATGCCGGGCCCCCTTGGCCATCAGCTTTTTATAGGCATCCACCATCTGCTGCTCGGTCATGCCGTATTTGGCCTCGCCGGGGTTGTCCATAATATCGTTGCCCATGGAGAATACACCGCCCGGATTATACCGGCAGCAGATCGTTTCCGGAATACCGGCCACCCGCTCCAGAAACTCCACATGGGTGTAGTCGTCCAGATTGATATAGGCACCCAGGCGGGCGGCAAGCTGCATGTCCTCCACAGGGGTTACATTGGAGGAAAACATGGTGTCCTGCCCGGAAAAGCCGCAGGCTTCCGCCAGCATCAGCTCGGTGTAGGACGAGCAGTCAACCCCACAGCCTTCTTCCTGCAGAATTTTCAGAATATAGGGATTGGGAGTCGCCTTAACGGCAAAGTATTCCTTGTATCCCTTATTCCAGGCAAACGCTTTGTTCAGCAGGCGGGCATTTTCCCGGATGCCCTTTTCGTCATAAATATGAAACGGAGTCGGTACGTCAGCAATAATGCGCTGCGCCTGCTCCAGCGTGATAAACGGTTTCTTTTCCATACGGATCTTCCCTTTCTTGCCCTCAATTCCGGGCGTTCAAACTTTCCCGATAGTTTGTATTATAGGGCAAAAAACGGCGGGGGGCAATGGAAAATGCAAAAAAATCTGTATCTTTTTTCATTTGCAAAACGGAAAGCCATTTGCTGCTCCCGTACTTTTAACCATAACGGAATGACAAAACAGCCCCGTAGAAAAAATCCGGCAAAAATATAGTACAAGTTGTACTTGTTGCACAAGAAATTGGGTTCAAAATGGGGTTTACAAAGATTTTCAGGTTAAAAGCGGGAAAAGCGTTTGTAAATCTTTTGAAAGTGCTGAAAACAAATCCTTTGCTTTGTCGTATATAAGACTGTACGAAAAAAGCCGGCAAGACACGTTCGCAGCCGGACCGCGCGAAACGTGCTGACAGGAGGCATAAGTATGAAATTACTGACCTTTGCGGTGCCCTGCTACAATTCACAGGACTACATGGCCCGCTGTGTGGATACATTGCTCACCGGCGGTGACCGGGTTGAGATCATTCTGGTGGACGATGGTTCCACGGATAATACCGGTGCCATTGCCGATCGGTATGCGGAAGAGCATCCGGATATTGTTAAGGTAATCCACCAACCCAACCAGGGACATGGGGCCGGTGTGAACGCCGGGCTGGACAATGCGACGGGATTATATTATAAGGTGGTCGACTCGGACGACTGGCTGGATACCGGAAGCCTGGAGCGGCTTCTGGATCAGTTGGAAGCATGGCACCACGCCGAGACCCGCGTAGATATGGTGGTATGCAACTATGTATACGATCATCTGCATGAGGGCAAGCAAAGCTCCATGGGCTACCGGAATATTTTCCCTGCCGGCAAGATCTGCGGCTGGGAAGATACGGGCCGGTTCGGGCCGTCCCAATACCTGATCATGCATGCACTGATTTTCCGTACCCAGCTACTGCGCGACAGCGGCGTGCGCCTGCCTGTCCATACCTTTTATGTGGACAACCTCTTTGCGTACAAGCCGCTCCCTCTGGTGGAAACCATCTGCTATCTGGATATGGACCTGTATCACTATTTTCTGGGACGGGACGACCAGTCGGTAAATGAAAGTGTGCTGATGCGCCGGATTGACCAGCAGATCAAGGTGAACAAGCTGGTGGCCGAAAGTGTGGATCTGAAAACGGTACGCAGTCCCAAACTGGCGCGCTACATGACCCGCAATGTTTCCATCATGACCTCGATTTCCTCAATTCACCTGCTTCTGATCGGCACACCGGAGGCACTGGAAAAGCGCCGGGAACTGTGGGAATATATGGACCGGTTGGATCCAACCTTGTACAAAAAGCTGCGCTACCATTGTCTGAGCGGCTTTACCTATCTGCCGGGAAGCTTTGGCCGGTGGCTTACCCTGACTGGTTACCGTCTGGCGCGCCGCGTAGTGCAGTTCCAATGAGGAGGAACCCTGTATGGAAAACCTGTATTTTGTGCTTGTGAGCACACCGGGCCTGTTCGCCAGCATCATACGGCAGGTAACCGGCATTGAATACTGCCACGTGGCGCTGGCTTTCGACCCGGATCTTCACGAAACCTACAGCGTGGGACGGCGCGTCCCCTCGGTGCCGGTTATTGCCGGCTTTGTGCAGGAAGACGCACACCGCATTCTGCAGGTCTTTCCTACGGCCAGCTATCGGGTGGTCAGCTATCCCTGTTCGGCTGAATTCAAGGATCGTTTGCGCCGGGAACTGCGCCGGTGCTGGCAGCGCCGTTTTCATTTTCACTATTGTGTCCTGGGGCTTCCGTTTATTCTGATGGGGCGGCCCTTTTACCAAAAAAACCATTTTACCTGCAGTTCGTTTTTGGCCCGTGTACTGAGCAAAAACGGCATGCATTTATTCAGCAAGCATTTTTCCCTGGTAACCCCCCGCGATTTCTACGAGCTGCCCGGAACACGACTGGTATATGAAGGCTCATTGGCGGGATATATTGGCCGCCAGCCGCTGCTATATGAAAAGAGGCGTGTCTATGAAGCGTAAATATTGGGGCAGCGTTCTGTTTCTGATAGTTTTGATCGCCGCCACCACCTTTGTGTTGCTCAAATCCAACGATATGCGGGCGGTGCTGGCGGCTATTGCCGCGGTGAAGCTGACATGGCTGGCACCTGGTATTCTGGCCGCGCTGCTGTTTGTCGCGGGCGAGGGCATGATTATCTGGTATCTGCTGCGCGCACTGAATATCCCGGTACACCCGCCCCAGTGCATCCGTTGGTCATTTGTCGGGTTCTTCTTTTCGGCCATCACCCCTTCTGCTACCGGCGGCCAGCCGGCGCAGATATACTATATGAAGCGGGAAGGCGTCCGCATTGCCGACAGCACACCGGTTCTTATGGTAGTGGCCGTACTCTACAAATTTGTGCTGGTTGTGCTGGGCCTTGCCCTGATTGCCGCCGCCGGAAATATCCTGCGCGGCGCATTCGGCGGCCTGCTCTGGCTATATTACCTGGGGCTCGGACTGAACATATTGCTGGTGGGCTTTCTGGTGTTTGTTATGGTAAGCCCCGGCTGCTCGCGCCGGATTGTGAGCGGACTGGAACATCTTCTGGAAAAGCTACACCTGCTCAAGCCCTCTCCCGCCCGTCATGAAAAGCTGATGGGCACCGTGGCGGAATACCAAAATGTAGTGCGGTATTTTCGCGGCCATCCCGGCTGTATTTTGACCGCCGTGGGGATGACATTTCTGCAGCGCGGCACCTTGTTTATTCTGACCTGGTTCATTTATTGCGGCCTCGGTCTGCGTGGGTCAGACCTGCTGACCGTACTGGTTCTGCAGGCTTCGGTCTACATCGCGGTGGACATGCTGCCGCTTCCCGGTTCGGTGGGAGCGAATGAGCTTGTGTATTCCACTGTATTTGCCGCTGTCTTTCCCGGGCAATATCTGGCTGCCTCGCTGTGTATCAACCGGGGTGTCAGCTTTTATTTGGTTTTGCTCGTCAGCGCCGTGGCGCTGGGCATCAGCCAGCTCATGCTGCGCCGGGCTGCCCCGCTGGCTGCGAAACTGTCCGAAAAAAAGCATCAAAAGCATGCATGACAAAATTTGTAAAAAGCAAAGAGCCTGCCGTTTCCCGGCAGGCTCTTTGCTTTACAGGCAGTTTTGAAAATCAATACGCTTCGCCGCCCTGTGCGCCTTCCATGATCTGCACACCGTTGCTGGTACCCAGGCGGGCGCAGCCCATATCCACGTACATCTGGGCATCCTTGGTAGTGCGGATACCACCGGAGGCTTTCATCTTGGCGGGCTTCTTCAGATACTTCTTGAACAGCTCAATGTCATGGGGCTCAGCGCCGCGGGAGCCATAACCGGTGCTGGTCTTGATAAAGTCCGCACCGGTATCCTCTACAATACGGCACATGGCAGCAATCTGTTCTTCATTCAGATAGCAGGTCTCAATAATCACCTTGAGCAGCGCGCCGCGGCTGTGGCAGGCCTCCACAAGAGCCGCTACTTCCGCCTGTACATAGGCTTCGTCGCCGTCCAGAAGGCGTCCCACATTGATGACCATGTCGATCTCATCCGCGCCGTCGGCAAGTGCGCCTTCCGCTTCGGCCACCTTGATGGCGGTGGTGTGGGTACCGAACGGGAACCCGATCACACTACAGGTCTTGACGCCGCTGCCGGCCAGCGCTTCATGGACAAGCGCCACGTTGCAGGGGTTTACGCAGACAGAAGCGAACTGATACTGCCGGGCCTCACTGCATACACGCAGGATGTCTTCTTTCTTGGCAAAGGGTTTCAAGTAGGTGTGGTCGATATACTGATTCAGCATAACAGATTCTCCTTGTTTACAGTTCATGGTCGTATATATAGCGTACCGCCCCGGCGGCATTCGGTCAAGCGTTTTTGCGGATTTTGTTGGCGAATTGTCGGATTTCTGCTACAATATACCCAAATGAACTGTACAAAACAGGGGGGCGAAGTATGAGCAGCTTGAGCCGGTTTATTCCGGAAGGATTTTGTGCACGGCGCTATGAAAAGGAATACGTAAGCAAATATCGGGATCTTCTTACCATTTATACCGATGGCGCAGCGGTATTTTCCCGTTACTGTTACGGGGAGGCTGCCTGTCTTGTAATGGAAGTTCGGGGCCGTGATGCCGGTGAAGAAGGTCTGATCTGGGAAGCAGTTCCAAGCTGGGCCGCCAAGGATCCGCCCCTTCCCTGCCATCTTACCAAAGAGGAAAACGGAGTTCTTTGGTTTGATGGGAGCCGCCTGAAATGGGAGTTTCTGGAGGATCTGAAAACCGACAAGGAGCACGGCTATTCCCGCACACGGCTGTTATTGAAAAAGCTGTTTGCGAAACGCTAGGCAAAAAGGCAGCCTCTGCAGGCTGCCTTTTGATTTATCCGCGATAGAGATAGCGGCCAGCCGCGGCTGCTTTTCTGCGGCGGCGCCGTCGAATACTGCGCCGCAGACGCAAAATGGCAACGGCAGCAACAAGTGCAACGGCCAGCAGTACAGCGACAGCCAGCAAAACAATCTGCCCGGTACTATGGGTACCCGTGAAGTGCAGCCACCAATTGCGGGAAAGCGTATCGCGCACCTCCAGTGGTACGGTGCCAACCAGATCGCCGTTTATGTATAAGGCCGCTTCGCCCACTGTCTGGCCGGCTTCCAGCGGAGTTTCCAGCTGTTCCGGCAGGGTAAGTTTCCATTCTGTCGGCTGCTCCTTATCCAACAAGGCGGTGACGGTTTGGGCGGGCCAAACCGCAACCATATCCGCCTCACTGTTCCAAAGTACCGGAACCTCAGCCAGAGGCCCGGTCTCTTCCGGTGCCTGGCCGGTCGCAAAACGTTCCAGCGCCCAATCCAGAATTGCCACCGTGTCCCGGGTTGCGCAGGTGACGCCATCGTCCAGCTCCCGGCGCGCACCCATTACCACAAGAATCCAGCTGTCCTCCCCTTGGCGGGAAAGGCTGGCAAAACAGCGGCCTGCCTGGTTGGTAAAGCCGCTTTTCCCCGCCACAATATAGCTGCGGTACACGGTGCTGTCCTCTACCAGCATGCTGTTGGTATTCCGTACCCGGTATGCCATACCGGCCGGCGTTTCTTCATCGGTGTAGGTCTTGGGCTCGGTGTGCATATTGGAAAGGGGCATCCACCATTCAGCTGTTCCCATCACATCCAAAAGCGTCTGGTTCCGGGATACCGCCTGTAGGATCAGCGCCATGTCCCGGGCGGTGGACCAGTTTCCGTCCTCTATATCCGCCAGCCCATGTGCACAGGAAAATTGGGTATCTTCACATCCCAACGCTGCCGCATATTCGGTCATCTGTACAGCAAATGCATCCAAATCGCCGCCGCTGAGGTAATCGCCGATCACCGAAGCCGCGTCATTGCCGCTGGGCAGCATCATACCGTACAGCAAATTGCGCAGGGTAATCTGTTCCCCGATCTTCAGGTCGGCATCAGAGCCGTTTTCCGATTGAATAAAATCAAATTCTGCCTGCAGATGCTCCGGAATGGTTACCACCGTATCCAGGTCTTCGCCGCTCTCCAGCAGCAGAAGCGCGGTGACCATCTTTGTCAGACTGGCAGGACTGCGCCGCTGTGACCCATTTACATCCAGCACAACGGTGCCCGTGTTTACATGGAAAAGGTACACCGCCTGGGAGTCCACCGAAAACGGAAGTTCCCAGACAGCATATCCCGCCGGTACCAAACACAGCGCCAGAACAATTGCAGCCAAACAAGCCAAAACTCGCTTCATGATACTCTCCCTGCCAGATAGTTGCCAGCCATGCAGGCCGGCCGTGTTTTCAGTATACCAGATGAAAGCGTGCAAAACCAGCGGATATTTGCCCCCTGCCGCCGGATTCTTTTTCCAGAGCAGGCCTTCGACAGGCTTTGACATTGCCCCCATTTGGTGATACAATAGTGTGCATTCTATTTAATTTGAAATTAAAACCATTTTCAGAGGAGGTGCGTCATGCCGATGAAGAAAGAGCGTTTGTACCGTGCAAAACTGCGTTTTCAGCGCGCGGTTTGTTCGCTGGTGCTGACCTGCCTGTCCCGGGCTTTGCGGGGGCTGGAACGGTGTGACAGCCGTGTGCGCGGTGAGATGGCACAATGGCCGGAAGGGTTTTGTATCAGTATGGAGTTGCCGGGAGGCCCTGCCCTGCGGCTTCGCCACACCAAAAGCAAAGGGCTTGTTCCGGCTGGCGGCCCGGTACATCCGGACGTGGCAATTCGCTTTAAGAGTGTACAGGATGCGTTTTACCTGTGCACCGGACGCTTGGGTGTTGCGGGGGCTTACGCACAGCATCGCTTTGTTTTACGCGGGAATGTAAGCAGTGTTATGGGATTTGTGCGTTGTGTGGATATTGCGGAGGGCTATCTGTTTCCTCGCTTCTGGGCGCGCCGTATTTTAAAAGAGGTTCCCTTCCATGAAGTCCCGGCTGTCCGGGTATATCTGGCCGTTCTGCTGGGCAAATAAAGAAAGGAGCGGAAGGAAAATGCCGGAATATTTTGAATTCAAGCTGCCCGCCAAAATTCTGAGCGGTGCTGGCGCTTTGGAGCACATTGCACATGAACTGGAAGGCTTGGGCGCCCATGCGCCTATGCTGATGAGCGATGCAGGCCTTGTGCGCTTCGGCGTTGCCGGGCAGGTCAAGGCAGCTATGGAGGGCAGCGGCTGCCACCCCGCTGCCGAATTCTACGATGTGCCCGCTGACTCCTCTATTCAGGTAGTGAACCAGGCAGCAGATCTGTTCCGCCGCAGCGGATGCGACAGTCTGGTGGCCGTGGGTGGAGGAAGCGTGCTGGATACGGCCAAAGGGGTAGGCATGGTCCTGGCTCAGGGAACCGAGGATCTGCGGCAGAACATGGGCTGCGAAGCGCTGCCCCGCGGGCAGCATATCCCCTATGTGGCAATACCGACCACTGCCGGCACCGGCAGTGAAGCCACGTTGGTAGCTGTAATTGCCGACCCGGACCGGCAGGTAAAGATGGAGTTCATCAGCTACCATCTGTTGCCGGATGTAGCGGTGCTTGACCCGCGGATGACCCGAACTCTGCCTCCGCGGGTAACGGCCGCAACCGGGATGGATACTCTCTGTCATGCGGTAGAGGCGGCCAGCTGCCTGCAGCGCAATCCCATCAGCGATGCCTTTGCTGAAAAGGCCATTGGGCTGGTTATGGCGCACCTGACCGACGCCGTGGACGATGGAGACAATCTGGCAGCCCGTCAGGGCATGGCCAATGCCAGCCTGCTGGCGGGGGCGGCGTTCTCTAACAGCATGGTAGGTCTTGTTCATGCCATTGGGCACGCGCTGGGCGGTGTATGCCGGGTACCGCACGGAGAAGCGATGAATATTCTGCTTCCGGCGGTTATGCGGTACAATCTTCCCAAATGCGCCGAGCGATATGGTGAGCTGCTGCTGCCGCTGGCCGGTCCTGAAATCTATGCGGCAACCCCCGCGCCGGAGCGGCCTATGGCCGCTATTCAGGCCATTGAAGGTTTGCGCGGCCGTCTGGCTCAGACCTGCAAGCTTCCGGCCCGGCTGCGGGATACCGGCAAAGTACAGGAAAGCGATTTTGATGCCGTGATTGCCCGCGCCCTGAACGATGGCGCTATCATCGTAAATCCCCGTGAAGCCGGCGCCAATGATATCCGCGCGCTGCTGCAGGAGGTATGGTAATGAGTATTGAGACTATTGTGCAGGCACAAAGAGAATATTTTGCCACCGGCGCCACATTGCCGGTCACCCTTCGCAAGGAGGCGCTGATTCGCCTGCAGGCAGAAATCCGCCGCCGCGAGGATATTCTATGCGAAGCTATGCGCCAGGATCTGAACAAAAGCCATTACGAAAGCTATATGTGCGAGATCGGTCTGGTATTGGATGAACTGGGCCACACGATCCGTAAAATGGAAAAGTGGGCACGTCCCAAACGGGCGGCCACTCCCCTGGCGCAGTTCTCTGCCCGCAGCTATATGATGAAAGAACCCTACGGCCTTACTCTGGTCATGGCGCCCTGGAATTACCCCTTCCTGCTGAGCATGGATCCGGTCATTGGCGCAATAGCAGCGGGCAACTGCGTAGTTCTGAAGCCCAGCGCTTACGCCCCGGCCACCAGCCGCGCCATGGCGGAACTAATTGCCGCTGTCTTTGATCCCCGTTGGGTGGCGGTCGTAGAGGGCGGCCGGAAAGAGAACTCCGCGCTGTTGGATCAGAAATTTGACTATATCTTCTTTACCGGTGGCGTTACGGTTGGCAAACTGGTAATGGAAAAGGCCAGCCAGCACCTGACCCCGGTCACGCTGGAGTTGGGCGGCAAAAGCCCGGTCATTGTGGACGAGACAGCGGATATTCCCCTTACCGCCCGGCGGCTGGCTTTCGGCAAGGTGCTGAACGCAGGTCAGACCTGTGTGGCACCGGATTATCTGTTGGTGCAGCGCAGTGTAAAAGACAAGCTGGTAGAAGAACTGAAAAAGCAGTTTGTAAAGATGCTGGGGGAAGACCCTCTGCATAACCCGGATTTCGTCCGCATCATCAACCGCAAGCATTTTGAGCGTCTGCAAGGCCTGCTGGCAGATGAAACACTGCTGTACGGCGGACAGACCCGGGCGGACGAAGTATCCGGCTGGGTTGCCCCTACGCTGGTGGACGCTTGTGATCCGGAACACTGCAAACCCATGCAGGAAGAGATCTTTGGGCCGATTCTGCCGGTAATCCCCTACGATACGCTGGAGGAAGCCATTGCGTTTGTCAATGCCCGGCCTAAACCCCTGGCCCTCTATCTGTTTACCAAAAGCAAGCATTCCCGTGAACAGGTGCTGCGTCGCTGCAGTTATGGCGGCGGCTGCGTGAACGATACCATCATTCATCTGGCCACCCACGAAATGCCTTTTGGCGGTGTGGGCAACAGCGGTATGGGCGGCTACCATGGCAAATTCAGCTTTGACACCTTCAGCCACACCAAGAGCATTGTGGACAAGGCCTGCTGGATCGACCTGCCCCTGCGGTATTTCCCTTATACCAGCAAGTTGTATGACAAAATGGTCCACCTTTTCCTGCGGTAAACGACAATTTGTCTGCTAGGCTGAGCCCGACGGTACATTTCGCTTATGAAATGGCCGTCGGGCTTTTCTTTTTCCGCAAACCTATTGACAACTGTGTATACCGTGTATATACTGTATATAGCAGATATGTACAGTCTGCAATTTATAGGAAAAGAGGGCGCCTGATGGAGATCTACATCAGCAACACCGGCAGCCTGCCGATTTATGCCCAGATCACCGGCCAAATCAAGGAGAAAATTTTGAACGGAGAGCTGGCATCCGGCCAGGCGTTGCCCAGTATCCGGCTTCTGGCCAAAGAATTGCGCATCAGCGTAATTACCACCAAGCGGGCATACGAAGAACTGGAAGCGGAAGGATTTGTGTATACCGTGCCGGGAAAAGGCGTATTTGTGAATGCGCCCAACCCGGAACTGCACCGGGAGGAAACCCTTCGTCGGGTTGAGGAATTGCTTCAGCAAGCGCTGGATACCGCGCGGACGGGCGGCGTTTCTGTGGACGAGGTGCGGGCTACATTGGCTTTGTTGACAGAAGGAGAATGACGTAGTATGGAAAACGCCATTGAGGTGCGTGGTCTCTGCAAGACCTTTGCCAAGAAGGATTTCTCTTTGCAGAATCTGGATCTAACGGTACCAAAAGGCAGCATCGTGGGATTGATTGGCGAAAATGGCGCCGGTAAAACCACCACTTTGAAATGCATTTTGGGAATTCTGCGTCGGGATGCGGGGGAAATTCAGTTGCTGGGCGGCGAGCCCGGGCCGGCAACCGTATCGCAGGTAGGCGTTGTATTTGAGGACGCCTACTTCCCTGCCACGCTTACCACCCGGCAGATCGAGCGGATTTTGCGCGGAATGTACAAGCAGGACTGGGATTCTTCACGATTTGAAGGCCTGTGCCGTCGTTTTCAGCTGACAGAAGGAAAAATGGTCAAGGATTTCAGCCGTGGAATGCGGATGAAGCTGAGTCTGGCTACCGCGCTGGCGCACCATCCCCGGCTGCTGATTCTGGACGAAGCTACCAGCGGTCTGGATCCGGTAGTGCGCGGTGAGATTCTGGATATGTTTTTGGATTTCATTCAGGACGAGGACCACAGCATCCTGCTGAGCAGCCATATCACCAGTGACCTGGAAAAGGTTGCCGACAGTGTGGCCTATATCCACGAAGGCCAACTTCTGTTCCAAAAGGATAAAGACGAGCTGATGGAAAGCTACGCACTTATTCAGTGCAGTGCGCAGGACCTGGCCCGGCTTCCTGCGGAATGGATTGTGCACAGCCGCGAGCACGCATTTGGCCGGGAAACGCTGGTGCGCAATCCGGAACAGGTACGTCAGCAGCTGCCGAACGCCGTGTTCGGCAAGGCAGATATTGATACCATCATGCAGTTTTTTACCGGGAGGGACGCAAAATGAAAGGTCTGTTTCTGAAAGACTGGTATGGTCTGCTGGGAATGTACAAAAAGAATCTGCTGTTGGTACTGGTGCTGTATGCAGCGCTGAGCATGATTCTCAACATGCCATTTTTCCTGTTTATGACCCCGTGGCTGCTGGGCTTCTATACGTTGAGCAGCTTCTCCCTGGACGAAAGCTGCCGCTGGAACCTTTATGCCCGTACCTTACCGGTGTCATCCCGGCAGATTGTGGGCGGCAAATTTTTGCTGGCTATTTCCTGGATTCTGCCCGGCACCATCTATGCCGGCGTTGTGGGGGCGGCGGTCTGCCTGCTTCATCCCGGTGAGACTCTGGCGTCAGATATGGCGGTTTCCTCTGTGGTCGTTGGAGTGATCGCCATTGACATGATTTCCATCTTGCTGGCCATGACCTTTCGTGCCGGTGTGGAAAAGGCTAGAAGCCTGTTCTTCCTGATCTTCATCGGATTCTTCCTTATCATCTTCCTGGGCGGGCAAATTGGTATGCTGGATGATGCCGGATTTGTGGCTGTGCTTGCCTCCATTGCCGCCTTTCCCCTGCTCTGGGCACTGGGCGCACTGGCAGTTGCCATCCTGATCCCTGTAATCTGCTTTTCCCTGAGCTGCCGCATCTACGCAAATAAAGAATTCTGACTGTCTCAGCCGGCGAGCGCCAATCGGATGGACAAGCCTTCTCCACAGCCCTTACAAATGGAAATTCTGAACTTTTTGTAAAGTCCCTTGCCATTTCTCTAAAAATGTTGTATAGTAGATTAGCACTCAAATATATCGAGTGCTAATCTATTTTTGTTCCAAAGAATTTCAAATAAAAGGGGCGTATTTCAGATGGCTATGAAGCAATTCAAGGCGGAAAGCAAAAAGCTGCTGGACCTGATGATCAACAGCATCTACACCAACAAGGATATCTTCCTGCGGGAGCTGATCAGCAACGCCAGCGATGCAATCGACAAGCTGTATTTCCGCAGCCTGACCGACAACAGCGTTAAACTGACGAAAGACGATTTTCAGATCCTGTTGACGGTAAACAAGGCGGATCGCACCCTGACCATCACCGATAACGGCATCGGTATGACCAAGGAAGAACTGGAAAAGAATCTGGGCACTATCGCCCGCAGCGGCAGCCTGGATTTCAAGGCGGAAAACCATGCCGAGGACATTGATATCATCGGTCAGTTTGGCGTGGGCTTCTACTCGGCCTTTATGGTTGCCAGCCGTGTAACCGTAATCAGCAAAGCGTTTGGCAGTGACGAGGCCTGGATGTGGGAGAGCAAGGGCGCTGAGGGCTATACCCTGACCCAGACGGAAAAGGCGGAAGCCGGTACCCAGATTATCCTGGTCATCAAAGAGAATACCGAACAGGATCAATACGACCAGTACCTGGATGAGTATACCCTGGTGGACATCGTCAAGAAATACAGCGATTATGTGCGTTACCCGATCCGGATGTACCGGGAAAAGACCCGCGCCAAGGAGAAGCCCGCTGATGCCGGTGACGACTACAAGCCTGAGTACGAGACCTACACCGAGCTGGAAACCCTGAACAGTATGGTTCCTCTGTGGCGGCGCAACAAGAGCGAAGTAACCGAGGAAGAGTACAACCGCTTCTATAAAGAAAAGTTCTTCGACTACACCGACCCGGCCCGCGTAATCACCAGCCGTACCGAGGGTACCGCCACCTACAATGCCCTGCTGTTTATCCCGGGGCGCGCTCCCTTTGACTACTACACCCGCGAATACGAAAAGGGCCTGCAGCTGTACGCCTCCGGTGTGCTGATCATGGATAAGTGCCCGGATCTGCTGCCTGATCATTTCAGCTTTGTAAAGGGCATTGTGGACAGCCAGGATCTGAGCCTGAATATCAGCCGTGAGATGCTGCAGAAGGACAGCCAGCTGAAGCTGATCCGCAACAGCCTGGAGAAGAAGATCAAGAACGAGCTGAATGCGTTCAAGAACAACGACCGCGAAAAATACGAGGAATTCTTCAAGAACTTTGGCCGTCAGCTGAAGTTCGGCTGCTACGCAGATTACGGAATGCACAGTGAACTGCTGAAGGATCTGCTGCTCTTCTTCAGTGCCAAGCAGCAGAAGATGGTAACGCTGGACGAGTATGTGGAAGCGATGCCGGAAGACCAGAAGTGCATTTATTTCGCTGCCGGTGAAAGCGCGGATCGTCTGGCCAAGCTGCCTGCTGCCGAGCTGGTACTGGAAAAGGGCTATGATCTGCTGCTGCTGACCGAGGATGTGGATGAATTCTGCCTGCAGGTACTGCGCAACTACAAGGAGAAGGAATTCAAGAACGTAAACAGCGGTGACCTGGGTCTGGAGAGCGAAGAAGAAAAGAAGGCCGCCGAGGAAGCCAGCGCCGAGAGCAAAGAGTTGTTTGAGGCCATGCAGAAGGCTCTGGGCGACAAGGTAAAGGCCGTTAAGGTAAGCACCCGTCTGAAGAACCATCCTGTCTGCCTGTCCAGCGAAGGCCCGCTGTCTATCGAAATGGAAAAGGTACTGCGTCAGCAGCCGGGCGCGGAAGGTGTCAAGAGTGACAAAGTGCTGGAACTCAACGCACAGCATCCTGTATTCGCCGTATTGAAAGCGGCACAGGAATCCGGCGATACGGAAAAACTGGAGAAGTACACCAAGCTTCTGTTTGATCAGGCTTTGCTGATTGAGGGCCTGCCCATTGAAGATCCTGTGGCATATGCACAGGCTGTGTGCGAGCTGATGAAGTAATTTACTCCGCCAATCCCAGCTTGGACTGCAACAATTATAAAGGGAAGCCCTGTGGCATATGCCACAGGGCTTCCCTTTTTCAGTCATCTCAGAACCGTTCCACACCCTCTTCGGTTACACGTGCCATAACCAGTTCAGGAAGGACAGGCTTTTCATCCCGGAAGGTCAGTGCTCCCCGGTACATCTCCTCAGCCGAAGCAAACTTGCCCTCATCTTCTGCGTAGAAGGTAGCCAGCAGATCACCTTTCTCCACCCGGTCCCCTGCCTTTTTGTGCAGCACAATACCGGCAGCGAAATCAATGGTATCTTCTTTCTTGATACGGCCCGCCCCCAGCAGTACACTGGCGTTGCCGATCATTTCGGTGTTGGTAGCATACAGCCAGCCGCTCTGGTCTGCGCGGATCTCGCGGCTATACTTAGCTTTGGCAAACTTGTCCGGATCGTCCAATACCGAAACATCACCGCCCTGGGCCGCAAACATCTGTTTCAGCTTCTCATAGGCGGCGCCGCTGGCAACTGCTTCTTCCACCATCTTGCGGCACTCCGCCAGAGTACCTTTTCCTGCCAGCAGCAGCATATTGGCGGCCAGCTGATAGCACACTTCGGTCAGGTCGGCCGGACCACGTCCTTTCAGTACTTCCACCGACTCGATCACTTCCAGGCTGTTGCCAATATTATAGCCAAGCGGAGTATCCATGTCGGTAATCAGAGCCGCAACCTTGCGCCCGTTATGGGCACCAATCGCCACCATCGCTTGGGCCAGCTGAATCGAGCCATCCAATGTTTTCATAAAGGCACCGTTTCCGGTTTTTACATCCAGCAAAATGCAGTCGGAACCAGCCGCCAGCTTTTTGCTCATGATACTGCTGGCAATCAGCGGTACACAGCCAATAGTGGCCGTTACATCCCGCAGGGCATAGATTTTTTTATCAGCCGGTGCCAGGTTCCCGCTTTGTCCGATTACGCTGATGCCAATGCGGTTTACCTGATCGAAGAATTCCTGCCGGTCCAGGCTGGTACGGGTACCGGGCACCGATTCCATTTTATCGACGGTGCCGCCGGTATGCCCCAAGCCACGGCCGCTCATTTTAGCAATTTTGACGCCGCAGGCCGCTACAATAGGTGTAATAACCAGCGTGGTCTTGTCCCCCACACCGCCCGTAGAGTGTTTGTCCACCTTGATGCCGTGAATGGCGGACAGATCCACCATATCGCCGGAATGTGCCATGATATCAGTAAGCTGTGCGGTTTCCTGATCGGTCATACCACGCAGGTAGATGGCCATCAGCAAAGCGCTCATTTGATAATCCGGGATCTGTCCGGACACATATCCGTCGATTACAAATTGAAGTTCTTCCTTGGAAAGGGTCTCTCCGTCGCGTTTCTTTGCGATAACATCGAACATTCTCATACAGGCCAAGCCTCCTTCAAAAAAACATAAGGCCCCCGGAGGGAGTCCGGGGGCCGGGATCCGACAAAATGTGCTTATTTAGCCTGGATATACGGCTTACCGTTAGCGGCCGGAACGCGGGATTTACCCACGAACAGAATCAGCACAATAACAGTGACCACATACGGGATCATGGAGATCAGCTGTGCCGACACAGCAGCGTTGCTGGTACCAACCACAACCTTCAAGCCGGAACACATGCCAAACAGCAGGCAGGCAATCATGGCGCCCTGCGGCCGGAACTTACCAAAGATAACCGCCGCAATGGCAATGAAGCCCTGACCCACGATAGAGGTGGGACGGAACTGGTTCATGGTCGCCATGGTTACGCAGGCACCGCCCAGACCGGACAGAAAGCCGGAAATGCAGACCGCGGAAAAACGGGTGCGGGTCACGCTGATACCCAGTGTGGCACAGGTGGCAGGATGCTCACCGCAGGCCCGCAGCCGCAGACCATAACGGGTCTTATAGAAGATAAACCACACTACGACCAGGACGATAAACACCAGATAGGTGGATGCATACGTATTGAAGATGTTTTTGAAGAAATTGCTCCATACCGTTCCGCTGGTGAACACATCGCTGAACAGGAGCGGAATCTTGGCGGTAGGATCCAGGGGCACCGTATCCGAAGAGTTGAACAAGGCTTTTGCCATCAGAATGGCGACGCCCGGCGCCAGGAAGTTGATTGCCGTACCGGAAATGGTCTGGTCTGCGCCCAGGTTCACGGTTGCCAGTGCATGCAGTGCACCAAAGGCCAGGCCGGAAAGGCCACCCGCCAGGAAACCGATCCAGGGATTGCCGGTATAATAGGCAACCGTGGCAGAGGTAAACGCGCCAATGGTCATCATTCCTTCAATGCCGATGTTGACGATACCGCTCAACTCCGAGAAGCAGGAGCCCATGGCGGCAAACAGCAGCGGCGGCGTATACAGCAGCGTGGCATACAGGATGATGCCCAGATCATTGATAAAAGCGTCCATTACTGAGCCCCCTCCTTTTTCTTCTTGCTCTTGCGTATACGGGTGAAGCGGAACACGTGGGAAATGGCGATGAAGAATACCACGGTACCCATGATGATGTTGATTACTTCGGACGGGGCACCGATCAGGTTCAGCTTGCTGCCGCCGTATTTCAGAGCGCCGTAGAAGATACCGGCAAAGAATACGCCAATGGGATTGGAAGCGCCAATCAGTGCAACACTGATACCCTGGAAGCCGTAGCTTTCCTGGCTGGTGAAGATACTGATACGGGCACCCATGCCCAGCAGCTGCACGGCACCGCCGATACCGGCCAGAGCGCCGGAAATCGCCATTGCGGTATAGATGTTGCGGCTTACGTTGATACCGCCGTACTCTGCTGCGTGACGGTTAAAGCCCACAGCTTTGAGCTGATAGCCCAGCGTGGTTTTTTCCAGAATCACATAGACCACAACCACAGCTGCCAGTGCAACAAAGATACCCCAGTTCGCGGACGGGCAAAGGGCGTCGCGCCAGGATTCCGGGAACAGAATGCGGGCTGCGTCCTGCACGTTTTTGGTAGCTTCCGCGTTGCCGTCGCTGTGAATTATGGAAAAACCGGCAATATAGTTGGACAAATAGTAGGCAATCCAGTTGAACATGATCATGGAAAGCACTTCGTTAATGCCCCACTTAACCTTCAGGAATGCTACAATCAGTCCCCACAGGCAGCCTGCCACCGCCGCCGCAATGAAGCAGAGCGGGATCAGGATGATGGACGGTGCCGGAACCAGGATGCCTACAACGCAGGCAGCCATACTGCCAACAACAAACTGGCCCTCAGCACCGATGTTGAACACGCCGGTACGGAAAGAGAATGCTACCGCAAGGCCGGTGAAAATCAACGGGGTGCCGTACACAACACAGTACGCCATGTTTTTGGGTGTGCTGAAAATGCTGGAAAACAGCTTGGCATACGCCTCAATGGGGCTGATGCCCATGATTGCCAGGAAGAACGCACCCACCACAAAGGAGATCAGTATGGAGAAGACCGTGATGGCGAGTTTGCTTTCCAGGGCTTTTTTCACTTTACTCATGCTTCTTACCTCCCGCCATCAGCAGGCCCAGGACGTTCTCATCCGCGTCCTTGCCCGGCATACTGCCCGTGATGCGTCCTTCGTAGATAACATCAATCCGGTCAGACAGACTGATAATCTCATCCAATTCAAAGGAGACCAGAAGCACGGCTTTGCCCTTATTGCGCTGCTCCACAATATAGCGGTGCACATATTCAATTGCGCCTACATCCAGGCCGCGGGTGGGGTTTACTGCAATCAGCAGATCTTTGTCGTTGTTTACCTCGCGGGCGATAATAACCTTCTGCTGGTTGCCGCCGGAAAGGGTTCCTGCCGGCTTGACGGCACAATCCCGGGGCCGGATGTCGAATTTTTCAATGCTCTCTTCCGTGAATTTGCGGATAGCCGCCTGATCCAGGAATCCATGGTGGGAATACGGCTCGTCAGCAAAATTCTGCAGGATCATATTGTCGGCGACAGAAAACTCCAGCACCAGGCCATGCTTCTGCCGGTCAGCCGGAATACTGGACACGCCGTTTTCAAAGCCAAAACGTGGAGGCTTGTTGGCCACCTCTACCCCATTGACTGTGATGGAGCCGCCGGTTGCGCGCCGCAAGCCCGTAATGCATTCCACCAGTTCGGTCTGACCATTTCCGTCAATACCGGCAATGCCCAGGATCTCTCCTCTGCGGACTTCCAGATTCAAGCCGCGCAGCGCTTCCAGCTTGCGGTAATCCAGGGCGTGCAGATCTTTAATCTGGAGTACCGGTTCGCCCGGCTCTTTTTCCGGCTTGTCCACGCTAAAAGTAACGTTTCGGCCCACCATCATGCTGGCCAAGTCGTTTTCCGTTACTTCATCCACGTCCACGGTATTAATGTATTTGCCCATGCGGATGATCGTACAGTAATCCGCAGAAGACTTGATTTCTTTCAGTTTGTGCGTAATCAGGATGATGGATTTGCCGTTCGCCGTCAGGCTGTGCATGATATCGATCAGTTCCTTGATTTCCTGCGGGGTCAGCGAGGAAGTGGGCTCGTCCAGGATCAGGATATCCACGCCGCGGTACAGCGCTTTCAGGATTTCCACGCGCTGCTGCATGCCTACCGAAATATCCTCGATGCGGGCATCCGGGTCAACTTCCAGACCGTATTTTTCCGAAATCGCCTTAACGTTTTTGCGCGCAGTTGCCATGTCCAGGCTGATGCCCTTGCGGGGCTCCATGCCCAGCACAATATTCTCGGTAACGGTAAAGGGCTGTACCAGCATGAAATGCTGATGGACCATGCCGATACCTGCTTCAATAGCCTTTTTGGGGTTGTCCAGCACAACCTTTTTGCCATTGACAAAAATCTCGCCGGACGTGGGCGGGTACATGCCGTAGAGCTGGTTCATCAGGGTACTCTTACCGGCACCGTTTTCGCCCAGAATGGCGTGGACCTCCCCTTTGTGCACCGTCAGGTTGATCCCGTCGTTTGCCACGAAATCGCCGAATTTTTTGGTGATATTCCGCATTTCGATGACCGTGGTGCCAAGGTCAACGTGTCGTTCCTTCGCCAAAAGTATGCCTCCTTTGCAGCCTGTCTTTTAACTTGTTCCGCACGTGCCGGCCAAAACAGCGGTCCATGCGAAAATTTCGGTCCACAGCGGACTTTTACACTACGACTGCGTTGGGCACCCCGCAGCTTTGAGCCAGCTGACAAAGATGCGCAAGCAGTTCCCCGGAGGGAGGGGTAAGCCCGCGATATTCCTGCCGGACCCCGAAAGGCCGGTAGCAGATGATTTTATAGCGGGTGTTGCGCTTTGCAATATGCGGCGCAACTACCCGGCACACTTCCCGCACCGTCTGTTCCGCGTCGAAAAGTTCCGGCACCACCACGGTACGTACTTCTTCCAGTCTACCCGCCTGCGCCAGCCAGGAAAGGTTCGCCAGCACCTGGCGGTTGTCCTGACCGGTAACCCGCTGATGCTCTGCCGGATCCCAGGCTTTTACATCCAGCATTACCCCACCGGTAACAGACATCAGTTCCGGATCTGCTGAAAAGTCATAGCTTCCATTGCTGTCCAGCAAGGTATCCAGCCCGGCTTGTCCGGCCAGCGTAAGGAACTCCACCAGAAAGTCCCGTTGGCGGGTACATTCCCCACCGGATACCGTAATGCCGCGGATAAACGGCTGGTTACGGGAGACTTCTTCCATGACCTGCCGGGGTGTCATGCTGCGTACCCGGGGCGAAGCGCTGTGCGGACAGCTTTTAAAGCAGGTATCGCAGTAGACACACAAAGCAGAATCATACCGAACCTGGCCGTTTTCCAGACAAAGCGCGCCGGTTGGGCATTTATCCACGCAAATGCCGCAGGCACGGCAAAGCTGAATGGTTTCCGGATTGTGGCAGTATAAACAGGAAAAATTGCATCCCTGCAGAAAAATGGCGGTGCGGTTTCCGGGGCCGTCCACCGAACTGAACGGGATGATTTTGTTAACCAGCGCCTCCAAATCAGCGTACCCGTCGATTCAGCGCTTTGCAGTTTGTGGAAGCGCCCAGACCCAGGCCGGTAGTGTTCTGGCGCACATTCTGCCCGGCAGCAAGCTTTTCCATCTCGGAACGCTTGACCAGATAACCGGTCACCCGAACCACGTCGCTGTCGCTGTTGTAGAAAGACAGATAGCGGATATCCAGCTGGAATGCCCCACGAATCACGTCAAAGACAAACTGGGGATTCTTGTGCACTGTCATGTCCACCGGGAAGATATCGCCGGTTCCGGAGGGGAAATACTTGTGGAACAGGTTGATGTTCTTCAGGTGATCCACCAGCTCTGCCGGCTCTTCTCCAACCGGAATACGGGTTCCGGGGCTGCTGCCCTTGTCGCTGTCAATACCCACCTGTGCATGCAGCAGGAAGTGTCCGCCGGTAGCTTCACAATAAGGGGCCTGATGCGCCTGATTGAAAGCGGCAATCTGCTCCATAATCTCTACGCCCAGCGCATCCGCTTCGGCACTGTGCCCGAACCGGCCTTCGCGGCCGTCTTTTTCCAGCAGGGTATTCACGCATTCCGCCAGACCAACAAGGCCGAACATCGCGGTAAAGTTTTCACGCTGGATCAGTCCTTCCCGAACCAGGAAATTGCTTTCAAAGAAGCCGCTTTCCTCCACCAGGAACCGGATGCGGGCATCCATGTACCGGGCCATTACATCCATTACATAGGGCAACTGATTCTTTTTGAAATCCTCGATGCCGGAGGAGCGCTTGGCAATGCCATGCAGCAGCAGGCGGCAAAGCGTATACGAGCCGCCCGCCTTGTACAGGCCATTGTAGCAGCTGGCAATGCAGTAATTATCCCCCAGTTCGCCCCGGAACATTCTGTCATTGGCAAAGCTGGGTTTGGCCGAGCGCAACGCGCACTTCACACCGGCAAGCAGGAATTCATCCGGCGTATCCTGGCTGACCCGCATGGTCAGGTTCGGCACAGCATCCTCCAGTTCTGCTTCCACCTCCATGATCAGGCGGCCGGCACGGGTATCCGCCGGGCCAATGTCCGCATGGCAGAAGGAATCCAGAATGGTGCGGTCAATCTGGATAAAGAACAGACGCAGCGCTTTTTTGGCGGTTTCATCATCCACCTGGCTCACATAAGGCTCCAGCAAGGTGTCCAGATCGCCAATATACACCGGATAATTGGTAATGCTGGGTACATTGTGGTACAGAATCAGCAGGTTGTTAAGCGCCTCCCACAGGTCCTTCGGCACGTCCAGCTGCAAAAACTCACTGCCCTGTTTCAGGAACTTGGGATAGTCCGGGCAGATATAGCGGGGCCGGTAAGGTGCATCCCCTTCAAACAGATTACAGATACAGCGTTCCGGCTGCGGGCAGCGCATCAGCGCATCGAGCTCTTCCGGCTCATCAATCACGGTCAAAAAATTCTCGGCATGGCGTGCCAGATAGGTGACCTTTTGTTCGTGAGAAGCGGTTTTGTCCTGGATTGTAGCCAGAATTTCACGGCGCTTCTCTTCAACGGTTTCCATGGAAATGGGTCTCATCTGCAAGTGTCCTCCCGAATCAACACAAAACAATCTTATGACTTTTCTATTGTACTAAAAAACAGGAAAAATTTCAACTTAAATTGTGAATTGCGCTGTCAATTCCAGCATATTTCACGATATTTATTTGCAAAATGAGCAAAAAAATCACAGAAAAAAGTGCCCGGCACAAAAATGTGCCGGGCACTTTTCAGATGCTGATTTTTAAAGAGAAAACTCTTTACGCAGCTTCCTCAGCCAGGGTGAACAGGCCGCCGCCCAGTTCTTCCGGAGTGGAAGGAACGGTGATTTCGCCAGCGATGATCTTGGTCTTGGCATCCTCAACCGCCGCGATCACCTCTTCAGGCAGCAGATCGCGGGTGGGAGCCAGGTCAACGCCGCCGTTCTCCAGGCTGTACAGGTGCACGCCCGGGGTGAAGGTGCCGTTCAGGACAGCCAGAGAGATGTCCTGCGCAGCGGTATCCACGCGCTTCATAGCGGAGGTGATAACGGTGTTGGGGGCCAGAGAAGACTGGTCGGTGTCAACGCCGATGGCGTAGATGCCTTCGGTGCTGCAGGTTTCGATAACGCCGTTGCCGGTGCCGCCCGCAGCGTGGAAGATAACGTCAGCGCCCTTGGTGATCATGTCCTTGGCAGCGGTGCCACCGGCAGCGGGATCGCCGAAGCTGTTGGCATTGTACTGCAGGACAGTAGCGTTCTCGTTGGCAGCCTTGACGCCAGCGATGAAGCCGCAGCCGAACTGGTTCATGGAATCGGAAACCATGCCCTGGACATAGCCCACGGTATCGGTCTCGGTCATCATGCCGGCCACGATACCTACCAGGTAGGAAGCCTCAGCCTGAGAGAACATCAGGCAAGCCACGTTGGGCAGGTCGATGGTAGCGTCGTCGATGATGGCGAACTTCTGATCGGGGTTGGCCTCGGCCGCCTCACGGGTGGCATCCGCCAGCATGTAGCCCACGCAGATGATCAGGTCATAGCCCTCGTCCATGAAGGTCTCGATGTTGGACTGATAGTCCGCATCGGTCTTGGACTCCAGGTAGTTGACCTCAATGTTGGGATACTCAGCGGCCAGAGCCTGCAGGCCTTCCCAGGAGGTCTGGTTGAAGGACTTATCGTTTACGCCGCCCACGTCGGTAACCATGCCGACCTTGATGGACTCCAGGGCCTCGCCGCCCTCGGAACCAGCTTCGCTGCCGGCGTTGCTCTGGGAGTTGCCCGCAACGCTGCTGGAACTACCAGTGCTGCCGCAAGCCACCAGAGACAGAGCCATGACAAGAGCCAGAATCAGAGCAATAATCTTTTTCATGCTTGTACTCTCCTATTCCTGTTCGATTTTTCCTGCGCGGACGCAACAGCGCGCCCGGCCGGAGCGGATACGCGGTATGGTAAATTCTGTACCGCGGTAACAGTAAAAGTATAGTCTTTTAGTCTGCCAATTTCAACAGTTTGTCACAAACTGCGACAGTTACAAAATATTAACAAGCCGTGAAATTGGCGGTATAGAGCCATCCGGGTCAGAGAAGATTGTCGGGGCCAAAACCGACCGGAAGCAGCTCTCCCAGTGTCATAACCAGGGTATCCTCTTCACTTTTGGCCATAATCACCGGCATATCCGGCCCGCAGAACTCAAACAGCATCTGCCGGCATACGCCGCAGGGCGCTGCAAAGGAGGTGCATTTCTCCCCTTCTTTCCAGCCCACAACAGCA
This sequence comes from Gemmiger sp. An120, assembly GCF_002160955.1. Classification (GTDB taxonomy): domain Bacteria; phylum Bacillota; class Clostridia; order Oscillospirales; family Ruminococcaceae; genus Gemmiger_A; species Gemmiger_A avium. Next base: position 294,452 of record NZ_NFLN01000002.1, read on the forward strand.
ATCGCCGAAAATTCCCGTGCGCCTTCGCTTACAGCCTTGAACAAAGCGGTACGCTCGGCGCAGTTGGTGGGACTGTAGCTGGCACACTCAATGTTGCAGCCGGTGAATACGCGCCCGTCTTTGGCAAGAAGCGCTGCGCCCACCTTGAAATGCGAATACGGCGTATAGGCATTTTCGCGTGCCGCAATGGCCATGCGAACCAGTTCCCTGTTCTCCATTACTCCACAGCCCCCAGTGCGATCTTCATCATGTTGGTAAAGCTGGTCTGCCGCTCTTCCGCGGTGGTGACACGGCTGTCCACAAAGCTGTCCGAAATGGTGATCAGGCAGGCGGCATTTTTGCCCAGAACGTGGGCATTGTGGAACAGGGCAAAGCTTTCCATTTCCACCGCCACGCAGCCCTTCTCATCCCGCAGGGCCTCCCAGTAGGTGGGATTGGTGCGGTCGTCATGGCGATAGAAAACATCACTGGAGTGGATAATCCCCTCGATGAGAGGGATATTCAATGCCCGGGCACTGGCCCGCAGACGGTCATTCAGGGTTTCGCTGGGCAGGATGATGTCGTCGGTGCAGCCGCTCTGGGTACGGGCAAAGCTGCTTTCCGAATAGGCACCGGTGGCCAGGACCACGTCAAAAAGCGCAGCCTTGGGGGTATACGAGCCCGCCGAACCAATGCGGATGATGTTTTGCACATCATACTGGGTATAGAGTTCGTAGGAGTAAATTCCGATGCTGGGCATGCCCATACCGCTGCCCATTACACTGACCGGCTTGCCCTGATACGTGCCGGTATACCCGAGCATGCCCCGCACATCATTGAACAGTACGGGATCGGTCAGGAAGGTCTCGGCGATAAACTTGGCGCGCAGAGGGTCGCCCGGCATCAGAACAGTTGCCGCGATCTGGCCTTTTTCGGCCCGGTTGTGGGGTGTACTCATGGGTAATCTCTCCTTTGTTGTATAATTGACTGCTGGAGCCCCGGCAAAAGCCGAATCACTCCAGATACATTGTGCGAAGGGTTTGGAGCGCGGCCGCGTCCAGCCCCAGTTCCGCCTGCAGATAGGCTTCCGGGTTTGGATAGGCACGGTCAATAGCGTCCAGCGCTGTATCCAAATCCTCCATCCGCACCCCCATCAACAGGGCCAGATCATCGGCCCGTTCCGGCTGTGCGGCCTGGGCAGCCCGGATCGTGTCTGCCCGCCAGCGGTTGGTGAGAAGATAATCCTGCCGGATCGTCTCCCTGTCTGCACCCAGCGCCAGCAGGATGAGCGCGGCCGCCATTCCGGTGCGGTCTTTTCCGGCTGTACAGTGAAACAGAACCGGCACCTCCCCCGCCAGCAGACAGGCAAACAGTTTACGGTATGCCGGATTGGCAAAAGGCAATTTCCGATAGATCCGGGGAATACCCTGTTCCAGATAGCGGCGCGCCGCATCATGGCCCTGGGCAGCCAGTTCCCGGGGATCGAAGTTCACCTCATTGCCGTTTTCATCCAGAATCGCTGAAATCTCATACAAGGTCACCCCGGGAAAAGCAGGATCCGGCAGATAGTTCCGTTCCGCCGCGGAGCGAAAGTCGAAGATTGTGCGGATGCCCAGGCTCTCAAACAACTGTCTGTCGTGTTCGGACATAAGTTTGGCCGGCGCACCGGAACGCCAGAAAATTCCATGCCGCACCCGGCGGCCGTCCCTCACGGGATAACCGCCCAGTTCCCGGAAGTTGTCTGCCCCTTCAAAGGGCAGCGGCGTTCCCGGTTCGCATTCTTTCTGCTGCACAGGTATCACCTCCCGGCTTTGCACCGTTTACTGTTTTTCCTTTACCAGACCGGATTTATAGGCGGCCACCAGCAGTTTAAGGTCACGTACATTAGCAGCCAGTTTTCTGCCCTCATCGGTGTCGCCTACCAGAATCCGCCGCTCCGTGGTTTCAAACATATCCACACTGGACAGGATGTCCTTATTCTCGCGGATGGCTTTTTCGGTACTTTCAAAAGGCTCATGCACACGCAGGCTCAGCCCATGGCTGTTGTAAACCAGCGTATATCCGGCAATGCCGGTTTTTTCGTGATATGCACGGCAGAAGCCTCCGTCAATCACGATCAGTTTGCCGCCGCCTTTGATGGGAGTCTCCCCCTCCACGGCGCGCACCGGCACATGACCGTTGACAATGTGGCAATGACCCTGGTTCAGGCCGAATTCCGCCAAAATAGCCCGGGCCATACGAGTATCGTTAATAAAGCGGTAGTACGGGTTTTTACGCTCGTTGTGGGTGGCCTCGTCCGCTACAAACAGCCGCTCAAAGGTGGTCATTTTGTCCCGGCCGTACAGGGGCGAGAGCTTTCCGCACCAGAGATACCACAAAAAGTCCTCACCGCTCTGACGGGCAGCGCTGCCCTCCGGGGCAAAGAATCCGCGGCGCGCCCGCTCATCGCAATAGTCCATCAGCGAACGTCCTGCATAGCTGCGGTTCTCGAAGGTCTCGATGGCAAAGCCGCCGCTTTCCGCCAGCGGCACTGCACCATGGAACATCAGATTGTCGTTTTCAAGATGATAGACGCCGCCCTTGGCATACAGGAAACGAACATGCCGCTGCAGCCGCTCGCTCTGGGTAAAGCTTCGGCACAATGTATTCATCACCTGCTGTTCACTGGCGGTAAGCCGAGCCGGATCCGATGGGTCCACTGTGGGGAAATCCATATCCAGCATGGGGTAGCGTTTTCCCTCAATCAGGACCGTGCGGGTATTGTAGTCAATGCGGCGCAGGAAATCCCGCTCTCCCAGTTCAAAATCCGGGTTCCGGTCAATCACCTGGCATTCCAGCTTGAACATAAGCAGGGAAATCGCCTTGTGCATCCGGGCAACCCGGGCCAGTTCAGAGGGATGATAGGGACCGCGGGCCTCGTCCACATGGGGATAGAACCGGTGAATGTCACAGTTCTGGTATTCCGCCTCAGCAAACAGGGCCAGCGGACGCAGGTTGATGCCGTACCCGTCTTCCAGGGCTTCCAGATTGTTGTAAGCAAGGGTGGTGCGCAGCACGGTGGCAATGCAGAGCGGGCTGCCCGCCGCTGCCCCCATCCATACCACATCGTGGTTGCCCCACTGGATGTCCACCGAATGGTGGGCCATCAGATGATCAATAATGATATCCGGACGCGGACCCCGGTCAAAGATGTCTCCCACAATGTGCAGCTTAAAAACAGCCAGTGTTTTGATCAGCTGGCAAAGGGCCTCAATGAACTCATCGGCCTGATCCACGTCGATAATGGAGGCCAGAATCTGCTCATAGTAGAATTCCTTGTCGTGGTCCTCAAAATGTGCGTGGAGAAGCTCGTCCAGAATGTAGGAAAAGGCAGGCGGAAGACGCTTGCGCACAAAGCTGCGGGTATGCTTGGAGGACACCATGCGGCAGACGTCAATCAGCCGGTACAGCGTCTTTCGGTACCAGGCATCCAGGTCGTCGCAGCCGGCTTTCAGCTCATCCAGTTTCTGCGTCGGATAATAGATCAGGGTGGCAAATTCTGCGCGTTCTTCATCCGGCACCGACGGGCCCAGAACCCGATCCACCTTTTCCTTGATAACGCCGGAAGCGTTGTTCAGGATATGGGTAAACGCCTCATATTCCCCGTGCAGATCGCTCATGAAATGCTCGGTGCCCTTGGGCAGGCGCAGGATTGCCTGCAGGTTGATGATCTCGCTGCAGGCCGCTGCAATGGTGGGATATTCCCGCGCAAGCAGAGAAAGGTATTTGAGGTTTTTCCGAACCTGATCGGTAACGGTCTGCGGCTCCATATACGCCTCCTTGTATTTTCCGGGGAAGTGCCCCGGTCAGGATCTTCTCTGCTGCAGCATTTCCCGGGCGTTGGCCAGGCTCAGCTCGGTTACATGGTCGCCGGAGATAATCCGGGCCAGAACTTCCACACGCCCCTGTTCATCCAGCGGGTGAATCTGGGTATAGGTGCGGGATCCCTCCACCTGTTTGGCAATCAGCAGATGGGTATCTGCCAGCGCGGCAATCTGCGCGGTATGGGTAATGCACAAGACCTGCCGGCCACGGGAGGTCTGGCGCAGCTTTTCCCCGATACGCCCGGCCGCAAGGCCGGAAACGCCGGTGTCGATCTCATCATAGATCACCGTGGGAATATCGTCCTTATCCGCCAGCGCGCTTTTCAAGGCCAGCATAATACGGGACAGCTCACCGCCGGACGCGATGCGGGCCAGCGGTTTGGGGTCTTCGCCGGCATTGGCCGAGATATAGAACTCCACCGAATCCTGCCCGGCCAGAGCCAGCGGGCCACGGCTGTGCTGCAGCACAAACCGGATTCCCGGCATGTTCAGGAAAGTAAGCGCCTCCACCAGCTGTCCCTGCAGGGCATCAAATGCCGCCAGGCGTGCCTTGGTAAGCATCTCAGCGGCCTGTTTGGCCTGTTGGTAAAGCTGCTGTTTCTGGACGGCCAGTTCCTCCAGCTGCTGTTGGCTGGTCTGGATAGTCTCCAACTCGGTGCGGGCTTTGTCCGCAAAGGCAAGCACACCCTCCAGGTCTGTACCATATTTCTGGCGCAGACGGTAGATCAAGTCCAGGCGCTCTTCAATGCGGTCCAGTTCACCCGGTTCGGCATCGGTGCTTTCCAGGCGCTGGGCCAGTTCTTCCGCCAGATCCCGCACACCATAATAGTATTCGTTCAGCTTCTCGGCGAGAGACTGCAGATCCGGGTCCAGCGCGGCTGCCTGCTCCATTGCGCCGCAGGCAGCCCCCAGGCCGTCCGCCGCACCGGCCGCATCATCATCTCCCGACAGGGCCGCGTGGGCAGCGCTCAGCTGCTGGGCAATGGTCTGCGCATGAGACAGCACCCGCCGGCGCGCCTGCAGCTGTTCTTCTTCGCCGGGCTGCAGGCGTGCTTCTTCAATCTCCTGCAGCTGAAACTGCAGCACCTCAATGCGGCGCTGCTTTTCCGTCTCGTCCATCTCCAGCGCATCCATCTGGCGCTTGACGCGAATCAGCCGGCGATACAGTGTCTGGTATTCCTCCAACTGGGCCTGATCCTGCGCAAAGGTATCCAGCAGCGCCAGATGGCGTGCCGGATTGGTCAGGCTCTGGCTGTCGTGCTGGCCATGAATGTTGATCAGGCTTCCGCCAATTTCGCGAAGCACCGCTGCCGTAGCAGGCATACCATTGATGCGGCAGCCGCCTTTTCCCTCCGCGCTGATTTCCCGGTAAAGAAGCAGTTCGTCCTCTGCTTCATAGCCGGCCTCTTCCAGTAAGGCACGGGTACGGGGAGAAAGGTCGGTAAAGGTAGCCCAGATACAGGCTTTAGCCGCGCCGGTACGCACCAGATCGCGGGAGGTACGGTTACCCAGGATCGCATTGATGGAATCAATCAGAATGGACTTGCCGGCACCCGTTTCGCCGGTGAGCACGTTCAGCCCGGCGGTGAATTGTGCCTGTGCCTTTTCAATGACCGCCACATTTTCAATTTTCAGGCTGGAAAGCATTTGGGCTGTTCACCTCGCTGCGCCCGGCATATGGGGCGAAATATACTGATTAAGCTGCTGGGTGATGGTCTTGGCGTCCTCTTCCGTGCGCATCAGGATCAGGAAGGTATCATCGCCGGAAAGCGTACCCACCACATTTTGCCAGGGCATGGCGTCAAACATGCCGCAAGCCGCATTGGCCATACCGGAATAGCACTTGACCAGCACCACATGGCCGGCATTGTCCACCCGCAGCACCGATTCCCGGAAAATCGTCTCAAAGCGGCTGGCAGAATGCGGTGTAAAGGCATTCTGGTTTGCAGGCGTAACGTAGCGGTATCCCCCGCCGCTGGCCGCAGTTTTGATCAGGCCCAGCTCCCGGATATCCCGGGAAACCGTGGCCTGGGTCACCTCAAAGCCGGCTGCCTTGAGCCGCTGCAGCAGCTCTTCCTGCCGGTCGATGGGATGCTCTTCGATCAGTTGCAGGATCACCTGCTGACGTTTGCTTTTCACGGTTGGTTCACCGACCTTTCAGTTTTTTGTCTATGGCCATAAACTGATCAGCCGGGTTAAAGCTGATCAGATCCAGGTGACTGTCCGCCAGGCTGATCTCAACCTGAGCGCCGGGAGAAAGGCTATGGTCGCCGGCCCCGTCGGCCGACACGCAAACCGGATCGCTGCCGGTGTATTCCCCCACCCGGATGGTCAGACGGCGCTGGGCGCTGAATACCATGGGCGGGCTTTGCAGGCTGTGGGCGCAGATGGGGGTAACCACCATCCCGCCAATACGCGCATCCAGAATCGGGCCGCCTGCACTCAAAGAATAGGCTGTAGAGCCGGTGGGGGTGGCCACGATCACGCCATCCCCCCGATACCGGTTCACCAGCGTACCGTCACACCAGACAGCAAACTCAATGGTCTGCATCCGCCAGCCTTTGTACAGAACCACATCGTTCAGCGCGGTCTGCTCCCAGGCATCGCAGCGGGCCCGCAGCAGCATCCGTCTGTCCAGCTGATAGTCACCGGCTGCCAGCCGGGCCAGTTTGGAGGGCATCTCCTCAATCTCGCAGGTAGCCAGAAAGCCGACCCGCCCCAGATTGATTCCCAGAATAGGAATGCCATACGGCTGGGTGCGCCGGGCCGTATGCAGAATGGTACCGTCGCCGCCAATGGTGAGTACGGCATCGGCAGAAGCCAGTGCCGCTTCGTCCCGGGCCGGGTCGGCATCCGGCCAGACCGTACAGGCTCCCTGCTGCTGCAGAATGGCAGCGGCCTGTTCGGCGACCTGCAACGCCTCCGGTTTTTGCTGGTTGAGTACCATGTATACGGTCATAGTTCGACGCCTCCCGCGAAGATCAGTCAAGGGTTTCGTGGGCGCGCCGCACCAGATCCCGGGCTATACTCTCGTCCAGCGCCGTCGGGGATTCCGAGCGCTGCACATGCATCAAAAACTCAATATTGCCTTCCGGGCCTTTGATTGGCGAATGATCCAGCCCCAGCACCGAAAAGCCGTTGGTGGTGGCGTGCTCCATCGCCTGCAGCAGCACCTCCAGATGGGTTTCGGGTTCCCGCACAACGCCCTTTTTACCGACCTTTTCCCGGCCGGCTTCGAACTGCGGCTTGACCAGGCAGACGCCATCGGCCTGGGGCACACAGATACGGGCTGCCACAGGAAAAATGTGTTTGAGAGAGATAAACGATACGTCCACGCTGAAGAACTCCACCGGTTCCGCCAGCATATCCGGCGTAACATTGCGGATGTTGGTGCGTTCCATATTGACGACCCGGGCATCGGTGCGCAGCGACCAGGCAAGCTGCCCATACCCCACGTCCACAGCATACACCTTGGTAGCACCATTCTGCAGCATGCAATCGGTAAAACCGCCGGTGGAAGCACCGATGTCCATGCAGACTTTGCCCGCCGGATGTACCGGGAACACCTGCATGGCCTTTTCCAGCTTCAGCCCGCCGCGGCTTACATATCCGATATCATGGCCGCGTACCTCTACCTTGGCATCTTCCGGGATCATGTCGCCTGCCTTGTCGCATTTCTGCTCGTTGACAAACACCACACCCGCCATAATCAGGGCTTTGGCCCGTTCCCGGCTCTGCGCCAGGCCATTCTGGCACAGATATTGATCCAGCCGTATCTTCAAAGTTATAAATCCTCCCAGCTTTTTCGCAGAGCCGCCGCATCCAGCCCCAGCTGGGCTTTCAGGCGGGAAACATCCGCATGGTCAATCTTGTTGGTGGTAACGGCCCGATGAATAAACCGGCCGTGCCAGCCCGCTGTAAGCAGCGCGGCCTGCAGCTGCTGGCCAATACCGCCGGTGGCAACGCACTCCTCCGCAAACAGCAGGGTATCATAGCGGCCAAGTTCACGCACAAGCCCATCCGGCAGCGGATAGATCTGCACCAGCTTATATACATCCACGGCCTGACCGGCGGCAGCCAGCTGCTGCCCGGCCTCCAGCACATCCGCCGTTTCACTGCCGTAACTGATCAAGACACCAGCGGCGTTGTCCGTTCTGACCAGCTGGTCATAGGGTTTGCCGGAGCATCCCAGCGCAGCCAATGCCGGGGTTTCGCCGCCCCGGGGGTACCGGATCGCGCGAGGCCCATTCGGTTCTTTCATAAGTTCCGCCAGCCAGTGATCCAGCTCCGCATAGTTGCAGGGAGACCAAACCGGCACGCCCGCCTGGCTCAGATACGCAGGGTCATAGATGCCCTGATGGGTCTCGCCATCCCCCGGCACCAGACCGGCCCGGTCCACGGCGAACAGCACGTTCAGCCCCATCAGCCGCACATCATGGATCACCTGATCAAAGGATCGCTGCAGGAAGGTGGAGTAGATTCCTACCACCGGCAGCAGGCCCTGGCTGGCCAGACCGGCCGCAAAGGTAACCGCATGCTGCTCCGCCATGCCCACGTCGAAGAAACGCTCCGGAAAACGGCGGTACATATACTGCAAACCAGTACCATATTTCATTGCAGCCGTAATGGCACAGATACGGCCGTCCTGCTCCGCCAGGCGCACCAGCTGCATGCCAAATTGCGTGGAGAACGAGGCGGCGGGCGCCACATCCGGATCCGGCAGGTGGTCGGTATCAAACGACGACACACCGTGGAACTCACCCGGATTTTCCTCAGCTGGTTTAAAGCCCTTTCCCTTTACAGTCACCACATGCAGAAAAACCGGGGCCACCTGGTTCTGCAGGTTTTGCAGCAACTCAACAAGGCGTGCCGTATCGTGGCCATCCACCGGGCCAATGTACTGGAACCCCATCTCCTCAAACATGGTGGAGTGGTAAATGGTACGGCGCAGCGCCCGTTTACAGGCCTGCAGCGCGCGCACCAGTACTTCCCCCAGAACCGGGATATGATCCAGGAACGTTTCCATCCGGGCTTTGGCCTGGTTATACTGCGGATTGGTACGCAGCACCGTAAGATAACGGGCCACAGAACCCACGTTTTTGGAAATCGACATCTTATTGTCGTTCAGGATGACAATAAGATTATTGAGGGTATCCACATTGTTCATACCCTCGTACACCATGCCGCCGGTGAAAGCGCCATCCCCTACCAGGGCTACCACTTTGCCCGGCTCACCTTTGAGCTTTTTCGCCTGGGCCATGCCGATGGCGGCGGAAATCGCCGTGTTCCCGTGCCCGGCCACAAAGGCATCGTGCTCACTTTCGGACGGCGAAGGGAACCCGGACAAACCGCCCTCCTGGCGGAGTTTTTCAAAACCGCTGCGGCGGCCGGTAAGCAATTTATGGGTATAGCACTGGTGCCCCACATCGAAAACGAATTTGTCCTGCGGGGTGTTGAGAACATAATGAAGCGCAACCGTCAGTTCCACCGTGCCCAGATTGGAAGCCAGGTGGCCGCCGGTGCGGGATACGCTGTGAATCAGAAAATCCCGGATCTCCTGACAGAGCAGGGGCAGCTGTTCCGGAAACAGCTTTTTCAGCTCCTGCGGACTGTTGATCCGGTCCAGAAGCGGATAGGGCATATGCATGACCTCCGAGTACAGGATTACAGGTTGACCGGCAGAATAAACCCGATCAGAATGCCCAGCACAGCACCGCTGAGCACCTCAAAGGGTGTATGGCCAACCATTTCCTTCAGTTTCTTGTCCGCAAAGATCGGCGCATTGCGGGCATTGTCGTCCATCCACTGGTTCAGAATCCGGTTCAGGACCTTGGCCTGCTCACCGGTTTCACGCCGGACGCCCATAGCGTCATACATAACGATTACCGCCAGCACAAAGGCCATGGCAAACATAGGCGAGTGCACCCCCACATACCGCCCGGTAGCGATCAGCATGGAACAGACCGTGCTGGAATGGGCGCTGGGCATACCGCCTGCTCCCCACATACGTTCCAGGTCAAACTCGCCGATCACCCAAAAGTTGATGAGCGTTTTGAGCACCTGGGCCACAAGCCATCCGATCAGCGAGATGCTGAGTATGATGTTCCAGCTGTAGACGAGTTTGATCCACTCCATACCTGTTTTGCTCACTCCTTACTTTTTACGTTCCAGCAGCGCTCCGGCCATCCGGCGCAGGAATTCCGCCCGGGGGCCAAAGCCGTTCAGGGCGGTGCAGGCCTCTTCATTGACCTGCTGTGCCAGGCGCTGTGCACCTTCGGGACCATACAGGGTTGCGAAGGTGGTCTTTCCGTTTTCCGCATCGCTGCCGATGGGTTTGCCAAGCTGCTCTGCCGTTGAAGTAACATCCAGCACGTCATCTACGATCTGGAACACAAGTCCCAGCCCATAGGCGAACGTCTCCAGCGCCTGCCGCTGTTCGGCGGTTCCATCTGCAGCAGCCGCGCCCATCTGCACCGCCGCGTTGATCAGCGCCCCGGTCTTGTTCCGGTGAATACGGCGCAGCACTTCGTCGGTGGCCGGCTTGCCCTCCCAGGCGATATCCAGTTCCTGACCAAGCACCATGCCCCTTGCACCGGCGCCATGGGCCAGCGCCTGCACGGCAGCGGTGCGGGCCTGCTCGGAAAGCGGCGCATCCCCGATCACCTCAAAAGCAGTGGTCAGCAACGCATCGCCGGCCAGAAGGGCGGTGGCTTCCCCAAACTGCTTGTGGCAGGAGGGGCGGCCGCGCCGGAAATCGTCATCATCCATGCAGGGAAGATCGTCATGGATCAGGGAGTAGGCATGCAGCATTTCCACAGCGCCTGCCAGCCAGGATGCAGCCTCAATGTCGCCGCCCAGCATATCGCACACGGCCAGCACCAGAACAGCGCGCACCCGCTTGCCGCCGCCCATCAGGCTGTACCGGGCAGCCCGGCAAACCTGTGAATCCTCCGGCAGATAGGTTTCGCACAATGTCTGCAGGCGGTCTTCCGCCAGTTTTTGGTACCGTGCGTACTCCGGCATATCCATGGGTCAGTCCTCCTCTGTTTGTTTGGGCGACGCAGCCAACAGCGTCTGGTCAATCTGCTCAATCTGCAGCTTGGCCTGGGCAAGGGATTCTTCGCAGAACTGCACCAGCTGCGCCGCCTGACTGTACAGGGCGATGGACTGGTCCAGGGTGGTATCCGGGTCGGCCAGTTTATCCAGCAGCTGTTCCAGCTGGCTCATCCCCTGTTCAAAGTTTTTCGGTGTCTTCATTCTGTTTGACCTCAATGCTTTCTATGCGGCAACGGGCGCGGCAACCATCGCCGCGCAGCCAGAGCTGCTGGCCCGGCTGCTGCTGAGCCAGACACAGGCTTTTGCCGGTCCGGGTTTCCGGGATGCAGTAGCCGCGGGCCAGAACCCGGTACGGGCTCAGCGAATCCAATACCTGCAGGCTGTGGGCAAAACGGGTCTGGGCAGCCCGGCAGCAGGTTTCCATCCGGCTGCTCAGCTGCCGGCAACTGTTATCCAGCCAGGCTCTGCGCTGCTCAATGCCGTGCAGAGGAGAAAGGTCCGCCAAATTCTGACGGGCCGTAACAGTATCATTATAGCATAAATGCAGTCTGTCTTGCATATTTTTATGCATTTTATCATAAATCTCTGCAAGTGCGCGGCGAATCTGTGCCTGGTCGGGCACTGCCAGTTCCGCAGCCGCAGAGGGGGTGGGGGCCCGCATATCCGCCACAAAATCCAGGATCGTATAGTCAATCTCATGCCCTACCGCCGAAATCAACGGCGTGCGGCAGGCAAAAGCGGCGCGGGCAATCCCCTCGTCGTTGAACACCCACAGGTCCTCCCGGGAACCGCCGCCCCGGGCCACAATGATGACCTGGGCCCGGCCATCTGCATCCAGGGCACGGATTCCGCCGGCGATCTGGGCGGCGGCTTCCCTGCCCTGCACGTTGACCGGAGCGACAAGCAGCCGGGTCAACGGCCAGCGGCGGCCGATCACCTGCAGAATATCCTGCAGTGCCGCCCCCGTACCGGAAGTGACCACCCCCACACAGGAGGGCATGGGCGGCAGCGGCTGCTTTGCCTCCGGGCGGAACAGTCCTTCTGCCGCCAGACGGGCTTTCAGTTCTTCAAAGGCCATCTGCGCAGCGCCGATGCCGTCCGGCATCAGATCGCGCACATACACCTGAAAGGCACCGTCCCGCTCGTACAGGCTGACCCGGCAGCGAACCACGACCTGCATGCCATCCTGCGGGCGGAATGCCAGACGGGCAGCGTCCCGGCTGAACATAACTGCCTTGACGCTGCTTTGCGCATCCCGCAAAGAAAAGTAGCAGTGGCCGCTTTTGGCATGGCGCACAAAGTTTGCGATCTCGCCCCGCAGCGCCAGATCCGCCAGGACGGCATCCCCTTCCAGCACCGATTTGACATACCGGTTCAGAGCTGTTATGCCGATTACCTGGGGCATACGGTCTCCTCTCTGGCGGCCAGCACCGCCACGCCAATGGCATTATCGGACGAAAAACGTCCGGGCACAAAGCATACATCCGGCAGACGGCGCTGCACATAGTCCCGGATTACCGGGCTGCTCATAACACCGCCGGCGCAGACCACCGGCAGGCCGGGATGCAGCCGCAGGGCTTCCCGGGTCATCCGGATCACAGTTTCTCCTACGCAGAGCAGGCAATACCGGCAGACATACGCCGGGGATTTGCCCTGCTCCAGCAGACGGGCGCACTGGTTTTCCAGCCCGGACAGGCTGCATTCCAGCCCGCGCACCGTGGCGCGGGGACGAATTTCTTCGTCGCATTCGGCAGCAAGACGGGAGACCTGCTCCCCCGCCGGGAATGCAAAACCCAGCCGGACGCCGATGCGGTCCACAGCCTGGCCTGCATACAGGTCGGTGCTGGTACCCAGAGTTTCCACGCTGCCGTCCGGCCGGCGGAGAAGCAGATCCGTGGTGCCGCCGGAGATATGGAATACCAGCACCGGCTGCTCCCACAGCTGCGGGCGCTGCGCCGCAAAAATAGCGGCGGCAATATGCCCCTGCTGATGGGTGGTATAATGGACCGGGATGCCGCGCCCCGCAGCGAAAGCCCAGGCGGCGCTGATCCCCGCCGTAAAGCAGGGCATATAGGAGCCCTCCACCGGGCGGGGCTTTTCCGACACGCCCACCGCGCCGATCGCGGTCAGGTCAACCTGGGCCGCCAGTTCCCGCAGCATTTCGGGCAGTGCCTGGGTATGATGAAACAGCGCCTCGCTCTGGCGCAGCCCCAGCTGGCCCGGACGGACGGGCAAAAATTTCTTTTTATCACAAACAACCTCCCCGGCGGCGGTGTCGAACACCGCCAGGGAGGTTGCGTAATTGCTTGTGTCGATGCCCAGGGTCAGCATACGGGCTGTGCCTCACTGTCCTGTGCCATGTCCCGGGCGATGGAGCCCAGCAGGCCGTTGACAAACTGGTAATCTTCTTCACCGCCGTATTTCTTGGCCAGCTCCACGGCTTCGTTGATCGCCACGCCGGGCAGCTTTTCTTCCCCATAAAGCATTTCGGCCACAGCCAGACGAACCAGGGTCAGGCTGACGCGGGGCAGGCGAGCCATGGTCCAGCCCTTGAGCCGGGGCTCGATCAGAGCGTCGATCTCGGCAGCATGGGCCGCGCAGGCACGCAGCAGCGATTCGCCGAAGTCATCCACCGGGTATTCCCCATCCTGACGGCTGAATTCAATCACTTCCTCCAGCGTTCCCACATCAAACGAGGTGCTGAACGCGGCGATAAAAGCATTTTCCCGGGCAGCGCGCCGGGGCAGTTTCTGTTCCATATTTTCTCCTTACACACAAAATACGCCCCCCGCCGGTGAGGTTCCCGCAGCAACCGGGCCCGGCCGACGGAGAGACGCGTCTTTTTCTGCTGGTTTTATTCTTCCCCGTCCGGCATTTCCACGCCCACACCGGTGATCACCACATTGACCCGGGAGACGGTAATGCTGGTCATGTTCTGCACAGACGCCTTGACGTTCTGCTGGACCTTTTCGCTCAAAGCCGGGATGCGGGCACCATAGGCAATGGTCACATTCACCGTGATCTCGGCCACCTCATCCTGCAGGGTGACCTCTACAGGCTTGGGTGTCGCCAGCCGGCCCAAAAGGCTTTTCATGCTGTACGGGCAGGCTTTGACCTCCCGCACACCGTCTACCTCCAGCGCGGCCAGACGGGCGATCTTGGCAATCACATCGGTAGAGATCTGCAGACTTCCGCCCACGAGGTTCTGGTCTTTCACTTCCATGGAAAAGCCCTCCTACAAAATCTTTGCGAAACGGATCACCGGCCCGCACGGAGCCGTTTGCCGTTCTTTTTCATTGTTGTTGCCTATTATACCACTCTTATTCACATTTCGCAACCGATTTTCCGGCGGGTTCAGCGCACCTCCACCACGGTAATGTCCTGCGCGGCAACTTCGCACCGCTCCAGAACGGCGTCCCGGATCTGCGCAACTTCACTCTGCCCCAGCTGGGCATTGGTGGTCATAACGGTTACGTCCACCTTGTCCTCGCCGATAAACACCACACAGTCCACAAAACCCTTGGCCTTGAGAAGCGTTTCGATCTCGTTTTCCGCGGCAATGCTGTCGATCTGGCTGGACAGCTGCGCGGTAAGATTTTCTTTCTCTTCGTCCGTCAGTTTGGCGCTTTTCAGGCTTTTCTGCAGGGTGTCCAGCGCTTCGTCCCGGGATTTGGTCCGGCTCAGGCGGGCCTGTTCAAAAAACTCCGTGCCGGTGCTCTCGGTCACGCTCACCAGCTGGGCTTCCCCATAGTTTTTATCCCCCGTAGCGGATTCCTCGCCGGCGGCGGTCTGCTCCGCTACCGGAAGCGCATCCACCACCACGGCGTCCTCCGCTGTTGCCGAGGTCTGGGCGGCGTCGGGTTCCACCGCAATATCGCCTGTGCGGGCATATTCCCAGTTCAGGTATACCGCCACCGCCAGCGCCACCGCCAGCGTGAGCACCGTGAGTTTCTGACTATGCTTTCCAGTTCTCATCTTCATTGCCTCCGTCAACTCATTTTTGCTATGCTGATCCTGTTGGTGGATACCCCCAACAGAACCGAGACCATCTCTGTGAGACGCGCCTGGACCGCCGCGTCATCTCCGCCCTGGCAAACCACCGCAACACCGCGCACCTCAGGCAGCCAGGTGGTTTCCACCAATGCCGAGTCCCCTGTGCCGTCATCCAGAATCACATGGCTCCACTCGTAGCTTTCCGCGTCGCCGCGCTTTTCGTCCAGTGCGTAGATGGTTTCCTCGCTGCTTTCCAGGGTGATCATGACCCGGGTCTCCCCCGCGCCCTCCACGCCGGAGAGCAGTTCTTCCATCCGGGAGGAGAGCCGGTCTGCGTACTCGGTCAGCTCCGCAGAACCGGAGAAAGCCGCCGTTGCTTCACCTGTCTCGGTAGTTTTGCTGTCTCCCGGGTCAAACAGGTCAGCGAATAAAATCAGTGCCATTCCGGCCAGACCCAGGGCAAACAGCAGGCCCGGCTTCTTTACGGCGCCCGCTGCCAATCTGGCCAGCGCCTGCCGATCTATTGTGCTGTTTGTGTTTGGCATTCCACCGTCCCCCTTTCTCCGACCCATTCCCGCAAAAGCAGCTCTGCCGCCCGGGCTTGCGCCTCGGTGGGGGCACAGGCCTGAACAGCAAGGGTCTGCGTTCCGTCAGGCAGGCCGGTCAGCCTTACCTCCACCTGTGCCTGTACGCCGCAGGATGCCAGTTCATCTGTAAAGGCATTTGCCAGTACATCTTCCGTTTTGCCATTTCCAAGCGCCTTTGTGTCATAGAGGATCTCCGGTTCGATGTCAAATTGATCTGTAATGCCAGACGGCTTTACAGACGTGTTTATCGGAGAAAGAATGGCCAATACAATATACAGCACCGCTATATTTTTTATGACTGCGGTATGCCGGCTGGCCGGCAGCAAGACCTGGACAGCACCGGCCAGCATACACCCGGCACAGATTCCCCCCGCCCATTGGCGAAGCAGTTCATTCATCCAAACAAGCCTCCTGTTCCGGTTGCAATCATCAGCGCGGTGGACAATACGACCAGCATAAAGAAAAACACCAGAAAGGACAGGCAGAGCCCCGCCCCCTCTGCCGCGCCCTCCAGCACAGCACCACTGCGGGGCAGCCCAAAGGCTTTGGCCAGCAGGCCGCCAGCCGCCAGCACCAAACGCATGACCAGGCACCTTGCGAACAGCGGCAGGAATGCCGCCGCCAGTACAGCGATGGCCGCAAACCCAAGCGAGCCTTTTACCACCCGCAAACCGGCCAGCACGCTGGCCATGGCGTCCTGAGCCGCCGCACCCACCACCGGAATGCTGCTGCTCAGCACTGCGCCGCCCGCCCGCATGGCCAGATTATCGCTTTGGGCGGCAAGCGTGTTCTGCAGCCCCAGTACCGCGGCAAAGCCAACGGAAACACCCCGCAGCAGGCTGCGCACACAGCGGGTAAGCCCTTGGGTAGCCTCTTGCAGCGGCGGCACACCGCTGATACCGGCTGCGCTGTTCAGCGCCAGATAGGCCCGCACCAACGGCATGGCTACACTGCAGATCAGTTGGGCGGACAGGGACGCCATGGAAAAGAACAGGCCCGTGCAGACCAGAGCCCCGGCACTTTGGCCGCAACTGACCATGACCCCGGCAAAGATGGGAAGGAAACTTGCCAGGTACAGCCGCCAGTCGGAAATCGCGGCGGATACCTGACCGACCAGTTCCAGCGTGCCGTCTGCCGACAGCAGAAAGCAGCCTGCCACCGCGATGAGTTCAATACACTGCCGCCAGCCGTCCGAAGGCGCAAAGGTAAGCGCGGCCGAAGCCAGCAAAAGCAGCGCGCCGATTTGTCCCAACAGGCGGAATGGGGCCAGGAATTCACCGGAAACGGTCTTCCACAGGGCAGCGATGAGTTCAGGCAGGGACATAGAGGAAAACTCCTCTGCGCTGATTTCCGGCTCGTCCAGATATTCCTGAATCTGGGGAGGCGTGTCCATTTCCTCAGCATATACGGCCGGGCAGAACACGATCCCCGCCGCCACAAGCAGCACCATGGCCAGCAGGCGGCAAAGCCGGAAACGCTTTCTTCTCAAAACGCCCCCTTTGTTTATTGAAGCAATCGACTCCATACATCCACCACCCGCTGCAGCATGGGCAGGGCCGACAGCAGGATCATGCAGCGTCCCGCCAGTTCCACCTTGGCCCCCATTGCCGTCATTCCTGCATCTTTGCAAAGGTCCTGCGCCGTTTGTGCCACCAGTGCAATGCCTGCCGCCCGGATCAGACAGATAAATTCCTCCCGCAGCAGATAAACCGAAAAGTTTTCCAGCCATTCCAACGCCTGCGCCGCATAGGGCAGCATCCAGGCCAGAAGAACCACGGTGCCTGCCAGCGATGCCAGCAGTGCATACACCGGCGAATACGGCCGCAGCAGAACCGCCAGCACGACTGTGACGATGGCAACACCGGCTACGGCGCCTATCTGCGCGGCACTCACAGGTTAAAGAGTGTTTTGATGGTGACAAACAGTTCGCTGATCTCCTTCACCATCATGGAAAGCACCACGATCAGCCCGGCCAGCGTGGTCATCATGGCCTGATCTTCCCGCCCGGAGCGTATCAGAAGCTGGTTCAGCACCGCCACGATAATCCCGATGGCTGCGATCTTGAATACAAGGTCAATATCCATGCAATGCCGCCTCCCGATCCCTTGTTTTTACAGCAGAAACAGCACCGCCAGCGCCCCCAGGCACAGTCCTGCCTGGCGATACAGTTTTTTTGCTTTTTCTTCTTCCCGCCCGGCACAGGCCCGGAACTCGGCGCAGCGCGCCAGGCAGTAGTCCAGACGGCGCACGGTTTCCCGGGTACCGCAGCGGCCAAGGCCTGCAAAACATTCGGCGAATACCGCATACTGGCAGGGCGGGAGCACCGTGGGCGGATGCACCGTGCACAGCGCGTCTCCGCTTTCGCAAAGCCATGCCAACGGCATTTGCGCGCGAAGCTGGTGCAGAATTTCGGCGGAATCCATCTCCCGGTACAGGATCGCCGCGCGGATAAAATCCAGCACACGGCCCATTTCGTCCAACGCCTGGGTGTGGCGGCGTGCCTGCTCCACACGGGCGGTGCCCCACCCATACCCGGCCGAAAGTGCCAGAAGCGCCCCGGCCAGGCGCAGCACCCCGCCGCTCACAGGCCCATCACCTGCCGTATCCGGCCCGGATGCAGGCTGCTCTCCAGCAGGATCAGCCGATCAAAAGCGCCGGTGGAGGTCAGTTCCCGCAGGGGCGGACGGCGGGAAAGGTCCTCCCTGCTTGCGGCGTGCACCGTAAGCACGAACCGTACCCCTGCGTGAAGCCCCTGCATAACGGCGCGGACCTCTTCCCCGTCCCCCAGTTCGTCACACAGAATTACATCAGGGCACAGGGTGCGCACCGCCTGCAGAATGCCCCGCGCCTTTGGCCAGGCAGACAGAACGTCACAGTGGAGCGGCAGCTCAAACGCAAAGCCCTGCATTCCGCAAGGAAACAACTCACACCGCTCGTCCACAACCGCCACCGTTTGGCCCATCCGGCACAACTGAGCGGCAACAGCCCGGAGCAGGGTGGTTTTTCCGCTGCCGGGCGGTCCGGCTACCAGAAGCCCGGTAAAATTTTGCAGGGCCTGCGCCGCTTCGGGCGAAAGAGAAACGCTGCAGCGGCGGGCAATCCGCAGATTCAGCGAAGTTACCGTCTTGAACCCGGCGATGAGGCCGGTTTCTTCCCGGATCGGGATTCCTGCCACGCCGACCCGGTGGCCGCCTGGCAGGGTGACAAAGCCCTGCCGGAGTTCCGGCGCGCGGCTGTGAACCGACTGGCCGCACAATGCATAAAAGCATTCCTGCAGCTGGGAGTGGGTCAGTGCCGGAGAACCGGCCGGATCGTCACAAAAGCCGCCTGCTCTGTCCGGATAGAGTGTTCGTTCGCCCCGCAGTTCGGCCGGGCGGCCGCTGCGCAGCCGGATCTCCCGCACGCCGGGCGCTTCACCGGACGGCAGCGTGGCCAGCCGGGCTTGCAGCTGTTCCGGCAACCGCCGGATAACCTGGTAATACTCGTCCATCTTTTCGCCTCGCTCTCCATGCTCCCACTATATGGCCGGGCAGACGGTTTTAGAACAAAGAAACAGCGCGGAGACCACGAAAAGGTCTCCGCGCTGTTTCGCATACGAGTAACTGGTCAAATCAGGGTTGACCGAACTGCCCGATAAATTCTTCCTCGGACAGGATAGGCACCCCCAGTTCGGCCGCCTTTTTATTTTTGGAAGAGGTGGATTCCCGGTCGTTGTTGACAAGGAAATTGGTTTTGCCGGAAACACTGCCCGCCACCGAGCCGCCCTCGGCCTCCACGTACTTTTTGAACGCGGCCCGGTTGGTAAAGATATGCACATTGCCGGTGATTACAAAGGTCATCCCGGCGCAGCGGCCGCCGGTGGTGTCCCGGGGTTCCACCGTTTCCAGATGCAGTTCGTTCAGCAGTTTGTGGTAAACGGCACGGTTTTCCTCATCAGCAAACCAGCTTTGCAGTGCACGGGAGCGCTCGGGGCCGATGCCCTCCACATCATCGAAAGGCAGGCCTTCCTCCACCCGCTTGGCAAAGCCTTCGCTGCCCAGCGCTGCCAGGATTTTTTTGGCCGCGTCCACACCGATCATCGGAATGCACAGAGCAAACAGGAAGTTTGCGGGATGGGCATTGCGGCTTTTTTCAATGGCAGCCGCCAGATTTTCATAGGACTTTTCACCGAAGCCGTCCAGTTCCACAATGGCATCCCGGTGCTCACTGAGGTGATAGATATCCGCGTAGTCCCGGATAAAGCCCTGGTTTACGAACACCCGCAGACTTTGGATGGACAGCCCGTCGATATCCATGCCGGTTTTGCTGACAAAACGGGAGAACCGTTTCAGATGCTTGGCCGGGCAGGAGGGGTTGGTGCAGCGCAGGGTTTTGGTATCCCCTTTGCCGTTCACCCGGATCTCGGTGGGGGCGCCGCACACCGGACACTGAGACGGAATCGTAAACGTGCCCTCCGCTTTGCGCACCGCCACACATTTGGGGATAATCTTGTTGGCTTTGATGACCTCAATCTCGGTTTTGCCGTTTTCGCCGATGCCCAGCCGCTCCATTTCGCTGATATTGCACAGGGAGGCACGGGTCACGGTGGTGCCCTCCAGCTGTACCGGGGCAAACACCGCCACCGGCGTAATGATGGAGGCCGCGCAGGACCAGTCTACGCTTTCCAGCATGGTCACCGCTTTCACATCCTGCCATTTGTAGGCAAAACCGGCCCGGGTGGCATGATGCCCGGTCACGCTGCCGGTGGCAGCGTATTCGGTATCGTCATAGGTGAGCACCAGGCCGTCTACCGGCAAATCCATTTCGCCCCGGTCTACTTTATCGGTAAAATGCTGGATTGCATCCGGCAGCCCTGCCGCATCGGTGCGCTGCCGTTCCACCGTAATGAACCCCAGCTTGTCCAGCCAGTCCATCCGGTCGCCCCAGGACAGGATCTCCCGGTCGGTGTGCACCAGCGTAAAAGCGTTGAAGGTAACCCGGCGCTCTTTGACCTTGTCCAGGTTGGTCTTGTCCAGTGCCAGCGTACCGGAGGCCAGGTTCCGGGGGTTGGCATATTTGTCGTCTTCTTCGTCCAGCGTGTCGTTGATGCGCTCAAAATCCGTGTAGGAAATCGTCGCCTCACCCCGCACCACCAGGTGGCCGGGCTCGTCCACCGTCAGCGGCACGCCAACCAGGGCTTCTTTCATATAGGTAATGTTGCTGCCGATGGTGCCGTTGCCCCGGGTGAGGATTTTGACCAGCTGGCCGCCGTCGTAGGTAAGCACCAGGGTCAGGCCGTCCAGTTTCCAGGACAGCCAGACCGCCCGGTCCCCGGCCCATTTCTGCAGCTCCGCCACGTCCTTGGTCTTGGCCAAAGAGAGCGCGGGATATTCATGCGGCTCCTTTTCGCCGGCGGCATCCGGCTCGCTCTCCGCATGGCTGGTGGTCTGGGTCGGGCTGTCCGGCCGGATGTAGCCGGTCTGCCCCTCCAGTTCGGTCAGTTCGTCAAACAGCTGATCCCACTCAAAGTTGGTCATCCGTTCTTCTTCGCCGCCGTAATAAGCTTCCGAAGCCTTATTTAATGTATCGACAAGATAGTCTATGCGTTCTCTCTGTTCCATATCTGTTTCTCCCGTGTCTGCTGCCAGGCCGCATCACTGCAGCCCGCTTTTTGCCCGGAACCGGCCATATGGCCACAGGCAGAAATAGTATACCATATTCCCGCAGCTATTGCACGTAGGTTTGCGGCACCTGCCCCACAATCAGCACCTGGGCAATGCAGATCTGGTTTTCCACGTAGACTTCTGCCGAATAGCCGCCCAGAATTGCCGTCATGTCGGCTTGCAGAACCAGAAAGACCCGCAGTTCGGTCTGGTTGATCCCCGCGGTATCCAATGTAGTGATCACGTCGCTGTTCACATAAGAGTCCGGGATGGCCTGAAAGCTGATGGATGGCCCTCGTCCAGCCAGCAGCTGCCATCCCAGCAGTGAGCCCACCGGGACATAAAAGGTCTGTTCCCGCAACTGGTCCAGGGCGGCGGCCACCTGCTGGGTCAGGTGTGCTTTGACCTGGTTGATGGCGGCGGTATCGCCGGTCACCGCCAGAACCGCCCCCTGCGGGTCCCGTTCAATCTGATACAGCCCGTCAAAGAGCAGCGGCTCTGCCGTCATGGCATCGGTGACCGCGGCATTCATCTTTTGTATGGCCCGCTGACGGCATTCGTATTCGGCCATGGTCAGGATCATCGGGCGCAGCCGGGCCTCAGCGCTGAACAGGATATAGCAGACTACAGCAGCCCCCAGCAAAAGGGCGATTGTACGGCGGCGCGGACGGCGGCATACGATCGGGCGGCACTTTCTTTGCATAAGCCGGGACCTCTTTCTCTAAAGATATAGTTTCACTATATTCCCGGCTGGCGGGTTTTGTGCAGAGAAAAAGCGTTTCCTCAGCCGGAAACGCTTTGCCGCCGCAATCAGGAATTGCTGGAGGCTGTACCCTCCACAAACTCTACCGCCAGACCATTCAGCAGGCCCATTTCGCCCCGGGGCAGATACAGCGCGTAGGAAAATCCGTCCCGCACCCAGGTTGCCAGCCCTGCGCCGCCGGGGGTCTGCTGCAGCACCACCCGAATGCCATCATAGTATACGGTCTGATAGGTTTCATACTGCCGGTCAAACTGATCCAGCCGGAGAGACCGCCCTTCCTGTGCCACACGCAGCCACAGTTTCCAGTCCGGCTGGACGCGGAACTGCAGTTCCGCCACACCGCCTGCCAAAAGCCAGCTGCCGGTATAGGTCAGAATATCGTTGATGGGATATTCCGCTACCTGAAACCCTGCCCGCCGCGTAAAATCCGGCTGCGGATAATACCGGCGCATAGGCCCGGAACGCAGCCGCCCCCGCACAATCCCGTACACAATCGCCGCCGCGATAATCGCAGCGAAAATCAGCAGCATCACAATTCCTTTGATGGTCATCCCTACCGCCTCCTTTGCCTCATCCTATGCAGGCCTGCCGTACCGGGTGCAATATTTGCCAGAAGCTCCCGTGATTTTGCGGCCGATACCCCGGCCATACTGTGAACGGGCAGGTCCCGTGCAATTGGCGGGGCCGCGGGAGGTAACGATGTACAACAAGGTGGAAATCTGCGGGGTAAGCACTTCGCAGCTGCCCGTACTGAAAGAAAAGGAAAAGATCGAACTGCTGCGCAAAGCGCGGGCCGGCGACATGCAGGCACGGCAGACCATGATTCAAGGAAACCTGCGGCTGGTGCTGAGCGTGGTACAGCGGTTTGCCGGACGCGGTGAAAGCGCGGATGACCTGTTCCAGGTGGGGTGCATCGGCCTGATTAAAGCGATTGACCACTTTGACCCGGACCTGAACGTGCGGTTTTCCACCTATGGAGTGCCCATGATCATCGGCGAGATCCGGCGGTTTCTGCGGGACAATAACGCGGTGCGGGTAAGCCGTTCGGTGCGGGATACCGCCTACAGGGCCATGCAGGCCCGGGAGGCCCTGCAAAAGCAGCTGGGACGTGAACCCCGCACCGACGAGATTGCCCGGCAGATCGGCCTGCCGGAACCAACCGTGGTGCTGGCGCTGGAATCGGTAGTGGATCCGGTAAGTTTATATGAACCGGTGTACACCGACGGAGGCGACCCGCTGTATGTGATGGATCAGCTGGGCGATGACGGCGGCGAGGACAACTGGGTCAGCGGCATCATGTTCCGGGACACGGTGGAGTCACTTTCTCCCCGGGAGCGGCGTATCATGGCGCTGCGCTATATGGCAGGCAAGACGCAGGTGGAGGTGGCCCGGGAAATCGGTATCAGCCAGGCACAGGTCAGCCGGCTGGAAAAAAGTGCCATGGACCGCATCCGCAGCCAGCTGTAAAACAAAAGACCGGCGCCTCTTGGCGTCGGTCTTTCAGAAAGGATCATTCTTTGGTGGAACGGGAGACAAGCGGCTCTTTCAGGTGGATGCCGCAGGCGCCCAGCGCTTTGACAAAGGAATTGTATCCTTTATAATGAATACCGGCAATCCCCTGTTCAAAGGCAGCCTGGACGTTTGCCTTGTTGTCATCCACAAAGACAATGGAATCACTGGACAGGCCCGTGCGGCGCAGGAACTCCTGATAAATGCGCGGATCCGGTTTGTTGATCTGTACCTCGCAGGAGGCCAGGCCGCCGGTAAACAGCCGCCAGAAGTCCCGTTCTTTGATCATGTCCAGGGTATCCGGCGCAATGTTGGACAGGTAGTACAGCGCGTATCCCTGCTTTTTCAGCTGCTTCATCAGTTCCACCGTGCGGCGGCGGGTATGCAGCATCTGGGGCCAATCGTCCAGAATGGCCTGGGTTTCAAATGCCAGGCCCTGCTCGCGAGCCTGCTCCATAATCTGCCGGTTGGCTTCGGCACGGGTTATAAGGCCCGCGTCCAGCTCCTGCCAGAGTTTACTGCCGAACACCAGGTCAAACACCTGATTTTCGCGGCTCTCGTTGCAGAGCCGTTCCATCAAAAAGCTGCGGGGGTCAAAGTCCACCACCACGCCGCCGAGATCCAGTACGATCGCTTCATACATGGGAATTGCGCCTCCTTCTGCCGGGGAATCTGCCGCCGCAGAACGGCGGTTTTCTCTATTATACACGATTCGCCTCTAATATACAAAGCCCTTTTGCTATCTATTGGCAGGAGGTGAGTTGATTGACACTGCGTGAACTGACCCGGAAAGATGTGGTGCAGATCCGCACCGGCGACAATCTGGGACGGGTGGACGATCTGGAGTTTGATGAGCAGAACGCCCGCATCCGGGCCCTGATACTGTACGGCAGGCCACGGTTTTTAGGCCTGCTGGGGCGGGATCCGGATGTGCCGATCCCCTGGCAGGATATTGTAAATCTGGGCACCGACGTGATTCTGGTGCAGACCGATCTGCCCCAGCCGCCGGCGCAGGCCGGGCTGTCCCTGCGGCAAAAACTGGCCCAGATGTTGAGCCGCTGAGCCAAAATCCGTTTTGGGGGCTTTTTTTCGAAAAAAGCTTGCAATCTGAAGCGGCTTGTGCTATTCTATTACGGCAATACGCACGCATTGCAGTGTTTCTCTGTGCCTTTTTACAGGTTGGGAAGCATGCATGCAATGCGGAGGTAAAACAAAAAATTGGAGGATTTATTATGGCAGTCGTATCTATGAAGCAGCTCCTGGAAGCCGGCGTGCATTTCGGTCATCAGACCCGCCGCTGGAACCCCAAAATGGCGAAGTACATCTTCACCGAGCGCAACGGTATCTACATCATCGACCTGCAGAAGACCGTGAAGAAGCTGGACGAGGCGTACAGCTTTGTTCGTGATCTGTCCGCTCAGGGCGGCGAGATCCTGTTCGTCGGCACCAAGAAGCAGGCTCAGGAGTCCATCCGTGACGAGGCTACCCGCTGCGGCATGCACTATGTGAACGCCCGCTGGCTGGGTGGTATGCTGACCAACTTCCGCACCATCCGCAAGCGCATCGACCGTCTGGATCAGCTGAAGAAGATGAGCGAGGACGGCACTTTCGATCTGCTGCCCAAGAAGGAAGTTGTCAAGCTGCAGCTGGAGATCGAGAAGCTGGAGAAGTTCCTGGGCGGTGTAAAGAACATGAACGGCCTGCCCAAGGCTATGTTCATTGTTGACCCCCACAAGGAGCGCATCGCTGTTTCCGAGGCCCGCAAGCTGAACATCCCCATCGTGGCTATCGTGGACACCAACTGCAACCCCGATGAGATCGACTACGTCATCCCCGGCAACGACGACGCGATCCGCGCTGTCAAGCTGATCGCCGGCGCTATGGCCGACGCTGTTCTGGAAGGCCGTCAGGGCGAGCAGAACAACGCCGGCACCGAGACCGTGGAAGAGGCTGCTGAGGCCTGATTCGGGTAAACGTAAAGGATTAGAAAGGGGTAAAGACAAATGGCTTTTACTGCACAAGACGTCAAGAACCTGCGCGAGCAGACCGGCTGCGGCATGATGGACTGCAAGAAGGCCCTGACCGAGGCTGACGGCAACTTCGAGAAGGCGATCGAGTACCTGCGTGAGAAAGGCCTGGCCGCCGCGCAGAAGAAAGCCAGCCGCATCGCCGCTGAAGGCATGGTGTACGCCAGCTACTGCAGCGAGTGCAAGGTGGGCGTGATCCTGGAGGTCAACGCTGAGACCGACTTCGTGGCCAAGAACGAGATGTTCCAGACCTTCGTCAAGGACGTGGCTGACGTGATCGCGAAGCAGGCTCCCGCCGATGTGGAAGCCCTGCTGGCCTGCAAGATGGGTGACGACACCGTTGAGGCCGCTCTGAAGGACAAGATCCTGGTTATCGGCGAGAACATCAAGATCCGTCGTTTTGCCCGCTACGAGGGTGTTTGCGCTGCTTACATCCATGCCGGCGGCACCCATGCTGTTCTGGTGAACTTTGAGACCAGCGACGAAGTGGCTGCCAAGGCTGAGTTTGCCGCTTACGGCAAGGACATCGCCATGCAGATCGCCGCCGCCAACCCCGGCTATGTGTGCGAGAGCGAGGTTCCCGCTTCCGTGATCGAGAAGGAGAAGGAAATCCTGCTGGCTCAGATCGCCAACGATCCGAAGAACGCCAACAAGCCCGACGCCATCAAGGAGAAGATGGTTCTGGGCCGCATCGGCAAGTTCTACAAGGAGAACTGCCTGGTGGATCAGGAGTTCGTCAAGGATCCCGACCTGTCTGTTTCCAAGTACACCGAGAAGGTTGGCAAGGAGCTGGGCGGCGAGATCAAGATCGTGAAGTTCGTGCGCTACGAGAAGGGCGAAGGCCTGGAGAAGCGCGAGGACAACTTCGCTGAGGAGATCGCCAACATGGTGAAGTAAGATCCTGGGATCTTACTATCTCTGCTGAATGAAGCAAAAAAGAGAGAATGTGCGTTGCAAAACGCCATTCTCTCTTTTTCTGTATGCGGAAAGGGTTCTTCCCTCTTCTGGTCAGGTAGCGCTTTCCAATTCCAGCCGCAGACGGCGGATAATTCGCTTTTCCAGCCGGGATATATAGCTTTGGGAAATACCGATGGCATCGGCCACCTCTTTCTGCGTATGCTCCTTGCCGTCCTCCAGGCCAAAGCGCATCTGCATGATGCAGCGCTCCCGCTCATCCAGCCGGTTGACCGCCGCGCGCAGCATATCCCGTTCCGCATCCTGTTCCAGCTGCACACTGATCTGGTCCTGGTCGGTGCCCAGCACATCGGACAGAAGCAGCTCATTGCCTTCCCCGTCGGTATTCAGCGGTTCGTCAATGCTGGTTTCCTGACGGCGGTTGGAGGCTTTTCGCAGGTACATCAGGATTTCGTTTTCAATGCATCGGCTGGCATAGGTGGCCAGCTTGATGTTTCTTGAAGGGGCAAAGGTATTGACGGCTTTGATCAGGCCGATGGTTCCGATCGAGATTACATCCTCCACCGGAAGATTGCTGCTTTCAAACTTTTTGGCTATGTAGACCACCAGCCGCAGATTGTGGGTGATCAGGATATCCCGGCAGCTGGCCCTGCCCTCCTCCAATCCGGCAAACACCATCTTTTCTTCTTCCGGTGTCAGCGGAGGCGGCAGTGTTTCCGGCCCGTTGATGTAGTAAACCGGGTCCGGCATGCGGAGCACCCTCCACAAGTGCCGGCATATTCCTTTGATTTTTGCTTTTACCCCACCGAAATCCATCTTCCATCCTCTCCTTTTCGTGTTGCCGGCCGGCTGGTCAGAAGATCTGTGCCAAACAGGCCGCAGAATCTTCCGCCCATGCTGTGTTCCGGGCTGAATACAATGGTCAGTTCCCCTGGCCGGATTGTCTGGTGCTGCCGGGAAAGCGCTGCGTCTTTTACGCACAGTGCGGGCAGGAGCCGGCGCCCGGAGGCAGTGCGGCACTCCAGAATCCGTATCGCCCGGCCAGGCGGCGGTTCCGGCCACTGTTCCTGATAAAAGCACCCTTCCAGACAGGCGCGCAGATCCGGCGGAAGCTGCCCGGCACAGGGGGCGTATTCCACCAGAACTGCCTGGGCCCCGCTGTAGGGATCTTTCAGAAAAAAGCCGGTGTCGTGCAGAAGCGGAAGACTGAGCGTGCGCCCCGGCTCCAAAGAAACACGAAGCTGCCAGATTTCCGCCGGGCGGGGGGCGCCGAACAGAAACAGCAGTGTGCGCACAATGCCATAAACCGCCAGAATACAGCCTAACAGCAGCATGGGCGGCAGATTCAGATAAACGGTCAGG
This sequence comes from Gemmiger sp. An120, assembly GCF_002160955.1. Taxonomy (GTDB): domain Bacteria; phylum Bacillota; class Clostridia; order Oscillospirales; family Ruminococcaceae; genus Gemmiger_A; species Gemmiger_A avium. The sequence goes on from NZ_NFLN01000002.1 coordinate 322,148, forward strand.
TTATTTACCTGAAGGCCCGGAATCCCGCAGCGAAGGGATAGCAGCAGACAGCTGCCTGCCGCAATTAGATTCAGCAGCAAAAACCAGGCCGTCTGCCGGCCAAACATGCGCCAGCCCCGCCAGGAGAATGCTGTGCGCACCACAAAGGCCCCCACAAGCGCTTTGCTCATTAGCTGGAGCGGTACAGGGAGCGGAGGGAACAGTATCAGCAGCGACGCGGCCGCGGCGGCCAGGCCGCCCGCCAAGAGACGCAGCCCGGATGTTTCGCTGCCTGCCAGATGACCGGCTGCGCAAAGCAGCAGGTAACCTGTAAGAAAGTTGACCAGCAGCAGGATATCCAGATAGATGATGATTTTCATACCGGCGTGTCCCCTCCCCTGTTTTTGAGTGTACACCCATGGCAAGGAAAAGGCTGTCAAAACAGCGTAGGTGCCCAAAAGGTGTCTGTTCCCGGCTTGACAAACGGTCAAATCCGAATTACCATACAAAGAACGGATAAGGAGAGAGCTATGAAAACAGGATTGGTATTGGAAGGCGGCGCCATGCGGGGCATGTATACCGCCGGTGTTCTGGATGTGTTTCTGGAAGAAGGAATTCAGGCCGACTGCGTGGCAGGTGTTTCCGCCGGGGCATTGTTCGGGGTAAACTATCTTTCCGCGCAGAAAGGCCGCGTGATCCGGTACAATAAGCGATTCAACGGCGATCGGGCGTATATGGGAATCCTGCCTCTTCTGCGGGAGGGCAATATCGTGAGCACCCGATACGCCTATGAAGAAGTTCCCCGTCGGCTGGATCCCTTCGACGACGAGGCGTTTCGCCGTTCCGGGATTCCTTTTTATGCCGTGATTACCAACGTAGACAGCGGCGAGCCGGAATATGTGCAGATCCACAGCGTATTTGAACAGATGGATGTACTGCGGGCTTCCGGCTCCATGCCGATGGTATCCCGCCCGGTGGAAATCGGCGGGCAGCGGTATCTGGACGGCGGCATTTCGGACAGTATCCCCTTTGAGTGGCTTTCCCGACAGGGCTGTGACCGTCTGGTCGTAATTCTGACCCGGGATATGGAATACAGAAAGGCACCTATGTCTCCCTTTCTGATCCGGCTGTACAGCCGAAACTATCCGGCGGTTGCCGCACGGCTGCGGGAACGGCATATTTTATACAACCGCTCCATTGATGTGCTGAAGCAATGGGAATCGGACGGGAAGGCATTTGTGATCCGTCCTTCTCAGCCGGTTGCGGTAAAGCGGATCGAAAAGGAGCCGCAAAAGCTGCAAACCGCCTATGACCTGGGCGTACACGATGCACGGGAAAATCTGGAACCGCTGCGGAATTACCTGCGATAAAAGCAAACGGCGCCGATCAAGCAGAAACTTTTCTGTTTGATCGGCGCCGTTTATTTTTGATTAAGCCGCCAGTTTTTGGCCGGCAATCGCCATTTGCTCCTCATCCAGAAGCCAGTCGGGCTCCAGCTGAACAATCCTGTCCGGCCAGGTGAGAATATAGCAATCCATAGGTTCGCTGCCCATATACAACTGCCAGGCATTCTGCGCCCCCCACGCAGCCGCGTCAATGGGCCGGTACTGCATCCACTGCTCGGAGGGGGTTCCCGGCACATTCCAGTCCTCATGATCGCGGAGCAGCTCGTTCAGGCACAGCTCGTAGATGGCCGAAAAGCGGGTGGTATATCGGACATACTCCAGCCGCGGCAGGTCCTCTTCTACGTCGTAACGGGCCCGCTGCTCCCCTTTTTCCCGTTTCAGCAAAAGCGAGGCTTCGGTTTCCCAATGGCGGGAATATCCTTCCGCTGTGATGCCGGTCAGGTCTTCCACCGTAAGCGGGAGCGGGTCGGAATAGGCAACCACCGTTTGGCCGTTCCATTCATAGGTAGTGGAGGTGTGGACATCCCCGTCCAGCCGCACCCAACCGTTTCGGATCGCGGCAAACATACCGATAAACAGCCCGCTGAACAGCGCCAGCGAGAGCCCGATACTGACCGCAAGCGTAACCCCCCGGTTAACTCCGGCCGAGACGCGGCGGCGCTGGAGGGTACGCCGTACCCAGGCTGTCAGGGCCGACAATACCGCTATCAAAAGCAGATAAATCAGGATAAACCCCCGCAGGCCGGGCGTTGTTACCATCAGTGCCCAGTAAACAAAGCTAACTGCCGACAAAACCAGCAGCACATAATGCAGCTTGTAGAGGCCCCGGGTTGGCAGGAACTCGCCATGCTGGGCCGCCCGGATTGCCTTTCTTCGCCAGCGGTAATAAAAGACCAGGTCCGTGACCATATAGACAGCCAACAGGCCAAAACAGAACCCTGTCGCCGCCCAGTTGGGGCTGACCAGCAGATCAACCGGGTCCAGAATAAATTGCCAGATCCAGCCCCCTCCCAGCCAAATACCTGCCAGGATGGTCATAATATAGGCTGGCAGCGCCTTTTTGGCCGCCCGCTGGATGCTGGCCAGTTCCAGTTCCGGATCGGTTTCGATAGGGACAGGATCAGGACGTTCGTTGTAAAACACCTGAGCCCAAGGCGATGCGGCGGCCAGCTTCCACCCTGCATGTTCGCAGAAATCCTGAAAGCTTTGGCGCTGTTCGGAGGGTTCCGGTTCGTAAAGAGACTCCTGATTGAAGTAGCTGACCGTATAGGTAAGGGGCTGCGGCGGAATGCGCCGGTAGGTCCAGCCCAGACCGGACATCTTTTCCAGCAGCCAGCCTTGCCGGGCCCGTTTTTCCAGATGGTGCTCCATACCGGTGTGGTCATAAAAGGAGAACATCGGGATTTCCCATTTTTTGTTTTTCATCGGGGCACCTCCTCGCCCAGGATCCGGCGATAATCCTGCGCCTGCGCACACAGGCGCTGATACTCTTCGTCCAGTAAGCGGCGGCCTTTTGCGGTGAGAATGTAGCTGCGCCGACGTCCTTCGCAGCGGGTTTCCCGGATCATTTCTGCATCCAGAAACTGCTCCAGCAGATTATAGAGGGTGCCGGAACCAACTTTTACCCGCCCGCCGGTCATTTCCGGAACTTTGTCCATAATGTCCATACCGCAGCATTCCTGCGCCAGACAGAGCAGAATATAGTACATCTGTTCCGTGAGGGTCTTGAACTTTTCCCGTGGCATGCAGCACCTCCCGGTCTCAAATGTCGAATATCGATATTTCTGCCATTATTATATTATCGAATATCGACAATGTCAAGTTTTGTTTTGTCGCGTACCGTCAGGAATGCCAGACTGTGATACCCTTTGCAGAAAAACATACAAAAAGCCCGTCCGCTTTCGGCTGAGCGGACGGGCTTCTTAAATATTTACAGATACAGCTTGGGCTCTTTGCGGGCGCTGTTTTTCGCCACAAAGCCGGCTTCAGCCGCAACAAACATCAGCTTGTTCAGCTGCCGCGCCCCGGTGGGGCAGTTGCGCACACACTGCATGCAGGTGATGCATTTGGAGGTGTCGGTCTGGTCCGGCGCAGAAGTCGGGATTGCCTGCACCGGGCATCCGGCGGCGCAGCGCCCACAGCGAATGCAGGCAGAGCCTGCCTTGGGCTTCATTGGCACACCGTCAAACTTACGGTAGGGCCGGTTTCCCGGAAATTCTGGCGCAGGGATCTGCCCCACGTCGCCTGCCGCTTCAAGGCGCGCAGAAATGGCCGCTGCAAAATCCGCGATTGCGGCGGCATCCTTGTCATCCGGACGGCCCGCAGCCACCTTGCGGAAGATGGAGTGCTCGGCAATCAGCGCAGCACCGGCCACCGGCACAAAGCCGCTGTTCCGGGCCGTCTCTTCCAGTTCGAGAAGCGCATCCTCGAACTCCCGGTTTCCGTACACCGCCGCCAGAACAGCCGGCGTGCCGTTGCCGCGGCAGGCCCGGATGCGTTCCAGCGCCGGTTCCGGGACACGGCCGCCATATACCGGAACCGCCAGCACCGCCAGCGTACCGGGCTGAAAGTCATGCTCTGCCGCCATTGCCGTCACATCCAGGAATTCTACCGGCTGTGCCAGGCCCTCTGCCAGCAAGCGTGCCGCCTTTGCGGTACCGCCCGTGGGGCTGAAGGACAAAACCACCGTTTTTTCGAACTTCATATCAACACTTCCCTTTCTGTGTTTTTCAGTGCATAGATATACCGTGTTGTTTTGTTCAGCGGATCATGCTGAAGCTCTTCCGGGCGCATCCCCAGTTTTTGCATCAGGCCTATGGATCCTACCGGGTCAACGGTTTCGGCAAAGACCTTTTGTGCCCCCAATACGTTGAACGCATAGTCAATCAGAGCCTGGCAGGCTTCAAACGCATAGCCCTGCCGCCAAAAGTGCCGGTTGATGAACCAGCCAAGTTCATATTCTCGGGGGCTTGTTTCGTTGAACAGCATATATCCGATTACCTTGGCGCTTTGCTTATGAACCGCTGCCATCGCGCCGCCGCGGGCGATACAGAAAGAGGCCAGAAACCGCCTGGTTTTTTCAAAATCATAGGCGGGTTCGCAGTATTTCATGGTCTCAGGATCTCCCAGGATCTCGTGCAGATCGGCGGCATCCCCGGGCACAAAGTCGCGAATAATCAGCCGGGGCGTTTCCAGCTGCTCTCTGGCGCGCGGCGGCAAAACTATTCCTCCTTTTCCATCTGCTCCTGCTCTTCCAGCAGCTTCTCCCACTCGTCAAACAATTCCTGCTGATGGAAGCGGGTATCTTCCAGCTCGTCGCATTTATCCCGCAGCAGAACATGGTCGCGCAGGACTTCCGGCGAGTTGATCTCGTTCTCCAGTTCCACTACCTTGGCGCTGACCGCTTCGATCTCGTCCTCCACTGCTTTCAGCCGGGCACGCAGATCCGCCCGCCGTTTGCGCTGCTCTTTTCCGTAAGCGGGACGCGCAGGCGCGGCAGGCTCCTTTGCGGCCGGCAGCTCTTCGCCTTTGTTCCGGTTCATCAGGGCGGCAAAGGATTCATATCGCACGGCTTTTCCGTCTTCTATGTAAAGAATCGGGCACGCCAGGGTCTGCATCAGATACCGGTCATGGGTTACCAGCACCAGCGCCCCCTCATAGGCCGCCAGTGCCTGGGTCAGGCTTTCCCGCGTATAAATGTCCAGATGGTTGGTGGGCTCGTCCATAAACAGGAGATTGGGCCGTTCCAGTACCATCTCGGCCAGGCGAAGCCGTCCCAGCTCGCCGCCAGACAGATTCGAACAGGGTTTGAATACATCCTCACCCCGGAAATTGAATCTTGCCAGGTGGCTGCGCACTTCCAGTTCGGTAAAGCGGGGATACTTATCCCAGATGGCATCAATCACCCGCCCGGCACGGCGTGCCTGCTGCTGGGTAAAGATGCTGGGACGCGCCCCCTGCCCCAGCCGCACCATGCCGGACGAGGGCCGCCTGTGCCCGTCCAGCACCTGCAGCAGGGTGGACTTGCCGGTACCGTTGGGGCCCGCAATAATCAGCCGCTCGTCCCGCAGCAGCTGGAAACTGCAGGGCTCCAGAAGTGTCCGGCCGCCAATCTCAATGCTCAGGTTTTTGGCGGTAAGAAGCTCGTTATACGGGGTAATGTCAAATTCAAACCGGAACTTCATCTCCCGCACAAAAGTGCGCGGGGCCGCGGTGATCTCCATCTTTTCCAGCTGCTTGCGCCGGCTCTGCGCCATCTTGGTGGTGGAGGCCCGCACCAGATTCCGTGCAATATAATCCTCCAGCTTGGCCGCTTTCTGCACATCCGCGTCGTGCTGCTTCTGCTGCAGGGCTACAGCCTGCTCCTTTTGGGGCATGTAGGCGGAGTAATTGCCTTTATAAGAAATCAGGTTCTTATCCTCTACCTCCCAGATCCGGTTGCATACCCGGTCGAGGAAATACCGGTCATGGCTGACAACCAGCACCGCGCCGGAATAGGCCAGCAGGTAGTTTTCCAGCCACTCCATCGTCTCGAAATCCAGGTGGTTGGTGGGCTCGTCCAGAATCAGATTGTCCGGTTTCTGCAGCAGAAGGCGGGCCAGGCGCAGCCGGGTGTATTCGCCGCCGCTCAGCACCGAAACCGGCTTTTCATAGGTTTCCGGCCCGAACGCCATGCCGCTGAGCACCTTTTTAATCTGGATGTCCATGTGGTAGCCGTCCGCAGCATCAATCACCGCGCTGAGGGCAGCGTGCTGTTCCAGCAGCTCCGTGTTGTGCGGAGCAGCCGCCAGCTTCTTTTCCAAAATCTGCATCTGCGCCATTGCCTCCAGCACAGGGGCGTAGGCGCTGCGCATTTCGCCATATACATCCTTGTCCGGGTCCAGCTTGCCGTTCTGTTCCAGATATCCCAGGGTTACGCCGTGCGTCAGGGAAAACTCTCCCTCATCGGGAAGATACTCGCCGCACAGCATCCGGAGCAGGGTGGTCTTGCCTGCCCCGTTCTCTCCGATGATGCCGATACGGTCCCCTTTTTCCACACTGGCTGTCACACCCTGCAGGATGACCTGTTCACCGAAGCTTTTTCCCAGGTCTTGCATTGATAACAGCATACTTAAAAATCCTTTATCTGTTGGTTAAGCCGCCTGCAAAAGCCGGACCCCGGTACAGCAAGCACCGACGCCCGGCTTATCGCCGCAGACTTTTCTGTTTGTTTGCTTATACATACCGTTCGCACCAGGCCAGAATGTCCTCATAAACCTGTGCGCGGTTCGTCTCGTTGAGCACCTCATGCCGGGCGCCCGGATACAGCTTCAGCTGAACATCCGGTGCCCCTGCCTGCTGCAGCATCTCGTACACCTGGCGGACGCCTTTTCCATATGCACCCACCGGGTCCTCATCGCCGGATACCAGCAGGATCGGCGGACAATGGCCGGCACACAACCGGGCGGCCCAATCCTTGCGGTTCACCAGGTCCTGGACGCTTACCAGCACCCGGAAGCCGTTCAGCGTGAAAACAAAGGTGCACAGCGGGTCTTTTGCGTACTGGCGAACGATTTCTTTATCCCGGCTGATCCAGTCATAGGGGGTATCGGGGTTCGGCACATGACGCAGATAACTGCCGAACGCCAGTTTGTTGACCAACCCGGAGCGGGCCCTGTCCCCTTTTATTGCCGTACTCATCCGGATTACAGCCAGCCCAGCCGCCGAGGCGGGATTCGGGCCGCCCGTTCCGCTGATGATCAGGTAATCCAGGGTGTCGGGATACCGTGCGGCATACTCACGGGCAAAGAAACTGCCCATGCTGTGCCCCAGCAGGAACAGCGGCAGCCCCGGCCAGCGCTCATGCGCGGTTTGGTTCATGGTGCGCAGATCCTGCAGCACACAGCCAATCCCGTCCCCGGGGCCGAAATAGCCCAGGTCCTCCGGCGCGCAGCCCGCACCGTGGCCCAGATGCTCATTGCCGCACACGGCAAAACCATGCTGTACCATATAGGCGGCAAAATCCGCATAGCGGCCGATATACTCGCACATACCATGGCTGATCTGCAGGATCGCCCGGGGCGGCTTTTCCGCATCATAGAACAGGTGGCCGGTGATGCTACGGCCCGGCATGGCGGAATCAAATTTGATGTCTTCGGTTACGGGAGCCCACATTTTGCAGTTCATCCTCCTCCATTACCAGAGGATACAGTTCCTCCAGCGTGGTGATCGTGTGGGTGGGACGGATCGAACCAGGATTTTCCTGCCCGGCCGGATTGAACCAGCAGGTAGCCAGACCGGCATTGATGCCGCCCTGAATATCAGCGGCCAGACTGTCCCCCACCACAAGTGTTTTTTCCCGCTGCTCCACACCCAGCGTGCGCAGCGCCGTTTCAAAGAATTTGCGGCTGGGTTTTTCGACCCCCAGCTTTTCGGACACAAATACGCCGTCCATATACTTGTCCAGGCCGGACTGTTCCAGCCGGTTGTACTGCACCCGTGCCACACCGTTGGAGACCACCGCCAGGGTTGCCACCTCCGACAGCTCCCGCAGCACCTCTGCCGCGCCGGGCATCAGATCCGCATGATCGCCCAGCCGGTCCAGATAGAACCGGTTTACCTCAGCGGCGTTGCCCGACACCTGAATGGCCTGCATAAACTTTTCAAACCGCTGGATAACCAGCCGGTCTTTCTTGATTTTCCCCTGCTCCAGCGCTGCCCACAGGTCGCGGTTGATCCGCCGGTAGGTCTCCTGTGTTTCGGCATCCGTGGGCCAATTATAGTGGGTAAGCGTCTCCACAAGTGCCTTGCTTTCCGACGCTTCAAAATCCAGCAGTGTTCCGTCCACATCGAACAAAATGCAATGGTAATATGCCATATGGGTTCCTTCCCTCTAGTTGTATTCTTTCTTATCTATTATCCCTTATTCCTTGCGGTTCGTCAACCATACACCGGGGATTTGCCTGCGCAATCGCCATAAACAGAACAGATTGGGCAATGCCAGCAGCCCATTCAGCAGGTCTGCGTAAATCCACAGCATTTCGGCGTCTGGCCAAAGCGCTCCGCCCAGCACCAGCAGGAACAGGATCTTATAGATACGGACTGTTTTTTCTCCGCCTCCCAGCGCCCGCGCGCTGACCTGGCCATAGTAGCACCAGCCCAGAATACTGGTAAAAGAGAAAATGCAAAGGCATACTGCCAAAAGGCCGGTACCGCCGGGAAGCAACGAGAACACCCGCAGTGTATATTCGCCGGCGGAAGCACCGGCCAGCTGAGCGGGAAAAGCCAGCCCGGCAGCGGTGATGGCCAGCCCTGTCAGCATGCCCAGCAGCGTTGTCCAGATCCCTGCGCTCATCGCAATCAGCGCCTGATTATCAGGACCGGTGTCTGCCCCCGCCGCGGCGATTCCACAGGTTCCCAGGCCTGCCTCCCCCGCCAGCAAACCGCGGGCAAATCCACTCCGGATCGCCGCACCCATCCCCGCGCCCAGCAGGGGACGTATCGCAAAAGCCTGCCGGCAAATCGACGCCATAGCCGCAGCGATCTGATGGCGGCAGAGCAGCAGCACCCCGCCGCACCCTGCCAGGTACAGCAGAATCATGGCGGGCACCAGCCGTTCGCTGGCCCGGGCAATGCCCGATCCGCCCCACAGGATCACAGCCCCGCTGAGCAGCACCAGCGCCCCGATCACGGCGCTGGCCGGGATATGCCAGGGATTGAGCGCCTGCACCACAGCGCGGGCCTGCAGCACACAGCCGGTTCCCCAGGAAGCCAGAATTACAAACAGGGCATACAGTTTGCCAATAGCCGGGTACCCGGCCTTTTTCAGTGCGAGCATGGGCCCGCCCCAGTTCTGATGCTCGGGGTCTGTGTTCCGGCTGGACAGGGACAAGCTGCTTTCTGCATATTGCGCCGCCATTCCCAGCACGCCCGCCACGCCAAACCACAGCACCGCTCCAGGACCGCCCACTGTGACCGCTACCCCCATGCCCAGGATATTGCCCGCCCCCATGGCGGCCCCCACCGATGTGGCCAGCGCCCCGAAGCCGGAGATACCCTTTTGCGCCTGTGACGCCTGCAGGCTCAGGCGGACAGCATATGCGCCGTACCGCTGGATTCCCCGCAGGCGTAAAGTCAGCATCAGGTTTGTTCCGGCCAGCGCCAGCGGCAGCGGCCAGCTCCACAGAAAAGCGGTCAACTGTGCAAAGATTGTTTCCACGGTGTCTTCCTCCCGCCCTGATAGGCAACTGCTTTCTTATACCAGCATATGGCACAGACCGCGTCGGATAGAAGACACAAAAGCCCGCCGATACGCAATGTACCGGCGGGCTTTTCCTGATTCAGATGTAAAATTCGCCTTTCACGCTGCGGGCAAACAGGGTGGGCAGCGCCTGGTCCACAGGATGCCCTTCGTACAGCATACAGTAAACGGTTTTGCAGATGGGCAGATCCACCTGGTAGATCTCACCAAGACGAACCAGCGCCTTCACCGTTGCCGCCCCTTCGGCCAGATAGTTGCAGGGCTTGCCCTGGACAAAGCACTCGCCGAAAAGCCGGTTGTGGCTATGGGCGGAAAACAGCGTCGCCTCGTAATCCCCCAAATGGCACAGGCCGTAGGCCGACAGCTCATTGCCGCCCATGGCACGGATCAGGCGGGCGATTTCCCGTGCACCACGGGCCATGAGAGCGCCTTTCAGGCTGGTATAGCCTACACCGTCCAGCATGCCGGCCGCGATTCCGATCACGTTTTTTGCGGCAGCCCCTACTTCCGTACCGATCAGGTCACCGCCTTTGTAAAGACGGATCAGGTCAGAGCTCAGGCCCTCCACAATCGACTCGGTAACGGCCGGGTCATCGGAGTCCACCACCATGCAGTTGGGAATACCGGCCGAAAAATCCTGCACATGGCCGGGACCGACCCACACCGCCAGCTTAACCGGCTGGGTGACTTCTTCCCGGAACACCTGGGTCAGCCGCTTTCCGCTCTCGGCCTCAATGCCCTTCATGCAGAGAATAAAGGTTTTTCCCGCAAGAGGATAGGTCTGCAGCTGCGCGGCCAGAGAGCGCAGCTGCTGGGCACTGATGGAGATGATCACCATTTCCGCAAAGTTCAGGGCCCTGCCCAGATCCGTTTCCAGCCGGAGTTTATCCGGCAGAATCATGTATTCATTTTTGCGTTCCGTCTGCAGGGTCATCATACTGCGGGAGCCCGGCCGGCCCCACAGCATAACGTCATTGCGGGCGCAGTGGTATCCGGCCAGGAAAGTACCCCAGCGGCCGCAGCCCAATACAGTCAGATTCATATTCGTCTGTTCCTCTCTGATTGGTCTTGGTTTTCATTACCGTGTCCGGCCGGTCTCAGCCCTGCACAGGTTCCGGGCTGGCTGTCGAATCCGGCGTATTGTCCGGAGAGGGTGTTGCCGTCGGATCCGGCGTAGCCGACGGCGTGGGGGTCGCCGTCGGGGTGGGGGTCGCCGTCGGGG
>NZ_NFLN01000020.1 GCF_002160955.1 Gemmiger sp. An120
CTTGGCAAGGTGGCGCTCTACCAGATGAGCTAAAGCCGCAAAATGGTGCCTCCGATCGGAATCGAACCAATGACACGGGGATTTTCAGTCCCCTGCTCTACCAACTGAGCTACAGAGGCCTGTCTGCCGTTGCAGCTTAATCAGTATATCGCGCCCGGCAGAATTTGTCAATACCTTTTTTGAATATTTTTTCTTTTCTTAGTATAGAAAGGCACCAGCGCTGTGTTTGACTGCGCCCGGCGAGACAAACAGGTCGGGGGAAACAACAGAAATTATGATGTACTCAATGTTTTAGACTGTTTCGCAGTTCTGACATTTTACTATATCCATTTTCATCCTCGATATCCAAAGAAAGAATACTCATAGTTTCAATGAGCTCTGAAATATGCGATTGACTGATTTCGGGGCGCAATACCAAATAGCCATATACTTCATTGCAGAAAGTGTAGTTGACGGCTTTATCTGTTCCTTCCGTCAATGAATAGTATGCTTGCTGAAAAGAGCGAAAGGCGGCAACCCCATACCAATAGCTGCTTTCGCAACCATCCGTCTGATATTCCGTAAACTGAGCACAAGCATCAGCGGCACTGGCCTGTGCCAATGCCCTGATATCATTCTTATCATTTTTTTGGCTTTGCCAGAGCAGCGCAAAGATTAAAGTGGAAATGGAAAGGCAAACGATTAAAAAACTTCAAATCGCTTTTTCATATTGTGAACCCCTTTCCCTATATACCGGACCGCATTTACAAACAATACTAGAATTTCTGATCAATAATCTTTATAAATAGAAACATACCACACTCTAAACAATTTTACTATCCCATTGGCAAGAGAGCGGACCAATAACAAAAATACCGCAGAGGAGAAATCCTCTGCGGTATTTGGTCGGAGTGTCATTTAAGGATCTGTGGAAATCCAGTAATATCAATGGTTTGCAAGCAGCAAGCAAGGCTTTTATCCTTAATTAGAAATTAGAGTTCAAAAGGGCCTCTGCTTTTCAATATAATTGTTCAAAAAGCAGAAGCCCTTGAAGTTAATCATTGTCTCGATCTGCGGATTCCATAAGTTCAATTATTCTTCCTTTGCATTCAATAAGTTTATCCCACTGCTCCTCTCCATACCGTTTTTTATATTTTTTCAATATTTCCATCGCATCTTCAACAGCATGGCGGTTGTTAACACAAAATCCTTTCCTTTGAAGCTTTAAATCATATTTGCTAGCTTTTTTTAGTTCGGATTCCGTTAATAAGCCAAAAATATCTCCAGAAATTTTTAACATGTGATGAGATAAATCTATGGTTCGTTGACCCAGATGCTCTGTGCGAAGAGAAGACTGGGAAACTTCAGTGATAAATACCGCCAGTTCTTTGAAATATAACTCTGGTGTTCCAGTTTCAGCGGCTGCTTTAACGGCCTGATTAAAGGGCTCATTTTTGGTTCCATCTTCAAATGTAGTCATCATACTGCGATTTAAGACACTGGAAGATATAGTTCTTTTTGCTGCTTCCGTAATATAGAAAGATAGTTTTGAGAAAGCTTTTCCTAAAAAGGGCAATTTGGCGGTTATTACTCTCTCTGCATCTTGGAGATCTTTAATCAAACCTTTGATCTGTGTGACCTCAACACACTGCTTGAGTCCTGAATAAATTGCTAATCCTTTATAGTTATGGGAAGCTTCATCATTAAGTAGAAACTCAGAAAAATCTTCTAAAGATTGATCAGCAGAATATAATGATTTCAATTCTTCAGCTACACTATTTCCGATAGCAGCAAAGAATGGTTCTGTAAGCAAGAAATTAATATCGTGGCAGATTTGCGGTACTTGGATTATGCTATTTTTGATTTGCAAAAAATACGATCTTCATTTGCTTTTCGATACACATGAATTGCCCACAAAACTGATGCTACTGTTGCTATTGCAGTTAATGCCTGCATTGCAATATCAAGGTACTCTATCATGCAATCGCCCCCCAATTTAATCATAATTCAGTGGAATTTTGAGCTTTTTTCGTTTGCTTACGTTTTTATTTGGCAACTTTTTTTCTAGTTCGCTATCATTGTGTGTAAGACGATTAAATTCTGCGATGCTTATTTTCGAAGAAACTGTATTTCCCAGATATGTTTCTGTAATTACTGATTCAATAGCTAGTTTTAACAAACGCTTAAGGGCTCGTATACCTGGTTCATGAGCATGATTGTCTATAATGTATTCAATAAGCTCTTTTGTAAACTCTACCCCTAAATCTTCAATACGATAATCTTTAATAAGAGACGGTATGAGATATTTGTTTGCGATAATTATTTTTTCTTCACGCGTATATCCTTTGAGCTTAATGATTTCTAAGCGATTCAAAAGAATAGGCGAGAGAGCTTGGAGTGAATTAGCAGTTGCAACAAAAACGATATTTGACAAATCTATTGGTACAGAGATTAAATCATCAATAAATCTACTTCTATTGCTATCGAGAATATCAAGCAAGACATACGCTGGATCTCCATTATTAGAGGAACTCCCCATTTTATCGATTTCATCAAGAAGTATTAGAGGAGAAAAGGTGCCCGTTTGTATAATTCCTTCCACGATGCGCCCCGGTTTAGGTGATTGGTAATTTGTGTCATACCCCCGTAATGGTCCTGCATCAGACATACCAGCTAATGATATTTTAAAAAATTTCCTTTTCATAGCGATGGCTATTGATTCGGCTATCGAAGTTTTACCAACGCCAGGAGGCCCGACAAGCAATAAAACATCGCCATATGAAAGACCTAGATGTTTTTGGCATGCAATATATCTCAAAATCTGATCTTTTATAGGTTGCATGCCATAGTGTGATGCCTCTAGGGTCTCCTTTGCATCTGTGCAGGAGTCGGTTCAAAACGGTTTGGTTGCTATGAGAAAATATTTGAAAAAAGTTCTTTGATTGACCCTGCCACAGAGCCGTTTTTTGTCCTTGGTATATGAGAGGAGTAACATCCGATCAACAACTGAATAGCGGCGGCCCCGAGCTATAGAGCGGGGAGCCAGGCGGCGGGTGCGCTGTGACTTCTCCGACAGAAGAACGAGCGAACAACACCAGCGCCGCAAGTGGGACAAGCCACCCCACGGCCACGATCCGCAGCCGGACAAGCTGGCCGCTTGCCCCTCCGGGCCGCCGCCCCCCTCGGGAGCGTCATACTGAGTATTGCTGTCTTATGACGGGCCAAGGAAATGAGCGTGGCGCTCCCGAAACTTTTATCAAGGAGGAAACCGACATGAAACATGATCCCAAACTGGCGGTCTTGCTTGCCCAGCCGTGGAGCAACAACGCCTGCCGTGGCTATGTCATCTACGCTATGGAAAACTGCGGGTTTTCTCCCACGGACATCCGGCGTGTGGTGGCGGAACTCCATGAGGTCTTTGACTTCTGCGGGCTGGAGGAGGCCCAGCAGCACTTTGAAAACAGCTCCTACTGACCTTGGGACAAGTTGTCCCAAAGTAGAGCAAGGCAAGAGGGCGGCACCGCCGAAGGTGCCGCCTTTTTGCGTTTCCCCACGGGACAAGGGGGACTGTCGGTCATTGTTTCGTGTCACTCTGGAAGGAGGCCCACATGGAAGATCCCGTACCCGTCAAGGAGGAATACACCTATCAAGTCGGCAAGATCCAATTCATCGTCACGCCAGTCTACAAGGACAAAGGCGAGTCCATGCGTGACATCCTGTTGAAGCTGATGCTGGCCGATCTGGAGCCAGCCTAACTGTTCCATCGACATCCTTAACTCGGGCGGTCGGCAGAGGTATAATATACATAGGATGAAGCCTTGCTCGGCTGCTTGGAAAGGAGGACATTGTGAAGCAGTCAAGCAAGAAAATCTCTACCGGCACAGCCGCCCTCTACTGCCGACTGAGCCGTGACGATAACATCTCTGTATCAAGGACGGCGAGGAACGGGGCTTCACCGCCGCTGAGTTCAAGTCGGCGCAGGCCGAGGGCTGGGAGAAGCAATACCAGTATAAGGTGGACAAAAAGAAGGTATATATGGCCCCGTCCCAGGCTGAGAAGTACGGGTATGGGCGGGCTAGCAAATATCCGAAAAGCACAAAGTATGGGCGGCAGAATCCCATCTCTGCGCGGTGGAACAGCGAAGAACAGCTGCTTGCCTGGAGGGAGGCGTGGGCCACAGCGGCGAACCGCTGCCTGGAGCTGGCCGGTCACGACAGCCGCATCGATCACCGCAGCCATGCCGAGCGTGGCCTGGAGGAACGACCTACGATCCACGAGGGCGTAGTTGCCAGAGCCATGGAGAAAAAAGGTATTATCTTTGACCGGTGTGAACTGAACCGGCAGATCAAGGCGGACAATGCCTTGCTCCGGGAGCTGAGGGGACAGGTCAAAAAGCTGGCCCAGACAGTCAAAAATACCATCCCGGCACTTGCCGAGGCCATGGAGAATCTGCGTAAAAATCTGCTGCTGTTCTGTTATCAGCTGGGGTATCTCCGCAAGGGCAAGGAACGCCTGAACGCTTCGCTGAATACGTTGCGCCCTGCCCTCACGCAGTACAATCAGCTGGCAAAGGACATACGGAATAAGATGAAAGAACGCCGCAGTCTGCTCTCCGAGAAAAAGTCATTCCCTGCTGTCCATGTGTTCCGGCACCGGGAACTGGCGGCTAAAATTGCGGCGCTGACAGAGGATCTGGAGGAACTGTGTTCGGAAAAGAACCTGCTTCTGGCGTCGCTGGCATATTCCGAGGAAAATGCTGCCGATCAATTCCCTAAAGACATCGCTGCCATGGAGCAGAACCTGAAACGACTGGAAGAACAGGAGCAGAAATATTCCGCTGAGTTGGATGCTGCCCTGAATGAGTATGCCGGGCTTCGGGAGCAGGCCCAAGGCTTCGACCCGGTGCAGCTGCATGAAGCAAGGCATGCCATCCGCCCCGGCAAGGAGCAGGAAGCGGAGAACCGGGTACAGCAGGTTTACGGCGAGAAGTACAACCCGCTTTTGATGTTTGACAGCAAAAAGGCGGTTTCTCGGATGCTGAATGAAGATATAGAACAGCAGGCAGTACGGAGAATGGTGCGGCAGGCGCAGAAAGAGCACCCGATTTTTAAGTCAAAAAAGATGATAAGGGACAGGAGCGGTGATGCCATTTCTGTCCCTTATCTTTTGTTATTGGTTATAGGTTTACCGTATACAGCGCAGACAGCTATCCCGCTTGGCGCAACACATCCGTCTGCGCTATTGATTTAGGGAAAACATAACAGTAAGTCGTGTTAAAATCAGACATTTAACGGGAATAGAAGTTTGAGAAAAACGCGCTGGGCGTTTTGCTCGCTGTTAAAACTGAAGTATCGCCTCTCGCCGCTCCCATCGTATAGCTCAAACTCTGATTCGGATATTTTCAAGGCGTACTCCAGTTGGTTCAGGGCTGCATATACGGCCAGCTCCCATTCGATTCGGTCGTTCAGCTCCTGTGCGAAAATTCTGTCATAGATCCATGCAAATTCCTCATAATCAATTCCATTTTCCAGGAATTGCAGCCAGAGTCCGACCTTCTGCGGGAAGGATAACACGTCCAGGTAGTCCTGCTGTTCCTGATCTTCTGACAGATTCCCATAACAGTAGCAGGTACTCTGATGTAACCACGGGATGTACTCCCGTTCAAATGCCTCGCGCAGATCCCAATCTGCCACAAGAATCCCGCTCTGTCAGTCCATATGCTGACAGAGCAAGTTCACCATCGCGGCGTCCTCTGTGTTGGCACATTCAATTCGCAGGCAGAGAGAACGGATGCTGTCCGCATAGCAGCCTGAGATTGTTTTTTGAACCGCATAGAATTTCCCGTTTTGCTGGTTCAGCAACAATGCTACCGTTTCCTGTGAAGAAAGTTCTGTGCCAAAGATGCCGATTTTCCATTTTGGTCGGAGAGCAATCAGATACCCGCCAAATGTCTGCCAGAAATCCTGCTCGGAAAACGCAAAATTGCGAAAAAGGATATAGAGGCTATGCGCATCTTTTTTAATTCCAACGCTGGTGACCGGCGTAGCCTGCGCCCAAGTGCAAAGGTCGCACAGAAATTGCAGCAGGAGTTTCCGTGTAATGTTATCCTTAAAATCGGGAACGGGGACTTCTTCCCGCTGCGATTCTTGAGAATAGTGCATCTCCTCCATCGCCGTCCACCTCTGTCACAGAATTCCCATCCGCTGTGCAATCTCGATATTGACTTTGAGCACATTGACAGTCTCCTCGCCAAAGACGCCAAAGACTTTGCCCTGGGTATTTTCTGACACGATATCTTCGATCTCTTCCTCTGTAAGCCCGGACGCTTCAGCGATCCGGGGGATCTGTATTTCGGCGGAAGCCGGGGAAATGTGCGGATCCAGGCCGGAACCGGAGGCCGTCAGCAAATCGGTGGGGATATCCTCCCGATTTACGCCGGGATTTTTCTCCAGAAATGCCTCGATGTCCGCCTCCACGCGTTCGGTCAGCGCCGGATTGGTCGCCGCGTAATTGTTGGAACCGGAACCGATTCCGGGAAATTCCGTGCCGTCATTGTAGTACAGCTTCCCATCCTCCCCTTCCACATATACATTGTAATGATACGCAGAGGGACGGCTCCACATATAATAATCCTCGGTAAATTCCTGGCCGACATATTCCGCGCCTACCGTTTGCCCGTTGACTGTGAGAAGATTCCCGCCTGCCTGGTGAGGGAAAATCAGGGCGGACAGCCCTGTCAGCAGGCAGGGGAACAGCAGGCCGCAGACCAGCATCAGAATAACCGTAACGCCGATTGTTTGACGTGCGCTATGTAATATACGTTTAACAGATTCTTTCATCCCATATCCACCTTTCTTTAAAAACCAACCACACCGATTGCCGTAAGCATCGGAGCAATCAACGTATCAATAATCTTGATTCCGACAAACGGCGTGATGACGCCGCCAAGGCCATAAATCAGCATATTCCGTGCCAGCAGTCGCCCGGAGGACATAGGCCGGTATTTTACGCCCTTCATGGCCAGGGGAATCAGGCAGGGGATAATGATGGCGTTAAAGATCAGTGCTGACAAAATCGCACTGTAGGGCGTCGCCAGGTGCATGATGTTCAAAACGCTCAACTGCGGGATCGCCATCATAAACATGGCGGGAATAATGGCAAAATATTTTGCAATGTCATTGGCGATGGAGAAAGTCGTCAGGCTGCCCCGCGTAATCAGAAGCTGCTTACCAATCTCCACGACCTCCAGAATCTTCGTGGGATCGGAGTCCAGGTCCACCATATTGGCAGCTTCTTTGGCCGCGGTGGTGCCGCTGTTCATGGCAAGGCCCACATTCGCCTGCGCCAGCGCGGGCGCGTCGTTGGTGCCGTCGCCGGTCATGGCAACGATTTTGCCCTCTGCCTGCTCTTTTTTGATGACGTCAATCTTATCTTCCGGCTTGCATTCAGCAATAAAACCGTCCACGCCCGCTTCTTTGGCGATAGTCGCTGCGGTCAGCGGATTGTCGCCGGTACACATAATGGTCTTGATGCCAATGGCGCGCAGGCGCTCAAATCGCTCCACCATGCCGGGCTTCACAGTGTCTTTCAGATAGATAACACCCAGAATTCGGTTGTTTTCACAGACCGTCAGCGGCGTACCGCCAAGGCTGGAAATTTTGTCAACCTGCTCATGCAGGTCGGCGGGGATCGTACCGCCCATAGACTTTACATACTGCTCAATGGCTTCGGCCGCCCCCTTTCGTACTTTTGTGCCGTTGGGCAGGTCCACGCCGCTCATCCGGGTCTGCGCAGTAAATTCAATATATGCAGCGCCCGCCGCGTCCTGGCTCGTATCGCCCAGATGACGGGCAAGCTCCAATGTGGACTTGCCCTCTGGGGTATCGTCATGCAAGCTTGTCAGGGCGGCGCAGCGGATCAGTTCGCTGCGGGAGGCACCTCCCACGGGGAAGAAATCGGCGGCCAGGCGGTTGCCGTAGGTGATGGTACCGGTTTTATCCAGAATCATGGTGTCCACATCGCCGCAGGCCTCCACAGCCTTGCCGGACATAGCGATGACATTGAACCGGGTCACGCGGTCCATACCTGCAATGCCGATGGCGGAAAGCAGGCCGCCAATGGTCGTCGGGATCAGGCATACGCAAAGAGCGATCAGGGTAGAAGTTTGCAGCTGTACGCCGGAATACAGTCCAATCGGATACAGCGTTACGATAACGATCAGAAAAATGATGGTCAAAGAGACCAAAAGCGTATTCAGCGCGATTTCGTTGGGCGTCTTTTTTCGGGAAGCGCCTTCGACCAGAGCGATCATGCGGTCAAGAAAGCTGCTGCCCGGGTCAGAGGTGATGCGGATTTTCAGCCAGTCGGATACGATCGTTGTGCCGCCGGTCACAGAACAGAAATCGCCGCCGGATTCCCGCACCACCGGAGCGGACTCACCTGTGATGGCCGACTCGTCTACCGAAGCGATGCCTTCAATAACTTCTCCGTCTCCGGGGATGATCTCGCCCGCCTTCACCATAACGACATTGCCTTTTTTCAATTCGCTGGACAGAACTGTTTTCTCCGTGCCGTCCTCCAGCAGCAGACGGGCCTGTGTATCCTTCTGCGTCTTTTTCAGACTGGCGGCCTGCGCTTTGCCCCGTCCTTCCGCCACTGATTCTGCGAAGTTTGCGAACAGGACGGTGACAAACAGCACCGCACAGACGATCATATTGTATGCTCTCAAATTTGTACCCGAACCGACATCCCCAAAAAGGCCCGGGAAAAATGAAAGTACAAATGTGATAAAGAAGCCGATTTCCACAACAAACATGACGGGATTTTTCATCATGTAAACAGGATTCAGCTTTGTAAAGGAGCCGATAACTGCTTGGCGTAAAATTGCAGGCGTGACCAGCTTCTGATTCCTTTTGCTCATGGTAAATCCTCCTTATGCCCAAAGGGTCAAATGTTCGGCAACGGGGCCAAGCGCCAGCACGGGGAAGAAGGTCAGCGCCGCAAAGATGTAAACGACAAACACCAAAATGACGGCAAAGCTCATGGTATCGGTATGAAGCGTACCTGCCGATTCACTGACAAACCGCTTTTTCATCAGAGACCCCGCAATTGCAAGCTGCAAGACGATTGGGAGGTAACGGCCGAAGAACATGACAAGACCGGTGGTAATATTCCAGAACAACGTGTTGTCCGCCAGGCCTTCAAATCCGGAGCCGTTGTTGGCTGCCGAAGACGCGAATTCATAGAGCACCTGCGAAAGCCCATGGTAACCGGGGTTGGTGATACCGGCCAGACCGTCCGGCGTAGCTACCGCCAGCGCAGAGAACGTCAGGATCAGCAGCGGGTGAATGATGATGCAGAGGGCCGCCAGCTTCATCTCCCGGCCTTCGATTTTTTTGCCGAGATACTCCGGCGTGCGTCCGATCATCAAACCGCAGATAAAAACGGCCAGGATCGCATAAGTGATTATATTCATAAGACCAACGCCCTTGCCGCCGAATACCACGTTGAGCATCATGTGGAGCAGGGGGATCATGCCGCCCAACGGCGTGAGCGTGTCGTGCATATTGTTGACCGTACCGGTCGTGAAAGACGTTATTGTGGTTGTGAACATCGCGGATTGGGCGATGCCAAACCGCACTTCCTTGCCTTCCATGCTGCCCATGGACTGTGCCAGCCCGACTTCTGCCAGCGCCGGGTTGCCCTGGCTTTCCGCCCAGAAGCAGACCCCCAGCCCAATCAGAAACAGGATTCCCATTGCCATGAAGATGCTTCGGCCTTCACGGCCAAAGATTCTTGCCGTCAGGCTTTCCCGACCTTCGATTTGGGGGATCGCAGCGGCTGCATCATCTGCGACAACCGCAGCCGCCAGATCCCGTTTGCGGTCCCGAACCATCTTGCCGAAGGTGATCACACAGGCTCCGGGAAGGAGCATCATGGAATACAGCTCAATCAAGTTGGAGATGATGGTCGGGTTTTCAATCGGCGTAGCCGAGTTCGCGCCCAAAAATCCGCCGCCGTTTGTGCCGAGATGCTTGATAATTTCCAGCGCCGCCACAGGCCCCATAGCAATCACCTGTTTTGTGCCTTCAATGGTATCCACCACCACATTCCCGGAAAAATTCTGCGGCACGCCCTGCCATACCAGCAGCAGGCCGCCGATAATGGAGAACGGAAGCAACACGCGGATCGTGATGCGAACCAGATCGACAAAGAAGTTTCCGACGTTATCCTTCGTCCTGCCTGCCAGGCCGCGGATGAATGCGATGCAGGCAGCGTAACCGCTGGCGGCGGATACAAACATCATGAATGTGATGACCAGCATCTGCGACAGATAGGACAGCCCCGACTCGCCGGAATAATGCTGCAAATTGGTATTGGTCATAAAGCTGATGATGGTGTTAAAGGAAAGGGATTCCTCCATCGCTCCGATCCCATTGGGATTGAACAGGCCAATACTCTGAATTCTCAGGATTATGTATCCCAGCAGAATCATAATCCCATTGGTTATCACCAGAGAAACGGCATATTTCTTCCAGTTCATTCCATTTTTGGGATTGACGCCGCAGACTTTATAAATAGCGCCGTCCACCCGGTTGAATACCGGATCGGCAAAGGTATATTTTCCGGCGGCAATATGATACACGTAAACTCCTGCCGGGATGACCAGAATCAAATAGATGAGAATGGTCAAGGCAATTTGTAACATCTGATTTTCCTCCTGTTGGACTTAGAATTTTTCCGGGTGAAGAAGTGCATAGACCAAATAAACACCCAGCAGTAAAATGATGATTCCTAAAACAATCATGATTTCCCTCCTTACTCGCTTTTATCCACCTGCTTCTGGCACCATCCGATCAGCAGGATAATGGAACCGATACAGCCTGCCAACACTGCAAACATGATACAATCCATCATAAAGGTCCCCTCCTCTCCGCTTTTCTGGAGAGAATCTTACCATATAAACCGTGAAGATGCTCTTAACATTTCCGGGCAAGGATTAAAAGCATATAAAGGCCCACCAAAACAAAAAGCCGCCCGCAAAAGCGGACGGATCTGAAACGCAGAGTCTATTGACGGATCATCCTGTACCCAACGCCAATGTGGGTCTGAATATACCTGGGGGCAGATGGGTCACGTTCAATCTTTTTGCGCAGGGTGGTCATAAAAACGCGCAGGGAAGGGATATCGGCGGCAAGGGCAGTTCCCCACACCTCTTTCAGAATGTAGTTGCGCGTCAGTACCTTTCCCGTGTTTTTTGCAAGTACGCACAGGAGTTTGTACTCGATGGGGGTGAGGTGGATTTCTTTTCCCCCCATATAAGCGCATCCCGCCGCATAATCAATCCTTAATTCCCCGTTCTGATACAGGGAGGACTGGGATGGCCCGGCAGTCTGGTCGGTTCGGCTGCGGCGCAGGGCCACGCGAAGCCTGGCCAGAAATTCATCAATGCTGAATGGCTTTGTCAGGTAGTCGTCTGCTCCAGCGTCCAATGCCTCCACCTTGTCCTGATCTTCGCTCCGTGCGCTTACAATAATAATGGGCACGCTGCTCCATCCGCGCACCTTGCGGATAATCTCCACACCGTCCATATCGGGCAGCCCCAGATCCAGAATGATAACATCGGGGTTATAGGAGACGGCGTCCAGGAGCGCGTCTGCGCCGTTTTTGGCGGTGTGGTACTGGTATTCCTGTGTATCCAGCGTGGTTCGGATTAAATTGGTGATGGCAGGGTCGTCCTCTACCACAAGAATTTTGGGCTTATACATTTTGAATTTTCACCTCCTCCAAGGGCAGTGTAAAAGAGAACACTGAGCCATGGGGCTGGTTGTCATGAACGGTAATAGACCCGCTGTGCGCCTCTACAATGGATTTGCACAGGCTTAAACCCAGTCCAAGGCCCCGGCGGCTGTCCGCCCCGGCGCTGCCGGTGTTCACTGTATAGAACATATCAAACAGCCGTTGTTTGGCTTCGTCGGATATGCCCGGGCCGTTGTCAGCAATTTCGATGCGGACCATGCTGTTTTCCTTTTTTGCCGACAGGCAGATATCCGAACCTTCAGGCGTATACTTGACGGCGTTGTTCACGATATTGATAATGACCTGTACGATCAGGCGGGCGTCCATATTGGCCATCAGCATATCGTCCTCAAGTTCTACGCGAATCTCGTGTTCCGCAGCCCTGCGATCCACATGGGAAAGCGCTTCATGGAAAATGTCGCCAATCATCTCTGCGTCCCGCCGCAACGGCAGGGTCCCGTTTTCGATTCGGGTGATGGAAAGCAGATTCTCCGTCAGATTGACCAGCCACATGGAATCGTCATAGATGGAACGGTACATTTCCTGTTTTCTA
The DNA here is from genome assembly GCF_002160955.1 of Gemmiger sp. An120. GTDB lineage: Bacteria > Bacillota > Clostridia > Oscillospirales > Ruminococcaceae > Gemmiger_A > Gemmiger_A avium. The sequence continues at coordinate 12,332 of NZ_NFLN01000020.1, forward strand.
TTTTCATTCAGAGAAACGCTTTTTTCCATCAGCATACCGGCGTTGCCGCTGATGGCGGTCAGCGGTGTGCGCAGATCGTGGGAAATGGCCCGCAGCAGGTTGGCCCGCAGCTGTTCACGCTGGGTTTCCATCTCGGCGGCCTGCTTTTCAGCGCGCAGTTTGCGGCGCTCCAAAATCAGGCCGCATTCGTCCAGCATGGCGATCATCAGGTTTTTTTCAAAAGTATCCAACGGCGGATAAAACTTGGATGGTATGCCGACCACCGCCATGACCTCCTGATTGCCCCGGACGGACAGATACAGATTTTGCGCATGAGAAAGGGTGCTGGTCGTAGCGCCCGCGTGCTTATCGTTTTTGGCGACCCATTCCGCCACCCCAAGCTCTTCGGCAGTCAGCCTGCCCATGGTCTGTTCTGATTCAGAGGCTGGGACCGCATGAAATCGGAGCTGTCTATCCTTTTCCAGCAGTGCATACAACACTGGACGTCCCAGAAGAGATTGGAGCTGCTGCGCGGCAATCCGGATGATTTCCTGTTCGCTTTGGCCCTGCTGCATTTTTTGATTGCTGCTCATCAGGAGTTCCATATAATAGGCCCGTTGAGCAGATTGCCGCCCCTGCCTTTTCACGCGGGTAGCCAGAGAGCAGGAAAGACAACTTGCCAGCATCATCACTAGAAAGGTGATCGGGTAGTTCGGGTCGAGCGCTGTCAGGGAAAAACGCGGAATTGTAAAGAAAAAGTTAAAGGAGACTACGCTTAGTAGTGAAACCAAAACCCCGTAGAAATACCCGTTCGTCCAAACCGCTGTGAGCAGAACCCCCAATAGGTAGACAATGATGATGTTCGCTTCACGCAGGCCGAGTTCATAAAACAAAAAACTGATCCCCGTAGCGGCAAGGGTGAGCAGGAGGGATTTCCCTAAATCCTTCCAATCAAATTTCTGTTCCGGTTTGCGAAGCAGTGCCCTTTTTTTCTTATATAGAGGTTGGACATCCGGAATGATATAGACGTCCACATCCTCCATCCTGCTGGTAAGCCGGTCCACCAGCGGCTTGCTTTTCATAAAAAGGGATGCAGAGTGGTTTGTGCGCCCCAGCACGATTTTTGTGACGCCGCTTACCTTGGCATATTCGGCGATTTGCACAGCCGGGTCGTCCCCATACACGGTGGCGATCCGCGCTCCCAACTGTTCAGCCAGACGCATATTGTCCCGCAGGCGTTTCAGATTTTCGCCCTTCAGATCCCTGGTCTCGGGAGTTTCTACAAACAGCGCCGTGAATCCGCTGTGAAAGGCCTCAGCCATGCGGGCTGCCGTGCGGATCACCTTTGCGTTGGATGGCGCACTGGAAAGGCAGGTGAGAATGTGTTCCCCGGCTTTGGCGGCAGTCTCATTTTCCGCTTTCTGGGCTTTTTTGCTTAGTTGGTCAGCGGTGCGGCGCAGCGCAATTTCACGAAGGGCCGCCAGATTATCCCTTGTGAAGAAGTGATTCAAGGCACGGGAAGCCTGCTGCTTTTGGTAGACTTTTCCGGATTGCAGCCGCAGGATCAAGTCGTCCGGCTCGATATCCACTAATTCTACCTGGTCGGCGGAGTCAAAAATCGAATCAGGGATACGCTCGCTGACGGCAATATGAGTGATGGAGGCCACCAGATCATTCAGGGATTCCAGATGCTGAACATTAACGGTGGTGTACACACTGATACCGGCTCGCAGCAGTTCCTCCACATCCTGATATCGTTTTGAATGGCGGCACCCGGCAGCATTGCTATGGGCAAGCTCATCTACCAGCAGGATATTGGGGCGGCGCTGTAAGGCGGCATCCAAATCCAGCTCCTTGAGGGAGATTCCCTTATATTCAACTATTTTTTCGGGCAGCTGTTCTAGCCCTTCCAGCAATGCCAATGTATCGGGGCGGGTGTGACGTTCAATGTAGCCCACAACAACGTCTATCCCTCTGTTTTGAGCCTGGTGAGCGGCCTCCAGCATAGCATAAGTCTTGCCGACACCCGCAGCATATCCAAAAAAGATTTTTAAATGTCCTTTTTGAAAAGCTCCTGGGCGGTATTGATTTTGCGCCTGATAATTTTCCAACCCTGCATCTCTCCCCGCCTGTTACAATAAATTTGTCCTCTAGGTAATTTATTATAGCATAAGAGACCTTGTTATGCCATAAAGATGGCAAGACTGACATTAAGACGAAATTAAGATACCTATGGGACATGAGGTATAATTTACCCTTGACAAATCTCTTTCCAAAAGAAAATTCTCCAAAAGGCCGCCAAGGACAAGGGTTATACCGATACCATCTTTTTCGTGGATGACGGTATCACCGGCACTACCATGAAGCGCCCCGGCTTTCAGAAAATGATCGCCGCAATCGAGGCCGGGTACATCTCGGCGGTGTTTGTGAAAGACCTCTCCCGGCTGGGCCGGAACTACATTGAGGTTGGCAAGCTCACCGAGGAATTTTTCCCGCTCCATGATGTGCGGCTGGTGGCCGTTTCCGATGGCGTGGACAGCAACGAAGGCGAGGACGATTTCACCCCGTTCAAGAACATTATGAATGAGTACTACGCCAAGGACATCTCCAAGAAGCGCCGGATCGTCAACAAGATGAAAGGAAACGCTGGGATTCCTCTTTCACCGCCGCCCTATGGCTACATGAAAAACCCGGACGATCCCCGTTTTTGGGTCATTGACCCGGAGGCTGCCGAGGTGGTGCGCTGCATCTACCGTCTGGCCTTGGAGGGAAACGGCCCCTTGCAGATTGCCACGGCGCTGGGGACGATGGGGGCTCTGAACCCTTCGGCCTATCGAACCAGCAAGGGAATCAGCAAGGGCGGCTCCAAAAGTACGCTGGAGCCTACCAAGTGGAACCATACCACCGTCAAGAAAATCCTCACCTTGCAGGAATACTGCGGCGATGTGGTCAACTTCAAAACCTACTCCAAGTCCTACAAGATGAAACGCCGGATTGAAAACCCGGAAGAAAACCGGGCAATCTTCCTCAATGTCCATGAGCCTGTCATTGACCGTGTGACTTGGGAAAAGGTACAAAGCCTGCAAACTTCCCGGCGCAGACGGCCTACCGTCACGCAGGAGTCCAGCGCCTTTTGCGGTTATCTAAAATGCCCGGAGTGCGGCGGCAATTTGAATTTCCATTTTAACCAGGGCAAACACGACATCAAGTTTTTCAGTTGCCGCAACCACAATTCCGGGCTCCGCAAATGCTCGTCCACCCACTATATTCGGCTGGACTTCTTGGAACAGGTCGTGCTCTATGAGGTACACCGGCTGGCTTGCTTTGCTAATGAGTATGAAAGCGACTTTATCAAGGCGATGGTTGGCCGCTCCGCCAAGGTGGTGGAAAATGACCGGGTACGCAAGAAGCGGGAGCTGGACGGGCTGCTGGCCTGGGACAAGGAACTGGATATGCTCTTTGAACGGCTTTACGAGGACAATGTGTCCGGCAAGATCGACGATGCCCGGTTTGCCAAAATGTCCAAGCGATATGAGCAGGAGCAGGGCGAGAACGCCGGACGGATCAAGGCGCTGCGGTTGGAGCTGAAAAAGCTGGAAGATAAGCGGATGGATGTGGACACCTTTCTGGAAACGGTGCGTCGCTACACCGACGCAACCACCATCACCAAGCGCATGGTTGCCGAGCTCATTCAGTACATCGAGGTTTATCCGGCGGTCAAGGAGGACGGTGTTACCAATCAGCGGGTGACGATCCACTACAACTGCATTGGTGCGTTTGAGGTGCCGGATCGCCGGAAAATCCCCGAGCGGGACATTCTTTTGGAAACGAGAAAAGGCGTAGCATTAAGCTACGCCCCCACACAGATCGCTATGTAGATTTGGAAATAAAAAATGCGGAGTATCATCAGCAGACCTTTTCAGATCCTTTAATGATACTCCGCATGGTCGGAGTGGCGGGATTTGAACCCACGGCTTCCTAGTCCCGAACCAGGCGCGCTACCAACTGCGCTACACCCCGAAAAAAATGGCAGCAGCTCGTAAAAACACGCTGCTGCCGGTGGTTGGGGAAGAAGGATTCGAACCCTCACAAACAGAGTCAGAGTCTGTCGTGCTACCCTTACACAATTCCCCATTGGTCTTTGTGCGGCGCTCCGTTTCCGGAGTGCTCTATTATTATAGCTAACCCCCATGGATTTGTCAACAGGTAATTTCAAATTTTTTGAAAAATTTGGCGAAGCCATTTTTGCGGCTTTTTAGCATAGAATTCCGGGCCTGCAACATACTGAAACAGGAGGTGATCATTATGAGCACACACAAGCACGCATTGGATCAACGTATCTATAAAGTACAGGCGCAGGCGCGGGCGGAAAGCCTGAACGCGCTGCCGGCTGCCCGCCGTGCTGCGCAGGCCCGGGCGGAGGGCACACTGCGTCCGGAGGAATACTTTACCCAGCGACAGCTGATCCACAAGCCGCACCGCGTGGAGGAAGCCCGTTCCACGGTGGACAGCCGCCTGCGCAGCAAGGAAGAGTTTCCCCAGGGCTGATCTGAGCCTAAAAAGCAAGCGGCCGCCTCTCCGGATGTTTTCCGGAGAGGCGGCCGCTTGGGCGGTCAATGCCAATAAGAAGTATACTTATTCAAATACAAAGATGTCCTCAATAGGGGCCTGTACCGCCCGGGAAATATCAATGGCCAGTTTCAGGGAGGGGTTGTATTGCGCCTTTTCCAGCCGCATGATGGTCTCCCGGCGTACACCCACCTTTTCTGCCAGCTGTTCCTGGGTCAGTCCCTTGGCCACCCGGTAGGCCTTGAGATTGCAAACAAATTCTGCGCCCATGGGGTCACTCCTGTTTTTCGTAGCGGTAGAGCAGGTACTGGCTCAGAAAGGCGACCAGACCGCAGATCAGGGAACAGCCAGCGGTCATGAATACGGCACACCATTCCAGGTCGTGGGAAAGCATGCCGGTGTCCGCCAGGCAGACCATCAGGGCCAGAAGAACAAAACCTGTGCGCAGGGCGGCAAGTTCCGCGCGCTGACGGTTTTGTGCGAACATTTCATCTTCCAGTGTATGGGAGAGCTTGCCCTCATAGAAGAACCCAAAGAAACCAAAGCAGGCGAAAAAGATAAACGGAAAGATCACGCCGTCCTGGCTGTAGGTCCAGAACCCCAGAAATCCGGCAAACCCCGCAAAGCCGGCCAGCCCCAGAGCGGGCGGGAGCCGCCGGGTGTAGGTGCGGGCGGCCGGAGGGGACTGCAGGGCCAGCCGGGTAAAGAAAACCGACAGGCATACAATATACACAAGCAGCAGCACCCCCACGATCAGCATCGGCAGATCGCGGACGGAAAACTGGTAGGTGCTCAGATCGGTAAGATAAACCATGCGTCCTTCATTGAACAGCAGGGAATAGGCGACGGCAGCGCACATCAGAACGATTAGAACCGTGCCGGCCGCGATGATCCGCTTGATTTGCTTGCGTGACATAACGAACCCCTCCGATGTGATGTATTTGTATCTTTGTGAGATAAATATATCACATTGATACAGGCAAAGTCAAGGAACTTATGCAACATTTGTGTGTGTTCCGGGCTTTTTTGTACAGCCGCCATATTTCGTTGCGAAAAACAGTTGCAATCCTTAATTGAATCTTTTATGATAAAAGAAAGACAAAATGAAGAAGACAGGAAGGGTTTGCAATATGGCAGAGTTCAAGTATGAAATTACCGAGCGGATCGCGGTGCTGAGCACCAGCGCCAACGGCTGGGAGCGTCAGCTGAATATGGTCAGCTGGAACGACCGGGAGCCCAAGTATGACATCCGCGACTGGTCTCCGGACGGCAGCAAGATGGGTAAGGGCATCAGCCTGAGCCACGATGAGCTGGCCATCCTGAAAGGCATCCTGGAGGATATGGAACTGTAATGGGGTACCGGGAAGAGTTCATTGAGATATTCACCCAGAATATTACCCGTCCGGGTGCGGACAAGCTGCTGGAATGGCTGGACACCACCGATTTTTATCGGGCGCCGGCATCCACCCGCTTTCACGGAGCCTGCGAGTCGGGCCTTGTCATGCACAGCCTGAACGTATACCACGCTCTCATGGATCGGTTCTATACCGAAGAAGAGAGCAAGGAGAGCTTTGCAGTAGTGGCGCTGCTGCACGATCTGTGCAAGGCAAACTACTACAAAGCGGGCACCCGGAACGTGAAAAACGAGACTACCGGCCAATGGGAAAAGGTTCCCACCTATAATGTGGAGGATATGTTCCCCTACGGGCACGGAGAAAAGAGCGTCTATCTCATTGAGCGCTTCATCCGGCTGCGCCCGGCAGAGGCCGTGGCAATCCGCTGGCATATGGGCGGATTTGACGATGCGGCCCGGGGCGGCTGCCGCGCCATCAGCGAGGCGTATGATAAATACCCGCTGGCGGTAAAGCTGCATATGGCGGATCTGGAAGCTACCTACCTGATGGAAAAGGGCACCGGCCGTCACTGATACTGAATAGAAAAACAGAGGGCGTCGTTCTCATGTGGAACGGCGCCCTCTGTTTTTATGCAAAAAAAGCCAGGCTGTATTTATGAAAATACAACCTGGCTTTCCAGCGCTGTGCCGGGGAATTCGTTTGTGCTATGTGTGAAAACAGCTGCTTTTGCGCAATGTGCCCAGCAATTGCCGGGGAAAACTGCCTGTGGGCTGGACAAAATGATAAATTCATAAAAATGCATTGACAATGCATAAATATCCAACTATAATACAGACAAACCCAAGCGAAAACAAAATGGAGAGAGGGAACCATTATGAACCATAAAGCGCAGAACAAGCAGTACAACAAGGTAGTGCTGGCCTACTCCGGCGGGCTGGACACCTCCATCATCATCCCCTGGCTGAAAGAAAACTACGGCTGTGAAGTGGTGGCCGTTTCCGCCAATGTGGGTCAGGCCGACGAGCTGGAAGGCCTGGAGGCCAAAGCGCTGGCCACCGGCGCCTCCAAGCTGTATGTGCTGGATCTGGTGGACGAGTTCGTGGAGGACTACATTGCTCCCACCGTGATGGCCGGGGCCAAGTACGAGGGTACCTACCTGCTGGGCACCAGCTTTGCCCGTCCGCTGATCGCCAAAAAGCTGGTGGAGATCGCGCTGCAGGAAGGCGCGGACGCCATCTGCCACGGCTGCACCGGCAAGGGCAATGACCAGGTGCGCTTTGAACTGGGCATCAAGGCGTTTGCCCCGGATATGCCCATCATCGCCCCCTGGCGCGAGTGGGACATCACCAGCCGGGACGAGGAGATCGACTACGCCGAGGCCCACAACATCCCGCTGAAGATCAGCCGGGAGACCAACTACTCCAAGGACAAGAACATCTGGCACCTGTCCCATGAGGGCCTGGATCTGGAAGACCCCGCCAACGAGCCCCAGTACACCAAGCCCGGTTTCCTGGAGCTGGGCGTGGCCCCGGAGCAGGCGCCCGACACCCCCACCTATGTGACCATCCACTTTGAAAAGGGTATGCCCACCGCGCTGGACGGGGTGGAGATGAAGGCCGCCGATCTGCTGACCAAGCTGAATGAGCTGGGCGGTGCCAACGGTGTGGGAATCATCGATATTGTGGAGAACCGGTTGGTTGGCATGAAGAGCCGCGGCGTCTACGAGACCCCCGGCGGCACCATCTGGTATGCGGCCCATGCCCAGCTGGAGATGCTCTGCCTGGATAAGGAGACCAGCCACTACAAGGCGCTGGTGGCCCAGAAATACGCGGATCTGGTCTACAATGGCCAGTGGTTCACCCCGCTGATGGACGCGCTGAACGCCTTTGTCAAATCCACCCAGGAGAAGGTTACCGGCGATGTGAAGGTCAAGCTGTACAAGGGCAATGTGCTGCCGGTGTCGGTCACCAGCCCCAACAGCCTGTACAGCGAGGATCTGGCCACCTTTGGCGAGGACGCCATCTACGACCAGGCCGATGCGGGCGGATTCATCAACCTGTTCGGCCTGCCCATCACCGTCAGCGCCAAGCTGGCCGGCAAGGGCAAGTAAACACGAGAAAAGGAGGGTACTGCCCATGGCAGACGCATACGAGACCCGCCTGTGGGGCGGCCGCTTCCACGAGGACGAGGATGCATTGATGCAGCGGTTCAACGGCAACGCCTGCGAAACGCTGTGGCTCATGGAGCCGGACATTGAGGGGAGTCTGGCCCATGTGGCCATGCAGGTACGGTGCGGGCTGCTCACGGAGGGGGAGGGCAAGACCCTTACCGAGGGGTTGGAAAGTATCCTGGCCGACTGGCGCAGCGGCGCCATTACCTGCGGCCCGGAATATGAGGATGTGCATACCTTTGTGGAGCTGAACCTGATCCGCCGGGTAGGAGAGGTGGGCAAAAAGCTGCACGCCGCCCGCAGCCGCAACGATCAGGTCAACACCGATATGAAGCTGTACGTCAAGGCCCAGCTGCACCGGGTGGCCGGCCTGATCGACAGCTTCACCGCCACGCTGAAAGAAGTGGCGGACAAGAATCCCTGGCCTATGCCCGGCTATACCCATCTGCAGCGGGCCCAGGTGGTTACCTTCAAGTACTACATGCTGGCCTACGCCGAGATGATGGCCCGGGATAAACAGCGTGTACTGAATGCCCTGGACCTGATGGACGAGAGCCCGCTGGGCTGCGGCGCGCTGGCGGGTACCACCCACCAGATCGACCGGGCGTTTACCGCCGAAAAGCTGGGCTTTTCCCATGGGCCCTGCAAAAACTTTCTGGACGGTGTGTCCGACCGGGACTATGTGCTGGAATCGCTGAGCGCGTTTTCCATTCTGATGATGCACCTGTCCCGCCTGTCGGAGGAACTGGTGCTCTGGTCCAGCGCTGAGTTCGGCTTCATTACACTGGACGACAAGTACACCACTGGCTCCAGCATCATGCCCCAGAAGAAGAACGCCGACGGGGCGGAACTGGTACGCGGCCAGACCGGTCGGGTCTATGGCCATCTGACCGCCCTGCTCTGCACCATGAAGGGCCTGCCGCTGGCCTACAACAAGGATATGCAGGAGGATAAACTGGCCTTCTACGACAGCCTGAATGTGGTTACGGCCTGCCTGCAGGTTACCGAGCGGATGATCGCCACCCTGACCCCCCATCCGGAGATCATGCGGGCGGCTATCAAAAAAGGATTCATCAACGCCACCGAAGCCGCCGACTATCTGGTGCGCAAGGGCATGCCCTTCCGGGATGCCCACAGCGTGGTGGGGCAGCTGGTGCTCTACTGCGAGCAGCAGGGCAAGGCGCTGGAAGAGCTGTCGCTGGAAGAACTGAAAGCGGTCAGCCCGGTCTTTGAGGAGGATGTCTACCCGGAACTTACCTGCGACGCTATCCTCCACCGGGGCATCAAGCAGGAGATGCTCTGAGATCAGTAAAGCCCGTTCCTTTTCCAACGCGCAGTGATGCGCGCGCACACAACAAAACCGCCGGCAGCTAGACTGCCGGCGGTTTTGTTGTGTATTGAAAGATTATTCGCTGTCCTCCCAGGCGGGGTTCTGCAGGGATTGATACAGCCGGTTCAGGTATTCCAGAAGCTGGCGGGCCTCCTCCTCGCTCAGAGCGGCACGGAACCGGGCGTCCAGCTTTTTGAAGCGGGCGGCCACCCGTTCGGCGGCCAGGCGGCCGGATTCGGTCAGGGCAATCTTCTGGCAGCGGCGGCAGGCCGGATCCTGGGTACGGGTCACAAATCCGGCCTCCACCAGCCGGTCCACGCTGCGGGAAAGGGTGGAAACGTCAATGCCGCATTCCTCGCCCAGTTCCCGCTGGGTGCGGGGGCCGGTACGCAGCAGACATTCCAGCAGCCGGGGCTGTCCCTGGCCCAGCGGAATGTCCAGCTGCAGAAATTCTTTCCGAAGCAGACGCCGTTTTTCGTTCTCCAGCCGGGCAACGGCCAGACGCAGTTCGCGGGGCTCCATTGGTTTGCCTCCCTCCGATCAGGCCAGCTGGGACTGGCCGGTATACAGCTGATAGTAACGGCCCTTCTGCTCCAGCAGGGCTTCGTGGTCGCCCCGCTCGATCACCTGGCCCTGTTCCACCACCAGGATGGCGTCGGCGTTGCGCACGGTGCTCAGCCGGTGGGCAATCACAAAGACGGTACGGCCCTCCATCAGGCTGTCCAGCCCCTGCTCAATCAGCTTTTCGGTGCGGGTATCGATGCTGCTGGTGGCCTCGTCCAGGATAAAGACAGGCGGCTTTGCCACCGCCGCCCGGGCGATGGCCAGCAACTGGCGCTGGCCCTGGCTCAGGTTATCCCCGTCGCCGGACAGCTGGGTGTTGTACCCGTCCGGCAGCCGGCGAATGAAGGAATCCGCGTTGGCCAGCACCGCGGCCTGCCGTACCTCCTCGTCGCTGGCGGAAAGCCGCCCGTACCGGATGTTGTCCGCGATGGTGCCGGTGAACAGATGGGTGTCCTGCACAACAACCGACAGGCTGCGGCGCAGATCGTCCTTGCGGATGCGGCGCAGGTCCAGCCCGTCGTAGGTGATGGTGCCGCTGTCGATCTCGTAAAAACGGGTGATCAGGTTGATGATGGTGGTTTTTCCCGCGCCGGTGCTGCCCACAAAGGCAATGGTTTCGCCCGGCCGGGCGAACAGGCTTACATCCCGCAGCACCGGTTTGCCGGGTACATAGCTGAAGGTCACATGATCAAACCGCACGTCGCCTTTCAGCGGTACCAGGCGGCTGCCATTCGCCTCCGGGCATTTCCAGGCATAGTGGCCGGTGCGTTCGGGTACCTCGGTCAGGCTGCCGTCCGCTTCGGGGCGTACCCGTACCAGAGTGATGTCCCCCTCGTCCACCTCCGGGGCTTCGTCCATCAGGTTGAAGATCCGCTCTGCGCCGGACAGGGCGCTCAGCAGGAAGTTGCCCTGCTGGGTCAGCTGGTTCAGCGGCATGGCGCTCTGGCGCACAAACACCAGGTAGGAGCTCAGGCTGCCCAGATCGCTGTGGCCGGCCAGCACGAACAGGCCGCCCACGCAGGCTGCCACCGCGTAGTTCACATAGGAAAGGCTTACCACCGTGGGCACCATCATGCCCGCATAGCTGGCGGCGGCGGTGCCCGCTTTGCGCAGGGATTCGTTCAGCAGGCAGAACCGCTCAAAATCCTGCGGCTCATGGTTGAACACCTTTTCCACCTTCTGACCGGCCACCATCTCCTCCACAAAGCCGTTCAGTTCGCCAAGGTGCTTCTGCTGCTGGGAGAAATAGTGTTTGCTGCGCTTGCTGCTGTAGAGAATAAAGGCGGTCATGGCCGCCAGAAACGCAATCACGATCAGGGAAAGCCGGGCGTTCAGCACGATCAGCAGGGTGATGGTGCCGGTGACCATGCAGAAACTCTGGATCAGCAGGGTAAAACTGTTGTTCAGGGCTTCGGTCACGGTATCCACGTCGTTGGTGAAATGGCTCATCAGTTCCCCATGGGTATGGCCGTCAAAATATTGCAGGGGCAGGCTCTGGATATGGGTGAACAGATCCTGCCGGATTTTGGCCACCACCTGCTGGGCGGTGCGCACCATCAGCTGGTTGTAGCCAAAGGTGGCCAGCGCACCCACGGCATACATCACCGCCATGCCCAGAATGGCCCGGGTAAGCCCGGGCAGGTCACCCGGGGCAATAAAGTTGTTGATGACCGGTTTGAGCAGATAGGTGCCCATCAGATTGGCCAGACTGCTGATAACGACCAGCACGGCCACCGCGGCCAGTGCCAGCCAGTGCATCCCCAGATAGCGGCACAGGCGGCGCAGCGTCTTTTTCAGGTCTTTTGGCCGCTTATAGCTGGCCGGTACACGCATTGCCATTACAATCCCGCTCCTTCCTGCTGCGAATGATAGATTTCCTGATAGATGCGGTTGTGCTCCAGCAGGCTCCAGTGGGTGCCCACCTCGTTGATCCGGCCATTATCCAGGATTACGATCTGGTCCGCATTCAGTACGGAGGAGATCCGCTGCGCAATGATGATTTTGGTTGTATGGGGCAGACACCGGGCCAGCCCGTCCCGGATCTTGGCCTCGGTGACCATATCCACCGCACTGGTGGAGTCGTCCAGAATCAGCACCTTGGGCTTTTTCAGGATGGCCCGGGCAATGCACAGCCGCTGTTTCTGGCCGCCGCTCACGTTCACGCCGCCCTGGCCCAGATCGGTGTCATAGCCGTTTTCCAGCCGCCCGATGAACTCATCCACACAGGCGATGTGGCAGGCTTCTTCGATCTCGGCGTCGGTGGCATCCGGCTTGCCCCAGCGCAGGTTATCCCGCACCGTGCCGCTGAACAGGGTGTTCTTCTGCAGTACCATGGCAATGGCGTCCCGCAGGTGGGCCAGCGGATATTCCCGCACCGGCCGCCCGTCCACCCGCACGGTGCCCTCGGTGGCGTCGTACAGACGGGGAATCAGCTGCACCAGGGTGGATTTGGCCGAGCCGGTGCCGCCGATGATGCCCACGGTGGAACCGGCCGGGATGGTCAGGGTGATATCCCGCAGCACATACTCCGCCGCGCCGGCCCGGTACTGGAAGGAAACGTGGTCAAACTCAATGTCGCCGTGCTCCACCGCCACGTCTTGGGCGTCCTCTTCGGTGATATCCAGCGGTTCGTCGATCACTTCAAAGATGCGCTGGCCGCTGGCGATGGCCCGGGTCAGCAGCAGAAACACGTTGGAGAACATCATCAGGCTGTTCAGCACCTGCAGCACGTAACTGAGAAAACCGGTCAGCTTACCGATCTGCATGGTACCGCCGATGATCATGCCGCCGCCGATCCACAGAATCGCCAGAATGGTGCCGTACATCACCAGCTGCATGGCGGGCATGTTGAGCACGGCGATCCGCATGGCCTGGCGGGAAACCTGGCACAGGTTGTCGTTTACCTGACCGAACTTTTCGATCTCATAGTCTCCGCGCACATAGGCCTTGACGATCCGCACAGCGGTCAGGTTTTCCTGCACGATCCGGTTGACCAGGTCGATGGCCCGCTGCATCCGGGAATAGAGCGGCCGCACGTGCCGGATGATCTGGAACAGCAAAAATCCCAGCGTCGGGGCCGCCACCAGAAACACCAGCGCCAGCCGGGCGTTGATCAGAAAGGACATGCACAGCGCGGTGATCATCATGATGGGGCTGCGCACCCCCGGCCGCAGGCCGTTGATCACCGCGTTCTGGATGGTGGTCACGTCGCTGGTCAGCCTTGTCACCAGGGATTCGGTCTGGAACCGGTCCCGGTTGGCAAAGGAGAAGCTTTGAATCTTGGCGTATTCGGCCTTGCGAACCTCGGCAGCCAGTCCGTGGCCGCACAGCGCCGAGAAGCGGGCGCTGCCCACCCCCAGCACCATGGCAATCACAGCGCAGACGCACATCAGCGCCCCCTGCTGGAAGATATACGCCCGGTCGCCGTTGGCCACACCCACGTCCACGATGTTCACCATGATCATGGGGATCACCAGTTCAAAGACCGTTTCGGCAGCCACGCAGAACACAGCCAGCGCGGTCCACAGCCGGTATTTGTGCAGATAGCCCGCGAAACGGCGGATCAGCTGCATATAGAATCACTCCTTCGTATATATTGTGCCTTCAACAGAAGATGCAGGCTTCGATGCCGGGCAGCAGCCTGTATACCGAACAGCCGATCCGGGCCTCAAAGGCCTCCTTGATGGCGAAGGTGCGGTTCCAGCGCTCCACGGTAAAGGGAAAGGCCCCGTATCGCCGTGTGGTGTCCACAAGGCGTTTTTCCAGAATACAGAAGCCGTTGGCATCCGCCAGCGAGTCGCACAGGATGATCAGCCGGTCATACTCGTCGTACTCCACCTGTTCCAGAAACTGCTGGATAAAGCGGTACTGCTGGGGTGTGATATCCTTTTTGCCGATGTCGGCTTCGATATCCTGGATGGGAAAGGAGTGGGTCAGGCAGACCCGCGCCACCTCGTCCCATCCCTGCGCCATGGCATAATCATATCCGTCGATGATGTGCCGCACCGCCGCCACACCGGTACGGCGGCCGATGTCGTGCAGCAGCCCGCAGACATAGGCTTTTTCGCTGTCCATTCCGGGGCAGCGGGCGGCAATGCGCCGCGCGGCCTCGCCGGTATTCTGCGAATGGCGCACCCACAGCCCGGGGTTGGCCTGCGCGGCCAGCTCCAGTTCGCGGCGCGCCGTTTCCGGGGCAGGGAACATAGGGGCTTCCTCCTTTACAGGTTCTGTCGGGGCAGAATCAATACTTGCATATGCAACTATTGTAAATGCAAATACTGACTTTGTCAACCAAGGGGCAAAACGAAAGGGCGCGTCCCGTTTCCGGAACGCGCCCCGCGCTTTTTCCCTCTTATACTTCCACAACACCTTCGTATACCAGCACCGCGTCGCCGGTGAGGGTGACCCCTTCGTCTGTATAGCAGACCGTCACATCGCCGCCCCGCAGCTTGACGGTGATGGGCTCGCCTTTGGGGCAGTAACCGTTTTCCACCGCCGCCACCACCGCCGCGCAGGCGCCGGTGCCGCAGGCCACGGTCTCCCCGTTGCCCCGCTCAAATACCCGCATCTTCAGGGTGTGATCGTTTACCACCCGCACAAATTCGGTGTTGACCCGCTGGGGGAACAGCGGCGCGTGCTCGAACTGCGGGCCCACCGTTTCCAGATCCACCGCGTCCACCCGGGGGCAGAACACCACGCAATGGGGATTGCCCATGGACACGCAGGTCACCCGCCAGTCCTGGCCGGCGATGGTTACCGGCACGTCCACCGCCGGATCGGCGGTCAGCGTACAGGGCAGATCGGCGGGATGCAGGCTGGCCTTGCCCATCTCCACCCGGGCGCTGCTCACCTTGCCGCCCCGCAGGTAGAGATGCAGCTGCTTTATGCCGCTGGCGGTCTCCACCGTGATCTCATCGCCGGTCACATAGCCCCGGTCGTGGGCCAGTTTGGCCGCACCCCGGATGCTGTTGCCGGCCATTTTGCCCTCGCTGCCGTCCTGGTTGAAGATACGCATCCGGATGTCCGCAATCTCCGAGCGCTCCAGCAGCACCACGCCATCGCCGCCGATGCCGTAATGCCGGTGGCACAGCCGCACCGCCAGGGATTCCGGGCAGGTGATGGCTCCATCGAAGTTCTCAAAGAAGATGTAGTCGTCTCCGGTGCCCTGCAGTTTGGCAAAGGGCAGGGTCTGCCGGGCAGTGCGCATATGGTTCAGGTCCACCAGCTCAGTGTTCTGCTGGGTGAACCGGCTGGCCAGAATATCCGCCAGCGCCCCGGCAGTGTCCAGCGAGGTAAAGCAGGGGATGGACAAGGTCAGCGCGTGCCGGTGCAGGGTGATGTAGTCGGCCAGCGATTCATCCTCCGCCGCGCCGGTGTAGACAATGGCACCGATCTTGCCCTCATCCAGCAGCCGCAGGATCTCGTCCCCCTCGCCCATGGGCTGTACCCGCTGCACGTCCACGCCCAGGGCCTCCACCGCATCGGCGGTGTCCGGGGTGGCATACAGGCGGATGCCCAGGTCGTCCAGCTTTTTGGCCACCGTGATGACCTCGTACAGGTCGTGGCCGTCCACGCTCAGCAGCACGCCCGCGCCGCCCTCCAGCAGGGCCGGGCGCACATCGATGCCCGCCGCGGCCAGCCCCTTGAACAGGGCCTCCCGCAGATCCTTGCCGATGCCCAGCACCTCGCCGGTGCTCTTCATCTCCGGGCCCAGGTAGGCGTTCACGTCGTTCAGCTTTTCAAAGCTGAACACCGGCACCTTGACCGCCACATAGGGCGGAGCGGGCCACAGCCCGTCGCCGAAGCCCAGCTCTTTCAGCGGCGTGCCGGTCATCACCTTGGCGGCCAGATCCACCATGGGCACCCCGGTCACCTTGCTGATGTAGGGCACCGTGCGGCTGGCCCGGGGGTTCACCTCGATGACATACAGCTCGTTTTTCCAGATCAGGTACTGGATGTTGACCAGCCCTTTGGTTCCCAGGGCCAGCGCCAGCTTGCGGGAGCAATCCACTACCTGATCCATCATCATATCGCTCAGATTGTAGGGGGGATACACGGCGATGGAATCGCCGGAGTGCACCCCGGCCCGCTCGATATGCTGCATCACGCCGGGGATCAGCACATCGGTGCCGTCGCTGATCACGTCCACTTCCAGTTCGGTGCCGGGCATGTACTGGTCGATGAGCACCGGGTTTTCGATGCCCCCGGCCAGAATCCGCTGCATGTAGCGGCGCACTTCGTCGTCGCTGCGCACGATGCGCATGTTCTGCCCGCCGATCACATAGCTGGGCCGCAGCAGCACCGGATATTCCAGCTGGCGGGCGGCATCCAGCGCTTCTTCCAGCGTCAGGGCGCTCAGGCCCCGGGGACGCCGGATGCCGAATTTCTCCAGCAGCGCGTCGAACCGTTCCCGGTCCTCGGCGGTGTCGATGCCCTCGGCGCTGGTGCCCAGGATGGGAATGTGCTTTTCGTCCAGATACCGGGTCAGCCGGATGGCGGTCTGGCCGCCGAAGGCCACCACCACACCCGTCGGCTTTTCCACCGCGATGATGTCCATTACATCCTCCGGGCAGAGAGGCTCAAAGTAGAGCCGGTCGCCGGTGTCGTAGTCGGTGGAGACGGTTTCCGGGTTGTTGTTCACGATCACCACATCGTAGCCCAGTTCTTTCAGCGTCCAGACACAGTGTACCGAGGAATAGTCAAACTCGATGCCCTGGCCGATGCGGATCGGGCCGCTGCCCAGCACCAGCACGGTGGGACGGCCGCTGCGGGCAAAGCTGCGGGCTTCGCAGTGTACCCCCCAGCCGCTGTAGAAATAGGGGGTGCGGGCGGAGAACTCGGCGGCGCAGGTGTCCACCATCTTATAAATGGCGGACAGATGCTCCGGCAGCGCCCCGCCGCTCAGGCGGGCCAGCGCCGCGTCCGGATAGCCCAGTTCCTTGCCGGCCAGATATTCCTCCCGGGTCAGAGCCTTGCCCGCGATGCTCGCTTCATACTCCGCCAGCCGGGCCAGCCGGTGCAAAAACCACCGGTCAACGCGGGTAATGGCAAAAATCTCATCCACCGATACCCCGGCCTTAAGGGCTTCAAACACCGTGAACAGCCGCTTGTCGTCCATCCGGTGCAGCCGTTCGGTCACCGGAGCGTCGTCGGCGGGGGCGGCGTTCAGGGTATCCAGACCAATCTCCGCGCCCCGCACGGCCTTCATCAGCGCCATCTCAAAGCTGGGCCCGATGGCCATGACCTCGCCGGTGGCCTTCATCTGGGTGCCCAGCTTGCGGCTGGCCCCGGCAAACTTGTCAAAGGGCCATTTGGGCATCTTGACCACCACGTAGTCCAGCGCGGGCTCAAAGCAGGCGCAGGTCTCGCCGGTCACGTCGTTGGAAATCTCGTCCAGGGTGTAGCCCAGGGCGATGCGGGTGGTGATCTTGGCGATGGGATACCCGGTAGCCTTGGAGGCCAGCGCCGAGGAACGGCTTACCCGGGGATTCACCTCGATCACCGCGTATTCAAAGCTGTCCGGATTCAGGGCGAACTGGCAGTTGCAGCCGCCCACAATGCCCAGCGCGCTGATGATGTTCAGCGAGGCCGAGCGCAGCATCTGATACTCCTTGTCGGACAGGGTCAGCGCCGGGGCTACCACAATGGAGTCGCCGGTATGCACCCCCACCGGGTCAAAGTTTTCCATGCTGCAGATGGCGATGACGTTGCCGGCCGCGTCCCGCATGGTTTCAAACTCGATCTCTTTCCAGCCGTAGATGTACCGCTCCACCAGGATCTGGGTGATGGGGGAGGCGTCCAGCCCGGTGTGGGCCACCGCCCGCAGCTCCTCCGGCGTGTAGGCCACGCCGCCGCCGGTGCCGCCCAGGGTGTAGGCCGGCCGCACAATTACCGGGTAGCCAATCCGGTCGGCCACCGCCAGCGCGGCGTCCACCGTTTCGGCAATGTCGCTGGGGATCACCGGCTCGCCGATGGCGGCCATGGTCTCTTTGAATTTCTCCCGGTCCTCGGCCTTTTCGATGGCTTCCACATTGCTGCCGATCAGCCGCACGCCCCGGCTTTCCAGAAAGCCTTCCCGGCCCAGCTGCATGGCGATGGTCAGGCCGGTCTGGCCGCCCAGCCCCGCCAGCAGGCAGTCGGGCTTTTCCTTGTCGATGATGCGCTTGACCGTTTCGGCGGTGAGCGGTTCCAGATAGATCTCGTCCGCCAGAGCCTTGTCGGTCATGATGGTGGCCGGGTTGGAGTTGACCAGCACCACGTTCACGCCCGCCTCTTTCAGTACCCGGCAGGCCTGGGCGCCGGCGTAGTCGAACTCCACCGCCTGCCCGATCACGATCGGCCCGGAGCCGATCATCAGCACCTTGCGGATGCTTGTATCAAGTGGCATCGACCGACCCTCCCTCCATCAGTTGAATGAACCGGTCAAACAGAAAACCGGTGTCCCGGGGGCCGGCACAGGCCTCCGGGTGGAACTGCACCGTAAAAGCGCGCAGCTGGGGATAGTCCAGCCCCTCGCAGGTGCCGTCGTTGGCGTTCACAAACCGCAGCCGCGCCCCGGGCACCGAGTCCGCCACCACCGCGTAACCGTGGTTCTGGCTGGTGATGTAGGTGCGGCCGCCCGCAAGATCCCGGGCGGGCTGGTTGGCGCCCCGGTGGCCGTATTTCAGCTTGACGGTGCGTCCGCCCGCCGCCAGGGCCAGCAGCTGGTGCCCCAGGCAGATGCCGAAGATGGGCAGTTTGCCCAGCAGCCGGGACAACTCCGCAATGCAGCCGGTGTTTTCCGCCGGGTCGCCGGGGCCATTGGAGAGCAAAATCCCATCCGCGCCCAGCGCCAGCACCTGTTCGGCGCTGGTGCCGGCGGGCAGCACCGTTACCCGGCAGCCCCGCTTCTGCAGTTCCCGGGCGATGTTGGCCTTGGCGCCGTAATCCAGCAGGGCCACATGGTGGGTTTCCTCCCCCGCCGCGGGCAGGGTATAGGGGGCGGCGCAGGTTACCGAGGCCACCGCGCCCTCTACCTGGTACGCGGCCACGTCCGCCAGGTCGGCGGGCGGGGCGGAGGTAATGATGGCGTTGGTCACGCCCTTTTCCCGGATGATGCGGGTGACTTCCCGGGTATCGATGCCGCAGATGCCCGGCACGCCCTTCGCTTTCAGAAAGGCGTCCAGGTCATACTGGCTGCGGAAGTTGGAGGGGGTGGGGCACCAGTGGCGCACCACATAGCCCTTTACCCGGCATTCGCCCTCAAAATCCGCCTCGATCACCCCGTAGTTGCCGATGAGCGGAAAGGTCTGCAGCACGATCTGCCCGGCATAGCTGGGGTCGGTGAGGGTTTCCAGATAGCCGCACATGTTGGTGGTGAACACCAGTTCGCCCACCGTGTCGCCCTCCGCGCCGAACCGCTGCCCCTCAAAGGCGGTGCCGTCCTGCAGCACAAGCCATGCCTTTTCCATTGCTGTCACCTCACTGTGCGTTTCCCATGCACTTCACCAGCACCGCTTTCTGGGCGTGCAGGCGGTTCTCGGCCTGTTCAAAGATCTCGTCCGCGTGCTGCTCAAACACCTCGGCGGTGATCTCCTCCTCCCGGTGGGCGGGCAGGCAGTGCAGCACCATCGCGTCGGGCTTGGCCACCGCCATGTTGGCGGCGTTCACCTGGTAGGCGGCGAATACCTTGCGGCGCTCCTCCGCCTCGGCCTCCTGACCCATGGAGGCCCACACGTCGGTGTACACCACGTCCGCGTCCTTCATGGCCTCCTGCACATCTTCGGTGCACAGGAAGCTGCCGTTTTCCGCCGCCCACTGCATCAGGGCCGCGTCCGGCTCGTGCCCGGCCGGGCAGGCAATCGCCACCTGCATGCCCATGGTGATGCCGCCGGCAATCAGGCTGTTGGCCATGTTGTTGCCGTCGCCCACAAAGCAGAGCTTCTTGCCCGCCAGGGCGCCCTTGCGCTCCCGGATGGTCATCAGATCAGCCAGCACCTGGCAGGGATGGCAGTAATCGGTCAGACCGTTGATGATGGGAATGGAGCCGTACTTGGCCAGATCCTCCACCTCCTGCTGGGCAAAGGTGCGGATCATGATGCCGTCCAGGTAGCGGCTCAGCACCCGGGCGGTGTCCTCCACCGGCTCGCCCCGGCCGATCTGCAGATCCCGGCTGCTCAGAAACAGGGCCGAACCGCCCAGATCGTACATGCCTACTTCAAAGGATACCCGGGTGCGGGTGGAGGACTTGGAGAAGATCATGCCCAGGGTCTTGCCCTTGAGCAGGTGATGCTCCACGCCGTTTTTCTTTTCGTATTTCAGCTGATCCGCAATGTTCAGGATTTCGTTGATTTCCGCGGCGGACAGATCCGCCAGTTTCAGCAAATGTTTCATTCTGCACACACCTCTTTGAGAATTTGTACCCCCTGCGCCAGCAGGTTCTGGGGAATGTTCAGCGGCGGAAGCAGCCGCACCTTGTTCTTGGCACGCAGGGGCAGCACGCCCCGCGCCTGACAGGCGGCCAGCACCTCGCCCGCGCCCTTTTCGGTTTCAATGCCCAGCATCAGGCCGGCTCCGGTCACGCTCTTGATGCCTGGCGCGCCTTCCAACTGGCTGCGCACCCAGTTGCCCTTGGCGGCCACCTGGGACAGGAAGGCTTCGTCCAGCCGTTCCAGGATGGTCAGCGCCCCGGCGCAGCATACCGGGTTGCCGCCGAAGGTACTGCCGTGACTGCCCGGCACCAGAACACCGGCGGCCTTGCCGCCCAGGATGGCCGCGCCCAGCGGCAGCCCGCCGCCCAGGCCCTTGGCGGTGGTCACCACGTCGGGCTGCACACCGCTGTGCATATAGCCGAACAGCTTGCCGGTGCGGCCGTTGCCGGTCTGCACCTCGTCCGCCATGAGCAGCAGGCCCCGTTCCTGCGCCAGCTTGGCCAGCCCCTGGATAAAGGCGGGCTCCAGCGGGATGACCCCGCCTTCGCCCTGGATGGCTTCAAACAGGATGGCGCAGCAGGAATTCGCGTCCAGCTGCTTTTCCACATCGGCCAGGTTGCCCGGCTCGGCATAGACAAAGCCCGGGGTCAGGGGCAGGAAATCCTTGTGGAATACCTCCTGCCCGGTGGCGGCCAGGGTGGCCAGGGTGCGGCCGTGGAAGCTGCCTTTCAGGGTCAGGATGGTGGTGTGCTCCGGCCCCAGATGCTCGGCCCCGTATTTGCGGGCCACCTTGATGGCGCATTCGTTGGCCTCCGCGCCGGAGTTGCAGAAGAACACCTGCTGCATCCCGGTGCGCTCACAGAGCATGGCGGCCAGTTTGGCGCAGGGCTCTGTGTAGTAAAGGTTCGAGGTGTGCTGCAGTCTGGCGGCCTGTTCGCAGACTGCTTTCTGCCACACCTCGTCGCAGGCGCCGAAGGCGTTTACCCCGATGCCGCTGCCCAGGTCGATGTATTCCTTGCCGGCCTCATCGGTCAGCACCGACCCGTGCCCGCCAGTCAATACCACCGGGAACCGGGCATAGGTGGGGGCTATATAGGTCTGGTCCAGTTGTTTAATGTTGTCCATAACTGCCTCCCTGGATAAACATGGTGCCGATGCCCTCGTCGGTGAGGGTCTCGATCAGGATGGCGTGGGGAATGCGCCCGTCGATGATGAATACCCGGTTCACGCCCCGGCGGATGGCCTCGATGCAGCAGTCCACCTTGGGGATCATGCCGCCGGAGATGATACCCTCCCGCATCAGCTGGGGCGCTTCGCTCACTGTGATCTGGCTGATCAGGGTGGCGGGATCGTCCTTGTCCCGCAGGATGCCGCTGGTGTCGGTCATGGAGATCAGGCTCTCGGCCTTGAGGGCGGCGGCGATGCGGGCGGCGGCGGTGTCCGCGTTGATGTTGTACACATTGCCCTCCGCGTCGCAGCCCACGGTGGAAATCACCGGGATGTAGCCCTTTTCCAGTACATCCAGCACCGGATCCACGTTGATCTGGGTGATCTCGCCCACGTAGCCCAATTCCTCCCGCAGGGGTTTGGCCTGGATCAGATAACCGTCCATGCCGCTCAGACCGATGGCCTTGCCGCCCTTGCTCTGCAACAGGCTCACCAGGCTCTTGTTGATCTTGCCCGCCAGTACCATCTGCACCAGTTCAGCGGTCTCCTTATCGGTCACCCGCAGCCCGTCGATAAACTTGCTTTCCTTGCCCACCCGGCGCATCAGGTCGCTGATCTCCGGACCGCCGCCGTGCACCAATACCACTTTTACCCCGATCAGGCTCAGCAGTACCAGGTCGCCCATGACGGCCTGTTTCAGTTCTTCGTTGATCATGGCGTTGCCGCCGTATTTCACCACCAGGATCTTGCCGGCGTATTTCTGTATGTAGGGCAGGGCGTGGATCAGCACCTGTGCCCGCTGTGCGTTGCTCAGTTCCATTCTGTACAGCCTCCTCAGGTGCGGTAGTCGCCGTTGATCTTTACGTAGTCGTAGGTCAGATCGCAGCCCCAGGCGGTGCTCTCCGCTTCGCCCATATGCAGGTTGACCTGAATCTCAATTTCGTCCTTGAGCAGAATTTCCTTGGCGTACTCCTCGGAGAAGGGGATGCCCGCCCCGTCCTTGCAGACCTCGATCCGGCCCGCCGCGCTGGCAAAGGCCACGTCTACTTTCTGCACATCCACGGCCGCGCCGCTGTAGCCGATGGCGCAGAGCACCCGGCCCCAGTTGGCGTCCGCCCCGAACATGGCCGCCTTGACCAGAGAGGAGCAGATCACCGCCTTGGCCACGGTGCGGGCGGTGGCCAGATCGGGCGCGCCCTGCACCCGGCATTCCAGCAGGCGGGTGGCGCCCTCGCCGTCGCCGGCCAGCATCCGGCACAGCTGCATGGTCACGGTGTTCAGCGCTTTCATGAAAACGGCGAACTCCTCATTTTCCTCAGTTACGGGGGCGTTGCCGGCCAGTCCGTTGGCCAGGATGACCACCATATCGTTGGTGGAGGTGTCCCCGTCCACGCTGACCATGTTGAAGGTGCTCTGCACATCGGTGGACAGGGCCTTGTGCAGCAGTTCGCTGCTGATGGCCGCGTCGGTGGTCAGGAACACCAGCATGGTGGCCATATTGGGATGAATCATGCCGCTGCCCTTGGCGATGCCGCCCAGATGGCAGGTCTTGCCGCCCAGAGTAAACTCCACGGCGGCTTCCTTGGCGATGGTGTCGGTGGTCATGATGGCCATGGCGGCATGCAGGCTGTTGTCATAGCCCAGATCGGCGGCCAGGGGTGCCATGCCGGCCGCAATGGGGGCCAGGTTCAGCGGCTGGCCGATCACGCCGGTGGAGGCTACCGCCACGTCCTCGGGGACGATGCCCAGCTGGTCGGCGGCCAGCTGGCACATCTCTTTGGCAATCTGCGGGCCGTCCGCGTTGCAGGTGTTGGCATTGCCGCTGTTGCACAGAATGGCCTGGGCCTTGCCGTCGGCCAGATGTTCTTTGGTCACCAGAAGCGGTGCGCCCTTGACCAGGTTGGTGGTGTAAACCGCCGCCGCGCTGGCGGGGCAGTCGCTGACGATCAGCGCCAGATCCCGCTTGGTCTGGTTCTTCCGGATGCCGCAGTGCACGCCCGCGGCCTTGAATCCCTGTGCGGCACACACGCCGCCTGTAATCTGTTTCATCGTTTCTCCCTCGTTTGCTTTCTTATATTTATATATAGAGCGATGGTCAGGCGAGATGCAGCCCGGTTTCAGGCGGCAGGCCCAGCACCAGATTCATACATTCCACCGCGGCGCCGCTGGCCCCTTTGCCCAGGTTGTCGTACCGGGCCATCAGCAGGATGCGGTCCTCGTTGCCGCCCACCGAGATTTCCATGCGGTCCAGCCCGCTCAGCGCCGCGGCGGAGAAGAAACCGTCCTCCCCGGTTTCGGGCTGCCAGTGAACCACCGGCCCGGTATAGAGCGATGCATACAGCTGCCGCACATCCTCCGGTGTGCCTTTCAGCTGGCTTCGGAACAGCGGCACCGTTACCGCCATGCCGCTGTAGAAATCCGCCACGATAGGGCAGAACACCGGGGCGTTTGCCAGCCCGGTCACCGCCTGCATCTCGGGCAGGTGCTTGTGGGTCTGGCCCAGGCCGTACTGGCGGGGCGCATCCAGCAGCCCGCTTCGCCCATCGGCTTCATACTGGGCGATCATGGATTTGCCGCCGCCGCTGTATCCGGTTACCGAGTGGCAGGTGAGCAGCGCGTCCGTATCCAATAGCCCGGCCTGTACCAGCGGCTGCACCAGGGCGATGAATCCGCTGGCGTGGCAGCCCGGCACCGCAATACGCTTGCCGGTTTTGATCTTGTCGGCAAAGGCGGGCCCCAGTTCCGGAAATCCGTATGCCCAGCCCGGCGCGATCCGGTGGGCGGTGGAGGCGTCCAGGATCACCGCCTGGCTGCCCTCTGCCAGTGCCACCGCCTCCCGGGCGGCCGCGTCAGGCAGACAGAGAAACGCGATGTCGCATTCGGTCAACGCCTTTTGACGGGCCTGCGGGTCTTTGCGCTGCTCCTCCGGCAGGGTCAGCAGCTGAATGTCCGTCCGTTGTTCCAGCCGCTGGCGGATCTGCAAACCGGTGGTTCCGGCGCTGCCATCAATGAATATCGTATGCATAATTACAACCCCTCACTGTGCGGGCAAGCCTTTTTGCGGGCTTACCGGTTGGATTTATTGTATATCATTATGAAATAATATGCAATAGATTTTGCAATAAAATGCATTGATTTTACAGAATGAATAAGACGGACATAGACTTTAAGCCGTAAGTTTGATGATCTTGCCAGACAAAGCGGCTGCATAAATACACGGAAAAATGTGCCGAGAAAAGCCGTCTCAAAAAATATTGAAAAATTTTTTGA
This sequence comes from Gemmiger sp. An120, assembly GCF_002160955.1. Classification (GTDB taxonomy): domain Bacteria; phylum Bacillota; class Clostridia; order Oscillospirales; family Ruminococcaceae; genus Gemmiger_A; species Gemmiger_A avium. Next base: position 37,145 of record NZ_NFLN01000020.1, read on the forward strand.
AAAAAGGTGTTGACTTTTGCTATGGCATCCCGTATAATAAACAACGTCGCCGGTGCGACGACGACAAAACAACAAAATCTGGCCCGGTAGTTCAGTTGGTTAGAACGCTAGCCTGTCACGCTAGAGGTCGTGAGTTCGAGCCTCATCCGGGTCGCCACATGCTGTTATAGCTCAGTCGGCAGAGCACATCCTTGGTAAGGATGAGGTCGTGCGTTCGAATCGCATTAACAGCTCCAAAAACCGCGTTGGCAATCGCCGGCGCGGTTTTTTGTTGTCTGCCCATAGCCGCGGCAAACGCCGTCTGGTTGACATAACCGCCCCGGCCGTGGTTAAATAATATGGTATGCCGCTTTTTCGCGGCGGTTTGTTCGGGGCGGCGGCGCCGCCCACATCGGGAAGAAGGAGAGGAAATCTATGCCAAAAAAGCAAGCCTACGGCAACGAAAGTATCACCAGCCTGAAGGGCGCAGACCGGGTGCGCAAACGTCCCGCGGTTATTTTCGGTTCCGACGGGGTGGAGGGGTGCGCCCATTCGATCTTTGAGATCCTTTCCAACTCCATCGACGAGGCCCGGGAGGGCTTCGGCACCAAAATCACCCTGACCCGCTTCAAGGATGGCAGCATCCAGGTGGAGGATATGGGCCGGGGCATTCCGGTGGATTACAACGCCAAGGAGGACCGCTACAACTGGGAGCTGGTCTTCTGTGAGATGTACGCCGGCGGCAAGTACACCGCCGGGGAGGACAACTACGAATACTCCCTGGGCCTGAACGGTCTGGGCCTGTGCGCCACCCAGTACGCCAGCGCCTGGATGACCGCCGACATCTACCGGGACGGCTTTCACTATCATCTGGACTTCCGCAAAGGCGAGAACGTGGGCGGCCTGAAAAAGGAACCGCTCACCCGCAAGCGCACCGGTTCGGTGATCCGCTGGATGCCGGATACCGAGGTGTTCACCGATATCGCAGTGCCCACCGAGTACTTCACCGATACCATGAAGCGGCAGGCGGTGGTCAACGCCGGCCTGACCCTGGTGTTCGTGGACGAGATGGGCGGCGAGCGCACCACCACCGAATTCTATTATGAAAAGGGCATCGAGGATTATGTGGAGGAGATTGCCGGGCTGGACGGTATGACCCCGGTGGTCTACTGTGAGTCCTCCGCCACCGGCCGGGACCGGGAGGACCAGCCCGACTACAAGGTGCGGATGACCGCGGCTTTCTGCTTCTCCAATAAAGTACAGCTGCTGGAATACTACCACAACTCCAGCTTCCTGGAGCACGGCGGCAGCCCGGACCGGGCGGTGCGCACCGCCTTTGTGAACCAGATCGACGCTTTCCTTAAAAATAAGGGCATGTATAAAAAAGGGGAGAGCAAGATCACCTTCGCGGATGTGCAGGACTGTCTGGTATATGTGTCCAGCAGCTTCTCCACCCGCACCAGCTACGAGAACCAGACCAAAAAGGCCATCACCAATAAATTTGTGGCCCAGGCCATGACCGAGTTCCTCAAGCACAACCTGGAGGTCTATTTCCTGGAAAAGCCGGACGAGGCCCAGAAGATCTGCCAGCAGGTGCTGATCAACAAGCAGAGCCGGGAACACGCCGAAAAGACCCGTCAGTCGATCAAAAAGACTATGTCCAGCCAGATCGACATCGCCAACCGGGTACAGAAGTTTGTGGACTGCCGCACCCGGGACGCCTCCCGCCGGGAACTCTACATCGTGGAGGGCGATTCGGCTATGGGCGCGGTCAAGACCAGCCGGGACTCCGAGTACCAGGCCATCATGCCAGTGCGCGGCAAGATCCTGAACTGCCTCAAGGCCGACTACGACAAGATCTTTAAATCCGACATCATCACCGACCTGATCAAGGTGCTGGGCTGCGGCGTGGAGCTGGGCGGCAAGAGCAAGCGGGATCTGGCCACCTTTGACCTGGCCAACCTGCGGTGGAACAAGGTGGTCATCTGTACCGACGCGGACGTGGACGGTTATCAGATCCGCACCCTGATTTTGACCATGCTCTACCGGCTGGTGCCCACCCTGATCCAGGAGGGCTATGTGTACATCGCGGAAAGCCCCCTGTACGAGATCAACACCAAAACCAAGACCTACTTTGCCTACACCGAGCCGGAAAAGGCCGCCATCCTGAGCCGCCTGGGCGAAAAGGAAAAGCCCACCATCCAGCGCTCCAAAGGTCTGGGCGAGAACGACCCGGAGATGATGTGGCTTACCACCATGAACCCGGAGAGCCGCCGCCTGATCAAGGTCATGCCAGAGGACGCGGAGGATACCGCCCGGGTCTTTGACCTGCTGCTGGGCGACAACCTGGCCGGCCGTAAGGAGCACATTGCCCAGCACGGCGCAGAATATCTGGACGATCTGGATCTGTCCTGATCGCGGGGAAAGGAGAAACCAATGGCGAAAAAGAACGCAAAGCGCACGGCCCCCGTGCGTCCCCAGCTGGGCGACCATGTGGAGATCCCCGGCGCCGGTGTGGTGCTGGAAACCCCCATCACCCAGACGCTGGAAACCAACTACATGCCCTACGCCATGAGCGTGATCGTGTCCCGGGCGCTGCCCGAGATCGACGGCTTCAAGCCCGCCCACCGCAAGCTGCTCTATACCATGTACGGAATGGGGCTGCTCAAGGGCAACCGCACCAAGAGCGCCAACATCGTGGGCAGCACCATGCATCTGAACCCCCACGGCGACGCGGCCATCTACGAAACGATGGTGCGTATGGGCCGGGGCAACGAGAGCCTGCTGGTGCCCTTTGTGGATTCCAAGGGCAACTTCGGCAAGGCGTACAGCCGGGATATGGCCTACGCGGCCAGCCGGTATACCGAGGCCCGGCTGGAGCCGGTGTGTGAGGAACTGTTCAAGGATATCGACAAGGACACGGTGGATTTTGTGCCCAACTATGACGGCACCACCACCGAGCCCACCCTGCTGCCGGTGACCTTCCCCACCATCCTGGCCAACAATACCCTGGGCATTGCGGTGGGCATGGCCTCCAATATCTGTTCCTTCAACCTGGCGGAACTCTGCCAGACCACCATCGCCCTGATGAAGGACCCCGGACACGACCTGCTGTCCACCCTGCCCGCCCCGGACTTTGTGGGCGGCGGCGAAATTCTGTACAACGAAGCCGAACTGCGCAAGATCTACGCCACCGGCCGGGGCAGCGTGCGGGTGCGGGCCGAGTACCGTTTTGAAAAAGACGGCAATATGCTGGAGATCACCCATATCCCGCCCACCACCACGGTGGAGGCGATTATGGACAAGATCGCCGAACTGGTCAAGGCGGGCAAGATCCGCGAGATCAGCGACATGCGGGATGAAACCGACCTGCAGGGCCTGAAACTGACCATCGACCTGAAGCGCGGCCAGGACCCGGACAAGGTCATGCAGAAGCTGTTCAAGACCACCCCGCTGGAGGACAGTTTCGCCTGCAACTTCAACATCCTGGTGGGCGGCCAGCCCCGGGTGATGGGTGTGGCCGAAATCCTGAACGAGTGGGCGGCGTTCCGGGCCGAGTGTGTGCGCCGGCGCACCTTCCACGACCTGCAGGGCAAGCAGAAGCGCCTGCACCTGCTCAAAGGTCTGGAAGCCATCCTGCTGGATATCGACAAGGCCATCCGCATCGTGCGGGAAACCGAGGAAGAGGCCGAGGTGGTGCCCAACCTGATGATCGGCTTCGGCATCGACCAGGTTCAGGCCGAATATGTGGCCGAGATCAAGCTGCGCCACCTGAACCGGGAATACATCCTGAAGCGCACCGAGGAGATCGAGGATCTGGAAGCCGAGATCGCCCGCCTGCAGGAGATTCTGAATTCGCCCGCCAAGATCCGCCGCATCATCATGGATGAGCTGGCGGCTGTGGCTAAGAAATACGGTGAGCCCCGCCGCTGCCGGATCGTCTACGACCTGCCCGACGAGGAAGAGGATGCCGGCGAGGACGCCATGCCGGATTATCCGGTCACGGTGTTCTTTACCCGGGAGGGCTATTTCAAGAAGATCACGCCCCAGTCGCTGCGCATGAGCGGCGAACAGAAACTCAAGGAAGGGGACAAGATCATCACCCAGGTGGAAACCCGCAACAATGTGTGGCTGCTCTTCTTCACCAACCGTTGCCAGGTGTACAAGTGCCGCGCCGGCGACTTTGCCGACGGCAAGGCCAGCCTGATGGGCGAGTTTGTACCCGCCGCCCTGGGCATGGAGCCGGACGAGGCCCCGGTCTATATGGCCATCACCGAGGAGTACAAGGGCCATATGCTCTTCTTCTTTGACAACGGCAAGTGTGCCAAGGTGCCGATGGACAGCTACGCCACCAAGCAGAACCGCAAAAAACTGCTGAAAGCCTACAGCGACAAAGCGCCGCTGGTGCAGGCGCTGCAGCTGGCGGAGGAAACCGAACTGGCCATCCAGACCAGCGCGGGCCGTCTGCTGCTGGTGGGCACCGCCCAGATTCCTGCCAAGCAGACCCGCGACACCGCGGGCGTGGCGGTGATTACCCTGAAAAAGAACCAGACCATCACCTCCATCCGGCCCGCGTCGGAACTGGAGCTGGCCAACCCCCACCGCTACCGGGTCCGCACCCTGCCCGCGGCCGGCGCGCTGCTGCGCGCCGAGGATACCGCCGAACAGATGTCCTTCTGACAGTTGACGGGCCGGGATTCTGTGGTATAATATTGGCGTATATCCCCAGGCTGCCGGGTTTCCGGCGGCTGTCAAATGCGCGGAAAAAGAGTTCCCGCCGCTGTTGCGTCCCTTTCAGAGAGCCGGGCCCCAGGCTGTAAGCCCGGCAGGGTGCGCGGCGGGTTGTCGCTTTGGAGCAGGGGCGGTGAATTGCAGGTAGCCGTCCCCGTAGGCCTGCGTTAAAGGCTCTCGAGTGGCCGTCCGGTCAGGGCGGCAATTTGGGTGGTACCGCGGCTCGTGTATAGACACAGGCCGTCCCATGTAACAGTGGGGCGGCCTTTTTCTTTTGCCGCCCGTGACAAGACAGGAGGTCGCAATGAAAGAACTGGACAAACTGTACGATCCTGCCCGTGTTGAAGACCGCACCTACGCGGACTGGGTGGAGAAAGGCTATTTCCACACCCAGGTGGACCGGAGCAAGAAACCCTACTCCATCGTGATGCCCCCGCCCAACGTGACCGGCCAGCTGCACATGGGCCACGCCATGGACGAAACCTGGCAGGACATCCTGATTCGTTATAAGCGGATGCAGGGCTATGCCGCCCTGTGGGTGCCCGGCACCGACCATGCCTCCATCGCCACCGAGGCCAAGGTGGTGGCCAAGATGAAGGAGGAGGGCCTGACCAAGGAGGATCTGGGCCGTGACGGCTTCCTGGAGCGCGCCTGGGCCTGGAAAGAACAGTACGGCGGCCGCATCGTCAGCCAGCTGAAAAAGCTGGGCTGCTCCTGCGACTGGGAGCGGGAACGCTTCACCATGGACGAGGGCTGCTCCAAAGCGGTGCTCAAGGTGTTCCAGCAGCTGTACGACAAGGGCCTGATCTACCGGGGCAGCCGGATGGTCAACTGGTGCCCCCACTGCCGCACCTCCATCTCCGATGCCGAGGTGGAGTATGCCGAGAAGGAAGGCAGCTTCTGGCATCTGCTCTACCCGGTCAAGGAAACCGGCGAGATGCTGGAACTGGCCACCACCCGTCCCGAGACCATGCTGGGCGATACCGCCGTGGCCATCAACCCGGACGATCCCCGCTATGCCCATCTGCACGGCTGCCATGTGATCCTGCCGCTGCTGAACAAGGAACTGCCCATCGTCTGCGACGAGCATGCCGATATGGAAAAGGGCACCGGCGTGGTGAAGATCACCCCCGCCCATGACCCCAATGACTTCGAGGTGGGCAAGCGTCACAACCTGCCCATGGTCCGCGTGCTCACCTACGACGGCCGCATGACCGGCGCGGCGGACAAGGCCGAGGCCGACGAGCTGCGGGCTTCCGGCCGTGCCAGCGCCGACGAGCCCGAAGTGCTGGACTGCGGCAAGTACGCCGGCATGACCGCCCAGGAGGCCCGCAAGGCCATTCTGGCCGACCTGGAGGCCGGCGGCTATCTCAAAGAGACCGAGCCTCTCACCCACGAGGTGGGCACCTGCTACCGCTGCCATACTGTCATCGAGCCGATGGTCAGCAAGCAGTGGTTTGTGAAGATGGAGCCCCTGGCCGGCCCCGCCATCGAGGCGGTACGCAGCGGCCGCATCAAGTTTGTGCCCGAGCGGTTCGACAAGCACTACTACCACTGGATGGAGAACACCCGGGACTGGTGCATCAGCCGTCAGCTCTGGTGGGGTCACCGCATCCCGGCCTTCTACTGCGACGCCTGCGGCAAGGTCCATGTGAGCGCCGAGCCGCTCACCACCTGCCCGGACTGCGGCGCGCCCGTGCATCAGGACGAGGATACCCTGGACACCTGGTTCTCCAGCGCCCTGTGGCCCTTCAGCACCCTGGGCTGGCCCGACAAGACCGAGGATCTGGACTACTTCTATCCCACCAACACCCTGGTCACCGGCTACGACATCATTACCTTCTGGGTCAGCCGGATGATCTTTTCCGCGCTGGAGTACACCGACAACATCCCCTTTGACACCGTGCTGATCCACGGCCTGGTGCGGGACGCGCAGGGCCGCAAGATGAGCAAGTCCCTGGGCAACGGCATCGATCCGCTGGAGATCATCCGGGACTACGGCGCCGACGCGCTGCGCCTGACTTTGGTGCTGGGCAGCACCCCGGGCAACGATATGCGCTTCTCGGATGAAAAGGTCAAGGCCAGCCGCAACTTTGCCAACAAACTGTGGAACGCCGCCCGCTTTGTGCTCATGAACCTGCCCGAGGGCTTTGAAGCCGGCCTGCCCGCCGAACTGGATCTGTCCGACCGGTGGGTGCTGTCTCAGCTGAACAGCCTGTGCCGCAGCGTGGGCGACAATCTGGAGAAGTTCGAGCTGGGCCTGGCTGCCCAGAAGGTGCAGGACTTCATCTGGGATGTTTACTGCGACTGGTTCATCGAGATCGCCAAGCTGCGCCTGAACTCCGGCGACGAGCAGCAGGCGGACAACGCCCGCAAGGTGCTGGTCTGGGTGCTGGACAAGGCGCTCAAGCTGCTGCATCCTTTCATGCCCTTCATCACCGAGGAGATCTACCGCGCCCTGCCCGGCAGCGGCGAGAGCATCATGATCACCCGCTGGCCCGAGGCCGACCCCGCGCTGGACTTTGCCGACGACGAGGCCGACTTCGCCAAGCTGATGGACTACATCAAGGCGGTTCGCACCGTCCGCGCCGATATGAACGTCCATCCGGCCAAAAAGACCAGCATGATCATTGCCACCGCCGATCCGGAGCCCTTCCGCCGCGGCCAGGTCTATCTGGCCAAGTTCGCCTTTGCCACCGACGTGACCGTGGTGGACAAGTACGAGGGCGACACCGCCGGCATGGTGCAGGTGGTCACCCACGCGGCCCGCGGCTTCATCCCCATGATGGAGCTGATCGACCGGGAGAAGGAGCTGGCCCGCCTGAACAAGGAAAAGGCTCTGGCTGAAAAGGAGATCGAACAGTTCGGCCGTCAGCTGGCCAACGAGGGTTTTGTGAGCAAGGCCCCGGCCAAGGTGGTGGACGACATCCGCCAGAAGCTGGCCCGTGCGCAGGATAAGCTGGCCAATGTGGAGCAGTCCCTGGCCGCTCTGGGCTAACCCGTAGATTATATACACTGTGCGTCCGGCCCCGCCGCGCCTTTCGGGGCACGGCCGGGGCCGGACGCTTTTTATCGGAATGGAAACCGCTATGCAATCACATACCCGTACCCCCTGGTACCTGATTTTGTTCCGGGTGCTGTTCACCGCTGCGCTGGCCGCTACCGTGTATTTTATCTTCTCCAATTCGCTGGAGATCGCCCGGGAATCCTCTGCCCGCAGCCAGCAGGTCATGGAACTGCTCAACAGTCTGCTCGGCCGCGTGGGGCTGGGCCCGCTCAGCGAGCACTTTGTGCGCAAGCTGGCCCATTTCTGCGAGTTCAGTCTGCTGGGCTTCTGGTTTATGCTTTGCCTGCGGGTGTATACCCGCCATTTTGTACGGCATGTAAGCTGGCCGCTCTTCTTTGGCCTGCTCACCGCCGTAATTGACGAAACCATCCAGCTCTATGTGCCCGGCCGCTCCTCCAGCGTGAAGGACGTACTGCTGGATTTCTCCGGTGTTCTTACCGGATTGTTTATTGCGCTGCTGATTCTGTTGTTTTTCCGGCTTTGCCGCCTGGCATTGCGCGGGCTGGAACGGGAAAACGAAGAGTAAAAAGGAGAAATCATGACCGAACAACAAGCCATTGCCTATTATCACAGCCTGCCCCGGCTCTCCGGCGCACCCACACTGGACCGGATGCGGGCGCTTCTGGCCGCACTGGGCAATCCGGAACAGCAGTTCCGGGCGGTGCACATCGCCGGTACCAACGGCAAGGGAACGGTGGCCAGCCTGACTGCCTCGATCCTGCAGGCTGCCGGGTATCGCACCGGCCTGACCATCTCCCCCTTTGTGCTGGAATTCCGGGAACGCTTTCAGATCAATGGCGAGATGATCCCGCCCCAGGAACTGGCTGCCCTTACTGAAGAGATCCGCGCCGCCGCCGATACCCTGGCCGAGCCGCCGGTGGAGTTCGAGGCGGTCACCGCCCTGGCGTTTCTGTGGTTTGCCCGTCAGAAATGCGATATCGCGGTGGTGGAGGTAGGCCTGGGCGGCCGGTTTGATGCCACCAATGTGCTGCCGCCGCCGCTGGTGGCCGCCGTGGCCTGCATCGGCCTGGATCACACCGAGCTGCTGGGGGACACCCTGGCCGCCATCGCCGCGGAAAAAGCCGGTATCGTCAAGCCCGGCAGCATCGTGGTCTGCTATCCGGATCAGCCCAAGGAGGCCCTGCAGGAGCTGATCGTGGCTGCCGGCGCGGCAGGCTGCGAACTGGTCGTGCCGGATAAGGAAGATTTGCGCCTTCTTAAAGGCCGCCCGCTGGAAAACCGCATCGACTACGGCGGTTACCAGGCGGCGCTGAACTTCCCGGGCGTGCACCAGGCCTACAATGCCACCATGGCGGTGGAGATCGCCCTGGCCCTCTGGCGCAAAGGTCTGGAGATTTCCGACGAAGCCATCGACAAGGGGCTGGCAGCGGCACGTCTGCCCGCCCGTATTGAGGTTGTGGGCCGGGACCCGCTGGTAGTCCTGGATGGCTGCCACAACCCGGACGGTATGAAAGCGCTGGCCGCCGCCCTCACCGCGGAAAATCTGCCCCGCTTCACGGCGGTGCTGGGAATGCTGGCGGACAAGAACGCCGCGGAATCCCTGGCCGCCATTGCACCCTGTGTGCGCCGTGCCTATACCGTAGCGCCGGACAGCCCCCGCGCTCTTTCCGCCGAACAGCTGGCCGAGCTGGCGAACCCCCATATTCCGGATGTGACCCCCTGTGCCAGCCTGCAGCAGGCGCTGGATCTGGCCCGGGCGGACGGCGCGCCGCTGCTGATCTGCGGCTCGCTTTATCTGGCCGCGCAGGCCCGTCCGTATTTTGTGAAGTGACTGCCTGCTTTTGGCAAAAATCGCAGACAAAGACCCGTACACTGGGAGTATCCCCAATGTGCGGGTCTTTTTGTTTGCCCGCACCGGGCAGGAACAGCAAACAAGGAGGAACAGTATGGCAAAGGTCACCTTTTCTTCGGCGGGCGATACCCTGGTCGCCTACCTGAGCGGCGAGATCGACCACCATTCCGCCCAGTACCTGCGGGACGAGATTGATTCGGTTCTCCAAAGCCGGATGCCGCAGACGCTTGTGTTGGATTTTTCGGCGGTAAGCTTTATGGATTCCTCCGGCGTGGGCCTGATTCTGGGCCGGGCACGCCGGATGCAGGCAGGCGAAGGCCGTGTGGTGGTGCAGCAGCCCCCGGCGCAGATTCAGAAGATGCTGGAACTGGCTCATGTGGCTTATGTATAAAGGAGGAATGGTTTATGAAAACCCGCAACATTGCCCGTATCAGCTTTCCGTCCCGCAGCGCCAACGAGGCCTTTGCCCGTGGTGCGCTGGCGGCGTTTCTTTCCCAGGCAGACCCCACCGTCAACCAGCTGGCAGATATCAAGACCGCCGTGTCGGAGGCGGTCACCAACTGCATTGTCCACGCTTACCCGGACCGGGCGGGGGTGGTGCGGATGACCCTGTCCCTGCTGGAGGGCGGCCGGGTACGCGTCGTGATTGCCGATAGCGGTGTGGGCATTCCGGATGTGGAAAAAGCCATGGAGCCCCTTTACACTACCGGCAATCCGGACGAGCGTGCCGGTTTGGGATTTGCCGTGATGCAAAGCTTTATGGATCGTGTCAAGGTCACCTCTCAGCCCGGAAAAGGCACCCGCGTCATTCTGGAAAAACAGCTGGAGACCCGGGAGTGAGCCGTCTACATAAAGGAGGGGACGGGCCATGACGCAGCTTCCCGGCACAAGAGAAGAATTCATAGAAAACAACCTGGGCCTGGTGCATGCCTGTGCCGGGCGATTCCGGGGCAGAGGGGTGGAATACGACGATCTGTATGCCGCCGGTTGTATGGGGCTGGTCAAAGCCTACGATGGATTTGATACCAGCCGGGGCGTGCAGTTTTCCACCTATGCGGTGCCGGTCATCCTGGGGGAGATCAAAAAACTGTTCCGGGATGGCGGCACCGTCAAGGTCAGCCGCTCGGTCAAAGAACTGGGAATGCGGATCAACGCTCTGCGGGAACGGTATATAAAAAGTACCGGCAGCGAACCCACCGTCAGTCAGCTGGCGGGAGAACTGATGGTCAGCAGTGAACAGGTGGCACTGGCCATCCGGGCCGGACAGCCGGCGCTTTCCCTGACACCGGCCTCGGAAGAAGAAGGAGGAAGGGAACTGGACATCCCGGTGGATTCCCCGGAGGAGGAACTGGCCGACCGGATCGGCCTGTCGGAAGTGCTGCAAACCTTACCGGCGCAGGACCGGAAGCTGATCCAGCTTCGCTTTTTTCAGGGGAAAACCCAGAGTGAAACCGCTGCAGTCCTGGGAACAACCCAGGTTCAGATATCCCGTAAGGAGCGAAAAATTCTGGCGCAGCTGCGCCGCAGGCTGTTGGATGACTAAAGGCCGCTTGTGCATTTTGCGCGCAGGCAGCCCCTTTTGCGGCGATACACCCCGCATTTTACTTGGAATTTACACAAAATCCCGTGAATTTACTGGCAAGAATCCCGAAAGAATGACTTTTGCGTAGAAATCGCAAAAAAAGTGTTGACCCAGGGGGTTGTCTGTGCTATTATATGTGAGCACCCTTTGAGGGGGCACGGCGCTGGAAAGCGGCTCGAAAAAATCTCAAAAAAGTGCTTGACAAACAGCACTCCGCGAGATATAATAAATGAGCTGCCCACCCGAGAGGGCGCGGCGCACAGGACCTTGAAAATTGAACAATATCGAAGCTTGAACGGAACCCTTTTAAAGTGAGGAAACACTTGAAAAAAATTCCAAACAAGTAATTCGCAGGACGCAAGCGATTGTGT
>NZ_NFLN01000021.1 GCF_002160955.1 Gemmiger sp. An120
GCGCGGGGGTGGGCTCCGGGGTAGGCTCCGGCGGCCAGACCACGTTTTCAAAGAAATCGTTTTTGGCGGTATCCGGCCCCACGGTGGTGTAGGCCAGGCCGAACTGCCGGCAGTCGTTCTTGCCGGAATCCTTTACCGAGAACCAGGCCGTCTGGCTGGCGTGGCAGGCAAAGCCCTCGGCCGCCATCTCCAGGGCGGTACGCCCGCCGAAAGCTTCCAGAGGCATCTGGCCCCATTCCATGGTGATGGTGTTCTCCGGCCAGAGATGCAGATAGGCTTTCTGCACCTCCCAGGGCTCGTAGGGCAGATCGGTGTACTGGGCCGGATCGGCGGCGGCGGGCAGGGCGGCCAGCAGGGTCTTGGCGTTGAGCCGGTGGGCCCCGTGGCCGTACTCGCCGTTAATGTCGTGGGCCACCACCACCTCCGGCTTGAACCGGCGCAGCAGTTCCACTTGCCAGGCGGTGATGGTATCCTCTCCATAGACCTGGATGGCCGATTCCAGGCTGGCCTTGGAGGCGTACAGGTCCGGGAACTCCGAGATCACCGGGTAGTTCTTTACCCCCACCGTCCACAGCCCGTCCAGCAGCTCGTGGGGGCGGTAGGGCTCGCCCCAGTGGTTGGTCATGTAGGCCACCTGCACCGCCATGCCCTTTTCCCCGGCGTAGTAGGGCATGGTGCCGCCGAACCAGAGATGCTCGTCGTCGGCGTGGGTGGGCAGCACCAGCAGGTCCGCGTCCTCGCAGGGGGGCTGCCACACCTGTACCCAGGCCGGCGGGGTGTCCCCGGTCAGGGCGTAGACCTCGCAGAGGATCGCCCCCTGCGGCGCTTCAATCGTCGCGGAGGACGCGGCCCGGGGCAGGGTCACGTATTCATGCAGAAACCCCTGCCGGCCCCAGGTGGAGGCGGGCTGGCCGCCGTCCGGGGTGAGGATCCACTCCCCGGGGGGCTGGTCCCAGATCACATAGAGGGCATCAAAGGGGGTCTCGGCGGTGACGGTCACGGTGTTGCCGGACAGGGTCACCTTGGTGGAGCGGCTGCCGTCGGTGAGGGAGGAGGCAGCCTGCCCGCCCACCGAGACGGTCAGGGGCAGGGCCTCTTCGGGCTGGGCGGCGCGGACCGGGGCGGCCAGCAGCAGCGCCAGCGCGGCGGCGCAGACCGCGGCGCGGCGCAGAAAAACGGAAAGGGACATAGGGGATGGTCCTTTCTCCGGGCCGGGCCCGGGGGCAAAAGAGGGTTGTCCTATACTATAGCATATACTATAGCATAATACGCGCGATCGGGCAAAAACCTTTCATTCCGATAAAAATTTCCCGCAGCCGGGGAAAAAGCAGCAAAATCGCAGGAATTGTGTTGCATCCCGCCCCATAAAGCGATATACTGAATCAGTTGACTAAAGTGTACAAGGAGGCGGCGGAAGGGATGTCGCTGCAATACAAAGCGGTGCTGTTTGATCTGGACGGCACCCTGCTGAACTCATTGGAAGATCTGGCGGACGCCACCAACGCGGCGCTGACCGCCTTTGGCCTGCCGGTGCGCACGGTGGACGAGGTGCGGCAGTTTGTGGGCAACGGGGTGCGCCTGCTGATGGAGCGGGCGGTGCCCGGCGGGGCGCAGCATCCGCAGTTTGAGGAGATCCTGGCGTATTTCAAGGAATACTATGCGGCCCACTGCCGCGTCAAGACCGCGCCCTATCCGGGGATTCTGCCGCTGCTGGACGCGCTGGCCGCGGCCGGGGCGAAAACCGCGGTGGTGAGCAACAAGTTCGACGGGGCGGTGAAGGAGCTGGCCCGGGAGTATTTCGGGCCGCGGGTGGCGCTGGCGGTGGGGGAAAAGCCCGGCGTGCGCAAGAAGCCCGCGCCGGACGCGGTGCTGGAGGCGCTGCGGCAGCTGGAGGTTGCGCCCGGACAGGCGGTGTACATCGGGGATTCCGACGTGGACGTGGAGACGGCCCGCAACGCGGGGCTGGACGGCATCGGGGTAAGCTGGGGGTTCCGGTCCCGGCAGGTGCTGGAAGAGGCGGGGGCGGCGCGCATCGCGGCCGACCCGGCGCAGCTGGCCCGGATGCTGGGGCTGTAAAAAGGGCACAGGCGGTTTTCGTGCCGCTGTGAGGCGGCTTTTGCGGGCCGCCGGATAGAGGGCACGCGGCAGCGCGTCCCGAGGAGGAGGAGTATTCAATGCAACGCGAACGATTCAAATCCCGGCTGGGCTTTCTTTTGCTCAGCGCCGGGTGCGCCATCGGCCTGGGCAACGTATGGCGCTTCCCCTACATGGTGGGCCAGAACGGCGGCGCGTTCTTCGTGCTGTTCTATCTGCTGTTCCTGATCATCATGGGCCTGCCCATCCTGAGCATGGAGCTGGCGGTGGGCCGTGCCAGCCGCAAGAGCATCATCCGGGAGTTTGAAACCCTGGAAAAGCCCGGCAGCAAATGGCACTGGTACAGCCCCTTCGGCATGCTGGGCAACTACATGCTGATGTTCTTCTACACCGTGGTGGGCGGCTGGCTGGTAAACTACTTTGTGCAGTACCTGACCGGCAGCCTGGCCGGGCTGGACAGCGAGGGTGTGCAGGCGGCCTATGCCTCCATGCTGAGCGATCCGGCGGAGATGATCTCCTGGATGCTGGTGGTGGTGCTGATTGGCTTTGTGATCTGCCTGGGCGGCCTGCAGAAGGGCGTGGAGCGGATCAGCAAATGGATGATGGTGGCCCTGCTGGCGCTGATCCTGGTGCTGGCGGTGCGCAGCCTGACCCTGCCCGGCGGCGGCGAGGGCCTGGCCTTCTATCTGATGCCCAACCTGGAAAACCTGAAAAAGGTAGGCCTGGTGAACTGCCTGGCCGGCGCCATGGAGCAGAGCTTCTTTACCCTGAGCCTGGGCATCGGCGCCATCGCCATCTTCGGCAGCTACATGGATAAGGACCGCACCCTGCTGGGCGAGAGCGTGGGCATTGCCGCGCTGGATACCTTTGTGGCGATCACCGCGGGCCTGATCATCTTCCCGGCCTGCTTTGCCTATGGTGTGGCCCCGGACAGCGGCCCGAACCTGCTGTTCGTGACCCTGCCCAACGTGTTCATCAACATGGCCGGCGGCCGGCTGTGGGGCGCTTTGTTCTTCCTGTTCATGAGCTTTGCGGCGCTGACCACCGTGGTGGCGGTGTTTGAGAACATCCTGGCCTGCTGCATGGACAAGTGGGGCTGGACCCGCAAGAAAGCGGTGCTGGTGAACCTGGTGATCCTGGCGCTGGGCAGCGTGCCCTGCGCGCTGGGCTTCAATGTATGGAGCAATTTCAACCCGCTGGGCGCGGGCACCGTGGTGATGGATCTGGAAGATTTCATCGTCAGCACCATCCTGCTGCCTTTCGGCTCGCTGCTGTATCTGCTGTTCTGCACCCGCCGCAGCGGCTGGGGCTTTGACGCCTATCTGGAGGAAGCCAACACCGGCAAAGGCCTGAAGATGGCCCGGGCGCTGCGCTTCTACCTGACCTGGATCCTGCCGGTCATGGTGGCGGTGCTGCTGGTCATGGGCCTGTGGAGCAAGCTGAAGTTCCTGTTTGTGGCATAATGTTTGCGGGGCGGGCGGCAGTCCGCCCCATTTTTTGTATCAGGAGATACCCTTATGAAAGAAAACCGATACGACGACAAGACCTTTTTTGACAAATACGGCCAGATGGCCCGGTCCCGGCTGGGGCTGGCCGGGGCAGGGGAGTGGACCTGCCTGCGGGCGCTGCTGCCCGACCTGACCGGTGCGCAGGTGCTGGATCTGGGCTGCGGCTACGGCTGGCACTGCAAGTACGCCGCCGAACAGGGGGCGGCCCGGGTGCTGGGCACCGATCTGTCCGAGCGGATGCTGGCCGAGGCCCAAACCCGCAACCCGGATCCCCGGGTGGAATACCGCCGGGCGGCCATGGAGGACCTGGACTTTGCCCCGGAAAGCTTTGATCTGGTGTTCAGCTCGCTGGCGCTGCACTATGTGGCCGACCTGGCCCCGCTGATGGAGCGCATCGCCAAATGGCTGCGGCCGGGCGGGCATCTGGTGTTCTCGGCGGAACATCCGGTGTACACCTGCCGCCCCGAACAGGACTGGTGGTACGACGAGGCGGGGAACATCCTGCACTTCCCGGTGGACCGGTATTTTGAGGAGGGCAAGCGCACCGCCACCTTTCTGGGGGAGCAGGTGGTGAAATACCACCGCACCCTGACCGGCTGGCTGGACCCGGTGCTGGCCGCGGGCCTGACGCTGGAACGGGTGGCGGAACCCACCCCGCCCCCGGAGATGCTGGATATCCCCGGCATGCGGGACGAACTGCGCCGCCCCATGATGCTGCTGGTGCGGGCGCGAAAACCCCTGTAACCGTAAAAAACAAGGCCGGTGCGTACACGGATACGCACCGGCCTTGCTTTTTGTTTTTCCCGAGGGCCGAGTATTCGGCCCGACAGATGGGGGGCTGGGGGACTGGTCCCCCAGATTGGCATATCAGCCCGCGGTGTCCGCGAACTGGCTCTGGTAGAGTTCGGCGTAGAAGCCGCCCTTGGCCAGCAATTCGTCGTGATTGCCGGTCTCCACGATATCGCCGTCCTTCATCACCAGGATGATGTCGGCGTTGCGGATGGTGGACAGCCGGTGCGCAATGATAAAGCTGGTACGCCCGGCGGTCAGGGCGTCCATGGCCCGCTGGATGCTCAGCTCGGTGCGGGTATCCACGCTGGAGGTGGCCTCGTCCAGGATCAGCACCTTCGGGTCGGAGATGATGGTGCGGGCGATGGTCAGCAGCTGTTTCTGGCCCTGGCTGATGTTGCTGGCTTCCTCGTTCAGGATGGTGTCATACCCGTCGGGCAGGGTATGCACGAAATGATCCACCTGCGCCGCTTTGGCCGCGGCGTAGACCTCCTCGTCGGTGGCGTCCAGCCGGCCGAACCGGATGTTCTCCCGGATGGTGCCGCTGTACAGCCAGGTATCCTGCAATACCATGCCGAAGGTATCCCGCAGATCGCCCCGGGCGTACTGGCGCAGGTCGTAGCCGTCCAGCAGGATGGCGCCCTCGGTCACGTCATAGAACCGCATCAGCAGCTTGACCATGGTGGTCTTGCCCGCGCCGGTGGGGCCCACGATGGCCACCTTGGTGCCCGGCTTGACCATGGCCGAGAAATCATGAATGATCGTCTTTTCCGGCAGATAGCCGAACTGCACATGGGCAAACCACACCGCACCCTCGGCCTTGTCGGCAGGCACCGGGGCGGGCGGGTCGGCGGGTTCCTCTTCCTCCGCCAGGAAAGCAAACACCCGCTCGGCGGCCGCGGCGGTCTGCTGCAGCACGTTGGAGATGTTGGCGATCTGGGTGATCGGCTGGGTAAACTGCCGCACATACTGGGTAAACGCCTGGATGTCGCCCACCGTGATGGAGCCGTTCAGGGTCAGAAACCCGCCCAGCACACAGATGGCCACATAACCCAGGTTGCCCACAAAGTTCATCAGAGGCATCATCATGCCGCTGAGGAACTGGCTCTTCCAGCCCGCCTTGTACAGGTCCTGGTTCAGCTTTTCAAAGGTCTCGATGCTCTCCTGCTGGCCGTTGAAGGCGGTCAGGATCACATGGCCGCCGTACATCTCCTCCACGTGGCCGTTCACATGGCCCAGCATCTCCTGCTGGCGGCGGAAAAACGGCTGGCTGCGGCGCACCACCTGGCTGACGATCAGCACGCTGACCGGCAGGATGCACAGCGCCACCAGGGTCATCACCGGGCTGATGGTGAGCATCATCACCAGCACGCCGATCAGGGCGGCCACGTTGGTCACGATCTGGGACAGGCTCTGGTTCAGGGTCTGGGTCACCGTGTCCACATCGTTGGTGATGCGGCTGAGCACCTCGCCGCTCTGCACCCGGTCAAAGTAGGACAGGGGCAGCTTGTCGATCTTGTTGCTGATGTCCCGGCGCATGGAATAGCTGATCTTGGTGGCCACGCCGCTCATCAGCCAGCCCTGCAGGTAGCTCAGCAGGGCGCTGGCCAGATACAGCGCCGCCAGGGTGAGCAGAATGGCGCCGATCACCCCGAAATCAATGCCGCCGGTACCGGTGAGCATGGCGATCAGGCCGTTGAACAGCTCGGTGGTGGCGCGGCCCAGGATCTTGGGCCCGAAGATGGAGAACACGGTGCTGGCGGCGGCGCAGACCAGCGCCACCACGATACCGGGCAGAAACGGCGCCAGATATCCCAGCAGTTTTTTCATGGAACCTTTGAAATCCCGGGCCTTTTCCCCGGGCATCATGCCGCCGGGGCCGTGGCCGCCCGGCCGCGGGCCCATCGGACGATGGTTGGTATTGGCTGCCATTATCCCAATTCCTCCTTTGAAAGCTGGCTCTGGGCGATCTCCCGGTATTCGGGGCAGGTGCGGAGCAGCTGCTCATGGGTGCCCTTGCCCACCACGCGGCCCTCGTCCAGCACGATGATCTGCTGCGCGTGCATGATGGTGCTGACCCGCTGGGCCACGATCAGCACGGTGGCGTCCTGGGTCCAGGGCCGCAGCGCGGTGCGCAGCGCCGCGTCGGTCTTGAAGTCCAGCGCGGAGAAGGTATCGTCAAAAATATAGATCGGGGCTTTCTTCACCAGCGCCCGGGCGATGGACAGGCGCTGCCGCTGCCCGCCGGACACGTTGGTGCCCCCCTGGCTGACCGGCGCGTCCATGCCGCCGGGCAGTTTATCCACAAACTCGGTGGCCTGGGCCACCGCGGCCGCCGCCCGCAGGGTCTCGTCGTCGGCGTTTTCGTCGCCGGTGCGCAGGTTGGAGGCGATGGTGCCGCTGAACAACAGGCCCTTCTGGGGCACATAGCCGATGGCCGCGCGCAGATCCTGCTGACGCAGCTGCCGCACATCCACCCCGTCGATCAGCACCTGGCCCTCGGTGGCGTCATAGAACCGGGGAATCAGGTTGATCAGGGTGGACTTGCCCGAACCGGTGGAGCCGATAAAGGCGGTGGTCTCGCCGGGGCGGGCAGTGAAGCTGATATGCTCCAGCACGTCCGCGTCCGCGCCGCCGTACCGGAAGCTCACGTCCCTGAACTCCACCACGCCCTTGACCGGCTGGTTCATGGGCACGGGGCTTTCCGGGTCGGCCACGGAATTTTCGGTGTCCAGCACCTGGCAGATACGGTCGGCCGAGACGCTGGCACGGGGCACCAGAATGAACATCAGGCTGATGAACAGGAAGCTCATGATCACCTGCATGGCGTACTGGATAAAGGCCATCATATCGCCCACCTGCAGGCTGCTGGCGGCGATCTGCTTGCCGCCGAACCAGACGATCAGCAGGCTGATGCCGTTCATCACCAGGGTCATCACCGGCAGCATGGTGGCCATGGCCCGGTTGACGAACAGGGTGTTGCCGGTCAGGTCCTTGTTGGCGGAATCAAACCGCTTCTGCATAAAGTCCTGGTTGGCAAAGGCCCGCACCACCATCAGGCCGGACAACTCCTCCCGGCTGACCAGGTTGAGCCGGTCCACCAGGCTCTGCATCTTTTTGAACCGGGGCAGCGCCACCTTGAACAGCACCAGGATCAACGTGAGCATCAGGGTCAGCGCCAGCGCCAGCACCCAGGCCAGCTGAGGGCATTTGCGCAGGCCCATGATCAGGCCGCCCAGGCCCATGATGGGCGCAAAGCAGAGCATCCGCAGGCCCACGCTCAAAAAGTTCTGCACCTGGGTGATGTCGTTGGTGGAACGGGTGATCAGGCTGGCGGTGGAGAACTGGTCCATCTCCGCGTTATTGAAATAGGTGACCCGGGTGAACACGTCCCGGCGCAGATCCCGGCCCACGCCCGCGCCCAGACGGGACAGGCAGAAGCCCGCGCTGATGGCGCAGGCGGTGAGCAGCAGGGTCAGCCCCAGCATCCGCACACCCACCGACAGGATATACCCGGTCTGGATGGCGTCGGTGTCGGCGCCCAGGGTCTGGTAGAACCGCTTGACCAGCACCGCGCCGGTCTGGCCCAGCAGGCTGTCCGGGGTGACGGCGGCGGTGTTTACCGCCTCGTCAATGTCGCTCTGGTCCAGGGTGGCCAGGGCCGCCGGGTCCATGGCCGAAGCCCCCGCCGCCTGCACCAGGGCATAGGCCGCCCGGGAAAAGGCCCCGTTGGCCCCGCTGTCCTCGGCGTCGGCGGCCAGCACCCAGTCGCTTTCGGTCAGATTCGGGTAGGTTTTCTGCCAGTGGGCCAGGCCCTCGGCGCTCTCGCCCGCGGATACATAAGCCGCCGCCACGGCGGCCGCGTCGTCCTCGTTCATGAACCGCTGCATCAGGGCCATGCTCGCCGCGTCGATCGCCTCCGGGGCGGACTGGGTAATGCCGCCCTGCTGCAGGCCCACATTCACGATGTCGCTCATGTAGTTGGGCAGGGTCAGCTCCAGCATGGCCTGCCCGAACAGCAGCAGGATCGCCGCCGCCAGCAGGCCCAGATAGGGCTTCATATAGCGTTTCAGTTTCAGCATACAGAATCTCCTTCCCGGGCGGGGTCGCCCGCGTTGCTCTGTTCCATCAGGTCCGCCAGCCTTTCCAGCAGGGCCAGCAGTTCATCCATCGACTGCTCGCCCATACCGGCCAGGATCTTCTCCATCCGGCAGGTAATGTTGCGCCGTGCCTGCTCCAGCAGCTGACGCCCGGCGAGGGTCACCCGCAGCAGCGCCGCCCGCCGGTCGGTGGGGTGGGGCAGACGCTCCACATAACCCAGGGCTTCCATCCGGCTGACCCGCTGGCTCAGCGCCGGCACCGTCTGCCCCATGACCGCCGCCACCTCCGACAGGCTGACCCCGGCGCTTTCCTCCGGGGGCGGCAGCGAAGCGCTGAGCAGCCCCGCCCCGTGGGGCGGACGCCCGCCGTATAAAATCACCATCAGGGTGGCGAACTGGGATTTGCTTACCCCCGCACAGGGGATCACTTCGCTCCAGGCGCGGCGCATCCGGTCCATGGTCAGGAACATCTGCAGCGCCCGGCTTGTATCGTTTTCCATGGCTGCCTCCCGTAAAGTTAAGTACGTTAACCATTCAGCGTGGACCATTGTAGCACCGCCGCACAGCAAGTCAAGACATGTTCTAAAAAGTTTACGCGGCGTTCATATTTTCGCCGCCTTGCAAAATATACTTTTTTAGTGTATTATAAACACAGCTGGCGGTTTGTCCGCCATATACAAATAGTATAGGTTTTACGCGGAGGAGAATTCCGTTTTTCAGGAAAGGAGCACATAACCATGAACAGCGCGATTCTTTGGGCGGCGGCGGGCACAGGGTTCACCTTTTTGATGACCAGCCTGGGCGCGGCCACGGTATTTTTGTTCCGGGGCAGTATCACCCGGAAGATGCAGCAGGGATTTCTGGGTTTTGCGGCGGGGGTGATGATCGCGGCCTCGGTGTGGAGCCTGCTGATCCCGGCGATCGAACAGGCCGAGGCAGCGGGCGGGCCGGGCTGGCTGCCCGCCGCGGGCGGCTTTGTGCTGGGGGTAGGGTTTTTGCTGGCGCTGGATCACCTGATGCCGCACCTGCACCCGGGGGCGGCCCAGTGCGAGGGCCCGTCCTGCGGCTGGCGGCGCACCACCCTGCTGGTGAGTGCGGTGACCCTGCACAACATTCCGGAGGGTATGGCGGTGGGCCTGAGCTTCGCCCTGGCGGCCCAGACCGGTGAACCGGCGGCGCTGGCCACCGCGCTGGCGCTGGCGGCGGGCATGGGCATCCAGAACTTCCCGGAGGGGGCGGCCATCTCGCTGCCGCTGCGGCAGGAAGGGCTTTCCCGCACCCGCAGTTTTGTGTACGGAAGCCTGTCGGGGGTGGTGGAACCGGTGTTCGGCATGGCGGTGGTGCTGGCGGCGGGCGGCATCCAGCCGCTGATGCCCTGGCTGCTGGCCTTTGCCGCCGGCGCCATGCTCTACGTGGTGGCCGAGGAACTGATCCCCGAAGCCCACCTGGGCGAGCACTCCCACCCCGGCACCCTGGGCGTCATGGCCGGCTTCCTGGCCATGATGGTGCTGGACGTGGCGTTAGGCGGGTAACAGCTGTGCGGTGAATCGGCCCTCAAAGAGGGCCGATGAGCCCACAGATGTCCCGGTTACGCAGCGGACGGGTGTGAAGGGCTGTGGGGGCCGGGCCGCGAGGCGGCCCGGGTGGCGCAGCCATTTATCCCACAGCCCGCAACACCCGGTAGCGGCCCGGGGCGGTAACCTCATCAACTCTGCTACTCTCAAAGGGGCGCACCGCCTAAACTGTACAGGCGGGTAACAGCTGTGCGGTGAATCGGCCCTCAAAGAGGGCCGATGAGCCCACAGATGTCCCGGTAGCGGCCCGCACGCACAGCCTGAATTATAAATAATTTCCGGGGGTATGGGGGGAATCGTTGATTCCCCCCATATTGGCCATATCGGCCTATATAGCCCCCCGTTTGCGCACCGCCCGCGGGAGTGCTATAATAAGGGGTGTTTTTTTGATGAATCCTGTGTCGGAGGAACATACTTATGGAACACTCCATCTGGAGATACCTGAAGGCCTACCGCACCGACTGTGTGCTGGGGCCTTTGTGCAAGCTGATTGAGGCCACGCTGGAACTGTTTGTTCCGGTGGTGATGGCCTCCATCATTGATCAGGGCGTGCGGATGAGCGACACCCCCTACGTACTGCGGATGTGCGGCGTGCTGGTTCTGCTGGGCGCGGCGGGTCTGGGCTTTTCGGTGGCCGGGCAGTTCTTCTCTGCCCGGGCGGCGGTGGGCTTTTCCGGCAAGCTGCGCAGCGCGCTGTTTGCCCACGTGCAGTCCTTCAGCTATGCGGCCATGGACGCCCAGGGTGCGCCTACCCTGATCACCCGCATGACCAGCGACATCAACCAGGTGCAGAGCGGCCTGAACATGGCCCTGCGCCTGTTTCTGCGCAGCCCGTTCGTGGTGCTGGGCTCGGTGCTGGCGGCCTTTCTGATCGACGTGCGCAGCGCGGTGATCTTTGCCGTGGTGGTGCCGCTGATCAGCCTGGTGATCGCCGGGGTTCTGTGGTGGACCATGCCCCGCTATAAAAACGTGCAGGCCGCCCTGGACAAGGTGCTGGGCCTGACGCGGGAAAACCTGACCGGCGTGCGGGTGATCCGCGCTTTCGGCCAGGAGGACGCCCAGGTGGAGCAGTTCGCCGTGCGCAACGAGGACCTGACCAACCGCCATCTGCGGGTGGGCGCGGTGAGCACCCTGATGAACCCGGGCACCTACGTGCTGCTGAACCTGGCGGCGGTGGTGCTGATCCAGCAAGGGGCCTGGCGGGTGGACGGCGGCGCCATCACCCAGGGCCAGCTGGTGGCCCTGCTGGGCTACATGACCCAGATCTCGGTGGAGCTGATCAAGCTGGCCAACACCATCATCCTGTCCAGCAAGGCGCTGGCCTGCGCCGCCCGTGTGGAGAGCGTACTGAAGGTGGACGGCGCCATGCCTGCCCCCGCGGCGCCCCAGGCGGCCCCCGCCCGGCCGGATGTGCCGGCGGTGGAATTCCGCAAGGTATCCATCACCTATCCCGGCGGCGGCGACGACGCGCTGAGCGATGTGACCTTTACCGCCCGGGCCGGGGAGACGGTGGGCATAATCGGCGGCACCGGCAGCGGCAAATCCACGCTGGTGAACCTGATCCCCCGGTTCTATGACGTGACCGGCGGCGAAGTGCTGGTAAACGGCGTGGACGTGCGCCGGCAAGACCCGGAAACCCTGCGGGCGGGCATCGGCATTGTACCCCAGAAAGCCCTGCTGTTCAAGGGCACCATCCGGGACAATCTGCACTGGGGCAACCCGGAGGCGGACGACGCGCAGCTGTGGGCCGCGCTGGAATCCGCCCAGGCCGCCGAAGTGGTGCGGGGCAAGCCCGGCGAACTGGACGCGCCGGTGGAGCAGAGCGGCCGCAACCTGAGCGGCGGCCAGCGCCAGCGGCTGACCATCGCCCGGGCGCTGGTGCGCCGTCCGGGCATTCTGATCCTGGACGACAGCGCCAGTGCGCTGGACTATGCTACCGACGCGGCCCTGCGCGGGGCGCTGCGCCGTCTGGACTGGAAGCCGGCGGTATTTATTGTAAGCCAGCGGGCGGCCAGCGTGATGCATGCCGACCGCATCCTGGTGCTGGAGGACGGCCGTGCGGCCGACATGGGCACCCACGAAGAACTGCTGGCCCGGTGCGATGTGTACCGGGAGATCTATGAATCCCAGTTTGAGCCCAGCCGCAAAGGAGGTGAGGGTGCATGACCCATTATGAACCCTCTCTGAGCCAGGGGCAGGTGCTGCTGCGGGTGCTGCGCCGGGTAGGCCGGTACTGGTTCTGGGTGCTGGCCAGCCTGGTTCTGGCCGCCGTGACGGTGGTGCTGACCCTCTGGTTCCCGATCCTGACCGGGCAGGCCGTGGACCAGATCCTGGGCCCCGGCCAGGTGGACTTTGCGGCGCTGCCGCCCATCCTGATCGCTGCCGCCCTGGCGGTGGCGGGCACGGCGGTGAGCCAGTGGCTCATGGGCCTGTGCAACAACCATATTACCTACTGCGTGATCCGGGATATGCGCCGGGACGCCTTCGGCCATCTGCAGCAGCTGAACCTGCGGTATCTGGACAGCCATCCCACCGGCGGGCTGGTCAGCCGGATCATTGCCGACGTGGACCAGTTCGCGGACGGCCTGCTCATGGGCTTTACCCAGCTGTTCACCGGTATCCTGACCATCCTGGGCACCCTGATCTGCATGCTGACCATCAGCCCGCTGATCACGGTGGTGGTGGTGGCGGTGACCCCGGTCAGCCTGTTTGTGGCCGCCTGGATCGCCCGCAGCACCTACTTCATGTTCCGCCGCCAGAGCGATGCCCGCGCCGAGCAGACCTCCCTGATTGACGAGATGGTCTCCGGCCAGAAGGTGGTGCAGGCCTTTGGGCAGGGGCCTGCCGTGCAGGACCGGTTTGACGAGATCAATGGCCGGCTGACCGACGCCTCCTTCAAGGCGACCTTCTTCTCCTCCCTGACCAACCCCGCCACCCGGTTCGTGAACAGCCTGGTCTACACCGGCGCCGGCCTGACCGGCGCGCTGTGCGCCATCGGCGGGCTGATCTCGGTGGGGCAGCTGTCCACAGTGCTCAGCTACGCCAACCAGTACACCAAGCCCTTCAACGAAATCTCCGGCGTGGTGACCGAACTGCAGAACGCCCTGGCCTGCGCCGGGCGGATCTTTGAACTGCTGGAGGCCCATCCCCAGCGGCCGGACGACCCGGACGCCCTGGTGCTGGAAAACGCCGAGGGCCAGGTGGAGCTGGAGAACATCTATTTCAGCTACGACAAGTCCCGCCCGCTGATCGAGGGCTTTGACCTGACGGTACAGCCGGGCCAGCGGGTGGCCATCGTGGGCCCCACCGGCTGCGGCAAGACCACCCTGATCAACCTGCTGATGCGGTTCTATGAGCCGGACGCGGGCCAGATCCGGGTGGACGGCCATCCGGTGCGGCAGATGACCCGGCGCAGCCTGCGCCGCAGCTACGGCATGGTGCTGCAGGATACCTGGCTGCGCGCCGGCACCATCCGGGAGAACATCGCCATGGGCCGCCCGGACGCCAGCCTGGACGAGGTGATCGCGGCGGCCAAGGCCAGCCACGCCCACAGCTTTATCAAACGGCTGCCCCAGGGCTATGACACCATGGTGAACGAGGACGGCGGGATGCTCAGCCAGGGGCAGAAACAGCTGCTGTGCATTGCCCGGGTCATGCTGAACCTGCCGCCGATGCTGATTCTGGACGAGGCCACCAGCAGCATCGATACCCGTACCGAACAGAAGATCCAAAGCGCCTTTGCCCGGCTGATGCAGGGGCGCACCAGCTTCATTGTGGCGCACCGGCTGTCCACCATCCGGGAGGCGGACGTGATCCTGGTCATGCGGGACGGCCATGTGGTGGAACAGGGCACACACGACGAGCTGCTGGCGCAGAACGGGTTCTACGCGAACCTGTGGAACAGCCAGTTTGTTCACTGAGACAGCAAAGAAAGGATGACAGGCCATGAAACTGGAATTCTGCAAGATGCAGGGCGCGGGCAATGATTTTGTGGTGATCGACAACCGGATCGCCCGCCTGACCCCGGAACAGATGCCCCTGCTGGCGCGCAAGGTATGCGCCCGGCGCACCAGCGTGGGGGCGGACGGCCTGATGGTGGCCGACGAGCCCCAGCACGGCGGCGACGCGAAGATGTGGTTCTTCAACAGCGACGGCAGCGTGGGGGAGATGTGCGGCAACGGGGCCCGGTGCTTCGGCCGGTTCGTGTACGAGCATTTCGCCGCCAAGGACGAGATCATCATTGAGGCCACCAGCGGCGACGTGCCCGCCTGGCGGCAGACCGACCGGCTGTACAAGGTGCTGCTGAACCGGCCCACGGTGCTGCGCACCGGCTGGCCCACCCAGGGCGCGGACGGCGGCCCGCTGCGGGCAGCCTATGTGGAGCTGGGCGACCCGGGCCTGCCCCATCTGGTGGTGCCGGTGCCGGGCCTGGCGGAGATGGAGGATTACGGTGAGCGGCTGTTTGAGACCGGCCGGGAGCTGCGGTTCCATCCGCTGCTGCCCAAGGGCGCCAACGTGAACTTCTGCCAGGTGCTGGGACCCCGGGAGGTGCTGATCCGCACCTACGAGCGCGGGGTGGAGGACTTCACCCTGGCCTGCGGCACCGGCAGCGGCAGCACCGTGGCCGCCCTGCAGGCCATGGGCCTGGTGGCCAAGGGCGCGCCGGTCACGGTGCACAACCCCGGCGACGACCTGATCATCGACTGCCGCTGGGCCGGCGATTCGGTGGAGGAGCTGTTCCTCACCGGCCCCACCAACCTGGTGGCAACCGGGTATATTTTAGATGAGGATCTACAGCTGTGAGATGAATCGGCCCTCGCAGAGGGGCGATGAGTCCACAGATGTATCCCTTACGCAGCGGACGGGTGCGCAGGGCTGTGGGGGCCCGGCGAAGCCGGGGTGCCCGCAGGGCATTTATCCCACAGGCCGGAGCACCCGGGAGCGGCCCGGGACGCATAACCCGTCCACGCCACCGCAAGGAAAGGGGCGCACCGCCCTGTGACAACGGGTGATCTACAGCTGTGAGATGAATCGGCCCTCACAGAGGGCCGATGAATCCACAGATGTATCCCTTACGCAGCGGACGGGTGCGCAGGGCTGTGGGGGCCCGGCGAAGCCGGGGTGCCCGAAGGGCATTTATCCCACAGGCCGGAGCACCCGGGAGCGGCCCGGGGCGCATAACCCGTCCACGCCACCGCAAGGAAAGGGGCGCACCGCCCTGTGACAACGGGTGATCTACAGCTGTGAGATGAATCGGCCCTCGCAGAGGGGCGATGAATCCACAGATGTATCCCTTACGCAGTGGACGGGTGCGCAGGACGACGGGGGCCGGGCCGCGGGACGGCCCGGGTGGCCGCAGGCCATTTATCCCGCCGCCCGGAGCACCCGGGAGCGGCCCGGGGCGCACAACCTGATACACCCCAAACCGGGGGCCGGAACACGCCGGCCCCCTGTTTTTTTCAAAAATGCAATGAACCGCATTTTCTGCCCGTACAGCCGCACAAAATACACTTGAAAACGCGGGCAAAAATTGCTACAATAACCTGCAAGAGGGGTATCTCTCTTGCAGGGCCGCGGCCTCCGCGCCGGCGGCGGAGCATCCCCGAAAAAATACGATGGGCGCGGAGAAAAAGGAGAACGACTATGGCTTACAAGATTACCGATGCCTGCATCGCCTGCGGCACCTGCGCCGGCGAGTGCCCGGTCAGCGCCATCTCTGAGGGCGACGGCAAGTATGTCATCGACGAGGCTGCCTGCCTGGATTGCGGCACCTGCGCCGGCGCTTGCCCTGTTGGCGCCATCGAGGGCTGATCCCAGCACCAGAAGTAAGGCGGGCGGTTTCGCCCGCCTTATTTTTATCCTTTTTTGCGCATGGGAGGCGCACGCTGTATGGAAATCGATCTGTTTTCGCTGCCGCTGCTGCCCGCCGGGCCGGTGCCCGACCGGCTGGCCTGGGCCTATCTGCTGCGCTGCGCTGATGGCAGCCTGTACGCGGGCTGGACCAGCGACCTGGCCCGTCGGGTGGCGGCCCATACCGCCGGCAAGGGGGCCCGCTACACCCGCGCCCGCAAAGGGGTGGGTCTGGCCTGGTGCGCGCTGCTGCCGGACCAGGGCACGGCCATGCGGGTGGAGGCCGCGCTGAAACGGCTGGACAAGCCCCAAAAAGAAGCCCTGTGCGCCGCCTGGGCCGAGGAGATGCGGCCCCGCCTGTGTGCTGCCACCCCCGCCGACGCGGCGGACATCGCGGCGGTATACGGCTGGTATGTGCGCAACAGCACCGCCACCTTTGCCTGCACCGAGCCCACCGTGGAGGACTGGGCCGCCGAGATCGCCGCGGCGGGGCAGAAGTACCCGTTCCTGATCGCCCGCAGCGGTTCCGGCGCGCTGCTGGGCTACGCCTGCGCCCATCCCTGGGGCACCCGGGAGGCGTTCAGCTGGGACGTGGAGACCACCATCTACTGCCATCCCGGCGCGGCGGGGCGGGGGATTGCCCGGCCGCTCTATGCCGCGCTGCTGGAGGCGCTGGCCGTGCAGGGGGTGTGGAACGCCTATGCCCGCATTGCCGACCCGAACCCCGCCAGCGAGCGGTTCCACGCCCGGCTGGGGTTTGTCTGCCAGGGGCGTTGCCCCCGCACCGGCTACAAGCTGGACCGGTGGGTGGGGCTGTCCACCTGGTGCCGGGCCCTGAAAAAGGGCCGCGCCGCCCCCGCGCCGGTGGCCCCGCCCCCCGCCGGGCAGGCGCTGGCCGCGCTGCTTGACAAGTACGCGTCCGATGGGATAGGATAAACTCAGAGAATGGGGATCTGCGCCCTGTGGGCGCGCCCCGCCGCGAGGTGGTTGCATGGAAGCAAAAAATACAGTGGTCATCTTTGGCACCGAGGCCTTTGCCCGGGGCGAGATGGTCAATCTGGCGCTGAGCACCGGCGCGCTGGTGCTGGAGCGCACCACCGGCAATTACAGCCCCCGGGGCTGTTACCTGACCCCGGTGCTGCCTTTCTCGGCCTTTGACCGGCTGATGGTCAGCTGGGGGGCGGACACCCCCCGGGGCACCAGTCTGGAGGCCGAGGTGCGGGTGTTCTGCGGCGACAAGTGGTCGGGCTGGTACGGGTTCGGCCGGTGGAGCCCCTTTGTAAGCCGGGCGGGCGTGCACCAGCCGGAGGCGGATCCCGCCTGGATGGACGGGGATGTGCTCTGCGTGCCGGGCGGCGCCGTCAAGGCCCAGGTGCGGGTATTTTTGTACAGCGAGGATCCCCAGATCACCTGCGCGCTGCGGCTGCTGGCGGTGAGCGTGCGGCCCAGGGACTGGAACCGGCAGGAGGGCCCGGCGCTGGACCGGGCGCTGAGGATTCCGGCCTACAGCCAGCTGAACCGGGACCCGGCGTTCGGCGCGGCGGGCTGCCTGCCGGTGTGCGTGGCCATGCTGATGAACCGGTGGGGGGAGGACATCCTGCCGGAGGAGCTGGCGCTGGCCATGTACGACGAGGAGGCCGGCTGCGGCAACCGGGCGTTCGCCGCGGCGGCGGCGGGGGCCTACGGCTACGAGGCCTATCTGGCCTGGCTGGATCTGGCGGGGCTGAAAGCCCAGATCAAGGCCGGGTACGGGGTGATCTGCTGCGTGCGGTACACCAACGATCCCGCCAGCCCGGAGGGTCTGCCCTGGCTGGAGGGCGCGGACGGTGTGGCGCCCTGGCACACGCTGGTGGTGCGGGGTTTTGTGACCGACCGGGCGGCCGGGGACCGGCCCGCGGTGCTGGTGAACGACCCGTTCAGCCCCAACGACGCGGCGGCGGAACGCTGCTACGATCTGGAGCAGTTCCTGGCCTGCTGGACGGGGGCCTGCTGCCTGGTGCACCGCAAGCGCAAGGGCGCGGGCAACGGCCATCCGGAACGGTTCAGCGCGGTGCTGCGCCCGGTGGGGCCGGTAGGGATGTACCGGTTTGAGGCGTTCGGCCAGCCGTACCCGCTGCCGGCGGATTTTCTGGGCACGCCCCAGCGCCCGGCGGGAACCCTGGCCTACACCCTGGCGGAACCGGTGGCCCATGCCACCACCGCCCACAAGCGGTTTTATTATGCCTCGGTCACGCCGGAGGGCAACATCCAGCTGCCCGCCCCGGTGATGGCGGAAGGCAAAAAGATCACGGTATACGCGATCGACAACACGGGAAGCACCCTGGTGGCCGAGCTCAAACCCTGAGCCCGGGCGCCGGCTGCATAATCCAAACAGGCTGTAAGGAGGAATGGTTATGAGCGCATCCATCATCGTTTTGAGCCGGCAGGTCTGCACCGGCGGCTGTGACGTAGGCAAAAAGGCCGCGGCGGCGCTGGGCATCCCCTATTATGACAAGGAGCTCATCAGCATGGCCGCCCGGGAGAGCGGCCTGAGCGAGCAGGCGGTGGCTGCCAACGAACAGCGGCGCACCGGCAGCCTGCTGTACAGCCTGTATTCCATGACCGCCGAGCTGCCGCTGGGGGATCAGGTATTCCTGGCGCAGAGCCAGGTGATCCGCAAGCTGGCGCAGGAGGGCCCCTGCGTGATCGTGGGCCGCTGCGCCGACTATGTGCTGCGGGATCATCCGGGGCTTCTGCGGGTGATGGTGCATGCCCCGATGGAGTTCCGCCGCCAGTACGCCCGGGATATACTGGGCTGGACCGGCGAGGACAAGGAGATGGACACCCGCATCTACAAGCAGGACAAGGCCCGGGCGTCCTACTATGAATACTATACCCAGAACCGGTGGGGGGACGTGCGCCACTGTGACCTGGCGCTGAACGCCGCCCTGGGAGAGGAGGCCTGCGTGCAGGCGCTGCTGGCGGCCTACAAGGCGGCCAAATAAAGGAAGGAACAAGGAGACAGGATGAATCAACTTGCGGAAAACAAGATGGGAACCCGGCCGGTCGGCCCGCTGCTGATCAGCATGGCGCTGCCGATGATCGCCTCCATGCTGATGCAGGCGCTGTACAATGTGGTGGACAGCATCTTTGTCAGCCAGGTATCGGAGGCGGCGCTGACCGCCGTGGGGCTGGCGTTCCCGATCCAGAACCTGATGATCGCGGTGGGCGTGGGCACCGGCGTGGGTGTGAACGCCCTGCTGAGCAAGAGCCTGGGCGAGAAGAATTTTGACCAGGCCGACCGGGCCGCCGACAACGGTATTTTTCTGGCGCTGGTGAGCACGGTGGTGTTCATGGTGCTGGGCGGGCTGTTCAGCGGCGCGTATTTCCGGATGCAGAACGTATCGCAGGCGGTAGGGGAGGCCGGCACGGCCTATCTGACCATCGTGACGGTGGTCAGCATCGGGGTGTTCGGCCAGACCATGATGGAAAAGCTGCTGAGCGCCACCGGGCGCACCATGCTGTCGATGATCTGCCAGATGGTGGGCGCGGTGACCAACATCATCCTGGACCCGATCATGATCTTCGGTTTGCTGGGATGCCCGGCCATGGGCGTGGCCGGCGCGGCCTGGGCCACCGTGATCGGCCAGTGCCTGGCTTTTGCGCTGGGGCTGTATCTGCAGCAGTTCCATAACAAGGAGGTCAAACTGACCCTGCGGGGGATCTTCCGGCCGCACGGCGCTACCATCCGTCGGATCTACGGGATCGGGTTCCCCAGCATCGCCATGATGAGCGTGGGCAGCGTGATGACCTTCTGCATGAACCAGGTATTGCTGGTGTTTTCCGAAACGGCCACCGCGGTGTTCGGTGTATACTTCAAGCTGCAGAGCTTCGTGTTCATGCCGGTATTCGGCATGAACAACGCCATGGTGCCCATCATCAGCTACAACTACGGCGCGCTGCGCCCCGACCGGATGCGGGCCACCATGCGGCTGAGCATGATCCTGGGCGAAGGGTTCATGGTGATCGGGTTCGCGGTGTTCCAGCTGCTGCCGGACGCGCTGCTGCGGATGTTCAACGCCTCGGAATCCATGCTGGCCATCGGCGTGCCCGCGCTGCGGATCATCTCGGTCAGTTTCTTGCTGGCGGGGGTCGCGGTGGTGTGCGGATCGGTGTTCCAGGCGGTGGGCCAGGGCCTGTTCAGCCTGATCGTGAGCGTGGCCCGGCAGCTGCTGGTGCTGGTGCCGCTGGCTTACCTGTTCAGCCTGTCCGGCAACCTGACCGCCGTCTGGTGGAGTTTCCCCGCCGCCGAACTGGTCAGCCTGGCGCTGACCCTGTTCTTCCTGCTGCGGGTGAAAAAAACTATCATCCATCCCCTGGTGGAAAAAGCCCGCCAGGCTGCGGCGTAAAGGCCAATCTGGGGGGACAACGTCCCCCCAGACCCCGGAAATCAGGGCCGAAACTATTCGGCCCTGGGGATAAATATAAAATACGGCCCGCGCAAACCATTTTGGTCTGCGCGGGCCTTTGTTCATTTTCTTTCCCAAGGGCCGGAGTATTCCGGCCCTGATTTCCGGGGGGTATGGGGGGATAGGTTCTATCCCCCCATATTGGCATCGCTGCGCGGAGCCGCGACGCTCTGGCGCACCACCAGCTCGCAGGGCATGAAGATATTCAGGGGCACGGTATGGCCGTGATCGATCCGGTCCAGCAGGGTCTTGACGGCGAAACTGCCCAGATCCCGGAACGGCACCTTGACGGTGGTCAGCAGGGGTTTTGTCTGTTCCGCTTCCGGGATATTGTCGATGCTGATCACGCTCATCTGCGCCGGCACCGCCACCCCGGCCTCCGCCAATCCCCGCAATACCCCCTGGGCGGTGGCGTCGTTGGCGCAGAACAGCGCCGTGGGCCGGGTTTTGGCCGCCAGGATCCGCTCCACCGCCCGGTGCCCGCCCGCCGGATTCATCGCCGCCGGAAAAATCGGTCCCGGCGTCAATCCCACATCCAGCATGAACGCCCGGTATCCCCGGTAGCGGATCTCCTTTTCCGTCTCGCCCACGTACCCGATCACCCGATGCCCCGCCTCGTACAGATACTGCAGCGCCATCTCCGCTGCGTGCCATCCGTCGCACACGATGTGATCCCGGCGTATCTCCATCTGATTCAGGGTGATGTGCACCACCCGTTTCTTGAACCGGCCGATCAGCCCCTCGCAGTCCGGCCCGCTCTTGCCCAGCACCACCAGGCCCTCCGTGCGGCCCGGCGCAAAGGCTTCCTCCCGGCAAAGACGCAGCGCGTCCTTATGGCTGTACCGGAGCCCCAGCCGGCACCCCTGCCGCAGCACTTCCTCCTCCACACAGGCCGCCAGCGCGTTGAAAAAACTGTCCTCTTTATAATCCTCCGCCCGCGCAAACAGGCAGCTCACCGTGATGGCCTCCTTCGGTGTTCCGCCGCCCTCCTTCAGCCGCTTGGCCTCCTGATTCGGCACATAGCCCGTGGCCCGCACCGCGTCCCACACCCGCTTCTGCACCGCCGCGCCCGCACATTTTTCGCCCTTGCCGTTGATGATCCGGGACACCGTGCTGGCCGATACCCCCGCCAGCCGGGCCACCTCTTTCAGCGTTGCCATGGAATGCGCCTCCTTTCGCGCAAACGTTTTCCTTGTCTTTTATCATACCCAGTTCCCGCCTTTTTGACAAGACGGGAATTTTTTTGCCCCCGTCCCCTTGACAGCGTCCGGTTTAGGTGCTATGGTTAGTTACACAAGTAATGAACCACTTAACCCATGGGTAGAACGGACAGATAAGGAGGTGAGAGGGTTGCTGCAACCCTTTAACGACCAGAGCGCCCTCTACCTGCAGGTGGCGCGGATGCTGGAGGATGGCATCCTGCGGGGGATCTACCCCGCGGAAGAACAGGTGCCCAGCACCAACGAGCTGGCCCGGGTGTACAAGATCAACCCGGCCACGGCGGCCAAGGGCATCAACCTGCTGGTGGATGAGGGGATTCTGTACAAGCGGCGGGGCATCGGGATGTTTGTGGCCCCGGGGGCGGCGCAGGCCATCGCCGCCCGGCGCAAGGCAGCCTTTTACAACGACTATGTGATCGCGCTGGCGAAGGAAGCCGCCAGCCTGGGTATCGATGCGGAGGAGCTGGCGCAGATGGTGCGCCGGGCCGCCGCCGAAAAGGAGGAACAAGGATGAACGGTAACCAGCACCCGGAACTGCAGGCCCGCGGCCTGCGGCTGCGGTACGGAAAGAACGAAGTATTGCACGGCATCGACCTGACCCTGCGTCCGGGCTGCATCTACGGCCTGGTGGGGCGCAACGGGGCGGGCAAGACCACCCTGCTCAGCTGCCTGACCGGTCAGCTGGCGGTGAGTGAGGGCACCGTGATGTGCGGCGGGCAGCCGGTGTGGGAGAACCCGGCGGCGCTGGCAAACCTGTGCTTTTCCCGGGAGATCGGCACCACCCTGGGCGGCGGCCCCAACAACATGAAGGTGCGGGACTACCTGGAGGCGGCGGCGCTGTTTCTGCCCCACTGGGACAAGGAGTATGCCGCCCGGCTGGTGGAACGGTTCGGGCTGGACGAGCGCAAGAAGATCTGCAAGCTGAGCAAGGGCATGCTGAGCATGGTGACCATCGTGATCGCCCTGGCCAGCCGGGCCCCCATCACCATCCTGGACGAGCCGGTGGCGGGCCTGGACGTGGTGGCCCGGGAGGACTTCTACAAGCTGCTGCTGGAGGACTACGCCGAGACCGAGCGCACCTTTGTGATCAGCACCCATATTATTGAGGAGGCCGCCTCGGTGTTTGAGGAGGTCATCCTGCTGGACGAGGGCAACATCCTGGAAATGGGCGAGACCGACGAGCTGGTGGGCCAGTTTGCGGCGGTGACCGGCGCCGAGGAAGCGGTGGACGCGGTCTGCGCCGGGCACAGGGTGCTGACCTGTGAGCGGCTGGGCCGCCAGAAACAGTGCGTGGTGCGGCTGCCCGGCGGGCCCGGGGCGCTGCGTGCCGGCAGTGAGGTGTACGTGGAACCCCTGACCCTGCAAAAGGTGTTCGTGACTCTGTGCGGCCACGAGGAGAAAGGGGGCGGCGCGGCATGACGGCGCGGGCAGTTCGGTTTTCGCTGCGGTGGGCGGCCATGCTGCTGGGCGTGGTGGTGCTGTTTGCCCTGATCACGCTGGGCTCCGCCGCCCTGTGGGGCACCGACAGCCGGGAAAACTTTATGGCCAACTATCTGATCGCCTTTCCGCTGCTGGCGGAGTTTATCTTTCTGATAAGCGGGGCGTCGATGGCCATGCCCATGCTGCCGCTGATGGTGGCCATGGGCTGCACCCGCCGGGCCGCCTGGGCCGGGATGCAGATCGTGACCTGGCTGTGCTGGGCGGTGCTGCTGGTGGTAAGCCTGGGGATGTTCCGGGCGGGGCAGGCCTTCGGGATGGAGACGATTTTTTCCAGCGGAGCGGTGTTCAACGGGCTGTTCCTGGCCCTGGCCGGGCAGCTGGCGCTGCCGGCGGGGCTGCTGGAAGGCCGGCTGGGCCGGGGTCTGGTGGCCGGGGGCGGTTCTGTGCTGATGCTGGGCGGGCTGATCCTGGGCGCGATGCACGAGACCGGGATACTGCCCGACCCCGGCTTTATGGCGGCACAGGTGGTCTGCGCCGTGGCGGTGGTGGCGCTGTTTGCGGCCAGCCACCGGCTGGCGATGCGGCTGGCCCCGAAAAACGCGTGACAAGGAGGGAGTTTTGATGCTGCGAACCATCAAAGCCTGCGTGGCCATCAGCCTGCGGGATCTGTGGCTGGAGCTGGCCGCCGTGGCCGGGGTCTGGCTGCTGGTGGAGCTGGGCACCAATCTGGTGACCGGATACTATTTTTATAAGGACGGCCCCGCCTGCGGCACGGTGGGGTTTGCCGGGACGCTGGCGGTGTTCGGCACCGCGGTGATGGCGGCCTTTATCAATGTGGGCCGGGTATGGATGGATTTCCGCCGGGGGCTGCGGCTGGGGGCCACCCGCCGCGGGCTGCTGGCGGGGGAGATGCTGGCCTGTGTTCTGCACAGTCTGGCGCCGGTGGGGCTGGCGCTGGCCCTGGCCGGGGTGAGCGAGGGCATCTACCGGCTGCTGTGGCAGCCCCGCGGGGTGCAGCTGGTGTTCTCGGTCTGGACCTTCATGAGCCCGGCGGTGCTGGCGCTGCTGCTGGCCGGGCCCGTCGCGGTGGCCTACCTGATCGGCGCGCCGCTGCTGAAGTTCGGCGGCAAGGCCGGCTGGGTGCTCTGGTGCATCTGGATGGCGGTGGTGCTGTTCGACGACCAGCTGTCCCGGCTGTTCGGCGGGGTCTTTGGCCCCTTTGTGGCGGCAAACCCGCTGGGGCTGGGTATTCTGGGCACCGCGGCGGCGCTGGTCTATCTGGTGCTCTGCGCCCGCTGGATACTGCGTCTGCCCGCTACCGGCGGCGGAGGCTGACCCAAATAATAGTTTTTCTCCCGGAGATTCAATTCTCCGGGAGATTTTTTAACCTTTTAACAGCTCATTTTTAACCTTTTGGGTGGGGATCGGCTTTTCTGACCGGGATCAGCCGGGCCTTTGTCCTGATTTTCCTGTTTTGTGACCGGCCGGTGGTATTCTATAACCACAGGGAGCGAACACGCCCCGCCAAACAACCGAAACGCCCTGCCGGACGGCCAGGTATCTGCTATACAGGGAGAGGAACCAATCATGAAAAAGAACCACAACATCCGCCGCTTTATCTGCGATTTGATCGCCGCCGGGATGCTGACCTCGGCCGCCAGCACCGGCGTCTTTGCCGACAGCCCCAGCAACAATCATCCGGGCAACAGCCAGACCCAGGGCACCCCGGGCTTTGATCAGGGCAACAACGCCAACACCGGCCACGGCCAGGACGGCACCGGCAACGGCTCTCTGACCGGCGAGGATTCGGAGCCGGACAACAAGCCCGACAAAGATGATGACGACGATGATGACGACGATCGCGATGATCACGACGACGACGATGATGACAAAGATGACGGTGTGAACACTGGCGACAGCGAGAACACCGGCGACAATGGCGGCAGCAGCAATTCCGGCAACACCGGCAGCAATGGCGGCAGCACGGTGACCCCGGCTGTTCCGGCTCCGGCCCCGGTGCAGAATCTGACCGCTGCCCCGGCCGCTGTGACCGTGCAGACCCTGGCCGCCCCCGCCGCCGCAGAGACGGTGGAGGAGGAGCCCGCCCCGCTGGCCCAGACCGCCGGTGCGCACTGGGCGCTGCTGAACCTGCTGTTCACCCTGGCCGGGATCGCGCTGGCCATTCCCGCCGGCCTGCGCCGGATGGGCGCCGCCCGCCTGGCGCCGGTAGCGGTGGCCGCCTGCGCGGTGGTGATCCTGATCCTGACCCTGGACCTGACCCTGCCCATGGGCCTGGCGGACATCTGGACCTTGCCCCTGGCCGCCGCCCAGCTGGCGATGCTGCTGCGCCGCGCCCAGCGGGAGGACGCCTGCGCTTTCCATAAATCCATAAAAAACAGGACGCATCGGTGATGCGTCCTGTTTTTTGCTATCGTCAGGCGGCGTTGCCGTTGAAGACCTGCAGTTCGATCAGCCGGGCATCCCCATTTATCGCGGGGGTGTCGGCGTGCCGTTCCGCCGGGTTCATCACAAAGGTGAAGGTACTGCTGACCCCCGTCTGGTCACCGATCGACAGGGCACAGCTGCTCTGTGCATCGTTGGCGTTTTCTCCGGGAAGGCGGACGCTCAGCCGCACCCCTCCATCCGCTTGCTCTGCAAGTCCGATGTAGGTACAGCCGGCCAGCCACTGGATCTCCTCCGGGGTAAAGCCCAGCTTTTCCAGGGCGGTGGCCAGGGTGTCCTCCGGCTGGATACCGGCCAGCTGCCCTTCGTCCAGCCAGATGGCCGGGCGGCGGGGTTCGGTGTCGTCATACCGCATGACCGTGATCGTCATCAGGCTGGCATAGGTTTCCTCATTGTCCCGGTGGGCCATGAAATAGTCGTAGTCGCCGGACAGGGTGATCCCCAGATCCGGGTTGTTGGTAAAGTTGCCCATCTGGTAGTACGGCAGCATCGGCAGAAAGCTCTCCATACTGGCCTGTGACGCCGGGATGCCGTTCAGGCTCACGCCGGTGAAGATGGCGGCCGTATCCAGATGGGCGGCGGCCGCTTCCAGAAATTCGTCGCTGCCCGGTTCCGGGATCATCAGCTGCTCCAGCCGGGCCTGCAGCTCGGCCAGGGCCGGGTCCTCCGGGTAGAGGGCCAGGGCCTCGTCCAGCACGCGCTGGGCGACGTCATAGTCCTCCTGCTGGATGTACACCTCCACCATGCCTGCCCAGGCCGCTGCGCCGCCGTCCAGGCTGCGGGCCGTCTCATAATCGGCCAGGGCCTCATTGACCATGCCCAGGGCCAGGTAGGCTTCGGCCCGCTGCAGGTAGGTCTCGGGCCGGTTCGGGTCCACGGCGATGGCGTCGGTAAAGGCTGCCAGCGCCTCGTCAAAGCTGCCCTCGGTCAGGTAGCGCATACCCAGGTCGTACTGCTCCTGCCAGCGCTCCTCCAGGCTGGCGCAGCCCGCCAGCAGGGCCAGCGCCAGCAGCAGGCACAGGATTTTTCGTTTCATGGTTCCTCTCTCCTCTTTTCTCGTGGCGGGGTACAGACGCCCGCTTTCTTTCAGTATAGCGCCTCCCGGGAATCGCCTGCCAGAACCAAAAACGACCCCAACCGGGTGAAAATTGCAAAAAGGAGTTTTTTAGGCCGGTGCGGCGATTTTTTTCGCCGGTTTTCACCGGATATGGTATACTGAAAGCAAACCGAAAAGAGAGGAAGGATTGCGCATGGCAAACCGTTTTCAGAAGTTCTATCAGATGGTGGCCGAGGCCACCGGGCTGACGCCGGACGCAGGACAGCCGGCTCTGTTTGGCAATCGGGGCGGGTTCGACCTTCTGGTGCATCCGCTCAAGCCCTCCCAGCCGGGCATCCTGACCGTGACCGTCTGCGTGCAGCGGGCCGCCGGGCCGCTGACCGCCGGAGAGATCAAGGAGTTCCGGGCCGGGCAGTGGGCCTGCGCCAGGCTGTTTCAGCAGGGGCAGACGGTGAACATGACCATCAAGAACTCGCTGAAGGTAACCAAACACATGCCGGAGGTGCTGCCCGGGCTGCTGGACGGCTTTGCGGAGTTTCTGCGGCAGGCGGGCTTTGAAAATGTCTGCCAGAGCTGCGGCGCGGCGGGCGAAACCCAAAGCTGCTTTGCCGGCGGACGGCTGCTGCAGCTCTGTCCGGAATGTCTGGCCCGGATGCAGCAGCAGGCGGCCACCGCGCCCGTCAAGCCGGAAAACCCGGTGGCCGGGGCGGTGGGCGCGCTGATCGGCAGCCTGGCGGGCGCGGCGTGCATCATCCTGCTCAGCCAGCTGGGCTATGTGGCGGCGCTGAGCGGCCTGGTGATGGGGGTGTGCGCCATCAAGGGCTACGAGATGCTGGGCGGCCGGCTTTCGGGCAAGGGGGCCGCGGTCAGCGTGGTGATCATGCTGCTCATGACCTACGCGGCCGACCGGCTGGACTGGGGCATCGTGATCGCCCGGGAACTGGGCGTGGATGTGTTTACCGGGTTCCGCTCGGTGGGGGTGCTGCTGGAAATGCAGGCCATCGACGGCGCCATGTACTGGGGCAACCTGGTAATGCTGTATCTGTTCTTGCTGCTGGGCATGGTGCCCACGGTGCTGTCCGGGCTGCGCGCAAGCCGCCAGGCCGGCGTGGTCCGTCCGCTGCAGGGCCCCGGGCCCCAGCTGTAACAAAGGAGGAAAACCCATGTTTCGTCATCTGAAAGCCAGTATGTTTGTGATGCAGCTGGTCTACCTGGCGCTGGGTCTGGCGCTGGTGTTCGCGCCGGACATGTCGGCCCGGGTGCTGTGCTACGCCTGCGGCGCGGCGCTGCTGGCGGTGGGTCTGCTGGCGGTGTGGCGGTTCGC
Organism: Gemmiger sp. An120; assembly: GCF_002160955.1. Classification (GTDB taxonomy): domain Bacteria; phylum Bacillota; class Clostridia; order Oscillospirales; family Ruminococcaceae; genus Gemmiger_A; species Gemmiger_A avium. The sequence continues at coordinate 27,868 of NZ_NFLN01000021.1, forward strand.
CGCCGCCCGGCAGGAGCGGCTGCTGTTTGCCTGGTTCAGCCTGGTATACGGGGTGCTGTTCACCGTGCTGGGCATCTTTCTGCTGGTGCAGCCGGACACGGTGCTGACCGTCCTGCCCGCGGTGTTCGGGGTGTTTGTGCTGCTGGACAGTCTGGGCCGGATCCAGAACGCGCTGGAACTGCGCCGGGCCGGCCTGGTGCGCTGGTGGGGGATGCTGTTTTTCGCGCTGCTGAGCGTGGTGCTGGGCGTGCTGATCCTGATCAATCCCTTTGCGGCGCTGACCACCACCGTGCGGGTGATCGGGGCGGTGCTGCTGATCGAATCGGTGCTGGGGCTGGCCTGCGCGCTTTACACCAGCCTGGTGCTGCGGGAACTGGAAAAGGCCGTGCGGGATGCCGGCGACGACCTGATGGAGGTCTAAGCAGCCCCAAAAGTCGTACTTATTCTGTGAATTTTTGCCTTTCTGCACAAAAAGACTTGACTTTCAGGCCCCCGTATGCTATAAACTCCTATGGCTTTGTAACCAGCTGCCCGCCGCCGGGCCGCCGTCCGGTTTCGGGCGTTGCTCTAGGCGGCAGCTGGTTTTTTGCTGCGTACAAATAAGAAAGCAATTTGCAGGAGGATGCACACCATGTATGACGTTGTGATCGTTGGCGCCGGCCCGGCCGGCATCTTTACCGCGCTGGAACTGCTGCGCAAGGGCAGCCGTCACAAGATCCTGCTGCTGGAAAAGGGGCGGCCGGTGGAGAAGCGCCACTGCCCCAAGGCGGAGACCGGCCGCTGCATGAACTGCAAGCCCTACTGCCATATCACCACCGGATTTTCGGGCGCGGGCGCGTTTTCGGACGGCAAGCTGAGCCTGAATCATGAGGTGGGCGGGGATCTGCCCAGCCTGATCGGGGAGTTTTACGCCCAGGAGCTGATCGACTATACCGACGGCATTTATCTGGAGTTCGGCGCGGACGAGCATATCGAGGGTGTGGAGCACACTGACGAGATCAAGGCCATCCGCAAGCGGGCGATTCAGGCGGGCCTGAAGCTGGTGGACTGCCCGGTGCGGCATCTGGGCACCGAGAAGGCCCAGCAGCTGTACTACGATCTGCAGCAGTATCTGCTGGAGCACGGGGTGGAGATCCGGTTCGGCGTGGAGTGCCGCAACCTGGTGCTGAAGGATGACGCCTGCACCGGCGTGATCGTGGCCGAGGGCGGCAAGGAGACCGAGATCAGCGGCAAGACGGTGGTGGTGGCCACCGGCCGCCGCGGCGCGGACTGGCTGGAGGCCCTGTGCGCGGAGCATCACATCGACCACAAGCCCGGCACCGTGGATATCGGCGTGCGGGTGGAGTGCCGCAACGAGGTGATGGAGACGGTGAACAAGGTGCTGTATGAGAGCAAGCTGATCGGGTATCCGCGGCCGTTCAAGAACAAGGTGCGCACCTTCTGCCAGAATCCCGGCGGGTTTGTGAGCCAGGAAAACTACGACAACGACCTGGCGGTGGTGAATGGCCACAGCTACAAGGAGAAGAAGAGCGACAACACCAACGTGGCGATTCTGTGCAGCCACAACTTCACCGAGCCGTTCAACCAGCCCATCGCCTACGCCCAGAAGATCGGCGAGGTGACCAACATGCTGGGCGCGGGGCATATCCTGGTGCAGCGGTTCGGCGATATTCTGGACGGCAAGCGCACCTGGCAGAAGGAGCTGGCGTTCAGCAACCTGCGGCCCACCCTGAAGGACGCGGTGGCCGGTGACATCACCGCCGCCATGCCCTACCGGGCCATGACCAACATCATCGGGTTTATCCAGATGGTGGATCAGGTGGTGCCGGGTTTTGCCAGCACCGAGACCCTGCTGTACAGCCCGGAACTGAAGTTCTATTCCAACCGGGTGAACATGGACGAGGAACTGCGTACCAGCATCCGGAACCTGTACTGCCTGGGCGATTCCTCCGGCTGGACCCGCGGCCTGATGATGGCCAGCGTCATGGGCGTGCTCATGGCCCGCAAGATCATGGGCGTGCGGTAATTGGCAAATATGGGGGGATAGAACCTATCCCCCCATACCCCCCGGAACACATGGCCGAATATCTTCGGCCATAGGGGAAATTTATACAAGATAAGGCCCGCGCGGACATTTTTTGTCTGCGCGGGCCTTATCTGTTTTCTTTTCCCCAGGGCCGGAGTATTCCGGCCCGATTTCCGGGGTCTGGGGGGACGTTGTCCCCCCAGATTAGCCTATCTCCCGTTTGCACCGCTGCCCAAAACGTGTTATACTGATGCGTGTTTGAACAAACGAACAAGGCGGGGCGCCGGGCCTTTGGTCTGTGCGGGAGATGAGCCCCGCGGGAGAAGAGAGGACAATCATGACCATTCGCAACGCAACTGCCGCTGACGCAGCGGCGCTGGCCGCCGTGGAAGCGGCCTGTTTCCCGGCCGCGGAGGCGGCCACCGAACCGCAGATCGCCGCCCGGCTGGCGGTGTTCCCGGACAAATTCTTTGTAGCCGAAGAAGACGGCAACGTGATCGGCTTCATCGACGGGGCGGTGATCGACCGCCCCACCCTGACCGACGCGATGTTTGAAGACCCGTCGCTGCACCGGCCGCTGGGCGCCTGGCAGGCGGTGTACGGCCTGAACACCCTGCCCGACTACCGCCGCCGCGGCGTGGCCGCCGCGCTGATGAATGCGCTGCTGGACGCCGCCCGCGCCGAGGGCCGCCGGGGCGCGGCGCTCACCTGCAAGCAGGCGCTGATCCACTACTATGAAAAGTTCGGATACCGGCTTCTGGGCCTGTCCGCGTCCCAGCACGGCGGCGCGGTCTGGTACGACATGCTGCTGGAATTCTGACCCTTTTCCCACCCTACCGCCAAGGAGGACGCCATGGACTACGGACTGATCGGCAAAAAACTGGGCCACAGCTTTTCCGCCCCCATCCATGAGGAGCTGGGCGGCTACCGCTACCAGCTGCGGGAACTTCCCGACGAAACCGCGCTGGCGGAGTTTCTGCGCAAGCGGGAGTTCAAGGCCATCAACGTGACCATCCCCTACAAGCAGGCGGTGATGCCGGCCTGCGCCTACCTGGACCCGGCGGCGAAAGCCATCGGCGCGGTGAACACCATCGTGAACCGGAACGGCGTGCTCTCCGGCTACAACACCGACTACGCCGGGGCCCGCCGCGCCATGCGCCGGGGCGGGGTAGAGCTGGCGGACCGGGTGGTGCTGATTCTGGGCACCGGCGGCACCCGCCGCACCTTTTCCGCCATCGCCCGGGACGAGGGCGCGCGGGAGATCCTGGTGGCCGGGCGCAGCGGCGGCGACGGGGTACTGACCTACGGGGAAGCTGCCCGCCGCGCCGACGTGCAGGTGGTGCTGAACGCCAGCCCCGCCGGGATGTGGCCCCACAACGGGGAATGCCTGGTGGATCTGTCGGTCTGGCCCGCGCTGGAATCGGTGTTTGACGCGGTATACAACCCACTGGAAACCCGGCTGCTCTGGCAGGCCAAGCAGCGGGGTCTGCCCGCGGTGAACGGTCTGGCCATGCTGGTGGGGCAGGCGAAATACGCCTCGGAGCATTTCACCGGCCGCTCCATCCCGGACGAGGAGATCGACCGGGTACACCGCACCCTGCTGGGCCGTCTGGCCAACCTGGTGCTGGTGGGGATGCCCGGCTGCGGCAAGACCCGCATCGGCCGTCTGGCGGCGCAGGCGCTGGGCCGGGATTTTGTGGACATGGACGCGGAGATTGAAAAAGCCGCCGGGATGTCCATTCCGGATATCTTTTCCTGGGAAGGGGAGCAGGGCTTCCGGGACCGGGAAACCCGGGTGGCTGAAATCCTGGGCGCCCGCACCGGGCTGGTGATCGCCACCGGCGGCGGCGCGGTGCTGCGGGGGGAAAATGTGCGGGCTTTGCGCCAGAACGGCGTGATCGTGTACATGCAGCGGTCGCTGGATCAGCTGGCGGTGGGGGGCAACCGGCCCCTGAGTTCCAGCCGGGAGGCACTGGAAAAGATGCTCGCCGCCCGCGCGCCCCTCTACGAGGCGGCGGCGCACCGGGTGGTGTTCAACACCGGCGGCCCGCCCAGCCTGGCCCGCCGGGACGTGCTGGCGGCATTCCGCCAGGCACTGGATGCCGGGGTGTTATAACAAAACAGAACAAGGCCCGCGCGGGGACGGATACCGTCCCTGCGCGGGCCTTGCTTTTTCTTATTCCTTGGGATCGGCCACCTTGGGAGCGCGTTTACCGCCCCGCAGGTAGGTGCACTCGCTGCGCTTGTACCATTTGGGGGCCAGGCTGCTGCCCTCGGCCCGGACCTTGAGCATACCGGAAACCGGGTTGGCTTCCAGCACCACGCCCTCGCCGTCCGGGGTGCGGACGATGCTGCCGTTCATGGGGGTGATGCTGTTCAGGTACTCGTAGCTTTTCTGCTCATAGGCCAGGCAGCACATGAGCCGGCCGCAACTGCCGCTGATCTTGGTGGGGTTCAGGCTCAGGCCCTGTTCCTTGGCCATCTTGATGCTGACCGGCTGGAAGTCCCGCAGGAAACGGCTGCAGCAGAAGGGCTGGCCGCAGATGCCGATACCGCCCAGCATCTTGCTCTCGTCCCGCACGCCGATCTGGCGCAGCTCGATCCGGGTATGGAACACACCCGCCAGGTCCTTGACCAGGTCCCGGAAATCCACACGCCCGTCGGCGGTGAAGTAGAACAGGATCTTGCTGCGGTCCAGGTTGTATTCCGCGTCCACCAGCTTCATTTCCAGGCCGTGCTTGGCAATGCGCTCCTGGCAGATGGTAAAGGCTTTCTTTTCATCGGCCCGGTTCTGTTTCATGGCCCGCACGTCCAGGCTGTCCGCCGCGCGCAGAACCTTTTTCAGTTCCCGGGGGATCTGGCTGTCCGGCAGTTCCGCCGGGCCCGGCACCACTTCGCCGCATTCCGCGCCGCGGGCCGTTTCCACGATCACGTAGTCGCCCGGCTGGCAGTCCAGGTCTACCGGGTCAAAATAGTAGGCTTTTCCGGCCGGTTTGAACCGCACCGATACGATTTTCTTCATACCATTCCTTTTTCTCTGCCGCAAGCATTGGGTGTCACGTCCCGGCCCGCGCGGCAGTGGGTTGGGCTGGGGTTTGATAAGGTTGGAATGCTATTATATAGCCAATATGGGGGTCAAAGACCCCCATGCCCCCCTTTGTCGGGCCAATACATTGGCCCTCGGGGGAAATCACATTTAACCTTTTTGCATACGCAAAAGGCCGCACGTGTAATACATTTCGTATAATTGACAAAAATTATACACGACATAGGCGCAGGGCCAGGGCGGTTAGGGTCAGGCGGGGGTTGGCGTTGGATTCCAGCGCGGTGAGGGCGCGGCCTGCCTGCCGGGCCGCGTGGGCCGCCCGGGCGGGGGGCAGGGGATCTTCCGGGGCGGGGGAGCGCATCCAGGCGCCGCACAAACTGCGCAGCAGCTCGATCAGCCGGGTGGCCCGGGATTTGTCCCTTTCCACGCCCGCCAGCACCCGCATGCAGGCATACCGGTCCCGGGCCGCGGCGGCCGCCGCCAGTTCCCGGGCTTCCCGCAGCAGGGCGTCCCCGTCGGGGCTTTGCAGCAGCGCCAGCGCCGCGCCCGCCCGGCCGCCGAACGCCCGGGCCAGATCCTGGGCATGGGGCTCGTCACAGGCGGGGTATTCCGCCCGTAGCAGGGCGGCGCAGTCCGCCTGGGGCAGAGGAGCCACCGTGTACAGACGGCACCGGCTGCGGATTGTGGGCAGCACGGAACCCGCCCCGGGTGCCGTCAGGATAAACAGCACCCCGGGCGGGGGTTCCTCCAGGATCTTCAGCAGCGCGTTGGCGCTGGCCGGGTTCATTTTATGGGCGCCGTAGACGATCTGCACACGCCCGGCGGCGGACAGACTGGTCTCGTACAGCGCGGCGCGGGCGGCGCGGATCTGCTCCACCTTGATGATGCCGCCGCTGCCGGAGCCCCGCAGCGCGGCGCATTCCGGGCTTTCGCCCCGCAGTACCGCTTCGGCGGCGGGGCCGCCCGCCGGATACAGGTAATCGGCCGCCAGGCACCGGGCGGCAAACCCGGCGCCGCAGCCCGCCTCGCCGCACAGCAGCACGCTGTGGCCCAGCCGGCCGGCGCTGAGCGCCTCGGTCAGGGCCTGGCGGGTGAGCTCATTGCCGGCCAGACGGGCCAGCATCACAGCTTTTCAAACCGCTCCACGTTGGTGACAAAGACGGTAGCGCCGCCCACGGTGACCTCCAGCGGGTAGGCGGTGGCCACGCCCAGGCCATAGCTGGCGGTGCTGGGAACCACCTCGGTGCGCTGCTTGCAGCAGCGGGCGATCACGGCGATGCAGTTGTCAACCTTTTCGTCATCGGTACCGATGAGCAGGGTCATGTTGCCGGCCATCAGGAATCCGCCGGTGGTGGACAGACGGGTAACGCTGAACCCGGCCTTGATAAGCTCGGTACACACGGCGCGGGAATCCTCTTTGTTGACGATAGCGGTGATCATTTTCATAACGGCAAACCTCCCTGTACCGCCCGCTTGCGGGCGGTGGATAAACACGCAGGGCACTGCCCCGCGCTTTTTTCTATTGTATCACACTGTCAGCGATTCTTCCACTGGTTTTGCCAATCCCGGCGGCGTTTATAGTTGCGGTAGCTGTTGATGCCGTCGTGCCACAGGTCCTGGCCGAAGAACAGCAGAAAACCGCTGAGCGCCAGCACCAGGCTGAGTTTGTTCAGCAGGCCGGGCATGGTGAGGATCTGCAGCAGGTACAAAGCGCCCGAGAACAGCCCGATCCACTTGACCTTGATGGGGATGACGAAGAACAGCAGCAGCTGCTGCTCCGGATACAGGCAGGCAAAGGCAAAGAACAGGGAATAGTAGATGCCCAGGTTATCGGACCAGCCGGTGAGCAGGCAGGCCAGCCAGGCGCCCACGATGCCCGCCGCCACATAGACGGTGAACCGGAAATTGCCCCAGGCGCGTTCCAGCGCCATGCCGATCCAGTATTCACAGTACAGATATAAAAGGAAGAACAACGGGTTGGAACCGCTGGACGGCATGAACACAAAGGTGATCAGGCGCCATACCTGCCCGTGCAGCACGCCGCTGCGGGTCAGGCTGATCATGCCCAGCAGGTTGTACATGCCCAGATTGTAGGCGACGTACATCAGAAGCTGCCCCGCGATCAGGATTATCATCAGGTTGGGAATACCGCCGCGGCGGCCGTATTTGTATTCGAGTTTCTGCAGCCAGGATTGCATATGCCAGAGGCCTCTCTTTCTTGTTCACAATCGGTGTTTTGTAAAATTGTTGCCCGCGCGTTTTGGCCGCAATCGGCGCGCTGGCATGGGGATATTGTACCATTTTCCCCAGCCGCATTCAACAAAAAGTTATCGACCGGCAGTTTTCGTGGAATCTCGTGTGGAAAAACCCACCCCAAAATATAGGGTTCTCAACACTTTCCACAGAGTTTTCCACCGAAATCCGGGGTTTGGGGAATATACAACCTGTAATCGTGGAAAAATCGGCATAATTTTCAACAGTCTGTTGAAAACGCTGTGGAAAACCCGGACATGGAAATTTGCATCCTTTTTGTGAATAAAGTGTGACGGGGAATTTGCTGATATGGGGGGATAGAACCAAGGGCTGCGGGCGCAACAAGAATGCGCCCGCCCGGCTGCGCCGACCGCCCTGCCGGTCCGGGTCTCCACCGGAGACCCGGCCGCTTCGCGTACCCGGGCCCCCATACCCCCCGGAGATCGGGCCGGAATACTCCGGCCCCAGGGAATGATATAGAACAAGGCCCGCGCAAAACCATAATGGTTCTGTGCGGGCCTCCTATTATATATTTTCCCATGGCCAAATTGTTTTGGCCATGATTTCCGGGGTCTGGGGGGACGTTGTCCCCCCAGATTAGCTTTTACCCCGGCATGCTGGCCAGGACGGCCTGGGCGATGGCGCCGCCTTCGGCCCAGAGGGTCGTTTCGTCGGCGCAGGTTTCGTACTCGGCGGGCACGGTCATGAACCCGGTTTCCAGCAATACCGCCGGGCAGACCGCGCTGCGGGTCACATAATAATAATCCTGGAAACTGCCGCGCAGCGCCCGGCCGGTGACCCCGGTCATATAAGCGGTCAGGTTTTCCGCCAGCGTGGCGCCCGAATCAAAGAAATAATAGGCCTCGGTCCCGCCGGTCTGGTTCAGATCGCTGGTCAGCGCGGCGCTGTTGTGGTGCACCGCTATGAAGAAATCCGGCTTTTCCTGCCGCAGGATCTCCACCCGCTCGCCCAGGCTCAGGGCGGTGTCGTCCTGCCGGGTAAAGGTCACCGTGGCCCCCAGCTGCTCCAGCCGGGCGGCGGCGGTCTGGGCCAGCGCCAGGTTCAGATCCTTTTCCAGCGGCGCGCTCATGCCCGCCGCGCCCATGGCGCCGTTATCATCGCCGCCATGGCCCGGGTCCAGCAATACCTTCACGCCCGCCAGCGGCGCGTCGTCGGTTTCCCGGGCGGGGGCGTGCTGCAGATACACCCGCATGCCGTCGGCGGTATAGTCCACCGTATAGCCCCACAGCGGTTCGGCGGCGTCAAATTCCACCGTCAGGGCAAATCCCTGCCCCTCGTCCCAATCCGATACCGACACCGCTTTCGCAAACCCGCAGCTGCCGGCCACATCGCCCTCCAGCGACGCGGACAAAAACCGCAGGGTCAGGCCGGTCTCGGTCTGCTCCGCGTACCAGATCGGCGACCCGCTGCCCGGCAGGGTCAGCACCACGTCGCCGCCATCCTCCTGGGCGGCGGTCAGGCCGGTAAAGGCCGCGGCGTCCGCGTCCTCCACCAGCTCGCAGTCCTTGGCCAGCACGTAATCCCCGGTATCCAGCTGATAGGCATAGGTATACTTGTTGCTGCGCACAAACCGCACGCTGTCCGCCACCCGGGCCATACCGCCCGCATAGGCCGTGGTCTGGATACTGCCGTTCACCGCCTTGTCCGACAGCACGCTGGCCAGCGTTTCGGTGATCCGCACATATTCGCCCTCCTCGGCGGCACGGCTGCCGTCGGAGGTGGGCTTGGCGCTGGTCCAGCTGGATTTGCGCCGGGTGATGGTCAGGGAGACCTCCTGGCCGCCCTGGCTGGCGGTGTATGTATTCTCGCCCAGCTCCGGCTCCACCAGCAGGCCCCAGACGCCCTCGGTACCGTAGCGGGTGACCTCCTGGCCGTTGACGGTCAGGGTCTCGGCCGGGTCGCTGGTGCCCATCAGGAACACCGTATCGGTGTAGACCACCGCGTCCGGGTCGGGATAGCTGAACGCCAGCTCGCCGGACACGCCGCTGCTCAGCAGGGTCACATTGCCGGATTCGTCATCCCCGGCGCAAAACGCCAGGGTCACCGCCATGCGGCCTTTTTCCTCCGGCAGCTGGCCCCAGCTGCCCAGCACCAGCCCCGCGCCGGTCTGCTGCCGGCGGGCCGCCGCCAGCACCGACGGGCTGTCGTCCCGGCGCAGCAGGGGAGTGCCGCCCTCCGCGGTGTACACGTCCACCGCGCCGGGGGTTTCCGGGTCGGCGGGGGTCAGGTAATAGACCAGCAGGTCGTAGGTCCCGGCCAGGTCGGCGGCCCAGGCGGGCAGCTCGCTGCCGGGGGCCAGCGCCGCGCCGGTATCGTCCACCGCCAGCAGGCCCGCGCCCATGCCCCGCTCGGCGGCCTGCTTGATCAGCTCGGCCACCGGGTCCAGTTTGCGGAAAAAGCCGTCCGGCATGGCGGCGGCGGGGGCGGCGGTCAGTTCCTTGGTGTCAAACAGCGCCCCCTGCCCGGACAGGCCGCTGAACAACACCGTATCGGCCCCGGCGGCGGACGCGGTGTCCAGCGCGTCGGTGACCGCCTGCCGCACGGCGGCCGCGTCGGACAGGCTGTTCAGGCTGTCGGCCCAGGCGTCGTCCAGCACCAAGGCGGTGGGGCGGGTCAGGGTCAGGGCGTTGCGGGACGAGGGCCGCAGCAGGCTGACGCCCAGGATCAGCAGGGCGGCCAGAGCCGCCAGGCAAAGAAAGCAGGCCAGCGCGGCGGGCAGCGCCGAGCGGCGGGTTCGGGTTTTCATGAAACGGGTCCTCCTTGGGAAATCTTACGTTCAGTATAACATAAATCTACGCCGGGGGACACCGGAACATTTCTCCACCGGGCGTTTGTATGCTATAATGGACCGCAAGCGGCCCATTATCTAAATTGCCCTTTTTCTCGCCCCTTGCGGGGCAACCGAAAAAGATGGCGAATTATACCATTCGCTGGCGCTCATGCTATAATAATAAAGTATATGATTTTGTTTACCACAGGAGGCAGACCCATGAAGATCCCCGCCCAAGGCTTTACCCACGCCGGCAAATTCCACGCCGACGATGTTTTTTCCACCGCGCTGCTGCGGATCGTGCGCCCGGATATCCAGATCACCCGGGGTTTTGAAGTTCCGGAGAATTTCGACGGCATTGTATACGACATCGGCGGCGGGATGTTTGACCATCATTTCGAGCCCCGGCCCATCCGGCCCAACGGGGTGCCCTACGCGGCGTTCGGGCTGCTGTGGCAGCTGCTGGGTACACAGCTGGTGGGGGCGAACCAGGCCCGGCTGATGGACGAGAATTTCATCCAGCCGCTGGATCTGAACGACAACACCGGCGAAAAGGACAGTCTGGCCGATGCCATCGGGGCGTTCAATCCCCGCTGGGACGAGCCGGACCGGGGCGACGAACCCTTCTGGGAAGCGGTGGCCGTGGCGCAGAATATTCTGGAAAAGCGGATCGGGGAAGCCCAGGCGGTGAACCGGGCGGACGATCTGGTACGGGATGCCTACGACCGGATGCAGGACGGCATTGTGATCCTGCCCTGCTACGCGCCCTGGAAGAACGCGCTGTACCGCACCGACGCGCTGTTTGTGGTATATCCCAGCCAGCGGGGCGGATGGGCGGCCCAGGCGGTGACCGACCGGCGCACCAAAAAGAGCAAGATCCCGTTCCCGGCGGCCTGGGCGGGGCAGAACGGGGAAGGCCTGGCCCAGCGCAGCGGGATCCCGGGGCTGCGGTTCTGCCATGCCAGCCGGTTTATGGTGACCGGCGCGGAAAAGGCGGATGTGATCGAGGCCTGCCGCCGGGCGCTGCGGGCGGCCAAGCGATGAACCCCGGGCGGGAAATCCTGGACAACGGCACGGTGGTATGCACCGCGCCGCCCCACCGGATCGGCACCGACGGGCTGCTGCTGGCCCGGTTCTGCGTGCCGCGGCGGGCCGAGCGGGCGGCGGATCTGGGAAGCGGGTGCGGCATCATTGCGCTGGCCTGGCACGACGCCGGGCACCGGGGGCCCTGCGCGGCGGTGGAACTGAACGGCACGGCCCACGGATTGCTGGCACAGGCGCTGGCCGAGCAGCCCGAAGCGGCGGCGCATATCCGGGCAGTGCTGGGGGATCTGCGGCAGTTTGGCGCCGGGCAGGCCCCGGCCTTTGATCTGGTGGCCTGCAACCCGCCCTATTTCACGGCGGGGCGGCCCAGCCCGGACCCACAGCGGGCGGCGGCCCGGCACGAGGAGACGGCGGCCTTCACCGACGTGGCGGACTGCGCCGGGCGGCTGCTGCGGGACGGGGGAAAATTTGCGTTCTGCCTGCCGCCGGACCGGCTGGCCCAGGCATTCGCGGCGCTGGCGGCGGCCCGGCTGGAACCGAAACGGCTGCGGTTTGTGAAGAAGGAGCCGGACCGCGCGCCCTGGCTGTTTTTGTGCGAAGCCCAGAAAAACCGCCGCCCCGGCCTGCGGGTGGAACCCGACCTGTGTTTGCAGGCGGGCGCGCGGTATGGCAGGGATAGCTGAATCTGGGGGAATATAATATATCCCCCCAGCCCCCCCAAAAAAACGGGGCCGGAATACTCCGACCCCAGGGGATAAAATACGCAGGGAGGTCAGGCCGGTGGTTATCAGGGAATACCGGGGTTACAGGGAAGAGGAGATTCTGCCGCTGTATGAGCAGGTGGGATGGACAAACTACACCGCCCGGCCCGCGATGCTGGAAAATGCGTTCCGCCATTCCTTAAAGGTGCTGGCCGCCTATGAGGACGAAATGCTGGTAGGGCTTGTCCGCGTGGTGGGGGACGGGTATTCGATCGTGTATATCCAGGATATCCTGGTGCTGCCGGACTATCAGCGGAAAGGCATCGGCGCCGCGCTGCTGCGGCGGGTTCTGGAAGACTACCGACACGTCTACCAAAAAATCCTGATGACCGACAACACTGAAAAGACGGTCCGCTTCTATACATCCGCCGGTTTCACCCCGGCCCCGGATATCGGCTGCCTTTCTTTTTTGAAAATATTCTGACTAAGGCCCGCGCAAACTCAAAAAGTTTGCGTGGGCCTTCTTTATAAAATATCTCCAGGGCCGGAGTATTCCGGCCCGTCAAATGGGGGTATGGGGGCCCGGGTCCGCGAAGCGGCCAAGGCCACGGTGTGGCCTTGGACCGGCAGGGCGGTCGGCGCAGCCGAGCGGGCGCATCGTTGCTGCGCCCGCAGCCCCCGTTGTCCCCCCAGATTGGCAATACAAAAGGAAAAGCACCCTGCGCTTGCGGTTCACAGGGTGCTTTCTTGGGGTATCGCTTTGGTGTGAGGAGGAATCATGTACAGGGTGGCGGTTGCGGCTCCGCCGTTCCTGTGATTTTAGTATATCCATAAGATGCGTGTAAAATATAGCAGGGCTGTGAACAAATTGTAAATTGTGCATTTTCTCAAAGATGCACGGGTTTTACCCCGCTGCAAAAGGATACCCGGGCCGGATTTCCGGCCCGGGCAGTTTTGTTTTTGTTCAGCGCTGTTCCACCTGCACCACGGCCTGACGCAGCAGCTCGGCGGTCTTTTCCACGTCCACCTTCTTGTCCTGGTCAAAATGGCTGGTGTTCAGGTACCGGCCCAGGGCCTTGGGGGTATAGAACGGGGTGCTGCGGGGCAGGGCCAGCTCCTGGTTCTTGCCGCCGGTGCAGACCAGCACCGTTTCCACCGGGGTATTGCGCAGGCCGCCGCCTATCAGCACCTCCCGCAGGATACGGGCGTCCCGGGCGTTGCGGTCCAGCGGGTTTTCAAACTCGTACCGCTTGTCGCCCTTGGTCTGCACCCAGGCGGCCTCTTTCTCGCCGCCGAAGATCCGGCCGCTGTAGCCCATGCAGCGAATCCCCAGCACGCCGAAATAGCCCACCAGTACGCAGTCAAACTCGGCCAGCTTGCCGTCCTTGGCCCAGCGGGCGGGCACCACTACCTGAAAATCATTCAGACGGGCGTACCGGCGCACCCGGGCCACCACATCGGACGCGCCGTTCTTCTCGTCGGCGCCCACGCCGCCCTTGGCCACCTTTTCACCGCCGGAATTGCCGCGGGTGGTAAAATACACCACCAGCGCGGCGGCCAGCGCCATCGCGGCCACCACCACAATCGTGTAGATCATCTGTTCGTTCATACGGGGTCAACCTCCGGTCCCTGCGGGCGCGGATACGCCCGGTATTTGTCAGTTAAACAATAGTATAGCACGGTTTGCCCCGGCAAACAAGGCGGGCCGGGCCCCTTTACAAAAAACACGCAGGGGCCATGGCCCCTGCGGGTTTTGTCTGGTTTTTAATCGCCCGCCACGTCGGCACCCTCGTCGCCGGGGTTGTCCAGCACGCCGTCGCCGTCCAGATCGTCCGGCAGGCCGTCCTCGCCCTCGTCGGGCACGCCCATCAGCTCGGTGGAGCGGATGCGGTTCTTGCGCCGGGCTTCTTCCACACACTGGCTCAGCGCCGCCTTGACCTTATCCGGGTTCTTCACATGGCGCAGATGCAGATGCGGCACGCTCAGGTCGCTGGAATCCACGCACAGGGTTCCCACCCCGAACAGCCGGTCCAGCAGGCTCTGGCTCAAACTTACGTCCCGCACCCGGTACAGCAGCACCTCTTCCTCCCGCAGGTTCAGCAGGCCGGTGTTCAGCAGCAGCTTGCGGGCGGTCAGGGTATAGCGGGTAAAGCTGATGGGCAGGCCCAGGATGCGCTTGCGGTCGGTCCACAGGGGCGGGTCCTGCTCCAGCTCCATTGCAAATTCTCCGCTTTTCAGACGGGTCTTGGCCATGGGAAGTACCTCCTTGTCGTTCCGGGTTTATACCCGCACGGTCCAGCCGCGCTCGTCGGGCAGACGGCCCCACTGGATGCCGGTCAGGGTATCGTACAGTTTCTGGGTGACGGGGCCGGTCTGGCCGTCGGCCACCTGTTCGGTGTCGCCGTCCAGCATCAGGCTGCCCACCGGGCTGATCACCGCGGCGGTGCCGGTGCCGAACACCTCTTCCAGCCGGCCGTCCTTGGCGGCGGCCATCACGTCGGCGATGGGCAGCTTGCCCTCGTGCACGGTGTAGCCCCACTCTTTCAGCAGCTCGATGCAGCTCATGCGGGTGATGCCGGGCAGCACGGTGCCCACGGTGGCGGCGGTGTAGATCTCGCCGTCGATCTTGAAGAAGATGTTCATGCTGCCCACTTCTTCCACGTATTTGCGCTCCACGCCGTCCAGCCACAGCACCTGGCTGTAGCCCAGCTTGTGGGCCTTTTCGCCGGCGATGATGCTGGCCGCGTAGTTGCCGCCGCACTTGATGTAGCCGGTGCCGCCGGGGGTGGCGCGGACGTACTCGTCCTCCACATAGATTTTCACCGGGGCCATGCCCTCCTCATAATACGCGCCGGAGGGCGAGCAGATGATGGCAAACAGATACTTGCTGCTGGCCTTGACCCCCAGCACCGCCTCGGTGGCGATGGTGAAGGGGCGGATGTACAGGCTGGTATCCGGGGCGCTGGGCACCCAGGCCTCGTCCACCTTGACCAGCGCCTTGACCGCCTGCACAAAATCCTCCACCGGGATGCGGGGGATGCACAGCCGGTCATGGGTGGACTGCATACGCTCGGCGTTCTTTTCCGGGCGGAACAGCTGCACATGGCCGTCGTCGCAGCGGTAGGCCTTCATGCCCTCGAAGCACTCCTGGGCGTAGTGGAACACCAGCGCGGAGGGGTCCAGGGTCAGCGGCGCGTAGGGCACGATGCGGGCGTCGTGCCAGCCCTGCCCGGCGTCATAGTCCATCAGGAACATATGATCGGTAAAGATGGAACCAAAGCCCAGCTTGGTCTCGTCCTGGGGACGGGCCTTGGGCTGTGTGGTTCGGGTGATCTGGATATCCAACATGATACTTTCCCTCTTTCTGTATCTCCGGAGGCGGGGGCCAGCTGGCGGCCGCGGCCGGCATTTTCTTTATTATAGTAAACTGTGCCGGCAAGAACAAGAGGGGGGCGGCGATTTTTCCCGGGAAAAATAAAAATCCCGGATGCAAAAGCATCCGGGATTTTTGGTGCGCTGGAAGGGATTCGAACCCCTGACCTTCTGGTTCGTAGCCAGACACTCTATCCAACTGAGCTACCAGCGCATCTTCGAGTGCAAGAGATATGATAGCACAGTTGCCGGCGAATGTCAACGATTTTTTGATTTATTTTCAATTTTCTTTTTAGTGGAGGCGAAGCGGGGAAGTTTTCCACATCCGCGGCGCGGATTGTGGGAAACCTGGTGGCTTACACCCGGCCGTAGATGCCCTTTACGCTCACGTCGCCGGTGAAAACCAGGCGGCGGCCGTCGGGGGTGTCCACCACCAGGCGGCCCTCGTCGTCGATGTCCCGGGCGATGCCGGTGCCGCCCTCAAACCAGACCTGCCGGCCCAGGTTGATGCAGCGGGCCCGGTACTCCTCCATAAAGGGGGCGATGCCCCGGGCGGCAAACTCTTCCCGCAGGGGGGCAAAGCCGTTTTCCAGAATATCCCGGGCCAGGCGGGCGGGGTCGGTCTGCTCGTCCACTGCGGCCCCGGCGGTGCGCAAGCTGACCGCGTGGGGCAGGTTCATCCGGTCAAAATAGCTCTGGGTCTGGCACAGGTTGACCCCGGTGCCGGACAGCCAGCCGCCGGGCACCCCCTCGCAGAGGGTGCCGCTGAGTTTTTTGCCGTCGATCAGGATGTCATTGGGCCATTTGACCTGGCAGGTCACGCCGTACAGCGCCTCCAGCCGGGCGGCCAGCACCAGCCCGGTGAGCAGCGGCAGGCCGGAGGGGTCGGCCAGCGGCGGGGCAAAGGCCACCGTCACGCAGAGCTGGCCGCCGTCCTCCACGCCCTGCCAGGCCCGGCCCAGGCGGCCCCGGCCGGCGGTCTGGCAGGTGGTGTACACCGCCCCGAAAGGGGCCAGTTCGTTCATGTGATCCCGCGCCCAGGTGTTGGTGCTGTCCACCCGGGGCAGGTATACCAGCGGGGCGCTCATTCCCACAGTGCCGGGACGTTCTCATGCCGGCACTCCACGATTTTGCCTTTATCCAGCAGGATCACGCCGTAGGTGGCCTGGCCCCGCCAGGGCCGGCCCACGCTGCCCGGGTTGAACAGGGTGACCCCCTCCGACTCTTCACAGAACGGGATATGGGTATGGCCGAACAGCGCCAGCTGGACGCCCCGGCTGCGGGCGGCGTACCAGAGCCGTTCCTCGCCGCTTTTGACCCCGTACAGGTGGCCGTGGGTATACAGCAGGTTGACCCCGTCAAAGGAGGTCACGGCTTCGTTGGGTTCCAGCGCGCCCATGTCGCAGTTGCCGGCCACGGCGTAGACCCACAGGCCGGGGAAGGGGGCGCAGGCGGTTTCCAGGTCCCGCAGGCCGTCCCCCAGAAAGAACAGCGCCCGGGCGTCCTGCTCTTTATCCAGCACCCGCTGCAGCGCCATGGAACTGCCGTGGCTGTCCGACGCGACGATCAGTTTGGTCATTCGGTTTCCTCCTCGCCCTCCAGCAGGGCTTTGTAGATCTGCCGGCGGTTGGCGCCGGTGCGCCCCGCGGCCTCCTTGGCGGCGGCGGCGGGGGAGAGGCCCTCCTCCTCCATCAGGCGGCGGGCCAGCGCCGCGCCGTCCTCGGGGGTGGCG
>NZ_NFLN01000022.1 GCF_002160955.1 Gemmiger sp. An120
GGGTAGCGGTCGGCTCCACCGTCGGGGTGGCGGTGGGATCCGGGGTCGCCGTGCTTTCCGGGGTCGTGCTCGCGCTGGGCGAGGACTCTACCACCGAAGAGGAACCGTCCTCCCGCAGGATACCGCTCAGCGGCGCGGACCAGTGGCCCAGCGCCTGGGCGGACACGCCCGCGGCCTGGGACGAAGCAGAGGAAACCTTGTTCTTATCCAGGCTCAGGCTTACGATGTATGTATTGCTGCTGTCCATCACCGCCTTGTAGGGGCTGACGGAACCGTCGCTGTAATACACATAGCCTTCGCCGTTCACATTGCCGCTCTTGGCATAGGCCTGCGCCATCACCGGCACCGTGGTGGAAGAGGATTCCGCATAGGCCACCGTATCGCTCAGGGTACCGCCGCCGGCACCGGCGCTGCCGCCGCCGCCATAGCTGTTATCCTCTTCAGCCTCGTTGACCTCGTCCGCCTGGACGATCTCCTCTTCAACCTTTTCGATGTCTACCTTGTAGACCTTTTTCTTCTCCACGGTCACGGTCTGGGCTTCGGGCACCTGGTAGCCCTCGGCGGGCGCCAGGGAGACGGTATAGTCGCCCGGATCCAGTTCCTCGATCAGGACGGTGGCGGTATCCGGGTCAACCGGGTACTCGGTCTGTTTGCCGTCCTCATCGGCCACGATCGCCACAAACTCCACGCCCAGGGCGGGAACCATGTCTTCCTTGTCGCCCTGATCGGTTTCCGTTTCGGGGCTGGCGGCGGGATCCTGCTCTTCCCCGTCCGTCTCGGGGGCGGGCATCAGCACTTCCAGGCCCAGGTCCTGCTGGACCACGGTGGCCACCAGGGTCAGCGGCACATCCGGGCCCGGGGTGGGCGAGGGCTCCGCGGTGGGTTCCGCCGTAGCCGTGGGCGACGGGGTAGCCACCGGTACAACCACCGGCTCCGGCGAAAGGGCCGTGGCCGCCGCGTAGGCGATGCCGGTGCCGGTACTCACCACCAGAAGCCCTGCGCAGCAGACGGCCATCGCCGCCTTGTACAGGGGCAGACGGGCCAGCCGGCTGCCGGAAAAGTATCGGGAAAAATCATGTCGCATAGTGGGTGCTCCTTATGTAAAACGCGTAAAATCTCACAGATAACTATACTATATCATACCCCTGATAAAAAACAAGGAGTTTCCACATATTTCACCTTTTACCGGGCACTGGCAGGGCACCACCGGGCCACCAGCAGATCCACGCAGGCGCCGTAGCTGCGCATGCCCATCTCCTGGCCGTAGCTTTGCAGAAATCCGGTGTAGGTGCTTTCGGCCACCGTCTGCACCGGGCCCTCCATGGAAGCCCAGTATTCATTGTTCACCGCCAGGTCCTGCAGCGCCTGGGGGCACAGGGTGCCGTACACCTGGGCCCAGCGCTCCGGATCGGCGGACCAGAGCGCGTTGGACAGATGCTGGAACCCGAACAGCCAGCCGGAATACTCGTACACCGGATCGCCGCTGTCGGCACAGGCGGCCACCGCCACATAGTTGGCCTCCTGCTCCGGGGCAACGCCCCGCTGGTGGGCAAACTCGTGGGCCACCGTCACCGGCAGGAACACCGCCGGGCAATGCACGTTCAGGGTAGACTCGCCGGTAAACGGGAAGATATACCCGGTAAACCCGGTCAGGCTCATAATATAGGAATACACCGCCGGTTTGGGGCGGCGCTGGGGCCCGGTCAGGCTGGGATACCGCTGGCTGACCCCGTCGTACAGCCCTTCACTGCGGTCAAAAATCTCCTCCACCGTCATCGAAAAGGCCCCGTTTTCGTCCCGGGGCACCCCGGAGGCGGTGGCGTTTACCTGCCGGGCAAACCACTCGGCGGTGGCCGCCAGCTGTTCCACCGAAACCGGCTCCGCCTGGATGCCCTCGGTTTCGGCAAAGCTGTCGGCGTAATACTCCGCCCCCCAGAGCAGGCAGACCCCCGCCCAGATCCACACCCCGGCAGCTGCCAGGATCGCCAGCCGCCGGCCGGCCGCCAGCCACTGGCGGCGCACCGCACAGCGTATCCCGCCCGCCAGCATCCACAGCCCGGCCAGCACCGCCAGGGTGATCAGCAGTTCCGCGCCGCTGAACGGCAGCGGATTCAGCACAGCGCTCACCGCGCCGCGCACCGGGCGGCTTATGTGTCTGACCAGGGCGTTCATCACCGCCCGGCTGCCGCTGAGCCCCCAAAAAAGCGCCAGCGCCGCGGCCCCTGCCGCCAGAACGGCCAGCGGCCCGGCCAGGCGGCCCATGACCCGTCTGTATCGGTTCATCCGATTCTCTCCCCTTTTTTCGTCCGTTTCTACCAGTATAGACACGCCCGCCGCCCCGGCGCAAGCGGCAGGCATGTGAAAAATGCGCGAATAATAGTTTGAACATCAAAATTGTCTTGACTTTTCCTCTGAGAGCCGCTACAATCGGAATTGTTTGAACTTCAAAACGATTGGAGGGAGACTGCCATGACCCGACAGGAGGAACAGATCAACGCCTTTCTGGTGAATGTATTCAACGACGTGCTGCGCCTGGAGGAGGAAAACCTGCGCTGCCTGGAGGGCAAGCGGCTGAGCGTGAGCGAGATGCACGTGCTGGAAGCGGTGCAGCAACAGGGTGAAGCCGATGTGACCATGCGGCAGCTGGCCGCCGGGCTGGGGGTAACCGCCAGCACCCTGACCATCGCGGTCAAGACGCTGGAGCGCAAGGGATACCTGGTGCGGCTGCGTCCGCTGCCGGACAAGCGCCGGGTGGTGGTACAGCTGACCGAGCCCGCGCTGCGGGCGCTGGAAGCCCACGCCCGGTTCCACGAAGCGCTGGTGCATCAGGTAAGCACCCGGCTGACCGGCCCGGAACTGGACGCTTTGTGCCAGGCGCTGGCCCGGCTGCACGGCTTCTTTACCGAGCTTTCCGGCGAAACCGGGCAGCCCGGCCCGAAACAAGCAAGCTGACCCGGGCCAGAGGGCCCGCCCGAACCAAGAGAAATCTGAGAGGAGAACGAGATTTATGATCCGCATCCTGACCGACTCTTCCGCCGACATCCTGCCCGCCGAAGCCGCCCGCATGGGGGTGGAGGTGGTTCCCCTGACCGTTACCTTTGAGGACGGCACCGTACTGCGGGACGGCATCGACCAGACCTCCGACGAGTTTTACGCCAAGCTGGCGGTATGCGACAAGCTGCCCACCACCAGCCAGCCCAGCCCGGACGCCTTTATCCCCCACTTTGAGGAGGCCATGGCCGCCGGGGACACCACCATCGCCATCCTGATTTCGGGCGAATTGAGCGGCACCCTGCAGAGCGCCCGCATTGCCGCCCAGACGGTGGAGTATGAGGACATCCACTTTATCGACAGCCGCAACGCCACCCTGGGCCTGCGTCTGCTGGTGGAGCTGGCGCTGAAGCTGCGGGACGAGGGCCACAGCGCCCCCCACATTGTGGAGGAGCTGGAAAAGGCCAAGCAGCGCATCCGTCTGCTGGCCATTGTGGATGACCTGAAATACTTCCGCAAGGGCGGCCGTCTGCCCGCCGCCGCGGCCTTTGCCGGGGCGGTGCTGGGTATCAAGCCGGTGGTAAGCGTGGTGGAGGGCAAGGTAGTGCTGGCCGGCAAGGCCCGCGGCCTGCCCGGCGCCTATGTGGCCCTGTTCAAGCTGATGGACGAGCAGGGCGGTCTGGACAGCTCCATGCCCTATGTGCTGGGCTACACCGCCCGCCGCAAAGGGGCGGAGCCGCTGCACCGGTACCTGACAAGCAACCTGAAGCTGCCCGCCTGCCCGCTGTACCACATCGGCGTAGCGGTGGGCACCCACGCGGGCCCCGGGGCCTGCGGCATTGCCTTCTTTGCCAAAGAGGGCTGATCCTTCGCCATTTTCTCTGCACACATACAAACCGGCAGGGGGCGCGTTCCATACGGAGCGCGCCCCCTGCCGGTATCTTTTTGTCAGATCTCCCGCACCAGGGCCGGGTCGTAGAAACCCCGGGCGGCGGGCGCCTCGTCGGGAACGCCCAGCGCCACCACCGCCAGCGGCATACCCTGGGTGCCCAGCAATTCTTTCAGCGCCAGGGCCCGGTTCTCCACCGGCCAGCAGCCGCACCAGCAGCCGCCGTACCCCAGTTCCACCGCCTGCAGCAGCAGGTTTTCGATGGCGGCCCCGCAGTCCTGGGGCCAGAACTCGGCGCAGCGGCCCTGCTGCCGGTCCGGCCGGCCGCAGACCACCACCGCCAGCGCCGCGGTGGCAAGCATTTTGGTATAGGGATGCAGTTCCATGATCGAATCCAGCACCGGGCGGCTGCGCACCACCACAAACTCCCAGGGGCGGGTGTTGCAGGCGCTGGGCGCCATCATGGCCGCCTCCAGCATCAGGTGCAGGTGTTCCGGCTGCACCGGTTCCCCTGCCTTGAATCGCCGCACGCTGCGGCGCGCCCGGATCAATTCGGTTCCGTTCATGGTTTCTGCCTCCTTTATAGTTCAGGAATGGATCATGTCCTCCGCCTGACGGATGAACGTCTGCCGGGCGTCCTCGTCCGCGAAAGCCTCGTTGGGGATCACATGGGCCTGCACGCCGCTGCGCATCACCAGGTAGACCCCCTGCTTGCCCGCCAGCACCCGGCGGAACATCTCATACCGGATCAGGCTGTCCCCGTCCGCCCGGCGCACCAGCACCCCCTGCGGGGTGAGGGTCAGGCTCTGGGTGCCCAGGAACCGGTTCATCTCCGGCCGTTTGGCCTGCCGGCGCACCAGCGCCCGCTGCACCGGCGGCAGCCGCATGACCACCACCAGCGCCAGCATCAGCCCCAGCACCGCCGCCAGCAGCGGCTCGGAAAAGGCCAGCGGGATCAGCATTGCCAGCACCAGCACCAGCGCCACCAGCTGGGGCGCCAGGAACCGCCAGTAGCTGCCGGTGCGCATTACCAGGCTGCTCATCTCGGCAAGCAGCGCGGCCAGTTCTTCCCTGTCCAGCGTAAAGCAGACCTGCCCTTCCCCGCCGGTCACCGCGGGCGGAACCGGCTCGCCCAGATCCTGCTGCCGGGCGGCGTCCGCCTGCTCCATAAGCCAGCGGCACCAGGCGGGCGCGGGGCATCCGGCGTGAAACGCTTTCACCGGCACATAGTCGCACATGCCGTTTTCAAACTGCAGCACCACGCCGCAGCCCTCCCCCAGCCGGGCCCACTGCAGCCCGGCCAGCGGCAGCCGGTTGGCGGCGGCCTGACCGGTCTGCCGGATGTAGAAGCCATCCTCCACCCAGACCCGGCTGGTCTCCTTGAACCGGTCGCCCTTGATGCCGTTGAGGGCTTCCATCCGCATCTGGCGGCGGCGCAGGCTCCAGGGCGGCATGAACCAGGCCAGGATCGCCAGCAGAACGATCTCCACCAGGGTGGTGCTGCCCAGCCTCTGCAGGCGGCCCGGATCCTGCAACGCCCCGGGCAGCTGCACCAGAAACGCCAGCGCCACGATCACCACAAAGATCACCGCGGACATGGCACGGGTCAGCACCAGCTGTTTGTGCAGCTGGGTGCCGGGCATCCGCATCAGGGCATTCAGATACCGTTTGTGTTCCTTTTTGCTGAGAATAAATTCGTTTGGCTGCATGGTTGTACCTCATGGCGGCCGCAAAGGGCCGCGTTATTTTTATACAATACGGACAAGCATGCCAAAATATTACATTTTACAGATGAAATGCCCGCTGCACCGCCACCAGAATGCCGGCGCGGGTAGCGGTAAAGTTCAGCCCGCCCTGCAGATAGGCGGTGTAGGGCTCACGCAGCGGCCCGTCGCAGCTCAGCTCGATGCTGCTGCCCAGGGTAAAGGCCCCCGCCGCCATGACCACCGGGCTCTCGTAGCCGGGCATGGCGTAGGGTTCCGGGGCCACAAAGCTGTCCACCGGGCTGCCCGCCTGGATCCCCTGGCAGAAGGCCACCAGCGCCTCGGCGCTGCCGGTGTCCAGGCTGGTGATGATGTCGTTGCGGGGCTCGTTGTACCGGGGGGTGGCGGTGCGGCCCAGCAGCTCCAGCAGGCAGCTGGCGTAGATGCTGCTCTTGAGGGCCTCGGCGGTCACGCCCGGGGCGTAGTAGAGGCCCAGATACAGCTGGCGCAGGGTGTCCAGGGTGCAGCCCAGTTCCCGGCCGGTGCCCGGAGCGGTAAGCCGGTGGCCGCACTTCTCCACCAGATCGGCCCGGCCCGCGATGTAGCCGCCGGTGGGGGCGATGCCGCCGCCCGCGTTCTTGATCAGGCTGCCCACGATCAGGTCGGCCCCCACGGCGGTGGGCTCCTCGGTCTGGGTAAAGGTGCCGTAGCAGTTGTCCACCAGCACCACCGCGTCCGGATTGGCGGCCTTGACCGTCTTTACGATGCGGCCGATGGTCTCCAGATCAAAGGCGGGGCGGTTGGCATAGCCCCGGCTGCGCTGGATGTGGCAGACGGTGGCCCCGGGGGCCTTTTGGGCGATCTGTTCCCAGTCCGGTTCCCGGCCGTTCACCAGCGGAACCTCGTCGTACTTCACGCCGTACTCGGCCAGGCTGCCGCAGCCTGCCCCGGCCCCGTTGATGCCGATGACCCCTTCCAGGGTATCGTAGGGGCGGCCGGTCACCGCCAGCAGGGTATCCCCCGCCCGCAGGCAGCCGAACAGCGCCACCGTCAGCGCGTGGGTGCCGGAGAGAAAATGGGGCCGGCAGAGGGCGTCCTCTGCCCCCACCAGATCCGCGAATACCCGGTCCAGCTTATCCCGGCCCGCGTCGTCATAGCCGTACCCGGTGCTGCCCGCCAGATGGGTGGCGGCCACCCGGTTTTCGGTAAAGGCGTGCAGCATCTTCAGCTGGTTGTGGTCGCGGATGGCGTCCACCTTGGCAAATTCCGGCGCGCACAGTTCCAGCGCCTGCTTGTCCACGGCCAGCAGCGCGTCGCTGATGCCGAACCATTCTTTCAACATTCCGTATAATTCTCCTTATGTTTTACAATTTTCCCGATCCGCCGGAACCCACCAGCGGGGCGCGGGGATATCGTTTGGCTGTGTAAAGCCCAGCGGGCCATAAAAGGCAGTCAGGGCGGGGGCGCACTCCAGCAGAAGCCGCCAGCCCCCGTAGGGGCGGCAGAGTTCCGCCACCAGCCACCGGCCCAAGCCTCTGTCCCGGGCGGCGGGGGCCACCGCCACCGCCGTGAGCACCCCGGTGCGGGTGCCGGGTTCCAGCAGCAGGGCGGCGCAGCCCAGCGGCCCGCCGCCCTCCTCCACCGCCGTGACCAGCGCCCCCTGGCCGTGGTTGCGGCGGGTGCACAGGTCGGCGTAAAAATTGTCCTGCTCCTCCCCGGTCAGGCCGGGCTGCAAAAGCGCCGCCAGCCGGGGGGAGGGCTCTTCGCTCAGCCGCGCCCCCTGGGGGGCGGGCAGCGCGGGCAGCGAACCGGTCAGCGCCAGCTGGCACACCGGTTCCCCGGCCCGCCAGCCCTCCGGCATGGCCCCGTCGCTGCGCAGGGCCCGCACCCCGGCAAAGGTCAGAAAGCCCGCCAGTTCCTCGCTGTCGGCGGGGCCGGCGGCCAGCGCCCCGTCCCCCCGCAGCTGCACCAGACCGCCCTCGCTAGTCAGAAAGGTGCGGCAAAAGGCGGGGCAATCCGCATACAGCCGGTGGTTGACCGCAATGGTGGCGGCCAGCGCCCCCGCGTTCGGGCCCAGCGGCGCCGGGCCGGTGAGCGGAGCGATCACAGGGCGTTCACCAGTTCCTTGAAGTGGCGGCCCCGCACCTCAAAGTTGGGGTACAGGTCAAAGCTGGCGGACGCCGGGGACAGGCTTACGATATCTCCCGGGTTGGCCAGTTTGCGGGCGGCGGCCACCGCCCCGGCCATGTCGGCCGCGTGCTCGATGACCAGGCCGCTCTCGGCAAAGCCCGGGCACTCCCGCACCGCCTTTTCGATCAGCGGGCCGGTCTGGCCCATGAGCACCAGCGCCTTCACGTGGGCCAGGATCTCCGGGGCCAGCGGCTCGTAGGGGATCTTTTTGTCGTAACCGCCGGCGATGATGATGATTTTCTGATCAAAGCTGCGCAGCCCCGCGATGGTGCGGGTGGGGCTGGAGGCAATGGAGTCGTTGAACCACTGCACCCCGTCCAGGGTACGCACCGGCTCGATGCGGTGCTCCACCCCGGCAAACTCCCGGCCCACGGCGGCGATGTCCGCCACCGGAACCAGGCCCCACACCGCGGCGGTGGCCGCCAGCAGGTTTTCGATGTTGTGCAGGCCCCGCAGCCGCACTTCCTCCTTGGGCAGGATCGGGGTCACGGTACCCTTTTCGGCCATGCAGAGCATGCCGTCCTCCCGCAGGAACGCGCCGTTGTCGGTCTCCCGCAGGCGGGTGAACCAGACCTGCTCGCCCTTGCAGTCCGCCTGCATGGAGCGGCTGACCTCGTTCTCGTAGCCCAGCACGGCCCGGCAGGGCGGGGTCTGCCACAGCAGGATGTTCCGCTTGGCGTCAATATACTCCTGCATATCCTTATGATGATCCAGGTGGTTGGGGGTCACGTTGGTGACCACCGCAATCTTCGGGCTGCGGCGCATGCTGATCAGCTGGAAGCTGGACAGCTCCACCACCGCGATATCCGCCGGGGTGATCCCCCCGATAATGGGCAGCAGCGCCCGGCCGATGTTGCCGCCCAGATGCACCGTGCGGCCCGCCTGCCGCAGCATGGCGGCGATCAGGCTGGTGGTGGTGGTCTTGCCGTCGGAACCGGTCACCGCCACAATCTCGCAGGGGCAGAGTTCAAAGAACAGCTCCATCTCGCTGGTGATCTCGGCGCCGGCCTTGCCCGCGGCCTGCAATTCGGGGGTGAAGAACTCAAAGCCCGGGGTGCGCATGATCATGTCCTGCCCCGCAAAGCCCTGCATATAGTCCGTCCCCAGGCTCAGCGCCACCCCTTTGGCGGCCAGCTGGCCCGCCAGTTCGCCCATCTGGTCGGCGGTGCGCTTGTCGCACAGGGTCACCTGGGCGCCCATCTCCACAAACTGGCCGATCAGCTCCCGATGGCTGACACCGGCCCCGATAAACGCTACCTTGCGGCCCCGTACCCGCGAAGCCAGCGGTTCATAGTACTGCTGCATCCCGCATCCTCCCTTACCGCCCGGCATAGGATGTTGTGGCCGGGCATTCTCATTATAGCCGCTTTGGTTGGCGGATGCAAACGAAATCCCGCACAGAAAGCGGCTTTCGGCCTTGTTTTGGCCTGTGATATTTGGTATAGTGAATTTGTATGCGGCACGGCGCTGTACAAAGGCCGGGCCGATCCTGTGGGATAAGGAGATCTGCCATGAAGCGAATCAGGCTTTGGAGCCTTTTTTGTATATTGCTGCTGGCGCTGGGCCTGACCGGCTGCGGCGCCGATCTGAACACCTTTACCTGGCGGGTGGACGCGGTGCCGGTGAACCTGGACCCGCAGCTGGCGGTCAGCAGCGAGGACGTGACCGCGGTGATGCACCTGTTCCGGGGGCTGATGCGTCTGGACGCATCCGGCGAACCCCAGCCCGACGCGGCGGAAAGCTGGACGGTGAGCGAGGACGGCAAGGTATACACCTTTACCCTGAAAGAAGATCTGGAGTGGGTCTGGTACCGGCAGCGCAACCAGGACTATCTGCGGGCGGTGACCGCGGAGGATTATGTGTATGGTTTCCAGCGGGTATTTGACCCGGAAACCGGCAGCCCCTACGCGGACGATTTCAGCTGCATTGCCGGCAGCGAAGCGGTGCGGGAGAGTCGGGCGGACCCGTCCACCCTGGGGGTAGAGGCGGTGGACGAGCGCACGGTGCGCATCACCCTGGAAACCGCCGACCCGGAATTTCTGACCAAACTGTGCCTGCCCGGGGCCATGCCCTGCAACCGGGAGTTTTTTGACAGCACCGAGGGGTCTTACGGACTGTCCTCCAGTTCGGTGATGGGCAACGGGCCTTTTTATCTGTACAACTGGACCAGCGAGGGATTGTTTCTGCGGCGGAGCAGCTCCGGCAGCGCGATCAACAACCTGCGGCTGGTGCTGCGGGACCCGGAGGACACCGCCTCCCCTGCCGACCGGGTGCGGGATGGCTCCAGCGGCGCGGAACTGAGCGATACCGCGGCGGAGGATCTGGCGCAGATTGCCTATACCAGCCGCACCTGGGGGCTGCTGTTCAACTGCAGCGGCGAGGACAACCCGCTGGCCAATGTCTCGGTGCGGCAGGCGCTGGCATCGGCGGCCACCGATGCGGACCTGACGTTGCCCAGCGGCTGCGAACCGGCCCAGGGGCTGATCCCGCCCTCGGTGAGCTACGCGGGGGAAAGCTACCGGGCTACGGTGGGCAGCGCGCTGTTTACCGCCTCCGATCCGGTGCCCCTGTACCAGCAGGGCATGGCGGAACTGGGCCAGACCACCCTGCGCAACATCAGCATCCTGGCCCCGGAGGGCAGCGACTACACCCAGCTGGTGGGGGCGATCAACGCCCGCTGGCAGCAGCTGTTTGCCTGCTTCTTCACGGTGCGGCAGCTGCCGCAGGAGGAATACCAGGCCGCGCTGGCCAGCGGCGATTATCAGATTGCGCTGGCCTCGCTGGAGCCCTCCTCCTCGGCCCTGCTGGATCTGCCCTCCCGCTTTGACGGGGAACTGGCCGGCTTTTCCGACAGCGGTGTGCACGCCATGCTCACCTCTCTGCAGGCCGAGCCGGAACGGGTGAACGCCCAGACGGTGCTGGCGCTGGAAAAGGCCATCCTGAATGCGACCCCCTTTGCGCCGCTTTACTGCCAGCAGCAGTATCTGCTGGTGGACCCCACCGTACAGGGCCTGGGCTTCAGCCCCTTTGGCCCCACGGTGGACCTGACCGCCGCCACCCGCCCCTGACCGGAACGGCGGAATCTTCTCTGGAGAAGACAAACGCGCCCGGGCCAGACGGCCCGGGCGCTTGTTGTTTTATCTGACAGGCGGATCATTTTTATGCCGCAGCCCGGCCCAGTACAGGAACACAAACAGGCCCGCCATAGCCATCACTGCCAGCACCATGGGCACCGCCTCCCGCCATCGGGCGGGCAGGCAGACCGCGGCGGCGCACAGCAGCGGCAGCAGAGCCAGCGTTCCGCAGCACCACCAGCGGAGGGCACACAGAACATAGGGCCAGTTGCCGTTGTGCAGCTTCAGCCCCATCAGATACATCCGGATGGGCCCATCACAAAACAGCTCCATGGGGTGCGCATCGTACCAGGCCGGAAGCCGGGTGGGGGCAAAGAAGCAGGCATACGCCCCGAAAAATGCGCACAGGAAGGTCATGGTCAGGCAGCCGGGCAGCACAAAGGGCAGGCAGTCCGCCCGCCAGGACAGCCAGATGGCGGTCGCCATTCCCGCCGCGCCGACGGGCAGCGCGGCCGCATACCGCCATTTCCAGCGCGGGCCCTCCTGCCAGGCCCGGGGCAGCTTTTCCCGCCCGGTGGCCCGTACCGCCGTCTGCAGCAGGTCCTCCACCTGGTCGGGCGCCATCGGGGCCGGCTGCTCCATCCGTTTGCCCATCAGCAGCTCGGTTACCGTCACCCCCAGCTGTTCCGACAGCGGGATCAGCAGCTGGGTATCCGGCAGGCTGGTACCGGTCTCCCATTTGCTCACCGCCTTGTCGGACACCAGCAGCCGCTGGGCCAGTTCTTTCTGGGTCAGCCCCTTTTCCTTGCGCAGCCGGGCCACAAACGCGCCCCAGCTGGTTTTGTCGATCTGATACATGCCGTTCACCTCTCCCCCATCCTACCCCGGCTGTGGGGTTTTGGTCAACCGATTGTTGGTAGAATGGCGCTGTTACGTCAAAAAACCGGCGCACAGGCAAAGGCTGTGCGCCGGTTTTGCATTTGTTGTGCAGGCGGCGGCCCGCTAAATCAGCGGATGCCGTGCTCTTCCAGCAGGTGGCTGATCTTCTCGTGGGGATCGATGATGGCGCTCACCGACATGTCGTGGTTGATAGCGGCCACAAAGTAGGCGATGTACTTGGACACGTCCACCTCATGGAACCACTCACGGCTGAGCAGCTCGGGGGTGCGGTAGGTCAGGTTGGTGCCGAACACGCCGCTGACGATGCCGTCTTCGTAGGCCTTGTCGAACTCGGCCACGCCGCCGGTGAAGATCGGATAGGTGGCATAGGAGTAGATGTTGCCGGCGCCCCGCTTCTTCAGCTCGTAGGCGATATCCAGCATGCTCTCGCCGGAGGAGATGATGTCGTCGGCGATGAACACGTCCTTGCCCTCCACGCTCTCGCCCAGGTACTCGTGGGCCACGATGGGGTTGCGGCCGTTGACCATGCGGGAGTAATCCCGGCGCTTGTAGAACATGCCCAGGTTTACGCCCAGCACGCTGGCGTAGTACATGTTGCGGTTCATGGCGCCCTCGTCCGGGCTGATGACCATAAAGTTGTCCCGGGTGGGCTGGAAGTTCGGGATGCTGTTGAACATCGCCTTGAGCACCTGATAGGTGGGCATCACATTGTCGAAGCCCATCAGCGGGGCAGCGTTCTGCACCCGGGGATCGTGGGCGTCAAAGGTGACGATGTTGGTCACGCCCATCTGCTGCAGTTCCTGCAGGGCATAGGCGCAGTCCAGACTTTCCCGGTAGGTGCGGCGGTGCTGGCGGCTGCCGTAGAGCAGCGGCATAATGACGGTGATCCGGTGGGCCTTGCCGGAGGCGGCCTGGATCAGGCGCTTCAGGTCCTGATAATGGTCATCCGGGCTCATGCTGTTTTCCGCGCCGAACAGCCGGTACTTGCAGCTGTAGTTGCCCACATCCACGATGAAATACAGATCGTCGCCCCGGACCGTGCTCTTGATAACGCCCTTGCCGTCGCCGGAGGAGAACCGGGGGCACTCGCTGGGGATGATAAAGGTTTCCTTGTCCATCCCCACCCGCTGGGCCCAGCGCACCAGATGCCCGTTGATCTTTTCGCCCAGCTCCTTGGCGCCGGGGGCCACGATCAGCCCCAGGTCGGCCACGCTGTCCTCGCGGTTAAAGAAGTCCTTTTCCGATACTGCGTGAATCATGAATCTTCTCCCGTCCTATTTTCTCTTCGTTTTTCCGTGCCGCCCCCGCGGCGGTACACGGTGCCTATTTCATGTTCAGTTTAACATATATTTTACAAAAGAAACAGTGCTTTTGCGACGATTTCCGCCTGCAGACAGCTTTTTCCGCGCCTTGTCGGTTTCTTCTCGCCGGTGTGCGCACAAAATGCGCGTTTTGCACAAATCAACCTGATAAAGTTTGGTCAAAACAGAAAAGACGGCCGCCCGAAGGCAGCCGTCTTTATTAAAATCAAACCAGCTCGATAATCGCCATCTCGGCGGCGTCGCCGCGGCGCATACCGGTCTTGATGATGCGGGTGTAGCCGCCGTTGCGGTCGGCATACTTGGGGCCGTACTCATCAATAACCTTCTTGGCAACGGTCTCCTTGGTGATGTAGGAGAACACCTGACGCTTTGCGTGCAGGTCTTCCCGCTTGCCGAGGGTGACCATCTTTTCGGCCATGGAACGAACTTCCTTGGCACGGGTAACGGTGGTTTCGATTTTGCCGTTCTCAAACAGATAGGTGACCATAGCGCGCAGCATCGCGTTGCGGTGGTCGCTGGTACGGCCAAGCTTTCTGGTACCGGGCATCCCGTTTCACTCCTTTTGCTGTAATTACTCGTCGTCTTTCGTCAGGGTAAAGCCCAGAGAATCCAGCTTTGCCATGACTTCTTCCAGGCTCTTGCGGCCCAGGTTGCGAACCTTCATCATTTCGTCTTCCGACTTGTTGATCAGGTCCTCAACCGTATTGATGCCGGCGCGCTTGAGGCAGTTGAAGGAACGCACGGACAGATCCAGCTCTTCGATGGTCATCTCCAGAGCCTTCTCCTTGCCCTTGTCGTCTTTTTCCACCATGATCTCAGCGCCCATGCCCTCTTCCGAGAGGTTCACGAACAGGTTCAGATGCTCGGTGAGCACCCGGGCGGCCAGGCTGACCGCTTCCTGTGCGCTGATGGTGCCGTCGGTCCACACTTCGATCGCCAGCTTATCGTAGTCGGTGATCTGGCCCACACGGGTGTTCTCCACCGTGTAGTTCACCTTGAGCACCGGGGTATAGATGCTGTCGATGGGGAGCGTGTTGATGTCGTTCTTCTCCTGGACTGCCTGCTTGTTGCGCTCGGCGGGAACGTAGCCCCGGCCCTTGTCAAAGGTCAGCTCCATCACCAGCTTGCCGTCTTCAGACAGGGTGGCGATGTGCCATTCGGGGTTCAGGATCTCGATGTCGTCGGCCTGCTTGATGCTGCCGGCGGTAACTTCGCCGGGGCCCACCGCCTCGATCCGAACGGTCTTGGGGCCGTCGGAGTACAGCTTGGCGGCAATGCCTTTCAGGTTCAGCACGATCTCGGTGACGTCTTCCTTGACGCCGGGGACGGTGCTGAATTCGTGAACTACACCATCGATCTTAACGCTGATAACCGCTACGCCGGGCAGAGAGGAGAGCAGGACGCGCCGTAAGCTATTGCCCAGAGTCGTGCCGAATCCGCGCTCCAGAGGCTCCACAACGAACTTGCCGTAGCGGCCGTCCGGGCTGAGCGCGGCGGTGTCGATTCGGGGGCGTTCAATCTCCATCATGCAATAACCCTCCTTGGTAAGCCGGCGGCGGAAAACCGCCGGCTGTTTGTAATCGCGTTGCAGTGATCAACCGGCTTACTTGGAGTACAACTCGACGATGAGGTGCTCCTCGATGGGCAGATCAATGGCCTCACGGACGGGCATCTTCACAACGGTGCCCTTCAGGGTGTTCTTCTCGCGCTCCAGCCACTCAGGCAGGGTCACCATGGGGGCGTCCTCACCGGTGAGCTTGGAGAACTTGACGGAAGAACGGCTGGCAGCGGCAACCTCGACCACGTCGCCGGGCTTGACCAGGTAGGAGGGGATGTTGACCTTCTTGCCGTTCACAGTGAAGTGAGCATGGCTCACCAGCTGACGGGCCTCGCGGCGGGTGTTGGCAAAGCCCAGGCGGTAAACCACGTTGTCCAGGCGGCGTTCCACCAGGATCAGCAGGTTCTCACCGGTCTTGCCCTGCATGCGGCTGGCCTTCTCGTAGTAGGAACGGAACTGACGCTCCATGATGCCGTACACGAACTTGACCTTCTGCTTCTCGGCCAGCTGCAGAGCGTACTCGCTCTTCTTCTTTCTCATCTGGCTGCCGGGCTTACGCTTGGTGGTCTTCTTGGCATAGCCCATCACGGCAGGAGAAATGCCCAGCGCATGGCAGCGCTTGGCGATCGGCTGCATATTCTTAGCCATAAATGTTGGTTCTCCTTTCAATCAGATCCGGCGGCGCTTCGGGGGGCGGCAGCCGTTGTGGGGGACCGGGGTCACGTCCTTGATCATGTTGACCTCCAGGCCGGTAGCCTGCAGGGCGCGGATCGCAGCCTCACGGCCAGCGCCGGGGCCCTTGACGTAGACTTCAACGGTCTTCATGCCATGCTCCATCGCAGCGCGGGCAGCGGTCTCAGCAGCAGACTGAGCGGCGAACGGAGTGCTCTTGCGGGAACCGCGGAAGTTGAGCCCGCCGGAGCTGGCCCAGGAAACAGTGTTGCCCTGCGTATCGGTGATGGTGACGATGGTATTGTTGAAGGTGCTCTGGATGTGGGCCGCGCCGCGCTCGATGTTCTTGCGCTCGCGCCGCTTGGTACGGACAGCGCCCTTTTTAGCAGCAGCTTTCGTTGCCATTTCTGTTCCTCCTTGTGCTTACTTCTTCTTGTTGGCGACCGTGCGCTTCGGGCCCTTGCGGGTGCGGGCATTGGTCTTGGTGCGCTGGCCACGGACGGGCAGGCCCTTGCGGTGACGGACGCCGCGGTAGCACTGGACTTCTACCAGACGCTTGATATCCAGGGCGACCTGACGGCGCAGATCGCCTTCCACAACCAGGTTGTTCTTGTCGATATAATCGCGGATCAGAGCTTCCTGATCGGCGGTCAGATCCTTAACCCGGGTGTCCGGATCGATCTGGGTGCCTTCCAGGATCTTCTTCGCGGTGCTGGGTCCGATACCATAAATGTAGGTCAGGCCCACTTCCACCCGCTTCTCGCGGGGCAGGTCTACGCCGGCAATACGTGCCATAGTTCTTAGAACCTCCTAAGTTTCCATCCCATGTCCTTCTCGGGGCCTGCGCCGGGACTCTACGCACTTGGCCCCATAGCCGGGCTTAGCCCTGGCGCTGTTTGTGCTTGGGGTTTTCGCAGATGACCATCACGCGGCCTTTGCGCTTGATGACCTTGCACTTTTCGCAAATGGGTTTCACGGAAGGCTTAACCTTCATGATGACAAACCTCCTTTTGACAGGGCGCCTTACTTGGAGCGCCAGGTGATGCGGCCCTTGGTCAGATCATAGGGCGACATTTCCAGGGTGACCTTATCGCCGGGCAAAATGCGGATGAAGTTGGTGCGCAGTTTGCCGGAGATGTGTGCCA
The DNA here is from genome assembly GCF_002160955.1 of Gemmiger sp. An120. Classification (GTDB taxonomy): domain Bacteria; phylum Bacillota; class Clostridia; order Oscillospirales; family Ruminococcaceae; genus Gemmiger_A; species Gemmiger_A avium. Next base: position 16,445 of record NZ_NFLN01000022.1, read on the forward strand.
GCAGGCGGTGGCCGTTTTCCAGCTCCACCCGGAAGGTAGCGTTGGGCAGAGCCTCGACCACGATACCCTCAACTTCGATGACGTCTTCTTTAGACAAGCTCTTACCTCCTCATGCGTTCACGCATGCCGCCTGGCCTTCAAAGGCCTCGATGGCGGCTTTGAGCTGATTGTCGCCGGCGAGACACTCGCCTTGCAGGACGGTGGCGGTGGGGGCCACATGCCTCTCCTTCTTCCGCTTTGGATTCGCGAGCGTGCGGCGTGAGCCGTCCGCCAGGAGAAGAATCTGGCCTTCCACGGCCAGAACCGCGAAGGTATGGCCCTTATCCCGCCCGGCCAGGGAGCGGACAAGCTGTCCTTTTACAAACTGCATGTCGGCTCCTCCCAGCCCAGGGTCAGGATCTCGGGGCCGGCGGGCAGGATGGCCACGGTGTGCTCAAAGTGAGCAGAAAGACCGCCGTCCGCCGTTTTTACCGTCCAACCGTCGGGTAACGTGATGACGGAGTGATGCTTTTGGTTGACCATCGGCTCGATGGCCAGGGTCATCCCGCCCACAAGGCGGGGGCCCCGGCCGGCGGTGCCGAAATTGGGGACCTCCGGGTCCTCATGCAGCTCGCGGCCCACTCCGTGGCCCACAAAGCTGCGCACGACCGAAAAGCCGTTTTGCTCCACATAGGACTGCACGGCGTGGCTGATGTCCCCCACCCGGTTGCCGCACACCGCAGCGGCAATGCCGCGGTGCAGGCTTTCGCGGGTGACGTCCAGCAGCCGCTGGGCCTCCAGGTCGATCTTGCCGCACCCGAAGGTGCAGGCGTTGTCGCCGTTGAAGCCGTCGATGGCAGCCCCGGTGTCAATGCTGACGATATCGCCCGGGCGGATCTGGCGCTTATGGGAAGGGATGCCGTGGATCACCTCATCGTTGATGCTGATGCAGGCGGTACCCGGGAACCCGTACAGCCCCTTGAAGTTGGGGCGGGCGCCCTTGCCCTTGATATAGTCGAACAGAATCTTATCCAGGTCGGCGGTCGTCATGCCCGCCTCAATGGATTCGCCCGCGAGGCGAAGCGCCGCTGCACTGATCGCGCAGGCCCGGCGCATAGCCGCCAGCTCGTGGGCATTCTTGATCTGGATCACGATTTACGCCTCCAGAGCTTTCATCAGCAGCGCGGTGGTATCGGCAATCTCCTCCTGGCCTTCCACCACCACCAGCTTACCCCGCTGGCGGTAGAAGTCGATCAGGGGCTCGGTCAACTCGTGGTAGACCTTGAGCCGCTCCAGCACCGTGGCGGGCTCGTCATCCTTGCGGATGATCAGAGCGCCGCCGCACCGGTCACATTTGTCCGGCTGGCTGCTGGGTTTGAAGGCGGTGTGGTAGGAAGCGCCGCAGGCGCTGCACACCCGGCGGCCGCTCAGACGCTCGATGATCTTCTCGTCGGCGACTTCGATATCCACAACCTTGTCGATGCGCACGCCCATGGTCTCCAGGGCCTCGGCCTGGGCCACCGTGCGGGGCACGCCGTCCAGGATGAAGCCGTTCTGGCAATCGGGCTCGGCCAGGCGCTCCTTGATGATGCCGATGATCACATCGTCGGGGACCAGGGCGCCGGAATCGATGTAGCTCTTGGCCTTAACGCCCATCTCGGTGCCTTCCTTGACTGCCGCGCGGATGATGTTACCCGTGCTGATGGCGGGAATATTCAGCTTTTCGCAGACTACTTCCGCCTGCGTGCCTTTGCCGGCGCCCGGGGCGCCCAACAGAATCAGATTCATAGCGCTTTACGTCCCCTTTCGATATTTAGTTTACTGCAGGAAGCCCTTGTGGTGACGCATCACCATGAAGCTTTCCATGCTGCGGGAGGTGTCCAGGGCCACGCCTACCACGATCAGCAGGCTGGTACCGCCCAGCTGGATGGGAAGGCCGCTCACGTTGCCCAGGAGAATGGGCAGCACGGCGACCACGCCCAGGAACAGGGCGCCCACCAGGGTGATCTTGCCCAGTACCTTGGTGATGAAATCGCTGGTCGGCTTGCCGGGACGGTAGCCGGGGATCGCGCCGTTGTTCTGGCGCAGATTGTTGGCGATCTCAACCGGGTTGTACTGGATGGCCACGTAGAAGTAGTTGAAGCCGATGATCAGCAGCAGGTAGAACACCATGTAACCCCAGCCGCGGGCACTGAAGAAGTTGAAGAACGCGGTCCAGTAGGGGTGAGCAGCGGCATCCAGGTTGATGAAGCCGCCGATGGTGCCGGGGATGCTGCACAGGGCGCTGGCGAAGATGACGGGCATAACGCCGCTCATGTTCACCTTGATGGGAATGTGGCTGGACTGGCCGCCGTACATCTTGCGGCCCACCACACGCTTGGCGTACTGCACCGGCAGGCGGCGTTCGGCGTTGGTCAGGATGACCACGAACACCACGGCAGCCAGGGCGAGGATGATCACGCCCGGGAAGGCCAGGTAGTACAGAGGCTGGGTAGCAGCCTTGGTCAGGATGCTGTTGACAGCGGTGACCACGTTGCTCCAGTTGGCGATGATGCCGGTGAAGATCAGCAGGGAAACACCGTTGCCGATGCCCTTGCTGTCCACCTGCTCGCCCAGGAAGGTGGCCAGCTGCGCGCCAGCCGTAAAGCACAGGATGATGACCACGGCCACGAACCAGGCCTGCCAGCCGGTGACGCTCAGAGCGCCCAGGTTGCGCAGCACGAAGTAGTAACCGATGGACATACCCAGGGCGATGCCGCCGCTGGCGTATTTGGTGATGCGGGTGAGTTTGCGGCGGCCCTCTTCACCCTCCTTGCTCAGCCGCTCCAGGGCCGGGATGGCCACCGTGAGCAGCTGAATGATGATGGAGGAGTTGATGTAGGGGGAAACGCCCAGGGCGAACAGCGTGCACTGCGACAGAGCAGAGCCGGACATCATGTTCAGGTAGTCCAGCATATTGCCGGTGCCGAACCAGGCGTCCAGCACCGAGGCATCCACGTAGGGCACCGGCACCGCACAGCCCAGGCGGAAGATGACCAGGATCAGCAGCGTATACAGGATGCGCTTGCGAAGCTCCTCCACCTTCCACGCGTTGCGGAACGTCTCAAACACCTCAGATCACCTCGGCCTTTCCGCCCGCCTTTTCGATCTTCTCCTTGGCAGAGGCAGTGTAGGCGGCGACCTTCACGGTCAGGGCCTTGGTCAGTTCACCATTGCCCAGAACCTTGACGCCGTCCAGGCTCTTCTTGATCAGGCCGCAGTCCAGCAGGGCCTGGGTGTCCACCACGCTGCCCTCAGCGAACTTCTTGTCCAGGTCGCTGATCTTAACGGTAGCATACTCGGTGGCGAAAATGTTGTTGAAACCGCGCTTGGGCAGACGACGCTGCAGAGGCATCTGGCCGCCTTCGAACCCGGCCTTCTTGACGCCGGAGCGGGCTTTCTGGCCCTTGTGGCCGTAGCCGGCGGTCTTGCCGTTGCCGCTGCCGTGGCCGCGGCCTTTGCGCTTGGCCGCGGTGTTCGCGCCCTGCGCGGGCTGTAATTCATGAAGCTTCATGTGCTTGCACCTCCTTGCCTTTACGCTTTGGTAACCAGGACCATGTGGCTGATCTTGGCGATCTTGCCGTTGGTCTGGGCGTTGTCGGGCTGCACGGTCACATCGCCGATCTTCTTCAGGCCCAGGCTCTGGGCGGTGGCGATCTGCTTCTCGCTGCGGCCGGACAGGCTGCGGGTCAGCTTGATGGTCAGGCTGGCAGCCTTCTTAACAGCGGGCTTCTTGGCCGCAGGCTTCTTAGCCGCGGGCTTCTTGGTTTCTGCCATTGTTAGCTGCCTCCTTACTCAAACAGTTCTTTCACGGTCTTACCGCGCTTGGCAGCCACTTCCTCAGCGCTGACCAGGCTGCACAGGCCGTTGAAGGTGGCGGTGACCACGTTGCAGGGGTTGTTGGAGCGCAGGCTCTTGGTACGGATGTCCTTGATGCCGGCAGCTTCCAGAACCGCACGCACCGGGCCGCCGGCGATAACGCCGGTGCCTTCGGGAGCCGGACGCATCAGCACGCGGCCAGCGCCGAACTCGCCCACGATCTCGTGGGGGATGGTGGTGCCCTTCATGGCAATCTTGTGCATGTTCTTCTTGGCAGCCTCAAGGCCCTTGCGGATCGCTTCGGGAACCTCACCGGCCTTGCCCATGCCAAAACCGATGGTGCCTTTGCCGTCGCCCACAACGACCAGGGCGCTGAACTTCATTACGCGGCCACCTTTGACGGTCTTGGATACGCGGTTGATGGCGACGACTTTTTCCAGCATGCCGTCATCGACTTCACGATTTCTTCTTTCCATCTGTATCCTCCTCCTTACAGCTGCAGGCCGCCTTCGCGGGCGCCCTCAGCCAGAGCTTTCACGCGGCCGTGGTACACGAAGCCGCCGCGGTCGAACACGACGACCTTGATGCCTTTTTCCAGAGCGCGCTCGGCGATCTTGCGACCGACCTTGCCGGCAGCCTCAATGTTGCCGCCGAAGCCCTCGAAGTCCTTGTCCATGGTGGACGCGCTGCACAGGGTAACGCCAGCCACATCGTCGATGATCTGGGCGTAGATGTGCTTGGAGGAGCGGAATACATCCAGACGGGGCCGCTCAGCGGTGCCGCTGATCTTACCGCGCACACGGCGGTGACGGCGCAGACGCGCAACGTTCTTATCAGGTTTATTAACCATTGTCTTTCACTCCTTCCCTTATTTGCCCTTACCGGCTTTGCCCTCTTTGCGGATGATGTGCTCGCCCGCATAGCGGATGCCCTTGCCCTTGTACGGCTCAGGCGGACGCTTCTCGCGGACTTCCGCCGCGAACTGGCCGACCTTCTGCTTGTCGATGCCCTTGATGATGATGGTGTTGGCATCGGGAGCGTCGATCTTGATGTCGTCGGTCTCGCTGACGATGACCTGATGGCTGTAGCCCAGGTTCATCACCAGGTTGGTGCCCTGCTTGGCCACACGGTAGCCAACGCCCTGCACTTCCAGCTTCTTCTCGAAGCCGTGCATAACACCTTCCACCATGTTGCTGATGTTGGTGCGGGTCAGGCCGTGCAGGCTGCGGGCCTGCTTCTCGTCATTGGGGCGGGTAACCAGAACTTCGCCAGCCTCGACCTTAACGGTCATGAGGGGGTGGAAGTTGGAATGCAGGGTACCCTTGGGGCCCTTCACCGTGATGGCGTTGCCCTCAACGGCAACTTCCACGCCGGCGGGGATGACGATGGGTTTTCTTCCAATTCTCGACATTGTCTTATACCCCTTTCTTACCACACAAAGGCGAGAACTTCACCGCCGACGTTGGCAGCGCGGGCAGCCTTGTCGGTCATGACGCCTTTAGAAGTGGAGATGATCGCGGTGCCCAGGCCCTTCATGACCCGGGGCATATCTTCGCAGTTGGTGTAGATGCGCAGGCCGGGCTTGGACACGCGGCGCAGGCCGGAGATAACGGGGACGCCGTTCTCCTGATACTTCAGGGTCAGGCGCAGGGTCCCCTGCTTGTTGTCTTCGATCATCTGCACACCCTTGATGTAGCCCTCGTCAACCAGGATCTGGCAAATTGCCTTTTTCAGGTTGGAAGCGGGAACTTCGACAGAAGGGTGTTTGGCAGTGCTGGCGTTGCGGATGCGGGTGAGCAGGTCCGCGATAGGATCGGTGATTTGCATGCCACTAACCTCCTTAAGGTTCTTCGTTTCGTAATTTCAGGCTTTTCGGCCTGTTTGGTAAAAGCCGAATTTACCAGCTGGCTTTCTTCACGCCGGGGATCTCGCCCTTGTAAGCGAGCTCACGGAAGCAGATACGGCAGATGCCGTACTTGCGCAGGTAGGCGTGGGGACGGCCGCAGATTTTGCAGCGGTTGTAGGCGCGGGTAGAGAACTTGGGCTCGCGCTGCTGCTTGATTTTCATAGAAGTCTTAGCCATCGTGCGTTTCCTCCCTTAGTTGGCGAAGGGGGCGCCCAGAGCCTTCAGCAGCTCCTTGGCCTCTTCGTCGGTTTTGGCGGTGGTGACGAAGCAGATGTCCATGCCGCGCACCGCGTCGATCTTTTCGTAATCGATCTCAGGGAAGATCAGCTGCTCCTTGATGCCCACGGCGTAGTTGCCGCGGCCGTCGAAGGAGTTGCCGTTGATGCCGCGGAAGTCACGCACGCGGGGCAGAGCCACGCTGAACAGACGATCCACGAACTCGTACATACGCTCGCCGCGCAGGGTGACCTTCGCGCCGATGGGCATGCCTTCGCGCAGCTTGAAGTTCGCAACGCTCTTCTTGGCGCGGCAGACCACGGCCTTCTGGCCGGTGATCTGAGCCAGATCGCTCAGGATGGCGTCCATCATCTTGACGTTGTCCTTGGCGTCGCCGCAGCCAACGTTGATAACGACCTTATCCAGCTTGGGGATCTGCATCACGCTCTTGTACCCAAACTTGCTCATCAGGGCGGGAGCGACTTCATTCACATACTTTTCTTTCAAACGTGCCATGTGTCACTTACCTCCCTTACAGCTCGGCGCCGCACTTGCGGCACACGCGCACATTCTTGCCGTCCTTGACGGAGTGGGCCACGCGGGTGGCCTTGCCGCACTTGGGGCATACGGGCATGACCTTGCAGGCGTACATAGCGCCCTCGGCCTTCACGATGCCGCCCTGCTCGCCCTGACGGCGAGGCTTGACGTGCTTGGTAACCATGTTGCGGCCTTCAACGATGACCTTGCCCTCCTTGGGGCTCACAGCGAGCACCTTGCCGGTCTGGCCCTTGTCCTTGCCGCTGATGATCATAACGGTGTCGCCGGTTTTAACATGAAGATTGTTCATTCTTAAAACCTCCTTACAGCGATTCGGGAGCCAGGCTCAGGATCTTCAGGTAGCCGTTCTCGCGCAGCTCGCGCGCCACGGGCCCAAAGATACGGGTGCCTCGCGGATTCTTGTCGTCACGGATGATAACGGCGGCGTTCTCATCGAAACGGATGTAGCTGCCGTCCTCACGGCGCAGGCCATGCTTGCTGCGAACGATCACAGCCTTGACCACGTCGCCTTTCTTCACGGTGCCGCCCGGGGCCGCCTTCTTGACGGAAGCCACCACGACGTCGCCGATGTTGGCATATCTCTTGCGGGAGCCGCCCAGCACACGGATGCACATTAACTCCTTGGCACCGGTGTTGTCGGCCACTTTGAGATACGTTTGCATCTGAACCATTGCCAGATCCTCCTTTTCAAAGTATCAGGCTTATTTCGCCTTTTCTACGATCTCGACCAGGCGCCACCGCTTGTCCTTGGACAGGGGGCGGGTCTCCATGATGCGCACGCGGTCGCCCACGCGGCACTCGTTCTTTTCGTCATGCGCCTTGAACTTGACGGTGCGCTTCAGGATCTTCTTGTACAGGGGATGCTGAACGCTGTCCTTGACGGCCACGACGATGGTTTTGTCCATCTTATCGGAGACAACGGTGCCCACACGGGTCTTTCTCAAATTGCGTTCCATCGTTTACTCCTCCTCACGCTTTCTCCGCCAGGACGGTCAGCACGCGGGCGATGTCCTTGCGGACGATCTCCATACGGCCGGGGTTGTCCAGCTGATTGATGGTGTGCTGGAAGCGCAGGTTGAACAGCTCTTCTTTCAGCTCAGCCAGCTTCTTGTTCAGCTCGGCACTGGACATATCACGCAGTTCTGCGGCTTTCATCAGGCTTCAACCTCCTCTTCACGCATTGCGAATTTGCACTTGACCGGCAGCTTGTGCATGGCCAGGCGCAGCGCCTCGCGGGCGACGGCCTCATCCACATCGGCCAGCTCGAACAGTACGCGGCCGGGCTTAACCACGGCCACCCAGTACTCCGGAGAACCTTTACCGGAACCCATGCGGGTCTCGGCCGGCTTCTCGGTAACGGGCTTGTCGGGGAAGATCTTGATCCAAACCTTACCGCCACGCTTGATGTAACGGGTCATGGCGATACGGGCAGCCTCGATCTGACGGCTGTCGATCCAGCCGGGCTCGAGGGCAACAAGGCCGTACTGGCCCTGGTTGACGGTGTTGCCGCGCATGGCCTTACCGGTCATGCGGCCGCGATGGACGCGGCGGTATTTAACGCGCTTAGGCAGTAACATTACTTGTTGCCTCCTTCCTTGCGGGATGCGGGCTTGGCGCCCTTCAGAACCTCGCCCTTGTAGATCCACACCTTGACGCCGATCTTGCCGTAGGTGGTGTCGGCCTCAGCGAAGCCGTAGTCGATGTCGGCGCGCAGGGTCTGCAGGGGGATGGTGCCCTCATGGTAGTGCTCGGTGCGGGCGATGTCCGCGCCGCCCAGACGGCCGGAAACCTGGGTCTTGATACCCTTGGCCCCGCGCTGCATAGCGCGGCCCATGCACTGCTTCATCGCGCGGCGGAAGCCGATGCGGCGCTCCAGCTGAGCGGCGATGTTCTCGGCCACCAGCTGAGCGTTGGTGTCCATGTTCTTGACTTCCACGATGTTCAGGTTGACGCTCTTGCCGATCATCTTCTCCAGCTGAACGCGGAGCTTCTCGATCTCGGCGCCGCCCTTGCCGATCACCATGCCGGGCTTGGCGCAGTACAGGTTGATGCGAACCTTCGGAGCGCCGGTCTGGTTGTCGACGGTGCGCTCGATTTCGATCTTGGGCAGGCCCGCGTCGAACAGCTGCTTCTTCAGGGTCTTACGGATCTTGTAATCCTCGACCAGGGTGTCGCCGAACTCCTTCTTGGAAGTAAACCAGCGGCTGTCCCAATCTTTAATTACGCCCACGCGCAGACCGTGGGGATTGACTTTCTGGCCCATTGTTTACCTCCTCCTTACTCTTTCTCTTTCAGAACGACGGTCACGTGGCTGGTCCGCTTCAGGATGCGGTAGGCACGGCCGTGGTCGCGGGGCATGATGCGCTTCAGGGTGGGGCCGGGGGTGACAAAGCACTCGGCCACGTACAGGTTGTTCTTGTCCATGTTGTGGTTGGTTTCCGCGTTCGCGGCAGCAGACTTCACCAGCTTCAGAAGGGGCTCACAAGCGGCCTTCGGGGTGTACTGCAGGATCGCCAGCGCCTTGTCCAGAGGCTGATTGCGGATCAGATCCAGCACGATCGAGACCTTCCGGGGGCTGATGCGGGCGTATCGAAGATGTGCCCTAGCTTCCATGGTTGTGTTCCTCCTTCTCTTATTTCGTGGTCTTCGCGCCCGCGTGGCCCTTGAAGGTCCGGGTGGGGGCGAATTCGCCCAGCTTGTGGCCGACCATATCCTCGGTCACGTACACAGGCACGTGCTTGCGGCCGTCGTGCACGGCAAAGGTGTGGCCCACGAAGTCGGGGAAGATGGTGGAGGAACGGCTCCAGGTCTTGAGCACGCGCTTCTCGCCGGACTCGTTCATCTCACGGACACGCTTCAGCAGAACAGGCAGGACATAAGGTCCCTTCTTAACACTTCTACCCATGTTCCTTCTCCTCTCTTAACCGTTCGCGCGCTTGACAATGAACTTGTCAGAGCGGTTGTGATGTTTGCGGGTCTTGTAACCCATAGCCGGCTTGCCCCAGGGGGTAACAGGGCCGGGACGGCCAACCGGGCTCTTGCCCTCGCCGCCGCCGTGGGGGTGGTCGCAGGGGTTCATGACGGAGCCGCGGACGGTGGGACGCCAGCCCATGTGGCGCTTGCGGCCAGCCTTGCCCAGGTTCACGTTCTCGTGATCCAGGTTGCCAACCTGGCCGATGGTGGCGATGCAGTTGAGAGGCACGTTGCGCATCTCGCCGCTGGGCAGACGCACCAGGGCGTAGCCATTCTCCTTAGCCATCAGCTGGGCCATGTTGCCGGCGCTGCGCACCAGCTGGCCACCCTTGCCGGGGTACAGCTCGATGTTGTGGATGGTGGTACCAACGGGGATGTTGGCGAAGGGCAGCGCGTTGCCCGGCTTGATGTCGGCGTTGGGGCCGGCCATCACGGTGTCGCCCACCTTCAGGCCGTCCGGAGCCAGGATGTAGCTCTTGACGCCGTCTTCGTACTCGATCAGGGCGATGTGGGCGCTGCGGTTGGGATCGTACTCCAGGGTCTTGACAGTGGCGGGCACGTCAAACTTGTTGCGCTTGAAGTCGATCACGCGGTACTTGGTGCGGTTGCCGCCGCCGTGATGGCGAACGGTGATCCGGCCGGTGTTGTTGCGACCGGCAGCCTTCTTCATAGGCTCCAGCAGGCTGCGCTCGGGCGCGACCTTGCTCAGCTGGCTGTAATCGGTGACAGTCATGCCGCGGCGGCCCGGGGTAGTCGGCTTATACTTTTTGATAGCCATGGCTATTTTCTCCTTTTGATCTTATGAATTATTATCGGGGTCATATCCCCATAAGCAAGCCCTCGGGGGCTCTTTATACCATGGACTCGAAGAAATCGATGCCCTTGGAATCCTGTTTCAGGGTCACGATGGCCTTCTTGGCAGCGGCGGTGTAGCCGGCATGCATGCCCTGGCGGCGGTAACGGCCGCGCACATTGATGGTGTTGACCTTGGCAACCTTCACGCCGAACAGGCTTTCAACAGCCTTGGCGATCTCAATCTTGTTGGCGTCGGTCGCAACCTTGAAGGTGTACTTCTTGCTGGCAATACCCTGCATCGAGTTCTCGGTAATGACAGGGGCCAGGATGATGTCTTGTGCAGCTTTCATTAGCCCAGAACCTCCTCGAGTTTTTTGGCAGCGTCCACGCTGATGATGAACTTGTCGGCATTCACGACGTCGTAGGTGTTCACGCTCAGAGCGGTGGTGGTCTTAACGCCGGGCACGTTGGCGGCGCTCTTGACGAACTTGGCGTCCACAGCGTCGTTCACGATCAGGGCCTTCTTGGAAGCGCCCACAGCGGCCAGCATGTTGACCACGGTCTTGGTCTTGTACTCCTCGCAGGCCAGCTTGTCGATCACGATCATGTCACCGGCCTGGGCCTTGGCGCTCAGGGCGCTCAGCACGGCCAGACGGCGGACCTTCTTGTTGATGCGGTAGCTGTAATCGCGGGGCTTGGGGCCCAGGGCAACGCCGCCGTGAGTCCACTGCGGGCTGCGGGTGGAACCCTGACGGGCATGACCGGTGCCCTTCTGACGCCAGGGCTTGCGACCGCCGCCGGAAACCTCGCTGCGGGTCTTGGTGCTCTGGGTGCCCTGGCGCTGGTTGGCCAGGAAGTTGACGACCGCGATGTGCACGGCCTTCTCATTGGGGGTGATACCGAAAACGGCGTCGGAAAGCTCTACGGTGGAAACCTTCTTGCCGTTCATATCCAAAACGTCAAACTGTGCCATTGTGCTTTCCTCCTTTACGCCTTCACGCTGTCGCAGATGCAGACCACGGCGCCCTTGGGGCCGGGCACAGCGCCCTTGACGGCGATCAGATTATTTTCCGCGTCCACCTTGACGACGGTCAGGTTCTGGATGGTCACGCGCTCAGCGCCCAGGTGACCGGGCAGCTTCTTGCCCTTGAACACACGGCTGGGGGTGGAGCAGGCGCCCATGGAACCGGCATGGCGGGAAACGGGGCCGGTGCCGTGGCTCTCGCGCAGGCGATGGCCGTTCCAGCGCTTGATGGTGCCGGCGTAGCCCTTGCCCTTGCTGACGCCGACCACGTCGATGTGGTCGCCGGCGGCGAAGACGTCGGCCTTCAGGATGTCGCCCACGTTCACGGCGCTGATGTCAGCCAGACGGAACTCACGCAGGGTCTTCTTGGGGGCCACGTCGGCCTTGTCGAAATGACCCTTGGCAGGCTTGCTGACCTTGCGGGCGGCGATGTCGCCGAAGCCCAGCTGCACGGCCTGGTAACCGTCGCTTTCCACGGTCTTCTTCTGCACCACGGTGCAGGGGCCAGCCTCGATCACGGTGACGGGAACGACCTTGCCGTTCTCATCGAACAGCTGAGTCATGCCCAGTTTCTTGCCGATGATACCTTTTTGCATTTTCTTTTCCTCCTATAAGGTTATTGGTTGACGCGCTTTCGCGCCAACATGACCTCTCCGCTGGGGAGCGGTGCTCGGGATCGGGTGTTTGCGAAGGGGCGCCGGGGTTTCCGGCAGTTGGCGGCTCGGCGGCTGCCCTTACCGATTAAGTAAGGCGCCCGTGCACGCTCACAGCTTGATCTCGATGTCCACGCCGGCGGGGAGCTGCAGGCCCATGAGGGCCTCGACCGTCTTGTTGGACGGCTTCAGGACGTCCACCAGACGCTTGTGGGTGCGGGTCTCAAACTGCTCGCGGCTGTCCTTGTACTTGTGAACAGCGCGCAGGATGGTCACCACTTCCTTGTCGGTGGGCAGGGGAATCGGGCCGGACACGCGGGCGCCGGTGCGCTTAGCGGTCTCCACGATCTTCTCCGCGGCCGCGTCCACCAGCTGGTGGTCGTAGCTCTGCAAACGAATCCTGATTTTCTCCTTGACTGCCATTTTGTTCGCCTCCTGTTAAATTTTGGTGCCTAGGCGATCCGATAAACCACTGTACACAGCGCCGGGTGTTTCACGTTTTTGCATCAGAAAAGCCGGTGAACCGCTAGGCAGTTCCCCCGGACAGACCTGTAGCAAATTAAGTTGGACATTGGTTCGCACGGCAAGCCGGTGAGAACGTATCCCTTTGCTGTCAGTAATTCTTTCGCCCGGTTCTAGATCGGACATACTCCGCGGAAAAACCCGTATCGCTACGGCAACCTCCCGCATCATCGCATATCGTGGCCCCGTACCCCATTGTGCACGGGGTCCTTTGCAGCCGAGGTTTATTTTAGCACACACCGCCGGGTGTTGCAACCCCTTTTTGTAAAAAAGTTAGAATTTTTTTTGAGAATTTCTCCCTTTTGCGCAAACGGGCCCCAAACGGCCGGAAAAAGGCCGCCGGAAGCGGTTTTCTGCCCCTCCGGCGGCCCTTTTTTCTGTCAGCTGTACAGAATATTCCGGCTGTACTCCTCGCCGAACATCAGATCGTACTGGACGGTCCAGTATTTTCTCAGCAGCTCGTTGATCTGCCCTTCCGGCAGGCCCACGCTGCCGTCCGGGGCGATGGCATAGCCCCGGGCCAGGCCCCGGCATTCCGGCAGGGTGCTGTGCAGCCAGCTCATCCAGGCCGGCTGGGGCGCATCGTAGTAGGCGCCCAGCATAGGCAGCAGCATATAGGCGGTGGTGAGCGGCTCGGTGACCGCGTCCTTCTTGTCGTGGTTGCTCCAGATCAGGAACGGCACCTTGTACTTCTCCACCATCCGCTCCTGGTCGGGCAGGCCCAGATAACTGGCCGCCTTCTCGTTCACGTTGATGGTATCGTCATCGGCCACGCCGGTCTGGTGATCGCCGAAGAACAGGACGATCACGTCCCGGTCCACCGTTTCCAGATAGTCGGTCAGGCGGCCCAGCGCCCGGTCGATGTCCCGCATGTTGGTGGCCACCGTTTCCAGCAGGGCGGTCTCCTCCTTGTTGAGCTCCGGCACCTTGGCGGTGACCCGGTAGCCGTCCGGATAGATCCCCCCGGTATAGGACACGTGGTTCTGGATGGTGACGGTATGGATAAAGACGCCGCCGTCGGTTTTGGCGGTCTCTTCTTTATAGGTATCAATGAGCTTGTCGATGGTGCTCTTTTCGCTGATGTAGTCGCCGGCGTAGGTCGGGTCGGCAAAGTCCTCCATATCATAGAAGGCGTCGAATCCCATGTCCGCGTAGGCGTCCTCCCGGTCATAGAAGCTGCGCAGGTAGGGATGGATGGCCACGTTGGTGTAGCCCTGCTGCTTCAGGTAAAGCGGATAGCTGGCGAAGTCCTCGTGCATGTACTCGCTGTAGGCGGTGCTGCCCTGGGGCAGCAGATCGGTGCAGAAGCCGGTAAGAGCCGAAAACTCGATGTTGGCGGTGCCGCCGGTATAGCCCTCGCTGAGGAAATACCCGCTGACCCCTTCCCGGGACAGCCGGTCGAAGTTGGCGGTCAGATCCTGGGAGTACTCCCCGGGAATGACCCGTTCCAGATCAAACCAGCTTTCGGACATGACCACCAGGATATCCGGGGTGGCCTGGGAATCCCGTTCCCCCGCCTGGGCGGCCATCTCCCCTGCCAGCTGCTCCACCGAGGTTTTCCGGTAGCCGGCGGGCGGGTCGATCTTCATATCCCCCAGCATATGCAGGAAGATGGGCACAAAGGTACCTTTATAATATTCGTCCGCCAGGCCGGTGGAGAAATACCCCAGCCCCCGGGCGCGCATGCTGGGCTCGTGCCAGATCTCCCGCACGGTGAACAGGCAGGCGCAGACCAGCGCCATCCCGCCGGACAGCGCCCGCAGCGCCCAGCCCCGGCCGCCCTTCGGCCAGGGAAGCCGCACAAAGGTGAGGGCCACGGTGACCAGGATCACCGCCAGCGCAAAGACTACCATCTCCCGGGTGATGGCGGGCCGCATCTCGGTGCCGATGGTGGCTGCGTCCCGCAGGATGAACAGATCACTGGGCACCACCGGCTCGTCCCGGTAGGAGAGTTTCAGATAATTGGAGATCCCGCCGGTGGCCAGAATGACCCCCATGATCCCGGCCGGCACAGCAGGCCGCCGAGTGAGCAGGGTAAGCGCCAGAAACAGCAGGGCCAGCGGCACCCAGCCCAGCAGCAGATTGGAAATCCGGCCGCTCAGATAGGTCAGGGTAACGGTAAAGGAGCGGATGCGGGTAAACTCGATCAGCACCTGGTACAGCAGGGGCACCCCGGCACAGGCCAGCAGGCTGATCACCGTACAGAGCACCGGCCGCGCCGCAAACCAGCGGCGCAGGCGTATCCAGGGGTTGCGGATCCGGGTAGATTGTTGCATGATCGTTGACTTTTGCCTCCGTGCCGGCAGGGCAGCTTTCCGGTGCCCGCCGGCCGTTCGCGGTTGGGGTCCGGCAGAGAGCGCCCGTTATACCCGCAGTTTCTCCCGCAGGGCGGGGTCCGGGGTGATGTAGGCGGTCTCATAGGTGTCGTAGAGCACCATGCCGGGCTTCAAATCGCCGGTCTTGCGGATGTTGCGCACAAAGGTGTAGTCCACAGGGACCTTGGCGCCCCCTGCCTGGCTGGAGTGGAGCACCGCCAGCTGGGCAGCTTCTTCCCGGGTGGAGTCCGGGATGGGCTGGCCCTCGCTGATGACCACCGTGTGACTGCCGGGGGCGTTCTTTACGTGGAACCACAGATCCCGGCCCCGGGCGGTGTGCAGGGTGAGTTTGTCGTTCTGGGCGTTGTTGCGGCCCACCAGGATCAGGAAGCCGTCGGTGGAGCGGTACCGGAAGAAATCGGCAGGCTTCTGCTTTTTATCCCGTACCTTATAATATTTCAGATAGCCCTGGCTTTTCAGCTCGGCCCGGATCTCGCCCAGGGCCTGCTCGCCGGAGGCGGTCTCCACCTCATAGACCACCGTCTCCAGATACTCGATCTCCCGGGCCCCCTCTTCCAGCAGGCGGGCCAGCATTTTGGCGGCGGTCTGTTTCTTTTTGTATTCCTTGAAATATTTCTGGGCGTTGCCGCTGGGCGACAGCCGCACGTCCAGGGGGATGGTCTCTTTCTGGCCGGTGTAGTAGTTGTCCACCGTGACGCTGGCCATCCCCCGCTCGATCTGCCACAGGTTGGCCTGCACCAGTTCGCCCTTGATGCGCAGCTCGTCGCTGGCCTCGCTCTGGGCCAGTTCCTCGGTGCGGGCGGCCTGTTTGCGCACCGCCCGCTCGTGCAGGTTGCGCACCGTCTTGAGCAGGTCGCGGCTCTTCTGGCGCAGACGCTCGGCCCGGTCCTTGACCGCGTAGTAATCCTCCAGCAGGGCGCTGAAGTCCGGATAGGTACGGCAGGCGTCGGGGCCGTACTGGGTCAGGGCGGTAAAGCTGAACTCCACCGGGCGGCCGTCCGGCGCCGCGGCGGCGGTGGGCACCCCACCGGCGGCGTGATCGTCCCGGATGGCGTCCAGCGCCGCGGCCAGGGCGGACTGCTCGGCGGCGGTGAGTTCATTGGCCGGGCGGTGGCTGTCCCCCAGTGCCCGAAAGGCGGCTTCCCGGCAGACCACCGGGCCTACCCCGCCGCAGCTTTTCATCAGCGCGTCGGCCACCGGCAGGTCCTTCTGCATGGCCAGCGCCACCAGCGCGGCGCTGCTTACCGAGAAGAAGTCCGGCCGGGCGGGCCGGGGCGGCATGGTGTAGGGCAGGCCGGGCAGCAGCTGCCGGATGGCGGAATCCTCAAAATCCACCCGCTTGAGGGCGTCCAGAATGCGGCCGTCCTGCACCAGCACCAGGTTGGAATAGCGGCCCATCAGTTCGGCGGCCAGGGTGTTTTTGACCAGGTCGCCCATCTCGTTGACGCACTGGAAATCAAAAAAGACGATCCGTTCCCCCGGCTCCATCCGGATATCCAGCAGGCGGCCGCCGGCCAGGTGCTTGCGCAGCAGCATGCAGAATCCCGGCGGGGTGGCCGGATTTTCAAAGCTCTCGCCGGTCAGGCAGACCCGGGCGGAGCCGCTGCGGGCGCTGAGCAGCAAGCGATAGGTATCGGTGCGGGTGCGCAGAAGCAGCAGCACCTCGTCCCGGGTGGGCTCGAAGATCTTGTCGATCCGGGAGTCCAGCAGAGTGGTTTTCAACTCGCGGGCGCAAAGCGCCAGCGTGGCGGCATCCAGAGCCATGGTTCACCTCGCGATATAACAGGACAACGGCCAAAACGGGGCCGCGGGGACAGCATCCTGCCCCCACAGCCCCGCAAGCCGTTACAGATACGTAAAGGGGTCCTTGCAGCGGCGGCTGCACAGCACCCGCACGCCGGGAAACTTCCGGGCCAGCTTGTCTGCCAGCACCGGCACAATGGGCAGCTCGGTGGCGTAGTGCCCGGCCACCACCAGGCTGAGCCCTGCGTGGCGGGCGTCCAGCGCCGTATGATGCCCGGCCTCGCCGGTTACCAGCGCGTCCGCCCCGGCAGCCAGGGCCGCTTCCAGGAAGTCCCCGCCGCTGCCGCCCACCACCGCGACCCGGTTGATGGGCTTGCCCGCGTCCACCAGCTTCACATGCGCCCCCAGCACCTGGCGGCACTGTTCCGCCAGCAGGTCGGCGCTGGTGGTGCGCACCCGGCCGATCCGGGCCAGCTTGTCCAGCGGCTGTACATCCTGCACCCCCAGCAGGCGGCACAGAATGTCGTTGACCCCGCCCTCGGCCGCGTCCAGATTGGTGTGGGCGCAGAGGGCGGAGATGTTTTTCTTGATCAGGCGGTAGGGCAGCGATCCCCGCGCCAGCGACCGCAGCGGTTTGAAGATCACCGGATGGTGGGTCACGATCAGCTGGCAGCCCTGGTACTCCGCTTCGGCGATGACCTCATCGGTCACATCCAGCGCCACCAGAATGCTGGTGACCTCCGCGCCGCAGTCCACCAGCAGGCCGGGGTTGTCCCAGCTTTCCGCCAGTTCCGGCGGGGCCAGCTGCTGCACATAGGTCAGGATCTCGTCCACACGGGCCATGCGGGCCACCTCCTATCCTTCCAGTTGCTCGATCATTGCCAGCTGCCGGGCGCGCTCCTCCTCGTCGGGCATCCCCCGCAGCCGCTTGCGCCAGCGGATCAGCCGGTCGGCCTTGTAGCCTTCCCCGCCGGGATAGAGGCCGGTATCCCCCAACTGGCACCAGGCCTCCTCCGGCTCCCGGCCTTTGCCGGTATAGTCCGCGGCGATCACCGCGTACCAGCGCCCGGCGCACTGCACCGGGATGTCGGCGGCCAGGGCAAATCCCCGGCGGGCCAGCCAGCGGCGCAGCACCTCGTGCCGGGTAGCGGGAACCAGCACCAGCCGCATCCCGGGTGCAAACACCCAGGGCGCGGCTTCAAACACTTCGATCATGGTTTCGGCGCTCAGGCCCGCCACCACGATGTCCTGCACCTGGCCGGGCTCCAGGCCCTCCAGGCCCGCCGCCAGCCGGCAGTCCACCCGGTCTTCACAGGCAAAGGCCCGGCAGGTTTCCCGGGCGGTTGCCAGCGGAGCGGGACGCAGATCGCCGGCCATCACCCGGGGGCAGCGGCCGGTACAGGCCAGCCAGGCAGCCAGACGGCCATGGTCACAGCCCACATCCGCCGCCACACTGCCCGGCCGCACCAGATGGGCGGCAGTCAGCAGACGGGCGTCCAGATGGGGCGCGGGCCGGTCAGTTGTTGCCAAAATGGGCGTTCAGCTTGGCCACCAGCTCGTCCACGTTGGTGCCGTGGACCATGCAGGCCTGCTCCAGGGTTTCCCCGCGGGAAGCCGGGCAGCCCAGGCAGTGCATCCCGATCTCCAGGAAGTAGGGAGCGGTGTTGCGGTCCATATCCAGAATGTCGCCGATGATGGAATCCTTCGTGATCATAGTTGTATCTCTCGCTTTCTTATACTATTGTCGGGGCAGAGCGCCCGTTTTTGCATATACATCGGTATTGTACTCCAAAGGGGCAGGTTTGGCAAGCCTTTCACAGGGCGGCCAGCTGGGAAATCGCTTCCAGCAGCACTGCGGCGCACAGGCCGATCTGGGCCAGCCGCACCCCGGCGGACAGGTCCCGGCTGCGCACCACGCCCCGCCATTCCCCGGCGGCCAGGGCCAGCAACGGCACCAGCGGCAGGAAGTACCGCCCCTGAATGCCAAAGATCTGTTCATAGTTCAGCGGCGTCCAGGTCAGGCAGGCAGCCACGCACAGGGCCACACAGCCCGCGCACAGGGCCAGCACCCACCACAGCCGCCAGCCGGGCAGGCGGCGGGGGCTGTCGGCGGCGGGCATGGCGGCCAGCCACAGCACCCCTGTCAGCGCCAGGGTCAGCAGCCAGCTGACCTCCACCGAGTAGATCACCGGCTCGCCCAGGGCGGTGCCCAGCGCCTGCTGCCAGTAGGCGGGCAGCTTGGCCGCAAAGGTGGCCACCGTAAGCTTGACCACCCGGGGCAGATTGCGCAGGATATAGCCCACACTGTAGGTGTAGATGGAATCGCCGTTGGGCTGTATCCCCTCCACCAGCTGCTGCGGGGTGGGATCCTCGCCCCAGTGGGAGGCCATCCAGAACAGCGCTGCCAGCGCGACCAGCGCCAGCGCCACACCCACCAGCAGAATCCAGCGGCGGGCGGCGGGGCGGCGCTCCCACAGGCGGGCGGCGCACAGCCCGATCACGGCGGCGGCCACCGCCGCGGCCCCGCCCAGCCAGAAAGCGGCGTCGGGCATATCCCGCATCAGGTATCCGAAGTAAGAAGCATTGGCCGCAGCCCAGGACAGCGCAGCCGCCCCCAGGATAGCGGTCTTTTTCCAGCCCGGACGCGCCCCCAGATTGGCGCCGGGGATCACCAGGCACAGCCCGGTCAGCGGCAGGTAGATGGCCTTGGCCGGGGCCAGCAGCGCCGCCAGCAGCATCCCCGCCAGCCAGCCGGCGGTGGTCACCGGTCCGGCGCAGCCGCGCAGGCACCAGGCTATCCACAGCAGGGTCAGCGCCATCACCGGCATATCGGCGGACAGGCAGCCCGCCACCTGCAGCGCCATGGGCAGCAGCGCGGCGCAGAAAAAGACATTTTTCGCCCGGGGCGTCAGGTGCAGCGCCAGGGCGGCCAGCGCCAGATACACCGCCAGATTGCACAGCCGGGCCAGCCAGAGCATTCCGTAAAAGCTCAGCCCAAGCACGCGGCCCAGCGCCATGCCCAGCACCATGGGCGCATAGAGCAGCCGGTTGCCGGACGCGGCGGCGCGCACATCCTCGGCCACGGCGGTCAGCGCCCCGTCATGGCCGGTCTCCAGCAGCTGCCCGGCCATCCGCTTGTAGGCAAACACGCCCCGCTCGCCGGTTTCGTCGGTCATGTGGGGCGCGTCGCATTCCCGCATCCGCAGGCGGCCCTGCTCGTCGTAGGGGGCCTGGCCCAGCAGTTCGCTGGCCTGGGCGTAGGCGGTAGCAGCGTGGGCGTATTCATCCGGCCCGGCCAGCGGCGGGATGATCAAACTCATTATCAGCCCCAGCAGCGCGCCGGCCACGCAGAGCACCGGCACGGCCCCGGCCTTTTTCACAAACAGCAGCCACCAGCCGCCCAGCACCGCCAGCGCCAGCAGCGCCCCCGGCACCCAGAATGCCCGGGAAGCAAAGCCGCCGCTGTGGTCGGTGACCAGCTGCAAAGCGGCGGTGCCCTCCCCGCTGTCCGCGGTTCCGCCGGTAAGCGGCATGTTCGTCAGCACCGTTTCGCTGGCCCACAGACCCACCACATCCTCTGCCGTGGCGGGCTGGTACCAGACCCGCAGCCGGTAGGATTCCCCGGCGGTCAGGTTCACCGGGCCCTCCTCAAAAATAAAGGTATAGAAAGTGTTGTCCAGCAGGGCGGTCATATCGCAGGCAGCCCCCGCCAGGCGGGTTCCGGCGCTGTCCTGCAGTTCCGCGTACAGGGTGCCGTGGGCCACCCGGCCATGGATGGAAAACAGCAGCCGCACCCCGTACAGTGCCCCGCCCTTCTCCCAGGCAAAGGTCTGCACAAGCCCCGCCGACGGATCGGCCGGGTCCACCACCTGGCTGTATTCGTCGTTGATCTGCTCATAGCGCGAGCGGCCGTCGGCGGTCTGCCGTACCCCGTACCAGGTCCAGGCCAGCGCCGCCAGCACGATCACCGCCAGCACTGCGCCGGCCAGCCAGCGTCTGCATGTTTTGTTCATGAATGGTCCCCCGCTGCACAGAATTTGCGGGCGCGGCGGTTTTCAGCCCGCGCCCCGGTGTGTACCATTGTACCGTAAAATCCGCCCGGGCGCAAGAAAAGCGCGGACGGGCCGTCCCGCAGCAAAAAAGCGCCCTCCGGGCGGAGGGCGCTTTTTCATGCATTCATTCAGCCGTGCGGCAGGATGGGGAGATTACTGGTTCTCCTTCATCTTGGCGAAGCACTCGCTGCAGTAGACCGGACGGTCCTCACGGGGCTGGAAGGGCACGCGGGCCACGCCGCCGCAAGCAGCGCAGGTAGCCTCGTACATCTCGCGGGTGCCGCGGGTAGCGCTCTTGCGGGCGTCACGGCAGGCCTTGCAGCGCTGGGGCTCGTTCTCGAAGCCGCGGCTGGCGTAGAACTCCTGCTCGCCGGCGGTGAAAACGAATTCCTTACCGCAGTCTTTGCATACTAAAGTCTTGTCTTCGTACATGATTTCTGTCTCCTTAATGGAAATTTTTTGCCCGCGGAAGGATTCAAACCGACACCTTTGGTTTTGGGACCAACGCTCTGACTGTTAAGCTACATAGGGCACATTTATCGCGGCAGGCCAACCGGCCTGTCAGACCAGATCTTCGGGCAGATAGCGGCGCAGCTTGCGGCGCACCCGGCCCATGGCGTTTTCCGCCGTTTTTTCATCCCGGCCCAATCGCTGCCCGATCTGCCGGGCACTGCACCCGGCCAGATAGAGGGCCAGCACCTGACGCTCCAGCTCGGACAGGCGCACCTCCATCTCCCGCACGATCTGCTGGTACCGCTCGGCAGCGATGGCCAGTTCCTCGGGGCTCTGGGCGGTGCCGCTCTCTTCCAGCGGAACACTGTCGTTCAGCGGCCCGTGCTTTTTGCTGCGGGCCGAGCGGGCGGCGGCGATCTGCGCGTTGAGGGCGCACACGCCGGCGTAGGTTTCAAAGGACGCGCCCCGGCCGGGATCGTAGGTCTGGATCGCGCGGAACAGGCCGATGATCCCCTCCTGCACGGCGTCCTCAAACTCCATACCGGGGCCGGCGCAGAACGCGGCGCCCCGACGGATCGCGGGCATCATGCGGGCGATGGCTGCCGCCATGGCAGCTTCGTCCCCCCGGCGCAGCAACTCAAGGGAAAGCGGTTGGCGGGACGGCATATACGGCCTCCTGAAACCTGGGATTCTACACCTTAATAGGGTACACCGTCTTTTGGCATTTGTCAATAAATTTTTTCGTCTCTGTACCCATCTGTTCCACCAACCTGCATAATTTGCAACCTTTCGCGTTTTTCTCCGTCAAAATGTCCTTGATTTGTCCCTCTTTTCATATTATAATGGTCATGTTACACATCATGCCGGTGTGTTGGAATTGGCAGACGAGACGGACTCAAAATCCGTTGCGGGCAACCGCGTGTGGGTTCGACCCCCACCACCGGCACCACGCATGGTTATAAAGCCGCTTGGTTCCTACATCTTGATAGGCTTCCAAATCGCGCGATAACCACAAAATCCCCCAGCTGCAGCGGCTGGGGGATTTTGCTTTGTAATGCGACCGAAGCAAACAAAAAGCGGCCCCAACCGTCCGGAAAGTCCGGATGGTTGGGGCCTTTCTATAACTCTGAATTAACTTCAAATTAACTTTAAGTTAACCTGTTAGCTAATATGTTAACTCGCACGGACTTTGCACGCCGTGCAAGCCGGTACAACTTATTCCGCCGGGGAATCGTAAGTAAGCGCCCGGGCGGAATCGCCCAGGCCGGCGGTGGTGGGATCGTTGAGGGCGTTCCAGACGCTCACCGCCGCCAGCGCGCACACATACGGGTTGCGGATCGCGGCCAGCAGGGTCTGGCCAAGGATCGGCCAGCTGGTGATGTCCGCGCCGGTCAGGCCGAAGTAGGCCAGAACAGGAGTAAACACCGCCAGGCCCAACTGCGCCCAGAATACCGGATTTTTCAGCCGCACGGGAAGATTCAGTTTCATGTATCTCTCTCCTTTCAGAAATGGGTGGGCAGCTCGTTCACGTCCTTCACCAGGGCGGTTACTGCTCCATTGCCGCCCAGGGCGTGATAGGCTGCGTACATACTTTGGATGTTCTCCCGGCCATGCACCGAGATGCTCTGCTTTTTCTGGTAGTAGTCGCAGGACTGGATGATCCTGTCGCGCAGCAGGGCCTGCACGCCGGTTTCCAGCGCTTTCTGCCGTTTGTGCTGGGCCAAGGCGTACCGCCACAGGGCAGCGAGACAAGCCGTCAGAAGTCCGAAAGCCCAAACTACCCAGTACTGCACGGCCCAGTCAGGGAGCTGCATTGTCATCGCCCTCCCTGTTCGATAATTTTCACGCCGTATTCTTCAGCACAGGTGTGCTCGATACGGCACCCACGGGCGGATTCCCACCCACTGGCAAAGAAAGCCACGTCAGCTCCCGCAAGGAGCTCAATGCTTTTCGCCAGAAACCAAAGCGGTTTTGCTTCAGCTGGTGCGCCGAGGAAGAAGCTATCTACCACTTCCACCTTTTCATCGAGCGCCTCTTCTGCTGCATGTACAGCCTCTTTCCTTTCTTTCAGGATCTCCTCGTCGGATTTTCCGCGCATAGGTTGCGAGATGAACAGTTTTTTCATGTCTCTCTCCTTACTTCGCCAACGCAACGCCGGAAGCGGTGAGCTTGTCCTGCAGGGCGGTAAGTTGCTTGCCCTGCTCGGCCTGGTTGGTTTCGATCCGGCTCTGCCCGGCCTCGATGCGGGCCAGCGCAGCCAGCACCTCGGTCAGATCCACGGCCGGGGTCTCGACGGCGGGGGCATCCTCTACCACACAGCGGCCGTCCGGCAGTTCCAGACAGTAGACCTCTGCGCCGTCAGCGATGATCTTGTACCAGGTGCCGGTCATGTTCGCCAACTGGATGGTGTTCCCCTTGGCAGTGATGGGATAGATTTCGTTCAGTTCCAGCACACCCAGGCTGGCGTTGATATCCGGGGCGCTGAAAGTCTCACACTTCGGATTTTCCGCGCTGGTGCAGCGCAGCACCTTGCCGGTAATCGGCTCAAAACTCATGGGCTTGTCCTCCTTATCGAGTTCCCTGGGGAAATCCCGGAACAGGTTGTTGCAGTCCACCCGCCCGGTAATGCCCGCCACCGTGCCGCTGCTGGTGTACTGGTGCATATCCCGGGGGATGGTCTTGTCGTAGCTGGCCCGGTAGTCGGCCAGCCATATGGTGTCAGCATAGGCCTGGATGGTGGGGATGTCCACGCTGGCAAAGTAGGCGGTGTAGCTGTAGTATCCGGGCATATAGGGGCTGTTGGCCCGGATATGGTCGAGGAAGGCCACCGCACAGGCGGTGCGGTTGGCCGTCGGGATGTCATTCTCTTCCTGGTCGAAATAGAGGGGCATCTGCAGCCCCCGGCCCGCCAGCACCTGCAGGCAGATCTGTGCCTCCTGCACGGCCTCCTCCGGCGTGTGGGCGTAGCTGAACCAGTACACCCCCACAGGCAGGCCCGCCGCCTGAGCGTCCGCGTAGTTTTCGGCAAATCGAAGGTCCTCCTGCTTGGCGTACCGGCCATAACCTGCTCGGATCACCGCAGCATAGATACCGGCGGCCTTGACCTGGGCCCAATCGATGGTCCCCTGGTATACCGATACATCTACGACCCTTGCTTCAAAAGGCATCCGGGTACACCTCCTTCAGCTCCGCCCGCTTGGCCGTCACGGCGGCCTGCTCAGCCGCGGCCAGGGCATGGGCCTCTTCCACCGTGACCCCGTTGCAGGCCGCCGCCGTCGCCTCGTCCAGGCCGTAGGCCAGCGCCTTCAGAATCTCCTTTTTTTGTTCGCTCGTCATATGTACTCCTTTCTCACTTCGCCACCCGGGCGGCATCCGCGTCCAGGATATCCTGCCAGCGGGGAATATCCAGTGCTTTTTCCATGGGTGTTCCTCCTTACAAAACATGCGCTCGTGCCGTATCAGGGCCGATTCCTCCACCGCCCTGTAAAGTAAACGAAACAATCGTATCATCTTGATAGGTGTATGAGCCTGTGCCGCTTCGCCCTCCTCCAAAATTCATTATAAGGCAGTTGCCTATGTTGTACCAATAAAGGGTTTGGCCCTTTCTTACCTTACATTTTCCCGATACAGTAGCACCCCTATAAGATGCAAACCCTACAAATTGATTGTTTTCGTTGATGTAGAATCCACCATACCCGGAATCTCGCGTATTCGAGGCGAATACACCAGCACCCACGGCAAAACTTGGAGCCACAATATTGCCTGTTACGCTAACCACTTCTTTTGTGCCCTGCTTCACGGTCACTGTCTTTTCAGCCAACACCACATCGGCAGACAGCCCCTCCACCGTCACCTTGCCGCCTCCGGCGGCGGCCATCATGCTTTTGCTCATACGCTCACCTCGCTTCCACCAAATAAACAGTAAGGTTTACCGCCGGCTTATCCTCCCAGCAGGTCACCGTCACCTGGCCGGCCAGGGTCTCCACCATGGAGATGTACCCCAGGGCCTCGCGGGCGGCAATATCTGTCGCCCGGTCGCCGGTGGGCAGGATCATGGGCTGCAGGGTGACCACGTCGGCGGTCATACCCTCGCAAGCCACTGTCTGGGTGTAGCCGGTCTCCCCGTCGCCGGTCCACCCCTCCGTGGGCAGAACAGCGGTGTAGGTGCGACTGGTGGCTGCCTGGGCAGCGGCGGCAACATCGTCCACCTGCAGCTGCAGATTTCCGGCTGCGTCTTCACTGAGCTGTCCTTTCATTGCCTCAAACCAGGCGTTAAATGCTACCTGCCAGGCATTCATCTGCTCGGTGCCCGCCTGGGCCTGGGCGGCAATCACAGCCTGCAGTTGCGCGAAGTACGCCTCCCAGTCGGGTGTTTCGAGAGGCGTCATGACCATGCCGCAGCGGCTGGTGTCCAGCCGTGTGTCGGTAATACGCTGCTGGGAGATGGTGGACACATTTTTCGCCACGAACAAATTGGCCAGGCCCAGTTCCCAGATGGTACTGTCCCGGGTAAGAGCAGGCGCCTGCGGGCTCTCCGCGGCTGTGCCTTTCACGATGTACAGGTCTATGCTGCGCACCGCTCGAGACAGGTCCAGACGGGCCACCACCGTATCGATACGGTCCAGTTCTTCCGCCGC
>NZ_NFLN01000023.1 GCF_002160955.1 Gemmiger sp. An120
TTTTGCTGTAGTGCGGTTGGCGTTACCCGCTTCTATTTTAGCAAAAGGAGGTTCTTTTTTTCCGTATCAACGCTCGTGCTATATTCGCCCACAAGCATAGCTTGTGGTTCTTATATGAATTGAGAGCCCCGGAAACCGTTTGTTTCCGGGGCTCTCTCTGGTGGAGATGAGGGGAATCGAACCCCTGTCCGAAAAGAAGTCGACGAGAGTATCTCCGGGTGCAGTTTGTCTACAACATTCCCGCCGCGCCAGGCCGGCAAACAGGCCGACGCTTTGGTAGCTTCATGAGTTCATGGCCGCCCGCAAAGCTTAGGGCTGCTCACGTTCAGTGTCTAAATGATGCCCTGGCCCCACGCAACACTAACGTGGGCAGGACAGCCGCCTATAATTAGGCAGCGACAGCTAATTTATTGTTGTTAGCTATTTTTTTGGAGGCATTTATAGTGTGGCCCCCATCCACTACCCGCTGCTCGCGTGTTCCTCTCCCCGTCGAAACCTTTACATCCCCATGAAAAACAGGCACGGGGCCTGTTTTATCGGTTGTTGTGGGACTTGAGCGCCCGGTCAATGTCACGCTGTGCAGCACGGCGGGCATCGGTTTCCCGCTTGTCGTACAGCTTCTTGCCCTTGCAGACGCCCAGTTCCAGTTTGACCCGCCCGCGCTTGAAGTAGAGCGAAAGCGGAATCAGGGTATAGCCCTGCAGTTTAATCTGCTGGCCCAGCTTGCGGATCTCGTTCTTGTGCGCCAGCAATTTACGGGCGCGTAAGGGATCCCGGTTGAAGATATTGCCCTTTTCGTAGGGACTGATGTGCAGCCCCCGGACGATCAGTTCGCCATCCTCCACGTCGACCCAGGAATCCTTCATGTTGACCGTGCCCTGCCGCAGGCTCTTGACCTCTGTGCCTGCCAGCGAAATACCGGTCTCCAGAGTTTCCATCACGAAATACTCATGCCGGGCCTGCCGGTTGACGGCGATGGTCTTGGTGCTTTGTTTTTCTCCGGCCATGCCGTCACCTCCCCTGCCTGGTTGGTAGTATAGTATATCCCATCCGGGATAAAATGTCAAATCCCGCCGCGGTTTACAGATCGCCCCGGCCGGACAGTGCCCGGTAGAGGGTGGTTTCGTCGGCGTACTCCAGACTGGAGCCCACCGGCAAACCATAGGCCAGACGGGTGGTGCGGATGCCCAGCGGCTTGATCAGCTTGGCCAGATAGAGGGCGGTAGCCTCCCCTTCCACAGTGGGATTGGTTGCCATGATGACCTCCTTGACCGTGCCGTCCTGCAGGCGGGCCAGCAGCTCCTTGACGCAGAGCTGCTCCGCGCCGATACCGTCCATGGGCGAGATCAGGCCGTGCAGCACATGGTACAGGCCGTTGTACTCCCGGGTGCGCTCAAAGGCGGTTACATCCCGGGGGCTTTCCACCACGCAGATGACCGACGGGTCCCGCTTGGGGCTGGAGCAGATGCGGCATACCTCCTGCTCGGTATAATCCTGGCAGATGCGGCAGCGATGCAGCTTGGTATGGGCATCCTGGATCGCGCTGGCAAGCTCGGCAGCTTCCTTGGGATCCATGCTCAGCACCTGATAGGCCATACGGGTAGCGCCTTTGCGGCCAATGCCCGGGAATTTGGAAAACTGTTCCACCAGACGCTCCAGCGGCGCGGCGTTATACCCCATGGATGGTGTTCCTCCTTACTGCCCGGCGATTAAAGGCCGGGAATGTTCATGCCGCCGGTGAGCTTGCCCATCTCGGCCTCGGCATCCTCGTCCACCGCGCGCACCGCGTCGTTGACGGCAGCGGCAACCAGATCTTCCAGCATCTCGATGTCTTCGGGGTCCACAGCGTCCGGCTGGATCTTGATGGCGGTGACCTGATGCTTACCGGTCATGGTGACCTGCACCATGCCGCCGCTGGCGGTGCCGGTGTACTCTTTCTGCTCCAGCTCCTCCTGCTTGGCCTTCATGTCCTCCTGCATCTTCTGGGCCTGGCGCATCAGCGCGTTCACGTCGGGTTTGCCGTATCCCTGAGGCAGTCTTGCTTTCATGTTTGGTATCTCCTTTATGTTTTATCGTGGTAAATCACGGGTACCCCTTGTTCTTTCAGGGTTTTCAGGGTATCGTCCAGCACCTGCGCACCGGACGGGCCCTCGGTTTTGGGCGGCTCATACGGGCCGATGCCGCAACGAACGCCCACGCATTTCTGGATGGTCTGCTTGATGAGCTCCTGGGCTTCCTTGTTGACCCGGATGAAATCCCGGAAGGTATTGCCTGCGTCGATCAGCACCCGGCGGCCGTCAAAAAACGCGCGGGAGTGTTCCAGATAGGCAAAGAGCATGGACTCCTTGTTCTTTTCCAGCTCCTCCAGCACCTTGCTCCACTGGGGGAACAGCTGCGGTTCACCGGCGGGAGCCTGGGGTGCGCCACGCTTGGCCACGGGGGCAAACGGCACATCCGCCGCCCAGGTCTGGGCGGGCTGGGAAGGCTGCTCCTGGCTTTGCGCCGCGGGAGCGGGCTGAACGGCAGGCGCCGCTGCCGGAGCAGGCTGTGCTGTTTGGGCAGGCTGCTGAGCCGGCGGCGTGCTGTGGATAAAGGGCTGCGTGGAGGCGGACGCCACAAACGGCTGGCTGGCAGGCTGTGCCGCCGGAGCGGCGGCTGTGCGGGCAGGCGCGGGGGCCGGAGCGGCCGCGGTTTCCTCCGTGAGGGAGAAAAGGGCCAGTTCCAGCTCGATGCGGGGATCGGTGCCCCGGCTCATCTTTTCCAGCGCGGAACCCAGTGACCGGATGGCCTGCACAGCTTTTGCCAGCGGCACCTGGCTGCATTTTTGCAGATACAGGCTCTCTTCCTCCCCGGACACGCCGGTGAGCAGGGCTTTGCCGCCGGGCATGGCAGCCAGCATCAGGTTGCGGTAATGGCTGATCAGTTCCTCGCACAGGCGGCGCAGATCCACCGACCGCTGCCGCAGCTGGGCGATCTCCGCCAAGGCGCGGGAGGGGTCTTTCTCGGTCACCGCGTCGCTGATGGCAAAAAGGTAGCTGCGGTCGGTCACGCCGGCCATGCGGCGCACCAGTTCCTCGTCGATCTGTTTGGACATGCCCGCGCAGGTATCCAGAATGGAGAGCGCGTCACGCAGGGCGCCATCCGCCAGACGTGCAATGAGCATGGCCGCGGCCTCGTCCAGTTCCAGATTTTCCTGCTGGGCCACATACCGCACCCGGCCCGCGATATCCTCCGGGCGGATACGGCCGAAGTCATACCGCTGGCAGCGGGACAGGATGGTGGCCGGGACCTTGTGGATCTCGGTGGTGGCCAGAATGAAGATCACATGGGAGGGCGGCTCCTCCATCGTCTTGAGCAGCGCGTTGAAAGCCGCTGTGGACAGCATGTGCACCTCGTCGATGATATACACCTTGTACCGGCACAGGCTGGGGGTATAGGCGGTTTCGTCCCGCAGGTCGCGGATGCTGTCCACGCCGTTGTTGGAGGCGGCGTCGATCTCGATCACGTCCAGGATGCTGCCGTCGTCCACGCCCCGGCAGATGGCGCACTCCCCGCAGGGATTGCCCTCATGGGGATTGGTACAGTTGACCGCCTTGGCGAAGATCCGGGCGCAGGTGGTTTTACCGGTGCCGCGGGTGCCGGTGAACAGATAGGCGTGGCCCACCCGGCCGGTGGCCACCTGGTTTTTGAGCGCAGATACGATCGCGCTCTGCCCTACCACGTCTTCAAACACGGCAGGCCGCCATTTGCGGTACAATGCCTGGTACACAGGCGCACACCTCCCCCACAAAGCCGTACAAAAAACGGACAGCGCCCGCGGATGCGGGTGCGTGGCTCGGCATACGGATGCAGGCGATCTGCGGCGCACAGGGCGGGCCACTTAATGCTGCTCGGTTCCCCGCCTGACATGGTTCATGGAGCCCCGTCGCACAGGACCCGCATCCGTATGCCGAACAGCGCACCTATATACCGGCTCTGTCCGAACACGGTATATTATATAACAAAACTTTGCAAATTGCAAGACCGGCAGACAAAAGGCCGGGCGGGCAGCGCAATGGCTGCCCGCCCGGCCGCAGTGCCGTTTGGATCAGAGTTAGCGGACGATCTCGCCCTCGGTGGCGCCCAGGCAGGCGTTGGACTCGTCGGTATCGATGTGCATGGCAGTGGCAAAGTCGCTGCGCACACGGATGACCACGTCGTCAAAGATCAGCTTACGGCCTTCCTTGCCGCAGGCAACCTTCACGATCTCCTTGTCGGAAACGCCCAGCTTCTCAGCGTCTTCGGGGGTCACATGGATGTGACGCTTGGCCACGATCACGCCCTCGGTCAGCTCCACTTCGCCGCAGGGGCCAACCAGCTTGCAGGCGCCGGAACCGGCAATGTCGCCGGACTCACGGACGGGAGCTACGATGCCGATGGAACGGGCGTCGGTAGCAGACAGCTCCACCTGGTCCGCGTTGCGGCAGGGCCCCAGGATGGACACGTTGGCCAGCTCCTTCTTGGGGCCGACAACGGTAACGCGCTCGTTGGACGCGAACTGGCCGGGCTGGCTCAGTTCCTTCTTAACGGTGAGCTGATAACCCGCGCCGAACAGAGTCTCCAGGGTCTGCTGGGTAACATGTACGTGACGGGCCGAAGTTTCTACCAGAAATTTCATTTTTCTCTTCCTCCTGTGTCGCCGGGCAGACTGGCCGCCCTGGGCGCATTTACATTTTTATTGTAGCACATTCAAACGAAACTTCAAGACAAAATGCCGCGGCTGTGGTATAATCGCTTCAGAACACAAGGAGGGCAGTTTTATGGATTTTGAACAACTGCGTCAGGCCTGCACCACCTGCGAAAAGTGCGGCCTGTGTGAAACCCGCCAGCACGTGGTGTTCGGCATGGGCAACCCGGAAGCCGAGGTCATGTTCATCGGCGAAGGCCCCGGCCAGAACGAGGACGAACAGGGCCTGCCGTTTGTAGGCCGCAGCGGCAAGCTGCTGGACCAGTATCTGGAAGCGGTGGATCTGTACCGGGACAAGAACATCTTTATTACCAACATCGTAAAATGCCGCCCGCCCCAGAACCGGGATCCGCTGCCCGAGGAATGGGACGCCTGCCTGCCCTGGCTGCGGGAGCAGTTCCGGATCATCCGGCCCCGCATCATCGTGTGCCTGGGCCGCATCGCCGCCCAGCGGCTGATCCGCCCGGACTTCTCGGTGACCAAGGAGCATGGGCAGTTCTTTGAGAAGAACGGCACCTGGTTCATGGGCACGCTGCATCCCGCCGCGCTGCTGCGCAATCCCCGGCAGAAGCCCGACGCTTTTTCGGACTTTGTAGCCCTGCGG
Organism: Gemmiger sp. An120; assembly: GCF_002160955.1. GTDB lineage: Bacteria > Bacillota > Clostridia > Oscillospirales > Ruminococcaceae > Gemmiger_A > Gemmiger_A avium. The sequence goes on from NZ_NFLN01000023.1 coordinate 5,331, forward strand.
GAGAAGATCCAGCAGGTGTGCGACCACACCTACGACTGATCGTTTTCTTCCGCCGCCGAAAGCAGCGCCGCAAAGACGAACAGCACGGTAATGAGCAATCCGGCCAACGCCTGCATCCGTATCACCTCCGCGCCCATCCTAGCATGAGGCCAGGGGCAGAATGGGGCGGAATCCGTTGAAGCGGCACGGTTCGGCACGAGCAGAGAAAAACAGGCAAAACGGGACGCATCCCTAAAGGGTTGCGTCCCGTTTTTGTTTTGCTCAGCCCGCCAGGTATTCCAGCAGCTGGCGTTCCTGCTCCAGGCCCCACCAGTCGCGGTAACCGGCTTTAGTGGGATGGATACCGTCGTTCATATACAGATCCCGTTCCGCATCGGAGATGGCGTTGAACTCGTCGCTGCTCCACAGGTCCAGAACCCAGATGCCCCATTTTTCCTGCAGTTCCAGCAGGCGGTCCACCATCGCGCCGTAGGCTTCACTGTCGTAGCGGCTGTCGGTGAAGAACACCACCGGGCAATCCCAGGTCTCTTGCGCGTAGCAGATGATATACTCCATCGCGCCGGTGATAGTGGAGGTATCAAAGTCCTCCAGATTCTTGCTGCCCGAGATTTCTCCCAGAGGTTTGCGCTTTGTTGCGTCGTTGGTGGACAGCTGGCAGACGAACAAATCGAACGGCTCAAACTTGTCCAAATTGTACATTCTCTGCACATAACTGCTCTTTCCGTTATCCACAAGCGTAGTTCCGCCGACTGCTTCCTTCGTTAAGGCGCAATCGAAGCGTGCCGCCAGATACTCGCCCACCGCGTAGCCCTCAGAGGCTGCGCCCTGTGCCACAGAAGAACCCAATACTGCAATTTTTCCACCGGCAAGCGGGCTGTTTTCCATCGCTGTCAGTTGCGAAAAGTCGTATTCCGGCTTATTGCCCGGATGATTCTTGATCTTGTTCTCCCGGATAAATCCGAACGGGCCGATACCGCCCAGGATTCCCAGAACCAAAAGCTGGGCCAGCGTCAGAACCAGCACTACAGCCACTACAATCTTAAGAATCTTTTTTGCCCGGCTGCCATTCTTTGTCTTTTCCATTTTGCTCAGCGCCCCTTTCGTTATTTTTCCGCAATGGCTATCTCCGCCGTTGCATTCTGCTTACCGTCAGAGACCGAAACCAAAATATTGCCGCGCTCCCCCGCTCTTACCACGGCCAGGGCGCGCCCCTGGTAGGTGGTGAAGCGGCCAGCATCGTATCGCTCTTCGGTGCAGGGGTTGGCACTGCCGAACGCCAGCAGCTCGCCGCCGCGCACCTGAACCGTCAACGCGCGGTCCGCATTTGTTTCCAGCACGCCGTCTGCATCAGTGAGCGATACCGGTACATAAACGATCTCACCCGGGCGGACGCTCTGCTTTTCAGGTTTTACGGTGATGCACACCGGGCCGGTGGCGGAACGCAATTCCGAACGAGAGAGCTCCTCTCCCTTTTCGTCGTAGGCGATGGCAGTCAGGGTACCCGGCTGGTATCGGGTATTGAAGATAGTCTTATAGTCTTTCAGCCGTTTTTTGCCCAGGCTTTTCCCATTCAGCAGCAGCTGGACGCTGTGCGCCCTTGCATACACCTCGATCTGCGCCTTGTTTCCCTCGCAACCCTGCCAGGACCAGCTTTCCACCGCATTGGTGGCGCGCCAGACCGACTTGGAGGGGCGCACGCCCGGATGGTTGACCGGCCGCACCCCGATCACCGGTTTACGGCAAAGGCCCCAGACCACCGCCGCATAGCGGCAGGAAACGTCCGGCACGCCGAGGATATCCACCACGCCGGCCCCCGACAGCAGCCAAGGATAAGGCCGGTTGAAGGGCATCCCGCCGTTGTAGCTCCAGGCGCCGATGCCTGCTTCGCCCAGGTAGTCCCAGGCAGCCCACATGAAATCTCCGATCAGATAGGGGTATTTCTCCACCATCTTCCAGTTTTTATAGATATCCTGCGGAAAGGTTTCGCTGCCAAAAACGATCCGGTTCGGATGGGCTTTTTCTTCCAGCGGGTAGCGTCCCGAAGCGTAGTTATAGCCCGCAATGTCCAGACTGTCCAGGAACGGGCTTGTCAGCTCGTCCACCCGCCTGGAATTGCCGCCCTTGTTCATGCCGGTGCCGATGAAGCTGGCCATGATGTTGAACGCATGTTTGCGGATGAGTATTGCCACTTATTTGGGACGCAACAAACAAGCGGGAGGCCCCGGCAGTGGGGGGCCTCCCGCTTGGCGTTTTATCGGATTCAGGGGACAGTGATCGGAATGGTAAAATCGCAGTCCCAGCGGTAGAGCGGCTGGGTGAAGGTCAGGTTGGCGGCGTACAGGCCGGGTTTATACCGCAGCAACAGGCCGGAAAGCTGTGTGGTGCCGTCCTCCGCCAGGGCGTATTGTCTTTCGCAGGCAGTGCCCTCGGAACCCTCGGCTGTAGCGCCGAATTTCACCCCTGCCGACAACAGGGTATAGTCTTTCCAGGTTGCCTGCAGGGTCAGGTCCAGTTCCGCTTCCAGGGGCAGCTCGTTCAGGGAAACGATGCTGCCGTCCGGCATGCCGATGGCCATTGCCGTATCCTGGTACAGGATTTTCCCCTCCTCCGTTGTGGCCAATACCGGGAAGTTTTCGGCGCGGCCCAAACACCGGACAGTGCCGATCTGAAGCCTGCCGCCGGGCAGGATTGTCTCGCCCACCGGCAAGCTCTCCCCTTCCTGCTGCGGCAGCGGAACCGCCACCAGCGCATCGGGCCCGGTCAGATACAGACTGGGCAGGCAGAGGGTGTATTCCCCGGCCGGCAGGTTGCCGAACTTCCAGCTGCTGTAGCTGCCGTCCCGGCCGGGGGTGTAGGTTCCGGTGTAAGCGGTGCCGTCGGCAGCCAGCAGGGTCACCGGCTCATCGGTGGCCCCGGGCAGCGGATTGTGGGCGATCTGGGGAGACACAGTCAGCTTGCCGGGCCCTTTCTCTGGATACACCGACACGGTGACCGCCCCGTTTACCCGGCGGGGAACCGCCGTCAGGGTGCACTCCTCCCGGGTGACGGTGTATTCCGCGGCTGGTGTTTCCGGTTCCACCGTAAAGGAAAGTGCAAAGGGATGTTCCCACCGATAACACAAGGAGCCGTTCCGGGTGACCGGGGCAAAGGTCAGCTGCTCGGTTCCCGCCGGGACGCCGAGGCAATAGCCGGTCAGCTGCTGCCAGCTGTTTCCGTCTGCCTCGGTGTGTGTGGTGTAGAGGGGCTGGGCCACCGGGTCCTCATACACCCCCATCATGCCCGGCGCGGGCGGCATGAGATTGCTCAGAGCCGCCAATACCCTTTCCGGATCGTCGCCATTCCAGACGGCATCCACCACCCACCAGCTGTAACCAGGATACCGGCTTTCCTCCCGGAACTGCACGGGCAGGTCATCTGCGGCGGCGGGACGCAGATTTTCCAGTGTAAGGGTGCCGCCCGGCAGCGCCAGTTCCGTGCCCGCCCCCGCCTGGGCGGGCATCACGGCGGTTTTGACAAATTCTCCGGCAAAATCCTGGTACACAAACGGCACGTTCAGGGTATACTCCCCCGGTTCGGCGGGACCGAAGTACCAATCCAGGCCGGCCCGCTCGTCAAAGGGAACGTAAAACTCCGGCTCACCGGTCAAAACGCTGCCATCCGGCGCGGTTACGGTGATGGGCTGCGACGGCCCGCCGAAGCCGCCCCAGATTCCCTCGTTGCAGGAGTACTGGGTGCGGTACTCCCCCTGATGCAGCGGATAGATCGTAACAATGAGTTCCCCGTTTTCCAGCCGGGGCATTGCCAGCAGGCCGCCATCCTCTTCGGTGAGGAGCCAGGCACCCGCGCTGGACAGGTCGGTAATTTCCTGCGCGGCGGTAAGCTGCAGGCTGAGCGGGGTATCCCACAGGGTCAGGGTCACCGCCAGGCTGTCGGAACGGCCTACCGGTTTGGTAGCTGCCATCAGCCGGTAGTTGTAGGGGCCGGGTGAGGCAGCGTCGCCGGAATCCGCCATTGTCCAGGAAAGGAGTTCTACCCCCTCCAGCTGGGGTGACAATGCGGTGACCGGCGATTCGGCGCCATAAAGCGCCATGTCGATGGTCAGCAGGCCGTTCTGCCACAGGGCATCCTGTATCTGGATCTCGTAGTCTCCGTCCTGCGCCGATACCGGCTCCGCCAGCAGATAGGTGCCCTGGGTGGGATCGGTATTGACGCCGTAACCGGGCACCAATCCGAAATACCGCAGAACCACATAGGCACAGGCGGCCAGCAGGGCCAGCAGCGCCAGTACAAGGCCCGCCACCCACAGCGAACGCAGCTTCTTCAAACTGCGCTGGTGCCGCTTTTTGACCGTTTCATAGGGCAGATCCAACGCGGCGGCAATCTCGCGGGCGCTCATCCCCCCGTAGTATTTCATCCGCAGAATCCTGCCGTCCAGCTCCGGCAGGCTGTCGATCAGCTGGTTCAGTGCCGCCCGGTCTTCCAGAGACAGCGGGTTTGGCGCTTCGGGGATTTCTTCCTCTGCGGCGGTGGCCGGGCGGCGGTGCGCGGCGCGCCAGGCATCGATGGAGCGGCGGCGGGCAATCAGCGCCAGGAAGGTTTTCAGGCTGCCCTTTTCCGGGTCGAACTCATCCCGGCGGCGGTAAAACTCGGCAAACACGTCGTTGACGCATTCCCGTGTATCCTCGGTATTCTGCAAAGCCCGGGCGGACACTGTCCACACCAGACCGGCGTATTGTTCCAGCAGCCGGGCCATGCCCTCTTCCGGGTCACGGTCCAGCAGGGCCAGAATCTGCGCATCCGAACGCATCCGGCAGACCCCCTTTTTCGACTGTCACTATAAGAATTATGACAAACAGGAGATTATGGGACAAGATGCCGGAAATTTTTTACACAGTAAATGGCAGAATCGGTAGGGATATGTTCTGCACCGGTCGCGCTTTTATCCCCATTGGACACCAATACGGCAAAACAGGCACACCGCCGATCGGCGGTGTGCCTGTTTACGGTCGCTGATTAGCCGAACAGCTTATTGGCAATGTCGGCGGTGGCTTTGGCGTCCCGGGCATAGAAATCCGCGCCGATCTCGGCGGCATATTCCGGGGTGAGAACCGCGCCGCCCACCACGACTTTGCAGGGCAGGTTTTCCTGCCGCAGCAGTTCAATGGTGCGGCGCATGCTGGGAAGGGTGGTGGTCATCAGGGCGGACAGACCCACCAGCGGCGCGCCGGTGCGGCGTACCGCTTCCACCACCCGCTCGGGGGCCACGTCCCGGCCCAGGTCGGTGACCTGGTAACCGTAGTTTTCCAGCAGCACCTTGACGATGTTCTTGCCGATGTCGTGGATATCCCCCTGGACGGTGGCCAGCACGATGGCGCCCCGGCTTACCGGGTTGCCGCCCTTTTCTGCCAGCGCCACCCGCACCTGCTCAAAGGCGCTTTGGGCAGCGGCCGCGGACTGGAGCAGCTGGGGCAGGAACAGCGTGCCTTTCTCAAACCCCTGGCCTACCCGATCCAGTGCGGGCACCAGATGGGCATTGACCACTTCCAGCGGGTCGGTGGTTTCCAGCAGGCGGCGGGCTGCCGCGGCGGCCTCGGATTTCAGGCCCTGTTCCACCGCCTGTTCCAGGCTGACCTGGCCCGGCTGCGCGGCGGCAGCGGCCGGGGCGGCATTGACGTAGCGGGCAATATAGGCAGTGCTGCCCGCATCGATGCCGGAGAGCACCCGGTAGGAGGCCACGGCGGCCATCATGGGTTCGGCATTGGGGTTCAGGATCGCCAGGTCCAGGCCACGGGCCATGGCCAGGGTCAGGAAGCTGACGTTCAGATATTCCCGGCAGGGCAGGCCAAAGCTGATGTTGGACACGCCCAGAATGGTGCGCACCCCCAGCTCCCGCTTGCAGGTTTCCAGCGCCCGCAGGGTATCCATCACGTGATCCTGCTGGGCGCTGGCAGTGAGGGTCAGGCAGTCGATGTAGATATCCTCCGCTTCGATGCCGGCGGCCAGCGCCGCGTCCCGGATGCGCCGGGCCACCGCCACACGGGCTTCGGCTTCGGCGGGAATGCCGGATTCGTCCAGCGTCAGGCCGATCACCGCCGCGCCGTATTTTTTGCACAGGGGCAGGATGGTGTCCAGCACCTCCTGCTTGCCGTTGACCGAGTTGACCAGCGGTTTGCCGTTGTAGACCCGCAGGCCCCGTTCCAGCGCGGCCGGGTCGGAGGAATCCAGCACCAGCGGCAGATCCACCACCGCCTGCAGGGCGCGGACTGTCTTTTCCATGAGGGCGGGCTCGTCCACACCGGGCAGGCCCACATTCACGTCCAGCAGCTGGGCCCCGGCCTCCATCTGGCTGACCGCCTGGCTGAGCAGGTAATCCATATCCTGTTCCCGCAATGCCTGCTGGAACCGCTTTTTGCCGGTGGGGTTGAGCCGCTCGCCCACCACGGTGGGGCCGCTGATCTCTACCGCACGCACCGGCGTGCAAATGCGGGAAACCGATTCCATCTTTCGGAGCGGGGGTACAAACCCGGCAAACCGCTGGGCCAGCAGGCGGATGCACTCGGTATCGGTGCCGCAACAGCCGCCCACCATCGAGACGCCCAGTTCCTTATAGGGTTCCATGGCGGCGGCAAACTGCTCGGCGGTCATATCATAGCCGGAGCCGTCCGCCCGGGGCAGGCCCCGGTTGGGTTTGACGAACACAGGGATACCGGCGTTGGGCACACACGCGCACAGCCGGCGGGCCAGGGGCAGGATCTCGGTGGGGCCCAGAGAGCAGTTGATGCCGATGGCGGACGCGCCCAGGCCCGCCGCCACGGCGGCAAAGCTTTCCACGCAGCAGCCGGTAAAGCTGCGGCCGTTGGCTTCAAAGGTCATGGAGACCAGCACCGGCTTGTCGCTGTTTTCCCGGCAGGCCAGCAGCGCGGCTTTGACCTCGTACAGGTCGGTCATGGTTTCCAGCACGATCACGTCCGCGTCCTGCCCGGCCCGCACGGTGCGGGCAAAGGCCTCATAGGCATCCTCAAACCGCAGCGTACCGGCAGGTTCCAGCAGTTCGCCCAGGGGGCCGATGTCCAGCGCCACCAGCGCGCCGGTATCAGCAGCGGCACGCCGGGCACAGGCAATGGCGGCGGGCACCAGCTGCTCCACCGTGTAGCCGGTACCGGCCAGCTTGTGCTCCGAGGCGCCGAAGGTATTGGCATAGAGCAACTGGGCGCCGGCTTCGGCGTAGTCGTGATGGATGCGTTCCAGCAGATCCGGCTGGGTCAGCGCCAGGGTTTCGGGGCGCACGCCCAGCGGCAGGCCCGCGGCCTGGAGCATGGTGCCCATGCCCCCGTCCAGAATGGTGGTGCGGGAGGTATCAAACAGTTGGTTCAGCGTCACAGAAGGTCCCCCTTTTTCGATAGGCACAGGTGGTGCGCAGCGCGCAGGTGGCACAGCCCGCCCGATGGCCGCGCCGGGGCGTATCCCCGATCCCCAGCAGGGCGGTAACGCTCTTGCAGGGGGTGAGCATACAGCTGGGCGCGGTGGACAGGCCGATGGCCCGGTGGGTATCCAGCAGGCGGCAGAGCACCGGCTGGGCGGCAAGCGGATAATCCCCGTAGCCGGGTGAGAACCGGCCGGTCAGGTACAGGCCGTTCTGCTGCCACTCTTGGCGCAGCAGGGTTTCGTATTCGTCGCAGACCTGTTCCACCAGCGCCGAAGCCAGCGCGTCGGCGGCAGCGGCAGCGGCCACGTCGGTGGCGGCCAGACGGCGCAGCAGCGCGTCCACGCCGGGGCCCAGGGTGGCGGCGAAAAGCAGGGTCTGGGGGCTGTCGCCCAGATGCAGGCGGATGTCCCGCCCGGCGGTGAGTTCGGCGGGCAGCTGCCCGGTGGGCACCGCCCGCGCCGTGCCCCGGGGAGACGCGGCCTGCCAGAGCGGTGCGGCGCAGCATTCCAGCAGCGCCCGGGAAGCGGCGTCCCCTTCCGGGACGCCCAGATAACGCAGCGCCTGGGAATAATCCGGCGCAGCGGGAAGCGGCAGTTGCATGGGCGGCTCCTTTTACAGCAGGTCCGCGATGCCCTGCCAGACGCGGCGGGCCACTTCCGGGTTGTTCATGGCGTACAGATGCACGCCGTCCGCGCCGCCCTGAATCAGGCCGCGCAGCTGTTCGATGGCGTAGTCGATGCCCGCGTCGTAGAGAGAGGCGGGGTCATCCTGCCAGCGGGCGATCATCTTGGTGAACTTGGGCGGCAGGCTGGCGGCGGACAGGGCCACGGTGCGCTGGATCTGCCGCTGGTTGACGATGGGCATAACCCCCGCCGATACCGGCAGATCCACCCCGGCCTTGCGGGCCATGTTCAAAAAGCGGTAGAAGTGCAGTTCATCAAAGAACAGCTGGGTGACCAGATGGGTCACGCCCGCCTGCTGCTTTTTGAGCAGGTTGGTCACGTCCTGGGCCAGGGTGGCGCTTTCGGGGTGGCCTTCCGGATAGCAGGCGCCGGACAAGCCGAAGCTGCCGTACTGCCCCTGCACAAAGGCGGCCAGGTCGCTGGCGTGCAGGAAGGGCGGCTGCAGCGGACGTTCCGGGTTTTTGTCACCCCGCAGGGTGAGCACGTTGCGGATGCCGGCGGCAAACAGTTCGTCCAGGCGGGCGCGGAGCACTTCCTCGCTGGCACCCACGCAGGTCAGATGGGCCAGCGGCTCAATGTTCAGTTCGTTTTTCAGAAACGAGGCAATCTGGCAGGTGGATACCCCGCCCGGCGCCGTGCCGCCCGCCCCGTAGGTTACGCTGATAAAATCGGGTTTCAGTTCCGCCATCTGGCGCAGGGCGTTCTGCAGGGATTCATAGCTGGCCTGCTGCTTGGGCGGAAAGACCTCCAGCGAAAACACACAGGGTTTTTGGGCGAAAAGCTGGCGAATGTACATAGGGTCAGGGCTCCTTTCGGTTCAGACGGTCAAGGCGTGCCCGGATGCGGGCGCGCCGGGCCTCGGTGGCGGCAGGGTCGGTATGCCAGAGGTTGTCGCTCTCCTGCCGGACCAGATCGCCTTCGGCCACGCCGGGGGCAAGCTGATCTGGGGCAACGGTGAGGGTACGGCCCTCCTCATCCTCCAGATAGACGGTACGGGGGGTAATGCGGTCCACGGAACAGAGCATCAGGCAGCCTCCTTTTCGGTCTCAACCTGCAGCTGGCCGTTTACGCGGCGCACGGTAATGGTGCCCTGCAGGTCGGTGCGGTAGATCTGCGCGCCGATGGCGTTCAGTTTATCCAGGGTTTCGGCGTCGGGATGGCCGTAGTCGTTGTCCACCCCGCAGCTGATAATGGAAATCTGCGGCCGGACATAAGACAGAAACTTCTCCCCGCTGGAGGTGGACGAGCCGTGATGGCCCGCTTTATACACCTGGGCGGACAGGTTTGCGCCGCTGTCCAGCAGGTCCTGCTCTACCCCGCTCTCACCGTCGCCGGTGAACAGGTAGGTCAGGTCCGGGGAATCAAAGCGCCCGGCGATGCTCAGTTCGTTGTAGTTCTTGGTTTCCACCCCCGCGCCCAGCACGGTGAGGGTGCCTTCGCCCAGGGTGAAGGTCCAGCCCGGCTGGGCCGTTACGGTGGGAATGTTCTGGGTTTCGATCTGTTCCAGGACCTTTTCAAAGGTGCGGGTGGTGGGCAGCGGGGCTTTGTCAAAGTCCGGCAGCAGCACCTGCTTGACCGTAAAGGTTTCCAGTACATCGGCCATGGCGCCGATATGGTCGGCGTGGGGATGGGTCATAATCAGCAGATCAATGGTCTGCACCCCGGCGGCCTGCAGGTCGTGGATCAGTTCCTCGTCGTGGGCAGAGTCCGCCGCGTCGATCAGGATGAATCCGCTTCCCTGCTGGATCAGGGTTGCGTCCGCCTGGCCCACATCCAGAAAGCGCAGCGTGGTGGTCTCACCGGAGGCGGAGCCGGAAGGCGCGCTGGAGGAGGCCGGGACAGAGGCGGCGGGCGCGGAGACGGAGGAAGAACCATCAAAGACGGGCAGCCCCTCCCAGGGAGAGGGACCACCCATATAGTGGTTGACCCCGAGGATGGCCACCAGAGCGGCGGCCAGGCCGATCAGGGTACGGATCAGGTTATTCAGCGCCGCTTGCTGCTGCGCCGTTTTGCCGCGGGAGCGGCGGGACGTTTTTCGTTTTGCCATGGCTTACTTTCCTTTCGGCGGGCACTGGCGGGAACCAGCAGGGGGATCAGGTCTTCCCGGTGGGTCAGCTTCAGCGCTTTGACGACCCGGGCGGCGTTGCGGGGCTCATAATACTGGAGCAGTGCCCGCTGCAGCGCCTTGCCCTCGGGGGTCTTTTCCACGAACACGGGTTTCAGGGTATAGGGGTCAAGACCGGTGTAGAACATGCAGGTGGACACGGTGCCGGGGGTGGGATAGAAATCCTGCACCTGCTCCGGCCGGATGTGGTTGCGGTACAGGTATTCGGCCAGGATGACCGCGTCCTTCAGGGTACTGCCGGGATGGCTGCTCATCAGGTAGGGCACCAGATACTGCTGCTTGCCTGCCTGCTTGGTGAGCTCATAGAACCGCTTGGAGAACTTGTTGTAGGTTTCGATCGGCGGCTTGCCCATATAGGCCAGGGTGGCGGGGGCGCAGTGTTCCGGGGCCACCTTGAGCTGACCGGAGATGTGGTGCTGCACCAGTTCCTTGAAGAAGCTCTCGTCCTTGTCACGGATCAGGTAGTCGTAGCGGATACCGCTGCGGATGAACACCTTTTTCACCCCGGGAATGGCCCGCAGGCGGCGCAGGATGCCCAGATACTCGCTGTGATCCACGATCAGATGGGGGCAGGGGCTGGGGGCCAGGCACTTTTTGCCGCCCTGGCACATGCCCTCCCGCATCTGCTTGGCGCAGCTGGGAAGACGGAAGTTGGCGGTGGGGCCGCCCACGTCGTGGATGTACCCCTTAAAGCCGGAGCTCTGGGCGATGCGCTCACCCTCGGCCACCACGCTGTCGGCGCTGCGGCTGGTGACGCGGCGGCCCTGATGCAGGGTGATGGCGCAGAAGTTGCAGCCGCCGTAGCAGCCCCGGTTGTGGATGATGGAGAACTCCACCTCCTCAATGGCGGGTACGCCGCCCAGCGCGTCGTAGCTGGGATGGTAGCGGCGGGTAAAGGGCAGGGCCGCCACCTCGTCCAGTTCCCGGCGGGTCAGGGGCTTGGACGGGATGTTCTGCACCAGGTATTTCTGGCTCTGTTTCTGCACCACGATCTGGCCGGAGACCGGGTCCTGGTTGTCCATCTGGATGCGGCAGGCCCGGGCATAGGCCACCTTGTCGGCCTTGACCTTATTGAAGCCCGCGCACTCCACGTATTTTTCCGGCAAACCGGCAAAGTCGGTCATGTAGCAGGTACCGGCCACATCCCGAATGGATTCCACCGGTTCCCCGTTTGCCAGACGGCGGGCAATGGTGCGGGTCTGGTGTTCCCCCATGCCGAAGGAGATCAGGTCCGCGCCGGAGGTCTCGGCGATGCTGGGCAGCACCTCGTCCATCCAGTAGTCGTAATGGGCAAACCGGCGCAGGGAGGCTTCCAGACCGCCCAGGATCACCGGCAGGTCGGGATAGGCCTGTTTGGCCAGCTGGCTGTACACGGTGGCGCTGCGGTCGGGACGGCGGCCCGCCTTGCCGCCGGGGGTGTACTCATCCTCGGCGCGGCGCACCTTGGCCACCGAGTAGTGGGCTACCATGCTGTCCACGTTGCCGCCGCCGATGAAAAAGCCGTAGCGGGGACGGCCGAATTCCTTAAAGCTTTCGCAGGTGGTAAAATCCGGCTGGCTGAGCACGCCGACCCGGAAGCCCTCCGCTTCCAGCACCCGGCTGATGATGGCCGCGCCGAAGCTGGGATGGTCCACGTAGGCGTCGCCGGTGACCAGCACATAGTCCACCTGGTCCCAGCCCCGGCTCTCCATGTCCTGGCGGCTGATGGGCAAAAATTCTGTATACATATACATCGCTCCTTATGTGCCTCACAGGGCAATACCGCGCCGCCCCGTCGGGCGGGTCGGCGCGGTTTCGGACCCGGTCAGGCGTCGGTGCTTTCCGGGTTGTTCATGGTCATTTCGATCAGCTGCTGGCGGGTCATCAGCACCTCGCGGGGCTTGGCGCCCTGGTAGGGGCCGATGATGCCCAGCTGCTCCATCTCGTCCATAATGCGGGCGGCACGGGCATAGCCCAGCTTACACCGCCGCTGCAGCAGGCTGGTGGATGCCAGGCCTGCGTCGATGACCACCTCGGCGGCCTGACGCAGCATCGGGTCGTGGCCGCCATCCTCGTCGCCGCCGCTCTCCGCGCCTTTTTCGGGCACGGCGCGTTTTTCCATTTCGGCGATCATCTCTTCATTGTACTGGGAGCTGTTGTCCTTCTTGACGAACTCCAGCACCGAGGCGATCTCTTCATCCTTTACATAGGTGCCCTGGATACGCACCGGCTTGGAGGCGCCTACCGGCATGAAGAGCATATCGCCCATACCCAGCAGCTTTTCCGCGCCGCCGGAGTCCAGGATGGTACGGCTGTCCACCTGGCTGGACACCGCAAAGGCGATGCGGCTGGGAATGTTGGCCTTGATCAGGCCGGTGATAACGTCCACACTGGGACGCTGGGTGGCCACGATCAGGTGCATGCCCGCGGCGCGGGCTTTCTGGGCAATGCGGCAGATGTAGTCCTCCACCTCTTTGCCCGCCACCATCATCAGGTCGGCCAGCTCGTCGATGATAATGGCGATATAGGGCAGCTTGTCCACGTCGCCGGCTTCGGCGGCCATCCGGTTGTAGCTCTTGATGTCACGCACGTTGTTCTCGGCGAACAGGCGGTAGCGGCGCTCCATCTCGGCCACCGCGCTGCCCAGCGCGCCCGCCGCCTTGCGGGGTTCGGTGACCACCGGCATGAGCAGGTGCGGGATGCCGTTGTACTCGGCCAGCTCCACCACCTTGGGGTCGATGAGGATCAGTTTTACATCCTCGGGGCTGGACTTATACAGGAAGCTGATGATAATGCTGTTGACACAGACCGATTTACCACTACCGGTGGAACCGGCAATCAGCAGGTGGGGCATCTTGCACAGGTCCGCCACCTGGGGCGCGCCCGCGATGTCCTTGCCCAGGGCGATGGTCAGCGGCGAGGCGCTCTTGGTGTAGACCGGGGTCTCAAAGATGCTGCGGATGAACACCGGCGAACTGTGCCGGTTGGGCACCTCGATGCCCACGGCGGGCTTGCCGGGGATCGGGGCCTCAATACGGACACCGGCGGTGGCCAGGTTCAGGGCGATGTCGTCGGCCAGGCTGGTGATACGGCTGATCTTGACGCCGGCCAGCGGCTGCAGCTCATACCGGGTGACCGAGGGGCCGCGGCAGATATCCAGCACACGGGTCTTGACGCCGAAGCTTTCCAGCGTACCCACCAGGACCTCGGCGTTCTTGCGCAGTTCGTCCTCCACGCCGGTGTCCTCCCCGGCAGGGGACTCCTGGAACAGGGTCAGCGGCGGGTAGTGATAGGCTTCCGGCTCGCCGGCGGCGGCAGGCGCCATCCGCATCTGATCGCCGGGTTCGCCGGTGACCTTGGCCGGAGTGAGCGAGGGTTCCGCCATGGCCTTGCGCACCAGGTGATCCAGCTCGCCGCCGGAAGCGGGCGCGGCCTGAGCCTCTACGGCAGGCTCCATCTCGGCAGACGGCTGCGGCTGGGCAGGCTGAGCAGCTTCTTCCGGATTCAGGAAGGAGAAGTCCGGCGGGGCGGGCATCTCCGGCTCCGAACCGGGCAGGGTGATGGTGGTTTCAAAGACCTCTTCCGGCTCGGCAGGGGCGGCGGCGGGGAACTGCCCGAAGGTACCGCCCGGGCCCACGACCGGTTCGTCCGGTTCGGGGCGCACCGCCTCGCCAGCGGTCTCGTTGATCGGGTCGGGGCCCAGATCCACGTCCACCGAACGACGGCACACCCGGGCAGGAACACGGGGTTCCGCGGCCTGTTCTTCCAGCTGACGGCGGCGGGCCTCCTCCCGGGCTTCTTCCCGGGCTTGACGGCGGGCTTCCCGCTCTTCCTGGCGCTCCTCATGATCGGCCTGCCAGTCGCCGAACAGATCGGCCAGGAACTGCCAGGCATCGCCGGGGGTCACGCCGGTGATCAGCATGACGCTGGCCAGCAGCAGGATGATCAGGATGATGCGGGCTGCAATGGGGCCGCAGAGCAGCAGCAGGCTGCCGCCTACAAGGCCGCCCAGCACACCGCCGCCAAACAGGTTCTGGCCGTTCTGGAACAGCGCCGCCATGACGCCCTTGAAATCCAGCCCGGACAGCTGCACCGGCGAAAAGGCTACCAGACAGCCGCAGAGCATGATGAAAAAGGCCAGCGCGCGCAGGCAGCGGGCACGGATGGGCTGTTCCAGCGCCACCAGCACCGCCCAGTAAAGCAAAAACAGCCCCAGCAGGTAGAACGGCATTCCGAACACCCCGAACAGAGCGGTGCGGACGGCTTTCCAGGCGGATTCGCCGGGGACAAACGCCATGGCGCAGAGCAGCAGCCCCACGCCGAACAGCAGGATGCTCCAGCTTTTATCCAGTTCCGGCGGTTTCTTTTTGCTGCGGGTAGTGGTGCGCCTAGTACCCGCCGTGGATTTTCCCGTACCCGAACGGGCCGTGGTCGAATTGCGTTTTGTTTGTGCCATAGTCCCTGTAACTCCCTCAAAACAATCGGCAAAGGGCGGTGTCCGCCCCACCCCGGCACAGACCGAGCCGGAGAAATGCACATAGATAGACTTATATATTGTACCACCAAACCGGGGATTTGTAAAACAACCGCGGCAGGGAAATTGCCCCGCCGCCGCGGGGACGAAAAAGCACCGGGGACCGACGGGTCCTCCGGTGCTTTTTTGTATGAATATTCAGCTGTTATACGCCCAGGAACCGGTCGATCACATCCAGCAGCTGCTCGGCGCGGGTGCGGCGGCGGGGCTGCGGACGGGGACGGCGCAGCGGCGCGGCGGCATGCGCTTCCGGTTTGGGCTGCGATGCCGGTGCGGCGGGCGCCGGGGATTCCGGCTGTGCAGGTTCCGGCACAGGCGCGGGCATTTCCGGCGGTTCGGGGGATTCCACCGGCTGCGGCGGCGGGTTGGGGAAGCTGCGGGCCTGGGCTCCCAGCTGCTGCAGGTGCTGATCGGTTTCGCCCAGAGCGGCGTAGATTGCGCCGGTTGCCTGGGTCAGCTGTGCCTGGGCACGGGCAATCTGCTCGTCCACACGGGCCAGCTCGTCCCGCAGGCGGGCCACCGAATCGGAGATGTCCTGGGCGCTGCGGGTCATAAGCTGCTGTTCGGCCTGCCGCTCCTGCGCCAGACGGGCACGGGCTTCGGCGGCTTCCCTGTCCATCTGCAGCTGCCGCTGCGCCAGCTGGAGCTGCTGCTCCTGCTCGGTGCGGCGGGCCTGTTCCAGCTCCCGGCCGGTGGCCTGGGCTTCGCTGGTCAGACGGGCGTTCGCCTCCCGCAGTTCCCGGTTCTCTTTTTCCCGGTTGAACAGGCGGCGGCGGAAATTTTCGGCATTGGACTGTTCCCGGGCCAGCTTCTGGCCCAGATCGTTGGCGCGCTGCTGGGCGGCGTCCGCCCGCTGGCGTTCGGCCCCGATCTCCTGCTGCATCTGCACCGCCTGCTGCTCCAGCTGGGCTTTTTCTGCCTGGAGCGCGTCCAGGCGGGCCTGCAGCTGTGCCTGGGTCTGTTCCGCCTGGGTACGCAGCTGTTCCTGCTGCTGGCGGGCCTGGGCGCTGAGCGCATCGATGCAGGCCAGCACGTCCGCCTTGTTAAAGCCGATCAGCGAGGTTTTGAACCCCTCGCGTTGTTCCGGTACTGCCATGGGGGTTCACCTCCCTAGCGCGGCCAAACGGATCAGTGCCGGTTGTTGATGATGTCCAGGATGGAATCGAAGTAGTGGCTGTCGTCGTCCTTCTCAGGCTGCGCGGGCGCAGGAGAAGCGGCCGCGGCGGTGCCGTCGCCGGTGAACACCGGGGTGGGGGTCTTCACATAACCGGTAGCGCCGGCAGCCTGTGCCTCGCCCACGGCGGTCTGCTCCGGCACGCTCTCGAAGCCGGTGGCCACGACGGTGATGCTCATCTCGTCGTTGAGCTGCTCGTCGAAAGCAATACCCCAGATGATGTTCGCATCCGGATGCGCGGACTTGGTGATCAGGCTGGCAGCCTGCTCCACTTCCTCCATGGCGATATCCTGGGAGGAGGTGAAGTTGATGATGACGCCGCGGGCGCCGGAGATGCTGGTTTCCAGCAACGGGCTGGAGATGGCAGCCTTGGCGGCGTTCTCGGCCTTGTTGGCGCCCTTGGCACGGCCCACGCCCATGTGCGCGTAGCCGGCATCCTTCATGACGCTGCGCACGTCGGCGAAGTCCAGGTTGATGAAGGCGGGCACGTTGATCAGGTTGGAGATGCTCTCCACGCCCTGACGCAGCACGTTGTCGGCCGCTTCAAAGGCGTTCATCAGGGTGATCTTTTCCTCGCTGATGAGTTTCAGGCGCTCGTTGGGGATCACGATCAGGCTGTCCACATGCATGAGCAGCCCGGCAATGCCCTGCTCGGCCAGCACCATCTTGCGGCGGCCTTCAAAGGCAAAGGGCTTGGTAACGATACCAACGGTCAGGATGCCCAGGTCATGGGCAATCTGCGCCACAATGGGGGCCGCGCCGGTGCCGGTGCCGCCGCCCATACCGGCGGTGATAAACGCCATCTGCGCGCCCTTCAGCGCGGCGGCGATCTCGTCCTTGCTTTCCTCGGCGGCGCGCTGGCCAACCTCGGGGTCGGCGCCTGCACCGCGGCCGCGGGTGAGCTTGGCGCCCAGCTGGACCTTCTGGGTAGCCTTGTTGTTCATCAGAGCCTGCTGGTCGGTGTTCATAACAATGAACTCGACCCCCTGCATGCCGCCCTGGACCATGCGGTTGACCGCGTTGCCGCCGCCACCGCCCACGCCGATGACCTTAATGTTGGTGATGCCCTGCACCTCTTCGTCCAGAATGAAGCTCATGTTTCAAATCCCCCTAAAACTTTTTTCCTGCCCAGGCAAACAATATCAGACAACCCTGGTTCAAGGCAAACGCCGTCTTGTGCAGACCTGGCGACGGTACCTTAAAAGGGCATAGTTCGTCCCAAGTGGTACTACTGGTATTAAGAGTACCAGATTTGACGGGCAAATTCAAGTACGGAAGGGTGGCAGAAACAGCAAAAATATAGACAAATTGCGCGAAGACGCAGAAATGCAGGGCGCACCGGCTATGGTTCGCCCTGAAAATCCGTATTTTGGGATGTGCGGCATCTTTTGGCCGCGGGTGTTTGTGCAAAACCGCAAATTGCACCGGGCTGTTTTGTGAAAAGCGGATGGTCAGGCCCGGTTTTCGCGGCCGGCGCACACATCCGCCCCCAGCGCCCGGAACATCCCGGCCAGGTCGGCGTAGCCACGGCGCACATACTCCGCGCCCTCCACTACGCTCTCCCCTGCCGCGGCCAGCGCCGCCACCGCAAGGCCCGCGCCGCCCCGCAGATCCGCGGCCCGCACCCGGGCCCCGCTCAGCTGCACCGGGCCATGCATCGCCAGCGCCCGGCCCCGGCGACAGACCTGCCCGCCCAGCTGGGCAAAGCCCTCGGCACAGGCGAAGCGGTCCTCAAAGACCGTGTCCTCCACTACGGTGTCCCCCTGGGCTGCCAACAGACCGCCCGCCACCACCGGGGCCGCGTCGGTGGAAAAGCCCGGCCACACGCCGGTGCGCACAAGCCCTACCCCCTGCAGGCGATCCTGCCGCTGCACCCGCCAGCTTTCCGGGACGGGGTGGTCGGTGTGGCAGCCTGCCCGCTCCAGTACGTCGGCCACTGGGCCGAGGGGGTCCTCCCCGGTGCCCAGCATGGTCACACAGCCGCCGCAACCCGCCACCGCTGCCGCCACCGTGGCCGCCACGATCCGGTCCGGGATGGGACGGTGCCGCGCCCCATGCAGGGATGTTTTGCCCTGTACCCGGATAACCGGTTGCCCCGCGCCCTCGATCCGTGCACCGCAGGCATTGAGGAAATCTGCCAGGTCCCGGATCTCCGGTTCCCGGGCCACGTTCCGCAGTACAGTGTCCCCTTTGGCCAGGGCCGCTGCCATGAGCAGGGTTTCGGTGGCGCCCACGCTGGGCAGGCGCAGGGTATAATCGATTCCCTGCAGACGGGCGGAGGTGCGCAGTTCCAGCCAGCCGTCCTCCCACAGGGTCTGTGCCCCCATGCGAGACAATCCATCCAGATGGATGTCGATGGGGCGGGGGCCCAGGCGGCAGCCGCCGGGCATCGGCATCCGCACACAGCCCGCCCGATGCAGCACCGGGGCCAGGTAAAACACCGAACTGCGCATGGCCCGGGCGGGAGCTTCCGGCAGCTGCCAGCCCGGCACCGGGGCGGGCAGCAGGTGCAGATCCCCGCCCCGGCGGCGCACCGTAAGGCCCAGCGCCCGCAGGATAGCCACGCTGGCATGTACGTCGGCCAGATCCGGC
The DNA here is from genome assembly GCF_002160955.1 of Gemmiger sp. An120. Taxonomy (GTDB): domain Bacteria; phylum Bacillota; class Clostridia; order Oscillospirales; family Ruminococcaceae; genus Gemmiger_A; species Gemmiger_A avium. Next base: position 23,844 of record NZ_NFLN01000023.1, read on the forward strand.
ACATCCCGCAGCACTACCGGCCCGTCGGCCAGCACCGCCGCCGCCAGGATCGGCAATACGCTGTTTTTGGCGCTGGGCAGGCGCACTGTACCTTCCAGGGGCCTGCCGCCCCGTACCCGCAAGATCTCCCCCACTGTTACCGCCCCCGTTTGCTTGTTTTGTACCCCAATGTATGAGAAGCAGGGCGGTTTGGTTCAAAAAATGTGCCATCCGGGGTATTACAGGCCGGGACGATCCCCCTGACGGGCCACCGAGAGCACCAGCCCCATCTCCCCCAGCAGCATCATCAGGCTGGTGCCGCCGGAGGAAAAGAAGGGCAGGCTGATGCCGGTATTGGGAATGGTGTTGGTGACTACCGCCATGTTCAGGGCGGCCTGCAGCACCACCTGCACCGTAAAGCCCACCGTGAGCAGCGCGCCGAATTTATCCGCGGCCCGCAGCGCAATGACAAGGCCCCGGGTAAGCAGCAGCACAAACAGCAGGATCACCAGCGTTGCGCCCACAAAGCCCAGTTCCTCACAGAGGATGGAAAAGATAAAATCGTTCTGGGGTTCGGGCACGTAGAGGTGTTTCTGGCGGCTGTTGCCCAGCCCCAGGCCCAGCGCGCCGCCCGAGCCGATGGCGTACAGGCTTTGAATGGTCTGGTGCCCCGCGCCCAGCGGGTCGGCAAAGGGATCCAGCCAGCTGGACAGGCGGCTGGCCGCATAGGGCACCAGATCCGGCAGCAGGATCAGCGCCCCGGCCAAAGCGGCCAGCGCACCGCCGCCCGCCAGCGCGAACCAGCGCAGGCCGGTGCCGCCCACAAACATCAGCACCGCCCCGATGGCCAGGATCAGCAGCGTGCCGGACAGGTGCGGTTCCAGCAGCATGAGCACCGTCACCGCGCCCAGGATCAGCGCAAAGGGCAGCACCCCCACCGAAAAGCTTTTCATTTTTGGATGGTTCAGGGAGATCAGATGGCTGAACAGCACGATCACCGAAAATTTGGCGATCTCGCTGGGCTGCAGAGTGCCCAGGCCCGGAATGACAATCCAGCGGCGGCAGCCGTTGTATTCCGGCATGAAAAGCACCACCACCAGCAGCACCAGCGACAGGCCAAACAGCGGCCAGGCCCAGGCGTGCAGGATATGGTAGTCCAGGCGGCTGGCAACCCAGAGAGCGGCCAGCCCCACCAGCGCAAAGAGCAGCTGCGGGCGGATGTAGGTATAGGGATCGTCAAACCGGTACTGCCCCACCGCGCAGCTGGCGCTGTACAGCATGACCAGACCGAAGCAGAGCAGGGTGAGCACCAGAAGGGAAAAAGGCAGGTCCATCCCCGGCAGCCCGGCGAGGAACAGCCTCTCTTTCACAGAACGCAAACGCATGACAGGAAATCCTCCTTGAGGGCGCAGGGCCCCGTATCAGTGTGCGCAGGCAGACGGGCCGCTAATCGTCCACCGCGGAATAATCGCAGAATCGGGCGGTGACCACGCTGCCCATCGGTACGCTCTGGCCCTCGGTCAGGCTCTGGGATACCGCCACCGCGCCCTGGGACCAGGCGGGGCCCTCGGCGCACAGGTTGAGCCCGGCGGCCCGCAGCGCGGCCACCGCCTGGTCATAGCTCTGCCCGGCCAGCGACGGAACCGTCACCGACAGGGGCTGCGCATCGGTGGTATAGAGCAGCACGGTAGAACCCCGGGGCAGGGTCTGGCCTGCCTCCGGGTACTGGCGCAGGACGGTCTCCCCCTCCCCTACCACCTTGCCGGTAAGGCCGTTGTTCGCCAGCCGTTCCAGCGCCTTGTCCGGCGCGGAGCCTGCCAGGCTGGGCACGGTGGTCTGCATGGCGTCCAGTTCCTCCTGGGTATACACCCGGGGCACACCCCAGTAGGACAGGGTATCCTCAATGACCTGGGCCACCACCGGGGCGGACAGGCTGCCGCCGGCGGTGGTGAAGCTGTGGGGTTCGTCCAGGCAGATCAGCACGGCAATCCGGGGATCGTCGATGGGGGCCACCCCCACAAAGCTGGCGATGCGGGCTTTCTCGTCCTCGGAGTCCAGCTTCTGGCTGGTACCAGATTTTCCGCCCACCCGGTACCCGGCCACATAGGCGTTTTTGCCGCCGCCCTCCAAGACGGTGAGCTCCAGTATCTCCCGCATGGCGGCGCTGGTTTCCTCTGTGATAACCTGGCGGCGCGCCTGGGGCTGGGTTTCGCTGACTGTATTGCCCGTCGCGTCGGTGACCTTGGCCACCACATAGGGCTGCATGAGCTTGCCCCCGTTGACCACCGCCGCCACTGCCGTGATCATCTGGATGGGGGTGATCTTGCTGGACTGGCCGAAGGAACAGCTGGCCAGCTCCACCGGGCCCATCCGCTCGGCGGCATAGTATTCGCTGCGGGCGGGCTCGGCGGGCAGGTCGATGCCGGTGGCGCCGGTCAGGCCGAACGCCTCGAAATACTGGTAGAACCGCTCCTTGCCCAGCAGCTGGCCAATCTGGATCAGGGACTGGTTGCAGGACTGGGCCACCGCCTGCTGCACCGTGAGCAGGCCGTGGGCCTTGTTGTTGGCACAGTGGAACGCCACCCCGGACACCTTGTAGGATTTGCCGCAGGTGAACTGGGTCAGCGGCTGCACCGCGCCGCAGTCCAGCGCGGCGGAGGCAGTGATCAGCTTGAATACCGAGCCCGGCTCGTACAGATCGCTTACCGCCTTGTTGCGCCACTGGGTCTGCTGCGCCAGCTGCAAAGCGGCGGTGCGCTCCTCCCCGGTCAGCGCGTCCACCGCCGCGCGGGTGGTCTCGTCCGCGATCAGGCGGGGCTGATTGGGGTCGTAGTCGGGTTTCGTGGCCATGGCCAGGATGGCCCCGGTGTTCACATCCATCACGATGCCCACCGCCCGGGCGGAGACGTTATGCTCCTGCACCGCGTAGGTCAGGTGCTGTTCCAGATAGTGTTGGATGTTGGCGTCGATGGTCAGGGTCAGACTGTTGCCCTGCACCGGCGCCTGGTAGATGCTCTCGGCCTGTTCCAGGTCATAGCCCCAGGCGTTGCGGGCGGTGAGTACGCTGCCCGCAATGCCGGTGAGGGTTTCGTTGTATTTCAGCTCCAGCCCGGCCAGACCGTCCCCGTCCACATTGGTGAAGCCCAGGATGCTGGCGGCAAAATCCCCCTCCGGGTACAGACGCTTGGTATCCTGCTGGATGCGGATGCCGGACAGGCCGGTGGATTCGCAGTAGGCCCGCACTGCGTCGGCGGTTTCCCGGTCCACCCGGCGGGCCAAAAGAGCATCGTTGCTTTTCCGGTCGGCAAACTTTTTGGCAAAACTTTCAGCATCCTCGTTCAGGATTTCCGCCAGATCGGCGGCGGCCGCGTCCAGCAGTTCCTCCTGCATTTCCCGGGGCACCGCCCGGATGGTCCAGCAGGTGACGCTGCCCGCCAGCAGGGTGCCGTCCGAGGACCAGATATCCCCCCGGGGTGCGGGCACGGTGGCGGAACGCATCTGCTGGCGGGCGGCACGGGCGGCGTAGAAGGTGGAGTCGGCCAGCTGCAGCCAGGCCAGACGCGCCACCAGCACCCCGGCCACGGTCAGCGCCATAGCGCCCGCCAGAATCCGCACCCGCAGACGCATAGCGGCGGACTGCCCCGCGGTGGCCGGCGGCGGCGCGGCGGGACGGGGCCGCCGGGGCGGGCGGGCCGGGTTACGGTGAAAAAATGGCATAGAAAATCCCCCCTGTCTGCTATACCATACGCGCAGACAGGGGGGATGTATGATTTTGAAAAATCAGATCAGGCCGATCTGGTGGGCATATTCCTCGATGAGTTCCCGCTCCAGGAACGGGGTTTTGACCCCCATCCGGTCCCGGTAGGTCTCGTGGCCCTTGCCGATGACACAGATCAGGTCGCCGGGCTGGGCGTGGTCGATGGCGTAGTGGATGGCGTCCAGCCGGTCGGGGATCTCCACGGTGGGCACATCAGGGTTGCCCTGGGCAATGCCCTGCCGGATGTCGGCAATGATGTCCTCCACCTTTTCAAACCGGTTGTTGTCCTCGGTCAGGATGAGGAAGTCCGCCATCTCGCTGGCTACCTTGCCCATGCCGTACCGGCGCAGCTTGGAACGGTTGCCGCCGCAGCCGAACAGGCAGACCAGCCGGTGGGGTTTGTAGGCCCGCAGGGTGGTGAGCAAACTTTCGGTGCCCGCCTCGTTGTGGGCAAAGTCGATCAGGATGGTGAACTCCTTGCTGATGGGCACCATCTCCACCCGGCCCTTGACCGCGATGTCGGTCAGGCCGTTGTGGATGGCGTCGTGGGGCAGGCCCAGTTCCCGGCCTACCGCAATGGCCGCCAGCGCGTTGTAGACGCTGAATTCGCCGGGCATATTCACCTTGACCTGCATCTCTTCCTTGCCGGTGACGTGGAAGGTGATGCCCAGGAAGTTCTCGGCCCGCAGCAGCTGCAGGTTATCGGCCCGGTAGTCGGCGTTGCTGTGCACGCCGTAGGTGACCAGGCGGCAGGTATGGCCCGCCAGCAGGGCTTCGGTGTTGGGGTCGTCGGCGTTGACCACCCCCAGCTTGCAGCGGCGGAACAGCTGGCCTTTCCAGTCCCGGTATTCCTCAAAGGTGGCATGCTCGCCGGGGCCGCCGATATGGTCGTGATACAGGTTGGTGAACACGCCCACGTCAAACTCGATGCCGGTGACCCGGTCCATCATGATGCCCTGGCTGGACACCTCCATGACCACGCTGTCGCAGCCGGCGTTGCGCATTTCCCGGAACATCCGCTGCAGTTCGTAGCTTTCGGGGGTGGTGTTGGGCAGTTCCTGCTGCACGTCCCCGTAGGCCACGCCGTTGGTTCCGATGATGCCGGTCTTGCGCCCGGCGGCCAGCAGCACCGACCGCACCATATGGGCGGTGGTGGTTTTGCCTTTGGTGCCGGTGATGCCGATCATGGTCATCTCCCGGGCAGGATGGCCGAACCAGTTGGCGCTGAGCAGCGCCAGGGCCCGGCGGCTGGAGGGCACACGGATCACCGTGACCGAAGCGTCCGGCAGCGGGATATCGTGCTGGATCACCAGCACCCCGGCCCCGGCGGCCACCGCGTCGGCAGCCAGGTCATGGCTGTCCCGGCTGGTGCCCACGATGCAGACAAAGAGCGCGCCGGGTACAAGGCGGCGGGTATCATAGACCACGTCGGCGACTTCCCGGTCGGCCGTGCCCTGCACGAGGGTGTGTTCCACTCCGTTGAAAAGGTCTCTCAGCAGCATGGCGTTACCTCCATTTTTCGGTTTGCGGCCCTCACCGCTTTACAAAATATTCGTTGTACCACACAAGAAATACAAATACGCACCAGATCTGCCGCCAGTTATCCCGCTTTCCGGACAGGTGCTGATCCAGCATCTTGTCCAGCGCTTCGGTGTGGAAGAACTGCCGGGCAGCTTCGGTGTGGAAGGCCTCCCGCACCACGGCGGCGTACTTTTCATCCCGCAGCCAAGCGCGCACCGGTACCGGGAAGCCCAGCTTTTTCTTGTCGGCGGTCTGGGGCGGAATGCTGCGCTGGGCAGCGCGGCGCATGGCGATCTTGGTGTTATGGGCGTCGGCACGGAACCGCACCGGAATGCGGCGGGCCAGCTCGAACACCTTCCGATCCAGGAAAGGCACACGCAGCTCCAGGCTGTTGGCCATGCTCATCTTGTCCGCTTTCAGCAGGATATCCCCCACCATCCACAGCTGCAGGTCGGTGAACTGCATCCGGGTGACCGGATCCTGCCCTTTGGTCTTGTCAAACAGCGGGCGGGACAGGCCGGTGGGCAGCACGCCGGGGATATAATGGCGCAGCAGCTGCTTTTTGCGCCGCTCCCCCATCAGGTCGGTGTTGCCGATGTACCGCTCTCCCAGCGGGCGGCTGCGGCGCACCAGGAAGTTCAGGCCCCGCACCGGCGGCAGCTTTTCCGCCACCGCGCCCACCGCCCGGCGGATGGGCAGAGGCACATGGTCGTACCAGCTGACGGTAAAGGGTTCCTTGTAGATGTTGTAGCCGCCGAAGAACTCGTCCGCGCCCTCGCCGGACAGGCAGACCTTGACCTGCTTGGCGGCCTCCCGGTTGACGAAATACAGCGCGGCACTGGCGGCGTCGGCCAGGGGCTCGTCCATGTGATACTGGATCTTGGGCAGGTTGGCCCAGTATTCCTCCGGGGTGATGCGGTAGGCAAAGTTCTTCACCCCGATATGCTTGCTGAAATCCTGGGCGTAGTGGGTTTCGTCGTACCGGGCCTCGGCAAAGCCCACGGTGAAGGTCTTGTCCACATGGGCCAGGCAGGCCATGTAGCTGGAGTCCACACCGCTGGACAAGAAGCTGCCCACCTCCACGTCGGCGATCTTGTGGGCGGCCACGCTCTCTTTCATGGCGGCCTCGATGTCGGTTTCCCAGTCCTCCAGGGTGCGGGTCTCGTCCGCGTCAAAGGAGGGCGACCAGTACCGCTGTACCGTTACCTTGCCGTCCTGCCACTCCAGCCAATGGGCGGGCAGCAGCTTCTTCACGTTCTGGAAGAAGGTATCCTCCCCCGGGGAGTACTGGAAGCTCAGATACAGCTGCAGCTGGGCCGGGTTGAACCGCTTGTCGAACTCGGGATTTTCCAGAAAGCTCTTGATCTCGCTGCCGAACATAAAGCTGTCGCCCTTGTGGTAATAATAAAAGGGCTTGATGCCGAAATGGTCCCGGGCGCAGAACAGTTTGCCCTCGGCCTTGTCCCAGATGGCAAAGGCGAACATACCGCGCAGGCGGGTGACCATCTCCCGGCCCCATTCCTCGTAGCCGTGCAGCAGCACTTCGGTATCCGAATGGTCGGTGGCAAAGGTATGGCCCGCGGCCTGCAGTTCGGTGCGCAGGGCCTGGAAGTTGTAGATCTCGCCGTTGAAGACCACCACCAGGCGGCCGTCCTCGTTGAACATGGGCTGCTTGCCGCCCTCCAGATCAAGGATGGACAGGCGCCGGTGCCCCAGCGCCACCTGCTCGTCGGTATACTGCCCCGCGCCGTCCGGCCCCCGGTGGGCGATGGCGTCCATCATGGCGGTGAGGATCTCGGCCTTGTCCGCCCGTTTACTGGTAAAACCTGTGATTCCACACATGGCATTGATTCCTTTCCTGCGGGCGCACCATTGGCCCGCTCTCGGTTTGCCTGCGCGCCCAGACGCGCACAGCCTGCTGATATTATACTACGAAAACAGCCGCTTTAAAAGGGCTTTTTCATTGACATACCGCCCCGGCGGAAGTACAATAAAAGCCGTATGACCCTTTGTATTATTACACGCGCTGCGCGCGCGGGAATCGAGGCAGAATCAAGTATGGAACAGCTGACGAATCTTTTGCCGGTACTGCTGGGCAGTGACGCCAACGTATACGGCATGGCCCGCAGCTTTTATATGGAATACGGCGTGACCAGCCTGGCTATTGGCAAGGGGGCGCTGGCCGCCACCGCCAACTCCAGGCTGGTGAAGATCGCCGTGGTGGAGCCCCGCCTGGAAGAGGACGAGGTTTTTGTGGCGGTGATGAAACAATTTGCCGCTGACCACCCGAACACCACCCGGGTGCTGGTAAGCTGCGGCGACAACTACACCGGCCTGATGGCCCGCAACCGGGCCGCGCTGGAGGGGCTGTATCATTTCGCCTGCCCCACCCCCGAGCTGTGGGAACAGCTGGACATGAAGGAAAACTTCTACAAGGCCTGCGAGGCACACGGCATCGCCTTCCCCCGCACCTTTGGCTGCACCGCCGAAAACTGGCGCACGGTGCAGCTGCCCTTTGATTTCCCCTGCATTGTAAAGGCCTCCAACAGTGTGGCCTACTGGAACTGCAAGTTCCCCCACAAGAAAAAGGTGTTCATCGCCAACAACCGGCAGGAATTTGAGGAGATCGTGGCGGCCATCTATTCCTCCAGCTACCAGGACAGCCTGGTGCTGCAGGAGTACATTCCCGGCGAGGACTGCCAGATGCGGGTGCTGAACTGCTACTCCGGCCTGGATCACAAGGTGCGGCTGATGGCGCTGGGACGTCCGCTGCTGGAAGAACAGACCCCCGAGGGCATCGGCAACTACGCGGCCATCCTTTCGGTGAAGGACGAGGAACTGATGGGCCGGATGAAGGCGTTCCTGGAGGACGTGGGCTGGGAAGGCTTCTCCAACTTCGACATGAAGTACGACGTGCGGGACGGCCAGTACAAGATGTTTGAGATGAATCCCCGGCAGGGACGCAGCAGCTTCTTTGTGACCGCCAGCGGCTACAACCTGGCCAAATGGCTGGTGGACGACGTGGTGCTGCACAAGCCCGCCGAACTGACCATTGCCGATACCCAGAGCCTGTGGATGATCGCCCCGGCGGGCATCCTGCGCCGGTATCTGAAGGACAAGGATCTGCTGGCCCAGGCCGAAGCGCTGATCCGGGCGGGCAAGGCCAGCCACCAGCTGTTCTGCAAGGAGGATTTCAGCCTGAAGCGGGGCATCTGGTACATCAAGAACCAGCTGAACAACTACCGCAAGTACAAGCGGTATTTCGGCAACAAGAGCCTGAAAGACTGAGAGCGGAGGGAAACGCATATGTGCGGATTTGTAGGTTTTGCCGCGGCAAAACTGGAACAGGCCGAAGCCCGGGCCACCATCAAGGCGATGGGCGACCTGATTGCCCACCGGGGGCCGGACGGCGAGGGTTTCTATGTGGACGAGCGGGTGGCCCTGGGGCACCGGCGGCTGTCCATCATCGACCTGGAGGGCGGCACCCAGCCCATGTTCAATGAGGACGGCAGCCTGGTGGTGGTGTTCAACGGGGAGATCTACAACTTCCAGGCCCTGCGCGCCGAACTGGAAGCGGCGGGCCACACCTTTTCCACCCGGTCGGACACCGAGGTGCTGCTGCACGGCTACGAGCAGTGGGGCGAGGATATGCCCGCCAAGCTGCGGGGCATGTTTGCCTTTATGCTCTGGGACAAGAAGAACGAGACGTTGTTCGGCGCCCGGGACATCTTTGGCATCAAGCCCTATTACTACTACAACCAGGGCGGGCATTTCCTGTTCGGCAGCGAGATCAAGAGTTTCCTGCCCCATCCGGGCTTTGTTAAGGAGCTGAATGAGGAGCGCCTGCCGGAGTACCTGTCCATTGAGTACATCCCGGGCGAGGAGACCATGTTCCGGGGTGTGTACAAACTGCCCGGCGCCCACTGGCTGCGCTGGAAGGACGGCAAGCTGAAAACCCACCGGTACTTTGATATCCGCTTCCAGGCGGACGAGAGCCTGACCGACGAGGAATGGCAGAAGAAGATCACCGAGGTGTTCAGCGAGAGCGTGGCCGCCCATCAGATCGCCGACGTGGAGGTGGGCTGTTTCCTGTCCAGCGGCGTGGACTCCAGCTTTGTGGTGAACGAGGTGGCCAAGGGTACCCCCCATGTGAAGTCGTTCAGCGTGGGGTACGAGGAGGAGAAGTACTCCGAGCTGCCCTACGCCCAGGCGTTCAGCAAGGAGATCGGGGTGCCCAGCATCGCCAACAAGGTGAATGCCGACGAATTCTTTGAGGCCAACCAGACCATCCAGTGGTATCTGGACGAGCCGATGCCCAACCCCAGCGAGGTACCGCTTTACTTCCTGACCAAGAACGCGGCCAAGTATGTGAAGGTAGTGCTGAGCGGCGAGGGCGCGGATGAGCTGTTCGGCGGGTACCCCATGTACTGTGCCGCCTGGCACTTTGCCGGATACAGCAAGACCCCTGCTCCGCTGCGCAAGGCGGCTGCCGCGTTGGCCAAGCGCCTGCCCGCTTTCAAGGGCAAGAACTTTGTAATGCGGGGCGCCATGGAGCCCTGGCAGCGGTTCATGCGGGCCAACTATGTGTTCTCCACCCCGGCTGAGCGGGATCAGTATCTGAAAAAGGACTACCACAGCAAAAAGCCGGAGGAATGGTTCAAGCCCTATTTTGATCAGGTGAAAGGGCTGGATGAGCCCACCCAGCTGCAGTGGGTGGACATCCACACCTGGATGCTCTACGACATCCTGCTCAAGGCCGACCGGATGAGCATGGCCAACAGCCTGGAGCTGCGGGTGCCGTTCCTGGACCGGGAGGTTCTGAAGGTGGCCACCGCCCTGCCCGCCCGGCTGCGCAGCGGCAAGGAACAGACCAAGATCGCCCTGCGCCGCGCCGCCATGGCCCAGCTGCCCGAGAGCGTAGCCAAGCGCAAGAAGCTGGGCTTCCCGGTGCCGCTGAACGACTGGCTGCGCCAGGACAAGTACTACAACATGGTGCGGGAGAAGTTCGAGGGCGAGGTTTGCGCCAAGTTCTTTGTGCCCGAGGCCTGCATCCGGCTGCTGGACAGCCACAAAAACGGCACCGCCAAGCCCGGCGCCATGACCCAGATCTGGAGCATCTACAGCTTCATCCTCTGGTACGAGCAGTTCTTTGTGCTGCGGTAAATTGCATTAAAAAACGCGTTGCAGGTTTATCCTGCAACGCGCTTTTTTGTTTGGATCGGTTTGGAAACGCTTATCCGGCCATGAATTGTTCAATGGCCGCCACCGTTTGTGCCTGCTGTTCTTCCGCCGAAATGGTTGCCGGGAGATCGCCTTTTTGCGGGCCATAGTTGCCGAACTGGGCATGGTTGCCGCCCTCGATCTCCACGATGTTTTCGGTGTAGTCGATGTGGTCTTCCACACTCTGGTTCAGCGAGCCGTAGACGGTCAGGGTCTTTTCGTCCGGATAGTCCCCATAGATATAGGCACCCAGCAGGATCAGGCCCTCGATTTCGTCCGGGTGCTGCGACGCAAACTGGGAAGCCATAGCGCCGCCCATGGAGTGCCCGGCCATATACCAGTGTTCGATCTCCGGGAACTGGTCAATGACCTCTTCGGCCGCGTTGGCATCAAAAATGGCCATGTGGAACGGCATATGTACCAGGAGACAGGTCACCCCGGTCTGGCGGATCTGATCCAGCAAGGGCAGATAGGCCTCCGCCTCCACCTTGGCTCCGGGATAAAAGATAATGGCCGTATCGGTGGGATAGGATGGGGACAGGACGGTCAGATTGTCCTGCACGGTAATACCGGTTCCCTGTACCAGTACCGCCAGCGCTGTATCTTCTGCCCGGTAGTAATCGGACACATACCAGAAAAACGCGCCGGTACACACAGCTACCAACAGCAGAACAATGCCGGCAGCAATCAGCAGTTTTTGCGAATGGATTGTTTCATACTCACATCACCTTCATCAGAATATGCGCGGCCAGTGCCAGCGTGAACATCGCCATAAAGCCGGTTATCATCCAGCCAAGCGCCTTGGAATATCCCTTGGGCGTAATGCAACCCATGGCATCCAGCTTTTTGATGGTGGGATGCAGGCGCCAGAAATAGGTGGCGATGGACAGGATCATGGCCACCACCGCCCACAGGCGCAGCGGCTCTGTACCGATAATCAGAATCACCGCCAGCAGGAAGATAAAGATCAGCTTCACCCCCGCCACCCAGTTGACCAGGTAAGAAGCAAACAGCTTCTGTTCTTCGTTTTCGCTGTTGTGGAAGGCGTTGAACACCCCTACCCCATTACCCAGACGGCTGCCGGGCCAGAAGTACAGGATGGCCACATTGGCCGATTCCATCACAACAAAAATCAGAATCGCAATCGATAAAATATCCATGGGTCGCTCTCCTTTAGATATATCTATTAGAGATAGTATCCGTATAAGCCCTTTTTGTCAAGCGATACGGCTGAGGGCTCCATTCCTGCATAAACTTGAACGGCAGGCAGAAAAAACTGCCTGCCGCTTAACTTTGCCTCGCTTGCGGGGTGACGCTCCGTGGGGGTACAATACAGACAGAGGAAGCGCGCGTCCATCCCAGGAAAGCGAGGGCACGATTATGGAAACAACAAAACGGTTTGGCGACGTGGTGGCCCGGCTGCGCCGGGAAAAAGGCCTGACCCAGGAACAGCTGGCCGCCTGTGTGGGGGTGAGCGCCCCGGCGGTGAGCAAATGGGAGACCGGGGTTTCACTTAGATAAAGATACCACATCAATCCCACGCTGACTTTTGCTTAACCGATACAGCCGGAGGGCTGGATAACAAGAAAAGGCGGTATGCGCCCCGTGGAGGGGGAGCATACCGCCTTTTCTTGTGGGGGTTTCCAAAGGGGGCAACGCCCCCATTTGGCACACGACTTTGCGAAGCAAAGTGTAGTGTGTTATACGCTCTGTCGGCGTTGCCGTGAAAATGCCGTTG
>NZ_NFLN01000024.1 GCF_002160955.1 Gemmiger sp. An120
GGGCCATCAGGCCCGCCGCCGCGGTTTTTGTTCTGTCTGTTACTGGGGCTGCTTGACCTGCTTCATGGTCAGGGCAATCCGCTTTTTCTTCAGATCCACGTCCAGCACCCGCACCCGGACCACGTCGCCCACGTGCACCGCCTGGCTGGGATGCTTGATGAACTTTTCGCTGAGCTGGCTTACGTGCACCAGGCCGTCCTGATGCACCCCGATGTCCACAAAGGCACCAAAATCGATCACGTTGCGCACGGTGCCCAGCAGTTCCATGCCGGGTTTCAGGTCCTCCATGCCCATCACATCGCTGCGCAGCAGCGGCGGTGGCAGCTCGTCCCGCATATCCCGGCCGGGCCGCACCAGCTCGGACACGATGTCCCGCAGGGTGGGTTCGCCCACGCCGGTTTCCTCGCAGAGGGCCTTGTAGCCCACCGCCTCCACCGTTTTGGGCAGGGAGGCAATGGCCGGGGTGCCCACATCCGCCAGGGAGAAGCCGCACTTTTTCAGCACGGCCGAGGCGGCGGCGTAGCTTTCCGGATGCACGGCGGTGGCGTCCAGCGGATCGGCCGCGCCGGGCAGCCGCAGAAAGCCCGCGCACTGTTCAAAGGCCTTGGGGCCCAGCCCCTTGACCTTTTTCAGCTGCGCCCGGGAGGTAAAGGCGCCCTCTTCCTCCCGGCGGGCCACGATGTTCTTTGCGGTGGTGGCGGTAATGCCCGCCACCCGGGCCAGCAGCGGGGCGCTGGCGGTGTTCAGGTCCACGCCCACCGTGTTGACGCAGTCCTCCACCACCCCGTCCAGGGTTTCGTTCAGCCGCTTGGCGGGCATATCGTGCTGGTACTGGCCCACGCCCACGGCCTTGGGATCGATCTTGACCAGTTCCGCCAGCGGGTCCTGCAGGCGGCGGGCGATGGAGACCGCGCTGCGCAGGTTCACGTCATACTGGGGGAACTCCTCCGCGGCCAGCTTGCTGGCGGAGTAAACACTGGCCCCCGCCTCGCTGACCACCATGTACTGCACGCCGCCGCCCAGTTCCCGGATCACGTCGGCGGCAAAGAGTTCGGTCTCCTTGCCGGCGGTGCCGTTGCCGATGGCGATGATCTCCACCCCATGGCGGCGGATCAGCTGCTTGATGATGGTTTTGGCCTGCTCCACCCGCTTGAACTCCGGCACCGGGTAGACCACGGCGGTGTCCAGCACCTTGCCGGTGGGGTCCACCACCGCCACCTTGCAGCCCATGCGGTAGCCCGGGTCCAGGCCCATGGCCACCTTGCCCCGGATGGGCGGCTGCAGCAGCAGCTGGCGCAGGTTCTCGCCAAACACCTGAATGGCCCCCTCAGCGGCCTTGTCGGTCAGGGCGGCGCGCACCTCCCGCTCCATGCTGGGATGGATCAGGCGGGTGTAGGCATCCCGGGCGGCGGCGTCCATCTGGGCGGCGCTGGCCCCGCCGGACTTTTTCACAAACATCCGGCAGACAAGATCGGCGGTGCGGTCCGGGTCCACGGCCACCTCCACCTTGAGGAAGCCCTCCCGCTCGCCCCGGTCCAGGGCCAGCACCCGGTGGCCCGCGATGCGGCTTACCGGCTCGGAAAAATCATAATACTGGGCATAGACGCTGTCCTTGTCCGGGTCGGCAGCATGGCTGTTCACCTGCCCGAAGGCATTGTAGAACCGGCGCAGCTCCGCCCGCAGATGGGCGTCGTCGCTGATCTGCTCGGCCAGAATGTCCCGGGCGCCGGCCAGGGCGGCTGCCGCGTCGGGCACCTCTTCGTTGCAATAGCCGGCGGCCTCTTTTTCCACGTCCAGGCGCGGGTCCTGGGCCAGCAGCGCGTCCGCCAGGGGCTGCAGCCCCCGGGCCTTGGCCACGCTGGCGCGGGTCTTGCGCTTGGGCTTGTAGGGCCGGTACAGGTCCTCCAGTTCGGCCAGGGTGGCCGCTTTGGCCAGCGCCGCGTCCAGTTCCGCCGTCAAAGCGCCCTGGGTTTCGATGGAGGCGCGCACCTCGCTGCGGCGCTTGTCCAGGCCGCGCAGGTACTCCAGCCGGTCGGCCAGCTGGCGCAGGGCCTGGTCATCCATGGAATGGGTGGCCTCCTTGCGGTAACGGGCGATAAACGGGATGGTGTTGCCCGCGTCGATCAGTTCAATGGCGGCGTCCACCCAGCGGGGCTCCAGCCCCAGCTCGGCGGCGATCTGTTGGGTATGCTCGTTCATAGGTCGGTGTTTCCTTTCGGTAGTTCAACAGAAAACGATTCGTTCTCAGAATCGGCGGGTTCGTTGGAAACCGGCGCCGGTGCGGATACGGGGGCCGGTTTGCGGCGGCGGTATACCAGCCAGGCCATCCAGCCCAGCCAGATCAGCACCGCCGTGCCGGCCACCGCGGCGCTCTGGGCCAGGCCCGGGGTGTGGTAGTCCAGCCGGATGGTGTTCTCCCCCGCTCCGGCGGGCACGGCGATCATGCCGCCGCTTACCTTTTCCACCGGCACGGTCTCGCCGTTCACGGTGGCGGTCCAGCCCTCGGTGTAGGGCACGCTGAAGAACACCAGGTTGTCGCTGTCCAGGGTGATGGTGGCGGTGAATCCGTAGTTGTCCGCCACAAAGCTGTCCGCCGCGCTGGCCCGGCGGGCGGCGGCGTCCTCCGCATAAGCGTCGTAGTCCCGGTCCACCAGATCGGTGCTTTCCAGCTGGGTCAGCCAGCTGCCGTACTGCTCGATCTGTTCTTCGTCCAGCACCAGCGCCCGCATCAGGACGTTGGAGCGCTTGTCCTCCGGGATGGCGTCCAGCTGCTCCTGGGTGATGTAGCTGTCGTAGGTGAAGCCCATCGGCACCCAGTTCTCGTTCTCGTAGACCGCGTAGCTGCCGATCTCGCCCCAGAAGGTCCAGCCCTGCTCCTCCACCACATCCAGGAAGTTGGCCTGTTCATCCAGCGGCATCAGGGTGAACCGCACGCTCAGCAGGCCGCGCAGGGCGTAATTCTCCACCTCCGGCTTGCTGCTCACGTCCCGCTTGACCCCCAGCTGCGGATAGAACTCCATGATGCTGGGCTCCACCGTGGTGCTGAAGAACTGCAGGTTGGAGATACCGGTCCACATGCTCAGGTTATCAAAAGTCTCATAGGTGTCGGTGCGGTAGAAGCCCTCCGGCAGCGCCTCGGCCAGCTGGAAGCCCTCCACATAGCATTCCTGCCGGTAGCCGCCGTCCCGCTCCCACTGGGGGAACTTGCCGATGGCAAAGTGGAACACGCTGTACAGGCAGGAGAAAGCCAGCACCGCCGCCAGCAGCGCCCGGGGCATGCGGGGCCCGCGCTCGTACCAGACCAGCACCATCCAGAAGATCAGCAGGCCTGCCACGCCCAGGCCCAGCATCAGCCAGTACTGACTGGGCTGCTGCAGCACGCCGAAGGTCCATTCGCCCTCGTCCCCTTCCACCGGCACCACCGCCAGCGCCACGGTGCTGAGCAGGATGATCAGGCTGGGCAGGATACCTTTGCGGGGGATGTCCACCCCTTCGTCCTCCAAAGCCAGCATGCTGGCGCCGCACAGAATCAGCACCGGCATATACCACCAGCGGGCGTAGTAGCTGGAGTTCAGGGCATAAAAGGCCGAATTGAGCACCGGCACCATGGCGCAGAGCCCGCAGATAAACAGCAGCCGGCGGAAAGCATGCCCCTGCCGGGTGCGCAGCCAGGCCAGCGCCGCCGAAAAGCCGATCAGCGGCAGATAGGCGGTCATGCTGGTGTGCTTGATGGTGCAGTCGGTGAACATGTTGGGAAGATAGGGCGGGTCCGGCGGGAAGAACAGGTTGTAGAAGATGGCAAAGTACTGCTGCACCTTGCCGTATAACAGAAAGCCGTATCCGCTGGAGAAGTTCACGGTGCGGGGGTTCTGGGACAGGCTCAGCAGCGCGGGCCAGGCCAGCACACAGCCCATGGCGCTGCCCAGCAGGCTTTCAAAGGCCAGCCGCCCGAACAGCCGCGGGGTGATATGCCAGGAGCGGGTGGTACATTTGCAGACAAAATACAACACCAGGAACACGATCTGCCCGGCAAAGAAGAAGTAGTTGTTCAGGAAATTGACCGCCACCACAAAGGCGAACAGCCCCCGCCGGTCCTCGTACACCGCCTCGTCCAGCGCCCAGAGCAGGTACGGGAACAGGGCGATGCCGTCCACAAAGGTGAAGAAAAAGGTGTTGTAGATGGTAAAGCCGGAAAAGGCGTACAGGCATCCGGCGATGACCGCCAGATTCTGCCGCCTGGCGTACCGGCGCACCCATAAATAGGCGCCGCCGCCGGCCACCGCGTATTTCAGGCAGAGCATCGGCACCATCAGGTAGGGCTGCCAGGAAGCGGGCAGGATGCAGCTGAGCCAGAAAAACGGCGAGCCCAGCAGATAGTAGGAGTAGCTGTTCACAAAGCCGCTGCCCATATCGGTGGCCCAGCTCCAGCTGCCGCCCTCTTTTACAAAGGCGTTGGCGTACTGGGTAAAGGAGATGTACTGGCTGTTGAAGTCGCCGCAATAGAGGAAAAAGCCCTTGTCCACCACCAAAAAGGGCAAAAAGATGCACGCGGCTCCCAATGCGCAGAAGCCAAAGGTCATCCAGTACAGGTTCGGGCGGGGTGTAAGCTGCCGCACAGGCTGCATGGGATCTGCCTCCTCACAACAAATTTTGGGTTCCGGCCTGCCAACGGGCCGCCGGTATGGTATACTGGAACGGAAGACCCGGGCGGACGCAAGCCGTCCACCTGTAATACGAGTCAACCGGGAGGAACCTTGCAAAATGGAACACTATTCTCTCAACGCGCTGCTGGCCCGGATGAAGCACATCACCCGGTGGGCGCTGATGCACAGCACCCGCACCGAGACCCTGAGCGAACACACCGCCGACACCGCGCTGCTGGCCCACACCTTGGGGCTGATTGCCCGGGATATGCTGGGCCAGGCCGGGGTGCGGCCCGAAACGCTGGCCGCCGCGGCCCTGTACCACGACGCGCCGGAGATTCTGACCGGCGACATGCCTACCCCGGTAAAATACAAGAATGAAGCCCTCAAGACCGCCTACAAGGCGCTGGAGCGGCAGAGCGCCTGCCAGATGGCGATACTGGCGGCCCCGCCGTTGCAGGACACGCTGGCAGGCTTTCTGACCGGGGACTGCCTGACAGCGGAGGAAAAAACGCTGCTGAAAGCCGCCGACCGGCTGAGCGCCCTGATCAAATGCGGTGAAGAGGTGCGGGCCGGCAACGGGGAGTTCCGGGCCGCGCTGGCCCAGCAGCAGGCGGCGCTGGAGGCGATGGCCTGCCCGGCAGCGGACTATTTTATGGCCCACATGCTGCCCTGCTACGCCCTGACGCTGGACGAACTGACCGCCCTGGAATAAGGCATCAGCTGTTCTCCTGCCAGATCTTTTCGATCAGGCGGTCGATGTCGGGAAAATGCTCCAGCCGGCTGCACTCCGCCCGCAGGGCGGCGGCCCCGCGCAGGCCTTTCATATAGTGGATAGCCTGGCTGCGGGCCTGGGGCATGGCCACCCACTCGCCCTTGTTCTCGCACATCTCGTACACCTGGCGGCGGAGTTCTTCCATCCGCTGGCGCAGGGTGGGCGGCGGCGGGGCGGGCTCCCCTTTCAGCATGGCGGCAATCTCGCCGAACAGCCAGGGGTTGCCCAGCGCGCCCCGACCTACCATGACCCCGTCGCAGCCGGTGGCCTCCATCATGGCGCGGGCTTCGTCGGCGGTGGTGATATCCCCGTTGCCCAGCACCGGCACCGACACCGCCGCCTTGACCGCGGCGATCACCGACCAGTCCACCGTGCCGGGGATGTACATCTGCTCCCGGGTGCGGCCGTGCACCGCGATCAGAGCCGCGCCCGCCGCTTCACAGGCTTTGGCGGTCTCCACGGCGGTGATATGGTCGCCGTCCCAGCCGGCGCGCATCTTGACGGTGACAGGGCGGCCGTCCGAGGCCTCCACCACCGCCGCCACGATCCGCCCGCAGAGGGCCGGGTCCAGCAGCAGACGGCTGCCCGCGCCGGAAGAGGTGATCTTGGGGGCCGGACAACCCATATTGATGTCGATAAAATCGTAGTCGTAGTGCTGAATCAGCCGGGCAGCCTGGCCCATGGTTTCCGGTTCAGCCCCGAACAGCTGCACCCCATAGGGGGCGCCGTTGGGCTTGCAGCGGATCAGCTGGGCGCTTTTTTTATCGCCGAAGGTAAGCGCCTTGGCGCTGACCATCTCGCTGACGGTATAGGCCGCCCCGTGGCGGACAGCCATGTCCCGGCAGGCGGCGTCGGTAAAGCCGGCCATGGGGGCCAGCGCCGCGCCGGGGGCAAGAGGGATGGATGCTATCTTCATGCAAAACCTGCTTTTCTCTAGGATACGCGGCGCAAAAACCGCGGTTACTGGTTATTGTACCACAAACACGCCTTTTGTGGTATACTGAAAGAGTATGAAATTTCGGGGCCGCGGCCCCGCAGAGAGGATATACTGCCTATGAAATTACTGGTTCTGGACGGCAACAGCCTGGTCAACCGGGCCTTTTACGGCATCAAGCTGCTGACCACCAAGGACGGACGCCCCACCAACGCCATCTACGGTTTTCTGAACACCCTGCAGGGGCTGATGAACGCCCACGATCCGGACGAGGTGGCCATTGCCTGGGACCTGAAAGCCCCCACCTTCCGGCACAAGATGTACGACGGCTACAAGGCCACCCGCAAGGGCATGCCCCAGGAGCTGGCGGATCAGATGCCGGTGCTGAAAGAACTGCTGGGATATCTGGGTTACCCGATGGTGAGCCGGGAGGGCTACGAGGCGGACGATATTCTGGGCACCCTGTCCGCCGCCTGGGGCGCGCGGCAGGACGACTGCCTGCTGGCCACCGGCGACCGGGACAGCCTGCAGCTGGTGAGCGAGACCGCCACCGTGCTGCTGACCGCCACCCGCATGGGCCGCAGTGAAACGGTGGTCATGGACCTGGCCGCGGTGCGGGAGAAATACGGCGTGGAGCCCAAACAGCTGATCCAGGTCAAGAGCCTGATGGGCGACACCAGCGACAATATCCCGGGCGTGGCGGGTATCGGTGAAAAGACCGCCCTGGCCCTGATTCAGAAGTTCGGCACCCTGGACGGGGTGTACGAGCACATCGACGATGCGGCCATCAAGCCCGGCGTGCGCACCAAGCTGCTGGCACACCGGGAAGAGGCCCTGCTCAGCCGCACCCTGGCCACCATCGACTGCGCCGCCCCCATCGAGACCGGCGAGGGCACCTACAAGCGCCAGCCCGGTGACCCGGCGGCGGCCGCCGCCATGCTGGCCGATCTGGAGATGCACAGCATGATCGGCCGCCTGGGCCTGCCCGAGCCGGGCGCGGCTGCCCCGGCCGCGGCGGCGGAAGTTCCGGCGGCCTGCCTTTCTCCCCTGCCCGAATCTCTGACCGGCCCGGTATATCTGGCCCGGGGCGAACAGGGCTGGTACGCCGTGGCCGACGGCGCGCCTTACTCGGTGGAAGAAGACCGGCTGCCCGCCCTGCTGGACGGCGAAGCGGAACTGCGGGTATTTGACGCAAAGCCCCTTTACCACATCGCGCTGGACGCGGGCGGCGAGGGCAAGGCCATCACCTTTGACGGCAAGCTGGCCGCCTATCTGCTGAACCCCTCCGCCAGCGAATACTCGGTGGGTCATCTGGCCGCTGAATACGGGGTGCAGCCCGCCTTTGTGTGCGAGGACTGCCCCGACGCGGGGGTGCTGGCGGGCCTGTGCGAAGCTCTGCAGGCCAAGGTGACCGCCGATGGCATGGACGAGCTGCTGCGCACCATCGAGCTGCCGCTGGCCCGGGTGCTGGCGGACATGGAGCGGTACGGCATGCAGCTGGACGGGGCGGGTCTGGAAGCCTTTGGCCAGACCCTGAAAACCGAACTGGACGCCTGCCTTGCCCGCATCTGGGAGGCGGTGGGGTACGAATTCAACCTGAACAGCCCCAAGCAGCTGGGCCAGGCGCTGTTTGACAAGCTGGGCCTGCCGCCCCGCAAAAAGACCAAGAGCGGCTACTCCACCGACGCGGAAACCCTGGAAAGCCTGCGGGGCTATCATCCGGTGATCGAGGATATCCTGCAGTACCGGGTATACCAGAAACTGAACAGCACCTATGTGGAGGGGCTGCTGCGGCAGCTGGGGCCGGACGGCCGGGTGCACAGCACCTTTATCCAGACCGAGACCCGCACCGGCCGCATCAGCTCCACCGAGCCGAATCTGCAGAACATCCCGGTGCGCACCCAGCTGGGCAGCCGCCTGCGGGAGTTCTTCACCGCGAAGCCCGGCTGGCTGCTGGCCGACGCGGACTACAGCCAGATCGAACTGCGCATCCTGGCCCATATCTCCGGCGATGAGACCATGCGGCAGGCCTTTGCCAACGGGGAGGACATCCACCGCAGCACCGCCGCCAAGATCTACAACCTGCCCCCGGAGATGGTCACCCCGCAGCTGCGCTCCAGCGCCAAGGCGGTGAACTTCGGCATTGTGTACGGCATCGGAGCCTACAGCCTGAGCCAGGACATCGGGGTCAGCGTCAAGGAGGCCGACCAGTTCATCAAGAACTATCTGGCCACCTTCCCGGGCGTGAAGCGGTATATGGACGACACGATTGCCTTCGGGCAAGAGCATGGCTATGTGGCCACCCTGTACGGGCGGCGGCGTGCCTTGCCGGAGCTGGCCAGCAACAACCGGAATGTGCGGGCGCTGGGCGAACGGATCGCCATGAACACCCCCATCCAGGGCACCGCGGCAGACGTGATCAAGCTGGCCATGGTGCGGGTGTGGCAGCGGCTGCGGGAGGAAAAACTGGCGGCCCGGCTGATTCTGCAGGTGCACGACGAACTGATCGTGGAGACCCCGCCCGAAGAAAAGGAGCAGGTGGCCCGCATCCTGAAAGAGGAGATGCAGGGCGCGGCCAACTTTACCGTGCCGCTGACCGCCGACGTGGGCGAGGGCTTCACCTGGCGGGAGGCCCACTGAGATGGCGGGCTGGACGATCCGGGCGATGGAGCCCGGCGACCTGCCCCGCTGCGCGGCCATTGAGGCCACCGCTCCCGACCCCTGGACCGAGCCCCAGCTGGCGGAAGAACTGGCCAGCGATTTCGGCCGGCTGTTCGTGGCCTGCCGGGACGGGCAGACAGCGGGGCTGGCGGTGTTTCAGCTGGCGGCGGGAGAAGCCAGCCTGAACGCCCTGACCGTAGACCCAGCCGCCCGGCGGCAGGGTGCGGGCCGGGCGCTGCTGACCGGGGCGCTGGCGGCGCTGCGGGCCGAGGGCGCCCAGAGCTGCTTTCTGGAGGTGCGGGCGGGCAATGCCGCGGCCCGGGCCTTGTATGAAAGCGTAGGCTTTGCCGCCGCGGGGGTGCGCCGGGGCTTTTACCGGAACCCTGCCGAGGACGCCGTAGTCATGGCGCTAAATTTGGATTAACCGCGGATTAACTACAATTCGTATTGTTTTGCGAGGATTTGACAAAATGCTGATTTTAGGGATCGAAAGCAGCTGCGACGAAACCGCCGCCGCGGTGGTGGAGGACGGGCGGCGGATCGTAAGCAACGTGATCGCCACCAGCGTGGAGGAACAGGCCCTGTACGGCGGCGTGGTGCCGGAAATCGCCAGCCGGCGGCACATTGAAAGCGTGAGCGCCGTGGCGCAGAAAGCCCTGGCGGACGCCGGGGTGCGGGCGGAGGATCTGGACGCGGTGGCGGCCACCTTTGCCCCCGGCCTGATCGGGGCGGTGCTGGTGGGGCTGAACTTTGCCAAAGGGTTGAGCCTTTCCAGCGGCAAGCCGCTGGTGGGGGTGCATCACCTGCGGGGGCACATTGCCGCTTTGTACCTGACCCATCCGGAACTGAAACCGCCGTTCCTCTGCCTGGTGGTCAGCGGCGGGCACAGCCATATTGTGCAGGTGGACGATTACACCCGGTTCCGGGTGCTGGGCCGCACGGTGGACGACGCGGCGGGCGAAGCCTTTGACAAGGTGGCCCGCACCCTGGGGCTGGGCTATCCCGGCGGGCCCGCCATCAGCAAGGCGGCCAAAGAGGGCAATCCCCACGCCTATTCCCTGCCGGTGCCCCATGTGGAAGGGCCCTACAATGTGAGTTTTTCCGGACTGAAAACCGCGGTGCTCAACGCGGTGAACCAGGCCCAGATGAAGGGCGAGGAACTGAACGCGGCCGATATGGCCGCCAGCTTTGAGTGGCGGATCGACGAGATTCTGGCCAATAAACTGCTGGCCGCCGCCAAGGATACCGGGGCCAAAATCCTCTGCCTGGCGGGCGGCGTGGCGGCCAACGGCCTGCTACGCAGGCTGGTGGAACAGGGCGCGGCCAAACTGGGCATCCGGGTATACCTGCCCGACCCGGCCCTCTGCGGCGACAACGCCGCCATGATCGCCAGCCAGGGCTACTACGAATTCACCGCCGGGCATGTGGCGGATCTGTCCCTGAACGGCATGGCCACCCTGCCCATCGATTACATCTGACAAACCGAAAAGCGCCCTCCCGGCCGGGAGGGCGCTTTTGCTTATACCTTGCTTCTGTGAGGAACGATGTGGGGCATCGACTTGGGCAGGGTCACATTCATACCCAGAATGGTGTTGGCCAACCAGACAAAGCTCAGCAGCACCACCGCCGGGATCACGCAGGAGGTGACGATCATCACCGCCAGCGCCTCCAGAAAGCGGCTCAGCAGGGTCTTGACCTGCTCGGTGACCTGTTCGGCCGCCTGGGTCACGCCGCTCACCACCTGATCCAGCAGACCGCCCAGACCGCCCGATTCTTCCTCGTCACCGGCGGCGTTTTCCATGCTTTCCACCGCCTGCTCGGTGCTGGCGATGGTCTGTTCGATCGAATCGCTGTAGGTGCGCTCGATCATGCCGGACAGGCCCATACTGGCGGGCACCACCGCGCAGATCACCACCGTAAAGGCCACCAGCTTGACCATCAGCCGCTGCAGCCAGTCCCGCTGCCAGAACAGGTTGACCACAAGCAGCAGGCAGACCGCCGGCACCAGATACCGGAATGCCACGTAAAAGGTCATGGTGACCAGATACTTTTCCAGGTAAATGGCGCACAGCACCACAAGAAAGGCGGAACTGAGGTCCGCCAGCTTGTCCGCAATGGGGGTGGCCACGTCGCCGGGAATCAGGGTAATGCCCGCCGAGGCCGCGGCGGAGGCCGCCGCCAGCCCCATGACCGTATCCCGTTTTTCTTCCAGTGCGTTGATGGTGCCCGCATGCAGGGAAGGCGCAGAGAGCGCCCCCGCCAGCACCGCAAAGGACAGCACCGCTGCCAGGATCATCGCTGCGGCCAGAACGGCCTTTTGTTTCGTGATGGATTTCATAGATTTAACATCCTCCTGTATTGTTTTGTGGGGCGTGCCCGGGCTGTGCTTGCTCGCTCCTTTTCGCACGGGGATTCCCGCAAGAGCCCGTGCAAATTTCGCGAAAAGCGCAGAAAAAGGCCCCGGAGGCTTGCCGCCGTCCGGGGATACCGGTTGATCAGCCCAGCTGCGCAAACTTTTTGCGCAGGCACTCCGCCACATAGGGGTTCACAAAATGGGATACTTCGCTGCCGTAGCTGGCTACCTCCTTGGCCATGGTGGAAGACAGGTAGGCGTACTGCAGGCTGGTGGTGAAAAACATGGTGTCCACCGTGGGTTCAATCTCGTGGTTGATCTGGGCAATCTGCATCTCGCTCTCAAAATCGGTAACCGCCCGCAGGCCGCGGATAATCACCGAGGCGCCGTTGCGCTTGGCAAATTCCACCGTCATGCCGTCAAAGGTCTCCACCGTCACATTGGAGAACTGTGCCACCGAATGGCGCAGCATGTCCAGCCGTTCTTCGGTGGTAAAGAGCGGGGTTTTCTTTTTGTTGATCAGGATGCCGATGACCAGCTTGTCCACCACGCGGGACGCCCGCGTGATAATGTCCATGTGTCCCAGCGTAACCGGATCAAAGCTGCCGGGATACACTGCCGTGATCATAGGTATGCCCTCCTTTGGGATCATATGGGCCAAACTGCCCTAGTATTGTTGTACACGATTCTCACGAATTTTTCAATATTTTTTTGTCAAGGCCGCACCTTGTTCTTGCGGCGGGCGGGGCGGTATAATAAAAAAAAGCGTTTCGCAGGCTGCTGCGAAGCGCCTTTGCCAGCAGGAGGTAACCATGGAATTTCATCGTATCCGCACCCGCAAGAGCAATCTGGAACTGAAGTACGCCCACGGCCATTTTGTGACCAACCACAGCCACACCAACTACTACATTGACATTACCACCCTGAAGACCCGCCTGAAAGAGGCGGAAGCCGTGGCGCGCGAACTGGTAACCCATTACCGCAGCAGCACCATCGTGGACACCATCCTGTGCCTGGACGACACCCAGGTCATCGGCGCCTGCGTGGCCAAGGAACTGACCAGCGCCGGCTTTATGAGCCTGAACGCGCACGAGACCATCTACGTGCTGACCCCGGAGTACAACTCCAACAGCCAGCTGATCTTCCGCGACAACACCATGCCCATGATCCGGGGCAAGAACGTGCTGATCCTGATGGCCTCTGTATCCAGCGGCATCACCCTGCACAAGAGCATGGAATGCGTGCAGTATTACGGCGGCAAGGTGGCGGGCCTGTCCGCCATCTACAGCTCCACCAACGAGGTGGACGGCATCCCGGTTGTTTCGGTATTCAACCAGGATGAATTGCCTGACTACCACAGCTACAACTACCACGACTGCCCGTTCTGCCGTCAGGGTATCAAGATCGACGCTCTGGTCAACGGCTTTGGCTATTCCAAGATGGGCTAAACACAAAACAGATACACAAAAACCGGCCTGCACGATGCAGGCCGGTTTTCTTATTTCTTCACGCCCTTGAAGATCTCGATCTCATTGGCGGGCAGTTCATGCTTGAATTCCCGCTCGGTGCGGTAGAGGTTGCCGCAGATGCAGCGTTCCTCCCCCCGGGCGTCCAGCGGCATATAGTAGCCGCAGGTGGTGCAGCGGGCATACAGGCCCGGCTTGCGCTTGAACTCCTTGGCAAACAGGCCGGTGGCCTTGGTGCCGTGGCCCACATAGGTGAACTGCATCGATTCCTTCAGTTCTTTCTGCTGTTTTTCCAGCTTGGACTTGTCCACATTCCAGTTTTGCAGCATGCTCGTGCCCTCCTTATGATCAGCCCTGGCAGCCCAGGTCGTCCCAGTCACCGAAGTCCGCCGGATCCGCGATCCGGGTGGGATCCAGCCGGCCGTTGGCGTCCAGCGGACGCTCCGCCGTGCCCAGCGTTACCGGGTTTACATTGGGGCCGTTGTCCGGCTTTTGGGCCGGGTGCACCGGCTCGGCCGGCTGCGGCTGCGCGGCGGCATGCGGGTGATCCGCTTCCCCCTCCTGGCCGGACAGTTCCACAAACTCCCCTTCAATATACCGGTCTTTGTTATAATCCTGCAGGATCTTGATGGCCAGCACGCCGGCCCCCAGGCCCAGCGCGATGGCCAGCATCCGACGAATAAAGCCCATGATGACGGCCTGCCTCCTTTGCGTGTGCGGTTTTTGTTTGTGTATCAGTATACCACAGCCGGGCCGCCTGCCGCAAGACAGGTCATTCAGCTGAAGGTCACCACATCATCGGCGGGGGCCTGGGCGGGGCCTACCTCCACGGCGGTGAGCACCGGGCCCTCGCCCCGGTACAGCGGATGGTACTTCATCCGCAGTTTGGCGGTCAGGGTGATCCAGCTGCGCTCGGTAAGCTGGTCGCACTTTTCATATTTGCAGGGGAACCCCACAAACTGGATATCCTGCACGCAGCAGGTCATGGCGAAGCGGCCGGGCACAAAGGCGCCCTTGCCCGCCCGGGGGCTCAGGCAGACCTGGGCGGTGAACTTCACCGTCTTGCCGTCGTACCGGTCGGGGTTCTGGTTGCAGTCCAGATAGAAAATGCCGAAATCCTCGTCGGCGATCTCCACCACGTCGGCCTCCAGGTCATAGGGCAGCGGATCTTCGATCTCGTCGTATTCCACGCTGCCGTCGGCGTATTCGTAGGCAATGTCGCACTTGCGGCTGGCCTGCCGCACCGCCTTGTGGATGGCCTGGCGGGCCTCGTCGCTGCGCACAGCCTCCGCCCGGTTGACCACCAGCAGTTCGGACAAGGCAAACTTGTCCAGCATCAGCTGGCGCATATTGTCAAAATACATCGAGAAGGTGTTGCCGTCGGCGGTGGCGATGCACTGGTACAGCACCCAGTTTTCCGGCATGGCGTCCAGCAGATCCTGGATCATCCACATGCCGTTGTACTCCACCAGCACCCGGGTGGAAGCGGTTTTCTTTACCAGAGAGTCCAGATACTCGGCGGTCATCTGGCTCTTGTCCTCCAGCACCTCTTTGGAGACGCCGCCGAAAGCAAATTCTTCCGGCTTGTACTCCTCTTCCCCCTCCTCGCAGACCAGCAACAGGGTCTTG
The DNA here is from genome assembly GCF_002160955.1 of Gemmiger sp. An120. Taxonomy (GTDB): domain Bacteria; phylum Bacillota; class Clostridia; order Oscillospirales; family Ruminococcaceae; genus Gemmiger_A; species Gemmiger_A avium. Next base: position 14,462 of record NZ_NFLN01000024.1, read on the forward strand.
TCGCCGCTGTCAAACTGGGGGTCCTGCAGGGTCTCCTGGACAAAGCTGGTTTTGCCGCTTTCCAGAAAGCCCACAAACAGATATACGGGAATCTCTTTCATGCCGTGCTCCTTTTATACACCGAACAGCCGGGTCAGGCCGTCCTCATCCAGCTTGCTGCCGATCACGCACAGGCGGCCGGTAACGTCCGCCGCGCCGGTGCGCACCTGCCACTCGCCGGGCACATAGTCGAAGTGATACCACACCCCGTCCTCGCCGGGCAGGATGCCCTTGGCCCGCAGCACCGCGCCGAATTCCCCGCTGTCCAGGGACTGCAGGTCAAACTCCAGCTGGGCCTGGGTGAACCGCACCGGGGTCTCCTTGCCCCAGCTGGTGAACACCTCGTCGGCGTGATGGTGGTGGTGATGGTCGTGATCGTGGCAGCCGCAGCTGCATTCCTCGCCATGGTCGTGGTGGTGCTCATGCTCATGGTCGTGGTCATGACCGCAGCTGCATTCCTCATCATGGTCGTGGTGATGCTCATGATGGTGGTCATGGCCGCAGCCGCATTCCTCGTCATGGTCATGGTGATGCTCATGATGGTGGTCGTGGCCGCAGCCGCACTCCTCATCGTGGTCATGATGATGCTCATGGTCGTGGCAGTCGCAGTGGTCATCCTCATGATCGTGTTCATGCTCATGCTCCACCTGCTCCAGCAGCTGCTGGGTCAGGCTGGGCCGGCCCTCCATGGCCTCCAGGATCTGGGCGCCGGTAAGCTGATCCCAGTCGGTGGTCACGATGGTGGCGTTCGGGTTCTTCTCCCGCAGCAGGGCGGCGGCAGCTTCCACCTTGGCCGGGTCGGCAGCGCCGGTACGGCTCAGCAGAATGGCGCCCGCGTGCTCGATCTGGTCGTTGTAGAACTCGCCGAAGTTCTTCATATACATCTTGACCTTGTTCACGTCGGCCACCGTGACAAAGGCGTTCAGCTGCACGTCCAGATGATCAGCCACGCCCTGCACGGCACGGGTCACGTCGCTGAGCTTGCCCACGCCGGAGGGCTCGATCAGGATGCGGTCCGGATGGTAGGTCTCCACCACCTTTTCCAGCGCGGTGCGGAAGTCGCCCACCAGGCTGCAGCAGATGCAGCCGGAATTCATCTCGGTGATCTGGATACCGGCCTCCTTCAGAAAGCCGCCGTCAATGCCGATCTCGCCGAATTCGTTCTCAATCAGTACCAGTTTCTGGCCGGCAAAGGCCTCCGCGATCAGTTTTTTGATCAGCGTGGTCTTGCCCGCGCCGAGGAAACCGGAAAAAATATCAATCTTGGTCATGGCACATCCACCTTTGCATATTAAATAGGAATAAACTATACCTATTATATCGCTTTTGTCAAGAGGTGAAACAGACGCTTTACTACCGGGCCGGGATGTGCTACTATACCGGCAGTAGCTGCAAAGCGGAGGTGTTTGTGATTTATGGAAACGAAGGAACGTCTGGCCCGGCTTCGGGCCGAAATGGAAGCCGCGGGCGCGGCGGGGTGCCTGATCCCCTCCAGCGACCCCCACGCCAGTGAATATCTGCCCGATCACTGGGCGGCCCGGCGGTATTTTTCCGGGTTCACCGGCAGTGTGGGCACCCTGGCGGTGACCATGAACGGCGCCGCCCTGTGGGTGGACGGCCGGTATTTTGTACAGGCGGAGCATCAGCTGGAAGGCAGCGGCATTGAGCTGCAGCGCATGGGCCTGCCCAGCGTGCCCACCGTGGAGGAATATCTGTGCCGCGCGCTGTGCAAGGGCGACGTGCTGGCCGTGGACGGCGCGGTGACCCCCACCGCCCAGGTGCGGCGGCTGCAGAAAGCCCTGGAAAAGCAGGGCGTACAGGTGCAGGACATCGATCTGCCCGGCCGCTGCTGGCCGGACCGTCCGCCGATGCCCGCCACCCCCTGCTTTGTGCTGGGCCGCGAACTGGCCGGACTGACCGCCTCGGAAAAGCTGGCCAAGCTGCGCGAAGCGCTGGACAAGGAAAAGGCCGACGGGATGCTGCTGGGCCGCCTGGACAGTGTGTCCTGGCTGCTGAACCTGCGCGCGTATGATCTGGACTGCACCCCCTTTGCCCTGGCCTGGTGCTGGGTGGACCGGGGCCGCGCGGTGGTGTTCCTGGACAGCAGCCGCGCCGATGAGACGGTGCGCGGCTATCTGGCCGAGAACGGCGTGGAACTGCAGGAATACGACCAGGTGGAGGAATTCCTGGCCCATGTGCAGGCGCCCCTGGTGCTGCGGGCGGAGCCGGAAAGCCTGAACTGGCGTTTCTGGCGGCTGCTGGAGGCCAACAGCGCCGTGACCGTGCAGGAGGGCGCCGACCCGGTGCAGGAACTGAAAGCGGTGAAGAACGAGACTGAGATCGCCTGCATCCGTGCCAGCCACAAAAAGGACGGCGCGGCCATGGTGCGGTTCGAGCGGGAGCTGGAGCGCCGCCGTGCGGCGGGCGAGACCCTGTACGAATCCGATGTGGAGAGCATCCTGATCGAGTGCCGCCGCAAGGGCGAGGGGTATCTGGAGGAGAGCTTCTCCGCCATCGCGGCCTGCGGCGCCAACGCGGCCATGATGCATTACCACGCCGAGCCGGGCGCCTGCAGCCCGCTGGCGGATCACGGTTTCCTGCTGGTGGACTGCGGCGGCCAGTATATGGACGGCACCACCGACATCACCCGCACCTACGCGCTGGGCGAACTGACCGACGCGGAAAAGCGGATGTACACCCTGGTGCTTAAAGGCCACATCGATCTGGCCATGCTGGTGTTCCCGATGGGCAGCACCGGCGGCAACCTGGACCTGGCGGCCCGCCGCCCGCTCTGGGCGGAGGGGCTGGATTACCGCTGCGGCACCGGCCACGGCGTAGGCTTTGTGGGCGGCGTGCACGAGACCCCGCCCCGGCTGAACCAGGCCGACCGCAAGGCGATCACCCCGGGCATGGTGGTGACCGACGAGCCCGGTTACTACGAGACCGACGTAATGGGCATCCGGATCGAGAACGAGCTGATCTGCGTTTCCCGTATGCGCACCGAATACGGGGAGTTCTGCGGCTTTGAGCCGCTGACCCGCTGCCCCATCGGCCGGGAGGCCATTCTGCCCGACATGCTCACCCGGGAGGAGCTTGCCTGGCTGAATGCCTACCACCAGACCGTGCTGGAGGATCTTTCTCCCCTGCTGGACGAAGAGGAACGTGCCTGGCTGGCTGACCGCTGCCGTCCGATAGAAGGTTAACAAATACGTCGTTATAGACAATTTTGACGATTTTTCACAGCGCCGGCGAGTAGTTTTCTGCGTCCGGCGCTGTTTTCGTTTGTTGACTTTTTGTGAACAAAAGAGTAACATTAGTATAATTTTCGTCTGCCCGGAACGGATTTTCCGGCGGGCGAATAATCGAGTATTGAGAAGGACGGGAGGCATCGTTGCATGTTTACGATTGGACTGTTTGCCTTGTGGCTGATCCTGAACGGTCGAATCACCCTGGAACTGGTGTTGATCGGGATTGTGCTCAGTCTGCTGCTGAGTACGTTCGCGGTTCGGTTCTGCGGGTGGAGCGTGCGGTATGAGACGCTGGTGCTGCGGCTGAGCGGCAAGCTGCTGGCGTATTTTGCGCTGTTGTTTAAGGAGATCATCAAGGCGAACCTGGACGTGATCCGGGTTATCCTGAGCCCCAGCCTGAAGGAGCTGAAACCCCGGCTGGTATTCTTTGACTGCAAGCTGGAGACCGACATCTGCAAAACCATGCTGGCAAACTCGATCACCATTACCCCGGGCACCATTACGGTGGGAATGTACGATTCCACCCTGTGTGTCCACGCGCTGAATGAGAATTTCGCCGCCGGCGCCAAGGACGGGCCGTTCTTGCCGCGGCTGGAAAAGATTGAAAAGGAGTTGATCAAATGATTGAAGCATTTCCTTTTCTGTACCATCTGTGCGCGGGCGCGCTGGTGCTGATCGGCGTGCTGATCCTGTGCTGCCTGGTTTACGGTGTGCGCGGCCGCCGGTTTACCGACCGTGTGGTGGCGGTAAACGTGGTGGGCACCCTGACCATCAGCGCCATCTGCATTCTGTCTTTTGCGCTGCAGGAAAGCTACATCCTGGACATTGCCCTGATCTACGCGCTGCTGAACTTCCTGGCGGTGCTGGTGCTTTGCCGGGTGGTCACCCTGCGGGCCAAGGGCCGTCTGCGTCATCTGAAAGAGAAGCGTGATTCGGAAGGAGGCGAGGCGAAATGATGCTGGCACGTGCTATTGTGGGGTCCGTTCTGGTCTGCCTGGGCCTGGTGGTCTTCTGCATTTCGCTGATCGGCGTTTACCGTTTCCGCTATGTGCTGAACCGGATGCATGCCTCCGCTTTGTGCGACACCCTGGGCAGCCTGCTGGTGATGCTGGGCCTGGCCATTCTGTTCTGGTCGGTGTGGGTCACCCTGAAACTTGCCTGCATTCTGGGCTTTTTGTGGCTGACCGGGCCGGTGGCCACCCACCGCACCACTAAGGTGGAGGTTCTGACCGACGAATACGTGATGGAAGAATGCGAGGTGGAGTGATGATGGAACTGTTTACCATTCTGTTGCTGATTGGCCTGGTGGTCTGCGCTGTGAGCGCCTCGCTGGCCAAAAACCTGCTGAACACTCTGTTGATCTTCATGGCTTTCAGCCTGATGATGAGCATGATCTGGCTGCTGCTGCAGGCGCCGGACCTGGCCATCACCGAGGCCGCCGTGGGCGCCGGCGTGGACACCGTGCTGTTCCTGCTGACCCTCAAGACCATCCATGCTTTGAAAGGAACGAGGTTCGATAAAGGCCATGACGAAAAACATTAAGGAGCAATGGCGGCAGTTTGCCGCGTGGGTCGATGGCATCGAGAACGACGAGCCTGTGGTGACCCCCGAAGAAAAGCGCGCCGCAAGGCCGCATCTGCCCGATTTTGTGCACCGGGTGCTCAGCGAGAAAAACGAACTGCGCCTGTATCACGCCTTTTCGGTGGTGATGTGCCTGGTGTTCACCGGCACCCTGCTGCTGACGGTGCTGTTCCTGCCCACCTTCGGCGGTGCGGGCAACCCCACTGAAAACGAGGTCATGCAGCGCTATGTGGAAAAGGGCATCGAAGAGGTGGGCGCCACCAACCTGATCAGCAACATCATCCTGGTGTACCGTGGTTTTGATACCTTTGGCGAGAGCTGCGTGCTGTTCCTGGCGGCCACCTGCGTGATGATCCTGCTGCGCAAGGACGAAAAGAACACCACCGCCTATGACCTGGCCGAACGGGCCGAGGACGCCGAGATCGAGAGCGAGGAAAACACCACCGTGTTGCGCAGCGTGGTGCGGCTGCTGATGCCGGTGATCCTGCTGTTCGGTGTGTACGTACTGCTGAACGGCCACCTGTCCCCGGGCGGCGGCTTCTCCGGCGGCGCCATCCTGGGCGCGGGCCTGATCCTGTTTGAGAACGCCTTCGGCCTGGAAAAGGTGCGCCGCTTCATGAGCGAGCATGTATACCACATCATCAAGGTGGCCGCGCTGTACTTCTACGGTTTCACCATGATCTATGTCTTCTTTACCGGCGCCAACGACCTGTACAGCATCATCGGCACCGGTATCCCGGGCATGATCTTCAGCGCCGGCGTCATTATGCCCATCAACGTGGCGGTGGGCCTGGAAGTGGCTTGCACCATGTACGCCTTCTACGCATTCTTCAGCAAGGGGGAACTGTAACATGAGCAACGCGATCGCCACCTGGTCCGGCGACTACTACCAGGTATTCGCCATCATTCTGTTCGGCATCGGGTTCATCAGCCTGCTGCTACACAAAAACCTGATCAAAAAGATCATCGGTCTGAACATCATGGACAGCTCGGTCTACCTGTTTCTGACCAGCTTCGGCTTCATCGACGGCCGGGTAGCCCCCATCGTGGCTGACCCCACCGCCCCCGTCCATATGGAGACCTATATCAACCCGCTGCCCACCGGCCTGGTGCTGACCGGCATCGTGGTGGGCGTGAGCGTCACGGCGTTCAGCCTGGCGCTGACCCAGCGGCTGTACAAGAAATACCATACCCTGAACCTGGATGAAATCATCATCCTGGCCAAGCGAGAGGAGGTGTGAGGATGCGGCCTTTTTACGAAAACCTGCCTTTTCTGTGCATTTTCCTGGCAATGCTGGCGGGCATCACCACCAGCATCCTGCACAGCGGCAAATGGGCCATGCGCATCTCGATCACGGTACTGACCGTGATCGGCGCGGCCAGTGCCTGGCTGCTGTACGAGACCGCCAGCCAGAACACCTACTTTGTGTACGCCATGGGCAAGTTCCCCTCTCCCTGGGGCAACGAGCTGCGGGCCGGCCCGCTGGAAGCGGGGCTGGCGCTGGTGTTCTGCATTGTGATGGCCTGCAGCCTGCTGGGCGGCCTGAAAGATATTTTTGAGGACATCCTGCCCGGCAAGCAGAACCTGTACTTCGTCATGATGGACATGCTGCTGGCCAGCCTGCTGAGCATGCTGTACACCAACGACATCTTCACCGGCTACGTCTTTATCGAGATCAACACCATTGCGGCCTGCGCCATCGTTATGGCCAAGGACAACAACCAGACCCTGGTGGCCACCATGCGCTACCTGGTGATGAGCCTGCTGGGCAGCGGTCTGTTCCTGATCAGCCTGGCGCTGCTGTACTCCATCACCGGCCATCTGCTCATGCCGCAGCTGGGTGAGAGCATCCACAAGCTGTTTGTGGGCGGGATGTACAACGAGCCCCTGACCGTGCTGGTTGGCCTGATGGTATTGGGCCTGGCCATCAAGAGCGCCCTGTTCCCCTTCCACAGCTGGCTGCCGGACGCGCACGGAAGTTCCACCACCGCGTCCAGCGCGATCCTGTCCGGCCTGGTGCTGAAAGGCTACATCGTGCTGCTGATCAAGATCTTCTACCGCGTATTCAGCATCAGCGAGGTACGCAGCCTGAAGATCACCAACGTGCTGTTTGTTCTGGGCGCGCTGGCCATGATCATGGGCAGCGTCAAGGCCCTGCAGGAAGGCCATTCCAAGCGGATGGTGGCCTACTCCTCGGTGGCCCAGATCGGTTACATCTACATGGGCCTGGGCCTGGGCATCGAGGCCGGCGTTGTGGCGGCTGTGTTCCAGATCATCGCCCACGCCTTTACCAAGCCCCTGCTGTTCGTTTCGGTGGGCGCGCTGAGCTCCACCGCCGGTCATGAAAAGAAGTGGTACTACCTGCGCGGGGCCGGCCGCCGCTGCAAGCTGGCAGGCATCGGCTTTACCGTGGGCGGCCTGTCCATGGTGGGTATTCCCCTGCTGGCCGGCTTTGTGACCAAGCTGTACCTGGCCCAGGGCGCTACCCTGGCCGCCTGGCAGACTGTGGCCGCGCTGGCGGTTCTGGCAGTGAGCAGCGTGCTCAACGCCATGTACTACATCCCGGCGATTGTGCAGATCTGGTCTGCCGACAGCACCTGCCAGGAGATCGGCGTAAAACCGCAGGTCGTGCGGGCCAATCCGGCCCTGGTGGTCAGCATTGTGGTGCTGGGCGCCGGCGTGATCCTGCTGGGTGTGTGCTACCGTCCGGTTGTAAGCGTGATCAGCGCCGGGTTGGCGCTGCTGTGAGAGAGGGGGTTTGTGCATGATGACCTGGTATCTGCTGATCCCCATCCTGCTGCCGCTGGTGGGGGCCTGCTTCGTGCCTTTTATGCGGGTGGCACGGGAGCGTGCGCAGCTGCTGGGCGCGCTGTTTGCGGTGGAGCTTGTCTGCACCGCGCTGGCCGCCTGGAAATGCAGCGGCACCCTGGTCCTGTTCACGGTGGGCGGCTTTGAGTTTGCCCTGCTGGCGGACGGGATGGGCAAATTTTTTGCGGTGATCACCGCGGCCATGTTTGCCGCGGCGGGAATCTTCGGGTTTGAGTACCTGAGCGAGGACGAGCATCCCCGCCGGTACCACATCTTCTACCTGCTGACCCTGTTTGCCCTGGAAGGCCTGGCCTTCTCGGCGAACCTGTTCACCTTCTACCTGTTCTACGAACTGATGACCTTCCTGAGCATGCCTCTGGTTCTGCACGAGGGCACCGACAAGGCGCGGCGCGCGGCGTTCAAGTACCTGGGCTACTCGCTGCTGGGCGCCTGCCTGGCTTTGTTCGGCTTTGTATTTGCCGACCGGTTCTGCACCACGCTGGACTTTGTGGCCGGCGGCAATGTCAACACCCTGGCCGTGACCGGCCACACCGGCCTGGCCCTGGCGGCGGCCTTCTGCATGCTGCTGGGCTTTGCGGGCAAAGCCGGTCTGCTGCCCCTGCACGCCTGGCTGCCCATCGCCCACCCGGAGGCTCCGGCCCCGGCTTCGGCGGTGCTGAGCGGCGTGATCACCAAGGGCGGCGTGCTGGGCATCATCCGGGTTGCCTACTATGTGTTCGGCGCGTCTTTCCTGCGGGGCACCTGGGTGCAGACCACCCTGCTGGTGCTGGCGCTGTGCACCGTGTTCATGGGCAGTATGCTGGCCTATAAGGAGCAGCTGCTCAAGCGCCGGCTGGCCTACTCCACCGTGAGCCAGGTCAGCTACGTGCTGTTCGGTCTGTTTTTGTTCTGCGAGGCGGGCCTGACCGGCGCGCTGCTGCAGGTGGTGTTCCATGCGCTGGCCAAGGTGTGCCTGTTCCTCTGCGCCGGCGCCCTGATCCACTACACCCATCGCACCCGCGTGCCCGACTTCAAGGGCATTGGCCGTCAGATGCCCTGGGTGATGTGGTGCTTTGCGCTGGCGGGGCTGTCCCTGGTGGGTATTCCCCCGCTGGGCGGCTTTGTGAGCAAGTGGTATCTGGCCGAGGGCGGCCTGACCCAGCTGGGCGTGCTGGGCGGCTCCCTGGGCGCGGGCGTGCTGCTGATCAGCGCGCTGCTGACCGCCGGCTATCTGCTGGGCATTGTGCGGGATGCCTTCTTCCCGGGCGCTGAGTTCCAGCAGGAAGAACTGGCCGCCAAACCCGGCTGGGCCATGAAGCTGCCGCTGGCTGTGCTTGCCGCGGCGCTGGTGGTGCTGGGTGTGTGGCCCACCGGCCTTGTTTCCCTGATCGGCGGGTTTGCCGCCGCGATTCTGTAAGGAGGTGGCACAGAGATGAGTCCCATTATGCTTTTACTGCCTGTGCTGCTGCCGATCCTGGGCGGTGCGGCGATGTTCGTGCTGCCCGCGCAGAATACCAAGCAGCGGGAAGTGTACGTGCAGCTGTTCACCTGTGCCACCAGCATTCTGGTGGCGGTGCTGCTGTGGAACCGTCCTTCCGGCACCGCGGTGGTGCTGGACATGGGCAACGTGCAGCTGGCCCTGCGTCTGGACAGCCTGAGCGTTGTGTTTGCCGCCATTCTGGCGGTGCTGTGGCCCCTGGCGGTGCTGTACAGCTTTGAGTACATGCGCCACGAGCACGGCGAAAACCGGTTCTTTGCTTTCTTTACCATGACCTACGGCGTGGTGCTGGGCATCGCCTTTGCGGCCAACGCTTTTACCCTGTATCTGTTCTACGAGCTGCTGACCCTGTGCACCCTGCCCCTGGTCATGCACGAAATGGACGGCCAGGGCCGTTTTGCCGGTAAGAAATACCTGGCCTACTCCATGAGCGGCGCCGCGCTGGCCTTTATCTCGATGATCTTCCTGATGCAGTACGGCAGCCTGGACTTTGTACTGGGCGGCAACCTGTCCAAGATTCTGACCGTCGGGCATGAGAACACCCTGCGCATCGCCTTTGTGCTGGGCTTCTTCGGCTTCGGCGTCAAGGCGGCGATCTGGCCGCTGCACGGCTGGCTGCCCAGCGCCGGTGTGGCCCCCACACCGGTTACCGCGCTGCTGCACGCTGTGGCGGTGGTCAACGCGGGCGTGTTTGCGATCCTGCGCCTGACCTACTACAGCTACGGCACCAATCTGCTGCAGGGCACCTGGGCCCAGGATCTGGTGATGGCCTTTGCGGTGATCACCATCGTGTACGGCAGCGCCATGGCCCTGCGGATGCAGCACCTGAAGCGCCGGCTGGCCTACTCCACCGTGAGCAACCTGTCCTACATCCTGTTCGGCGCCACCCTGATGAGCCCCGGCGGCCTGGCCGCGGCGCTCTGCCACATGGTGGTGCACAGCTTCGTCAAGATCATCCTGTTCTTCTGCGCGGGTGCGCTGCTCTGCCAGACCCATCACAAGGAGTACATCTTTGAGTACGAGGGTCTGGGCAAGCGGATGCCCATTACCTTTGGGGTATTCACCTTTGCCAGCATGGCGCTGATCGGTATTCCCATCCTGCCGGGCTTTGCCAGCAAGTGGGCGATTGCCAGCCATGCGGCCATGTACAACAACCCGCTGGCCTGGGCGGGCGTGGCGGCGCTGATGATCAGCGCGCTGCTCACCGGCCTGTATCAGATGGGTGTGGTGGTGCCCGCGTTCTTCCCCCGCAAGGGCCACCAGGAACCGGATTGGGCCGTTTCGGTCACCGATCCGGGCTGGCGGATGGTTGCCAGCCTGCTGGTGCTCTGCGTGCTGGTGCTGGCTCTGGGCCTGGGCGCCGATTGGCTGTATTCTGTTCTGACCCGCGTGGCCGCGGGCCTTGTGTAAGAAAGGAGGAGGCGCTGTTATGAGCAATATGTTTGCGATCCTGTGCTTCTTTCTGGTGCTGTTCCCCTTTGCGGCGGGCATCGTCTGCTGGGCGGTAGGCCGCGGCGGCTGTGTGGCCGCTGACCGGCTGGCCCAGCTGAGCAGCACGCTGGTCTTTGTGGGATGCCTGGCGCTGAGCCAGTGCGTGGGCGGCTCGCTGAGCCTGCCCGGCGTGCTGGGTCTGGGGCTCAGCTTCCAGCTGGACGGCCTGCGCCTGGTGCTTTGCTGCCTGGCCGGGTTCCTCTGGATGATGACCACCCTGTTCACCCCCGAGTACCTGGCCGGAAAAGCCAAGAACAACCGGTACTACCTGTTTTTGCTGTTCACCCTGGGCAGTACCCTGGGTGTATTCCTCTCCGCGGATCTGTACACCACCCTGGTGTTCTTTGAGATCATGAGCCTGTCCAGCTGGGTGCTGGTGGCCCAGAGCGAGACCCCCGCTGCCATCAAGGCGGCCGACAGCTACCTGGCCTTTGCGATCCTGGGCGGTCTGTCCACCCTGATGGGCCTGTTCCTGCTGTATCAGCAGCTGGGCACCCTGACCATCAGCGAGCTGGCCGCCGCGGCCGCCGCTGTGTCCGACAAGCGGCTGTTGTATGTGGCCGGTGCCTTTACGGCGGGCGGTTTTGCCGCCAAGTCCTGCGTGTTCCTGGTGCACACCTGGCTGCCGGGCGCCTATACCGAGGCTCCCACCCCCGCCACCGCCCTGCTGAGCGGCATCATCACCAAGGCGGGTATCTTCGGGCTGTTTGCTCTGAGCGGCCAGCTGTTCCTGCATGACGCGGGCTGGGGCCTGGCGGTGCTGCTGTTCGCGGTAGCCACCATGGCCGTGGGCGCGCTGCTGGCGCTGTTCAGCACCGAGCTCAAGCGCACCCTGGCCTACTCTTCCATGAGCCAGATCGGCTTTATCCTGGTGGGCGCCGGCATGCAGGGCCTGCTGGGCGAGGAAAACGGCCTGGCTGTCTGGGGCAGCGTGCTGCATGTGATGAACCACTCGCTGATCAAGCTGTGCCTGTTCCTGGTGGCCGGCGTGGTGGTCATGAACCTGCACAAGCTGGATCTGAACGACATCCGCGGCTTTGGCCGCGGCAAGCCGGTGCTGATGATCGCCTTCCTGCTGGGGGCGCTGGGCATCGGCGGCGTGCCGGGCTTCAGCGGCTATATCAGCAAGACCCTGCTGCACGAGAGCATCGTGGAGTACATCGGGGTGCTGGAAACCGCCGGCCAGAGCGCCGGGCTGTTCCACGCCATTGAGTGGATCTTCCTGATCTCGGGCGGTCTGACGGTGGCCTACATGACCAAGCTGTTCGTGACCCTGTTTGTGATGAAGCACCCCACCCGCCAGGCGGAGTTTGACGCCCTGAACGGCCATTACATGAGCAAGCTGGCCACCGTGGTGGTGGCGGTAAGCGCGCTGCCCATGCTGGTGCTGGGCGTGCTGCCCCACTACACCATGGACAAGGTGGCGGCCCTGTGCCAGGACTTCTTCGGCAGTGAAGGGCCCGAGCACACCATCGCCTACTTCTCCCTGACCAACCTGAAAGGCGCAGCCATCAGCATCGTGATCGGCGCGCTGGTGTATCTGGTGGTGGTTCGCTGCGTGGTGTACGCCAAGGGCGAGTATCACAACCGCCTGCCCCGCTGGCTGGATCTGGAAGAGATGCTCTACCGTCCGCTGGTTCTGGGCGTACTGCCCTTTGTGGGCGCGCTGGTTGCCCGTGTGGCGGGCAGCGTTATGGAATGGTGCATCGCGCTGTGCAACGGTGTGCTGATGTGGCGGGCTACCCCCACCATCAACCCCCGCAGCGACGACACCTTCTGTGCCTATGAACCCCACAGCCGCCGGATGCCCAGCTTCAGCTCCAGCCTGTCCTTCGGGCTGATGCTGTTCGGCTTCGGTCTGGTGAGCATTCTGGTGTATCTGCTCTTCTTCTGATACCCGGAATAAAACCCATAGAAAAGCGCGGCCCCCGCGTCGGAAGATTCCGATGCGAGGGCCGCGTTTTGGTTTTTTCCTTATTCCGGCAGCAGGCAGGCGATGCGGGCGTCGTTGTAATCGGCAATGACCGGAAGTTCCGGAAAAGCCGCCGCCAGCTGGGCCCGGCCCTCGCCGGTCTCCCCGATGCCCACCACCTGCCCGGCCCCGGCGGCCAGTGCCGACCGGATACCGGCGGGCGCGTCCTCCAGCACCACGCAGGCGGCCGGATCCACCCCCAGCCGCTGCATGGCCAGGCGGTAGATGGCCGGGTCGGGCTTGCCGGGCATATCCGGGCCGGAGAAAATCACCCGCTCCGGCGTGAACCACCGGGCCAGCCCCAGCTGTTCAAAATAGAACTCCACGTTGGGCCGGGTGGAACTGGTGGCGATGGCAAAGGGGATGTTTTCCGCTGCCAGCCGGTCCAGCAGCGCGGCGGCGCCATCTACCAGCCGGTAGGCAGGCCCGGCCCCGCGACAAAGCTGCCGGTACAGATCTTCTTTAGCCTCGCCCTCCGCGTCCGCCTCTGCCTGGGTGGGGCATCGCCCCAGCAGGTAGGTCAGGATATCCCGGTTGGTGCGGCCATGCACATGGGCCAGAAACTCCTCACGGGGCACCACGCGGCCCAGGCGGCCCTCCATATAGCGATTCCAGGCTTGTTCGTGATAGATCGAGTCGAAGACCAAAGTGCCGTTAAAATCGAAAATCCAGGCGCTGGGACGGGTCATGTTTTTCCTCCGTACAGTTCATAGTAAAAGGCATACTGCTGCAGCACCCCCGCGAATCCCTTGTACCGCCGCATGGGAAAGCCCCGCTTGTAGTGGGCATCGAGCATCTGGCGGATGTGGGTGTCGATGGGAAAGGCGTCCAGTTTGTGCAGCCCGAACAGGCAGACGCAGTCGGCCACCTTGACCCCCACCCCGGGCAGGGTGAGCAGGGCGGCGTGGGCTTTTTTATAGGGCATGGCCGCCAGGGATGCCAGATCCGGCTGGCCGGCGGCGATCCGGGCGGCGGCCGCCCGCAGATAGGGGGCCCGGTATCCCAGCCCCAGCGCCCGCAGTTCTTCCTCCGAGGCAGCGGCCAGGGCGGCGGGGGTGGGGATGTCGTACCAGATATTCCCCTCCCGGTCGGCAAAGGGCGCGCCGTAGGCCCGGCAGACCGCCTCCAGATTGCGGGTGATGCGGGGAATGTTGCTCTGCTGGGACAGGATAAAGGCCACGGTGGTCTCCCAGGGATCCTGGCGCAGGATACGCACCCCAGCCGCACAGGCCACGGCGGCGGTCATATAGGCGTCCCGGGGATTGACCGCGGCGGCAAAGGCCTCGTAGTCGGTATCCAGGTCAAAGTAGGGGTACCAGACCGTTTCCCATTCCTCCGGCGTGCAGTCGAACAGGAACCCGTCCCCGTCCGGCCGGATGCAGAGCCGCCGTCCCCGTGCGGTCAGGCCCCAGCCGCCGCCCTCCGGCAGCGGCGCAAACCGGAAACACTGGCCGGAATGGCCGATGCGCGCCGGGTCAAACCAGGCAAGCTGCTGACGGATCACGATTTCTTCTCCTTTTTCTCCGGGGGATTGTTCACGATGGTGGTCACCCGGGCATCCCGGGGGCTCTCGGCCACCGAAACCAGATACTTGTAGATCTGCAACTTGTTCTCCTCATACAGGCCCAGAGACTCGTACAGGTCCTTGTAGTAGGTGAACAGGGCGGTGCGGGTGGTGACCATATTGCGGATGTTCAGCCGGGAATGGCAGATGCTCTCCGGGTTCTGCACATAGTAGTAGATAGGGGTGGCCAGGGCATAAAACCGCTCGGCGTAACGGATGTATTCCAGGTTGAACAACAGGTCCTCGCTCCACTCCAGTTCCTCGCTGCACTGGATGTCATGGGCCTGCACCAGTTCCCGCCGGTACAGCTTGTTCCACATGACCCCGTAGTAAAAGCTGGCCGGTTCCTCCATCAGGTGGCGGGCAAACTGCAGCTTGTCCAGCGGGCCCTCCTCCAGGAATCCAAAGGTGGTGGTGATCTCCCGGGTGGCGGGGGTCTGGCCCGGCAGCGCAAACAGCTTGACCGTCTCCACCCGGTGGTAATGAGCAATGACCATGTCCGCATTGTACCGCTCGGCCTTGTTTACCAGCAGGGCGGTGGCGTTGGGGTCCAGGTAATCGTCGCTGTCCGCGAACTGCAGATACTTGCCCTCGGCCAGTTTCAGTCCCAGATTGCGGGTGGCGGATACCCCGCTGTTGGCCTTATCCACCAGCAGAATCCGTTTGTCCACCTTGGCATACATGCGGCAGACCTCCAGGCTTACGTCCTTGCTGCCGTCGTTGAGCACGATGATCTGCAGGTTCTGGTAGGTCTGGTGTCGGATACTCTCAATGCACCGGGCAATATGATTCTTGGCGTTGTACACCGGCACGATGATGCTCACCAGCGGTTGCTGTTCCATGGGATGGGGGCTCCTTTCCCGGGCGGGGCTTGCAAAATGCCCTGCGCCCTTTTATAGTTATGATAGTACAAAACCGCCGCGGACGCAACGGTGCGCGGCTGGAGGGAGTGGAGATTTATGGAAATCCAGACGGCCGCCCTGATCGGCCTGGGGGCGCTGGGCATCACCTTCGGCCAGCGGCTGAACGCCTGCCTGCCCAGGGGAAATTTTGTGGTGATTGCCGACAAGGAGCGGGCGGACCGCTACCGCCGCACCGGTGTACGGGCCAACGGGGCGCTATGTGACTTTACCTATGCGGAGCCGGCGGCAGGCAAGCCGGTGGATCTGGTCATTGTGGCCACCAAGTCGCTGGCGCTGGCAGGCGCCATGGAGCAGATGGCCGCCTTTGTGGGGCCGGACACGGTGCTGCTGAGCCTGATCAACGGCATCACCAGCGAAGAGGAGCTGGAAACCCGCTGGCCGGGGCAGGCGCTGCTCTGCGTGGCGCTGAACACCGACGCCACCCGGGTGGGCCAGGATGTGACCTTTACCGCGCCGGGGGTGCTGCAGATCGGCGAGCGGAACGGCAGCGCCAGCCCCCGGCTGGCGGCAGTGGAAGCCCTGCTGCGCAAAGCCGGCATCGCCTGCGAGGTATACCCGGACATGATTTACCGCCAGTGGAACAAGCTGATGATCAACGTGGGGCTGAACCAGGCCACGGCGGTGTACGATGTGCCCTACGGCGGCGTATACGCCCCGGGCGAGGCCCACGACACCATGATGGCCGCCATGCGGGAAGTGGTGGCGCTGAGCCAGAAAACGGGCGTATGCCTGCGCCAGGACGCGCCGGAGCAGTGGCTGGCTGCCACCACCGTCACCTTTGACCCGCAGGCCATGCCCAGCATGCGGCAGGATACCCTGGCCCACCGGCTGACCGAAAAGGAGCTGTTCAGCGGTACCATCCGCCGCCTGGGCCGGGAATATGGCGTGCCCACCCCGGTCAACGACCGGCTGTATGCGGAACTTTGCCGGATCGAGCAAAGCTGGAACTGAGTATGCACAAAAAGCGGCGCGGCCGAACGCAAGGTTCAGCCACGCCGCTTTTTGCCAAAATAAAACCGGGGCGCTGCCTTGCGGCAGCGCCCCGGAATTTCACTGGAAGGTTTTCCGATTACAGCTCGGCGAAGTACTTGATGGTGCGGACCATCTGGCTGGTGTAGCTGTTCTCGTTGTCGTACCAGGACACGACCTGCACCTGGTAGGTGTCGTCGTCGATCTTGGTGACCATGGTCTGGGTAGCGTCGAACAGGCTGCCGTAACGCATGCCGATCACGTCGCTGGAGACGATCAGGTCCTCGTTGTAGCCGTAGCTCTCAGAGGCAGCGGCCTTCATGGCGGCGTTGATGCTCTCCTTGGTCACGTCCTTGCCCTTGACAACGGCCACCAGGATGGTGGTGGAGCCGGTGGGAACAGGCACACGCTGGGCAGAGCCGATCAGCTTGCCGTTCAGCTCGGGGATAACCAGGCCGATGGCCTTGGCAGCGCCGGTGCTGTTGGGAACGATGTTGGCAGCGCCAGCGCGGGCACGACGCAGGTCGCCCTTGCGATGGGGGCCGTCCAGGATCATCTGGTCACCGGTGTAAGCATGCACGGTGGTCATGATGCCGCTCTGGATGGGGTAGGTGTCGTTCAGGGCCTTGGCCATGGGAGCCAGACAGTTGGTGGTGCAGGAAGCAGCGCTGATGATCTGGTCGTCAGCGGTCAGGGTGTTCTCGTTGACGCTGAACACGATGGTCTTCAGGTCGTTGCCGGCGGGAGCAGAGATAACAACCTTCTTGGCGCCAGCCTCGATGTGAGCCATGCTCTTGGCCTTGCTGGTGTAGAAGCCGGTGCACTCCAGCACGACATCGATGCCCAGCTCGCCCCAGGGGCACTCCTTGGCGTCCTTGATGGCGTAGATGGTGATCTTCTTGCCGTCGACGGTGATGTAGTCCTCACCAGCCTCAACGGTGTGGCCGGCGTAACGGCCCTGGGCGGTGTCGTACTTCAGCAGATGAGCCAGCATCTCAGGGCTGGTCAGATCGTTGATAGCCACCACTTCATAACCCTCGGCGCCGAACATCTGACGGAAAGCCAGACGGCCGATGCGGCCAAAACCATTGATTGCAACTTTAACAGCCATTGTCAAATCCTCCCAAAACAAAATTTTGTTGGTGACATCATTGTACCCCAAAACCGGACAAACTGCAATAGTTTGATAAATAATTAACGCTATTGATGGAAAATGCTGCCCCCGGGCGGGGCTTTTTGGATTTTTTGTACATCCCGGCGGCAGACTAAGGGGGAACGCGCGCCCTGAAAGCCACCCAAAGTCTGCGGCGCGCCGGAAAGGAGCGATTGGCAGCGGTGGAACACGCGTCTGTATACGGGGGATGCCCGCCCCCGGTAAGCCGGCGGATGGCGGCGGCGGTGCGGGGGCCGCTGGGCCGGGTGATGCCCGCCCTGACCGCCCAGCCGGATCCGGCACGGGCGTCGCTGCGGGGCGGCTATCAGCTGCTGCGCTGCGCGGAAAATCTGGAACTGTACGCGGCGCTGCAGCGGCCTGCGCCGGGCTGCGGGCCGCTGGATCTGGCCGCTCTGACCACCAGCCTGCTGACCGCCGCCCGGGAGGTATGCCCCACCCGGCCGCAGCGGCTGCAGGGCGGCGGTGGGCCTGTGCCGCTGCCGGTGGTCTGCCATGCCCGCAGCCTGACGGCGGTGATCCTGAATCTGGTAAGCAACAGCCTGCTCTACGCCGGGCCTGCCGCGCCCATCCGGCTGGAAGCCTGGCGGCAGGGCAGCCGGGCGGTGGTGCGGGTGCGGGACGGCGGCCCCGGCATGAGCGCCGCGGTACAGCTGCGGGCCTGCGCGCCCTTTTTCAGTGCCGGGGGGCCGGACGGCGGGGCCGGGCTGGGCCTGGGGCTGACCCTGGCGGCACTGCTGGCCCGGCAGGCGGGCGGGGTGTTTGCGCTGGAAAGCCGGCCCGGCCGGGGCACCTCCGCCACGCTGGCGCTGCCGCTCTGCCCGGCGGCCAGCCTGCCAGCGCCCCCCACCGCCGCCGCCCTGCTGGAGGACCGGTACAGCCCGGTGTATGTGCAGCTTTGTCAAAGCTGCGTATTGCCCGGATGAGCCTTTTGTGCTATGCTGGACGGGAACATGCACCAAGCAGAAAGCAGGGACCGGTATGGACAAAAAGGTTTGCATTATTTATACCGGGGGCACCATCGGGATGGCTCCCACCGAACAGGGATACGCCCCCGCGCCGGGGATGCTGCAGCAGGCACTGGACACCGCCGCCGAGCTGCACAGCCCGGAGATGCCCGCCTGGGAGCTGCTCACGCTGGACCCGCTGCTGGACTCCTCCGACATGACGGTAAACGAGTGGAACCGCATCGGCGAGGTGATCTGCCGGGAATACCCCCGGTTTGACGGGTTTGTGGTGCTGCACGGCACCGACACCATGGCCTATACCGCCGCGGCGCTGAGTTTTATGCTGGAAGGGCTGGACAAGCCGGTGGTGCTTACCGGCAGTCAGATCCCCCTGTGCCGGGTGCGCAGCGACGGCTGGGACAACCTGGCCGCGGCGCTGCTGATTGCCGGAGAGGGGGTGGCCCGGGAGGTAAGCCTGTACTTCGGCGGGCGGCTGCTGCGGGGCAACCGGGCGGCCAAGCTGTCGGCGGACGGGCTGCAGGCCTTTGACAGCCCCAACTATCCCCCGCTGGCCACCGCCGGAGTGGATATCCGGTACGACCGGGCCGCGCTGGCCCGCCCGGCCCAGTCCGGCCCGCTGCGGATGACCCGCCTGCGCCACACCCCCATCGGGGTGCTGAAGGTGTTTCCGGGCATCCAGTTTGAACTGTTCAGCTCCATTGTGACCGAAAAGCTGCGGGGTCTGGTGCTGGAAACTTTCGGCGCGGGCAACATTCCCGGCGCGGGCTGCGGGCTGCTGCCCCTGCTGGAAAAGGCCCGCCGCCACGGCGCGATCCTGACCGTCTGCAGCCAGTGCACCGAAGGGGCGGTGCATCTGGGCACCTATGCCTCCTCCAGCGCCCTGAAAGCCGCCGGGGCGGTGAGCGGTCTGGACATGACCACCGAAGCCGCCGTTGCCAAACTGTACTATCTGTTCAGCCTGGATCTTACCCCCGAACAGATCAAGCACTGGATGGAGCAGGATCTGCGGGGCGAGCTGACCGAGGACTGACCCCCTACATACCAAACACCGCCCTGTCCCGCGGGACAGGGCGGTGTTTTTAATTTTCCTTTTTGCGGCGGCGGGGTTCGGCGCCCAGTTCCAGCTTGAAGCACTCCCCCATGCGGATGCATTTTTTCGGGCAGTGCCGGCGGGCCATATACTCGCAGCAGCCCGCCTCCTTATAGGCCCGGGTACAGACCACCCGGCCGGCGGCGGCGCGCACCAGCGCGGCCCGCACGCCCCAGCCTTTCCGGTAGCCGTTGGAGACGATCAGATACCCGGCGGCGGGCAGCAGCATCGCCCGGGCCCCATGGCCGGGGGCCTGCACCGCCTTGTATTTCTGTTCCAGCAGGCCGCTGCGGCGCAGCTCGTCCAGAACTTCCTGGTCCACATCGCCGGTAAGCAGCAGCCGGTCATCCAGGGCACAGACCAGGCTGCTCTCGTCCAGCCGGTTCTGCCAGGCCAGACGACGGGCCGCGGTGTACCGGTCCAGCAGGGCGGCCAGTTCCGGCTGGCGCTGCGCCTGGGCCTGCACCGCCGCCCGCACCGGCAGCAGCGCTTCCATGGCATTGGCCAGCGCCTCGGCGGCCGGCAGGCAGTTTTCCGCCTCCCGGGCGCCATCCTCGGCCAGACATTCCAGACAGGTCTGAAACGCTGCCATCAGCTGCCGGCAAAGGTCCCAGCCGCCCGGCATGACCTGTTCCACCGCCTGACGCACCGCGCTCTCGAGATCGCTTTGATCCGGGTCCGCCCCCGTCCACTGGGGGCAGGCATTGGCGGCAGGTTCACTGTCAAACAGGGTCAGCTGCTCGGCGTCGGGCACACAGGGCCAGAGCACCGAAATCACCTGCCCGGCAAACCGGATCGTCTGCCCCTGGCGACGCAGCAGTACCTGCCCGCAGACCCGGGGCAGCTTGGCCAGAAGCGCCGCGCCGTCCCGGGCGGCGTGCCAGCTCCAGCTGCCCGCCGGGGCCGTAATGGCCAGGGTGGCCAGGGCGTGAGCGGCTTCCCCCCGCTGCTGGTACAGGCTGTAGGGCAGATAGACCCGCTGTATGGCCCGGGGGCCTTTCAGGTGAACAAATCCGTTGAACCGGTCCGGGTCAAACCGGGTAATGATCAAATCCGCCACCGGGGCATCGGCCAGTTCCTCCCGGATGGCGGCCCAGGCGTAGGCAGAGGCGGAACGCCCGTGACGGGCACTGCCTCTTCGGTTGGTACGGCTGCCGCAGTCGGCAATCAGCAGGGCCCGGCCCTGCCGCAGAATGCAGCAGTCCCCGTAGCCCATTGGTTTCACGATCAGCTGCATGGGGGCCTCCTTTATGTCGGGCGGACGGCCCGCAAGATAGAGAGCCCCTCCCGGGGCCCTGTTTCTGGTATTATACCACATTCCCGCCCTGTCGAAAAGTGGCGGGGCTTGCGCCGCCGGGCCGCAGGACGGTATAATAGAGCACAGAACCCCCTGAACGGAAACGGAGGCATAGGCAATGGTAAAGCGGTACGCGGCCATGGTGGCCGTTTTGTTTGTAGTGCTGGCCCTGGTATGGGGCTGGATGTTCTGGGAAAAATCCCAGCGGGATCAGGCGGACGCCTTTGCCCGGCCGCTGCAGGAGCATCCCCTGCCCGCGGGCATGAGCCTGGTGGTGGCGGACGCGGACAAGGGGGAGGACGGTTCCACCATCGGGGCGCTGCTGCTGCGCGGCACCACCGACGCGGAGAGCCTGCTGGCCTTTTACAGCGACACCGACTATCCCCCCGCCAAGGAGGGGGAAACGGTGACCCTGGAGGTACGCGAAGCGGACGACAGTTCCCTGGACGCGCTGCGGCAGGCAAATCTGTATGAAGAAGGGGCAGACTACTGGTTTGTGTATGTGACCAGCGCCCCCGCCGCCTGATTCTGCCAATTTGTGACAAAGAAAAACCGGCGCGCCGCCAATCCTGCGGTGCGCCGGTTTTGTTTGTGTTTTCAGGCGGCCGGCTGGCTCTCCGCCGGGGCCGGTTCCGCCGTGGGGGCGGGGGTGGGTTC
>NZ_NFLN01000025.1 GCF_002160955.1 Gemmiger sp. An120
GGATTCGGGGTCGGGTCAGGAGTGGGGTTGGGGCCGGGAGTGGGATTAGGAGTAGGCTCTGTCCCCTTGTTCAGCGCAATAGTACCATTTACATGCCAAGTCAGAGCGTCGGGACTGCCTTCTACAGCCTCGTCACTCGGAGCGTTATTAGCGCCCCAGGCAGCCTTGATTTCATCCCAGGAATCAACCTTATAGGTGTATTCGCTGGAAAGTTCCTCATCGTAACGGTATTCGTGGCCATTAATCGTAATGCTTTCCGGCATTTTGGGCGCGGTATAAACGCCGTCCTGAATCACGACGGTATCGTTTTCATTTTCCGGAGCCGCGCTGTTCACGCTGCCCTTGCCCACATAGTAGTAAGTGCCATCTTCATCTTGCAGATAGAAGTAAGCTTCAGAACTTACAACCGGATCCTCGCCGCGCAGGGCCAAAGTCCCGTTCACATGCCAGGTCAGAGCGTCGGGACTGCCTTCCACTACCTCGCTACCGGGGGCCTTGTTGGCACCCCAAGCGGCCTTGATCTCATCCCAAGACTCTACTTTGTAGGTATACGCATCGGAAAGAGTTTCATCGTAACGGTATTCGTGGCCATTGATCGTAATGCTTTCCGGCATTTTGGGCGCGGTATAAACGCCGTCCTGAATCACGACGGTATCGTTTTCATTTTCCGGAGCCGCGCTGTTCACGCTGCCCTTGCCCACATAGTAATAAGTGCCATCTTCATCCTGCAGATAGAAGTAAGCTTCAGAACTTACAACCGGATCCTCGCCGCGCAGGGCCAAAGTCCCGTTCACATGCCAGGTCAGAGCCTCAGGGCTGCCTTCTACAGCCTCGTCACTCGGAGCGTTATTAGCGCCCCAGGCAGCCTTGATCTCATCCCAGGAATCAACCTTATAGGTATATTCGCTGGAAAGTTTCTCATCGTAGCGATATTCATGGCCATCAATCGTAATGCTTTCCGGCATTTCAGGCTTGGAACAAATGCCGTTTTCGATTGCGACGACATCTCCTTCATTTTCCGGAGCTGCACTGTTCACACTGCCCTTGCCCACATAGTAGTAGGTGCCATCTTCATCCTGCAGGTAGAAATAGGCATCACTGGTTTCGCCAGGCTCCACGGTACCACCGCCCTCGGTGGCGGTGAGGCGCATATTCACATAGTACTCGTCCTGCTCAAACCAGACCTTGATATCATCGCTGGTATACACTGCGCCAATGGTAATGTCGAAACTGTACCAGCCGGTTTCAGCGTCATAGGACAGGCTCTTATTAATGGTCTCGTTGTTATTTTTTACAAGCGTCAGGTTCGGATCGCTGTAGTCTTCCGCCACCTTGAAGCGGAAATTCACGATCTGGTAGTGCCCATTCAGGATGTCCAATGCATCGCGCGTGAAGAAAGGAACACCAACGGGGAGATTGCCTTCAACAGACTGCCATTCGCCGCCTTCGCCCCGGTACTGCAGTTCGGAAATGCCGACCAGTTCATTGACCATGACACCCTTGGAAACCCAATCCCGATAGGTCATGCCAGTGAAAGTAACATCGCCGCGGATGTCGGACAGGGTAATGGTGTACTTGGCACGGACCAGGCCGTTGTCCATTGTAAGGCCATCATACTTTACCGAAACGTCCGCCACATCAAGATTGGTGATTGCCTCAGAACCACCCGTATTCAGAGGGATATTCAAGGGGCTGTTGTTGATGGACAGAGAGGACAGCAACTTGGAAATCAGCGCCTTATTCGGACCGTACAGGGTAAGGGTCAGGCTATCGCCTTTGTCTACGGTGACCGGCAGCTGCATATCGTTGTCATCAAAATGCGCACCAGCAGTCAGAACGCCCTCGTCCACGCTCACGATGTATTGCTCGACAATGGGATTCACGTCGATGGTGATCACGTTATTCTCGGAATCACCGGTATTAGCGAAGAAGAATCCCCACTGGCAACCATTATTCTTGGCCTGCTCATGATACGGGCGAAGGAGATAGAACTTCGAATGGTCGTAGTTCCATTTTTCCTGCAGCTTCGCATCCATCTCGTCAATAGCGTAGATGTTGCCCTCGCTGGAGCTGATCGAAATGATCGGCTCGTACCCTTCCGGCACAGACACGTAGAAGCAAAGGACGTCGCCCGCAGTCATAAAATTATACAGGCTGTCTCCCTTGGGCAGGGTATCAAACTCGACATTTTGGGAGCCGACGTCTTTCTTTGCGTAGTACAGGGTGACAAGGTTGCTCGACGCATTGCTGAAAATAAACTCATAACCGAAATCATTAAGGATTTTAGCAGCCGGAGCAGAATCCACAGCATAGCTGCTCACGGCGGGCTCCTCCTCGACGGCGGGTTCTTCCTCGACGGCGGGCTCTTTCTCGACGACGGGCTCCTCCTCGACGGTGGGCTCCTCCTCGACGGCGGGCTCTTCCTCGACGACGGGCTCCTCCTCGACGACGGGCTCCTCCTCGACGGCGGGCTCTTCCTCGATGGCGGACTCCTCTTCCTCGGCCGGGGCACTCGACGAAGCGGTGGTGCCGGCGATGAGGGTCTCATCCGCAAAGACGCTGGCCGGAACCATCGTAAAGATCAGGCCCAGCGCAAGAACCAGGCAGGCAAGCCGCTGCCATGTTCTCATCTTGCTAAACATAACACATCCTCCTTACAAATTCTGCGTCCGCTGCCGGACGCGGCGTGTCTCCGTGCGTTCGCCGTGTTCCGGCAAAGGGCAGCGGCGATCGTGGGGGGGCGTTCCCCCCTCCTGTGTATCTAATGATACCAGTCTATGGTCACAAACCGGTCACAGAATCGAGGATTTTTTCTCACCTAACGCCAAAATCAGCTTTTTTGGCATTACGACGCCAAAAAAACCGGGTGTTTCCCGGAATTCCATTAGCATTCCACTCACTTTTCCTCAAAACAGCAAGCAAAAAACCGTCATTTTGACGATGACGGTTTTTTATCAAAGTATGTAATTTGGGTCGAAATTTAAATTTGTACGGCTTTTTTCACCTTTTCTTTTTCTTCAAAATTGGCAAAAGGTTAATAGGGTATAACTTTTTCGCCAGGCTTTTCAAACTTTCTCACATTTATACGATCAATTCCAGCCGACTGCCGCCGGTACG
Source organism: Gemmiger sp. An120 (assembly GCF_002160955.1). Lineage (GTDB taxonomy): Bacteria > Bacillota > Clostridia > Oscillospirales > Ruminococcaceae > Gemmiger_A > Gemmiger_A avium. The sequence goes on from NZ_NFLN01000025.1 coordinate 3,118, forward strand.
GTCCTTTGTGACCCGGATCTGGCGGTCGATCCGGTCTTTGAGTTCGGTTACGTGGGAGATGATCCCTACCAGCCGGTCGCCTTCGGTCAGGTCCTCCAGCGCGCGGAGAGCCTGGCGCAGCGCCTCTTCGTCCAGGGAACCGAAGCCCTCGTCCACAAACATGCTTTCCAGCCGGATACCGCCGGCAGCGCTCTGAATCTCGTCCGCCAGGCCCAGCGCCAGGCACAGGGATGCCTGGAAGGACTCGCCGCCGGACAGGCTGCGCACGCTGCGGCGGCTGCCGTTGTAATGGTCGATCACGTCCAGTTCCAGGCCGGTCTGGCTGCGGTTGTTGTCCGCCTGGGCCCGGCGGGCCAGTTCGTACTGGCCGCCGCTCATCACCATGAACCGGGTATTGGCCCGGGCCACGATCCGGTCAAAAAAGGCGGTCTGCACCCAGGTTTCCAGCATGATCTTTTCCCGGCCGGGCAGATTGCCGTTGGCCGTATTGGAAAGCGCCCGCACCCACTGCCAACGGGTCTCGGTTTCGGCCAGGCCTTCGCCCTGCCGCTGTATCCCGTCCCGCTGACGGCGGTTGTTCGTCAGCCGGGCAGAGAGTTCCGCCGCGGCCTTGTCCTGCCCGGCCTGTTCGGCGGCCAGGCGGCGGCAGGCTTCCTCCTGAACGGCCAGGTCCAGCGCGGGGGCCTGGGCCAGCTGCGCCTCGGCCTGCTGCAGCTGGCCGGTCAGGGTATCGCAGGTGGTCTGCGCGGTGCGGCAGGCCTGCTCGGCCTGCTCCTGCCCGGCCTGCAGGCGGTTCTTTTCCTCCAGCAGGCGGGCAATCGCCTGTTCGGCGGCCTGCCGCCCGGAAAAGTCCAGCCCCTGTTCCAACCGGGTGACCGCTTCCTCCCCGGCTGCTTTTTCGGCGGTCAGGGCTTCCCGCTCCCGGGTCAGGGTATCCAGTTCAGCGGTCAGGCGGCGGCAGCTTTCTTCCCGGGCGGGCAGCGAAGTTTCCAGTACCTGCAGACGGGCCAGCCGGGTTTTCTGCGCACGGGTATCCGCCGCCAGACGCTCCGCCTGCTTGGCGGCGGTCTGCCGGGCCTGGGCCAGCAGAGCCACCGCCCGTGCCGGATCGTCGCTGCCCAGCAGTTCCTGGCAGCGGGCCCGGGCCTCCTGCTGCAGGGCGGTCAGGGTGGCGTTCCGATCCGCGGCCGCGCTGCTGGCCCGGGAGGCATTTTCCTGAGCCTGGCGGGCGGCGTTGCGGGCCTGTTCCACCTGGGCTTCGGTGGGCGCCTGCTCCCCAGCTGAGGCGGGACAGGGATGCTCTGTTGCGCCGCAGACCGGGCAGGGCTGGCCAGGGCGCAGCCCCGCCGCCAGAATCCCCGCCTGCTCGTCCAGAAAGGCCCGGTTCAGCCGCATATAGGCTGTCTGGGCGGCCTCGGCCGCCTGCTGGGCCTGTACATAGGCCTCCGCGGCCCGGGCATGCTCCTTTTTGGCCCGGCGGCAGCCGTCCAGCCGGTCATGCAGGTCTTCCAGCTCCCGCCGGCGGCGATCCAGTTCCCCTGCCTGCGCCCGGAGTTTTTCCAGTTCCACGGCACTGTCCCGCAGGCCGTCCCGCTCCGCCTGTTCCGCCTGCAGACGGGCCTGCTCCCCATTCAGGGTTTGGGTACGGGCTGCAATGCGGGCCTGTTTGTCTGCCAGGGCGGCAGCCCGTTTATCCCGGGCAGCGCGGGCCTGTTCCAGTTCCGCGTACCGGGGCAGTTGGGCCCGGATGCTCTCTGCCTTGGCGGCCAGTTCCTCCCGGCGGGGCAGGGTGGCCTGCGCCTGCTGCAGCGCGGCGCGGCAGCGGGCCAGTTCCTCCCGGGCGGCGGGCAGCTTTGCCTGGCAGGCATCCCGGTCGGCCCGGGTCTGCGCCAGCTGCCGGGCCTGGCCCAGCCGGGTGTTGGCCTCCTGCAGGGCCTGGGCGGTGCGCTGCCGGGTCTCGTTCAGCACCTGCAGCGCCGTCTCGTCCTCCGCCAGCAGCTGATCGGCCAGCGCCAGCAGTTCCGCCAGCGGGGGCAGTTCCCGGGCGGCGGCTTCCAGCCGGGCGGTGAGCGGATGCTCCGGCGGGCAGACCAGTCCGGCTGCGTACTGGCGTATACTGCTTTGCATCTGACCGCACCGGTCTGCCAGGGCGCCGGATTCCGCCTTGAGACGCTCCTGCAGCAATTGATAGGGCTTGGTCTGGAAAATCTGCCGGAAGATGTTCTTGCGCTCTTCGGTGGTGGCCAGCAGCAGTTTGAGGAACTCCCCCTGGGCGATCATGGCAATGCGGCAGAACTGATCCCGGTCCAGGCCGATGATCCGGGTGACCTCCGCGGTGACCTCCCGGGTGCGGGTGCAGACCCGGCCGTCCGGGTAATAGAGTTCCGCTTCGGCCCGCTGCAGGGTCATGCCGCCGCCCCGGCGGGCCGGGCGCTGATACTCCGGATTACGGCGCACCCGGTAAATCTGCCCGCTATAGGAAAAGGTAAGTTCCACCTCGGTGGGGGTATCCGGCGCGGCATACTGGCTGCGCAGCATGGAGGCGTCCCGGTTGCCGCCGCTGGGCTCCCCGTACAGGGCGTAGGTGATGGCGTCGAACAGGGTGGTTTTTCCCGCGCCGGTATCGCCGGTGATCAGGTACAATCCCCGGCGGCCCAGCTGTTCCATATTCAGTTCGGTGCGCCCGGCATAGGGGCCAAAGGCACTGACGACAAGGCGCAGCGGTCTCATACCTGTTCCTCCCAGATTTTTTCGATCAGTTCCCGCAGGAAATTGTTCTGTTCTTCGCTCATGGGCTGGCCGTTCTGCTTTTCATACAGTTCGGCAAACAGTTCCAGCGGGGATTTGCGTTTGGCGTCCGGCAGCTGTGCGTCCCACTGGCCGGCACGGGTGCGGGCATTGTCATAGTCCAGCTTGAGCAGATTGCGGTAGATGACCCGCAGCTTGCCCACCGCGTCGGGGATGTCCTCCTCGTCGGTGAGGGTGATGTGCAGGTAATCCTCCGGGTAGCTGGTGGCCTGGTAAAAGCTGCGCAGGGTCAGTTCCTCGTAGCGGCCCCGCAGCTCCACCAGTTCCCGCAGCGGGGTCAGCGGCCGGGTGCGCACCTCCACCCGGCCTTTTTCCGCCAGTTCCATCAGGGTGACCGATTTGGTCTGACTGACCTCGGAGAAGGAGTATTTCAGCGGGCTGCCGCAGTAGCGCAGGGTGGGACGGCCCGCCGCCTGGGGACCGTGCAGGTGGCCCAGAGCCACATAATCAAAAGCATCAAACACCGAGGCGTCCACGTTGTCGCTGCCGCCCACCGACAGATCCTCGGATTCACAGCGGGCGGCCCCGGTGACGAACTGGTGGGTGACCAGAACGCTGCGCCGGGCCGGATCGGGCGCCATGGCTTCCACGGCGGCGGACACCGCGTCGGTGTAGGTGAGGATCTCCCTGTCGGGGAAAAAGCGGCGCACCCCGGCGGGCTTGATAAAGGGCAGCAGGTAGATATCCACCGGGCCGAAGGCATCGGTCAGGGTGACCGGCTCCACCCGGCCGTCGTAGACCGGGGCCATATAGACCCCCCGGGCGCTCATGAGCCGCCCGCCGAAGGCAATCCGTTCGGCGGAATCATGGTTGCCGCTGATGACGAATATCGGTGCGCCGCGCTGGGCCAGCTGCACCAGAAACTCGTCAAACAGCTGGACCGCCTCGGCGGGAGGGACCGGTTTGTCGTAAACATCGCCGGCGATGAGTACGCCGTCGGGGCGTTCCTCGTCCAGGATGGCCAGGATGCGGCGCAGGATCTCCCGCTGATCTTCCAGCAGGGACTGTTCACAGAGCCGTTTGCCCAGATGCAGGTCGGAAAGGTGTGCAAACTTCATGGGTTTCTCCTTTATAAAAAGTAGAAAGGGAGAGGGCCTCAGGGTCCTCTCCCGCGCAGCCGGCGCGACCGGTCACACAATGGGATCGGGCACGCCGGAGGTAATATCAATGCGCATACCGCTGGACGCGCCGCAGCTGCGCCAGCTTTTGAGCAGACGCTCGGCCACCACGGCGGTATCCCCCGCCTGCCGCACCGACAGCATCAGCACATACTGGTTGCGGCTGTACCGGCTGAACACGTCCCCCTTGCGCAGGGTGTTCTTGATCTGTTCCCGCAGCTGCAGCATGGCCCGCACCGTTTCCTGCTTGCCCAGGGCCTGGCCGTTTTCGCTTTGCAGGCCCACCAGCAGCAGCACGACGGTGTTGTCCACCCGCACGGCGCTGCGCACCACCATGTGGTACATGTGCTTGAACACTTCGTAGGGGCAGAAGTAAGCCCCACGGATGGGCCGGTCGTCCCGGGTGGCCTCGTCCAGATCCCGCTGGATCTGGTGGATATCGTCCACCGTGTTGGTGCCCTCCGCCGCCCAGCGGAAGATGCTTTGCAGTTCCGGGCCCAGCACCTCGCCGGTCTCGTCCAGGAACAGGTTGGAGACGATCGGGTAGTGGTTCAGGATGGCGGTTTTCATATCCAGCTGCTTGAGGGCGGTGAAATGCCGCAGGTACAGTTCCTCACTGAGAGGCTCCAGCAGCAGGGCCCGGCCGCAGATGTCCAGCACCTCCTGGGCGCTGCCCCGCACCCCGCTGCCCAGCAGCAGGTCGCAGGCGTGCAGCACCGCGGACAGGTACCGCTGGCGCAGCGCGCTGGCCTTGGGCATCACCCAGCGGCGGCCTGCCAGGGTGGGCAGAAAATCGCCGGAGTACAGATCCAGCAATCGGCGGCAGGCCGCCAGCTGCTGCTGCGGGTCCCGGGCCTCCATTCCCTCCCGGTGCAAAGCAAACAGTTCCTGCACGTCCAGGCGCACCGGGGTGGCCGGGTTCCAGCAATACTGCCGGTCCCGGGTGATGATGCAGTCGGCGGGAAGGCCCGCGGCGGCCAGCTGTTTGCGCAGCGAGTAGGCGGCGTTTTTCAGCGCGCCGGCGGGGTTGGCCACCTCGTCGTCCTCCCAGAGGGCTTCGCAGATCTGTTCGTTGGTGACCGGCTCGTCGGTGTTCAGAAGCAGAAACGCCAGCAGTTCCCAGGGCTTGTTGATCCGGGCGCCCCGTTCCAGCAGCACCGTATCCCCGGCTTTTACCTGCAGCCCGCCGAAAGTTTCCACATCCAGCAGAACGTTGGCTGTATTCATGATCATCCCTCCCGGTATCAGAGCGAAGCCAGGGCGTCCAGACGTTTTTCCATGGCTTCGTAATAGATGCTGTAGGTAAGCGCGGTTTCCCGCGTGATGCGCTTTTGCTGGTACAGCCGCAGCAGGCTGGAATCCATGGAGCACATGCCCTCCGCCGCGCCGGTCTGGATGGCGGCGGCGATCTGGTGGGTCTTGGCCTCCCGGATCAGGTTGCGGATGGCGGGGTTGGTGTACATGACCTCAAAGGCCACCGTCTGGCCGCCGTCCACCGTGGGCACCAGCTGCTGGCTGATCACCGCCTGCAGCACCATGCTCAGCTGGATGCGCACCTGCGCCTGCTGGCTGGCCGGGAACACGTCCACGATCCGGTCCACGGTGTTGGCCGCGCCGGTGGTGTGCAGGGTGCTGAACAGCAGCTGGCCGGTCTCGGCGGCGGTCATGGCCACCTCGATGGTCTCATAATCCCGCATCTCGCCCAGCAGGATCACGTCCGGGCTTTCCCGCAGGGCGCTGCGCAGCGCGGCCAGATAGCTGGGCGCGTCGCTGCCGATCTCCCGCTGGGTCACGATGCAGCTGCCGTGCCGGTGGATATACTCGATGGGGTCTTCCATGGTGATGATATGGCCTTCCCGCCGGTGGTTGATCCGGTCGATCAGGCAGGCCAGAGTGGTGGACTTGCCGCTGCCCGCCGGGCCGGTGACCAGCACCAGGCCTTTCATCTTGTCGGCGGCGGCCAGCACCGAGGGCAGGATGCCCAGGGCCTCCGGGTCGGGCAGGCCGAACCGGATCACACGCAGCACCACCGCCAGCGAACCGCGCTGGTGCAGCACGTTGGCCCGGAACCGCCCCATCTCCCGGATGGCAAAGGAAAAATCGTCGTCCGCATCCTCGGCGGCCACCCGCTCCGGGTTGCGGCCGCAGAGGGCATAGATGTCCTCCACCAGGGCGCGGGTATCTTCCGGTTTCAGGGGTTCGCCTTCCCGGCGCTGCCGCCCGCTTACCTTATAGGTGAGCGGAAGGCCGGCAATAAAGAAAATATCCGAAGCGTTCAGCTGCAGCGCCCGCTGCAGGATGCTGGTGATATCCATAGTCTGCTTCCTCCCCTGTCTGTATCAGAAACTGCCGTCCCACAAGTCCAGGCTTTCGTCCGCCTGCCAGCTCTGGCTCAGTTTCCAGGTATCGATCCGCCAGCCGTCGCCCGTCAGGGCCAGGCGTACCGTCAGGCGCCGGCCTTCCTCCCCTTCGATCACGGTCTGGACAAAGCCGGGCGTACTCATGTCCACCTGGCCGGGCAGTTCTGTATCCGTCGCCAAAGCTTCATCCGCTTCGGCCAGCCAGCGCCAGGCCTCATTTTCACAGGCTGCGTCCAGCGCAAACCGGTCCAGCGCCCGCTGGGCCAGCGCCCGGTCGGCCCGGGCGGTGGAAAACGCCAGCACCGCCAGCACCGCCAGGCATACCGCCACCACGGTGATCAGCAGCGTCAGCGCGCCGGAGCGCACCGGCATATGGGTATGTTCTCTCTGCCGCATCCGGGGCCACTCCTTTCCGGCCGGTCAGTCCGGCCAATAGCGAACAAATTCCAGGCTGCACACGCTCTCCCGCTCTTCGGTGAGCACCTCCAGATGCAGGGTGACGGTCCGGCCATAGTTCTCCGGTTCCTGGATGGTGTACAGCCGCAGCAGATAGTCCTCGCCGCTGGGGCCGGTGCGGGTCACCTCGCCGCCGTCACCGTCCACCCCGGCCAGCTGGCAGAAGTCGGTCTCGTCCGCGGCGGCATACCACTCCTCGCTGATATCCTGGGTCAGACGCTGGGCGTCGGTCAGGCGGCGGGCCTCCAGCGCCTGGGTACGGGCGGCGCTGAAAAGCTGGGCCAGCACGGCGGTGAGCGCCAGCAAAAATACAGTCAGCAGCAGGCATTCCACATAGAATGCCGTGGATCGGCGTCGGGTCATGCGGCACCTCCTCCGGCGCTGCGCAGCGCCGCATCGGCCGTTTTGCCGTCCACCGTCACCCGCAGCAGCGTCGAGCACGCCCACTGGGCCGAAAAACTCTCCGCCTGGGCCACCGGCTGGGCGGCAGCAGGATCGGTGGCGGCGTCGGCGGCGCAGAGCTGCTCCACCAGCCAGCCGTCAGACAGATAGATCCGGGTCTCATAGCCGCTTTCCCGGTCGGCCAGGATCAGCATATCCCCCTCGGGGCCCTCCTCCACCCGCACGGCGCCGGCGGCATCGCTGGAGCGCACGCGGGTGACCAGATAGCCCAGGGTGGCGCGCACCTGGTCGTTGGCACTGCGGCTGGCCGCCAGGCGGCCGTACAGCCCGGCGCCCAGGGCGGTAAGCCAGAGGATGCACCCCAGCATCAGCGCGAACAGCGCCAGGGAAAAGGCCGGGGTTGCCCGGTCGGCAGATCGTTGCATGGGGACGCCCTCCTTTCTCGGTTCCGGCCCTTGCGGGCCGGTTATTTCAGCAGAATGGTGACCTGCGGCGGCAGATTGGAGGCAAACGCCTCATACACCACGATATAACGGTCGTGGTTGATCCGCAGGCCGTAATGGTCGGTCAGATAGTCCAGGCTTTCGGGGTAATAGCCCTCCACCGCGTAGCACTGGACCGCGCTGCGCAGCACGGCGTTTTTCAGCGCGTCAGCCCCCTGACCGGACAGGTCGGCGCCGATGCGGCCGGCGCCCCAGGCGCAGGCCACCGCCACCAGCGCTGCCGCCAGCAAAACCAGCAGCACGCGGCGAAGCAGCCGCAGGCGGGACAAAAATGGTTTGTCGTGGTACATCCCCGCGCCCCCTTATCCCACTGTGCCCAGAATACCGATCAGCGGCAGCATCACCGACAGCAGGGTGACGCCCACCGCCACGGTGAGGAACGCCGCCAGCGCCGGTTCCACCCGGTCCACCACCCGGTCCATCTCGTCGTCCGCGTCCTGGGTGAACAGCTCGGTCAGGCGGGCCAGCACCGGCTCGGTTTTGCCGCTGCGCTCACCGCTGAGCAGCATCCGGGCGTAGAGCGGCTCGAACAGTTTCTGGTCATGCACTGCGGTGCCAAGGCCAGCCCCCGCGGCCATCTGGGCCCGGGCGGCGGCAATGCCCTTGTGCAGCTGCTCATGATCCACCATACCCTCAGCGGCCTCCATGGCGGTGTCCGCGTCCAGGCCGCTGGCAATGAAGATATCCAGCGCACCCGCCAGCTGGGCCACCGCCAGTTTGCGGCTGGCCGGAGCGGTAAAGGGCAGACGCTGGAACACCCGGCTGAGCACCGCGCGGCCCGCGGCACGGCGGCCGAGCACCGCGCCCGCCGCCACCAGTACCGCCAGCACCAGCGTGACGGCCAGCGCCACGCCGCCCACCCAGTAGGCCAGGCGGATATAGCCGTAGCTGCTGGTGGACAGATCCCCCACCAGCCCTTCGTATACGCCCTGGAACACCGGCAGCACCCGGATCACCAGCACCGCCAGAATCGCCGCCATCAGCCCCAGCAGCACCGCCGGATATACCACCGCGCTGCGCAGCTTTTTCTGCAGCCGCGCCTGGGAGGCATAGTACCGGGCCAGGCTGTTCAGCACCGCTTCGGTGCGGCCGGCCTTTTCACCGGCGGCGATCATCCGCACCGCGTAGGCAGGCACCACGCCGGTTTTTTCCATCGCGTCGGACAGGCTGTCCCCCAGCAGAAGGGCCTTGTACAGGGTTTGGGCCGTCTGCTTGAACAGGCCGTCCTCGCTGTCCTCGCACAGCAGGCCGGCGGCCTCGTCCGGCTGGATGCCCGCCCCCAGCAGCAGGGCCAGATTTTCGCACAGGGCGCTGACTGCCAGCGCGCCAAGTTCCTGTTTCGCCATGATGCCTCTTCCTTTCCTGTATCCTGCACGGCGGGCGCGGGCCCGCCGTCAGTAGGTCTTGTAATCCCGGTAGTTGCTGCCGTCCCCGATGAACGCGCTGCTGGCGCCGCCGGCCGCAAAGGTCAGGTCCACCCGCGTCCAGGTCTCCTTGTCCACCTCGATCTTGACGGTGATCCAGCCGGTCTCTTTCAGCCAGATCATATTCCAGGCGTGGTACAGATCGTTGGGGGCCACATAGCCGGTGATCACCTTGGTGGGAATCCCCTGGCTGCGCAGCATCGCCGCCGCCAGCACCGCGTAGTCGATGCAGATGCCCTTGCCGGTGGCCAGCGTTTCATCCGCGTCGGAGAGATAGCCGGTGCCGATGCTCTCCGCCTTGGGGGTATCGTACTTGATGTGCTTTACAATATAATCGTATACAGCGGCCACTGCCCCGGCCTCATTTTCCGCCGAGGCGGCCAGATCCCCCGCCAGCGCCACGCAGTCGTCATCGGCGGCGTAGTGCACATAGCAGCTGGGCCGCAGAAAGGGCTCGAATTCGCTGGCCAGCTGCACCTGTTCGGTGCGGGCGTATTTTTCGGTGTACTGGGTGTCGGCCACGTTCTCCATCACCCGGAAGGTATAGCTGCCGCTGCCGCTTTGCAGCGGGCAGACGATGGGGGTACCGTCCCCGGGCAGGTCGTAGTTGTACTTCACATCCCCGAACACCACCTGGAATTTCAGCCGCTTGGCGCTCCGGGCGCTCAGGGCCACATAGCCTTCGCTCAGGTGGCTGGTATCCAGCAGGCAGTCGCTGCCGCCGGTAGCGGCCGCCGGGTCAAAGGCGGCGTCCGCCATGGGCGGGGGCTGGTAGCCGGCGGCGGGGGTGTCTTCCTCGGTCAGGCTGCTGCCGGCGGACAGGGAGGCCGCGGGCGGGCTGCTCTGCCCCGGGGCGGAACCGGAACCGCAGCCCGCCAGCAATATATACGCCGCCAGCAGCCCGGCGATCCATCTGCGCTGCATTCCGATTCCTCCTTTTCCCGGCCGGGCATGTCCGCCTGCCGTTATTCATTTCATTATAGGAAAGATTCCGCAAAAAGTAAAGGGCAGCCGCCGGCCGCCCCCGCCCTGCCGGCAGCGCGGAAAACCGCTTCAAAGCGGCATTTTCGCGCTGCCGGATTCGCAGGTTAACCCCACAGGCGGAAGGCCCGCCGGCAGTCTGTTCCGGCGGGCCCGTAGGTCAGGATTCGGCGGGCGGGTGCTCCAGCGTGCCGCCCTGCGGATCGGTCACGCGGAAGATTCGGTACTGGTTCTTGCCCCGCCGCTTGGCTTCGTAGAGGGCCGCGTCGGCATTGGCCAGCAGGGTATCGTAATCCTCCCCGTCGGCCGGATACAGGGACGCGCCGATGCTGCCCATGATCTGATAGCGGGTCTCCCCGTTGCGGTAGGGATTGCGGAACATGGTGCAGAGCCGGTCCAGCCGGTTTTCCAGCACCTCCCGGGTCATGTTGGAGACAAAGACCACAAACTCGTCCCCGCCGTAGCGGGCCACCACGTCCGAGTGGCGGAACACGCCCAGAATCCGCTGGGCAATGCAGCGCAGAATGTCGTCCCCCACCATGTGGCCCAGGGTGTCGTTGGCCTTTTTGAAATCATCCACGTCGATAAACACCAGCGCCCCGTATGCCGACTGTTTCTCGGCCAGCTGACGGCGCACATGGCGTTCAAAATAGGTGCGGTTGTACAGGCCGGTCAGGCCGTCCCGGTTGGCTTTCTCTTTCCAGCGGGCCACCTCGCTGCGCCAGCTGCCGGTGTTGACCAGCACGCCCCGGATCACCGGCCCGTCCGGCCCGTTCTCCCGGTGTATGTGAACCTCCATCCACTCATACCGGCCATCGGACACGCAGAAACGCAGCGCGCCTTCCGCCCAGGGCGCCTCCTGCCGGGCACAGCGGCCCAGCATATCAAAGAATTCCTCTTCGTCGTTTTCGTTCAGCACGCCCGATCCGCGCACAAACGCGGCGGCGTCCGGGTACTCGGTAACACCCGCCATAACCGGGGAGAACGGATCCGAGAACCGGATGCTGCCGGTCTCCGGCCGGTACAGGAAGGTAACAATGCTGGCGGGGCGGGAACCCTCGCCGCCCTGCATGCGGGGATCCAGCAGCGCCCCTTCCGTGTCCACACAGCGCAGCCGGCCATCCTGCCAGGCGGTCTGCTCAAACTCTTCCACCGGCATGGGGCGGAAGAACACATAGCCCTGCACAATGTCGCAGGCGGAACGGCGCAGATGCCGGGCCTGCTGCAGGTTGTCCACCCCTTCGGCCACGGTGGTGATGTGCAGTTTGCCCGCCATCTTTAAGATGGATTCCACCACGCAGCGGCCCCGGGTAGAATCGTTGGTGCCCACAAAAAAGCTGCGGTCCAGCTTGATGGTGTCCACGTTCAGCTGATTGAGCATCCCCAGGGAGGAATACCCGGAGCCAAAATCATCCAGTGAACAGCTGAACCCGGCCTCGTGCATCCGGTCGATCAGCTGGCGCACCCCGTCCGGGTCATCCAGCAGGATGGTCTCGGTCAGTTCAAACTCGATCAGCCCCCGGTCCACCCGGTACCGGTCCCGGATACGGCGGCAGCGATCCAGGAAACCCGGGATCTCCAGATTCTGGCGGGAGAGGTTCACCGAAATGGTGCACAGCTCCCGTCCCTCGTCCTTCCAGCGGGCCAGCAGGCAGCAGACCTGTTCAAAGATAAACTGATCCAGCCGGGTGATCATCCGGTATTTTTCAAACACCGGCACAAATACCGCCGGCGACAGCATTCCCTTGGTGGGGTGCTGCCAGCGGATCAGCGCCTCCGCGCCGGCCACCCGCCGGTCTTCCAGGCGCACCTTGGGCTGGAAATACACCCGGAAATCCCCCGCCTGCAGCGAGGCGTCCAGCCGGTTGACCAGCTCCTTTTCCCGCAGCTGGGTGCGCTGCCATTCCGCGTCGTAGAAGGTACAGCCGCCCTCCACCGCCGCGCCGGTTTTGCGGGCGGTGCTGCTGCGCTCCTGCATGGCGGCCACGTCGGTTTTCTCCGGGGCGGCCATATCCGCGCCGAAGCGCAGTTCCAGGTAGTAGGGATCTTCCCGGCCCTGGTTGAAGGCATTGGCCTTGTGGTACATCTCCCGCAGGCGGCGCCCGATCTCCTCCCGGTCCTGCCCTTCCAGCAGCAGATAAAACAGATCGGCCGAGGCCCGGGCCAGCAGTTCGCCGGGATGCAGGCAGCTCTGCATGGTGCGGTACAGATGGCACAAGGTGCGGTTGCCCTCCTCGGTGCCGAAAATATTGTTGATCAGCTTGAAGCCCTGCATATCCGCCGATACCAGGGTATAGTTGCTGCTTTTTTTGAGCAGGCGGGCTGCCTCGCTGCGGAAACGGGTATCGCTCATACCACCGGTGACGGGGTCCACAAAGGCCATGTATTCCAGGCTGGCCTGATACCCGCGGCGCAGCAGGACCACCGTAAGCAGCACACCGCCGAAGATGGCGATAATCAGCACGGTAAGCCACAGGTTGCTCTGCACCAAGGAGGAAACATCCTTGCTGAGCAGATCCGCCGGGATCATGGTAAGCACATACCATTCGTTGGCGGTAAGCGGAATGTAGCTGACCATTACCGCACTGTTGCTGCCGCGCACGGTCGCCACGCCGGCCTTGCCTGCATGCATGTCCTCGGACATCTGGTCCAACTGCCGCTTCTCACTTTCGGTGCCGTTTTCCCACACATCCCGCAGCGTGCCGGACATTTCGTTGCCCTCCCCGGCAGCCAGCAGTTCACCGTCCCGGGTCACCACCCGGGAGGTGCCTTCGCCGTTGAAGCTCTGGCCGGAGAGCATGCGGGTAAGCAGGCTGCCGCTCTTGACCCCCAGCAAAACCGGATCTTCCCTGGTTTCACCGGCGGCATAGTAAATGCCCAGTTCCGGTTCCCGGGACATGATCAGCCGGGCCTGGCCGGGCTGGATCATATCCTCCCCGGCCAGCGAGGAACTGCGCCAGCTGATCCAGGCTTCCGCGTCTTCCACGTTCTCCGCCAGGCACAGTTCGTCAAAGCCGGCCACCGACTCTTTGCGGGTGATAAATTCCGGCAGCGCCTCCGGCCCCAGCAGCACGGCACTGTCCCGGATGATATTCAGGCTTTCGATGGACTGGGCGATCCGCGCATCGATCTGGGATGCCACCTGGGCCGACACGTCCACCAGATAATCCCGGGTACGCTGCTCATTGACCTGGCGCAGCATCAGGTTGTTGAACAGAAACAGCGCCCCCGCCGTCAGCAGGGTAACGCACAGAATCGACAGCGCCAGGAATATACCTTTCCGATAGCGATGGACCATTTGAAGTTCATGTTTCATCCTTGACACCGTCCCCGGGATACGGCGAAAAACGCCGCGGATTTTGTAACCATTCCTATTTTACCATACCGGCCGCCCTGTGACAACCGCACAACATGCGCCCGGATATGGACAAAAAGCGCCCGCCAGGCGGGCACACAGCCGCCAGGCGGGCGTTTTTCATACGCTGTTTTCTGCAAAGGGCCGGTCTACCGCCCGGCCGGCTCTTCGCCGGGGTTTGCCAGGGTGATGAACTCGTAGCTGGCCAGAATCTGGATATATTTTGCCATACGGGGATACACCGGATCCGCCTTGGGGCCGAACTGCTCCGCCGCCAGGTCTGCCAGCTGCCCCACCGTGCGCTGCCCGTCGATACGGGTCCAGACAAAAGATCCCATCTTATCCAGATGAATATGGGAAACACGGGGTTTATGCAGCAGTTTCTGGGCGGCCTTGTTGAACAGGCCGGTGTTTTCCTTGTGCAGCGTCACGGTCCCCGCCTCATCGGTGCTCCACGCCAGGTCTGCCCGGGTGGGGATCATAGCCGAACAGCAGGATCATGGGAATCAGCACACACCAGCCGATCACGCCGCCCACAAACATGAAGGAGGAGATGCGGGGGCCCACGATGTAGCCCACGCCCACCAGCGCCGGGTAGATCTGGGTACCGATCTGGGCGCCGAAGTTCTTGAGGGTCAGGTTGATCTCGGTGGGGGCCAGCTTGACGCCGTCCACAATGAACTTGAAGGCGGCCGCGATGCCCAGGCCGGAGAAGACCGACGCGGCCTGCGCGCCGCCTTCCTCACCCGCCAGCAGCACTTCGGCGCAGGCGGTGCCCTCCGGATAGGGCAGGGTGGCATGTTCGCGCACGATCAAGGCGTTGCGCAGGGGCACCATGAACAGCACGCCCAGGATGCCGCCGCACAGCGCGATGACGGTGATGGCCAGCAGGCTGGGATTTTCGCCCTTGCCTTCCGCCGCCCACAGGAACAGGGCGGGCAGGGTGAAGATGGCACCGGCCGCCAGGGACTCGCCGGCAGAGCCGATGGTCTGCACGATGTTGTTTTCCAGGATGGAGTTGCGGCGCATGAGCACCCGGATAATGCCCATGGACAGCACCGCCGCCGGGATGGAGGCGGATACGGTAAGCCCGACGCGCAGGCCCAGATAGGCGTTGGCCGCGCCGAACACCACGGCCAGGATCACACCGATGATCACCGACACGGCCGTGATTTCCGGCGTGACCTTATCCGCCGGAATGTACGGTTTGAATGGTTTGTTCTCGTTCATAAGCTCGTTCCTTTTCCTTTTTTGTTTGCCGTGCGCGGACAGTGCGGTGTTGCCCGGCCCGGCAAAGACGTGGCGCACAAGCCTTGTTATATAGGAATTGGACAGCTGTCGCAAAGGCGCGGAGCGTTTTCTCACAGAGGACGGCGAAACTCTCACAAATCAGCGTGTTATCTTGCTTGCATACATGTTGCACACACGCGGTTCGTAAAATCTTTGCGGGGACATTTTTTCTGTTGACAAATGCATGTATTTTCGATACACTTTAACTGTCATGGGCGGCTATTTTTCATAACAGAGTTCCATGCAAATATTTCTTCTGACCACCCGCGCACAGCGGGTCAAGGCCATGCGGACAGCCGGGTCAACTGCCGAGCGGCGGGTACGCCCCGCCATTATTGATTGAGTTAAAAGCTCAATTTTATAAGTTGGTTACTTTATAACCATACGCGGTCACGCGTGCATCAACTTGTAAAACGATCAATAAGAGTAGTAAAAGTAAGTATTTGCTATATAGACTCTGTTCAGGAAGGCCCCGGGCGCGGTATGCGCCGCGCGGGTGCTGTCATGGAACCACGATCTTTTCACGGGCGGATGTGCGCGGGCGCATCCGCCCGTTTTTTGTCGTTCGGACGCGGCGCCGCAGTAAAGGAAAAAGGAGTACGCGAGCATGGAGGAAAAGATCAAACTGTACGGGTTCAACAACCTGACCAAGGCGCTGAGCTTCAACATCTACGACGTATGCTATGCCAAGACCGCCCGGGAACTGCGGGACTACATCGGCTACATCGACGGGCAGTACAACTCGGAGCGTCTGACCAATATTCTGACCACCCTGACCGACATGATCGGGGCCAAGGTGCTGAACATCGCCCGGCAGGACTACGATCCCCAGGGCGCGTCGGTCTGCATCCTGATTGCGGAGCCCAGCCTGCTGCCCGCCGGCGAGATGCAGCTGGCCCATCTGGACAAGAGCCATGTGACGGTGCATACCTATCCCGAATACCACCCCGAGACCTGTCTGGCCACCTTCCGGGTGGACATCGACGTGGCTACCTGCGGCGAGATCACCCCGCTGTCCACGCTGGATTACCTGATCGGCTCCTTTGATTCGGACATCATCACCATGGACTACCGGGTGCGGGGCTTTACCCGGGACGTGTACGGCCGCAAGCTGTTCAACGACCTGAACATGCGCTCCATCCAGGATTTCATCGCCCCCGAAACCCTGCTGCGGTACGACGCGGTGGACCTGAACGTATACGGGGCAAACCTGTTCCACACCAAGATGATGGTCAAGGAGATTGACCTGCAGAACTACCTGTTCAAGACCGACGCCTACGAGCTGCCCCCCCGCACCCGGCTGGAGATCATGGACAACCTGCGCCGGGAGATGATCGAAATCTTCAGCGGGCGCAACATTTACTAAGGAGGCACGGGAATGCGGGATCAGAGCCGTGCGCCCATTTATGAGGCGCTGGAAGCATTCAAGCGGGCCCGGGTGGTGCCCTTTGACGTACCCGGCCACAAGCGGGGCCGGGGCAACCCGGAACTGACCGCCCTGCTGGGCGAAAAATGCGTGAGCATGGACGTGAACAGCATGAAGCCGCTGGACAATCTGTGCCACCCGGTATCGGTGATCCGGGAGGCGGAGGAACTGGCGGCGGAGGCGTTCGGCGCGGCCCACGCCTTTCTGATGGTGGGCGGCACCACCAGCGCGGTGCAGAGCATGGTGCTGTCGGTGGCCGGCCGCGGGGACAAGATCATCCTGCCCCGGAACGTGCACCGCAGCGTCATGGGCGCCATGGTGCTCTGCGGCGCGGTGCCGGTGTATGTGAACCCGGACTGCGACGACCGGCTGGGCATCCCCCTGGGGATGCGGCTGGATCAGGTGGAAAAGGCCATCCGGGAAAACCCGGACGCCAAGGCCATTCTGGTAAACAACCCCACCTACTACGGCATCTGCTCCGATCTGCGGGGCATCGTAAAGCTGGCCCACGAGGCCGGGATGCTGTGTCTGGCGGACGAAGCCCACGGCACCCACTTTTATTTCAGCGACCATCTGCCGGTATCGGCCATGGCGGCCGGGGCGGACATGGCCGCGGTCAGCATGCACAAATCCGGCGGCAGCCTGACCCAGAGCTCCCTGCTGCTCACCGGCCCCGCCATGAGCGAGGGCCATGTGCGGCAGATCATCAACCTGACCCAGACCACCAGCGGCTCCTACCTGCTGCTGAGCAGTCTGGACATCTCCCGGCGCAACCTGGCGCTGCGGGGCAAGGAAGCCTTTGACGGGGTGGTACGGCTGGCCGAATACGCCCGGGAGGAGATCAACGCCATCGGCGGCTACTACGCCTACAGCCGGGAGCTGATCAACGGGGACAGCATCTTTGATTTTGACGTGACCAAGCTGTCGGTGAACACCCTGGACGTGGGTCTGGCCGGCATCGAGGTCTACGACCTGCTGCGGGACGAGTACGACATCCAGATCGAGTTCGGCGACCTGGGCAACATCCTGGCCTATCTGTCCATCGGGGACCGTCCCCGGGAGGTGGAGCGGCTGGTGAGCGCCCTGGCCGAGGTGCGCCGCCGGTTCGGCCGGGCCGACCGGGCGGGCCTGATGAAGCAGGAGTACATTGACCCCCAGGTGGCGGTAAGCCCCCAGGACGCCTTCTACGCGCCCAAGGAGTCCCTGCCTCTGCGGGAAACCGAGGGCCGGGTGTGCAGCGAGTTCGTCATGTGCTACCCGCCGGGCATCCCCATTTTGGCCCCCGGCGAGCGGATCACCGGGCCGATCCTGGACTACATTGAATACGCCAAGGCCAAGGGCTGCTCCATGACCGGCCCCGAGGACGCGGATATCCGCCGGCTGAACGTGCTGAAAGGAGAGTATTGAGGATGGAGTTCTGGTTTTCCGAAGCGCAGACCCCCAACGTAAAGCTGTCCATCCGGGTGGATAAGCAGCTGTACAGCGGGCAGAGCGAATTCCAGCGCATCGATGTGTTTGAATCGCCGGAGTTCGGCCGGTTCCTGACGCTGGACGGCTACATGATGCTCACCGAAAAGGACGAGTTCATCTACCACGAAATGATCACCCATGTGCCGATGGCGGTACACCCTCATGTGCGGCGGGTGCTGGTGATCGGCGCCGGGGACGGCGGCGTGATCCGGGAGCTGACCCGCTACCCGGAGATTGAATCCATCGACATGGTGGAGATCGACCCCCAGGTGGTGGAGGTCTGCCGGGAATACCTGCCCCAGACCGCCTGCAAGCTGGACGATCCCCGGGTGCACATCCACTACGAGGACGGTCTGAAATACATCCGCCGGTTTGAGGATGCGTATGACCTGATCATTGTGGATTCCACCGACCCGTTCGGCCCCGGCGAGGGGCTGTTTACCCGGGAGTTCTACGGCAACTGCTACAAGGCCCTGCGGGAGGACGGCATCATGGTCAACCAGCATGAGAGCCCCTTCTACGACGAGGACGCGGTGGCCTGCCAGCGGGCCCACAAGCGGATCGTGGAGTCCTTCCCCATCAGCCGGGTGTACCAGGCCCACATCCCCACCTATCCCAGCGGTCACTGGCTGTTCGGCTTTGCCAGCAAGAAATACCATCCGCTGAAAGACCTGGACGAAGGGCGCTGGAATGCCCGGGGCCTGGCCTGTAAATACTACACCACCACCCTGCACCGGGGTGCGTTCTACATTCCCGCCTATGTGGAGGAGCTTTTGAAAAATGTTGAATCCGAATATTGAGACCTTCCTGTGCTGCGACGCGCCCTGGGATGAGGCGAAAACCGTTCTGTTCGGCGCGCCGTTCGACAGCACCACCTCTTTCCGGCCGGGCACCCGGTTCGGCCCGGGGGCCATCCGGCACGAGAGCTTCGGGCTGGAGAGCTACAGCCCCTACCAGGATAAGGATCTGCTGGACGCCTCGGTGCTGGACAGCGGCGATCTGGAACTCTGCCTGGGGGATTCGGTCAAGGCGCTGGCCCAGATCGAGGAGCGGGCGGCCCAGATCCTGGACGGCGGCAAGCGGCCCTTTTTGCTGGGCGGCGAGCATCTGGTGACACTGGGGGCGTTCCGGGCGGTACAGGCCCGGTACCCGGAGGTACACATCCTGCATTTTGACGCCCACGCCGATCTGCGGCAGGATTATCTGGGCGCGCCCCTCTCCCACGCCTGCGTGCTGCGCCGGTGCTGGGAACTGGTGGGCGACGACCGGATCTTCCAGTTCGGCATCCGTTCCGGCGACCGGGAGGAATTCCGCTGGGGGGCCGAGCATGTGACCACCCACCGGTTCGACCTGGAAGGGCTGGAGGAAGTGCTGGATAAGCTGGCCGGCAAGCCGGTGTACTTTACGCTGGATCTGGACGTGCTGGACCCGTCGGTATTTCCGGGCACCGGCACCCCGGAGCCGGGCGGCGTGAGTTTCGATACGCTGCGCCGGGCGGTGACGCTGGTGTGCGGGCGGCTCAACATCGTGGGCTGCGACGTGAACGAGCTGAGCCCCGCTTACGATCCCACCGGCGCCTCCACGGCGGTGGCCGGCAAGATCGTGCGGGAGATGCTGCTGGCGCTGGATTGATTTGGGGCCAATCTGGGGAAATATAGCCAATCTGGGGACCAGTCCCCAGACCCCATCATAATAAAGGAGTGTTGACCATGAGCAAGGTATTGATCATCGGCTGCGGCGGCGTTGCCGGCGTAGCCATCCACAAGTGCTGCCAGAACAGTGAGGTTTTCACCGAGATCTGCATCGCCAGCCGCACCAAATCCAAGTGCGACGCGCTGAAGGCCAAACTGGAGGGCACCACCTCCACCGTTATCACCACCGAGCAGGTGGATGCGGACAACTTTGACGAGCTGTGCGCCCTGATCCGCAAGGTACAGCCGGATCTGGTGATGAACATTGCCCTGCCCTACCAGGATCTGACCATCATGGACGCCTGCCTGGCCTGCGGCGTGAACTATCTGGACACCGCCAACTACGAGCCGGAGAACCTGGACGATCCCGAGTGGAAAGCCAACTACGAAAAGCGCTGCAAGGAGCAGGGCTTCTCCGCCTACTTTGACTACAGCTACCAGTGGGCCTATCAGGAGAAGTTCAAGGCCGCGGGCCTGACCGCCCTGCTGGGCACCGGTTTTGACCCGGGCGTGACCCAGGTGTACTGCGCCTGGGCCCAGAAGCACCTGTTTGACGAGATCCACACCATTGATATTCTGGACTGCAACGGCGGCGACCACGGCTATCCTTTCGCCACCAACTTCAACCCGGAGATCAACCTGCGGGAGGTCAGCGCCCCCGGTTCCTACTGGGAGAACGGCCACTGGGTGGAAGTGCCCGCCATGAGCATCAAGCGGGAATATAACTTCGACCAGGTGGGCGACAAGGACATGTACCTGCTGCACCACGAGGAGATCGAGTCCCTGGCCAAGAACATCCCGGGCGTAAAGCGCATCCGCTTCTTCATGACCTTCGGCCAGAGCTACCTGACCCACATGAAGTGTCTGGAGAACGTGGGCATGCTCTCCACCACCCCCATCGAGTTTGAGGGCCATCAGATCGTGCCCATCCAGTTCCTGAAAGCCCTGCTGCCCGATCCCGCCAGCCTGGGTCCCCGCACCGTGGGCAAGACCAACATCGGCTGCATCTTCACCGGCGTGAAAGACGGCAAGGAAAAGACCGCCTACATCTACAACGTCTGCGACCATCAGGAGTGCTACAAGGAAGTGGGCAGCCAGGCCATCAGCTACACCACCGGCGTGCCCGCCATGATCGGCGCCATGATGCTGCTGACCGGCAAGTGGAATAAGCCCGGCGTCTACACCACCGAAGAGTTTGATCCGGACCCCTACATGGATGCCCTGAACAAGTGGGGCCTGCCCTGGCAGGTGCAGGATGACCCGAAGCTGGTGGACTGATGGGAGAAGCTTGTATCAACACGCCGTATTTTGTCGTCGATGAATTACGGCTTGTAAAGAACCTGGAGATTCTGAAACAGGTCAGCGAGGCGGCGGGCTGCCGCATCCTGCTGGCACAGAAGGCCTTTTCCATGTTTTCCTGCTACCCGCTGCTGCGGCAGTATCTGGCGGGCAGCACCGCCAGCGGCCTGTACGAGGCCCGGCTGGGCAAAGAGGAATTCGGCGGGGAGACCCATGTGTTCAGCCCGGCCTACAAGCCGGAAGAGTTTGATGAGCTGCTGCACTACGCCGACCATTTTGTATTCAACAGCCCGGCCCAGCTGCGCCGGTTCGGCCCGGCGGCCAAAGCGGCGGGCAAGCAGGTGGGGCTGCGGGTGAATCCCGAATGCTCCACCCAAGAGGGCCACGCCATCTATGACCCCTGCGCCCCGGGCAGCCGCCTGGGCACCACCCTGGCGAATTTTGACCCGGAGTTGCTGCCCCTGCTGGACGGGCTGCATTTCCACACCCTGTGCGAGCAGGATTCCGACGCGCTGGAAACCACCCTGGCCGCCTTTGAGGAAAAGTTCGGGCCGTATCTGACCGGCCTGAAATGGCTGAATCTGGGCGGCGGCCACCACATTACCCGGGACGATTACGACCGGGAACGGCTGATCCGGCTGGTGCGGGGGCTGCGGGAGAAATACGGGGTGGAGGTGTATCTGGAGCCGGGCGAGGCCGTGGTGCTGAACGCCGGGTTCCTGGAATCCAGCGTACTGGAAGTGGTACACAACGGCATGGACATTGCCATCCTGGACACCTCCGCCGCCTGCCATATGCCCGACGTGCTGGAGATGCCCTACCGGCCCCCGGTGATCGGCGCGGGCCTGCCCGAGGAAAAGGCTTACACCTACCGGCTGGGCGGGCCTACCTGCCTGGCCGGGGACGTGATTGGGGATTACTCCTTCGACGCGCCGCTGACCGAGGGCAGCCGGGTGACCTTTGGGGACATGGCCCTGTACACCATGGTCAAGACCAACACCTTCAACGGGATGCCTCTGCCCGCCATCGTCTGGCGGGATAAAGACGGCAGTCTGACCCTGGTGAAGCAGTTCGGCTACGAGGACTTCAAGAACCGCCTGTCCTGAGGGCGGCAAACCCAACGGCGCGGCCTGAAACCGCGCCGTTTTTGCATACAGGTGTATTTTTATGTCGTATTCTACAAAACGTATATTTTCAATCCTGTTTTCCCTGCTCGTCGGGCTGGCACTCTGCCTGGGGCTGGTCCCGGATGCGGCCGCGGCGGATGACTGGGAAGGCTTTCTGGACGGGGTGGCCCAGGTACAGCGGCTGGCGGAGGAATACGCCGGTGAGCCGGGGGAAGAGGCCCTGCTGCTGACCCTGAACTACCTGCGGGCAGAGCGGTACGCCGATATGGAGTGGGATCTGGTGCTGGGGGCGGCGGACGAAGAATTTGCCGCTCTGGTGGACAGCCGGAACCCGGAACTGGCCGGATTGCAGCAAACGCAGCTGCTGACCCTGCCGGAGGGCCGGAGCGTGGACGCCATTCATCTGATTGCGGCGCTGGCCGGCAGCTACAAACAGGCGGGCGCGCTCTGTGGCTGGGGCGGCGATTGTATGCAGCTTGCCGAACAATACAGTGGGCAGGCGGACAGCGTGGACGGGTATTACGCCCTGATGCAGCCGGCTTTCGGCGGGGCGGAAAATGCCAGCCTGTTCCCGGAAAGCGACCTGCTGGCCGATCTGGACGGGATGGTGCTGGGGGCGACCCTGCAGCCGGAGGACGACCTGGCCCAACATCTGCGGGATTACTGCGCCAGTATGACCGACGCGGTGCGCGCCGAAAAGTTCATCCAGGCGCAGCTGGGCAGCGCGGACACCGGCGACCGGGCCGCTTTGTACGAGGCTTTTGAAACGGCGCTGCTGGACAACGACGGCATGAAGCTCTTCCTGATGCTGCGGGGCCACGCGGATCTGGACGAGGACAACGCCGTGGTGGTGGACCCGGACATAGACAGCGGCATGCGGGCGGCGGCCCGGCTGCTGGCGGACTGGCTGGCCGACGCGCTGGACGGCGCGGTGGTACAGGCGCCCGCCAGCGGGGACGGCGGTTCATCGGATTCTGAAAGCACACCGCCGGCAGCAACGCCCGCGCCCTCCCCTGCCCCAGAAACTACCGGTGGCAACCCGGCCATCGGCTGGCTGCAGGCGCGGCTGCTGGTTCTGCTCTGTCTGGGCGGCGCGGCGGTGCTGCTGCTTGCCGCCCTGACACTGGCAATCAAGAGCCGACACAAATAAGCCGATCCCGTGGAGAGAATTAACCTCCTGCCATGCGGGCCAAATTCCTGGCCCGCTGAACGGGGGCATGGGGGACTGGTCCCCCATATTGGCAACAAAGCCAGAGGCGGGCGACCCCTTTCGGGGCCGCCCGCCTCTGGCTTTGTATCGATATGAGAGGAACGCAACGATACAGGATGCGGCGATCAGGACTTGGCCGTCCACTTGGCCAGCTCCTCGTCGGTAGCCAACACGTAATGGGTGCCTTCCAGATGCTGCCGCTTGCCCACGTGGTAATCCACACCGGCCTGCTTGTAATCGTAGGTCTTGGCCACCCGGTCCCGCTCGGTGCGGGGGTCCGGCTGGGGAATGGCGCTCAGCAGGCTTTGGGTATAGGGATGCACGGGGTTGTTGAAGATCTCCTCGGTGGTGCCGGTCTCGACCAGATGGCCCAGATGCAGCACGCCGATACGGTCGGAAATATACTTGACCATGGACAGGTCATGGGCGATGAACAGATAGGCCGTGCCGGTTTCTTCCTGCAGATCCTTCATCAGGTTCACCACCTGGGCCTGGATGGACACGTCCAACGCACTGATGCACTCGTCCGCGATGATCAGCTTCGGGTCCATGATCAGGGCCCGGGCGATGCCCACGCGCTGCCGCTGGCCGCCGGAGAACTGGTGCGGATACCGGTCGGCGTGTTCGGGGGCCAGGCCCACCTTGCGCAGGATGTCCGCCACCTTCTGCTGGCGCTCGGCGTGATTCTTGTACAGATGATGGATGTCCAGGCCCTGGGCGATGATCTCCCCCACCTTTTTGCGGGGGTTCAGGCAGGCCATGGGATCCTGGAAAATCATCTGCATCTGGGTGCGCAGCTGCTGGTTCTGCTGGTTTGTCAGATTGCCGGAAATGTCCATCCCGTTGAACAGGATCTGCCCGGCGGTGGGCTTATACAGACGGATCACGCTGCGGCCGATGGTGCTTTTGCCGCTGCCGCTCTCCCCCACCAGACCGTAGGTCTCGCCGGGATAAATCACAAAATCCACCCCGTCCACCGCCTTTACGGTGAACTGGCGGCTGCCCTTGAAATACTGCTTGAGGCCCTTGACCTCCAGAAGGGGCTTCCGTTCTTCCATATCAGTTCGCCTCCTTCATCATACGCTGGATACGGGCACGCAGCTCCTTGGGCATCTCCACCTTGGGGGCGCGCTCATCCAGCAGCCAGGTGGCCGCATAGTGGGTATCGCTTACCTTGAACATGGGCGGCTCCATCCGCTCGTCAATGTTCAGCGCATAGCTGTTGCGGGGGGCAAAGGCATCGCCGGGCACCGGATGCAGCAGGTTCGGCGGCGAGCCGGGAATGGTATACAGACGGGCGTCGTCGGTATCCAGGTCGGGCATGGCGCTCAGCAGGCCCCAGGTGTAGGGGTGCCGGGGATCGTAGAAGATCTCGTCGATGGTGCCGGTTTCCACGATTTTGCCCGCGTACATCACGTTGACAAAATCCGCCACCTTGGCCACCACGCCCAGGTCGTGGGTGATGTAGATGACGCTGATGCCGCGCTCGGCCTGCACCCGCTTGATCAGTTCCAGGATCTTGGCCTGGATGGTCACGTCCAGCGCGGTGGTGGGCTCGTCACAGATCAGCAGATCCGGGTCGCAGGCCAGGGCGATGGCGATTACCACGCGCTGGCGCATACCGCCGGAAAGCTGGTGGGGATACTGGCGCATCCGCTTCTCCGGCTCGTCGATGCCCACCTCTTCCAGCAGGCGGACGGCCTTGGCCCAGGCTTCCTTTTTCGGGGTCTTGTAGTGCCAGATCATGCCCTCCATGATCTGCTTGCCGATGGGCATGGTGGGATCCAGGCTGGTCATCGGGTCCTGGAAGATCATGGCGATCCGCTTGCCGTTGATGTGGCGGCGGATATCCTTGGTTTTCATTTTCAGCAGGTCCACCGTGGCGGTGGTGCCGTCGTTGTGATGATAGGTATAGGTAATGCTGCCGCTGTTGACGATGCTGTTGGAGGCCAGAATGCCCATGGCCGCCTTGAAGGTCACCGACTTGCCGCTGCCGCTTTCGCCCACAACCGCCAGCGTCTCGCCCTTGTACAGGTCGATGTTGACGCCGCGGATGGCGTTGACGGGGCCGGCCCCGGTCTTGAAAGTGATGGACAGGTCACGGATGGACAGCACGTGTTCACGATCTGCGTATTCCATTGCTCGTCACCTCACATTTCTTTCAGTTTCGGGTCAAAGGCTTCCCGCAGGCCGTCGGCCAGCATGTTGAAGCAGAGCATCAGCAGGCTCATCACCACGATCGGCGGAACGATCTGATAGGGGTGGGTGGTGAAGCTGTTGAATGCGTCGTTGATCAGGCTGCCCAGGCTGCACTGCGGCACCGGGATGCCCAGACCTACGAAGCTCAGGAAAGCCTCGGTAAAGATGGCGGTGGGGATGCTGAACATCAGCTGGGTGATAATCTGGCCGATGATGTTGAGCAGAACTTCCTTAAAGATAATGGAGAAGCTGCCCGCGCCCAGGGTGCGGCTTGCCAGCACGAACTCCTGTTCTTTCAGCTTGAGCATCTCGGCCCGGGCGATACGGCTCATGTTGATCCATTCGGTAATGACCAGCGCCAGCACGATGGTGGTAAAGCCCGGCTTGACCACCAGCAGCAGCAGGGTCACCACCACCAGGCGGGGAATGCCGTTGTTGATCTCCACGATACGCTGCATGATGGTGTCCACCCAGCCGCCGAAGTAACCGCTGATCAGGCCATAGCACATGCCGATGGTCATGTTGATGGCAGCGGCCACAACCGCAATGCCCAGGCTGACACGGGCGCCTTCCCACACACGGGTCCAGATGTCGCGGCCCAGCGTATCGGAGCCGAACCAGTAGTATGTATCGGTAAGTTCCTTGTCCTCATAACCATTCACCACACGGGTACCGGTGGTGGTGGTCATGGTTTCGTCACCGTCAAAGATGCCGAAATTTTCCAGAACCGGAATGCGGGGTGCCAGATTCTTTTCGCTCAGGGTCTGGGTGTTGTAGTCCCGGCCGCTCATGCCAGGGCCCACGATGGCCATAACCACGATCAGGATAATCAGAATCAGCGCCACCACTGCGCCTTTGTTGGAGATAAAGCGGTGCAGCACGTCGTGCCAGTACCCCTGGCTGGCAAAGTTCGCGTCCAGATGCTGGTCGGCAGCGCCGCGCAGCTGAAAGTCTTCCGGGCGCAGGTCGGCGATCTGGGCCTGGGATCCGGCAGGGATATAGTCAATGTGGCTCATGCCTTCACCCCCTTCTTCTTACCAAACAGCACCATCCGCCAGCGGGCAAAGAAGCCGGGACGGCCGCCCTCGCCGGTAACACGGATGCGGGGGTCGATGATACCATACAGGATATCCACCACCAGCATGATACCAATGTACATGGCGCTGTAGATGAAGCTCAGGGCGATAACCACGTTGTAGTCGTTGGATTGGATAGCGGTCACCAGCAGGCTGCCCACGCCGGGAATGGAGAAGATCTTCTCCACCACCAGGCTGCCGGTCATCAGGTCCACGATCAGCGGGGCCAGCACGGTGATGATGGGGATCAGCGCGTTGCGCAGCGCGTGACGCAGGATCAGCGGCGCGCCGGTAACGCCCTTGCTTTCCGCCAGCAGCATGAACTCGCTGCCCAGAACTTCCAGCATCTCGTTGCGGGTAAACCGGGCGATGGAGGCCATGGTGAACATGCTCAGCGCGATGCTGGGCAGTACGCTGGACATGAACGGTTCATTGGCGGTGTACAGCATGGGGAATATCTTGAACCGGAATCCCAACAGATAACTCAGCCCCAAGGCAAATACATAGCTGGGCACCGAAACGCCCAGAACCGAGATGGCGGTACAGATGCTGTCAATAATGGTATTGTGGTTGAGCGCGGCAATCACGCCCAGCAGCAGGCCCACCACGGCACCCAGCGTGACCGCCATGCCGCCCACCTTGATACTGATGGGCAGGCGGCTCTGGATCAGCTGGCTGATGGGGGTGTTTTTGCTGATGTTATAGCTCACCCCGAAGTCGCCCTTGAGCATATTTCCCACATACCGGACAAACTGTACCGGAACAGGGTCGTCCAGGCCGTACTTCTCGTACAACACCGTTCTCTGGTCATCGGTCAGCTTTTCGTCGTTGAACGGCGAGCCGGGCATGAGCTGCAGCAGGCAGAACAGCACCAGCGTGATGACCAGAAGGGTGAATACCGAGATGAGCACTCGTTTCAAAATGTAGTTTTTCACAAGCGTTCCCTCTTTTTCGATACAAAGTACAAAGCAAACATTTGCCGTTCCGGCGTTGGCGGCTGCGGGGCCGCCGTGCGCCTTTCGCGGCTCGAACCGTAAAAAGCAGGCAAGCGTTTTGCCTATAAAAAACCACGCAGTGGCCTTGCAAAGCCAAGGCCACTGCGCGGCATTCAGTACGGGGGGGTCATCCGGGTTTCATTCCGGCACTGTATTGCGTGTGCCGGCCATAAGGGAATCAGCCCTTGGTGGCGTTCTTGAACACGCGGTTCAGAGCAACAGGGTGGAACTCGATGCCGCTGACATTGGACTTGATCATGTTGGCGTCGGCCTTGGTGTACACGGGAACGATCACCGCTTCGTCCATGATGATCTTTTCCGCATCGTACAGGGCAGCCCAACGGGCCTCGGCGTCGCCCACATACTGGCCGGTGGTGCAGTCGGCAATGATCTGGTCGTACTCAGGGTTGCTCCACTTGCCGTAGTTGTTGTTGTTGTCGGTGATCCACATGTTCAGGTAGGTCATGGGATCGGCGTAGTCAGGACCCCAGCGGGTCAGGCAGACTTCGTAGTTGCCTTCCTGGATATCTTCCACGCGCTGCTTCTTGGGCTCAACCGTGATGTTTACGGTCACGCCGGGCAGGTTGGTCTGGATCTGTTCCTGGATAACAGCGGCCACGTTCTGGCTCTCGGTGGTATCCTCAACCAGCAGCTCAAAGGTGAAGGTATCCTGGCCCAGTTCTTCCTTGGCAGCCTCGAAGTACTCGGCAGCCTTGGCGGGATCATCGCTGCAGACATCCTTGAACATCTCCTGATCGGCGGAGAAGTCAGAGCCGTCGGGGCCGGTGGCGAACTGCGGGGGAACCGCGGTGTAGGTGGCCAGAGAGCCGTCCTTCACAACATCTTCCACGATGGATACGCGGTCAATAGCGTGGGTCAGGGCCAGACGCATATTCTGGTTGGCCAGGGCGGGAACCTCCGCCTGGTTCAGGGTCAGGTACCACAGGTAGCCGGCGCCGTGGACGCTCAGCTCGGGATCGCCCTGAACCTGGTCGACCTGGTCACCGCTCAGTTTCACGATATCCAGATCGCCGTTCTGGTAGCTCATGAACGCCTGCTGACTGTCCTTGACGACCTGGTAGTTCAGGCCATCCAGCTGGATGCTGTCCGCGTTGTAGTAGTCGGGGTTCTTCACCAGGCTGAAGGACAGAGCCGCGGGCTCGTAGCTCTCCAGGATGAAGGCGCCGTTGCTCAGCACGGTCTCAGGACTGGTGCCGAAGGTGCCCTCGGCCAGGCTCTCATAGAAGGCCTGGTTGACCGGGTAGAAGGTGGGGAAGTACATCAGGCTCAGGAAGTACGGAACGGGAACGTTCAGTTCCACCTTCAGGGTCTTTTCGTCCACGGCGGTAACGCCCAGTTCGCTCTTGTCCTTCTCGCCGGCGATGATCTCGGCCGCGTTCTTGATCTGGCCGATGTCGCTCATCATGTAGCTGTACTCGGAGGCGGTGGCGGGATCAGCCGCGCGCTGCCAGGCGAACACGAAGTCGTTGGCGGTAACGGGATCGCCGTTGGACCAGTTGGCATCCTCACGGATGTGGAAGGTGTAGGTGCAGCCGTCCTCGCTGACCTCATAGCTCTCGGCCAGGGCTTCAACCGCCTGACCCTCTGCGTCCATCTGCATCAGGCCGTCAGTAAAGTCGGCGATAACCTCAAAGCTGGTGCCGTCGGTAGCCAGCTGCGGATCCAGGGAGGCAACCTCCACCTCGACCATGACGTTCAGCACATTGCTGCCGGTGGCCTCGCCGCCGGTGCTGCTGCCGCCCGCCGTGGAACCGGCGGAAGAAGTATTGCCGCCGCCGCAGGCGACAAGGCTAAGGGCCAGCGCGCCGGCCAGCGCCGCCGCGCCCATGCGTTTCCAAAGGTTCATGTGTTTCGTGCTCCTCTCATGTAAATTGGATATCTGCAAACCCCTCAAAACGAGAAAAGGCGTCAGCCCCGGGCCGCTAGCTACACCCGGATCCACCGACGTCCCTGTCGTTGTTTGACATTATAGCGCGCGAAAGCGTTAAAGTCAAACCCATTGGAAAAATTTGCACGATGTAACCAGATTGACGGCCATACAACCGTCCCAAATCGTCGTTTTTCACACACATTTGTCTTTCGTTCACGTACACTTTAGTCAATTACCATACTGTCTTCACGGAATTTTATATAAACTGCACAGCAACTCTGTATGGTTTACCGGAAACAAGCATAAGACCCCGCCCTGACCCGAACCGGGCCGCCCGGACTATACCGGGGCCCTCCAACCGGTAAAATCCGCTGAAAACGGGCAAATTTCGTTCACAGCGCACTTTGTAATCCCAAAGCGGTTCTGGTATAATGGGACCATAACGGAAACGCTCCGCGGGGCGGCCGTTACCGGCCGGGCGGCGGTACACCGCACGGCAAACCCTGAAACGAACGGAGGTTCCCCATGAATCCTGAGATCATCCTATGGCTGGCACTGGTGGTCGTGTTCATCCTGGTGGAGCTGGCCACCACAGCACTGGTGTCCATCTGGCTGGTGGCGGGTGCTGTCGCCGCGCTGCTGGTGAGCCTGTTCACCGACAGCTGGACGGTGGAGCTGGCAGTATTTGCGGTGGTAAGCGCGGTGGCGCTGGCCGCAAGCCGTCCGCTGGCCCGCCGCCTGCAGCAGAGCAAAGCCCCCGAACTGAATGCAGGCCGCAATATCGGCCGCGTGGCCACTGTGGTGGCTGAAGCAGAGCCGGGCCGCCTTGCCCGGGTTCGGCTGGATGGCGTAGACTGGGCCGCCGAATCCGCCCAGCCGCTGTCCAAGGGGCAAACCTGCGTGGTAACCGCCCTGCACGGCGCCACCCTGACGGTTGAACCGCAGCCGGAGTCAGCGCCGGTCCGCTGAACCACTCTATGTAGTAGGCTGCCGCACCCTGCGGCAGAAAAGAAAAGAGAGGCCGGCCGGAGTATGTCCGCCGGTCCCAAGAAGAAAGGAGACTTTTATGGGTCCTGTTATCATGGTTATTCTGGCTTTGCTGGTGATTCTGGCAGTAATTGTGCTGATCAGCTGCATCTCCATTGTTCCCCAGGCCAATGCCTACGTGGTGGAGCGGCTGGGCCGCTACTACGACACCTGGGAAGCCGGCGTGCATCTGCGCACCCCGTTCATTACCCGCATCATTAAAAAGGTCAGTCTGAAAGAGCAGGTTGTGGATTTCAAACCCCAGCCTGTGATCACCCGGGATAACGTAACCATGCAGATCGACACGGTGGTGTTCTTCCTGGTAAGCGATCCGCAGCTGTTCACCTACGGTGTAGACCGGCCGCTGAGCGCCATCGAAAACCTGACCGCCACCACCCTGCGCAACATCATCGGCGAGATGGAACTGGATCACACCCTGACCAGCCGTGACGTGATCAACACCAAGATCACCGCCATTCTGGACGAAGCCACCGACAAGTGGGGCATCAAGGTAACCCGTGTTGAGGTTAAGAACATCATCCCGCCTGCCGAGATTCAGGACGCCATGGAGAAGCAGATGAAAGCCGAACGGCAGCGCCGTGAGAGCATTCTGCGGGCCGAAGGTGAGAAGCGCAGCGCCATTCTGGTGGCCGAGGGCGAAAAGGAAAGCGCCATCCTGCGGGCCGATGCGGTTCGCGAGCAGCGCATCCGCGAGGCCGAAGGTGAAGCCCAGGCGATCCGTGCCGTGCAGGAAGCTCTGGCCGACAGCCTGCGGCTGCTGAACGAAGCCGCCCCCAGCGACCGGGTTCTGGCCCTGAAAGGCCTGGAAGCCCTGGCCAAGGTGGCGGACGGCAAGGCCACCAAGCTGATCATCCCCAGCGACATGCAGAACCTGGCCGGCCTGGTCAGTTCGGTAAAGGAAATGGTCACCGATACACAGGCAGCCAAGTAATCCCCTGTTTTGCTGATCTCCCCCCGCCGGCGGGCATCGCCCCCGGCGGGGGCTTTTTTGTTGCGGTTCACTTTCAGCAGGAGGAACGGTTTCTGGTATATACGGCAGCCCACCGGAAATATGCGGTTTCATTTCCTGTCGCCTTCCCGCCCTGAAAATGGTATACTGAAGGCAGAGAAGAGCTTTGCCTGAGAAAGGAGCGATGAAGATGAAACCTGCCAAGCGGCTGCTGGCGGCTTTGCTGGTCCTGGCCTTTGCAGGCTGCAGCCAGCCGAGTAGTGTGCCCCCGCCTTCCTCCACTACATCTGCCGAACAAGCCACTTCCACTCCTGCCCCCACCCGGAGTCCCGTTTTCTGGCAGGAGTGGACCGACCCGTTTTCCCCCGAAGTAGCCCGGGAGCTGGAGAACCGGGCTGGCAGCTGGTGGGAAGAACAACTGGACCGGCCCTCCCGGTATGCCTGGGTGATGGATATCCAGAGCCGGTACCTCCCCCCCGAACAGTGGAGCGAAGAACCGAACCTGGCCGATATTCTGACATTTTCCCAGGAGCTGGACAGCTCTGCCCTGGAACAGGGAACAGCGGGCATCTGCCGGGTGGATTTCACCTTCTGGTACCAGCCGGAAACCTACTACATGGGTCCCCAGTATGGGGACGGCGCCTGTTATGTATATCTGCTGGTTTACCAGGATCCGACCCGGGAGGCACAGAGCATCAGCGGCTGGTATTCACCGGAGACTACCGCCCAGCGTCCGGAGAATCCTGATGCTTCCTCTCTGGGCTTGAATGATTACCAGTACACCATGCTGACCCACCAGTGCCGGGCGCTGGCCGCTGCGGGAATCACGACGCTGCCGGAGGATTGGACGGCCCAGGAACTGGCCCGTTATCTGGTGGCCCGGGGGCAGGATTTCGGCCGGAAGCCGGAAGAATGGGCGGCAAATACGGCATACGATTTTCTGCCGGGAATGATCCTCAGCATCGACTTTACCGGGGAGGATGATGCGTGGGCCAACGCCCCGTCCCCGGATCTGTTAAAAGCCATCACCCCAGAGGATTGGGAGACAGCCCTAGCCGCCTTGGATACCCCGACCGGCAATTGGACCTACCAGAAGGAAGAGGGGCAGGTGACCGCGGTTCTGGAGGGAGACGTTGCGTACACCTTCTCCCTCTGCCCCGGTTTTGCAGAATGGAACAGCCGCACCTTCTGCACCAGCATTCGGGAACTGTAAGCACCTGTGTACAGCTTTTTACTTTGAAACGCCAATCTGGGGCCGCAGGCCCCAGACCCCATCCCGCGGGCCGGATCCTCCGGCCCGCACTTTTTATGATGGCTTATAAGGTAAAAGCCTCCCCCGCCACCCATCATCCATCCACCACAAGCCTGGTGCGCTTCCAGACGAGGCCGTTAAGACCGACCTTCCGGTGGAAGGTCGGTCAGGCCGAGAGTCCCTGCGAGCTGAACCGGAGCGCGCAGCGCGAACGGCGAAGCCGCCCCAGGGGAAACGA
>NZ_NFLN01000026.1 GCF_002160955.1 Gemmiger sp. An120
GGTGCGGGCCGCGCCTTCCAGCCGGTAGCCCTCGGCGGAGATCAGCACCGCCGCCGCCCGAGGGCTTCGCGGCCAGGCCGGCCACCGCGTCGGCAATGGCCTTTGCCATGGCGTCCACTTCGCTCTGGTACTTGGCTTCCAGGCCGCGCACCACCGCGTTCACCGCGGCGTTCAGCTTCTTCACGCTGTCGTCGGTGTAGCTACCCAGATTGTCGGGTATGCTCTTCAGCGCCTTGTCCACAGCGGTGTAATCGGCGGCTTTGGCAAACTGCCAGGTAAATTTGCGGTGGTTGTTGGTCATGTCATGCACCACCACCGTGTTCTCCCCCTCCTGCCACAGGGTCTGGTCGGTGAAGAGGGTGTCGGTGGGCGCGCCGGAGATGGCAACAAACTTGCCGTTTATCTCCACACCGGAAATGCCCTGGGCATCGGTCAGGCGCAGTTCCAGCCGGGTATAGGCCTCCCGGCCCTTGACCGACTGATCCCCTACCGCCGCTTCGGGGGCGTAGCTTACGGTAAATTCCAGATTCTCCTTATCCCACCAGAGGATCGAGCCCTCAGGGCCGCCCGCCATGGTGAACACCGCAAATTTCTTCCGGGTGTAGGACGAGGGTACCCGCACCAGCACGTGGCCGTCCGCGGGGGTGCCCTGCACCTGCAGGGTGATCTGGATGTCGGCGTTGTAGTCGCCGGTCATGGTCAGTACGGCGTCGGCGGGGATGCGCAGCTGGAACGGCGTATCCCGGTACAGGGACAGGTTTTCCAGGGTGGTGTCACCGGTCAGGATCAGCCCGCCGCCGGTCTTGTTGTTTTCCAGTCGGATAACGCCTAGCGCGGTGGCGTCCCCCGCCGCGGTGATCCAGCTGTTGCCCAGTTCCAGGGCAGCCAGGTTCTCCACCTTGCCGGACAGGTCCAGCGGCGCCTCTTCGGTGCCGTAGCCGATCAGGATCAGGTCGGTCAGGCGGGTGTCCAAGGTGCTGGTGGTGCCCACGATCTTTTCAAAGGGCAGGCCGCCCTCCAGCCGGATGTCCAGCCAGCGGGACTGGGACTCGTCCACAATTCGGCCCAGCTGCCCGGAAACGGTATCCTCAAACCGGATCGTGCGCTTGGCGTCGGTGGCGGGCTGGTACTGCAGGGTACTGCCGCTCAGCGCCAGTTTCACATTGCGCACCGTCAGATCCTCGCGGAAGAAGACGGTTGCGCCCTCGGGGGCGGACAGGGTAAAGCCGCCGCCGTCCAGCACCATGTCCTTTTCGGGCAGGCCCATCTCCATCGTAAAGGCCGCGTCCTGCAGCAGAGTCACGGTGTAGGGGCCCTTGCCCTCGTCCATCTCAATGGCGGTAAAGGCTTCGGCCAGGCTGGCAAAGCTCTGGTTCAGTTCCTGCACCCGGACGGCCGGTTCGGTCAGCGGGATGGTCTGGCCGTTCTTGTCCAGCAGGGTGACCTCGGCGCCCGCGGGCAGCTCAATGGGCAGCGGAGCGCCCTCGCTCACATCGTAATCCGGCAGGGTAAAGGTGCCGGAAGCGCTGCCGGTAACGGTCAGGCGGCCGGTGCCGGTAAAGCGCAGCTGGCCCTCCCCGGTCAGGGTCTCCAGAGTGACCGGCGCGCCCATCCGCAGGCCCGCGCCGTTTTTCAGGGTCACGTTCTTCACATCGGCCAGCTGGCCGGTAAGCAGTTCGTAGCAGTCCGCCTCCATAAAGGCCTTGTCCAGTACCAGGCTGGCAAAGCCGCTCATGTTGGGCAGGCCGTAATAGTTGGCAGCGTTTCCGATGCCGATGTAGGTCAGGGTGGGGTTCTCCCCCGTGCCGGTCAGCTGTACCAGCTGGCCGATGGGCTTTCCGCCGGGCACGACCCCCTCAAAGGTCAGGCTGCTGCCGGTGATGGAGGCAAACCCGAAGCTGCCGCCGTCCTCTACCCGGAAGGGATACGCCCCGGCGTTGACGGTGCAGAGCGCGTCCTCGCTGTTGAAGTTCTTTACGTTGCGGATGGTCAGCGGGGCCTGCAGGGTCAGGGTATCGGGCAGATCCACGCTGCCGTTGTTGAAGTTGATCTCGGTGGGTTTGTTGGGGGCCACGTCCCCCTCCCAGGGCTGCATGGTCTCGCCGCCGTTCACCGATACCTTGAACGAGCCCGGATCCGCCGAGGCGTTGATGGCCTCGATGGCGGCTTTCAGGGTTGCATAGCCGCTCACCGCGCCGGTGCTGTCGGTGACCGCCGCGATGGCTTCTTCCTCACCGCCCAGCAGCTTGACGGTCACGTCCTTTTGCTCATACAGGGCGGCATAGCTGTCCACCAGGGCCTGGGTGGGCAGATACAGGGTCACCTTTTTGGTGCTGCCGAAGGAATCCTTGCGCAGTGCACTGGTGCTCAGAGAGCCGGTGATGGTGACATTCAGGCCCTCCGGCAGCCCGCTGAAGCAGTTCATGGGCGCGGTGCCCTGGATATTCTGGATCAGCAGGTTTTTGATGCCCGCGCTGCTGAAAGGCGACCGCACCAGCGTCACGGTGGGCAGCTGCAGGGTGGTCAGAGCGCTGCAGCCCACAAAGGCGCCGTTCTCGATCCGCAGGCTGCCCGTATCCGGCAGCATCACCTTCGCCAGGGCGCTGCAGTTCCGGAAACTGTTGCCCAGCAGCTTCTTCACACTGGTGCCGGACAGATCCACCCCTGTAAGGGCGGTGTTGCCCATGAACGCGCCATAGGCGATTTCGGTCAGGTCATACTTGCCCCCGGCGTACTCCATCCCGTCGGCCAGCACAATCTCGCCGGAAACGCTCTTGCCGTTGGTCAGGGTCAGGGTGCCGTTGTCGCCGTCGGCGGGCAGCGCCGTAACCTTATAGGAAATGCCGCCGATCTCAATGGTATCCCCCACCTGCGGTGCGGCCGGCTCGTTCACCGGGTCGGGTTCTTCATTCGGGGGCACCGGGTCGGCCTGAGGGGTGGGCTCGCTTTCGGCGGCGGGCACGCAATCGCCCTCATGGCCTGCCGGCAGGGTGCAGCCCTCGGTCAGGGTACAAATCTCCGGTTCCTCTGCCAGAACCGGGGCGGGCAGCACACCGGCCAGCAGGGTCAGGCAAACCAGCAGACAGAGCAGCCGGTAAATACCGCGTTGTCGTTTCATGGGTGGGTTCAACTCCTTTCCTTTTCCAAGCAGGATACGCAATCCTCTTTTTTATCATATACCTTTTTGCAATACAGATAAAGCATTTTGTTTAATTTCGTTGTAAAATTTTCCTATATTTCTTGTTGCAAACGCCAGTATCTATACAGAATATATAACAAACAAGATATAATTCAAAGTTGATCCCAAAAACTTAATCTTTTTGTCCGATAAACGCCCATCCCCGCTGGTGCCTTGCAACCGTGGCAGGAAAGGGATATTCTTAAAGAAAACGGCCGGGAAAAGAGGTGTATCGGCGGATGGATCGAAGAGTCTTTCGGCTATGGGGCGCGGCGGCGCTGCTCTATGTCCTGCTTGCCTGGTGGAACGCACGGCCCGTGCAGGCGCGGTTTTTGTTCCCGGCGGCGGATACGCTGTCTCTGGATCCGCTGTACATCTCGGAATCCGGCCAGGTCGTCCGGATCCCCGGTCTGGACGGGACCGGCTTTTCCGAAGAGATGGAACCCACCGAAAACGGCTATCTGTACCCCGCCGGAAAAGACGGTCTTTGGGGCTATGTTTCGGCGGACGGCCGCTGGCAGATCGAACCGCGCTATCAGAAAGCGGGGCCTTTCTGCGAAAACCGCGCGCAGGTAGCGCTCAGCGAAAACCGGATGGCCTGCATCGACCCGCAGGGCCAGGTTCTGTACACCTGGTCCAACGCGCTGTCCTTTTTGAGCGGGGACAAACGGGTGGGCCGGTATGGGGACGGCATCGCGTTGCGGTACCAGGCGACCGGCCAGCCGACCGTGTACCTTGATTTTCTGGACCTGCAGGGCCAGGTCATTGCCGCCGGTATTCCGGTGGATGCCGCCTGCCTGGAACCGGAACTGTTTTTCGGGGATGGGGACGGGGCTTTTTATCGGGAAACCCTCTGCTTTTCCGAGAGGCTTCTCCCGGCCAGCCTGAACGGGAAATACGGCTACCTGAACTCCGCGGGCCAGTGGGTCATCGAGCCGGTTTACGAGGCCGCCCGGCCGTTCTCCGAGGGGCTGGCCGCCGTCTGCCGGGAGGGAAAATACGGCTATATCGACCAAAGCGGAAACGAGGTGATCCCCTGCCGTTATGAGCGGGCCCAGCCTTTCCGGGAGGGACTGGCCGCGGTAAAGCCGGCCGGCGGCGCCGAATACGCCTGGCAGCTTGTGCATCCGGACGGCAGCGCCGCATTCGCGCTGGAACACCGGTGTTTTCCCGCCGAGATCGGGCCGGATACCCTGGTGTTCCACGAGGGCCTGTGCTGCGCCCGCCAGGCGGACGGCTGGATATACTACGACCGGGCCGGAACACCGGTCCTGACGGTGGACACCTGGATCGCCGGGCCGTTCCGGAACGGCCTGGCCTGTGTGCAGGACAACCAATACGCCTGCGCCTATATAGACGCCCGGGGAAACCGGGTCTATCAGTGGGACGGCAGTTTTGTCTGGGAGCTGAATGCCCTCATGAATCAGAACGCCCGGCTGCTGGGGCAGCTGTTCCGGGGGCTGCTGAGCCTGCCGCCGCCGCAAACGCCGGGGCCGGCCGCAGGCGGGCTTTATTCCCCTGTTTCCTGAATCTGGTTTTTGACAAAAGAAAAATCCCGGACGCAGATGCGTCCGGGATTTTTTGGTGACCCGTCCGGGAATCGAACCCGGGTTACCGCCGTGAAAGGGCGATGTCTTGACCGCTTGACCAACGGGCCAAAGCTACAGGGTTTTGCTAAAACAGCAAGCTCTTTTTCGCCCACTGTTGCGGGCTACCCCCCGGGTGTTTTAGCGAAACCCTGTAAATGGTAGCGGTAACTGGATTCGAACCGGTGACACTTCGGGTATGAACCGAATGCTCTAGCCAACTGAGCTATACCGCCACATATCATTGTGTGCGCCAAGAGCGCCTTATTATTATACGGGACAGGCCGCCGGTTTGTCAATAGGTTTTGCGAATATTTTTTGCGTAAATCCGGCTTTTTTTCGGGATTTTCGGGCAGTTTTGGCCCGCTGCGCCGCCGCATCCGGTTTTTGCGTCACCTTACGTTGAGTATTGCCCGTCTGCGGGGCCTTTATGCGCCGTTTTCAAAAAAATACAGGCCGGAACCCTCCGGCCTGTATTGGTAAATTTTGGAAATTTAGTGCTTGGGAACCAGCTTGTCCTTGCCGCCCATGTAGGGACGCAGCACCTCGGGGATCAGCACGGTGCCGTCGGCCTGCAGGTTGTTCTCCAGGAAGGCGATCAGCATACGCGGGGGCGCCACGCAGGTGTTGTTCAGGGTGTGGGGCAGGTAGTTGCGGCCATCCTCGCCCTTGACGCGGATCTTCAGGCGGCGGGCCTGGGCGTCGCCCAGGTTGGAGCAGCTGCACACCTCGAAGTACTTCTGCTGACGGGGGCTCCAGGCCTCGATGTCGCAGCTCTTGACCTTCAGGTCGGCCAGGTCGCCGGAGCAGCACTCCAGCTGGCGCACGGGGATATCCAGGCTGCGGAACAGCTCCACGCTGTTATGCCACAGCTTGTCGTACCACTCCATGGATTCCTCGGGCTTGCAGACCACGATCATCTCCTGCTTTTCGAACTGGTGGATGCGGTAGACGCCGCGCTCCTCCAGGCCGTGGGCGCCCTTCTCCTTGCGGAAGCAGGGGCTGTAGCTGGTCAGGGTCTGGGGCAGCTTGCTCTCGGGGATCAGCTGATCCACAAAGCGGCCGATCATGGTGTGCTCGCTGGTGCCGATCAGGTACAGGTCCTCGCCCTCGATCTTGTACATCATGGCGTCCATCTCGGGGAAACTCATAACGCCCTGCACCACGGCGCCGTGCATCATGAAGGGCGGGATCACATAGGTGAAGCCCTTGTCGATCATGAAGTCACGGGCGTAGCTGAGCACGGCGGAATGCAGACGGGCAATATCCCCCATCAGGTAGTAGAAGCCGTTGCCGGCCACGCGACGGGCGCTGTCCAGGTCGATGCCGTCGAAGCGCTCCATGATCTCGGTGTGGTAGGGAACCTCAAAATCCGGCGCCTTGGGCTCGCCGAACCGCTGCACCTCCACGTTGCAGCTGTCGTCCGGGCCGATGGGCACGCTTGGGTCGATCATGTTGGGGATGGTCAGCATGATGGAGCGGATCTGCTCTTCCAGCTCGGCCTCCCGGGCCTCCAGCTCTTTCAGGCGGCTGGCCTGGGCCGCCACCTGGGCCTTGACGGCCTCGGCTTCTTCCTTTTTGCCCTGGCCCATCAGCGCACCGATCTGCTTGGACAGGGTGTTGCGGTTGCCCCGCAGGGTGTTGGCCTCGGTCATGGCGGCGCGGTTCTCCGCATCCAGCGCGATCACCTGGTCCACCAGCGGCAGCTTGGCGTCCTGGAACTTCTTGTGGATGTTTTCCTTGACCAGTTCCGGATTTTCCCGGACAAATCGAATATCCAGCATGGTTTTGTATCCCCTTTTTTGTGTTCTCAGCCGTTCGGCTGTTCTTTATTGTACTGTCCCAGCAGGTTGGCAAAGGCCTTCAGCTGGTCATCGGAGTAGAAATGCAGGGTCAGTGACCCCTTGCCGTCCTTGTAATCCACCTTGACCTCGTTGCCCAGCACCTCCCGCAGGCTCACCTCCACCTCGGTGGGCAGGGCGGGCCGCAGAACGGCGGGCTTTTCCACCGGCGGACGGGCCAACCGACGGCAGAGCGCCTCGGTCTGGCGCACATTCAGCTGCTGGGCCACCACCTGGCTGGCCGCCTGGCACTGCAGGTCCTCGCCGGGCAGGCCCAGAATGGCCTTGGCATGGCCCGCGGTCAGGGCATCCTGCCGCAGCAGTTCCAGAACCGGGGCGGGCAGAGCCAGCAGACGCAGGCTGTTGGCGATGGCGCTGCG
Source organism: Gemmiger sp. An120 (assembly GCF_002160955.1). Classification (GTDB taxonomy): domain Bacteria; phylum Bacillota; class Clostridia; order Oscillospirales; family Ruminococcaceae; genus Gemmiger_A; species Gemmiger_A avium. The sequence continues at coordinate 6,986 of NZ_NFLN01000026.1, forward strand.
GCTTTTGGCCAGCTTTTTAGCCACTTCTTCCTGGGTCAGACCGCACCGGTCCATCAGCTGCCGGAAACCCATGGCCTCTTCCACCGGGTCCAGATCCTCCCGCTGCAGGTTCTCGATCAGGGCCAGTTCCATGGCCTGCTGGTCGGTAACCTCGCGGATGACCACCGGCACCTCGGTCAGACCGGCCATCCGGGCGGCGCGCCAGCGCCGTTCACCGGCAATGATCTTGTAGCCGCCCGCCGGATTGGAGCGCACCGCAATGGGCTGCAGCATTCCGTGCTGGGCGATGCTCTCGGCCAGCTGAGCCAGGGCGTTTTCTTCAAATACCTTGCGGGGCTGGTCCCGGTCGGGCTCAATTTCCCGCAAGGGCAGGGTCTGCACCTGGTCGGCGTCGCTGGTTACCAGGCCCGTGGTATCCTCAAACAGGCTGTCCAGCCCGCGGCCCAGGCCGCTTTTTCGTTTTGCGGGCATACCCTCTCCCCTTTCATCGGTCGTTGTTCTTCAAAAATTCCGCTGCCATCTCCCGGTAGGCGGCGGTACCGGTGCACCCGGGGTCATACACATTCACCGGCATGCCGTAGCTGGGCGCCTCGGAAAGCCGCACATTGCGGGGCACGGTGGACTTGTAGACCTTGTTGCCGAAGTACTTTTTCACCTGCTCCACCACCTGCAGGGTCAGGTTCAGCCGCCCGGCGTACATGGTAAAGACCACACCCTCCACATCCAGGTAGCTGTTGTACTTCTTCCGGACGTTTTTCAGGGTCGCCATCAGCTCGCTCAACCCCTCCAGGGCGTAAAACTCGCACTGAATGGGGATCAGCACCGTGTCGCAGGCGCACAGACCGTTCAGGGTGAGCAGATCCAGGCTGGGCGGGCAGTCGATAAACACATAGTCGTAGCTGCCGGCCACCGGGGCCAGACCCTCCCGCAGGCGGCTTTCCCGCCGGGGCAGGGCCACCAGCTCGATGCTGGCGCCGGCCAGCTGGGTGTTGGAGGGGATCAGATCCACCCCGTATTTGGTGTGGATGGTGCATTCGGCGGCGGTTTTTTCGCCGATCAGCAGGTCATAGACGCTGTTTTCCACCCCACGCTTGGCCACACCGTAGCCGCTGGAGGTGTTGCCCTGGGGGTCCATGTCCACCAGCAGCACCTTTTTGCCCGCTTCGGCCACGCAGGCGGCCAGGTTGACGGCGGTGGTGGTTTTGCCCACGCCGCCCTTCTGATTCGCGATCGCCACTACCTTGCCCAACGTTTTTCCCTCCGAGATGTTCGCAATCTTCCCGGAAAGTTCCGGGCAAGGACTATTATAGCACACTCTACCGGCAAAAGGAACCGTTTCACCGGGATTTTACCGGCAAATGTTCCACGTGGAACAAGTATGGGCCGGATTTTCGGGTATAAAACAAGCCCCACCCGAATGTTCCACGTGGAACATCCCGATGGAGCCCGCCTTTTGTTGTTCCACGTGGAACATTTATGAATACCGGCCGTTCAGTGTTCCACGTGGAACATTTGCCCGTCCACCAGCGCCAACGCCACCTGCACCACACCGGTAAAGGCCAGCGATAACCAAAACACACCAAACAGAGACCCCAGCATGCGCAACCCCTCCCCTGCTGCCATTCTATGCCGTTTCCCCGCTCCCATATTCCATAAAAAGTGCGGGACGGAAAATCCGTCCCGCTGTTTCCAGAGGGGTGCGGGGAGAGATGGTATCTCTCCCCGCATTTTCTGCGCTGCGCACAAAAAATACGAAAAAATATTGCAAGTGGGAGAGGGCCCTGATGGTCCTCTCCCACACCCTCACCCCTTTCGGTAAGGAAAGAGTGTGCTGCTATCGCAAGCTGCACCGAGCGCTATCTATCTTCGCCCTTCGCAGCGCCGCCCCGGCAGGCCGAGGCCACCGGAATCCGCACCCGGTACTCGATGCACTCCTCGTCCTCGGTGCGCTGGCAGAGGGCCGGCACCCCCGCGTCCACCATCAGCCGTACCGCCCGGTTGATAGTATTCACAAACAGCCGCACGTCCCGCACCATCACCCGGGGCCGCCGCTTCTCCACCGCCGACAGCAGCGCCTGCACATAGGCGTCCGCCTGCCGGGCGTTCATCCCCTGTTTCGCCATCTGTTCCAGCGCCGGGCTTCTGCGCTCCGGCTCCAGGCGCAGCACCGCCCGGGCGTGCCGCTCGGTCAGCCGCGCCGCCAGGCAGTACTGCTGTTGTTCCTCGGTCAGCTGCAAAAGCCGCAGCTTGTTGTTCAGGGTCGGCTGGGCCAGGCCCAGCCGCTTGGCCGCCTGTTCCTGGGTGCAGCCCCACCGGTCGATTACCTCCCGAATGCCCCGGGCCTGCTCAAAGGGGTTCAGATTCTGCCGCTGAATGTTCTCCAGCAGCCCCAGCGCCGCGGTCTGGTCGTCCTCATACTCACAGACAATCGCCGGAACCGTCTCCATCCCGGCCAGTTTGCAGGCCCGCAGCCGCCGCTCGCCCGCAATCAGTTCATACCGGTCTTTTCCCGTCCGCCGCACCGACACCGGCTGCAGCAGCCCATTCTGTAAAATGCTCAGGCTCAGCCGGGCAATCTCCTGCTCGTCAAACTCCCGCCGGGCCTGATAGGGCGACGGCTCGATCCAGTCCACCGGAAGCTGCAGCACCTTGCCGCAGACCTTTGCGCTTTTCCATCCCATGCTGTTTCCCCTCCGTTTCCGGGGGCCTGTCCCCCCTTTTTCCGGCCGCGGACACCAAAAAACCGGCCCCGCAGCCCGCTTTTGCCTTTCTCCTGGCTTCAGCGTACCACAGAACCGGTTTATTTTCCAGCATTTTCCATCCCCGCGTTTCGTGCCGGGATGCTTATTTCAGCGGGGATTTGGCGATCTTCCCGCCGTTTCGCGGATATGCGGACGGAGTCTGCGATATTTTCTCACAGATCACCAGCGCCCGCTCGTCCCCGGCAGGCAGCCGCAGGCGGCGCAGCTCCACCGTGCGGCCGCCCAGCTTGCGGATGGCCCCGGCGGCGGCGTCCAGTTCCTCCTGGGCCGAAGCCCCTTTCAGCGCAATGAACTTTCCGCCCGGCTTCACCAGCGGCAGGCAGAACTCGGCCAGCTGGGGCAGCGCGCTCACCGCCCGGGCGCAGGCCAGGTCAAACTGCTCCCGCCACTGCTTGCGGGCGGCTTCCTCGGCCCGCTCCTTGACCAGCGCCACGTCGGCAAAGCCCAGCCGCTCGCAGACCTGGCGCAGAAACTCCACCCGCTTGCCGGTGGGCTCCATCAGGGTCACCGCCAGTTCCGGCTTGTAGATGCGGGCCACCAGCCCCGGGAACCCCGCGCCGGTACCCACGTCCACCAGGCTGCCGGTCACCTCCGGCTGGCTGGCAAACAGCAGGCTGTCCAGAAAATGCTTGTCCTCGATCCCCTCCGGATCGGTGATGGCGGTCAGGTTCACATGCTGGTTGTAGTCCACCAGCATCTCGGCGTAGATGTCCAGCTGTTCCAGACAGGCAGGGGTAAGCAGAATATCCCGGGCGGCACATTTGGCCGCCAGACGTTCCCGGTCGATCATAGATAGAAACTCCTTTCAGGCGGTCAGCATATACGCCGCCCCGAACAGATTGAAAAGCATGGCCATTCCGCAAAGGGTCCACGCCCCGCAGCCGGACTGCCAGCGGGGCCGCCGCACCGCAAACCATACCACCGTCAGCGGCAGCAGATCCGCCGTGTACCGGGCCCCGAACTGCCAGCCGCCCAGCGTCCGGTGCAGGCAGAGCAGAACCAGCATCAGAACCGCCGCGCCCACACAGGCCAGATCAAACAAGCGTTCCCCCCTGCGGCCGCCGCGCCAACTGCGAACCAGGCACACCAGCCAGAGCAGCAGCCCCGGATTGGCCAGCAGCGGCATGAAACCATTGAAAAGCGGAAATTCCAGCGCCAGCCCCTCCCCCAGGACGGGCAGACGCAGCAGATTTTTCAGGTTGGACAACAGATACTCCAGATGGAACTGGCCGTTTTCCTCCCGCATGAACTCCGGCAGATAGGTATGCCCGAATTCCAGAATGCTGCCGAACCGGACAAAGTTGTACCCGGCCATCACCGCGCCGATCAGCCCGGCCGCCAGCACCGGCCCCAGCAGCGGCCGCAGGCTGCGCCGTTCCCGGCAGGGCCCCAGCAGCAGCCAGATTCCCAGCCCAAACAGGTACAAAATGGTCAGCGGGCGGCAGCCCACCGCCAGGGCCAGCAGCACCGCGCACAGGGTGTACCGCCGGGCAAAAAACGCCCATCCGGCCCAGACACAGAACATGGCGCAAAGCACCTGCGCCTGAAACCAGACCCCGCCGCTGGTGGCCAGCCAGCACAGGTTGCTGCCCAGACTGAACAGCAGCGCATGAAATACGCACCCGACCACCGGCGCGCCCGCCCGCCGCAGACACTGAAACACCCCCGCCGCCGCCGCCATGGCATACAGCGCAATGGTCAGGTTAGCGGGATGCCAGCCCAGCACCAGCAGCCAGGGCAGGGTGAGCACCGCCGGCACCGGCGGAAAGGATTGGTAATATTTTCCATTTAAGACAGCCAGCTCCAGCCAGGCGTACTTCTCCCCGTCGGCGATGTACAGCCGCCCTTCCAGCCAGTTTTGGGCCTGCAGGGCGTAGCTGTCGTAATGGTTCGGGGCCAGCAGGTTGCCGCCGGCCAGCGTATGATGCAAAAGGAAAAAGAAACCGAGACAGACCAGCAGCCCGGCCAGCGCCTGCCGGTACAGGCGGGGGGAAGACGATTCCAACATACAAAGTGCCCTCCATACGGGGATATTGTACCATATTCCGCCGCTGTGCGCCATAGCAGCAGGCAGGCTTGTTCTTCGCATATAAAAAACGTCCCCGGAGGGAAACTCCCTCCGGGGACGCTGGTAGTTTATGCCGTCAGGCAGCGGGTCTTACTTGTACAGTTCGACCAGCTTGAGCAGGTGCTCGTAGCGCTCCTTGCTCTTCTCGTCGGCCATCTCGAACAGCTTCTCGGCGCGCTCGGGGAAGGCCAGCTTCAGGCGGCTGTAGCGGGTCTCGTTGGAGATGAACTCCTTGTAGTCCGCGGTGGCGGGCTTGGAATCCAGGCTGAACGGATTCTTGCCCTCGGCCTTCAGGGCCGGGTTGAAGCGGAACATATTCCAGTAACCGGCAGCCACGGCCTTCTTCATCTCGGCCTGGCAGTTGGTCATGCCGCCCTTGACACCGTGCATCTCGCAGGGAGCGTAGCCGATGATCAGGGACGGGCCGGGGTAAGCCTCGGCCTCGGCGATGGCCTTGATGGTCTGGTTCATGTCGGCGCCCATGGCGATCTGGGCCACGTAGACGTAGCCGTAGCTCATGGCGATCTCGCTCAGGCTCTTCTTGCCGATGGCCTTACCGGCGGCGGCGAACTGCGCCACCTGGCCGATCTGGCTGGCCTTGGAGGCCTGTCCGCCGGTGTTGGAGTACACCTCGGTGTCGAAGACCATCACGTTGACGTCCTCACCGGAAGCCAGCACATGGTCCAGACCGCCGAAGCCGATGTCGTAGGCCCAGCCGTCGCCGCCGAAGATCCAGACGCTCTTCTTGCTCAGGTACTGCTTCTTGGGCAGGATCTCCTTGCTGTACTGGCAGTCGGGATCGGCTTCCAGCTGCGCGATCAGGGCCTTGGTGGCCTCGCCGTTGGCCTTGCCATCGTTGACGGTAGCCAGGTAGGCGTCGATGGCCTCGCGCTTGGCGTCGCTGGTGGTGACTTCACGCAGCTCTTTCAGCTTGGCGATCAGGCCGTCGCGGATATACTTCTGGCCCAGGTACATGCCCAGACCGTGCTCGGCGTTGTCCTCGAACAGGCTGTTGGCCCAGGCGGGACCGAAACCGGACTCCTTGTTGCGGGTGTACGGAGAGGTCGCGGCAGGACCGCCCCAGATGGAGGAGCAGCCGGTGGCGTTGGAGATGAACATGCGCTCGCCGAACAGCTGGGTGATCAGACGGGCGTAGCTGGTCTCGGCACAGCCGGCGCAGCTGCCGGAGAACTCAAGCAGCGGCTGGTTGAACTGGCTGCCCTTGACGGTGGTCTCGGCCATCATGCCGGGCTTCTTGCGGATGTTCTCGACGCAGTAGTCGAAGACTTCCTGCTGAGCGGCCTGGCTCTCCTGCGGCACCATGGTCAGGGCCTTGCCGGGGGCCGGGCAGACGTTCACGCAGACACCGCAGCCCATGCAGTCCAGCGGAGAAACGGTCATGGCGAACTGGTAATCCTCGCAGCCCTTGCCGTTCATCTTCTTGCTCTTCAGGGCGGCGGGGGCGTTGGCCACCTCCTCGGCGGTCAGAGCGAAGGGACGGATGGTGGCGTGCGGGCAGACGTAAGCGCACTGGTTACACTGGATGCACTTGTCCACATCCCACTCGGGAACGGTCACGGCAACGCCGCGCTTCTCGTAGGCGGAAGCGCCCTGCTCGAACTGGCCGTCCACGTACTTGGTGAAGGCGCTGACAGGCAGGCTGTCGCCGTCCATACGGCCAACCGGCTCCAGAACCTTCTCGACCATCTCCACGGTGGGAGCGTAGCCGGTCAGGGCCTTGTCGGCGGGGGCGTCCTCGGCGGTGGCCCAGGAAGCGGGGATCTCCACCTTGTGCAGAGCCTCGGCGCCGCAGTCGATGGCCTTGTAGTTCATCTCTACAACGGCGTCGCCCTTCTTGCCGTAGCTCTTCTTGGCGGCCTGCTTCATATACTCGATGGCTTCCTCAGCGGGCATGATGTTGGCCAGCTTGAAGAAAGCGGACTGCAGGATGGTATTGGTGCGCTTGCCCATACCGATCTCGATGGCCTTGTCGATGGCGTTGATGGTGTAGAGCTGGATGTTGTTGTTGGCGATATACCGCTTGGCCTCAGCGGGCATATGGTGATCCAGTTCCTCGTCGCTCCACTGGCAGTTGATCATGAAGATACCGCCGGGCTTGACGTCGTTGACCATCTTGAAGCCCTTGATCACGTAGCTGGGGTTGTGGCAGGCCACAAAGTCAGCCTTGTTGATGTAGTAGGGGGCACGGATGGGCTTGTCGCCGAAACGCAGGTGGCTGATGGTCACGCCGCCGGTCTTCTTGGAGTCGTACTGGAAGTAGGCCTGGATATACTTGTCGGTGTGGTCGCCGATGATCTTGGTGCTGTTCTTGTTGGCGCCCACGGTGCCGTCGCCGCCCAGACCCCAGAACTTGCATTCCACGGTGCCCTCGGCAGCGGTGTTGGGGGCGGGCTTCTCTTCCAGAGACAGGCCGGTCACGTCGTCCACGATGCCGATGGTGAAGCGGGCCTTGGGCTCGGCCTTGGTCAGCTCCTCGTACACGGCGAACACGCTGGCCGGCGGGGTGTCCTTGCTGCCCAGACCGTAACGGCCGCCGATGACGGTGGCGTTGTTGCCGGCCTCACGCAGAGCGGCCACAACATCCAGGTACAGGGGCTCGCCCAGAGCGCCCGGCTCCTTGGTGCGGTCCAGCACGGCGATCTTGGTGGCGGTGGCGGGGATGGCAGCCAGCAGCTTGGCGGGCACGAACGGACGGTACAGGCGAACCTTGACCAGACCGACCTTCTCGCCCTGGGCGGTCAGGTAGTCGATGACTTCCTCGGCCACATCGCAGATGGAGCCCATGGCGATGATCACGCGCTCAGCGTCGGGCGCGCCGTAGTAGTTGAACAGGTCGTAGTTGGTGCCCAGCTTCTCGTTGACCTTGGCCATGTACTTCTCGACCACGGCGGGCAGAGCGTCATAGTACTTGTTGCAGGCCTCACGATGCTGGAAGAAGATGTCGCCGTTCTCGTGGCTGCCGCGCATAGCGGGATGCTCGGGGTTCAGGGCATGATCGCGGAAAGCCTGCACGGCGTCCCAGTTGACCATGTCGGCCAGGTCGGCGTAGTCCCACTTCTCGATCTTCTGGATCTCGTGGCTGGTACGGAAACCGTCAAAGAAGTTGATGAACGGCACGCGGCCCTCGATGGTGGACAGGTGCGCCACAGCGGCCAGGTCCATAACCTCCTGGGGGTTGGACTCAGCCAGCATGGCGAAGCCGGTCTGACGGCAGGCGTACACGTCGCTGTGATCGCCAAAGATGTTCAGCGCGTGGCTGGCCACGGTACGGGCAGACACGTGGAACACGCTGGGCAGCAGCTCGCCGGCGATCTTGTACATGTTGGGGATCATCAGCAGCAGGCCCTGGCTGGCGGTAAAGGTGGTGGTCATGGCACCGGCGGCCAGGCTGCCGTGCACGGCACCGGCGGCACCGGCCTCAGACTGCATCTCCATGACCTTGACTTCAGAGCCGAAGATGTTCTTCTGGCCCACCGCGGACCACTGGTCCACGCTGTCCGCCATGGGGCTGGACGGGGTGATGGGGTAGATGGCAGCCACTTCGGTAAACGCGTATGCAACGTGTGCCGCAGCGGTATTGCCGTCCATGGACTGTTTTGCTCTGGGCATTTTTCTTCCTCCATATTCAGATTGACAGCACCCACCCGCCCAACCGGGCGGACCCGTACCGTGCGCGGCGGATGCGAAGGCTCCGGCGTTCGGCGGCATAAGGTGCGGGGCGCGCGGCTGCCCGGAGACCCCTTTCCCTACCAGAAAACCGGGCCTCCGGTGGCACCCGCACGCGCCGAACCCCAAGCCGGGAACGCCGGCGCCCCGCAAGGGCCCCGGCGGCGCGTTCGGAACGCTGCCTCTTATGCCCTTATGATACCAAAAAGCGGGGCCAAAGTAAAGCGGAATTCTCTTGCAGTTTTTTGCCTGTTTGCCCGCCGCGCCGTCCGGTTCTGCCCCCAACCGGGCGGATTCTGCGCGGCCTCTTTAACCGCCGCGCCGCCCCGCCGCCGTACAATCGGAATCAGAAAAGGAGGAATCTGCGGTATGGTACGAATTTTTGCCCTGCTGCTGGCCATGGCCCGGGGCGTGGACGAGCCCGCCGACCCGCTGTATATGCTGTCGGAAGAGTTTGAGGGGGCCGTGCGCCCCTGGGCCGATTCGGAACAGCGCACCTCTTTCTGGACGATGCTGGAGGACGGCTCTCTGGTAACGGTAAGTGTGTACAACACCGAGACCGGCCTCCAGAACAACTCTCTGGAATGCCGCACCGCCGGCGGCGAGGTTTTTTTTGGGAATGCCTTTGACGACAACCAGGCGATCAGCAACGGCAGCTGGGAATTCATCCGGGCCGGGATGCAGGATTATCTGTTTGAGGGGGCCTTCACCAGCACCAAAGAACGCTGGCCGCCCTACACCTGGTACAACCAGCTGACCGGCAGCCAGACGGAAGGCACGCTGCGAGAACGCACCATACTCACCGGCACCGCCGCCGCCGAATGGCTGCAGGGGGAAACGGCGGAGGAGACCATCCAGCTGGAAGGCCCCATCACCCTGCTGAACCACAGCATCACATACACCACCTACGAGGCGGGGGTGCCCCAGGCCGTGTATACCAACGCCGCCGGCGAAGCGGTGTACAACCGCTACCAGCTGGCCGACGGGCGGACGGTGGCCAGCGACGATACCCTGCCGGTACTGGTAACGGACGATATGTATAAAGCCGGCTCAAACATCGGCTTTCCCGACCTGGAGTTCGATGAGGACAAGCAGTCCACCCCTCAAGGTTCCCTGCAGCCGCTCGGTTGATATCCCCCGCCGGGTTTTGGCGCCGGGCCGTTTTTGCCCGCCCCCGTTTTTCAGGCCCCCTGCTTATTGCCAATAGAGGGAAAAACGCCCTGCCCACGCCAACCATCCCGTAAACCCAAAACGCGCCCCCCACCGGAAACCCGGCGGGGGACGCGCTGTTTTATCTGTTTATTCCCCTGCGGACCGAATTGTTTCGGTCCGCGATTTCCGGGGGGTATGGGGGGATATGTTATATCCCCCCATATTGGCCATTATTCCTCGCCGTCCCCCTCATCCTCCGGCTGCTCCTCGGCCTGGGCGTTCTCCTCGGCCTGGATGGGGGCTGCGGCTGCGAGATGAATCGGCCCTCCTGGGAGGGGCGATGAATCCGCAGACGCCCCCTTACTCAGCGGACGGGTGTGCAGGCGTGTGGGGGCCCGGCAAGGCCGGGGCGGCCGAAGGCCGTTTATCCCACACCCGGAACAGCCGGGAGCGGTCGCGGCGCACAGCCTGCTTACTCCTCCCCCTCATCCTCCGGCTGCTCCTCGGCCTGGGCGTTCTCCTCGGCCTGGATGGCTGCCAGTTCGGCTTCGGTCAGGGTCTCCTCCGGCTCGTCCTCGGGCTTTTCGGTCACCGCGTCGTCGGAATGCTCGGTGCGGGCCACCGTTACCACCCGGTCGCCCTCGGCCAGCCGCATGACCCGCACGCCGCTGCCGTAGCGGCTCTGCAGGTTGATGTCGGCCGCGTGCATCCGGATGACGATGCCCTCCTGGCTGATCAGGATCACATCATCCTCGTCGTCCAGTACCTTGATGCCGGCCACGCATCCCTTGGTGTAGTTCCGGATACCCTTGCCGCCGCGGCTCTGGATCCGGTAATCGTCCACACGGCTGCGGCGTCCCTTGCCCTGTTCGGTCACGGTGAACACCGTGGCGCCCGGACGCAGGATACCCACGCCCACCACCTGGTCGCCCTCGGCCAGACGGATGGCGCGCACGCCGTGTCCCAGACGGCCCATGCTGCGGGCGTCGCTCTCCTTGAACCGGATGGCCTGGCCGCCCTTGGTGGCCACGATCAGCTCATCCTCACCGGAGGTGATCTTGGTCCAGGCCAGGCTGTCGCCCTCGTACAGGCTCACCGCCAGCAGACCGCTCTTGCGGATGTTGTGATAGGCCTCCAGCGGGGTGCGCTTGATCACGCCGCCCCGGGTCACCATCACCAGGTAGCCGCTCTCGTCATTGGCCGGCATCCGCAGCATGCTGGTCACCTTTTCGCCCTCCTGCAGCGGCAGCAGGTTCACGATGTTGGTGCCCCGGCTGGTGCGGCTGCCCTCCAGAATCTGGTAGCCTTTCAGCCGGTAGATGCGGCCCTGATCGGTCACGAACATCACATAATCGTGGGTGGAGCCAATGAACATCTCCTCCACGAAATCCTCGTCCTTGTGGGACAGGCCGCTGATACCCCGGCCGCCCCGCTTCTGGGCCTGGTAGGTGTCCTCCGGCAGGCGCTTGATGTAGCCCGCGTGGGTCAGGGTAAAGACGCAGGTCTCCTCCGGGATCAGATCCTCGATGTCCACCTCGCCGCTCACGTGCTGGATCTCGGTGCGGCGGTCGTCGCCGTACTTGTCCCGCAGCTCGGTCAGCTCGTCCCGCACAATGGCCAGCACCCGCTCGTCGTTGGCCAGGATGTCCCGCCAGTCGGCAATCTTCTCGTGCAGTTCGCCCAGTTCGTTCTCAATCTTGAGAATCTCCAGCCCGGCCAACTGGCCCAGCTGGAACTTGCAGATGGCGTCGGCCTGGGGATCGTCGAACCCGAACGCCTCCATGATCGCCACCTTCGCCTCGGCGCGGCCGCCCTTGCAGGCCCGGATGGTGGCAATGATCTCGTCCACAATGTCGGTGGCGCGGGCCAGGCCTTCCAGAATATGGGCCCGTTCCTCCGCCTTGCGCAGATCGTACTGGGTCCGGCGGCGGATGACCTCGTCCTGGAACTCCACATACCGCTGCAGCATGGTTTTCAGGGTCATCACCTTGGGGGTGCCCTTGTCCAGCGCCAGCAGGTTCACGCCCACGGTGTCCTGCAGCTGGGTGTAGCGATACAGCTGGTTCAGCACCACCTGGGGATTGGCCTCCCGGCGCAGCTCAATGACGATCCGCATACCATGCCGGTTGGACTCGTCGTTGATGTCGCTGATGCCCTCGATCCGCTTGTCCTTCACCAGATCGGCAATGCTCTCGATCAGGCGGGCCTTGTTCACCATGTAGGGAATCTCGGTCACGATGATCTGGAACCGGCCGTTCTTCTTTTCTTCAATCTCCGCCCGGCCCCGCAGGGTGATCTTGCCCTTGCCGGTGGCGTAGGCCGCCCGGATGCCGCTGCGGCCCATGATGATACCCGCGGTGGGGAAATCCGGCCCCTTGATGAACTCCATCAGGCCGGCCAGGTCGATGTCCGGATTTTCAATCAGGGCAATGCAGCCGTTGATGACCTCCCGCAGGTTGTGGGGCGGGATGTTGGTGGCCATGCCCACGGCGATACCGGTGCTGCCGTTCACCAGCAGGTTCGGGAACCGGCTGGGCAGCACGTTGGGCTCTTTCTTGGTCTCGTCAAAGTTCGGGCCAAAATCCACCGTGTCCTTCTCGATGTCGGTGAGCATCTCCACCGCCATCTTGCTCATACGGGCCTCGGTGTATCGGTAGGCAGCCGGGGGGTCGCCGTCCACGCTACCAAAGTTACCCTGGCCATCCACCAGCGGATAGCGCAGGCTGAAATCCTGGGCCAGACGCACCATCGCGTCATAGACGGAGGCGTCGCCGTGGGGATGGTAGCTGCCCAGCACCGCACCTACGGTGTCGGCGCTCTTGCGGTAGGGATGCTGGGGGTCGTTGCCCCGCTCGTGCATGGTGTACAGAATACGGCGGTGAACCGGCTTCAAACCGTCCCGCACGTCAGGCAGCGCCCGGGACACGATAACGGACATGGAGTAATCCAGAAACGCCCGTTCGATCTCCTCTTTCACGTCCCGGACGATCAGATGGGTGCCGGGATTGATGTTTTCGGTCATGTTGTTCCTCCCTTACACGTCCAGGGTGGCGTACTGGGCGTTGCGCTCGATAAATTCGCGGCGGGGCTCCACCTTGTCCCCCATCAGGATGGTAAAGGCCTCGTCCGCCTTTTCCGCATCCTCAATGGAGATCTGCACGATCACCCGGTTGTCCGGGTTCATGGTGGTCTCCCACAGCTGTTCCGGGTTCATCTCACCAAGGCCCTTATAGCGGTTGACCTTGACGCCCTGCCCCATCTCGGCGGAGATGCGGCTCATCTCCTGCTCGGAGTAGGCGTACCGCACATCCTTGCCGCGGGCCAGCTTGAACAGAGGGGGCTGGGCGATGTACACATAGCCCCCCTCGATCAGCGGGCGCATGAACCGGAAGAAGAAGGTCAGCATCAGGGTGCAGATGTGGCTGCCGTCCACGTCCGCATCGGCCATGATGAATACCTTGTGATACCGCAGCTTGCTCACGTCGAACTCTTCGCCCAGGCCGCAGCCCAGGGCGGTGACCACCGGCATCAGCTTTTCGTTGCCGTACACCTTGTCCAGACGGGCCTTTTCCACGTTGAGCATCTTGCCCCACAGCGGCAGGATGGCCTGGATGTTGGAATCCCGGCCCATCTTGGCGCTGCCGCCGGCAGAATCGCCCTCGACGATGAAGATTTCGGTCTTGGAGGGGTCTTTTTCCCGGCAGTCGGCCAGCTTGCCCGGCATCCGGCTGGTTTCCAGGGCGCTCTTGCGGCGCACCAGGTCCCGGGCCTTGCGGGCGGCTTCCCGGGCGCGGGCCGCCTGGGTGGCCTTTTCAAAGATGGCCTTGGCCACACCGGGGTTCTCTTCCAAAAATTCTTTCAGCTTCTCGTAGACCATGCCGCTCACCAGGCTGCGCACCTCGGTGTTGCCCAGCTTGGCTTTGGTCTGGCCCTCGAACTGGGCCTCGGTCAGCTTGACGCTGATCACGCAGATCAGACCTTCCCGCACGTCGTTGCCGGTCAGGTTGTCGTCCTTTTCCTTGATGTAGCCCTTTTCCCGGCCAAAATCGTTCATCACACGGGTCAGGGCGGTCTTGAAGCCCTCCTCGTGGGTACCGCCGTCGGGGGTGTTCACGTTGTTGGCAAAGGAGAGCAGCAGTTCATTGAAGCTGTCGTTGTACTGCAGGGCCACCTCGGCCATGATGTCTCCTTGCTGGCCTTTCAGGTGAATGACCTGGGGATGCAGCACCGTCATGTCCCGCTTGCGGTTCAGGTACTCCACAAAGCTGCTGATACCGCCCTCGTAGCACATGCTCTCCCGCACCACCTCTTCGCCCCGCTCGTCGGTCAGGGTGATGCGCACGCCCGCGTTCAGGAAGCTCTCCTCCCGCAGACGGGTCAGCAGGATGTCATAGTCATACTCGGTGCTCTCGGTGAACATTTCCGGGTCCGGCTTGAAGGTGACGGTGGTGCCGGTGGAGGCGGCGGGGCCTACCTTTTCCAGCGGGCCGTCCGCAATGCCGCGCTTGAAACTCTGGCGGTACTCCACGCCGTCCCGGCGCACCCGCACCTCCAGCCACTCGCTCAAAGCATTCACCACCGACGCGCCCACGCCGTGCAGGCCGCCGGCCACCTTGTAGCCGCTGTTCTCGCCGCCGAACTTGCCGCCGGCGTGCAGGATGGTAAACACCACCGTCACCGCCGGGATGCCCAGCTTGGGCTGGATGTCCACGGGGATGCCGCGGCCGTTGTCGGTCACCTGGATGATGTTGCCCGGCTTGATGTTCACCTCGATGTGATCGCAGAAACCGGCCAGCGCCTCGTCGATGGAGTTGTCCACGATCTCGTACACCAGATGGTGCAGGCCCCGGGGCCCGGTGCTGCCGATGTACATGCCCGGCCGTTTGCGCACCGCCTCCAGCCCTTCCAGTACCTGGATCTGGCTGCCGTCGTATTCATGCTGCGGCCGGTTGGTTTGCTCTGCCATAGATTCGTTCCTCCTGTGTGTGAGATGCCGGGCGCCCGCGGATTATACACTGTGTATATTTTACACATACATTTCCCATCCGCATAGATAAGGCGGGCGGCCCCCCGGCGGAAAGCCCCCTGCCGTATTTGCTGATTGTAGTATTCTTGGTATTTTCTACCGGTCGGAATCACTCATCCCCGTCGCCGCTGGGCAGCACGCCGCAGCGTTTTTTCAGGGTGGCGCTGGAGATCGGGCTGATGAACACCGCCTCGTCCGGCCAGTCGGCCAGCACAAAACTCTTGGGCAGGTCGTTGCTCAAACTCACCACCGCGCCCTCGGTTTCCGCCCGGCGCAGAAAATCCCGGGTGTGGCGGGAGAGGGTGGCGGTCTCCATATCGAAGATCCCGATAATGTCCCGGGTGTGCAGGATAAAGTCCTGCCCCAGATGCAGGTACACGGCCTTTCGCTCCTTTCGGTCAGGCGCGGGACAGCCGCCCCGCCTCCATGGTGTAGATGATCCCGTCGGTGCGCAGAAACGCCGCGCTCTCGCAGGCGGTCACAAAGGTCTGTTTGCCCTCCATCCGGGTCAGCAGATAGCTCTGCCGCCCGGCGTCCAGCTCGCTGAGCACGTCGTCCAGCAGCATCACCGGATGGCGGCCGGTCACCTGCCGGGCCTGTTCCGCCTCGGCCAGCTTCAAACTCAGCACCACGCTGCGCTGCTGGCCCTGGCTGCCGAACACCCGGGCGGGCTGCCCGTTCAGCAGCACCTCAAAATCGTCCCGATGGGGCCCCGCCAGGCAGCAGCCGGCCCGCAGTTCCGCGGCCCGCAGCCGTTCCAGCGCCTGGGCCAAACTCTCCCCCGGCTGGGTGCTGGGGCGGTAGGCCAGGGTCAGCGCCTCGCTGCCGCCGCTGATTTCCTCATAGCACCGGCAGGCCGGGCCGGACAGGGCGGTCAGATATTCCTGCCGCCGCCGGCCGATCTCCTCCCCCAGGGTCAAAAGCTGTTCATCAAAGATCTGGCGCATCTCCCCCGCGCCGGCGGTGCGGTTCCAGGCTTTCAGCAGGGCGTTTTTCTGGGTCACCACCCGCAGGTACCGGCGCATCAGCCCCAGATACCCGGGATACAGCTGGCACAGCGCCGCGTCCAGAAAATTCCGCCGCCCGCTGGGGCTGCCCTTGACCAGGCTCAGATGGCCCGGCTCAAACACCACCGCGGTAAAGGTGCCGGCAATGGCCCCGGCCCGGCCCATGTCCACCCCGTTCACCCGGGCGGTGCGGCCCGGGCGCCCCGAGCCGGGCAGGCCCACGGTCAGCTGGATGTGCTGGGGGCGTTCCTCGTCGTCCACGTCGCCTTCCAGCACCGCGAACTCCTTGCCCCGGCCCACCAGTTCCGCGTCCTTGGCGCCCCGGAAGCTCTTGCCCCCGGTCAGCAGCCAGATGGCCTCCAGCAGGTTGGTTTTTCCCTGGCCGTTGCGGCCGCAGATCACGGTCAGCGCCGCGCCGGGGGTAAATTCCAGCGGTTCCAGGTTGCGGAAGCCCGCCGCCGAAAAGCCGGTCAGCTTCATTGGCCGTCCCGCACCAGCACGGCGCGGCCGCCGGTCTCCACCGTGTCACCGGGGCGGATCTTCTTGCCCCGCATGGTGCATACCTCGCCGTTCACCTTGACCAGGCCTTCCTGCACCATGGCCTTGGCCTCGCCGCCGGTCTCAGCCAGCCCGGCAAATTTCAGCAGGCTGTCCAGCTTGATAAATTCCGTATGAATCAGAATGCTTTCCATCTTTGTGCCCCGCCTTTCAGTCGTTCTTGAACCGCACCGGCAGCACCAGATAGGTAAAGTCCTCGCCCTCGGCGGGCAGGATCTTCACCGGGCTCAGCGGCCCGCTGATCTCCAGCACCACCCGCTCGCACCGGGCGTTGCGCATGGCGTCCAGCAGATACCGGTTGTTGAAGCCGATCTCCACCGGTTCGCCCTCCACCTTGGCCTCCATCTCGTCCACTACCTTGCCCAGGGCGGTCTGGCACCGGACGGTCAGATGGTCGTCGATCTGGATGCGCAGCGGATTTTTCAGCCGCTCGGTGATGATCAGGCTGGCGCGCTCGATGGTCTCGCAGAAGGCGCGGGTGTCCACCTCCACCCGGGTACGGCAGCCGTGGGGCATCACCGTCTCGTAGTTGAGGAACTCGCCCTCCAGCAGGCGGCTCATGATGGTGTAGCCCCGGGCCGCGAACACCACAAACCGCCGGTTGGCGCTGATCTGCACCTGTTCGTCCGGATCGTCGGGCAGCAGCTTGTTCACCTCCAGCAGGGTCTTGCCGGGGATCACGATGCGGATCTCTTTCTGGGCCTGCACCTGGCGCTGCACAATGGCCAGCCGGAACCCGTCCAGCGCCACCACCGTCAGCTGCTGGGGCTGGATCATGAACAGTTCGCCGGTGTGGGCCGGGCGCTTGTCATCCTGGCTCACCGCGTAGATGGTGCGGTCGATGATCTCTTTCAGCTGGCTGCAGGGCATGGTCAGGGTGTGGTCGGCGCCGGGGTTGGGCAGCGGCGGATAGTCGCCGGCGCTCATGGCGTTGATGTCGAACTCGGCCACACCGCCCTTGACGGTGGCGTTGCCGGTGGTGTCGGTGCTGATGGTGATCTCGCCGCCGGGCAGCCGGCGGACCATGTCGCCCAGCAGTTTCGCGTTCAGCACGATCTCGCCGGCCTCGCGCACGTTGGCCTCGATGGTGGTGATGATGGCCATCTCCATGTCGTAGCCGGTGAGGGTCAGCTGGAAGCCGTCGGCCTGCAGCAGGATTCCCTCCAGCTGCGGGATGGACGAGCGGAGGGTGACGGCCCGGGACACGCCGTCGATGGCGGCGCTGAGCAGAGCTTTGTCGCAGATAATGTTCATGTTGTTTTCACCTGTCCTTTTGTTGGTTGCCGCGAAGCGTCATTTACCGCTCCTATTGGCTTTGCGGGCCTGTCGGAACGCAGACGTAAAAAATTCGGTCCAAAGCCTTGCTTTGCGATTGAACCTAACTGGTATGTAGCCGGAGTAATAGGGGGCGTTAAATTCGTGGAAAACCGGTGCAGAGCCAGCAATCAAGCGGCTTTGCGTGCTGTGGAATATTCCACGTATTTTGTGCAGAGCTTGTGCAAAGTGTGGAAAAGCAGAATTTGTCCACAGGGGGTGTGGAAAGCCGAATGTTGAATCTTGAAAACTCTGTTGAAAATGTGGAAAACTATCCTCTCTGTTTACACCCGTTTTCACCCGGGCCTCCCCGGGCGGGTTTTGGGGCCGTTTTTCTGCACATTTGATGCACAGGGCTTACTATTTATATAGAAAGGTTTTCCACGGGATTTGCGTTGTATGTGGAATGTGAGGCGGGGCCGGACGATTTTTGCGGGCCGGGATGGGGCCTCAGGGTTCCCCCGGACAGGACGGCTGCGGATTCGTCGGCCTTGGTTGAGGGGGCTGATAAATCCGCAGGGTCGTTGTATTATGGGGGGATGGGAAGGCTGTGCGTGCGGGCCGCTCCCGGGCGCTTCGGGCGCGGGATAAATGGCCTCCGGAAACTACGGGCGCAACAAGCATGCGCCCGTTTTGCTTCGCAAACCGTTTCGCCGGTCTAAGGCCCCACCGGGGCCTTAGCTGCTTCGCAGACCCGGACCCCCGGCCTTGCCGGGCCCCCACAGCCCTCCACAGCCGTCCGCTACGTAAAGAGACATCTGCGGGCTCATCGGCACCCTGCGGGCACCGATTCGCCTCGCAGCTATACCTCCCTGCTTGCGGAAGGCTGTGCGCCCCTTTTGGTGTTAGACGCTTTTCAGGGGTCACCGCCCCGGGCCGCTACCGGGCGCTGCGGGCTGTGGGATAAATGGCCTTCGGCCACCCCGAACCCATCGGGTTCGGGCCCCCACAGTCCTCCGCGCCCGTCCGCTAGGTAAGGAGACATCTGCGGATTCGTCGGCCCTCTTCGAGGACCGATTCATCTCGCAGCTGTTGCTCTTACGCCCTCACATTCTTAATAATATCCTCCACGGTTTCCCGCAGGCGCTGGTCGGCGGCGATATCCTTTTCCATCACCTTGATGGCGTAGACCACGGTGGAGTGATCCCGGCCGCCGAATTCCTTGCCGATGTCCTCCATGCTCATGCCGGTGATCTCACGCAGTACGTAGATGGCGGTGCGCCGGGCGGCGGAGATATTGCTGTTGCGCTTGGGGCCGCGGATGTCGGTGGGGCTCACGTTGTAGGTGCGGCCCACCTCGCTGATGATCTTCTCAATCGTGATGGGCACCGGCTGGGTCTCGTTCAGAATATCCTTGATGGCATTCTGGGCCACGCCGATCACCGGTTCGATGCCTTCCAGCATGTGGTAGGCGTTCAGCTTCTTGACCGCGCCCTCCAGCTGCCGGATGTTGTTCTTCAGATGGTTCGCGATGAACTCGGTCACATCGTCGGGGATGTCCAGCCGCAGCAGTTCCGCCTTGCGCCGGATGATGGCCACCCGGGTTTCAAAATCGGGCGGCTGGATATCGGCGGTCAGGCCCCACTCGAACCGGGTGCGCAGACGTTCCTCCAGGCTCTTGATCTCCTTGGCGGGACGGTCGCTGGCCAGCACGATCTGCTTGTGGGCCTCGTGCAGGGTGTTGAAGGTGTGGAAGAACTCTTCCTGGGTGCTCTCCTTGCCCGCGATGAACTGGATATCGTCCACCAGCAGCACGTCGGCCTCCCGGTACTTGTACCGGAACTGCTCGGTGGTGCCGGCCCGGATGGCGGTGATGATCTCGTTGGTGAACTTTTCACAGGGAACGTAGACAATGTTGAAATCCGGATGGTTCTTGCGGATCTCGATCTGGATGGCGTTCAGCAGGTGGGTCTTGCCCAGACCGCTCTGGCCGTAGATGAACAGCGGATTGTAGGCGCCGGAGGGGTTCGCGGCCACCGCCTGGGCGGCGGCGTAGGCGAACTGGTTGGACGAGCCCTTGATGAAGTTCTCAAAGGTGAACTCGTATTTGCCGCTGGGCAGCTCGTCCGGCTGGGACGGGGCCGCGGCGGGGCGGCTGTCCCCCTCGGCAGCGGGAACCGGCGCGGGGGCCGGGCTGTCGGAGGGCACCACCAGGTCGATCAGCACGTCAAAACCCAGCACGGATTTGAAGGCCTCTTCCAGCATGGGAAGATACCGCTCCCGCACGATCTTGCAGATGAAGTCGTTGCGCACCCGCAGGGTCACCTGACCGGAACCCTCAAAGCTGATCGGCTCCAGCCCGGCAATGTACAGGTTGTAGGTGGCGTCCACCATGCGCTCCTTGCAGTAGGCCTGTGCGGCCTGGAATACGTCGTTGAAAGAATCCATAGGCGTTTACACTCTCTCCAATTTTCTCCTTGCGCCCCCGCGGGGCCCGCGTTTTTTATGCAATGTCATATGGATTTATCATATCACAAAATGACCGTCAGAGCAATAAAAAACCGGCCGCTAAAATAATTTATTAAAAGGTATTTATAGCACCCGGGGCGGCGCGGGTGTGCCGCGGCGGAAAAATCCCCCGGCAGGGGCGCCCCCGCCGGAAAAGCCGCCGCATCCTGCCGGAAAGCTCTCCACCTGTATTGTACCCCGATTTTCCACCGGTTCCCATGGGCGAACCCGGGCGAATGGCCGGGCCTTTCCGGGCGAGTTTGCCAGAGAAGCCGTTCAAGAGACTGTATTCTTCATTTCCCAAGGGCCGGGGATATCCGGCCCGACAAAAGGGGGGCTGGGGGCTCGGGTCCGCGAAGCGGCCAAGGCCACGGTGCGGCCTTGGACCGGCAGGGCGGCCGGCGGCAGCCGGGCGGGGGCATAATTGTTGCGCCCGCAGCCCTTACTGACCCCCAGATCGGCTAATTCCCCCGCTGCCGCCCCAAGTTTTCCACAATCCTGCGCCAATTTGTGGAAAACCCGGCCGCGTGCAGGGAATTTCACCGGCTGAAAAGAAAAAATGCTTGACAGCCGCCGTATATGTCGTTTATACTTTTAATTTGCAAGGCTGTCTTTCGCGCGCGAAAGACGGCAAACCCGCCGGGCAGGCCCCGGCACAGTGACTGGAGGGTGTAAGATGAAGCGTACCTATCAGCCCAAAAAGCGTCAGCGCAGCGCTGTTCACGGTTTCCTGAACCGCATGTCCAGCCGCAGCGGCCGAAAGGTCATCAAGGCTCGCCGCGCCAAGGGCCGCGCCAAACTGGCTGCCTGATCCCTTTTATGAGCAAGGTGAAAAAGCAAGGTCGCTGAGGAGAGGGCGGGCCCGTCACGGGCCGGCTCCGCTGCTTGGTGGCCTTATTTTTCCATATTCGGGCAAAATTTTTTCTGCCCGGGGAAGGCTTGTTTTCTATGCGCTATCGCCCTATCTGCCGCAACACCGAATTTTCCCGGGCCTATCGCCGGGGCAAAAGCTTTGTGCACCCCTGTCTGGTGCTGTACGTAAATAAAAACCGCCTGGGCCATACCCGCGTGGGCCTTACCGCCACCAAAAAAATCGGCAAGGCGGTCACCCGGAACAGGGCCCGCCGGGTGATCCGGGCGGCTTTGTATAAAACCCTGCCGCTGGATGTGGGCGGCTACGACCTGGTCTTTGTGGCCCGGGGCCGTACCCCCCACTGCAAAAGCACCCAGCTGGAACCTGTCGTGCGCCAGTTGCTGGCCAAGGCCGGTTTGCCCACATGCTGACACGGGCGCTCACCGGCATGATCCGGTTCTATCAGCGGCGCATCAGCCCCCATCTGGGTTCCAACTGCCGGTTTGAACCCACCTGCAGCGAGTATACCCTGCAGGCGATCCAGATCCATGGCCCGCTCAAGGGTTGCGTGCTGGGCGCCTGGCGGATTCTGCGCTGCAATCCTTTCGGCCGCTGGGGCTATGACCCCGTGCCGGAAAAAGGCCGCTGGCGCAATCCCGCCCGCCGGCTGCACCGGGATAAACGGGGGTGAGTTTTCCACAATTCCGGCCCCGGATGTGGAAAACGCGGCGCCTTTTCTTTTTATTAAGCCTCTCATGACGCGGGCGGTTGCGCGGTCTGTGTCCTTCGATAAAAATACAAAGCTCCGGCGCGCAAGCGGGGCGGAACGGAACAAAGCATGAATATTTTCTATCTGCTCTCACCCCTGTTGGCCATCATCATGCGCTTTATCTATGGCTTTGTGGGCAACTACGGCTGGTCGATCATCATCTTCACGGTGCTGATCGGTTTCCTGCGGTTCCCGCTGGCTGTCAAGCAGCAGAAGAGCATGGCCAAGATGTCGGTGTATCAGCCGCTGATCGCCGAGATCCAGAAAAAGTACGCCAACAACCGCCAGAAACAGAACGAAGAGCTGATGAAGCTCCAGGAAGAATACGGCTACAGCCCCACCGCCGGCTGCCTGCCCATGTTCCTGAACATGTTCGTCATGCTGGGCGTGGTGGGCGTCGTGGCCAAGCCCCTGGAGTACATTGTGGGCGTGGGCAGCGACGTGATCGCCTCCGCCATTGAGCAGGTCAACGCGCTGGGTCTGGCCACCCTGAACGCCGCCAACTACACCAGCCAGAGCACCCTGATGCAGCTGGTGCGCGGCATGGATATGGCCACTGCCACCTCCCTGGGCTTCACCGAGGCGCAGGTCAACGCCATCCAGGGCTTTGACATGAAATTCTTTGGCGTGGACCTGGCGGGTACCCCGTCCCTGGCGTTCAACATGCTGCTGATCTGGCCGCTGCTGAGCATCGTGACCATGTGCCTGCTGAACGTCATCACCATGCGGGCCAGCGGCCAGGAGATGCAGGGTAGCATGAAGTGGATGCCCTGGATCATGAGCCTGATGTTTGTGTGGATCAGCTTCACCATTCCCGTGGGCTTCTCCATGTACTACACCATCAGCAACCTGATGATGTTTGTGCAGACCCTGATCACCAAGAAGATGTATGACCCCGAGAAGATGAAGGCCCAGATGCAGGCGGAACTGGAAGCCAAGCGGGCCGAGCGCAAGAAAAAGAAGGCTGTTACGGTGGTGGACAAGGCCACCGGCGAGACCGTCACCCGCGAGGTGGGCGAGGCCGAGATGATCCGGCTGCGGCTGGAAAAGGCCCGCGCCGAGGACGCCGAGAAATACAAGGACGAGCGCACCACCCCGCTGACGAATACTAAGGAGGGTTGATGAGCAATGGAACTGTTTTTCACCGGCAAGACCATTGAGGAAGCGATGGCCGCGGCCCATGCCCAGCTGGGCGAGGACGTGACCCCGGAGATCGTGGACCTGCCTGCCCGCCGGCTGTTCAAGACCATTCCCGCCCGTGTGCGTGTGGTGGTGGAGGACGAGCCCGCCCCGCAGCAGGAAGAACCCGCGCCGGCCCCGGTGCAGGAGGAGGCTGCGGCCCCCGCTGAACCCGAAGAGGAAACCCCGGCCGCTGAACCGGCTGCGGAGGAGAGCGCGGAAGAAGAAACCGCCGCCCCCGCCGAGGCGGAAAGCGAAGCCGACGGCGAGGAGCTGGATCTGGAACAGAGCCCCAACCTGAAAGCCGCCGCCGAGTACCTGACCGGTATCTTCCGCCTGATGGGCGCGGAGAACTGCCGCATCACCGCCCTGCGCCAGGGCGAAGCCACCGTTCTGCGTGTGGACGGGGATAACATGGGCGCGCTGATCGGCCGCCGCGGCGAGACGATGGAAGCCCTGAGCTATCTGGCCAGCCTGGTGGCCAACCGCCAGGAGGGCAGCTACGTGAAGCTGGGCCTGGATGTGGGCGGATACCGGTCCAAGCGGGAGAAGGATCTGCAGACCCTGGCCCGCCGTACCGCCGCCAAGGTTGCCAAGACCGGCCGCTGCTTTGCGCTGGAGCCGATGAACCCCTACGAGCGCCGGATCGTGCACAGCGCGGTCAGCGAGATGGAGGGGGTGCGCAGCGAGAGTACCGGCGAGGGTATCGACCGCCGCGTGGTGATCTATTCCACCGCGCCGGATGCCAACAACCGCCTGCCCCGCAGCCGCGGACCCCGCCGTGACGGGGAGCGCCGGGACGACCGCCGGTCCGGTAAGGGCGGACGCCGGGACGGGCGCCGGGATGACCGGCGCGGCAAGGGCGGCCCCAAGGGCCCCCGCAGCAGCGTGCCCGCCCGCGAGTTCGCCGACCGGCCCCGCGACGAGAACGCCCAGCCCACCGCACCCCGCCGCACCGAGCGTATCGACGACGCCGCCGATTTCGCCCTGTTCGGGAAGATCGAGTTGTAAGGGCTGATATGGGGGGATAGAACCTATCCCCCCATACCCCCCGGAACACATGGCCGAATATCTTCGGCCATAGGGATTATACGGAAATAAGGCCCGCGCTGATCGGTTATGGTCAGCGCGGGCCTTGCTTTTTATATATTCCCCATGGGCGGAGTATTCCGCCCATGATTTCCAGGGGGGCTGGGGGAGATGTTATCTCCCCCAGATTCAGCCAGATCAGCCATATCCCGCCGCCCGGGAGCCAATTCCCGGGCGGCGGGGTGGCGGCGGGAGTAAATTTCCGGTAGAATGAAGCCAGAAGAAAGGGGGGCCGACGATGGAACAGCCATTCAGTGACCGGCTCAAACGATACCGAAAAGCAAAGAACCTGACCCAGCAGGAACTGGCCGACGCGCTGGGCGTCAGCAACAAAAGCGTTTCCCGCTGGGAATCCGAGGGCGGATACCCCGACATCCCGCTTCTTGTCCCGCTGGCCCGCACCCTGGGCGTCACCGTGGACGACCTGCTGGACGACGAGAAACCCGTCCGCACCCTCACCCGCGCCGACTGGCAAAGCCTGCTTTCCTTTGTGTTCGCGCTGGGCGGCGGCCTGCTCTTTTACCTGCTGAGTCAGTTCACCCCGCTGCCCGTATCCTACGCCGTCTACCTGGCCTGTTTGATCTACGGCGCTTGGCTGCAGCAGTACTACGCCCGGCACAGCCGCTGGTTCTGGCTGGGCGCCGCCGGCATGAACCTGGCCGTCAACCTCTCCGCCGCCTTCAATCTGACAACGCTATTCAATGTTGCGTATAATTTTCTGTTAATCAACGGAATGTTGAACGGCGGCGCCGCACCGTTCGGCCTGCTTAACGGGCGAACCATCCTGGCCGCCATTGTGCTCACGGTTCTGGCGCTGCTTGTCACCGCGGGCACCATCTGGGCCCTGCGCCGCCGGTTCGGCGAGGGGCCGGTGCTGCCCGCCCTCACCTGGCGGATGCCCCGGGGCCGGGCCTTGCTGCCGCTGGCCGGTCTGGCGGTGGTGGCCGGCTTCTGGTGTGTGTATACCCTGCCCCGATTGCCCGCCTGGTGCTGGCGATACCAGGGCGCGCTGTTCGCCGCGCTGCTGGTGGTGATGGCTGCGCTCTGCGGGTTGGCCCTGGGCCGCAAAAAAGCATGGCGGGCGCTGGTTGGCGGCTGGGTGGTGCTGCTGGCCAGCATCGCTGTCTGGCCGCTGCGCCAGCTGCGGCAGGTGCAGAGCCTGTCCTCCGGTAAACTGTATGCTTGGAGCGAGAACATCCGCATGGAGTACTACCTGGGTCTGTGGCGGCCCTCCCCTGCCCTGTTCGCGGTGCTGGGCCTGCTGGCCGCGCTGTATCTGGCGGTGGCCGGCATACAGAAAAAATAAAAAACAGCCGTGTCGGCCGACACGGCTGTTTTTCTGTAAGGACTCAGGACTCGGCCGGAGGAGCCGGAGGCGCGGGAGTGACCGGCGGTACAGGCGCCGCGGGGGTCATAGAGCGAAAAGCAGAATCCGCCAGCTTGTCCAGCACCGGCACGCCGTTTTCACGGCCGGCGGCCACGTGCATCGCGCCCAGGATCGCCAGCACCAGCAGGGCCAGGTTCACCAGACCGAACACCAGCCCGAACAGGCCGGAGAACACGCTGCCCAGCAGAGGAATGGAGTACAGAATGTTCAGCACACTGTTGACCACGCTGATCACCGAATCCACCAGGCACAGCAGAAACGCGCACATCGTCTGACGGCTGAGCCATTCGTTGCGCTCCTTCAGCAGCACCACACCCAGCAGCAGGCCCAGCAGCAGGGTCTGCCCCAGAATGCACAGCACAAACGCCAGAGCGGCAAGCCAGGTCAGCCGGATGCCCAGTTCGCCTTTTACGCGAGTATCCATGATACTACCTCCTCAAAACATAAAGTTTTTTCCGCATTACGCAGAACGCATGTCATTATTTTAACGTAATTTGTAAAAAAAGGGAAGATTCTTAAGAAAATCTACAGATTTTGCCGCACCGACGCAGCCGAATGTAAAAATCCGGCAAAAGGCGGCGGTGCGGATTGACTTTTCCCGGCGGGGGGCGGTATACTGGAACAGGACGCGCCCCGATGCGGGCGGGCCCGAAAATTCAACCAAAAAGGCAGGTGGAACATTGCATGGACCCCAGTGGTAAACCACGAAGTAGGCGCGCCGGCGTCCGGCAATACCCGTCTGCGTTGATGGCGGGCTGACGGAAGCCCGGGGCGTCCTGCACAGCAATTTGTGTTAGGAGGTACGCCCGATGGAAATTGAAGAACTGGTTCAGCAGCTGCAGCAGCTGCTGGAAGCAAAGGAATACCGCAAACTGCGGGAACTGACCGAAGATATGCAGCCCGCCGACCTGGCCGAGGCCATGGAAGAGATGGACGTGCAGCAGCGGCTGCTGCTGTTCCGTCTGATGAAAAAGGACGTGGCGGCGGAGATTTTTGCCTGGCTGGGTCAGGAGGCCCGCGGCGAACTGATTGAAAAATTCAGCGATACAGAGCTGACAGCCGCGCTGGAAGAAATGGCCCTGGACGACGCGGCGGATATTCTGGAAGAGATGCCCGCCAGCGTGGTCAAGCGGGTGCTGGCGAAATCCAGCAAAAAGACCCGGGACAGCCTGAACCGGCTGCTGAACTACCCGGCCGATTCCGCCGGCAGCATCATGACGCCGGAGTATATCCGGCTGCGCAAGGACATGACCGTGACCCAGGCGCTGGACGTGATTCGGCGGGAGGGGGAAAACTCCGAAACGGTCTATACCCTGTATGTGACCGAGCGCAACAAGCTGCTGGGCGTGGTCAGCGCCCGGGACCTGCTGCTGGCCGGTCCGGACCAGACCATGGAAGAGCTGATGGACGACAACGTCATCAGCGTGCAGGTCACCGACGACAAAGAGGAAGTGGCCAATGAGCTGAACCGGTACGGCTTTATCGCCATGCCGGTGGTGGACAGCGAGGGAATGCTGGTCGGTATCGTAACGGTTGACGACGCCACCGACGTTCTCATCGAAGAGGCCACCGAGGACTTCGAGCGCATGGCCGCTATGCAGCCCAGTGAGGACAGCTATTTTGCCACCAGCGTGTTCAAGCACGCCCGCAACCGGATTCCCTGGCTGCTGGTGCTGATGCTGTCCGCCACCTTTACCGGCATGATCCTGACCCATTACGAGGCGGCGTTTGCCGCCATGCCGCTGCTGGTCAGCTTCATCCCCATGCTGATGGATACCGGCGGAAACTGCGGCAACCAGTCCAGCACCCTGATGATCCGCGGCATGGCCCTGGGCGAGATCGAGCCCAAGGATATCCTGCGGGTAGTCTGGAAAGAGTTCCGGGTGGCGCTGCTGGTAGGCGTGGTGCTGGCCGTGGTCAATGGCGTGCGTATCTGGATCATGTACGGGGATTTCATGATCGGCGTGCTGATTGCCGTTACCCTGCTGGCCGCGGTGGTCATCGCCAAGCTGATCGGCTGTATGCTGCCGCTGGGCGTGCAGAAGGTCGGCCTGGACCCCGCCCTGATCGCCTCGCCCTTCATCACCACCCTGGTGGACGCCTGCGTCATCACCGTCTACTTCACCATCGCCGTGCAGATGTTCTCGGCGCTGCAGGGATAATGATATGCCAATCTGGGGGACCCGGTGCTGCGGGCGCGTCAACGGTGCGCCCGCCCGGCTGCGCCGACCGCCCTGCCGGTCCAAGGCCGCACTGTGGCCTTGGCCGCTTCGCGGACCCGGCCCCCCAGCCCCCCATCAAGAGGGCCGGAATATTCCGGCCCTCATATTTTTTATATGGATGAAGATACACCCGGTTCCCCCCGGTTGCTTTTCCCAAAATTCTGCCGTATCATAAAGAATACGGAAAAAATAAAATTCCCCCAGGGCCGGAGTATTCCGGCC
Source organism: Gemmiger sp. An120 (assembly GCF_002160955.1). GTDB lineage: Bacteria > Bacillota > Clostridia > Oscillospirales > Ruminococcaceae > Gemmiger_A > Gemmiger_A avium. The sequence goes on from NZ_NFLN01000026.1 coordinate 34,729, forward strand.
CTGTATTCCGGGGGGAATGGGGGGATAGGTTCTATCCCCCCATATCGGCTAAAGAATAGGAGGAACCAGCCCATGGCCGGAACCCTGTATATCGTCGCGACCCCGCTGGGCAACCTGCAGGACCTGACGCCCCGCGCGGCGGCCACCTTTGGCAGCGTGGATTTCATCGCCGCCGAGGACACCCGGGTCACCCTGAAACTTCTCAACCATCTGGGCCTGAAAAAGCCGATGGTCAGCTACTACGAACACAACCTGAAAGAACGGGGCCAGATGATCCTGGCCCGGATCGCCGCCGGGGAAAACTGCGCGCTCTGCAGCGACGCGGGCATGCCCGCCATCTCCGACCCCGGCGAGGTCATCGTGAGGGACGCTTTGGCCGCCGGTATCCGGGTAGTGCCGGTCCCCGCCGCGGCCGCCTGCGTCACCGCGCTGGCGGTGTCCGGCCTGCCCACCGGGCGGTTCGTGTTCGAGGGCTTCCTGCCCACCAACCGCCGCCAGAAAGCCGAGCGCATCGCCGAATTGCAGGGGGAAAAACGCACCATACTCTTTTATGAAGCGCCCCACAAACTGCCCGGTACGCTGCGGGATTTGTGCGAGGCCTTCGGGCCGGACCGCCCGCTCACCATCGCCCGGGAGCTGACCAAACTGCATGAGGAGATCCGCCCCACCACCCTGGGCGAAGCCGCGGCCTACTACGCCGAAAACACCCCCCGGGGCGAGTTCGTGCTGGTGATGGGCGGCGCCCCCGACGAGCCGGAAGCCGCCCCCGCCACCCCCGAGGACGGCGC
>NZ_NFLN01000027.1 GCF_002160955.1 Gemmiger sp. An120
CCGGCGGCGGTGGGTTTCCGGGCGGTAAAGGGGCCGTCCGGCGAGGAGCCGTACAAAAACTCCGGCGTGCCCCAGCCCGGGGTGCCCACCGGTTCGGCGGGGGTCTGCCCCTCGGTCCAGTCTTGGATGGAGGGGCCGGTCAGCCAGTCGTTGCGGCCCTCCACCAGCAGCTCACAGTCGATAAACACGCTGGGCCAGGTGTACTGGTACTGCACCGTGTCGCCGGGATACAGGCCGCTGAACACCGAGCCCCGGGCCCGGGCGCCGATCAGGTTCTGCACCCGCGCCCCGCTGAACAGCGGGTCCAGCGTGGCCATATCAAAGCTGTCCGCGCCGGGTTCCAGCGTGATGGTGGTGGGCCTTTGCTGGTGGTTGTCGCTCTGGGCCGGGGCGGCGCTGCCCAGTTCCACCGATACCAGCCGATTGTTGCGCAGTTCCACATACTGCAGGGCGGTGTTGGCGGTCAGGTCCAGCACGCTCAGGTTGTTGGTGTCGCAGCCCAGGGTCTGGAGCGCGGTATTCCGGCTCAGATCCAGGCTTTCCAGGCTGGTGACAGCGCACCACAGATATTCCAGCTTGGGATTGCCCGAGGTATCCAGTGTGGTGAGCCGTCCGCCCAGGTAGGACAGATCCCGCAGTTCCGGGTTATCCCGCAGATCCAGCACCTGCAGCGCGTCGTCCCCGCAGGCCAGTTCCACCAGAGCCGGGTTGCCGGAGAGATCCAGTTCCGCGATCCGGTTGCTGAAACAGTGCAGGGTGACCAGGGCCGGATTTTGGCTCAGGTCCAGGGTTCCGATCTGGTTTTCGTTGCAGAACAGCTGGGTCAGCTTCGGGTTGCCGCTTACATCCAGTTCGGTGAGGGAGTTGGTGTTGCAGAGCAGCTGCTCCAGGTTTGGGAAAAAGCCGATCCCCTGCAGGCTGGTCAGCCCTTTGTTGCGCAGATCGATCCGGGTTACGGCATCCCGCTCAGCCTGGCTCAGTTCCCCGTCCCCGTCGGCATCCAGGGTCTGCACATAGGCCCGGAACACCGGATCGGGGAAATTGTCCGCGTCGATGGCCACCCCGCCTGCGGCCCGGACCCGCGGCCCGGAGGTAAGCACCAGCGCCAGACAGACCGCCGCCACAGCGGCCGCCCATGATTTTTTCATCCGCATCCTCCCCTTTCGCCCGCACACAGCGGGCCGTATAAAGGAAGTATATGCACAGGGTCTGCCGGCTATCCCCAAAAGCAAAAAGCGCCGGCGCAGATTCTCTCTGCACCGGCGCGGGCACAAGACCGATCAGCGGTTCCTGTACATTTCCTCGTAGTATTTCTGGTAGTTGCCGCTGGTTACGTGGTCCATCCACTCCTCGTTGGCCAGGTACCAGTCGATGGTCTTGACGATGCCCACTTCAAAGGTGGTTTCCGGGTACCAGCCCAGCTCCTCTTTGATCTTGGTGGGGTCGATGCCGTAGCGGCGGTCATGGCCCAGACGGTCGGCCACGTACTTGATAAGGTTCTCGTCAATGGCCTCGTCCTTCAGGCGATCATGCAGCTGGGCAATGATGGTCTTGACGATGAAGATGTTCGGCCGCTCGTTGTGGCCGCCCACGTTGTAGACCTCGCCATCCCGGCCGCCCTCGGCCACCATGTCGATGGCCTTGCAGTGATCCTCCACGTACAGCCAGTCGCGCACGTTCATGCCGTCGCCGTAAACCGGCAGCTGCTTGTGGTTCTTGACGTTGTTGATCATCAGGGGGATCAGCTTCTCGGGGAACTGATAGGGGCCGTAGTTGTTGGAGCAGCGGGTGATGTTCACCGGCATACCGTAGGTATCGTGGAAGGCCATCACGAACATATCCGCGCTGGTCTTGCTGGCGGAGTAGGGGCTGTGGGGGCACAGCGGGGTGGTCTCGGTGAAGTAGCCGTCCGCACCCAGGCTGCCGTACACCTCATCGGTGGACACCTGCAGGTACTTCTTGCCGGCGGCCCACAGGCCGTCCTTGTACCAGGCCTCCTTGGCGCACTGCAGCAGGTTCACGGTGCCCAGCACGTTGGTCTGCACAAAGATCTCCGGGTTGGTGATGCTGCGGTCCACATGGCTCTCGGCCGCAAAGTTGATCACATAGTCGAAATCGTACTTGGCAAACAGGCCGCTGACCAGTTCCTTGTCGCAGATGTCACCCTGCACAAAGATGTGGCGGGGATCCCCCTCCACGCCCTTCAGGTTCTCCAGGTTGCCCGCGTAGGTCAGCTTATCCAGGTTTACCAACTGGATATCCTGGTACTTATTCAACATATAGTAAACAAAGTTGGAGCCAATAAAGCCGGCACAGCCGGTAATCAGATAGGTTTTCATCTTGCTGCTTCCTCTCTTATTTCGTTCCGTTTTCTCCGTCCCAGTGTTCAAAATAGGCGGCCAGAGCCTGCTGCCAGGGGCGCATCTCGTCCCCTACCGTGCAGCGCAGCATCCGGTTGTCCAGCGCGCTCCAGGCGGGGCGGGAAGCGGCTTCCGGATGGGCGGCGGCGTACTCGGCGGTGGTACAGGGGGCCACGGTGGCTTCCACGCCGGCCAGCCGGATGATCTCGGCGGCAAAATCGTACCAGCTGCAGATGCCGTTGCCGGTGCAGTGGTAGGTGCCGTACTCGTGGCTTACCGCCAGCTTGAGGATGTGATGGGCCAGGTCCACCGCGTTGGTGGGGTTGCCCAGCTGGTCGTTGACCACCGTCAGCTTGCCGAACTTTTTGCCCGCGTTGATCATGGTCTTGACGAAGTTCTTGCCGTTGTAGCCATACAGCCAGGCGGTGCGCACGATGAAGTGGCGGCGGCAGAACCGCTGCACATACTGCTCGCCCAGCAGTTTGGTGGTGCCGTAGGCGCTGCGGGGGGCGGGCAGGTCGCACTCATCCAGCGGGGTGTCCCCCTCGCCGCTGAACACATAGTCGGTGGACACATGGATCAGCCGGGCGTTGATCTTGTCGGCGGCAATGGCCAGGTTGCGGGGGCCCAGGGCGTTGACCTTGAAGGCCGCGTCCTTGCTGGTCTCGCAGCCGTCCACATTGGTGAAGGCCGCGCAGTTGATGATGGTGTCCGGCTGGTGGCGGCGCACAAAGTTGACGACCTCCGCCCGGTCGGTGATGTCCAGCTGGTCCACGTCCACCGGCAGAACGGTGGCGTTTTTCAGCCGGTCAGGAATGGGGCCCAGTTCACTCTCGCCCCGGCGCAGCTGAGCCTGCAGCTCAGTGCCCAGCTGCCCGTTGCAGCCGGTAATCAGGATCTTCATAGGGTTTCCTCCATACTATCAATAGCGCAGTTTGTCTTCGGCCACCCGGCGCAGATGCTCGCCGTAGGGGCTCTTGCCGTAACGGGCCGCGCTTTCCAGCAGCTGTTCCCGGTTGATCCAGCCGTTTTTGTAGGCGATCTCTTCGGGGGCGCTGATCTTGATGCCCTGGCGCTTTTCCACCATCCGCACAAAGTCGGCGGCGTCCACCAGGCTGTCCATGGTGCCGGTGTCCAGCCAGGCAAAACCACGGCCCAGCAGCTGCACGTCCAGCTTGCCCTCTTCCAGATACATGGCGTTCAGGGTGGTGATCTCCAGCTCGCCCCGGGCGCTGGGCTTGACCTGCTTGGCCTGGGCGCTGACCCGGTTGTCGTAGAAGTACAGGCCGGTGATGGCGTAGTTGCTCTTGGGATTGGCGGGTTTTTCCTCCACGCTGATGACCCGGCCGTCCTTATCGAACTCCACGATGCCGAACCGCTCCGGATCGTTCACGTAGTAACCGAACACGGTGGCACGGCCGTTCTTCTCGGCGTTGGTCACCGCAGCTTTCAGGATGCGGGAGAAGCCGTTGCCGTAGAAGATGTTGTCCCCCAGGATCATGGCGCAGCAATCGTCGCCGATGAACTCCTCACCCAGCAGAAACGCCTGGGCCAGGCCGTCCGGGCTGGGCTGCACCTTGTAGGACAGGTGCACGCCGTACTGGCTGCCGTCCCCCAGCAGGTGCTCAAAGCGGGGGGTATCCTCCGGGGTGGAGATGATCAGGATGTCCTGGATGCCTGCCAGCATCAGGGTGGACAGCGGGTAATAGATCATGGGTTTGTCGTACACCGGAAGCAGCTGCTTGGAGGTGACGAGGGTAAGCGGGTAGAGCCGGGTGCCGGCGCCGCCGGCCAGAATAATGCCTTTCATACCGTTTCTCCTTTACGTGCGCGGCCCGAAACGGAACGCGCCCAAGATGTCGCGGCTTGACACAAAGCGGAGCCACAGACCGCTGTATACAAAGTAAGGTACGGGGATCACCAGAGCCGGAAACCCCATTTGCAGAAGTACCGCCCCATGCTGCGCAGCTGCTGGATAAAGGGCCGCAGCTGACGGCCGGGCGCCCGGTGCCAGGCATGGCAGGCGGAAAACTGGGGCAGGAAATACACCAGCCCCTCCCGCCGGGCTTTCTGGGTAATGTCGGCGTCCTCCACGTACATGAAGTAGCCCTCATCAAAGCCGCCGATCTTGCGGAAGGTCTCGGTGCGGATGCAGAAAAAGCTGCCGGTACAGAACTCAATGGGGGTGGGCTTTGACAGATCCTCATCCAGCATGGCGTACCGGTCACCGAATTTTTTAAGGCCCGGCACCCCCTGCCGCGCCAGCAGGCCCAGCACATTGGGCTTGCGCTTGGGCAGAATCTGCTCCCGCCCGTCGGGGAAGAACATCCGGGGGGTGGCCATCACCGCCTCGGGGTGCTCGTCCAGCCAGGCGCAGATGTTCTCCATCACCGGTTCACGCAGGGTGATATCCGGGTTGATCACGAAATGATAGTCACTGTCCAGCAGCGGCAGCACCGCGTTGTGCCCGGCGCCGAAGCCCTTGTTTTCGGGCAGGCAGATCGCCTGCACACAAGGGCCGAAATCCTCGGCGGCCAGCTTTTCGCCGGTGCCGTCCGGGCTGGCGTTGTCCACCAGATAGAGGATCAGGTCCGCCCCTTTGCACTGGGCCAGGATGCTGCGCACCGCGGTGCAAACCTCGTCAAATCCGTTATAGCTGACGATACAGGCGCTGATACGGGCCATAGGCGGGTCTCCCTCCGGGCAGAATACTACAGATATACTATACCATGTTTGCCCCCCTGCCGCAAGCGCATACAAGGGGCGGCAGACAAAAAAGCCGCGCCCTTTTGCGGGAAAGGCGCGGCGATAGGGTGTTCTGTTTTTGCTGGAGTTACGCCAGGGTGGCTTCCAGCTCGGCGCGGATGGCTTTGATGAAGCCCAGGCTGTCCACGGGGGTGGGGGTGATGCCCTCGGCCAGGCCGCACAGGTCCTTGGTCATGATGCCCTTTTCCAGGGTGGTCAGGCAGGCGGCTTCCAGCTTGTCCGCAAAGGCGCACAGAGCAGCGTTGCCGTCCAGTTCGCCCCGCTTGCGCAGCGCGCCGGTCCAGGCAAAGATGGTGGCCATGGGGTTGGTGCTGGTGGTCTCGCCCTTCAGGTACTTGTAATAATGGCGGGTAACGGTGCCGTGGGCGGCCTCGTACTCGTAGCAGCCGTCCGGGCTGACCAGCACGCTGGTCATCATGGCCAGGCTGCCGAAGGCGGTGGAGACCATGTCGCTCATCACGTCGCCGTCGTAGTTCTTGCAGGCCCAGATGAAGCCGCCCTCGCTGCGGATCACGCGGGCCACGGCGTCGTCGATCAGGGTGTAGAAGTACTCGATGCCGGCGGCCTCGAACTTGTCCTTGTACTCGGCGTCGTAGATCTCCTGGAAAATATCCTTGAAGGTGTGGTCGTACTTCTTGCTGATGGTATCCTTGGTGGCAAACCACAGATCCTGCTTGGCGTCCAGGGCAAAGTTGAAGCAGCTGCGGGCAAAGCTGGCAATGGAGGTGTCCTTGTTGTACTGGGCCTGCAGCACGCCGGGGCACTCGAAGTCGTAGACCGGCAGCCGGGTTTCCTGGCCGTCCTCACTGGTATAGACCAGCTCGGCCTTGCCCGGGCCGGGCACCCGCAGTTCGGTGGCCTTGTACACGTCGCCGTAGGCATGGCGGGCGATGGTGATGGGCTTTTTCCAGTTCTTCACCACCGGCTTGATGCAGTCGATCACGATGGGGGTGCGGAACACGGTGCCGTCCAGCACGGCGCGGATGGTGCCGTTGGGGCTCTTCCACATCTCGTGCAGGTTGTACTCCTCCACCCGCTGGGCGTTGGGGGTGATGGTGGCGCACTTGACCGCCACGCCGTACTTCTTGTTGGCCAGGGCCGCGTCCATGGTCACCTGGTCGCCGGTGGCGTCCCGGTGGGGCAGGCCCAGATCGTAGTATTCACAGTTCAGTTCCACAAAGGGCTCCAGAAGTTCTTCCTTGATCATCTTCCAGAGCACACGGGTCATCTCGTCGCCGTCCATCTCTACCAGAGGGGTCGTCATCTTGATCTTTTCCATGGGAATCGCCTCGCTTTTCGTATATTGGTACGGCCGCCCGGCCGCGGGGATCCTGTCAGGCCTGCGCTGTGTGGGGGATGGCCGCAAAGCCGTGTTCCACCGTGATGACACAGCGGTAGTCGGGGTACTGGCTGGTTACCCGGTTCCGGATGGCGGTGCGCAGCTGCGCTTCGCTCATGCGGAACTGGGGCGGAACCACACAGTCAAAGATCACGTTGGTGTGGGTGGTGCCGGGCACCATCCGCACGTCGTGGATCGAAAGCGCCGGGTCGATCTCGGCCACCTGCTGCACCAGCCAGTGGCGGAAATCCCCCACCGCCTCGTCACTGGTGACGATGGGGTCGAAGTGGATCACCACATTGATGTGGTCGCTCTCCAGAAAGTCCCGTTCAATGTTGTCGATCAGGTCGTGACTTTCCATCACGTCCCCCTCGGCGGCCATCTCCACATGCATGCTGGCAAACCGGCGGCCGGGGCCGTAGTCGTGCACCATCAAATCATGCACGCCCAGCACGCCGGGATAGCTCATGACCTTGTCATGGATGTGCTGCACCAGGGCCTCGTCCGGGGCTTCGCCCAGCAGGGGGGAAAGGGTATCCCGGATGATGCCCACGCCGCTGTACAGGATGAACACCGCCACAGCCAGACCCATCCAGCCGTCCACCGGCAGGCCGGTGAACCGTTCCAGCACACCGGCGGCCAGCACCGCGGCGGTGCTGATCACGTCGTTGCGGCTGTCGGCGGCGGTGGCGATCAGGGTGGAGGACTGGATCTTGCGGCCGATGCGGGCATTGAAAACGCTCATCCACAGCTTGACCAGAATGGAGGCCACCAGCACACACAGGGTAAGCAGGCCGAACTCCACCGGTTCGGGGTGCAGGATTTTGGAGACGCTGCTCTTGGCCAGCTCCATGCCGATGAGCAGGATCATCACCGCCACGCCCAGGCCGGCCAGGTACTCGTACCGGGCATGGCCGAAGGGGTGTTCCTTATCGGCGGGGCGGCTGCCCAGCCGGAACCCCAGCAGGCTGATCACATTGGAGGATGCGTCGGACAGGTTGTTGACCGCGTCGGCGGTGACGGCCAGACTGCCGAACACCAGGCCCGCGGTGAACTTGCCCGCGCAGAGCAGCAGGTTGCAGACGATGCCCACCAGCCCGGCCAGGTTGCCGTAAGCGGTACGGACGGCCTCGCTGCGGGTATTTTCCGGATCCCGGATAAAGAGCCGGATCAACAGATCGGTCACTGAAAACGCCTCACTTTTTCCACGGTTTTCCACTGCAAAGTAAAAAACCGCTTTTAATTATAGCACAAACGGACCCCGTGCGCCACCGGGCCGGGGATTTTTCCCGCTTTGGATAACGGAAAAGCCGCCGGCAACAGGCCGGCGGCCGAAATGCGGTGCCGTTTTCTCAGCGGCGGATGCAGGCCTCGCGGTCGGGGCCTACCGAGATGTAGGCTACACGGCAGCCCACAGCCTTTTCCACATAGAGCACGTAGTCCTTTGCGGCCTGGGGCAGTTCGTCCCAGCTGCGGCAGCCGGAGATGTCGCAGTGCCAGCCGGGCAGGTACTCCACCACCGGCTTGGCACTGTCCAGCGCTTCGCCCATGGGGAACCGGTCGGTGCGCTCGCCGCGCACTTCGTAGGCGGCCACCACCGGGATCTTGTCCATATAATCCAGCACATCCAGCAGGGTCAGGGCCAGTTCGTCCGCGCCCTGGCAGTACACGCCGTAGCGGCTGGCCACCACGTCAAAGGGGCCCACCCGGCGGGGACGGCCGGTGGCCGCGCCGTACTCGTGGCCGGCTTCCCGCAGCTTGTTCTTTTCTTCCTCGGTCATGGCCAGCTCGGCGGTAAAGGGGCCCTCGCCCACGCAGGAGGAGTAGGCCTTCATGATGCCGATGGACTTGTGCAGTTTGTGGCCGGGAATGCCCGCGCCGATGGGGGCGTAGGCGCCGATCACATTGGAGGAGCTGGTGTAGGGATAGATGCCGAAGTCGATATCCCGCAGCGCGCCCAGCTGGGCCTCGAACAGGATCTTCTTGCCCTCGTCGTCCGCTTTGGCCAGATAAGCGCCCGCGTCGCAGATGTAGGGGGCAAAGACCCGGGCATAGTGCTGCAGCTGGCCCCAGATCTGCTCCAGCTGGAGCGGCTCTACGCCGTACATGCCCACCAGTTCAGCGCTCTTCCATTCCACGATGGTGGCCAGGCGGTTCTTGAGGGCGGCATCCAGATGCAGCAGATCGCCCATGCGCAGGGTTTTCTTCATGTATTTGTCGCCGTATACGTAGGCGATACCCCGGCGGGTGCTGCCGAACTTGGCCTCGCCCAGACGGTCTTCCTCCAGGCCGTCCTGCTGCACATGGTAGGGCATGCAGATGGTGGCCCGGTCGCTGATGCGCAGGTGGGACGGGTCGATCTCCACGCCCTGTTCCCGCAGGGCGGCGATCTCCTTTTCCAGGTGGGCCGGATCGATGACCATGCCGTTGCCCATAACGCAGGTGACCTCCGGACGCAGGATGCCGGAGGGCAGCAGGTTCAGAACGAACTTGCCCCGCTCGTTGACCACGGTGTGACCGGCGTTATTGCCGCCCTGGTAGCGCACCACGATGTCGTATTCCTGGCTGAGCAGGTCTACCATGCGCCCCTTGCCTTCGTCGCCCCAGTTGATGCCGGTGATGGCTGTAAGCATATTGTTTCCCCTCTTCATTTGGCAGGCCGCCCTTTGCGGTGGGAACGGCCGGTGTGTTTTGCGAACAAAATACTAGTATACTCTCCCATGGCGGGATTGCAAGCGCTTTTCCGCAAAAAAAGCGCCCCGCCGGCGGCGGGGAGACGGCGTCAGCCGCGGGTATGGCGGCGCAGCGGGCGGCGGGTGCCGTCCGGCTCCACAATGGTGGTGTTCTCCAGCTGGCTGACCAGACTGCCGCGCACAGCCTGCACGTAGGCCCGGCGCAGCTCGGCCTGCTCGGCCTTTTCCGCCTCGGTAAGACCTTCGGGCGTGCGGCTTTTGCGGGCCAGCTCGTTGATGCGCTCGATTTGTTGCTGCTGCATGACGTTACCTCCCGGCGGGCGCGGCGCGCCCGTTGCTGTCGGCGCGGGGCAAATCCGCGCACATACAAGAAATATTATAAACGCCCTGCCGCTGCCGCGCAAGACCTTTCCCCGCGGTTTTTACGCACAGCTGAGCCCGCCGGTTTCCCGGCGGGCTCAGCTGTGGTTTTTCGGGTTCGTTTTGCAGAATGTCATAAGAGAATGAATGAAACAGTCCCATCTATATGAACTCCCTGTCGGAGGGAGGAGCGTTGGTCTGACCCGCCCGGCCCCGGCTGGGGTCTGGCATGGGCGGGGTTCAGTGAAGCCTTTTGCGGAAGTATTCCTCCGCACGGCCGGAGTATGATTCGCCGCGTTGGCGGCGGTTTCGTTTCCGATGGTTATAGAATACCCGAAAGATATGACCAATTTGTGTTGTGACTTTAAAGCAATTGCAAATAAAATGTGGTACAATGGTTAAACCGAGACAAGGAGGGGACTTTCATGCAGCCAAAACCCAATTACGACCGGGAGATGCAAAGCTGTCTGGCCGCGCTGAACGCGGAGGAGCGGCCCCGGCTGCTGCTGCACGCCTGCTGCGGGCCCTGTTCCAGCGCGGTGCTGGAACAGCTGTGCCAGCGGTTTGCGGTGACGGTTCTGTATTATAATCCCAATATCTGGCCCGCTGCCGAGCATGACCGCCGCCGGGACGAGCTGGCCCGGTTTTTGCAGCAGTGCGGCTGCGGGGCCCAGCTGGTAGCCCCGCCCTATGCGCCGGAAGAATTTTACAGCGCGGTGCAGGGGCTGGAGGCGGAACCGGAACGGGGCGGCCGGTGCACGGTCTGCTACCGGCTGCGGATGGAGCAGGCGGCCCGGTATGCGGCCGAGCATGGCTTTGACTGGTTCTGCACCACCCTGTCCATCAGCCCGCACAAGGACGCGGAGCGGATCAACCAGATCGGCCGCCAGCTGGAGGCGCAATACGGGGTGCGGCACCTGCCCAACGACTTCAAGAAACGGGGCGGATACCAGCGCAGCCTGGAACTGAGCGCCGAGTACGGCCTGTACCGGCAGGATTACTGCGGCTGCGAGTTCAGCGCCCGGCGTCTGGAAGAAAAAGCCGAATAAGCAAAACCCGGCGGAAGGTCTAGCCTTCCGCCGGGTTTTTACTGCGCGTTTTTCTCTTTGCAGGGCCGCAGCAGTTCCCAGGCCGCCGCCGCGGCGAGGCAGAGCCCCCGGTGCAGCGCCGGGAACCGGGCGGCCAGCCGCACCGCCGCACCATACAGCGGGATGCCGGAAAACCAGCCTGCCGCACCGGCGGTCAGGCCCAGCCCGTCCAGAGCCGCCGCCGCTGCCCAGGGCAGATTGAGCAGCCCCAGAACCAGGGCCAGGACGGCAAAGGCCTGCCGCACCCGCTTTTCCGGGCGGGTCAGGGACAGACCGCACAGCCGCAAGGCTTTTGCCAGCACCACCCCGGCCAGCAGCCAGGCCGGAACCAGCACCGCCCCCAGCAGAGCCGTGGGCCAGGGCTGATAGTGCAGCGCCTGCCATGCCAGCGCCTGACGCCGCAGCACCATACCCGCCGCTGCCAGTGCGGCCAGCGCCACCGCACCGGCCGTCACCTGCAGCCAGGCGGCGCGGCGTTCTTCCCGGCCGGGCGGGCCGTAGAGCAGATGGTCCGGTGCGCAGCCCAGTTCCCGGGCCAGAGCCAGCAGCGTTTCGATGTCCGGGCGGCTGCGTCCGGTCTCGTAATTGGAAATTGTCTGCCGTGTGACAAACAGCCTTTGTGCCAGCTGATCCTGGGTCAGGTTTTTGCGCTGGCGTATCTCGCGGATGTTTTTGCCGATATCCCGCATGGGCCACCTCCCCTTTCGCTTTCAGCCTAGCACAAACGGGGCGGCTTGTCACGCAAAGAGGCTTTGCACGGCATTATTTCAGATCGCGCCAGAAATGCGCCATGGTTCCGCAGCCCACTGCCAGCCAGGCCAGCAGAACCAGCCCGTCAAACACAAAACTGGAATAAGGCCGGGGATAGGAATAGGCGGCGTAGGTCAGCACCAGCCGCAGGGGGAAATAGGCCCCCATCCAGACGGCGGCGGTATAAAACCGGGCACGTTTGGTGCGGCCGGCCGGGTCCTGGGGGCCCAGCACCCGATACATCATCTCGAACGCGCCCGCCAGCAGAACACTGAGCATTGTCCCCACCAGGCAGAGCACCTCCGACTGATAATACGCCGCGTTGATAAACTGAAACACCAGCACCGCAGCGCTGAGCGCGATGGCCCCCGCAAAGACCGCCCCCATGTACAGAGGGGCGTTTTCGATCGGGCAGGCGGTTTCGTGCGGCGCCTGGACGGTCTCGTATTCATCGTATAAAAGGTAGTCGGTGGTCACCCCGAACAGCCGGCTCAGCCCCAGGATGTTGGGCGCGTCGGGAAAGGCCGACCCCATCTCCCACCGGGAAATTGCCTGCCGGGACACCCCCAGCTTTTCCGCCAGTTCTTCCTGGGACAGGCCCTCCTTCTTGCGCAGGGCCAGGATCTTTTCCGCCATGGTCATTGTAGGTAAACCTCCTGTGTTTTGGTGGTTTCAGCATACCCGATTCCGCCGGGCAGCGCCACCGCATCAGGGTCGCAATCCCGCAACCAAATGTAACACTGGCGTTTTCAGGGCCAATATGGGGGTCCAAGACCCCCATGCCCCCATCCCGCGGGCCGAAATTTCGGCCCGCATAGTTTCAGTAAAAACGGGGCATGCCGCCCGACAGGCAGCACGCCCCGTTCTGTTCTGCAGTTTCCCGCGGGCCGGAGAATTCCGGCCCGCTGTTTGCGGGGGGTATGGGGGGAATGCTTCATTCCCCCCATATCAGCACAGGTGCAGGCATCAGCGCCCGCGTCCGGCGCCGCCACCCCGGGTAAATCCGCCGCCGCCGGAAGACCGGCCGCCGCCAAAGGAGCGGCCGCCCCCGAAAGAGGACCGTCCGGCGCCGCCGCCCCGGGTAAATCCGCCGCCGCCCGAGGGCCGGCCGCCGAATCCGCCGCCAAAACCGCCGCCCATGGGAGGCCGGGGTCCGCGGGGCGGACGGGGCCCACCCCAGCCGCCATAAGGCGGGCGGGGAGGCCGGGGCGGACGGGGCCCGCCCCAGTAATGATGATGGTAATACCGGCGGCGGGGCAGGAAGGCCGACACCACCGCCAGCACCAGGATCAGGCCCACCACGATCAGCACCAGAATGGTGTTGGCCGCAAAGCCCAGGATGGTCAGGGCCGGGCTGGACACGCGGCCCACCGGCGCCGTACCGCCGGTTGTAGGCTGCGCCGCCACGCTGCCGGAGGTTGCCTGCACCTGGCTGGCGCTGCGGTTCACACCAAAGGAAGCCGCCAGTTCATCGTAGAGGGCCGCCGCCGTGGCACGCACGCCCGCGTCGTAATCCCCCACCGCGAAATCCGGCTCCAGATAGGTATTCAGAATGCGGCTGATGCTGCTGGTGGGCAGGCGGGTTTCCAGACCCGCGCCCTGTACGCACCAGTAATCCTCGGCGCCGGTCACCAGCAGCAGCAATACACCCCGGTTGGTGCCTGCGTTGCCGATCTGCCAGTCATTGAACAGATCATAGGCGTAGTCCTCGGTGGACTTGTTGCCGGTGAAATCCACCGTCACCACCACCAGCTCGCACTCGTCCACATTGTGGTACAGGTCATTGCCCAGCGCGGCCAGCCAGGCTTCGGTGTCGGCGCTGAGCACCCCGGCCGCGTCGGTGACATACCAGGCGTCGGAGGGGTACAGGTCGGCCCGGCTGTAGTCAAAGGGCTCGTTCTGATCCGAGCGGGACATCACGCTGAACGCCAGCACCACGGTGACCAGCACCAGGCCCACGGCCAGCACAACGCCCAACACTTTTGATTTGTTCATGCAAATAACTCCACTTCTTGTACCTGCCAAATTCCACCCAGCAGCACCGCCGGAAAAGAACTCAGCGTTTTGTTGAACGCCTGTGCCTCCTCATTATAGCTGCTTTGGGAAAGGATATCCTGGCGGGACAAAAATTCGCTCCATTGTGTTTGCAGGGTTTGCCCCCGGTCGGACTCATCAGCGATCGGCTTCAACTGCTGATACAGCGAATCGATCGCCGCCGCCAGCTGCGTATTGGCCGCATACTGCTCCGCCGGGCCCTCCGCGTCATATAGTGCATCCAGGGCCTCGGCCGCGCTCGTCACCAAGGGGTCGGTCATTCCCAGCAGGGTTTTGCCCATCCCCACAATGCCGGCGGCCGCCTGCGCCCGGGCAGTAAGTTCTTCCGGGATGGAGATGACGGCGGCGCCGCCGGCTATCGGCGTACCCTTCTCGTAGAGGGCGGCCACGTCGGCGGCCTTGGCGGCCAGCTTGCCGCCGCCCAGGCCCACCACCGCCGCCAGAACCAGCGCCAGGGCAATGATCCGGGCGGTCAGCGGGCGGCGCAGCGCTCCGGGCAGTTTGCCCTCGGCCTTGCCCAGGGCGGGCAGACCGGCGGCGGTGTCAAACTCCACCGCGTTCGGGTCAAAGGCCGGGGACGCAGGGCCGGATACCGGCCCGAAATCCTTCTGTGCGGCCATATCAGTTCAGCTCCAGCAGCTTCTGCTTCAGCTCGCCTTCGATGCGGCCCAGCTCCTGCTCGGCGGCGGCGCGCTTTTCCTTGCCCTCGGTCTGGATCTTCTTCAGCTCGTCCAGGGTCTCGATCAGGCTGCGGTTGGTGGCCTGCAGGGTCTCCATATCCACGATGCCCCGCTCGGACTCCCGGGCCGCCTCGATGGTGCCCTGCTTCAGGGCGGCAGCGTTCTTCTTCAGCAGTTCGTTGGTCATGTCGGTCACGGCCCGCTGGGCGTTGATCGCCTGCTGGCTGTGGGCCAGGCCCAGCGCCAGCACCATCTGGTTCTTCCACAGGGGGATGGTATTGACGATGCTGCTCTGGATCTTTTCCGCCATGATGGTGTTGTTGTTCTGGATCAGGCGGATCTGGGGGCCCATCTGCAGGGAGATGTTCCGGGTCAGTTCCAGATCGTACAGCTTTTTCTCAAACCGGTTGCACAGGTCGGCCAGATCCCGGGCCGCCTGGGCGTCCTCCGGCAGGCCGCTGGTACGGGCCTTGGCCTCGGCGGCCGCCAGCTCGTTCTCCCGCACGGATTTCAGCTTCTTTTTGCCGGCCAGGATATACATGCTCAGCTCTTTGAAGTAGGTCATGTTCAGCTGGTACATCTTGTCCAGCATGGCGATGTCCTTCATCAGCTGCACCTGATGGGCTTCCAGCATGCCCTCGATCCGGTCCACGTTGGTCTCCACCTTGTTGTACCGGGTCTTCATCTCCTCCAGCTGGTTGCCCGCCCGCTTGAACAGGCCCAAAAAGCCCTTGGGCTGCTCTTCCAGGGCGTCAAAGTTCTGCAGCTCGGTCACCAGGCTGGTGAGCATATCCCCCACCTCGCCCATGTCCTTGGTTCGCACCTTGTCCAGGGCGGCTTCGCTGAAGTCGCTGATCTTCTTCTGGCTGGCCGCGCCGTACTGCAGCACGATCTGGCTGTTGGTGATGTCGATCTTTTCGGCAAAGTCGTCCACCATCTTCTGCTCTTCCGGGGTCAGGGGGGTATCCTCCACCGTCACCGGCTCCACCTTGGGCTGCTCGGCTTCCTTTTCCGCTGCGGCGGCGTCGCCCAGCGGGTCCAGGGTCAGGGAAGGCGCGGCGGGGGCGTCCAGGCTCAGGCTAATTTTTTCCTCCATAATCCAATCGTCCTTTCTTCTAACCGCGTCCGGGGACGCGCTTGTTTACTGTTCTTCAGGCTTTTGCGCAAAATCGCTGCCGGTCAGCCCCTGGCCCCGCAGCATGCCGTTCAGCACCTCCAGGTCGGCGCTCAGATCCAGCGCGTCGGCGGCGAACAGGCTGTCCAGCTGGTTTTCAAAGGCAGTGGCGATGCTGGCCGCGTTGGTCTCCACCTCCCGGCGTACCGAGGCGGCGTTGCCGCCCTGCACGTCCTGCCCCTCCAGCCGGGCATACAGTTCCAGAATACGCACCGCATCCGGCAGGTAGTAGTTGGCAAACCGGCGGATCTGGGGCGCCTTTTCCGGATGGGCCTCCACCTCGGCCAGAATGCTGCGTCCGGCGGTTTCCATCCGGCGGATGCTGGCGGACAGGCCGGTATCCGGGATGGCCTCATCCAGCCGGTGCAGGTCGGCCAGCTTCTGCTGCACCGATTCCAGCATGGCGTCCACGTCCTCCCGCCCGGTCATGAAGGGCATCTCCATCCGGGTGATCCGGTCCGGGCACAGGCGGCGGGTCACCAGCCAGACCGCGGCGCTCACCACGGCGGTGGCCGCCAGCGCCCACAGGCTGTACAGCGGCAGCACCAGCCCGGCCAGCAGCCAGACCGCCCCCGCAAAATATACCGGCAGCACCGACCGGGTTCGTTTTTCCACCCATCTGCTCATGGCGTTCTCCTTTGTTCCAGCCGGGCTTGTCCGGCCGTTATAGTCCTATTGTATGCGCTCTGCGTCAAAAAAGCAACGAAAAGGCTCTTTCCTACAGACAGGTTTTACAAAAAGTTAACGACTGGCTCTTACAGATTCCACCCACCCCGGCAGGCGGCCAGCTGCTCCAGAAACGCGGCCACGCCCTCCTGTTCCGGGTCGGGCACGGTCAGCCGGGCGGCGGCGCGCAGGGATTCGGGCGCGCTTTCCACCGTGACCGGCAGCGCGGCCAGCGCCAGCAGCGGCCGGTCGTTCTCCGCGTCTCCGGCGGCGGCCAGCCCTTCGGGGGAAAGCCCCAGCGCCGCCAGGGCCGCCCGCACCCCCGCCGCCTTATCGGTATCCGGCGGGCAGACGTCGTACCGGCCGGGGGCAAAGGGCACCAGGCGCAGGCCCAGATGCCCGTACCGTTCTGTAAAGCCCGCCGCGCCCTCGGGGGGCATACAGCACTGGGCGGCGAAGGGCTTGCCCTCCAGGTGGCGGTCCTGGTCTTCCCCGTCCCGCAGCATCCCCGCCGGGTAGAAGCCGGTCATCCGGTCGTAGCCCACATAGGCGTAGTAGGCCTCCGGATAGGCAAAGGCAATGGGATAGTCGTAGTCCTCGCACCAGTCCACCAGGGCGTACATCGGCTGGTCGTCCAGGCAGCGGGCGGCCAGGGTGCGGCCCTCCCCGTCCAGCACCAGCGCCCCGCCGGAATACACCGCCGCGTCGGGCACAAAGCCCCCCAGCAGGGCGGGCGGCACGGCGCACACAGCGCGGCCGGTGGCCACGATCACCCGGATGCCGCTGCTTTGCACCGCCTGCAAAGCGGCCACGGTGCGGGCGGACAGCCGGTGGGTTCCCCGGGGCAGCAGGGTGCCGTCCAGGTCCAGGGCTACGGCGGTAATGGTCATACAGATTTCCTCCTTGGGCGGGCGCTTGCGTTTTGGCCCGCATGCGTGTATCATGAAGTGTTAGCGGGGCTGCGCCCCGTTTCGTAGTATTATACCATCCCGGCAGGGGCCGGAACAAGGGAGGGGCGTTTTCATGCGCACAGAATGGCGCGACGGGCTGCGGGACGGCTTGCCCATCGCGGTGGGATATTTTGCGGTAAGTTTCAGTTTCGGCCTGCTGGCCACCCAGGCGGGGCTGACCGCCTTTCAGGCGGGCCTTATCAGCCTGACCAACCTGACCAGCGCGGGGCAGTTTGCCGGGCTGACCATCATCACGGCGGGGGCGGGCCTGGGCGAGATGGCGCTGACCCAGCTGGTGATCAATCTGCGGTACGCGCTGATGAGCCTGGCGCTGGGCCAGAAGCTGGGGCCGCAGGTGGGCACCCTCAAGCGGTGCCTGATCGCCTTTGTGGACACGGATGAAATTTTTGCGGTGGCCATGGGCCGGCCCGGGCGGCCCACCCCGGCCTATATGGGCGGGCTGGGCTTTCTGCCGCTGCTGGGCTGGACCGGCGGCACCCTGACCGGGGCGCTGGCCAGCGGCGTGCTGCCCGCGGCGGTGATCAGCGCGCTGGGCATTGCGCTGTATTGTATGTTTGTGGCGGTGGTGGCCCCGGTGGCCCGGCGCAGCCGTCCGGTGCTGGCGGTGGTGGGCATCGCGCTGGTGTGCAGCTGCCTGATGAGCTGGGTTCCGCTGCTCAAGCAGATCTCGGCGGGCACCGCCATCATCCTGTGCACCGTGGCGGCGGCGGCCCTGGGGGCCTGGCTGTTCCCGGTGGAGGAACCGGCCCAGGGAGGTGACGCGGCATGATCTATCTGTACATTCTGGTGATGGCGGTGGTCACCTATCTGATCCGCATGCTGCCGCTGACCTTGCTGCGCAAACCGGTGAAAAGCCGGTTTCTGCGGTCGTTTCTGTTTTATGTGCCCTACGCCTGCCTGACCGCCATGACGGTGCCGGCCATCTTCACCTGCACCCAGAGCCCGGTGAGCGCCATCGCGGGGTTTGCGGTGGCCATCGTGCTGGGCCTGCGGAACAAGGGCCTGATGACGGTGGCGGCGGCGGGCTGCATCACGGTGTTTGCCGTGGAGCGGCTGCTGGCGCTTTTGAATGGCACCCTGTTCGGCGTGACGGTGCTGCTGGGATAAAAAGCCATACAAAAAACCGGCCTCCCAAAAGCGGGAGGCCGGTTTTGTTTTGCCGTTTACGCCTGGCCAGGCAGGTGGATGACCTTCTTGGGGCAGACTTCCATGCAGGTGCCGCAGCCGGTGCACTTGGCGTAGTCGATGCGGGCCACGTTGTTGACCACCTTGATGGCCTGTTCCGGGCAGCTCTTCTCACACTTCATGCAGGCGATGCAGCCGGCGCTGCACTCCTTGTTGGTGGCGGCGCCCTTTTCATGGTTGGCGCACATCACCACAGGCTTCTGCTTCTCTTCGTACATCCAGATGATCTTGTGCGGGCAGGCCGCCTTGCAGGCGCCGCAGCCGGTGCACTTGGCCGGGTCCACATGGGCCAGGCCGTTCTCCACATGGATGGCGTCGAACTGGCAGGCCTTGACGCAGTCGCCCAGGCCGATGCAGCCGAAGCTGCAGGCATTGGGGCCGCCGTACAGGGCGTTGGCAGCCGCGCAGCTGGAAATACCCTTGTAATCGTACTTCTGCTTGCAGACGCCGTTTTCGCCCTTGCAGGCCACCACCGCGCAGACGGTGCGGGTGGCACCGGCCTCCACGCCCATCACGGCAGCGGCATCCGCCGCGGTCTTGGCGCCGCCGGGCACGCACTTGTTGACCGGGGCGCCCTCCACGATGGCCTTGGCGTAGTCAGCACAGCCGGCGTAGCCGCAGGCGCCGCAGTTGGCGCCGGGCAGGCAGGCCTGCACCTGGCCCACGCGGGGATCTTCCTCCACGGCCATGAAGCGGGCGGCCAGCACCAGGATCACGGCGCCCAGCAGGCCCACAACGGTGACCAGAATGATTGCCATAGCAATGGTCATAGGTTGGTTCCTCCTTTAAGCCGCAGTTTTGAAGATGGCGTCCACGATGCCGCCGAAGCCCGTGAAGGACAGGCTGACGATGGCCGCGGAAACCAGGGTGATGGGCAGGCCCTCAAAGCACTTGGGGGGCTGCGCGTCTTCCAGGCGCTGACGCACGCCGCTGAACAGCACCATGGCCAGCATGAAGCCGAAGCCCGCGCCGGCGGCGCAGACGATGGACTCCGCAAAGTTGTAGCCGTTGTCGATGTTCAGGATGGTAACGCCCAGCACCGCGCAGTTGGTGGTGATCAGGGGCAGGTACACGCCCAGGGCCTTGTGCAGCGGGGGCATGTACTTCTTCATGGCGATCTCGATCAGCTGAACCAGCACGGCGATCACCAGGATGAAGACGATGGTCTGCAGGTAGCCCAGATCCCAGCGGCCGTCCGCCGGGGTGAGCAGGAAGGTCTGGATGGGCCAGGTCACCGCGGTGGCCAGCACCATAACAAAGACGACCGCGCAGCTCATGCCGAAGGCGGAGTCCAGCTTTTTGGACACGCCCAGGAAGGGGCAGATGCCCAGGAACTGCACCAGAACGTAGTTATTCACCAGAATCATGGTGAAGAAAATGGCAGCAAGCTCCATTATTCACACTCCCCTTTCCCGGCGCAGGCGCCCTTGCTGGGGCAGCCCTCGCAGCCGATGCTCCGCTTGATGCGGTTGTTGGTTTTGATCTCGATCCACACCACCAGGGCCATGAACAGGCCGAAGGTGAAGAAGCCGCCGGGCGCGGAACCCATCAGGGTGAAGCGGTCCAGGCTCTCGGGCAGGATCATCACGCCGAAGATGCTGCCCTTGCTGATCAGCTCACGGAAGGAGCCCATCAGCACCAGGGTCAGGGTGAAGCCCAGGCCCATGCCCACGCCGTCCAGCGCGCTGTCCACAACCTTGTTCTTGGAAGCGAACATCTCGGCACGGCCCAGGATGATGCAGTTGACCACGATCAGGGGCAGATACACGCCCAGGGCGGTATCCAGCTCGGTAAAGAATGCCTTGACCAGCATCTGCACGATGGTCACGAAGGTAGCGATAATGGTGATATAGGCCGGCAGGCGGACCTTATCGGGAATGACCTTGCGCAGCGCGCTGATCACGATGTTGGAACAGATCAGCACGAAGGTGGCCGCGATGCCCATGCCCAGGCCGCTGGAAGCCGCGGTGGTAACAGCCAGGGTGGGGCAGGTGCCCAGCACCAGGCGCAGCACCGGATTCTCCTTGAGCAGGCCGTTGGTCAGGGTTTTAACTTTGCTGTTCATTGGTTAGTTGCCCCCCTTCATCGTCTGGAAGATCTCCATGCAGGCGGCAACACCGGTCTTGACGCCGTCGCTGGAGAGGGTAGCCCCGGCAATGGTGTCCACGCCGTCCACGGCAGCCGCATCAGACAGGCCCACGAACTGGTCGGTGTAGGCAGCCTCACCGGCAGGCGTACCGATGCCCTGGGTCTGGCCGGAAACGTCCACCCACAGGTCGGCCACAACGCCCTCGGCGTCAAAGCTAACAGCCACGGTCATGGGCGCAAAGCCTTCGGCTTCCACGGCCACCAGGGTCAGCGCGCCGTCGGCGCTGGTGTAGGCGGCCACAGCGCCCTCGGCGCTGGCCTCAGCGGCACCCTCGCCCAGCAGGGCGGTCACCGCTTCTTCCAGGGTGGCGGGAGCGGCTTCTTCCACAGTCGCCTCCTGGCCCAGGGCCACCTCGGCAAAGCAGTTCAGCGCGCTGTTCACCGCGTTCACAACGGCGGTGCTGGAAACGGTAGCGCCGGACAGGCCGTTCACGCCGTCCTGGCCCAGGGCCACGCTGCCGCTCTTGCCGGTCAGCTCGGCGGCGTAGGTAGCGCCGTCCTCGCTGCCGTCCCACAGACGGGCACCGAAACCGCTGGTCTCGGAGTTCTGCATGAAGGACACGCCGGTGATGACACCGTCCATGTCCACGCCCACGATCACGGGCACGTCGCCGCCGAAGCCCTTGCCTACGGCCTTGAAGGCGTAGCCGGTACCGTTGTCGGCCTTGACGGCCTCCTCCACGCCGGTGGTGGCAAAGCCTTCCACGGTGGTGAAGCTGTCTGCGCCGGGCAGCACCTCAAAGTAGGCGGCATAAGCGGCCTGCTGTTCCTTTTCCTTGATGATGGGCGCAGTGAAGTAGTTGGTCACCGCCAGCAGGGCGCTGGTGATCAGGCAGATCACGACCAGCACCACAATGGGTTTGACCACATTTTCCCAGGTATTGCTCTTGTTCTTAGCCATGTTTCTTGCCACCTCCCAGGGGTACCTGACGGGTCAGGTTGTTGATGTAGGGCACCAGCAGGTTCATGAACAGGATGGCATAGGAAACACCTTCCGGCAGATCGCCCCACATACGGATGGCAAAGGTGATCAGGCCCAGGCCCAGGCCGAACACCAGCTTGCCGCGCAGGGTGAAGGGGCTGGTGACGTAGTCGGTGGCCATGAAGACAGCACCGAACAGCAGGCCGCCGGTGAGCAGGTTGGCCAGCACAGGCTCGCCCGCGATGGCAAACAGCACGGCCACGGTGGCCAGGTAGGTGACCGGGATGACCGGGCTGATGGTGCGGGTGATCAGCAGCCAGGCAAGGCCGATCAGGATGGCCAGGCTGCAGGTCTCGCCCATAACGCCGCCGTAGCGGCCCAGCAGCAGGTCCAGCACAGGCAGGCTGCCCATGTCGGCGGTCTGCAGCGGGGTGGCGCTGCTCAGAGCGTCCACCGTTACGCAGTCAGGGATGACCACGGCGGTCATGCGGGAAGCAAAGCCGCTGAACAGGGCGATACGGGCCACCAGAGCCGGGTTGGCAAAGTTGGCGCCGATGCCGCCGAACAGCTGCTTGACCAGCACGATGGCGATGAACGCGCCCACCACGGCGATCCACAGGGGCATGGTGACAGGCATGTTCAGAGCCAGGATGATGCCGGTAACCACGGCGGACAGATCGCCCACCGGGTTGGGCTTCTTCATGATCAGGCAGTACAGATACTCAAAGCCCACGCAGGCGGCGGTGGTCACGCCCACCAGCAGCAGCGCCTGCCAGCCAAAGATCAGCGCCGCAGCCACGATGCAGGGGACCAGGGCGGCGATCACGTTGCCCATCAGCCCGCGGGTGGTCTCCCGGCCGGTGATGTGGGGCGAGGCGGTAACAAGCAAGCGGTTTTCCATTTATTTCTTGCCTCCTTTTCTCTGCAGCTCCTTGGCAAGGCTCATGGTCTGGGTGACCGGGCGCTTGGCGGGGCAGACATAGCTGCAGGTGCCGCACAGCACGCACAGGTCTACCTGCAGCGCGGTGAGGGCGGCCACGTCTTTCTTCTGGAACGCACCGGCGATCTGCACGGGAGCCAGGCCCATGGGGCAGCCCTCGATGCAGCGGCCGCAGCGGATGCAGGGGCCGGGCTCAGGCAGCACGGCGGCCTTGTCGCTGACCAGCAGCAGGCCGTTGTTCTGGCGGATCACCGGGAAGCTGGTATCGGCCAGGCAGACGCCCATCATGGGGCCGCCGCAGATAACCTTGCCCAGGGTGACGCCTTCCTTCAGGCCCACGAAATCGATCACGTCCTGCGCAGGGGTGCCCACGATGACCTCCACGTTGCAGGCCTTGGCGGCGGCATCGCCGTCCACGGTCAGGCGCTTGGTGGTCAGGGGCATGCCGGTAGCCAGGAACTTGCCCAGGGTAGAGATGGTGGTGACGTTCATCACGATCACGCCCACATCGCTGGGCAGCCCGCCGCGGGGGACCTCACGGCCGGTGGTGCTCTCGATCAGGGTCTTTTCCGCGCCCTGGGGGTAACGGCTGGCCAGAGGCTTGACCTCCACGCCGGCCATTCCGCTGACCAGGCTGCACATCAGATCGATGCACTCGGGCTTGTTGCGCTCGATGCCGATCACGCAGCGCTTGATCTCCATATACTTCATCACGGCCTCGATGCCGCTGATGACCGTCTCGCTGTTTTCCAGGAATTCCCGGGTATCAGCGGTCAGGTAGGGCTCGCACTCGGCCCCGTTGATGACCAGGGTGTCCACCGGGGTCTTGGGGCTGAGCTTCACGGCGGTGGGGAAGCCCGCGCCGCCCAGGCCCACCAGGCCGCAGTCCTGCGCGGCCTTGACCAGGCCCGCCTTATCGGTAACAACCGGCGGCTGCACCGACGGATCAACCGTCTGCTGGCCGTCCGGCACGATCACGACGGCCTCCATCACGGCGCCGTTCGAGCCCACAACGGTCTCGATGCCGCTGACGGTGCCGGACACGCCGGAGTAGATATTGGCACTGACAAAGCCTCCCGCTTTGCCCACCAGGGTGCCCACCCGGACGGTGTCGCCTTTCTTGACCACCGGGGTGCAGGGTGCGCCGATGTGCTGCTGCATGGGCAGCACGATGCGCGCGGGCAGCGGCATTTTAACCGTTGCCATACCCGCCGTCGCCTTTTCGTGCGGGACGTTTGCCCCGAGGGCCGAACGCTTCAGTTTTTTAAACATGGATTGAACGATCCCCCATTTCCTTGGATTCTGTACACCGTAAGAACCGTTTGTAATCTGACAAACAGCATACTATCTTATTGTATCATTTCCGCGGGCGCTGTCAACAAAAAAGTACGCGGCAACCCCTGATTTCATGCGGATTCCGGCGCTTTTCACCTGTTAAAAAATAAACCCTTTGCACCAGCGCCTTTAATATGGTATACTGGAGAAAATCCCAGCGGGCCCCGGCCCCCAAAAAGGAGAGTTGCCCCGTGAAAACCCTTGTGAAGATCCTGGTGCTGCTGGCCGCCCTGGCCGCCCTGCTGGCGGGGCTGTCCCTGCTGGAGCAGGAAAAGAGCCCCCGCTACGTGGAGATCTACGACGATCCGGACGAAGAGTAATCTTCCCCAGCAGACACACAAACCCCGGCCCTGTTGCAGGGCCGGGGTTTTGTTTTGGAAACTACAGGGGCTTACCGTGTATCAGGCACGCTGGTAGATTCGGATCGGGTCGCCTGCCACGCCCCCCTGTGCCAGCCAGATAATTCGGGCCAGGCTGTATCCGGTGTTCACGCAGGCAAACGGGCTGGAAGGAGCCCACTCCTCAATTGTATGGACCAAAGTCCAGTTATCGAAGATATACTGGTAGCCTGCCGCCGCATCGGGCAGATCCGAATTGTCAATAAAACGCTTGTACAGTGTGCTGATCAGTGCATACTGGGCGTTTTCCTTACCCTCCGGCGTAACCAGATTTCCCTCTTCGTCCACCGAACAGCCCAGTTCGGCCGCCCAGCTGACAGCAAACGCCGTATAGCCATTGTACAGGCAATCCGATTCGGCAATGCCGTTTTCCCGGCACCAGTCCGCCGAGGCCAGGATGGTCTGGGGCGCCAGACAGCGCGCAAAAGCCAGCAGACCGGTGCTGACCGTTCCCGCCAGCACCACCAGGCCCAGCAGACCGGCCAGCACCGGCTTGGCCAGCACTTTCAGACCGCGGACCTTATCCGCCAGGGCAGCGTGTACCAAATCGGCACACGCACTGAGCCCCACCGCTGCCAGCAGCAGTGGCGTGGTATAGAATGGTGTGCCCCAGCGCACCCACCACAGTCCCATAACGCTCAAGCAAGCCCAATATACAAGGCCCAGAAACAAAGGCAGATATCGGGCTTTCCAGCGGCGGACCAGCCAAACGGTACCCACCGCTGCCAGAAGAACCCCTTCCACGCCGGGCCCCGCATTGATCCAGGTAAGCAGATAGTCCCGCAGTTTAATGAAAAACGCTGTCAATCCGTAGGAACCCCGAGCCTCAATCCCCAGCTGCCAGGCAGTATGCTGCCAGTTGGTAACCAGATTGGGAGCCAGCAAGAAGAAGGACAAAAACACCACAGCTATACTGAATACACCGCCCAGGAAAAACAGCTTTACGCTGCGGGTATTCCAGGCCTGAATACAGACCACAGCCGCCACCAGCAGGCAGGCCAACGCGCCGGTATACTTAACTGTGATCCCTGCCCCCACACAGATGCACAAGGCGGCCAGGCGGCCCCAGGTTGCCTTGTCCAGATATCGGATCGCCAGAGCAATCGCCAGCAGAGTGAAGAACGCCAAGGGCACATCCGGAGTATCATATCCGGAATGTTCAATGTATACTGAGAAGAAGGTAAACAGCACCGCCCCCCAGAGGCCGGCGCCCTTTTTGACCGTTTCACAGATCCACCAGGCCAGTGGAATCATCAGGGTGCCCAGCAAGGCGCAGAAGCCCCGGGCCAGCACATAAAAGGACGCCGGATTGAGTGCGTATATCTCTACTGCGGACTGTCCGAACCGAAGTTGGCTGTAAACCTCAAAAATCACGGCGCTGGCCTTGACCAAAAGATGCGCCGGCCAGGAATAGGTATCCGCTTCAAAAGAATGGCGTTCCAGCAGGCCGATGGCCTGTTTCACCACAATGGATTCGTCAGCCCCCTGCAACTCCGGATAGCCTTTCCAGCAGGCGGCAATCCGCATCGCTGCCCCCAATAGAATCAGCACCACCAGTACGGCCAGTACCAGCATTCGGCGACGGTCGCGAATTGTCTGCATTCTTGTTCCTCCTCATATCCAAAAAACCGCCCGGCCATTCGCGGCCGGGCGGCCTTGTTTGTTTACTGCCTTACAGATCGATCTCCTGCAGCCGGACCAGGGCCAGGATGTAGATCTTGAGCGCCTGCATCAGGTGCTCGATCTTGGCGCCCTCGTTGGCGCCGTGCATCGGGCCGGCAAATTCCGGCAGCTGCAGGTCCTGCCGCTCGGGACCGAAGCTCACCGCCAGCGGGAAGTGCCGGGCGTAGGTGCCGCCGCCCATGGTGAAGGGCTCGGCGTTCTCACCGGTGACCTCGTTGTAGGTGTCGATCAGGGCACGGATCGGGGCCGCGTCCGCCGCGATGTAGAAGGGCACCGCAATGCCTACGTTCTCCACCGCCGCCGCGCTGCCGCACAGAGCGGTCAGGGTGTCGCGGATGGCCTCGCCGGTGGTGTTGGTGGGGAAGCGGCTGTCCACCGACTGGAGCATCCGGCCGTTCTCCATCTTCATGGTGCCGCCGATCACGGTCAGCGGGGTGAACAGGCCGTCGTCCGCGGCGATGCCCAGGGCGCTGCCGTCGGTGGAGGCGTGCAGCTTGTGCAGCACCTCAAAATAGGCGGTTTCCGCCTCGTTGCCCACCTTGTTGGCCAGCAGGTAATCCACCACCAGACCGATGGCGTTGCGGGTGCCTTCCGGCATGGCGGCGTGGCCGCTCTTGCCCCAGCCCCGCACCCAGACGGTGCCCGCTTCCTCGCCGGGCTCCAGGGTGATGTTCTCGGCGGGCAGCAGGCCCTCGGCCCGCACCAGCGCGGCCGCCCGGTCGGGCACCGCATTGAAAGCCACGCCGCCCTCAAAGGCCAGCACCTGGCCGCCGCACACCGGGCTGACCAGATCGGCCCGGAAATGGCCCTTTTCGCCGTTGCAGACCGGGAACTCCGCGTCCGGGCTGAAGCAGAAATCCGGGGCCCGGTTGCCGGCCAGATAGCGGTCGATGTCCTCCATGCCGGTCTCCTCGCTGGTGCCCAGCAGGGCCCGCACCGAATACTTCAGCGGCACGTTGTTCTCCTTCAGGAACTTGAGGGCGTACAGGCAGAGCACGCCGGGGCCCTTGTCATCGGCCACACCGCGGCCGATCAGCCAGCCGTCCTGCACCCGCATGTTGAACGGGTCGCCGGTCCAGCCGTTGCCCGCCGGCACCACGTCCATATGGGTGATGGTGGCGATCTGCTTGTCGGTGGAGCCGGGCAGCTCGGCCCAGCCCATATGGCCCTCGAACTCGCCGGTAGCCAGCCCCATCTCGCCGGCCAGGGCCAGGGCCTCTTTCAGAGCGGCGGCGGGGCCGGCCCCGTTGGGCGCGCCGGGCTCAGGGGTGCCCGCCACGCTGGGAATATCCACCAGGCGCTTGATGTCCCGGATCACATTTTCTTCATTGGCCCGGACAAAGGCCTCGATCTTGTCCATATACACATTGGCCATGCTCTGTGTTCTCCTTTGCTGCAAAGATGCGCGCGGCGGCGCGCGTTTGGGGATATTATACCACGCTTTTCCACCTGTGAAAACGGGTTTTGCCCTTTTACCGCGTCACAGCGGTGTGAAAATCCTGTTAACCTGCCGTTCCGGCTTGACAGATGCGCCCCGGCTGTGGTAAGCTGTGCCCGGAAGTTAGTTGGCGCGAACTTGTTGGCGCCGCTTCTTTTTTGCCCGTTCGTTAGTTTTAACTAACATAAGTTTTGCATTACAAACCGCAAGGGCAACTACACGGAAAGGACATGAGGGAGCATGATGATCAACAAACGGCTGATCGGGATGGTCATCGAAAGCCGTCCGCGCATTGCGGCCAGCGTGGGGCTGCAGTGGACGGCGCTTCTGGCCAATCTGGCAGCGATGGGGCTGATCGCCTTTTTCATCGACCGTCTGACAGCGGGGGCCGGTTTGCCCGGGGCAGGCTTCTGGCTGGCGCTGGCCGGGGCGGCGGCGGTGCGGATGGCCTGCACCGAAGCGGCGGCCCGGATGGCCCACAAGGCCAGCCGGGCGGTAAAGCTGGCACTGCGCCGGCAGATCTACGCCAAGCTGCTGCGGCTGGGCCCGGCCTACCGCCAGCAGGTGAACACCGCCGAGGTGGTACAGGCGGCGGTGGAGGGCGTGGATCAGCTGGAAAGCTATTTCGGCGCCTACCTGCCCCAGTTCTTTTACAGCATGCTGGCTCCGCTGACCCTGTTCGCGGTGCTGGCGCCGGTCTGCCTGCCCGCGGCCGCGGCGCTGCTGATCTGTGTGCCTCTGATCCCGGCGGCCATCGCGGCGGTGCAGACCTGGGCCAAAAAGCTGCTGAGCAAATACTGGGGCCAGTACACCGCCCTGGGGGACAGTTTTCTGGAAAATCTGCAGGGGCTGACCACCCTGAAAATCTACAGCGCCGACGAGCGCCGCAACGAGGAGATGAACCGGGAGGCCGAGCAGTTCCGCCGCATCACCATGCGGGTGCTGACCATGCAGCTGAACTCCATCAGCATCATGGATCTGGTGGCCTTTGGCGGAGCGGCGCTGGGCATCGGGCTGGCGGTGAGCCAGTACACCGCCGGGCGGCTGAGCCTGGGCGGCTGTGTGCTGGTGCTGCTGCTTTCGGCGGACTTTTTCCTGCCCATGCGGCAGCTGGGCAGCTATTTCCACATTGCCATGAACGGCATGGCCGCCAGCGACCGGATCTTCCGGCTGCTGGATATGCCCGAACCGCCGGCGGGCGGCAAGCCGGTTCCCGCCGACACCGCCATCCGCTGCCAGGATCTGCGTTTCGGCTATGAGCCGGGGCGGGAGATCCTGCGAGGGGTGGATCTGGATCTGCCCCAAGGCGGGTTTGTGGCCCTGGTGGGCGAGAGCGGCTGCGGCAAGAGCACCCTGGCCGCCCTGCTGACCGGCCGGGTCAAGGGCTGGCAGGGCCAGGTCACGATGGGCGGCGTGCCGCTGGAGAAACTGGACGAAACCGGCCTGCTGCGGACGGTGACCTGCCTGGGCCATAACGCCTGGCTGTGCAAGGGCACCCTGGCGGACAACCTGCGTCTGGGCGCGCCGGATGCCACCGACGAACAGCTCTGGGACGCGCTGAAACGGGCGAAGCTGGACGGCTTTGCCCGGCAGGCGGGCGGCCTGGACGCGCCGGTGGCCGAGCGGGGGGCAAACCTGTCCGGCGGGCAGCGGCAGCGGCTGGCGCTGGCCCGGGCGCTGCTGCAGGACAGCCCGGTGTACATCTTTGACGAAGCCACCTCCAACATCGACGCGGAGAGTGAGAACGACATCATGAGCGAGATCCACCGGCTGGCCCGCACCCGCACGGTGCTGCTGATCAGCCACCGGCTGGCCAACGCGGCCGGGGCGGACCGGATCTATGTGCTGGAGAACGGCCGGGTGGCCCAGCAGGGCCGCCACGCCGAACTGCTGGCGGCGGGCGGGCTGTACGCCCGGCTGTGGAACACCCAGCAGGAACTGGAACACGAGGGAGAAAAGGAGGCGGCATGCCTGTGAACGGGAATCATACCAAACGATCCGCCCCGATGGTGATGGGGCGTCTGGCGCTGCTGGTACGGCCGCTGGCCGGGTATATGGCGCTGGCCATCCTGGCGGGGCTGGCCGGGCATCTGTGCGCGGCGTTCCTGACTGTGCTGGGGGCCAGTGCGGTGCTGGCCGCGGGCGGGTATGCCCTGCCCCTTTCCGCCGGAACGGCGCTGGTGCTGCTGGCGGTGTTCGCGGTGCTGCGGGGCCCGCTGCGCTACGGCGAGCAGGCCTGCAACCACTTCATTGCCTTCAAGCTGCTGGCCCTGATCCGGGACAAGGTGTTCCGGGCGCTGCGGCGGCTCTGCCCCGCCAAGCTGGAGGGCCGGGACCGGGGCGACCTGATCAGCCTGATCACCTCCGACATTGAGCTGCTGGAGGTATTCTACGCCCACACCATCTCCCCTGTGCTGATCGCGATTCTGTTCAGCGGGGTGATGACGGTGTTCATCGGCAGTTTTCACCCGCTGCTGGGGCTGCTGGCGCTGGCCGCCTACCTGACGGTGGGTCTGGCCGCGCCGCTGCTCATCGCCCGCTGGGGCGGACAGGACGCCCGGCTGGCCCGGGAACAGTCCGCCGCCATGAGCGGCTATGTGCTGGAAAGCCTGCGGGGCCTGCCGGAGATTCTGCAGTACGGCGCGGGCGAGGCCCGTCTGGCCGGGCTGGAGCACCGGGCCCGGGAACTGGCCGACCAGGAGGACCGGATGAAGGCCCAGGCGGCCCGGGCCCAGGCGGCGGCCGGCGCGGTGATGCTGGCCTTTGACATCGGGATGCTGGCCCTGGCCTCGGCGCTGTATGCCCGGGGCGCGGTGGATCTGCCCGGCGTGCTGCTGCCCACCCTGGCGCTGATGGGTTCCTTTGGGCCCACGGCGGCGCTGGCGGGGCTGGGCAGCACCCTGCAGACCACCCTGGCGGCGGCGGACCGGGTGCTGGATATTCTGGACGAGGAACCCGCCGCCCCGGAACTGGCCGGCCTGCCCGATCCCGGCCCCTTTACCGGGGCAAAGGCGGAACAGGTGGGCTTTGCCTACGGGGAGCAGCCGGTGCTGGCGGATGTGTCGCTGGATATCCCGGAAGGCTCGGTGGTGGGCATCTGCGGGCCCAGCGGCAGCGGTAAAAGCACCCTGCTGCGGCTGTTCATGCGGTTCTGGCAGGTGCAGAAAGGCCGGGTGGAGGTGGCGGGCGCGCCGGTGGACGGCATCGACACCGCCCGGCTGCGGCAGATGGAGGCGCTGGTGACCCAGGACACCCATCTGTTCCGGGACAGCATCGCCGCCAACCTGCGGATCGCCAAGCCCGACGCCACCCAGGAGGACCTAGAGGCCGCCTGCAAAATGGCCTCGGTACACGACTTTATCCAGAGCCTGCCCCAGGGGTACGATACCCCGGTGGGCGAGCTGGGCGACACCCTGTCCGGCGGGGAGCGGCAGCGGCTGGGGCTGGCCCGGGCGTTCCTGCACGACGCGCCGTTCCTGCTGCTGGACGAGCCCACCAGCAATCTGGACAGCCTGAATGAGGCGGTGATCCTGCGGGCGCTGCGCCGTCAGCGGGCGGGCCGCACCGTGCTGGTGGTAAGCCACCGGCCCTCCACCCTGCGGGTGGCGGACCGGGTGCTGACCATGGAAGGCGGGCGGCTGGCATGAGCCGGGATATGGAAACCCGCCGGGCGCGGGAGGCCGGGATGGTGGCCTTTATGATCGGGCTGTACTGCCGCGCCCATCACGGCACCGAAAAGGGCGCACTCTGCCCGGACTGCGCGGCGCTGGCCGACTACGCCCGTACCCGCAGCGCCCGCTGCCCCCGCATGGCGGAAAAGACCTTTTGTTCCACCTGCCCGCATCCCTGCTACGCCCCCGCCATGCGGGAGGGTATCCGGCAGGTGATGCGGTGGGCCGGGCCCCGGATGCTGCTGTACCATCCGGTGTGGGCGCTGCGGCACATCGCCAACACCCTGCGGCATAAACTGAACCAAACCGGACGATCGGAGGAAAACTCATGAAAAAACTGCTGTATCTGGCCGGCGGCTTTATCGGGCTGGGGCTGGGGGCCCTGGGCGCGGCGCTGCCGCTGCTGCCCGCCTTTCCTTTTCTGCTGCTGGCGGCCTACTGTTTTGCCCGCAGCTCCGAACGGCTGCACCGCTGGTTTGTGGGCACCCGTTTATATAAGGAAAACCTGGAAAGCTTTGTGGCGGGCCGGGGCATGACCCGGCGCACCAAGCTGCGGATCATGACCCTGGTGACCCTGACCATGGCCATCGGGTTTGCCATGATGGGCCGGGTACCGGTGGGCCGGGTGATCCTGGGCATCGTCTGGGCCGGGCATGTGCTGTATTTTATCTTCGGCATCCGCACCCTGCCCGAGCAGGAAAACAGCGAATCCTGAACTTCTCCCCCATCCCGGCGGGCGCGCCTTGCGTGCCCGCCGGGATTTATGCTATGATAAAGCATCAGCGCGCCACAGTGCGGCGCGGGGGGAGAGGAGAGTCTATCATGGAAGCGCTCAATCAACTGATTAAGGTATGCGCCGATTTTATCTGGAACGGCCCCATTCTGGTGATGCTGCTGGGCACCCACCTGCTGCTTACGGTGCGGCTGCGGTTTATCCAGCGGTACACCGGCAAGGCCATCCGCATGAGCCTGCGGCCGGACGAGGGTGCGCAGGGTGAGATCAGCCAGTTCGGGGCACTGGCCACCGCCCTGGCGGCCACCATCGGCACCGGCAACATCATCGGGGTGTCCACCGCCATCGCCCTGGGCGGGCCCGGCGCGGTGCTCTGGTGCTGGCTGACCGGCGTGTTCGGCATCGCCACCAAATACGGCGAAGCCCTGCTGGCGGTAAAATACCGCACCCGCAACAAGCAGGGCGCGGTGGTGGGCGGCCCCATGTACACCATCGAGCGGGGCCTGGGCTGGAAATGGCTGGCGGTGATCTTCGCTGTGTTCACAGTGTTCGCCACCCTGGGCGCGGGCAGCACCGTGCAGAGCCACGCCATCAGCGACGTGGTGCACACCACCTTCGGCGTGCCGGTGTGGGCCAGCGGCCTGGTGATCACCCTGCTGACCGCCGTGGTGATTCTGGGCGGCGTCAAGGTGATCAGCCGGGTGTGCGAAAAGCTGGTGCCTTTCATGAGCCTGTTCTACATTCTGGGCTGTCTGGCCATCCTGTTTCTGAACCGGGCCTGCATTCTGCCCGCGGCGGCCACCATTATTAAAAGCGCCTTTGGCTGGCAGGCGGCGGCGGGCGGCTTTGCGGGCGGGGCGCTGATGATCGCCTGCCGGTACGGCATGGCCCGGGGCCTGTTTTCCAACGAGAGCGGCCTGGGCACCGCCCCCATCGCGGCGGCCACCGCCCAGACCTGCAACCCGGTGCGGCAGGCGCTGGTGTCCATGACCGGCACCTTCTGGGATACGGTAATTGTCTGCGCCATGACCGGCATCGTAGTGGTGAGCGGCATGCTGCGCAGCCCGGAGGCCTACGTGGGCGCCAGCGACGACGCCATGACCCGCCTGGCCTTCGGCGTTCTGCCCGGCGGG
The DNA here is from genome assembly GCF_002160955.1 of Gemmiger sp. An120. Taxonomy (GTDB): domain Bacteria; phylum Bacillota; class Clostridia; order Oscillospirales; family Ruminococcaceae; genus Gemmiger_A; species Gemmiger_A avium. Next base: position 32,489 of record NZ_NFLN01000027.1, read on the forward strand.
CAGTATGTGCTGACGGTGGCGCTGTCCATCTTTGCGTTCACCACCATCCTGGGCTGGAGCTACTACGGCGAGCGCTGCATGGAATACCTGATCGGCGCCAAGGGCATCCTGGTATACCGGCTGGTATTTCTGGCGGCGGTGTTCCTGGGCGCGGTGGTCAGCCTGGACATCGTGTGGAACTTTGCCGACCTGATGAACGCGCTGATGGCTTTTCCCAACCTGATCGCGGTGCTGCTGCTCAGCGGCGTAATTATCAAAGAGACCCGGTATTTTCTGTGGGAGGATCACCTGGAGGAATCCGGCGACACCCTGCCCAACTGATTGCTGCCGCAAAAAAGGAGCCGTCCCCCGGCCGGGGGACGGCTCCTTTTTTCTATGGTTTACTCGTGGCGGCGGCGGGCGAAAAAGATCGCCAGCGCCAGCACCGCCAGCAGCAGTACCACGCCGGTCACCGCCACGGCGGCTACCGGGAATCCGGCGGTTTCTTCCGCGGGGGCCTGCGGGGTCTGTTCCTCTTCCACCGTCTCCGGGCTTGCCGTGGGGGCGGGCGAAGCGGTGGGGGCC
>NZ_NFLN01000028.1 GCF_002160955.1 Gemmiger sp. An120
GCTGGAACCCTGGTACGACTTCCGGCTGGAACTGCCCGCAGGCAATCTGGGCCGTGCCATGACCGACCTGGAGCGGATGGGGTCCGGTTCCGGGGCCGGGCGGCGGGGCGCCAGCGGATTCTGCACATGCATCCTGCCCGCGGCCTCCCGCCAGGGCACCACCACCCCGGCGCCGTGGCTGCAGAACACCGAATCCGCCGGGTCGTCCACATCCCGTTCCGGGTCGTACCCGGCGGCGGCGATCACCGGGGCCGGGTCGCGGCAGGGGCGGTAACCGCAGGGGGTGCAGCTCAGCCGCCCCTGCCCCCGGCTGTAGGCCGCCAGCTCGGCGGCGTAATCCTGCAGCGCGGCGGCGGGCACACTGCCGGTGAGGACGGCCTGTTCCCCGTTCTGCTCGGGCGGGGCAAACTCGGCCCCCATCCGCTCCAGGTCGGTCATGGCACGGCCCAGATTGCCTGCGGGCAGTTCCAGCCGGAAGTCGTACCAGGGTTCCAGCAGCAGGTTCTCCGCCTGCATCAGGCCCTGGCGCACCGCCCGGCGGGCCGCCTGGCGGAAGTCCCCGCCTTCGGTGTGTTTCAGATGGGCCTTGCCCGCCGCCAGCGTGATGACCACGTCGGTGAGGGGCGCGCCGGTCAGCCCCCCCCGCAGCGGCGTTTCGGCCAGCTGGCTTAAAATCAGCCGCTGCCAGCTGCCCTCCAGCTGGTCGGTGGGGCAGCGGCTGGCAAACTGTATCCCGCTGCCCCGGGGGCCCGGCTCCAGCAGCAGGTGTACCTCTGCGTAGTGGCGCAGCGGCTCAAAATGGCCCGCCCCCGCCACCGGGGCGGCGATGGTTTCCCGGTACAGGATACGTGCCGGGCCAAAATCCACCTGCCAGCCGTACCGGCGGGCGATCAGCCCCTGCAGTATCTCCTGCTGCACCGGGCCCATGGCCTGCAGGCGGATGCAGCCCGCCCGCTCGTCCCAGCCCAAGTGCAGCTGGGGGTCTTCCTCCTCCAGCTGGCGCAGCTTGCCCAGGGCGGTGTGGGGGTCCACCCCGTCGGGCAGCAGCAGTTCGCAGCTGCTCACCGGTTCCAGCAGCGGAGCGCGGGCGGGTGCCTGCGCCCCCAGGCCCTGGCCGGGCCGGGTATGGTCCAGGCCGGTGACCGCGCACACCTGCCCGGCCACCACCTTCTGCACCGCGGTGAACTTTTCGCCGGAATACACCCGGATCTGATCCACCTTTTCCGGGCCGTCCGGGCCGGGCAGGGTGGTTTTGACCGGCAGTTCCCCGCCGGTGATTTTAAGCCAGCTGAGCCGCACCCCCTGGGCGTCCCGGCCGATCTTGTAGACCAGCGCGGCAAACTCCGCGCCCCGGGGCGGCTCGGGAACCAGCCGTTCCATGGCGTCCAGCAGCCGGGCCACCCCCTCCCCTTTCAGCGCCGAGCCGAAATAGCAGGGAAAGGCCTTGCGCTGCCCGATCAGCGCCGACAGGTCACCGTCGGTGAGGGGCGCGCCCTCCAGGTACCGCTCCATCAGTTCCTCGCTGCACAGCGCCAGCTGCTCCGCCAGGTCGGGGTCGTCCATATCCACGCAGCCGCCGTCCAGCGCGGTGCGCAGCTGTTCCATCAGCCGGGGCCGGGGCAGCCCGGGCAGGTCGGTCTTGTTTACAAAGAGCAGGGTGGGAACCCGGTAACGGGCCAGCAGTTCCCACAGGGTGCGGGTGTGGGCCTGTACCCCGTCCACCCCGCTGACCACCAGCACCGCCACGTCCAGCGCCTGGAGGGTGCGCTCGGTCTCGGCGGAGAAATCCACGTGACCCGGGGTGTCCAGCAGGGTCAGCTCCAGCGCCGGGGTTCGGATCACCGCCTGCTTGGCAAACACGGTGATGCCCCGGGCCCGCTCGATGGCATCGGTATCCAGAAAGGCGTCCCCGTGATCCACCCGGCCCATTTTTCGGATGGCGCCGCCCGTGTAGAGCAGCGCCTCGGACAGGGTGGTTTTGCCCGCGTCCACATGGGCCAGCACACCTGCACAAATTCGTTTCATCGCGTTCTTCTCCTGTGATCGTATTGCCTTTTATTGTATCACAGAATCCGCAAAATTCCGAGGTGGTTTTGGGCAGAAAACAGCGCGCCGGCCCCGGCGGACCTTTTTGTGTCCGCAGAGAGCCGGCGCGCCGCCGTTTGGTTTATTCGTACCGGTCCGCAAAGCAGACCCGCCGCAGCCCCAGCAGTTCCGCGCTGCCTGCCAGCGTGATGCCAAAGAACACCACCGGAACGGGCAGCTCCATGTAATCCACAAGGGTGCCGTTGCACAGCGTGCTGCCGGTGCACAGGATCAGGTCCGCCCACTGGATCAGGTCTTCCCGGGCCCGGGCGCCGTCCTCCACCCGGACGCCGAAGCGGGCCGCCCCCACATTTTCCGGGTTCAGGTCCAGCACCCGCACCTGACGGCCGCTGCCCGCCAGCATCTCCAGCAAGGCGGGCTGATAGCCCACCAGCCCCACCCGCCGGGCATTCGGGTACTCTGTGTCCAGCCAGGCGTGCATATCCACAGCGCACTGTTCCGGCCCCTGGGTACGGCAGTGCACCGTTCCGGTGCAGCGGCCCAGATGGGCCATCACCGCGTTCATGCAGGCGATGAACAGGCCCCGGGCGTGGGCGTCCTGCAGGATGTTCAGCGCCAGCACCTGGGCCAGCGTACCGGAGAAGGCGGCCGGCGCATCGGTGAACGCCTGCCCCCGGCTGCCCCGGTATTCCGCCTGGATCATCACGTCCTTGCCCTCCAGAATGGGAAAATCGGTGCGGCGGGTGTTGCCGATGGCCTCTTCCGGCGTGAGGGCGCGGCAGCGCACCGCCACCGGTTCCTCCGCCAGCCCGTTCTCGGCCACGATACGGGCAAATTCTTTTTTCAACCGTTCATACAGCTGTGTCTGCGTCATGGGCTGTTTCTCCTCTCTTTTGTTCCGCAAGCCTCAAAAATTCCAGGGCCGGGGCGGGCCAGGACGCCCGGTACAGATCGGCGGCCGGGGCAATGCCGCACAGTCTTCCCCCCGCCAGCACCCCCACCCGGTCGGCCAGGTCCTGCGCCTCGGTAAAATCGTGGGTCACAAACAGCACCGCGCAGCCAAACTCCTGCCGGATCCGGCGCAGCAAGCCATGCAGCTGTTTTTTGGTCACCGGGTCCAGGGCGGAAAACGGCTCGTCCAGCAGCAGCAGGGCGGGCCGCGGTGCCAGGGCGCGGGCCAGCGCCACGCGCTGCTGCTCGCCGCCGCTCAAAGTGCCCGGATACTGGTCCAGCACCCGCTCCAGCCCGAACCGTGCCGCCAGCTGCTGCACCTGACGGTGCACCTCGTCCCGGCGCATATGCCGCACCCGCAGCCCATAGCCGATGTTCTGCGCCGCCGTCAGATGCGGGAACAGGCTGTATTCCTGATACAGGTACCCGATATTGCGCCGGTGCAGCGGGATGCGGCGCACCTCCTGCCCGCGGAACAGCGCCTGCCCGCCGGAGGGCGCACAGAAGCCGGCGGCGCTTTCCAGCAAAAGGGTCTTGCCCGCGCCGGTGCGGCCCAGCAGGGCCAGGATCTCGCCCCCGGCCAGCGACAGGTTCACCCCCTCCAGCGAAAAGCGGCCCCGCCGCAGGGTTACCTCTTTCAGTTCCAGTACCGGCTCACTCATAGCGCCCTCTCTTTTTGTCCACGCGGGTGAACCGGGATGCCACCGCCAGCGACGCCGCCGAGATGGCCAGCAGCAAAAACGCGCTGGCCAGCGCACCGTTCAAATCGTTGGCGCTCACGTTCAGATAGATGTTTGCCGGCAGGGTCTCGGTCTTCATGCGGGTCACCCCCACCAGCATGAGGGTTGCGCCGAACTCCCCCAGCGCCCGGGACCAGACCAGCACCAGCGCCCCGGCCAGGCTGTGGCGGCACAGGGGCAGCAGGATGGTAAAAAAGCGCCGCGCCTCCCCCGCGCCCAGCAGGCCCGCCACGTATTCCAGTTTCCGGTCTGCCCGGCGGAAAGCCGTGGAGACCAGCTGCACCGCAAAGGGAAGGTTCACCGTAAGCTGGGCAATCACAATGCCGTTGTGGCTGAACACCACCGGCAGCCCGTCAGAGCCAGTACCAGACCCATGCACAGGCCCGCCACACGAAGCATACTTTTTTCTTTCATCGCCAAAATGCTCCTTTTTTGCCGGCCTTTGCCGGAATTTTTATCGATTATAGCATTCTTGCCGGTAAAAGTAAGTTGGTGGGCCAACTTTTTGCTATAATGAAGAAAAGCCCGCTGTGCCGGAACGGAGGAATGACGATGGAAGAATGGCTGGACTGCCTGAAACGGGACCGGCTGCTGGGAAGCTTGGGGGAAGAGGTTCTGCGCCGCAAGCTGCTGCCGCTGGCCACCGAGCGCCAGTATGCCGCCGGAGAGGCGCTGCTGCACCCGCAGCAGGCCCAGGAACAGCCGGGCATTATTCTGGAGGGACGGGTGCAGATCCTGCAGCTGTTTCCCAGCGGGGCCAGCAGCCTGATGGCGGTGCTTTGGCCGGGCGGCCTGCTGGGGATCGACCTGGTGTTTACCCACACCCAGGCCTCCCCCCTACTACGCGATCGCCAGGGAACCCACCCGGGTGCTGTATCTGCCCGCCGCGCCGCTCACCCGGCCGGACCCGCTCACACCGGAGGAATGTCTGACGGTGATGCGCCAGGCGCTGCTGATCCTCTCCCACGACAACATGAAAAAGCACTACCAGCTGACCATTCTTTCCCAGCACGGGCTGCGCCAGCGGATTCTGGCCTATCTGAGCATGCAGGCCACCCGCCGGAAAAGCAGCAGCTTTTCCATCCCCTTTTCCCGCGAGGAACTGGCCTGTTACCTGTGTGTAAACCGCAGCGCGCTCTCCCATGAGCTTCGCCGGATGGAAAAGGACGGGCTGATCCGGTTCCGCAAAAACCGCTTTACCCTTCTCACCCCGCCGGAATAAGCCGCTTTCGCCGTTCTGCAAAAAAGGAGCGGGGCCTGTGCCCCGCTCCTTTTTCTTGTTGTCTGTCAGCGCTCTTCCCGGAAGTAGTTGACACCCAGGCTGCCGGGGATGCGGCTGCCCGCGCTGCGGCGCATGCTGCTGATCACCAGCACCAGCGCCGTCATCAGGAAGGGCAGCATCTTGTACAGCGCCGCCGGGATGCCCATGCTCTGGGGCACGTAGTATTCCAGCACCCGCAGCGCACCGAACACCAGGCTGCCCCAGATGGCCATATGGGGCTTCCAGGCGGCGAAGATGACCAGCGCCACCGCGATCCAGCCCAGGCCGCCCACGCTGTCGCTGAGCCAGACGCCGCCGTTGATGATCATGCTGCAGTAGGCCCCGCCGATGCCGCAGATGCCGCCGCCCAGCAGGATGTTCACGTACTTCCAGCGGGTCACGTCAATGCTGGCCGCGTCGGCCGCGCCGGGGTTTTCCCCGATGGCCTGCACGTTCAGGCCGGTCTTGGTGCGGAACAGGTACCAGGCGCAGACCAGCGCCACCGCGATGCCCAGATAGACAAAGGGATTGTACTGGAACAGCAGCGGCCCCACCACCGGCAGGTCGCTGAGCACCGGGATGTCCACGCTGCGCATCTGGGCGGTGACCGCCTCGGGCAGCTTCAGGCTGCCGCTCTCGCTTTTGCCCAGCATGTAGATGCCGAAGAAGTTGGACAGGCCCACCCCGAAGATGGTCAGGGTCAGGCCGGCCACGTTCTGGTTGGCCATAAAGGTGACGGTAAGCACCGCGTAGATCAGCGCCCCGCCCAGCCCGGCGGCAAAGGCGGCCAGCCAGGCCAGCAGCAGGTTGTCGGTGGCGTAGCCGGCCATAAAGCCCGCGCAGGCGCCCAGGGCCATCATGCCCTCCACGCCCAGGTTCAGATGGCCCACCTTTTCGGTGAGGATCTCGCCCACCGTGCCGAACAGCAGCGGCGTACCGGCGGCCACCGCCGCCACGAGAAATTTCAGAAACAGATCCATCAGCGCGCGCCCCCTTTCTTACGCGCCACAAAGGCGTAGCGCACAAAGAACTCACTGGCCAGGATAAAGAACAGGATCACGCCCTGCAGCACGTCGGCACAGTCGGCGGAGAGGCCCAGATCCGACTGCACCACGCCGCTGCCCTTTTCCATCACGCCGAAGCACAGGCTGACCAGGGCGATCATGCCCGGGTGCAGCTGGCACAGCCAGGCCACGATGATGGCGGTAAAGCCCACGCCGCCGGCCACGCCGATGGAGAGGGTCATGTCCTGCCCGGCCACCTGCACCATGCCGCACAGGCCCGCCACCGCGCCGCTCAGGAACATGGTGCGCAGCACCACCCGGCGCACCGGGATACCGGCGTAACGGGCGGTATCCTGGCTTTCGCCCACCACGGCGATCTCATAGCCCTGCTTGGTGCGCCGCAGGTACACCCAGATCACCACGGTGAGCACCAGGGCGATCACCCAGCCGATGTGCACGCCGAACAGCTTGTCCAGCGCCACGTTCTTATCAAACCGGGCCACCTTGCTGAAGCCCGCGGACTCCGGGTCGCGCCAGGGGCCGTCCCGCAGGTACTGCACGATATACAGGGCGATATAGTTGAGCATCAGGGTGAACAGGGTCTCGTTGGTGCCCCAGCGCACCTTGCACACCGCCGGGATCAGGGCCCACAGCCCGCCGCCCAGCGCCCCGGCCAGGGCCATGATGACCAGCAGCACCACATGGGGCAGGTTGGCGTGGTACAAGGCAAAATAGCTGGCGAACACCGCGCCCATGATCAGCTGACCCTCGCCGCCGATGTTCCAGAACTTCATCTTGAAAGCCAGGGTCACAGCCAGGGCGCTGATGCACAGGGGGATGGCATAGCGCACGGTGCCCTGGATGGCCATGGCGCTGCGGAACGCGCCGCTGAGCATGGTGCCGTAGACCGCCAGCGGGTTCTGGCCCAGCGCCAGCAGGAACACGCCGCCCGCCACGATGCTCAGCACCACGGCCACGGCGCGCAGGGCCGCGGCCTGGCCGGCGGGGCGCTCGGCCCGCTTGACCACCCGCAGCAGGGGCTCGGAATGCAGTTTTGTCTGGCTCACAGGTCCACCTCCTCGCCGGTCATCATCCGGCCGATCTGTTCCTTGGTGGCGGTGCGGGCGTCGGCCACGCCGGTGACCCGCCCGTGGCAGAGCACCAGGATCCGGTCGCACAGTTCCAGCAGCACGTCCAGGTCCTCGCCGATGAAGACCACCGCCACCCCTTTTTCTTTCTGCTGGTTGAGCAGATCGTAGATCACATAGCTGGAGTTGATGTCCAGCCCGCGCACCGGATAGGCGGTGATCAGCAGGTTGGGGCCGGACTCGATCTCACGGCCCAGCAGCACCTTCTGCACGTTGCCGCCGCTGAGCATCCGCACCGGGGTCTCGGTGCCGGGGGTCACGATGTTCAGTTCCTTGATCAGGCTCTCGGCCAGGGCGCGGGCGGGGGCCCGGTCCACAAAGGGGCCTTTGCCCTCCCGGTAGCTTTTCAGCAGCATGTTGTCGGTCATGCCCATGCCCGCCACCAGGCCCATGCCCAGACGGTCCTCCGGCACAAAGCTCATGCTGATGCCCAGGTTGATGATCTCGGCAGGGCTTTTGCCCAGGATGTTCTCCTTGTGGTACAGCGCCGCGCCCTTCTGGGCGGGCAGCAGGCCGGCCAGCACCTCGCACAGCTCCTTCTGGCCGCTGCCGGCCACACCGGCTACGCCCAGGATCTCGCCCGTGCGGATGGTAAAGTTCACGTCGGTCAGGGCGGCGCTGCCGTCCGGCCGGGTGACGCCCAGATCCACCACCTTCAGGATGGTCTGCGGGTCCTTCGGCTCGGGGCGGCGGATGGACAGGCTCACCTTGCGGCCCACCATCAGCTCGGTCAGGCGGGCGGCGTCCACCCCGGCGGTCTCCACCGTGTCCACGCTGCGGCCCCGCCGCAGGATGGTCACCCGGTCGCTGATGGCCAGCACCTCGTTGAGCTTATGGGTGATGATGATGATGGCGCAGCCCTTGGCGCGCATCTGCCGCAGGATGGCAAACAGCTTGTCGGTCTCCTGGGGGGTCAGCACGGCGGTGGGCTCGTCCAGGATCAGGATGCGGGCGCCCCGGTAGAGCACCTTCAGAATCTCCACCGTCTGCTTTTCGGAAACGCTCATCTCCCGCACCGGCTTCTCCGGCTCGATGGTCAGGCCGTAGGTCTCGCACAGTTCCAGCACCTTGCGGCGCAGGGCCTTGGCGGGCAGGCGCTTTTCCTTTGTGCCCAGCACGATGTTGTCCATGGCGCTGAAAGGCTCCACCAGCTTGAAGTGCTGGTGGATCATGCCGATGCCCAGCGCCTGGGCGTCGGCGGGGCTGCCGATGGCGGCGGGGGCGCCGTCCACCTCAATGACCCCTTCGTCCGGATGGTAGATGCCGCTGATCATGTTCATCAGGGTGGTTTTGCCGCTGCCGTTTTCGCCCAGCAGGGCCAGCACCTCCCCGTAGCGCACCTCCAGCTCGATGCCGTCGTTGGCCACCACCTCGCCGAACCGCTTGGTGATGCCCCGGCAGCGGATGGCGGTCTGTACCGTTTGTTCCATATCGTCACCTCGTTCGCAGCGTTTGGAATAAGACCGGAAAAGGGCGGCCGGAAAGGGCCGCCCAAAAGGTTGCTGTTGGCGGTGATTACTTGACCACCACGTTCTTGAAGTACCAGTTCACATCCAGGTAGTACTCGCTGGTGTGCATCTGGCCGTCGTTGCCCTCGATCTCGCCGTCGAAGACGTCCCACTCGCCGCTCAGGATCTTGGCGCGGGCTTCCTCCACCGCTTCGGCGGTGCCCTCGGCGCACAGATCGCTCAGGTCGGTGATGTCCACAAAGCCCTCGGCCAGGCCGCCGTAGTAGTTGTCCACCTTCTCGCCGGCCACCCAGGTGCCGTCGATCACGTTCTGCACAGCGGTGGTGTAGTAGGCAGACCAGTTCCAGACCACGCTGGTGAGCACCGCGCCGGGGGCGTCCTTGGCCATGTCGCTGTTGTAGCCCACGCCGTACACGCCGGCTTCCTCAGCCGCCAGCTGGGGGTTGGGGGTGTCGCAGTGCTGGCCGATCACGTCGCAGCCCAGATCGATCAGGGCCTGGGCGGCAGCCTTTTCGCCTTCGGGATCGTACCAGCTGTTGGTGGTCTTCACGTAGACCTCGGCGTCCGGGTTCACGCTGTACACGCCCATGGCGAAAGCGTCGCAGCCGCTGGTGACCTCACCGTTCTCGGTGCCCCAGGCAGCCACATAGCCGATCTTGTTGCTCTTGGTGTTCAGGCCGGCGGCCACGCCGCTCAGGTAGCGGGCCTGGTAGATGCGGCCGAAGTAGTTGTTGAAGTTGGTGCCGTTGCTCTTGGAGCCGGTGCCGTGGCTGAAGATGATGTCGGGATACTCCTCGGCCATGGCCTCGCAGTAGTCCATGTAGCCCCAGCTGGTGGCAAAGATGATGTTGCAGCCGGCTTCCACCAGCTCTTCCAGAGCGGTCTGGATAGCGGCGGCGTCATCGTCGGCCACGTTGTTCTTGCGGATGATCTGGTCATCGGACAGGCCCAGCGCCTGCTGCATGCCCACGATGCCCTGGTCATGGGCGTAGCTGTAGCCGCTGCCGTCGGCAGGGTCGCCGATGTGGATCACGCCCACCTTGATCTGGTCGGCGGGGATGCCCGCGCCGGTGGCGTCACCGCCCGCAGCGGCGCTGCTGCCGCCCGCGGCCTGGCTGCCGGAAGAGCTGGCGCCGCAGCCGGCCAGGCACAAGGCCAGCAGGCAGACAGCCAGCAGGATGCTCAGAAACTTTTTCATAGTGATGATCCCCCTGTTTTGTCGTAAAAGAAAAAAACACGGCGCGGCCGGCAAAAAGCGGCCGCGTTTGACGCAACCATTGTAGCCTACCGTCCCCGCTCTTGGCAAGACGGCCCGGCAATGTTTGGCTGCCTACACAATGGCGGCCGGGCGGAGCGGGCCTTTTTGTAGCGGATTCACAAAAACTTTACAATTTTTGTTTCTTTTCTCTATAAAAGTCATACTTTTATTGTGGGATATCTACAAGGTGAACTATAAAAAAGATCCCCGGGCGCACAGCGCCCGGGGACCGGAATCAGATTTGTTCAGCTGAAAAAGCAGGCGGTCAGCCCTCCCGGGGGCCCAGGCCCAACTCGTCCATATGGGCGCGCATCCCCTCGATGCACAGCCCGATCACCTCGGTCAGGTCCATACCCAGCATCTCGCAGCCCTGGGCGATGACCGCCCGGTCGATCTTGGCGGCGAACCGCTTGTCCTTGAACTTCTTTTTTACGCTGGAGGCCTCCAAATCGGACAAACCGCCCGGCCGCATCCGGGCGGTGGCGGCGATCAGGCCGGTGAGCTCGTCCACGGTGAACAGGCTCTTTTCCAGGTCGGTCACCGGCTCAGTATCGGTGCACAGGCCCCAGCCGTGGGCCAGGATGGCCCGGATGCTCTCCTCGTCCACCCCGGCGTCCCGCAGGGGCTGTTCGGTGTGGTGCAGGTGCTCCTCGGAGAACTGCTCGTAATCGTAGTCGTGCAGGTAGCCCACCGCCTCCCAGTAGGCGGGGTCCTGGCCGAAGTGCCGGGCCATGGCGCCCATGGCGGCGCTTACGCCGATGGCATGTTCAAACAGGTGGGCTTCGGTGGTGGTGGAGGCCAGCAGTTCGCGGGCCCGGTCCATGGTAAGCTGCGGCATGAAGATACGCTTCCTTTCTTAGCAAAATACCGCACAGCCGAAGCTGTGCGGTGTGAGGGCAACGGTTACACGGCGCGGAATCCCTTGCCCATGGTTTCGCTGGTATTGACGATGGTGATAAAGGCGCCCGGATCGATCCGGCGGATATAGTTGCGCAGGGCCACCGCCTGGGCACGGGTGAGCACGGTGGTAAGCTCCTCGATCTCCCGGTGGGAGTAGGCCCCGTAGGCGGTGTGCACCGTAGCGCTGCGGTTGAGCTTTTCCAGGATAAACCCCCGGATGGCCTCCGCTTCCTTGCTGACGATGGTGACCTTTTTGCGCTGGTTGATACCGTCGATGACGCCGTCCACCACAAAGGCCCGGGCCAGCAGGCCCAGCACACAGTACAAACCGATGCGGATGCCGAACAGGCTGCCCGCCCAGACGGTGATCAGGAAGTCGCTGAGCAGCAGCGCCCGGCCGATCTCCAGGCTGGTTTTCTGGGCCAGGATCATGGCCACAATGTCGGTGCCGCCGGTGGACGCGCCCAGGTTAAAGACGATGGCGCTGCCCGCCGCGGGCAGGATCACCGCGTAGCAGAGTTCCAGCATGGTGTCCTGGGTGAAAGCGGACTGCATGGGCCAGATCACATCCAGCAGGCTGATATAGGCGCTGAGGGCAAAGCTGGAATAGATGGTGCTGCCGATGGCCTTGCGCCCCAGGAAGATCAGCCCGATCACCACCAGCAGGGTGTTGATGGCAAACATCATGCTGCCCACGTTGGCGCCCGGCAGGATATCGGCCAGAATGATGGACAGGCCGGTGGTGCCGCCGATGGCAAAGTGGTTGGGGGACTTGAAGAAATGTGTCCCGGCCGCGGTGAGCAGCAGCCCCAGGTTCAGCAGGGCAAACCAGCGCAGGCTGCCGGGCGAAAATGCGTGCCGCAACTGGGCCGCCACGTCAACGCGGGGGGTCTGCCCCGCCTGTTCCTTTTCTTCCATAATGATGCTCCGGCTCCTTTACAGGGTCTTGCTGAAGCTGTCCTTCAGGGTCACGATCCGGTTCCAGACGCCCTCGTTGCGGCTGTCCGGGGTAAAGTAGCCCATACGCACGAACTGGAACCGCTCGCCGGGCTTGGCGTCGGCCAGGCTGGCCTCCAGCTTGGCGTTGGGCAGCTCGGTGACGCTGTCCTGGTTCAGGTAATCCTGATAGCCCGCGCCCTCCGGCAGGTCGCCCATGTTCTCCAGGGTGAACAGGTTGTCGTACAGGCGCACCCTGGCGTCCACCGCGTGGCGGCGGCTGACCCAGTGGATGGTGCCCTTGACCTTGCGGCCATCCACGGGATTGCCGTTGCCGGTCTCCAGGTCGGCGGTGCAGCGCAGCTCGGTCACGTTGCCGGCTTCGTCGCAGACAACTTCGTCGCAGCGCACGATGTAGGCGCCCATGAGCCGTACCTCGCCGCCGGGCTTGAGGCGCTGGAACTTGGGCGGCGGCACCTGGGCAAAGTCGGCCCGCTCGATCCACAGTTCGCCGCAGAAGGCCACCGGGCGGGTGCTGGTGTCGTTCGCTTCCCGGTTGGGGTTGTTGGGGATGTCAAAGTACTCCACCTTGTCGGCGGGGTAGTTGGTGATGGTCAGCTTGATGGGATCGGTGACCGCCATCCGCCGCGGGGCGGACAGCTCCATCTCGGTGCGCACGCACCAGTCCAGCAGGCGGTTGTCCACCAGGCTGTAGTTCTTGGCCACGCCCGCTTTCTGTACAAAGGTGAAGATGCTGGACGGGCTGTAGCCCCGGCGGCGCAGGCCGCAGAGGGTGGGCATCCGGGGATCGTCCCAGCCGTCCACGATGCCCTGCTCCACCAGCTCGCGCAGGTAGCGCTTGCTCATGACGGTGTGGGTCACGTTCAGGCGGGCAAACTCGCGCTGGATGGGATAGGGCCCCAGGTCCAGGTTGTTGATGACCCACTCGTACAGGGGACGGTGGTTCTCAAACTCGATGCTGCACATGGAGTGGGTGATGCCCTCCAGCGCGTCCTGGATGGGATGGGCAAAGTCGTACAGGGGGTAGATGCACCACTTGTCCCCCTGGCGGTGATGGCTCACGTGCTTGATCCGGTAGATGGCCGGGTCGCGCAGGTTCATGTTGGGGCTGGCCAGGTCGATCTTGGCGCGCAGGGTCTTTTCCCCGTCGGCAAACTCGCCCGCCCGCATGCGGCGGAACAGGTCCAAGTTTTCCTCGGGGGTGCGGTCCCGGTAGGGGCTGGGACGGCTGGGCTTGCCCGCGTCCTGGCCACGGTACTCCTGCATCTCCTCGCGGGTCAGGTCATCCACGTAGGCCTTGCCGTCCAGGATCAGCTTTTCGGCGTACTCGTAGCACTTGTCAAAATAGTCGCTGCCGTAGAAGATGCCCCCGTTGGGCACCGCGCCCAGCCACTCCAGGTCTTCCCGGATGCTGTTCACGTACTCCTCGTCCTCCCGCACCGGGTTGGTGTCGTCGAACCGCAGGTTGAACTTGCCGCCGTACTGGTTGGCAATGCCCCAGTTGATCCAGATGGCCTTGGCGCTGCCGATGTGCAGGTAGCCGTTGGGCTCCGGCGGGAACCGGGTGTGTATCTCTTTGACCCGGCCCTCGGCCAGGTCGGCGTCGATGATCTCGGTCAGAAAATTGTTTATTCTTTCAGCCATGTTTTTCGCTCCTCAATACCAGAGTGTCCTATCTTTGTACGATACCACATTCCGCGCGGTTTTTCAATGGCGGCGGCGCAATTGCAGCGGTTTTGTGCCCGTCCGTAGACAGCCGGGCCCCTGTTGGGGTATACTGGGAAAAGAAACGGCCCCGGCCGGAAAGGAACCCTCTGGACTATGGTCATTTTCTGCATTGTTCTGTCGCTGGCGCTGCTGGCGCTTCTGCTGCGCATCGCCTACAGCCGCCGGCATTTTCACCTGTACCCGGCGGCCAAGACTGCCGCCAGCCTGGGCTTTGTGGCCACGGCCCTGGCCTGCCACGCTCAAAGCGGGGTGAACAGCGGCTATTTTGCCCTGCTGATGGTCTGCCTGCTGGCCTGCCTGGCGGGGGATGTGCTGCTGGGAGTGGCCAACCTGCACGCGGGCTTTTTCAGCCGGTTTTTCCTGGCGGGCACGGTGGCGTTCATGGGGGCCCACGCGGGGTTCTGCGTGCTGTTTGCCCGCGCGCCGGGGGTGCGGCTGCGGCCAATCCTGGCGCTGCCCGCGCTGGTGGCGGGGGCGGCGGCCCTGTGCATCCGGGACAAGCGCCGGTTCAAGCTGAAAAAGCTGGCCCCGGCGGCCTTTGTCTACGCGCTGTGCGTGGGGCTGATGACCAGCCTGGCCCTGGCGGGCTGGCTGGGTGCGCCCAGCCCCCGCAGCGCCCTGACCGCGGCGGGCGCGGTGCTGTTTTTCGCCTCCGACGCGCTGCTGCTGTTTCTTTATTTTTACCATAAAAAGCGGGGCTGGCTGCGGGCCGCCAATCTGCTGACCTATTACATAGGGATGCTCTGCCTGGCGCTGACTGCCTGACCGCACCGAAAGGAGATATACTATGAAGATCGTGATTGGCAATGACCATGTTGCCATCGAAATGAAGCAGGCCCTGCAGGCCTGGCTGGAAGAAAAGGGCCACACGGTGGTGAACATCGGGGTGGACGCGCCCCCCTGCGACTATCCGGTGATCGGCTACCGGGGCGCGAAGATGGTGGCCGACGGCCAGGCGGATTTCGCGGTGCTGATCTGCGGCACCGGGCTGGGCATCGGCATGGCCGCCGCCAAGGTGAAGGGGGTGCGGGTGTGCACCTGCAGCGAGCCCTACTCCGCCAAGATGGCCCGCTGCCACAACAACGCCAACGTGCTGACCTTCGGCGCGCGGGTGATCGGCATCGAGATGGCCAAGATGATCCTGGAGAGCTGGCTGGACGCGGAATTTGAGGGCGGCCGTCACGCCCGCCGGGTGGCCATGCTGGAGGAGATCGACCAGACCGGTCACCTGGCCGCGGCGGAAGAATAAGCCGAAAAAAGCCATTTTTTGCCTTTTGGGCAATTTGTAAAGCAAAACGGGTTGACAAGCGGCGGAAAATATGATAAAACCGCCCTTGTACGACAAGAAAAGACGCCGCCTGCCGTTTGGCGGGCGGGCTGACAGATTGGTAGAGGCGCGGGGCTCATGAGTAGCCTGCGGCACCGGCCCGGCAAGGCCGCCGCAGGGGAAAGGGATCCCCGCCGAAGAAAACGGAGGCTTGCCGGCCGCCGGATTCTGGGCCGTCGCAGAAGATGCGCCGGACTGTCACGAACCCCTCGTGGAGCGCTATCATCGGTCCGGTCCGGTACGTTGTGTGCCTGTGCCGCCGTGCGCGCGTTCCCCGAACGGGGGATGCCCGCACGGCGTTTTTTGTTTCTCTCCCGCACAAGGTTTTGAAAGGGGTATCTCGGATGAAACAACTTCGCAAGCCGGCGTTTGCGGCGCTGGCCGTGCTGGCCGCGGCGCTGGTGCTCTGTCCCGCCGTGTTCGCCGCCGGGGAGGCGGCCGCGGACGGCCAGCCCGCTCTGTACGCCACCGCCTGGTCGCTGGTGCCGCCGCTGGTGGCCATCGTGCTGGCCCTGATCACCAAGGAGGCCTACAGCAGCCTGTTTATCGGCATCCTGGTGGGCGGTCTGTTCTACTCGAACTTCCAGTTTGAGGGCACCGTGCTGCACATCTTTGAGGACGGCATGATGTCGGTGCTCAGCGATGTGTCCAATGTGGGCATTCTGATCTTTCTGGTAATTCTGGGCGCCATGGTCTGCATGATGAACAAGGCGGGCGGCTCGGCGGCTTTCGGCAAATGGGCCTCCACCCGCATCCGCACCCGGGTGGGTGCGCAGCTGGCCACCATCGCCCTGGGCGTGCTGATCTTTGTGGACGACTACTTCAACTGCCTGACGGTGGGCAGCGTGATGCGTCCGGTGACCGACAAGCACCAGATCTCCCGGGCCAAGCTGGCCTACCTGATCGACGCCACCGCCGCGCCGGTGTGCATCATCGCCCCCATCTCCAGCTGGGCCGCCGCGGTGACCGGCTTTGTGGAGGGGGCCAACGGTCTGGAGCTGTTCATCCAGGCCATTCCCTACAACTTCTACGCCCTGCTGACCATCCTGATGATGCTGGGCCTGGCGGTGCTGAACACCGACTACGGCCCCATGGCCCGCCACGAGTGGAACGCCCGCAACGGGGATCTGTTCACCAGCGGCCAGCGCCAGGAGGACGAGACCGGTTCCGTTTCCTCCAAGGGCGGCGTGGCCGACCTGGTGCTGCCGGTGCTGGTGCTGATCGTCTGCTGCATCATCGGCATGATCTACACCGGCGGGTTCTTCTCCGGCACCGATTTTGTCACCGCCTTCTCCCAGAGCAACGCCAGCCTGGGCCTGGTGCTGGGCAGCGTGTTTGCGCTGGCGTTCACCATTGTGTTCTACGCGGTGCGCCGTGTGCTGAACTTCAAGGCCTGCATGGAGTGCCTGCCGGAAGGCTTCAAGGCGATGGTGCCCGCCATCCTGATCCTGACCTTTGCCTGGACCCTGAAGGCCATGACCGACAGCCTGGGCGCGGACGTGTTCGTGGACGCCCTGGTACGCCAGAGCACCGGCGCGATGGTGAACCTGCTGCCTGCGGTGATCTTCCTGGTGGGCTGCGGCCTGGCCTTTGCCACCGGCACCAGCTGGGGCACCTTCGGCATCCTGATCCCCATCGTGGTGGAGGCCTTCTCCGAGACCGACCCGGGCCTGATGATCATCGCCATCTCCGCCTGCATGGCGGGCGCTGTGTGCGGCGACCACTGCAGCCCCATCTCGGACACCACCATCATGGCCAGCGCGGGCGCCCGGTGCGACCACGTGAACCACGTGTCCACCCAGCTGCCCTACGCCATGACGGTAGCGGCCATCAGCTTTGTGACCTACGTGCTGGCCGGCTTTGTGCGCAGCCCCTGGATCTGCCTGCCGGTGGGTGCCGTGCTGGTGATCGGCGTGCTGCTGGTCTCCCGCAACGCGGACAAAAAACGCGCCGCGCAGTAACCCGGATACAACGCATCCCCGCCCTCTTTTTCGAGGGCGGGGATTTTTTTGTGCTTTCCTGTCCCCGATCCGCCAGACCGTGCGAACTCTGTAACGGGTAAACACCCGAAAATCTGCAAATGAGGAGAGAATCGTATGTTTTCTATCGTAATGCCCTATGCGCTGACCCTGATCGGCGTACTGGTGGGCGACGGCAACGACTTTATGGCGTTTGCGGTCTTTTTCACCGTGATCGGCGTGGTGTGGACCTTCATCGCCGCCACGGTAAAGGAGTTCCGGGGCAAGGGGCTGCTGGCACTGGAGGCCGGGCATGCGGTGATCTGGCTGCTGTTCAACTTCAGCCCGGAGCTGCTGGGCAAGGCCATCGGCCTGGTGATCGCTTTGCCCATCGCGATTCTGGTGGGCGTTGTGGGGCTGAGCTTCTTCCGGGGCCTGAGCGCGGACGACTCCGCGCCCGCCATGCCCCGGCAGGAGGATGACCGCACCCCGCTGCAGCGGGTGCCCAACATCATCTACGACGGGAGCAACAGCCGCTGGCAGCTGGTAAACCGGGGCTATGACACCGCCACCTACGAGAGCGACGACGGCCGCCAGGTGGTGCTGCGTCACGCCGAGATGGGCCGTTCCGGCGCCAACACCAACGAGGGGTATTTCCACTGGTAAAAACCGGGCGCGCTGCGTTTTGTGCAGCGCGCCCGGTTTTATTCGGTATGCCATCAGCGGCGGCGGGGCTCCTCCTGGTTTTTGCGGTAGAGGATGAGCATGCCTTTCAGCAGCAGCGCGTCGTCCACTGTGATCTTCTTGCGGCAGAAGGGCACCACCAGCGGGGCCAGGCCCCCGGTGGCCACCACCGTGACCGGCTGGCCCAGTTCCGCCTCGATCCGGTCGATCAGGCCGTCCAGCAGGGCGGCGTTGCCGTGGACAAGGCCGCTTTTCATGCATTCGGCGGTGTTCTTGCCGATCAGGCGGCGGGGCGGTTCCAGGTCGATGTTGGACAGCTGGGCCGCCCGGCTGACCAGCGAATCCAGCGACCCGCGCATTCCCGGCACGATCATGCCGCCGATGTAGTTTTTGTCCTTGTCCACCACCGACAGGGTGGTGGCGGTGCCCATGTCGATGACCACCAGCGGCGCCGGATGCTCGTGGATGGCAGCCACCGCGTCCACCACCAGGTCGCTGCCCACCTGGGCGGGATTGTCCATCAGGATGTGCAGGCCGGTGCGCAGGCCGGGGCCCACCACCAGCGCCTGACAGCCGGTGATCTTGTACACCGCCTCCCGCACGATGCGGGTGATGGGCGGCACCACCGAGGAGATGATGGCCCCCTCCAGCCGGCGGGGTTCGATGTTGTACAGCTCCAGCACATTCTTGATGCTGATGGCGTATTCCAGCACGGTGCGGCCCCGGTCGGTGGACAGGCGCTCCACAAAGGTCACGTCGTCCTCCCGCTCCAGGCAGCCCAGTACAATGTTGGTGTTTCCGATGTCGATGGCCAGGATCATGGGGTGTTCCTCCTTATCGTTTGGCCGGGCCGTTTACCCCGGCCCGCAGCAGCGCGCTTGCCACAAAGGCGGTAAGCACAGCGGCAACCAGCGCCTCGGGCACGCCGTTGATCCCGATGACCCCCAGGATCAGCCCGTAGACAAACTGGCCGGCCTTGTCCTGGGCGGCAGCCCAGGCATCGCCGAAGAACAGAAAGATGCCGTTCATCACCAGCAGGGTGTTGGTAAGCGCCCCGGCAAAGCCCGCCAGCCCCAGGCTGAACAGACGGCCGGTGCGGCTTTTGCCCAGGCGGGGCTCCAGCAGATGCCAGACCAGCCAGGGGGTGACCCCCACCAGGATACGGGGCACAAAACAGATGATCAGGCTGGCCCATCCGCCCTTAAAGGCGCCCGCCGAATAAAAGGGCGAGAACACAAAGCTGGTGGCGGTGGGATACAGGGTGTTGTTGATCAGGCTGGTAAGCCCGAACACCCCGCCCAGCACCGCGCCCTTTTGGGGGCCCAGCAGGATGGAGCCGATGATCACGGGAATGTGAATGGTAGTGGCCTTGGTAAAGCCCAGCGGGATATACCCGATAAAGGGCAAAAAGGCCAGGGCAACGATCAGTGCAGCGAAGAGTGCTACCTGAACCATGTCCCGGGTGCCCGCGCCCGGGGTGCCGTGCAGAGACTGCTTTTTCATAGAGATTCTCCTTTTGTTGCGCGCCGCAAAAGGCGGCGCCGGTGTTATTGTTCCCCTGGGGGGATACAGTACAGGGCCAGTATACCACCCGGCGCCGCGGAATGCAAACGAAAAAACCGGCCCTGGCCGGGCCGGTTTTGCTTTTGTTTCAGGCAGAGGTCTCTGTCCGTTTGGCGGGCAGCTGGGCCAGCAGGATGCCGCCGAACATCAGCGCGCAGCCGGCCAGTTCCCGCAGGTTCATGCTCTGGTGCAGCAGCACCCAGCCCGCCAGCACGCTGAACACGCTTTCCAGGCTCAGCAGCAGGCTGGCCACGGTGGGGTCCATGCCTTTCTGGCCCACCACCTGCAGGGTGTACCCCACCCCGCTGGACAGCACACCCGCGTAGAGCACCGGGGCCCAGGCAGCGGTAAGGGCGGACCAGCTGGGCTGCTCAAACAGCAGCATCCCCACAGCGGACACCGCCGCGGCCACAAAGAACTGGATGCAGCTCAGCCGCACCCCGTCCACCAGGGGGCTGAACCGGTCGATGATCAGGATATGCACCGCAAACAGAACGCTGCAGCCCAGCACCAGCAGATCCCCCAGGCCCAGCCGCAGGCTGCCCTCCATACACAGCAGGTACAGCCCGGCCACCGCCAGCACCACGCTGCCCCAGATGCGCCCGGCGGGCTTGCGGCCCACCAGCATCCCCAGCAGCGGCACCATTACAATATACAGGGCAGTGATGAACCCTGCCTTGCCCACGGTGGTGTACTTGACCCCGAACTGCTGGGCGGTGGCCGCCACCCCCAGCGCCAGGCCACAGAGCACACCGCCCTTCAGCAGGGTGCGGCGGGCAGCCGGGCTTTTGTCCGGCGTGCGGCGGCTCAGCCGGTCCAGCAGCGGGATGGCCGGCAGCAGCACCAGCCCCCCGATCAGGAACCGGGCCATATTAAAGGTAAGGGGCCCCAGATGGTCCATCCCCACGCTCTGGGCCACAAAGGCCGCCCCCCAGATCATGGCGGTCAGAACCAGAATCAGCGAATGCACGGTTACTTTCCTCCTCCACAGCAGCGCGTCAAAGCGCGTTCCGTATCACTATACCACCCGCCTGCAAGCTTTGTCAAACCGGGTAAAACATTTACAAATTCGTTGCGGTTTGTGCCGGTTTCTTTACCGGCTGTTGCATACTTGGTGGCGGCGCGGGCGGTATCCTGAGACCGGAAAGTGAGGCGAGCAGCCATGCCGAAACCGTCTGTATCCGCCCGGCCGGATTACCGGGCCGCCCGCACCCGGGCCCGCCGCCGCAGCCGCCGTCGCCGCCGGCAGCTGCGGCAGGGTCTGCTGGCGCTGGTCTGCTGCCTGCTGCTGGCGCGGGGGGCCGCTTTTGCCGCCGAAAACGCCCTGGATGCCCTGTTCCTGGACGAACCCGCTCAGCAGCTGCCAGCCGATACGCCCGCATCGGTTTCCGACCGTTCGGAACCGCCCCGCCTGGAGCCGGAAGGTGGGCTGCCTGCGCAGACGGATGCCCGCGAAGCGCTGGAAGACTATCTGGCCCAGCTGCCCGGCCGGGTATCGGTGCTGGCGGTGCGGCCTTCCGACGGGCTGACCGTTGCCTGGAACGAGGACGAGCAATACTACGCCGCCAGCCTGCTGAAAGCCCCCTATGCCCTGTGGCTCTGCCGCCGGACAGAAAACGGGGAACTGGATCTGGAGCAGCCGCTGGGCGGCTGGGACGGCACCGCCCGCGAAGCGCTGACCGCCATGATCGCCCGCAGCGACAACCAGGCCACGGCGGCGCTGTACACCCGCTGGCCCGCCGACGGGGAAAGCGGCTTTGCCGCTTTTCTGGAAGAACTGGATATTCCGCCGGTTCACAAAGCCCGGGCGCTGAGCTCCGAGACCAAAATCACCGGCACCCTGTCGGCCCGCGACGCGATGCAGGTACTGAAAGCCATGGACGACTATTTTGCCACCGGCACCCCGCTGGCCGAAACGCTGAAACAGGCTTTTCTGAACACGCAGCACGAGTTTCTGATCACCGACTGGCCCATGGCCAAAAAGTACGGCAACTGGACCGGCGCTCTGCACGACATTGCCATCGTCTATGCGCCCGATCCCTATTACGCGGCGGTACTGACCGACTGGGGCGATCCGGTAAAAGAGGCCCCCGAATACCGGGACTATTACCGGGAAATCAGCGCCCGGCTCACCGCTTTTATGGAAAGCTGAGGCCATCGGGCGGCAATATTTACGATTTTGTTACAACTTTTTGCATACCCCGCGCCTTCTGATCCGTTATGCTTATATACAGAAGTCGAGGTGATCCCCCATGAATTCTGGTACTCGTTCGCCGGAAGTCCGGCGCACCGTCTACTACTCCCCCCGCCGGGCAGCCCGGCGGCGTAAACTGCGCCGCCGCCGGATCCTGGTGCTCACCGCCGCGGCGGCACTCTGCCTGTGGGCCTGTACCTCTCTGGCCGGGCTGATCGTGTCCGGGCTGCATGCGGCGGAAAAGCTGCCGGCCGCAGCCGCGCCGGAATCCATAGCGGACAAGCCTGCCCCCGTGGAGGACAATACCCTGCGCATCGCGGTGGACGCGGGCCACGGCGGCAGCGACATCGGGGCCGAAGGGGTGGTCAAGGAATCCGAAATGACCGAAGCCACCGCCCGGGCGCTGATCGAGCTGCTGGAAGAGGACGAGCGGTTCTCGGTGGTGCTCTGCCGGGATTGGGATGTGCGCTCCACCCCCACCGAGCGGGGTCAGGAGGCTGCCCGTCAGGGGGCGGATCTGCTGCTTTCGATTCACGGCAACAGCTGGGAGGGCAGCGGTCAGGACGTGCACGGGTTTGAATGTTATCCCTGCGTGCCCGGTACCGCCCAGTACGAGGAAAGCATGCGGTTTGCCCAGCTGATCTGCAACGAGATCTCGGCCGCCGGCGGCACCCTGCGGGGCAACGGCGGCATCCGGTACATATATTTTGATGAGAAGGACAACCGGATCATCAAGGAAAAAGGGGATGAAGCCGCAACCGGCATGCCCACCTTCTCCATCCTGGAAAACGCCGGCTGCCCGGCGGTACTGGCGGAGCAGTGTTTCGTGACCAGCGCCGCCGATGTGGATCTGTTTGGTGACGAGGACGGCGTGCGTCTGGCCGCCCAATGCTATTATAAAGCCATCTGTGCCTGGGCCGACGGTCTGTCGGCCTGACAAGGCCTTTTCCTGCCCCCCGCAAGCAAAAAACCGGGCCGCCCGCTGTATGCGGGTGGCCCGGTTTCTGTGTTTCGTTACACGGTGGTGTAGGATTCGTCCTCCTCTTCCCCGGCTGTGCGCGCTGTGCGCCGTACCGTGGTCCGGCTGGCGGAGGAGGCCCCCTGCACCAGGCTGAGCAGATCCAGCCCGTTGGAGGCGTACAGTTTTGCCAGCTGGGGCACCAGCTCCTGCAGAGCGGATGCCGCACCGCCGGCCCGTTCAGCCGCCAGCTGCGCCATGTTGTTCTGGTAGGTATTCAGCAGGCTGGCCTGCTGGGCGGTCCGCTCACTCTCCAGCTGGGCCCGGGCGTTGCCATAATTGTTGTACAGCCCGGCCAGGGTGCTT
Source organism: Gemmiger sp. An120 (assembly GCF_002160955.1). Lineage (GTDB taxonomy): Bacteria > Bacillota > Clostridia > Oscillospirales > Ruminococcaceae > Gemmiger_A > Gemmiger_A avium. The sequence goes on from NZ_NFLN01000028.1 coordinate 22,513, forward strand.
TCGGCGGCGCCGCCGGTCAGCCCCTGGGCGCTCAGCTGCTGGTTCAGCCCCCGCAGGCTGAGCATCCGGTTGATGTAGGCCTCCTGCAGCGCCTGGTCGGCAGCCGCGTTCACCTGATTCTGGGCATACGCCAGATTGGCGCGCTGCTGGGCGGCGGCCGCGTTGTAGGCCGCATCCCGGGCCGCCTGTTCCCGCGCCTGCAGTTCCTGCAGATAGGCCACATAGATCGCGTATCCGTCCGAGGCCGCGGCGGAGGATTGGCTCCCGGCGGAACTGCCCGTGCCGCTGCCGGTATTCTTTTTCTTGCTGGTTGTCTTGCTGGTTGTCTTGTTGTTGCTCTCCACCCCCATCGGCCGGTTCATGATGGTCGAGGGCGCTTGTGCGCCCGCCTCGCCGTCCCAGACCGGGGTAGGATAGGTTTTGCCTGCCATGGCGTTCCTCCTTTTTCTGCCCCGTCAGGCGGGGCGGCTGTAGTTCAGGGCCCGGGCACTGTCCCCCAGACCGGCGGTGGTGGGATCGTTGACTGCGTTCCACACGCTCACGGCCACCAGCGCACACACATACGGGTTGCGCACCGCCGCCAGCAGCGTGGCGCCCAGTACCGGCCAGCTGGTGATGTCCGCACCGGTCAGGCCGAAATAGGCCAGAACCGGGGTAAACACGGCCAGGCCCAGCTGCGCCCAGAACACCGGGTTTTTCAGCCGCACGGGAATATTCAGTCTCATGGATTCCCTCCTTTCAAAAATGGGTGGGCAGGTCGTCCGCATCCTGTACCAGGACGGTCACCGCCCCGTTGCCGCCCAGCGCATGGTAGGCGGCGTACATGCTTTGGATGTTTTCCCGCCCATGCACCGAGATGCTCTGCTTTTTCTGGTAATAGTCGCAGGCTGAAATGATCCGGTCCCGCAGCAACGCCTGCACACCGGTCTCCAGCGCTTTCTGCCGCTTGTGCTGGGCCAGGGCGTACCGCCACAGGGCGGCCAGACCCGCTGTCAGCAGGCCAAAACCCCATACCACCCAGTACTCAATCAGCCAGTCAGCCATCGGCGGCCCCCTCCCCGGCCAGGGCGGCCCCGGCGGCGGTAATCTTCTCCCCCAGGGCGGTGAGCTGCTTTCCCTGGGCCGACTGGTTTTTCTCAATGCGGGCCAGGGCGGCCAGCACTTCGGTCAGATCCACAGCCGGGGTCCCAGCGGCGGGGGCATCCTCTACCACGCAGCGGCCGTCCGGAAGTTCCAGGCAAAAGACCTCCGCACCGTCGGCGATGATCTTATACCAGGTGCCGGTCATGCCCGCCAGCTGCATGGTGCCGCCCCGGGCGGTAACGGCATAGGTTTCGTCCAGCTCCAGCACTCCCAGGCTGTCGTTGATGTCCGGGGAGTTAAAAGTCTCACACTTCGGATTTTCCGCGCTGGTGCAGCGCAGCTGCTTGCCGGCAACCGGTTCAAATTTCATGGGTGTTTCCTCCTCTCCGGGCTGGTAGCAGATCCAGTCCCTGTCCACGTTGGCGCTGCCCACGCCGTATTGGCCGCCGTACCCGATGCGGCCGAACTGCCAGGCGCAGAGCTGCCGCCCCAGCCCGCGCAGATAATCGCCCCATTTCCCGGGCAGGGATTCCAGAGGGGTGCAGCCCCCGAAATCCGGATCGGCGGGATCGCTGTAATACCAGGCGATCCACAGCGGCGCCTCCAGCGCGGCGGTATCGATGCGGGCGTCGGCCCATCCGGCGGAACAGTACACGCAGGGGTGCAGCCCCGCCGCCCGGATACGCTCGCAGCTTTCCGTCAGCAGGGCGGTGTTGGCGGCCCGGTCCAGGCCCATGCTCTGCCCGGCCTCCAGTTCCTGATCCACTGCCACCCAGCTGTCCGCTCCGGCGGCCAGGGCCAGGGCGATCAGGGCGTCGGTCTGGGCCAGCATGGCCGCCCGGGCCGCGCCGGTACTGCCGCTGTTGATGTTTTTATAATGCCAGGTGGCAAAACCATAAACGCCCAGCCGCAGCCCGGCAGCTTTGACCGCCGGGGCAAACCGATCCCACCGGGCATCCTTGCCGGTGCCGTATACCGCCCGGCAAAGAATGGTCGTGATCCCCGCCCGCCGGGCCGCATCCGCGTCCAGGGTATCCTGCCAGCGGGAGATATCCAGTGCTTTTTCCATTTGCAACGCCTCCTCCTTACTGGACAGGTGTGATAAAAGCGGCCACTCCAAGCCCTCCGGCACCACCGCTCAAATAGCCTCCTATAACATCCCCCGTCTTTACTTGCGTTCCGGTATCTGCACCGGTTCCATTAACATAGATGGTTCCGCCGGACCAGCCGGAAAATTTTGTCAGCACACCGTCAATCGGGCAGACAATAGATCCTGACACACTAAACGCATCACGGTTCCCAAAGTTGGCTCCCGCCGATGTTACCCCGCCTGACGCAGCGCTGTTAATGCCTGAGCCTGTTTTTCCGCTGAAACTTGCCTTGCACCCGGAATTTGTAAAGTACACAAAATATCCGTTGACAGTTCCCTCTACTTTTTCCACTGTCTTTGCGCCTTGATTTACAGTAACGGTTGTTCCAACGGTTACCCTGTCGGCGGCCAGCCCGGTCACCGTCACCAGGCCGCCGCCGCCCTCAAAATTTAGGGTACCTGCCTCCGCATCTGTCACAAAACTCACCCACCGGCCGGTGTAGGGTTGGCCTGCCATCATGGCAGCCGCATCCTCCGCCCCCATCCAGGCAGTAACCGGCTGACCATTCACCGAAAAGGTATCCCCCTCCTGCACGTCGGCGGTCATCAGAGCCCGTCCGCTGGCCCCGCTGCCGGTGAACTCGTGCACCGTGCCGCTGCGGGTGTGAGTGTACAGCTTGACCCCGTCGTCGGCTGCCCGCGCATGTACCGCCGCGTCCACCACGCCGGGCTCCCCGTTGGCAGCGTAAACCGCCCGGGCCATGTCGCCGGCACCGATCTCCACCACCTTGTTGTCAATGGCCGCGTCGGTCTCCTGCCGGGTGTAGGCCCCCACCTGGGCCGCCGTCACTCCATGCGGGTTCTCCCGGTTTTCAATGTGGGCAGCGGTGATGCCCTGCACATGGGCGGGCACCTCTTCCGGCATGCCGGCGGGCCGTTCCATCCCGATGCCCGCCGCACCGGTCGCCGCTTCCAGTTCCTCCGCCAGCCGGTTGATACCCGGGATGGCCACCTCCCGCACGATTTGTTCCACGCTTTGCTGCATTTCCAGGGTGGAAAGGCCCGGCACCTCCGGCTGGCCAATTACCCCCTTGCCCTGCAGATCGTCCTCTGTAATCCGTGTAAACGCCATTGCTTGTCCTCCTTTCCGCGGGCAGACCCGCTCATCGCCGGTAATCCCCCATCTCGGCAAACTCCACCGCCAGTTCGCTGAGTCCGAACGGTTCGTTCAGCCGGTCGTTCTCCAGCCGCAGCCGGGATTTGTTCAGCCGCCGCAGCCGTACCCGGGCTGTCAGCAGACGTGGTGTCTGGTCGCCGCTCCAGGAAAAGCGGCTCCAGTCCAGCCTGTCCCAGGCAAAATACCGGGCGCTGACGTAATCGCTGCCCAGTTCTTTCCAGATCCCCCGCTCCTGCATCCGGATGGTCAGGCCGGTGGCCACCGCGCTGGACAGCCGCACCATCACCCGGCGGAAGGTCTTGTTCTTATAAAACTGCTTGCCGCTCAGATCGGGGGTATCCCAGTGGCAGGCGATGGGCTCGCCGTCGTCGTTGTAGCTGGTGAGCACCGCCGGGTCGGTGTAAAACCGGCAGACCCGTCCGTCCCCGGTGCCGAACCAGAGCGCCCCCTCCTGTTCCCAGAGCACCCGGGCGGGCAGATGGGTGCGGTGGAATCCCGCGTACTGCCGGGTGGCGTAGGGGGCCGCCGGGTCGGTTTGCAGCGGCTGCAGCCCGTCCAGAATGTAGGCCTGCCCGTTGACCGCCAGCCAGTACATATCCTTGTAGACCAGCGCAAAGGCGTCCTCCAGACCGGGCTCCTCCAGCAGCCGCCCGTTCAGGTAGAAGCTGCGGTTCTGGGTGTATTTCTCCCCGGTCAGATCCTGGGCGGTGATGGCGTACACGCCGCTCTTGGTCAAAAACAGCGGTTCGTTCACCAGATAGGCAAAACTGAACGGCGCCAGCGCCCCTTGCCCCTGCAGGGTATTCACGATGGGGAAACTGGGCTTGGAATCCACCAGGTTGCCCTGCCGTATGATCACATTGCGCCCATCCTCCTTGTCGTCCTTGTGGGCGGCCAGCCGCTCGTTGACCACGCTGTAGCCCACAATGGCGCTGCGGGGGGTGCCCAGCACGCTGTAGCCGGTATCCGGCCAGTAGGTAGGGTCGTTCTGCCCACAGAACCAATCGTAGTTGATAAAGTCCGGGTTACCCGCCGCAAAGATACGGTCAGCCGCGCCGTTCACCCCGAACAGCGCCCCGAAACGGCACCGCCCAACCCGGTCGGCATAACCCTCCACTGTGCGGGCGGCGGTGATCCGCACATTATCCTCACCAGTCACCGGGCTCACCCCCGGTGCCTTGGTAAAGGTCACGATGCCCGCAGCCCGATCCACCGTGAAGTCGGTATTCTCGGCCTTGTCCACCCAGCTGCCGTCGCTCTGCATCAGCTGCACCTGCACCTCGGTCTCGTCCAGTTCCCCAAAGGTCATGTGGTACCGGGTATCGGTGGCGGTGCCCGCAAACAGCTCAGTAAACTTTGGCTGCAGCAGGTTCAGATCTTCGTAAGGGGTACCGCCGCCGGTGGGCGGCCGGGCAATGGTCAGCACCGGCACCCGGGCCGCGGCCGTTACCGGCTGCACCGTCTCGCCATCCCACACCAGCAGCGCCTTGCCGTCCAGGATATACAGGTTTTCGCCGAACTGCCAGCTGCGGCTGCGCTCATCATTCGCCTCGCTGTACAGCTTCTCCTGCCCGTGGTACAGCGCGCCGCCTGCATGGATCAGCCCTTGCGTATCCCCCCGGCGGAAATGGGCCCCGTTGATACGGCCCTCGTACCGTTCCACCGTCTGCCAGCCCATACATTTGCGCACCTTGCCGGGCACATCCCGGATCATATTGGGCGCGTCCGGGCTGCGGCGGGGATCCACACCGGCGGGGCTGTTGGTGTAGTCCACCCCCAGAAACTCCTCCACCCTGAACACGCTGCGCGCCGGGCTTCCCGGCGCGGAAAAATAGGCCATCAGCCCGCCTCCTTTCCCATCAGGCCCAGCCGTTCAGGCTGGCCCAGCTTTCGGCCCGCACGCCGGAGTTCACCGGGCGCAGCGCGGCGCGGGCCGCCTCGAACTCGTTGCGGTAGGCGGTAGCCAGGGCGCTGTCGTCGTCCTTGTACAGCTGGCTGGCCATATACAGCGGCAGGATCACCGCCGCCTGCTGCTCCACCGGCAGTTCCTCGCTGTCAGGGGTAGCATCCGTCAGCCGGGGCGGGGCCGCATCGTACCAGACTTCGTACTCGCCCCGCCAGCTTTCCGGGATCAGCAGCCGTCCCGCCGCAAAGGCAAAGCCCCCGGCCGGAACCAGCCGCCCGTCCTCCCGCCGGCGATAGGCCTCCGGCTCCCCCGCCCGCCAGAAATCCGCCGCCAGGTCCGCCAGCGGCACCGTGCGGGGGCCGGCGGCCTCCACCGTCACGGTAAAGCACCGCCGCAGCGGCAGGTTCTCGGCGCAGAGCAGCGCCAGCCCCTCGTTGGCGGCCTGAGACATTCCCTCCATGTATTCCCGGTTGGCCTGGGTAGTGGATACCCCGTCCCGGGCGGCAAACAGTTTTTGCAGGGCCGCCTGTTTTACTTCGCCCCATGTCACGGGCGTTCGCCTCCTTTCTGAATACCGCCGGCCCCTGTGTGGGGCCGGCGGCCGCGTTTACGCCAGACTTACGCCGCTGGACAGCCCCTCACCGCACAGGGCGATGCAGCGCCAGTTGTTGAAGCCCGCGCCGAACCGGGCACGGCCCTTGAACACGTTGGCGTCGGTGTTGGGGTCGATGTCGCTGCGTACGCTCAGGGGCAGACGATCCACCCAGGGCAGACACTCGTAGCTGTCCTTGAAGTCCGCGTCCATCAGGATGAAGTAGGGCTTGCCGCCGATGGTCTTGGGCAGGTAGTTCCAGACCAGCACATTCCACAGCCCCACCTGGAAGTTCAGGGCGTTGTTGGCGGTATTGGGATCCAGATCGCTGCCCACCGCGGCCAGCACCTGACGCTTCAGGCTGCCCACGTTGGGGATCAGGATGGTGTTGGGGGCCACGTCCAGCAGGTTGCCGTCGTCGTCGGTAAAGCCCTGCATCCGTTCCTGCACCGCGTCCAGGGTCTCCACGCTGAACGCCGCCTTGAACAGGTTGGCCTGGGCCGCGCCGCGGCCGGTGATGCTGGGATGGTCGGCGGCAAACAGCGGCTTGCCGTCGGCACAGGCGGTGGAGTACACCCGGCCGCCGAAGGTGATGGATTCGCCCGCGCCGCCCGCCAGCATGCCGGCGGCGAACTTCTCCCGGGTACGGGCGTAGCTGGTGGCAAAGATGCCGGCGCGGCTCTTGATCTTGCCGTACTTGGCATCCTCCACCATCTCCTGGGTCACCTCAAAGCTGGACTTCCAGGTGGTGGGCTCGATCACCTTGCTGTAGCCTTCCCGCATGCCGGTCTTGGGATAGGCGCCGTTCTCGCCCACGTCCTCGAAATCGCCCAGAGCGGTTTCACTGGTGTACTTCTCCGCAAAGTTGCGGCTGGTGTCCATGTAGAACACCTTGTCGATCATGGAGGCCCTCTCAAAGCTCTCCACGCTCTTCTGGATCACGGCCCGGATCGGCTCCTGGCTTTTGCCATAGACGCTGTCGTTCAGGCCGCTGCCCTTGGAAAAGATAATATCTGCCATCTGGTTTCATCCTCCTTTTTATGTTTTTCTCCGCGCCCGCTGCGGGCTGTTCCGGAGTGCGGGATAAATGCCCTCCGGGCACCCCGGGCTCTGCCCGGGCCACCGCTCTCCTTCTCATCCCTTCGCTGCATGACGGGACATCTGCGGGCTC
>NZ_NFLN01000029.1 GCF_002160955.1 Gemmiger sp. An120
GGTCTGGCCGCCGTCGTCAGGCTGGGCGGTTTCCGGGGCGGGGTCTCCGGCGGGCGAAGCCGTATCCTCGGCGGACACCTCCGCGGGGGCGTCCGCCTGCACGGGTTCCCCGGCCGGCAGAACCGGCTCTGCGGGCTGGGGTTCCGGCTGGGAAGGCTGGGCGCAGGACGCGCCGCAGCTGGGGCAGAACAGGCAGTTTTCCGGCAGGGGAGCGCCGCACTGCGGGCAATATTCAGTCATGATCTCATACCTCCTTGATATAGCCGCGGACCTGACGGTCCACCGGGGTGGACAGGATGATCTGGGTGCTGGTCTGGCCGTAGGTCTGCAGCTGGGTGATCAGGTGCTCCAGCGCGGACATATCCGGGCAGCATACCTTGACGATATAGCTGTGGCTGCCGGTTACATGGAAACATTTCTGCACCTGGGGTTCCTGTTGCAGGGCACTGGTCAGGGCGTCCCGCTGGGCGGGCAGGGTGGCCACGCTGATCAGGGCGTTGATCACATTTTTGTCCTGCGGGTTCATCACCACCGTGTACCGGGCAATGATCCCGTCCCGCTCCATTTTGCGGATACGGCTGCTCACCGCCGGGCTGGTCAGCGATACCTGATGGGCAATATCCTTTACCGGCATCCGGGCGTTTTCGCACAGCAGCGCCAGGATGCGACGGTCCAACTGATCCATACAAAACTCCTTTCAACAGGGGCGGAATTTTGTGCAAATCCTGCTTTAATAAAGGATTCTTTCACAAAAAGAACACAAAAGAAAGCCCGCCCCCGAAAAACATCCTCTGGGTTTATTATATGAACTTTTACCGGAAAAGTAAAGCAGAAAAAGAAAGCGGAACACCGCAAACCTGTTTGACATCGTAAGCGGTTTTGGTATAATCATAGTTGTCAATCAGATATTCCCATCTATATACTTTCCCACCCCTCTATGCAAAAAGGCCCGCCGACAGGCGGGCCTTTTTGCGTGCGTTTTCAGGGCGTAGAAAGGGCAGTGAAAAAATAAAAAGCGAGGTACAGGGGGTGCAGCCCTGTACCTCGTTTTTCGTCAGTTCAGCAGATACGGCTCATACCGGTGCAGCTCCTCGGTGGGGCACATGCCCTCCAGATACAGGCCGGTATCCCGGTATTCCTCGGCGGTCACGCTGCCCCGGGCCCGCAGGGCATCCGCCAGGCCCAGCTTGTTGTAGGGCAGCAGCAGCTTTACCGGGCGCACCCGGTCGCCCAGCGCCTTGTCCAGCGCTGCCAGCAGTTCGGGCAGGCCCTGGCCGGTGCGGGCGCTGGTCAGCAGAATATCCGGGTCAAAGGCCAGCGCCCCGGTCTTGTCGCACTTGTTGTACACGGTCAGCTGGGGGATCCCACCGCAGCCCAGGCCCGACAGCACCTCGTCGGTCACCGCCAGCTGGGTTTCCCGTTCCGGGTCGGCGGCGTCGGCCACCTTCACGATCACGTCGGAAAAAGCCGCTTCCTCCAGCGTGCTGCGGAAGGCCTCCACCAGCTTGTGGGGCAGGCGGCTCACAAACCCGACCGTGTCCACCAGGATGACCCCCAGCCCGCTGGGCAGGGTCAGCTTGCGGGCAGTGGGGTCCAGGGTGGCAAACAGCATGTCCGCCGCGGCGGCCTGCTCGCTGCCGCACAAGGCGTTCATCAGGCTGCTTTTGCCCACGTTGGTGTAGCCCACCAGGCTGATCACCGGCACCCCGCTTTTTTGCCGGGTGCGCCGGTTTTCGCCCCGGCGCTTTTCCATCTCTTTCAGCCGGATCTCCAGCGCCTGGATACGGCCGTGGATGTGCCGGCGGTCGTATTCCAGCTTGCTTTCGCCCGCGCCGCGCCGGGCGCCCGCGCCGCCGCCACCGCCGCCGCCCTGGCGGCTCAGCGACTGGCCCAGCCCCTGCAGCCGGGGCAGCCGGTAGCGCAGCAGGGCCAGTTCGGTCTGCAGCTTGCCCTCGTTGGTCACCGCCCGGCTGCGGAAAATCTCCAGAATGAGCATGGTGCGGTCGATGACCTCCACCTCCAGCAGCTCACTCAGATTGCGGATCTGGCTGCCGGTCAGCTCTCCGTCAAAGATCGCCTGCTCGGCCTGCAGGTTCTGGCAGTACAGCTTCGCCTCGGCCAGCTTGCCCTCGCCCAGTACGGTGCCCGGTTCGGGCGCGTCCTTTTTCTGAATCAGGCAGGCCACCGCCTCCCGGCCGCCTGCCTCGCACAATGCGCTCAGCTCGTCCATGCTGCGCTGCGCGTCAAAAAGGCCCTGGTCCAGCCCCAGCAAAATCACCCGCATCGGGGGCTGTGATTGCAGCAGTTCTTCCATGGCCTGCACCTCGCTTTTGTCGTTGTTTTTCGGGCTCTGTGCGCCCGGTACGCCCATTATAGCCGCCCCGGCCCGCGCTTGTCAAACAATGGGGGAAAAGATGCGGCAAGGCTATCCTTTCCCGGCCGCTTCATGGTATAATAAACCCAACAAATTTCCGGCGGCGGATATCCGCCGCCCGACAGGAGGTATCCTATGCGCCCCGATCTCCATTGGCTGGAAGATCCCACCGTCTGGCAGGTAAACCGGCTGGACGCTCACTCCGATCATATCTGGTACCACCAGGGCCAGGATCTGCGGCAGAGCCTGGACGGGCCCTGGCGCTTTGCCTGGAGCCCCCGCCCCGCCGACCGCCCGGAAGACTTCTGGCGGGAAGATTACGACCTGTCCAACTTCGGCATGATCCGGGTGCCGGGCCATATCGAACTGCAGGGCTACAGCCAGGTACATTATACCAATACCATCTATCCCTGGGACGGCGTGGCCGAGCTGCGTCCGCCCCGCATCGACTGGAACGACGACCCGGTGGGCAGCTACGTGCGGTACTTTGATCTGGACGAGCCGCTGCGGGGCAAGCGGGTTTGCATCTCGTTCCAGGGCGCGGAGCAGGCCATCTACGTCTGGCTCAACGGCCAGTTTGTGGGCTACGCGGAGGACAGCTTCACCCCCTCCGACTTTGACCTGACCCCCTATATCCGGGAGCGGGGCAACCGCCTGTGTGTGGAGGTATACAAGCGCAGCAGCGCCGCCTGGATCGAGGACCAGGATTTCTTCCGGTTCTCGGGGCTGTTCCGGTCGGTGTACCTGTACGCGAAACCGGCGCTGCATCTGGAAGATCTGTGGCTGCGCCCCACGCTGGAGGCGGACGGCACCGGCAGCCTGCGGATGCGGCTGAAGCTGAGCGCTGTGTGGCAGGGCCCGGTGACCGACCCCACCCAGTGCCGGGTGCAGTGCCGGGTGGATTCGCCCGAGGGACAGCCGCTGTTTGACGGTCCGCTGACCCTGACCCCCGGCGAGGACGGGGCTCTGGAGGCCGGCCCGCTGGCGCTGGGCCCGGTGCGGCCCTGGCGGCACGGCGATCCCTGCCTGTATCCGGTGACCCTGACCCTGTCCGACGCGGCCGGCAAAGAGCAGGAGACGGTGCCTGCCCGTACCGGCTTCCGGCGGTTTGGCATCGAGAACGGGGTCATGGTGCTGAACGGGGAACGGCTGATCCTGAAAGGCGTCAACCGGCATGAGTGGAGCGCCGAGAAGGGCCGCGCCATCAACGAGGAGGATATGCGCCGGGACCTGCGGGCGGTGCTGGACGCGGGCGTCAACGCGGTGCGCACCTGCCATTACCCCAACCAGAGCCTGTGGTACGAGCTGTGCGACGAGGCGGGCATCTACCTGATGGACGAAACCAACCTGGAGAGCCACGGTTCCTGGAATAAGCTGGGCCGTGTTGATCCGGAGTGGAATGTGCCGGGCTGCTTTCCGGAGTGGGAGGGCTGCGTGGTGGACCGGGCCCGCTCGATGTTTGAGCGGGACAAGAACCATCCCAGCATCCTGTTCTGGTCCTGCGGCAACGAGAGCTACGCGGGCACCTGCATCCGGGCTATGGCGGAGTTCTTCCGCAACCAGGACGACAGCCGTCTGGTACACTACGAAGGGGTGTTCCAGAACCGGGCGTTTGAGGATATCAGCGACATGGAAAGCCGGATGTACGCCACCCCGGAGGAGATCCGGGAGTATCTGAGCGGCCCCAATCCGAAACCCATGCTGCTGTGTGAGTACATGCACGATATGGGCAACTCGCTGGGCGGCATGGAGGAGTATATTCAGCTGCAGGATGAGTTTGCCCAGTATCAGGGCGGCTTTATCTGGGACTTCAAGGATCAGGCCCTCTGGCGCACCGACCCGCTGGGGCGGCGTGTGCTGGGCTACGGCGGCGATTTCGGCGACCGGCCCAGCGACTACAACTTCAGTGCCAACGGCATCCTGTTTGCGGACGGGCGGGAAAAGCCCGCCATGCAGGAGGTGCGCTACTGGTACGCGGACGAGGCAACGCGCCGGCAGCAGGACGAGGCCAACGCCCGGGCCCGGCAGCTGGCGGAAAAGGAACTGAATGAGGAGCGCAAGGCCGCCGCTATGAAAGCCGGCGCGGCCCCTGCGCTGCGCATCGCTCGGGGCGACGGCAACCTGGGCGTGTACGGCAAGGACTTCTCGGCGCTGTTCTCCTACCAGGAGGGCGGGCCGGTGAGCCTGCGGTACAAAGGGGTGGAATGGATGTTCCGGGCACCGCGCCCGGCGCTGTGGCGCGCCCCCACCGAGAACGATATCGGCTGCGGATTCCCGCAGAAGAGCGCCGTCTGGCGTGCGGCCGACCAGTATCTGCGCTGCAGCGGCTGGGAGATCCTGCACGCGGAGGCGGACGCGGCCACCATCCGGTACAAGTTCACCCTGCCGGCAGTGCCGCAGGCGGCGGCAGAGGTCTGCTACACGGTAAACCGGCTGGGCGAGATCCAGGTGCGGGCGGCCTTCCGCGGCGCGCCGGGCCTGCCGGAGCTGCCCTGCTTCGGCCTGCGGTTTGCCACCCCGGCCCCGGTGGACCGGGTGGACTGGCAGGGCCTGAGCGGCGAGACCTATCCCGACCGGTACAAGGGCGGGGTGTTCGGGCTGCACAGCGAGGTCCCGGCCCAGGCGGCGTACCTGGTGCCGCAGGAATACGGCTGCCACGTGGATACGGTGCGGGCGGTGCTGCACCGGCTGACCCCCGGCCTGGCCGATGCGGGCCGGCTGGAACTGGCCATGGAGCATGAGGCGTTCACCTTCTCGGCTGTGCCCCATACCCCCGGCCAGCTGGAAGAAGCCTGGCATCAGGAGGAACTGCCCCCCTCGGCCCGCACGGTGGTGTCGGTGTACGGCGCCATGCGCGGTGTGGGCGGCATCAATACCTGGGGCGCGGACGTGCAGCCGCCCTGGCGGATCAGCGCCGAGGGCGAGCAGGTACTGGCTTTCCGCCTCTGCCCCGGGCGGTAAAAATACGAAATAAGGCCGGTGCGTATCCAAGCGGATACGCACCGGCCTTTCTGTATTGTTGAATCACGCCGCCGCGCGGCGGGTGCGGTGAAACGCGCCTTTCCAGGTAGCGGGGTAGAACAGCAGCAGCACCGGGAACAGCTCCAGCCGCCCGGCCAGCATGTCAAAACACAGCACCGCCTTGGTAAAGGGGCTGAAATGCCCGAAGTTTCCGGTGGGCCCCACCAGTTCCAGGCCGGGGCCGATGTTGTTGAAGGTGGCGGCCACCGCCGTAAAGCTCGTTACCATATCCGCGCCGTCCAGGCTGATCAGCAGCACCGACAGGGTGAACACCAGCAAATAGCTTACCAGGAACACGTTCACCCCGCGCACCACCTCGTGGTTCAGGGGTTTGCCGTCCAGTTTCACCTTGCGCACGCTCTTGGGCATTACGTAGCTGTGCAGCTCCTTGAACATGGTCTTGCACAGGATGCTGATGCGGGACACCTTGATGCCGCCGCCGGTGCTGCCTGCGCAGGCGCCGATGAACATCAGAATCACCAGTACGCTGCGGGAGGTCTGCGGCCACTGGTTGAAATCCACCGTGGTAAATCCGGTGGTGGTGATGATCGATGCCACCTGAAACGCCGCGTCCCGCAGGGTTTTGCCAAAAGCCGCCCCGTCCGCGCACAGCTGGAACACGATCACCGAAATGGATGCCAGCACGATAATAAAGTACAGCCGTACCTCCTCCATGCCCAGCGCCACCGGCACAAACCACCAGCCTGCCGCCTCGCCGTAAACCAGCGCCACCAGGCAAGGCAGCGCCATGAACGCCCCCTCAATGCCCAGGGTCCAGCCCAGCACATGCCGGATCATCGCAAGATTCATCGCTGTGCCGCCCCCCTTATGCCAGGATCTCGGCCAGTTCCCGCAGGCCGGTATGGGTGGTCACCACGATGATCCGGTCCCCGGCGTGGATGCAGTCGTCGCCGCCGGGGATCAGGGTGCGCCCATTGCGGAACAGGCAGGCGATCAGCATATGATCCCGCAGCGCCAGTTCCCGCAGCGGGCCATGTCCGCCTCGATGATCCGCACCTGCACCCCCACCGCCAGCAGCCGCCGGGCCAGGTAATAGGCCGCCTTGCTGCCGCCGATCAGCAGCGCGTTGTGCGCCTGATGGGTCTCAAAGCCCATCCGGCCCAGAAACTGCTTGGAGTCCCGGGAGGGGCAGATAAAGGTCAGCGCGTCGCCGCTGGCCAGCTGGAACCCGCCGTCCGGAATGTATACCTGGCCGCTGCGCTCCACCGCGCAGACCAGCACCGGTCCGGCCAGTTCCTTGCCCAGCTGGCGCAGGTACCGTCCGTCCAGCTTGCTGCCCTGGGGAATGCGGATCCGCACCATCTCGGCATGGCCGCCGGCAAAGCTGGTCACGCTCAGCGCGGTGGGCAGGCAGAGCAGCCGGGCAATGGCCAGCGCGGCCTCCCGCTCCGGGTTGATCACCATGGCCAGACCCAGTTTCTCTTTCAGATAATCCGCGTCCTCGCTGTAATCCGGGGTGCGCACCCGGGCGATGGTGGCGCAGTTGCCGGCCTTTTTGGCCACCGTGCAGCACAGCAGGTTCAGCTCGTCCGAGGCGGTTACCGAAATCAGAATATCGGCTTCGTCGATGCCGGCCTCCTGCTGCACCCGGTAGCTGGCCCCGTTGCCCACCACACCGCTCACGTCGTACAGGTCGGTAACCGCGCTTACCGCCGCGGCCTGCCGGTCCACCACCGTAATATTGTGCCCCTCCTGGCTGAGCTTTTCCACCAGGGAAACGCCCACCTTGCCGCAGCCTACCAGGATGATGTTCAGCCCGTCCCGGGCCGCCCCGGCTTTCCGTCGCGCCATTGGCCGCATCCTCTCTTTCTGTCTGTAACGTGTTAATTTGACCGCATGAGCGGCACAGGCGCCGAAGCAGAAAGCCCCGGCGCCTGTTATCCATTTTATACCTTATATCTAAGTACCCGGCTCGTCAATGGGCCGGGCGGCCAAATCCGACAAAAAAGCCCCGCAGCACTGGCTGCGGGGCTTTCGGCTTTACTTGGAGAATACGTCCAGGCTGTCGCTCTTGCCCGGGTATACGCCCATGGGCTCGTAGTGGATGGTGCCCACGCTTACGATGTGGGTGCCGTTCTCGGCATTGAAGTCATCCAGATAGGGCTGATGCTGGAAGTAGTTGGCGTCGATGCTGCCGTCCTCCAGGCTGGTGTTGGGCATTACGTAGTCGTCAAACTCGGTGATGGTCAGCTCCACGTTGTGCTCGGCCAGGATGGGCTTCACATACTCCAGGATCTCCGCATGGGGGCTGGGGGACGCGCCCACATTCAGGCTCACCGGCTCGGCGATCTCGGGGATCTCCAGATCCTGGGCGCCCATGGGCATCACCACGCCGTTGTAGCTGTCGGCGATCCAGTTCTGCACCTCTTCGCTCATCAGCACCGCCAGCAGCGCCTGCACAGCGGGGTCATTCTCGTTGCCCTCCTTGACGCAGAGCACGTTGCCGTAGGTCTGGGCGGCCACGCTCTCGGCGTCCTCGGTCACCAGCACCTTGTCACCGATGCCCGCGCCGGAGGCGTAGTTGCCGTTGATCACCGCAAAGTCCAGGTCCGGCAGGCTGATGGGCAGGTTGGCGGCCTCCAGCGGCACGATCTCCACGTTGTAGGGATTCTCGGCGATGTCGTTCTCGGTGGCGGACAGGCCCGCGCCCTCGGTCAGGGTCAGGATGCCCAGATCCTGCAGCAGCATCAGCGCGCGGCCGCCGTTGGTGGCGTCGTTGGGAATACCGATCTTGTAACCGGCGGAATTGCCGCCGCAGGCGGCCAGGCTCAGCGCCAGTACCAGCACCAGCGCAAGGCTCAACAGTTTTTTCATAATAACACTCCTCTATCTCTCTCTTGGTTGGCGAAAGTGTGCGGGGCCGGGCGGCCGTCCCGTACCGGCACAGCTTTCGATATCGCCACCGCGGCCGGGCCGCGGTTTTGAGCAAACTCAGCGGCTGCGCTTGTCGGCGCGGCGGGCGATCAGGTTGAACACGCCCTGAATCAGGCAGACCAGCAGAATCAGCAGCACCACCGTCACATACATCAGGTCTTTCTGGTAGCGCTGGTAGCCGAAGCGGAAAGCGATGTTGCCAAGCCCGCCCGCGCCCACCGCGCCGGTGATGGCGGTGTAGCCCAGAATGGTGATGGTGCTGATGGACAACCCCCGCAGCAGGCTGGGCACGCTTTCCACCAGCAGCACCCTCGTCACGATCTGCCAGTTGGTGGCGCCCATGCAGCGGGCAGCCTCCACGGTGCCCCGGTCGATCTCTTCCAGGCTCTGCTCCACCATGCGGGCCACAAAGGGGGCCGCGGCGATGGTCAGGGGCACGCAGGCGGCGGTGGCCCCGATGGAGGTGCCGGCGATGAACCGGGTGAGGGGAATGATGAAGATCATCAGGATCATGAAGGGCAGGCTGCGCAGGATGTTCACCAGCCAGCCGAACACCGCGTTGAAGCGGGGGGCCTCGGCGATGCCGCCGGGCTTGGTGATGGTCAGCAGCACGCCCATGGGCAGGCCCAGAACATAGGCGAACAGGGTGGGCACCAGGGTCATGAACAAAGTCTCGCCCACGCCGCCCAGCAGCAGCAATCCGTATTCTTCGATAAACGCCTGCATGGCTCAGTCCTCCTTTTTGCCCAGCAGAAGCCGGGCGATGCTGCTTTGGGGATTCTCAAAGATGGCGGCGGTGTCGCCCTGCTCCACAAAGTGGCTCTCGTCGATAACCACCATCCGGTTGCAGATGCGCTGCACCACGCTCAGCTCGTGGGTGATGATCACGATGGTCACACCCAGCTTTTTGTTGATGTTCTGCAGCAGTTCCAGAACGCTCTGGGTGGTCAGCGGGTCCAGGGCGCTGGTGGGCTCGTCGCACAGCAGCACGCCGGGATTGCTGGCCAGCGCCCGGGCCAGCGCCACCCGCTGCTTCTGCCCGCCGGACAGCTGGCTGGGATAGCTCTGGGCCTTGTCGGCCAGGCCCACCAGTTCCAGCAGCTCGGTCACCCGGGCGGCCACGGCGGCCTTGTCGTATTTGTCCAGCTTCAAGGGAAACGCCACGTTCTCGGCCACGGTCTTCTGCATCAACAGGTTGTAGCCCTGGAACACTACCCCCATCCGGCGGCGGGCGGTGCGCAGTTCCTCGCCCCGCAGCGCGGACAGGTCCTTGCCGTCCAGCAGGATGCGGCCCTCGGTGGGCGTTTCCAGCAGGCACAGGCAGCGCAGCAGGGTGCTTTTGCCCGCGCCGCTCATGCCGATAATGCCGAAGATATCCCCGTCCCGGATGGTGGCGGACACGTCCTCCAGCGCCACTACCCGGCCGTTTTTGTCCTGAAACACCTTGCTCAGATGTTCGATCTCGATCATGGTACTGCTCCTCCCGCGCCGTAAAACGGCAATAAAAAAATCCCCGTCCCTGTAAACGAATACAAGGACGAGGATAGAAAAACCCCGTGGTACCACCCTGGTTCACCGCCCCCTCGCGGGGAAAACGGCCTTGGCAGCTGCGCCGGAAATGTACCGGTTACAGCCTGGCGCGATAACGGGCGCACCCGTCGCAAGCTTGAGACTCCTGCCTTTCGCCCGCGCGGCTCCGGAACCATCTTCTGCTTCCTGTACCCTGCCCGTTTCCACCCGCCGGGCTCTCTGTAAAGGCCAATGCCGAAAGCGTACTCTTTCCTTCTCTGCCGATTTGGAATATGCCATTATGATAGCCTCGCGGGCGGCGGTTGTCAAGCCCTTTTTGCGCAAAAGGGCGAAAAACCGCGCTGTGAAGCCAAAAAACGCCCCCGCACAGGGCAGGGGCGCAAACAAAATTTACTTGTTTTCTTCCCAGATGGGGTGTTTCAGCACCCAGCGGCCGTAGGCGTCCTTTTCGAACAGGTCCCGGTTGTAGAACTTGTCCAGGATGGCCCAGAACTCGGACTCGGAGTAGCCGCAGAACTCGCAGAAATCCCGCACGCACAAGGGGTCCAGCGCACCGTCCCGCTCCTTGATCACAGGGATGGCTTCTTCCCGGGTCATCATGCCGTAGCGGATGTACCGGGCGGTGTAGTCGGTGGCGGCGGCGTGGCCGAACTTGGGATACTTCAGCCAGCTGTGCACCAGGTAGGCCCGGCTGTCGATCTGGTCAAAGTTTTCGGCGTGGTGGGTGCGGTCCCACTCGTGGGTCAGGTCGTGGAAGCCGCGGCTCTTGGCCAGCTGGTAGTTCTTGTAGCTGTTCCAGGGCAGGAAGTAGCTCAGATAGAACGGGTCCAGACGGGCCAGCTCTTCGGCGGTGGGGGCCTTGGTCAGGGCCAGGTCGTTCTCGCTTACGCCGTAGCTCAGCAGCTCCTCGGTGGGGAAGCCCACGGCCACACCGTTTTCGATCTGATCCCGGGCGGAGTAGGTCTCCTCATCGGCGTTGCCGCCGTACTCAAAGCTGACGTTCTCCCCGTAGCAGAGCAGCGGGGTGTTGAACTTGAGCGCCATGTGCAGGGGGAAGGTGTAGATCAGCCGGTCCACATACCAGGTGGGCTTGCCGTACTTCTCAAAGAAGGCGCGCATCAGGGTCTTCTGGGCCTTGATGTTGGGCTTGCAGCTGATGATGGTGCAGCCGAACGCCTCGGAGATGTTCTTCAGGTTGTGCTTGCCCGCCTCGGTCATGGGGAAGTTGTCCTCCACGCTGAAGAGGATCGGGTTCATCTTCATGACCTCTTTCAGGATATACACCTGGAAGTGGCTGTCCTTGCCGCCGCTTACCGCCACGGCGCAGTCGTAGCCGCCGGGGCCGTTGCAGCCGCGGTACTTGTCGCACAGGGCTTCAAATTCTTTCCAGCGGGCGTCCCAGTCTACCTTGGAACGGCTCTCGTAATGGCGGCAGGCGCTGCACACGCCCTCTTCGTCAAAGGTGATGCCGGGCCGGGTGTCCGGCATGGTGCACTTCTTGCAGTATTTCATTCCGCAGATTTCCCTCCTTGCAGCGGCGCGCGGGCCGCGTTGTCATTGGTATTATACCATGGTGTGATGCGTTCTTCCAGCGTTTTGCAAAAAAGCGGAACTGTCAGACAAACTGCCGCCGCCCGGCCATCCACAAAAAGATGCCCAGCGAAACCGCCTGGGCGCCCAGGCCCGCCATGGTGGCCAAAGCGGTGCCCCACAGCCCCAGGGCGGGGATCAGCAGCGGGCTGGCGATCAGCGCCGCCGCCAGGCCGATCAGGTTGCCGGCGATCAGGGCCCCCATGGCCCGGGCAATGGTGAGCAGGTTGCACAGCACGGTAGAGGCCACCGTGAGCACAGCGCAGATCACCAGCGGCTGCAAAAGGCCGGTATATTGCAGGATCTCCGGGGTGCTGGGATACAGCAGGTTCAGCCCCCAGCGGCCCAGCAGGGCCACCCCGGCGGCGCCCGCGGCCCACAGCGCCGCCAGCGCCAGTGTGCCCAGGCGCAGCGCCTTGCGCCAGCCCGCGGCGTCCCGGTCGTTCCACAGCCGGGCAAAGGTGGTGATGAAGGGCACAAACAGATACACCGCCGCCACCTGTAAGAGCATCACCGGCAGGAATACATTGGCAAAATAGTTCAGCGCCACGCTGCCCAGAATGCGCTCGCAGAAGTACCGGGGCACCGAACCGATGCTGGTGTTGATGCTGGCATACACCGCCAGCGGCAGGCACTGCCAGAGCAGCGACGCCACGCTGCCGCCCTCCCGGCTTTTCAGGTCCGCCCGGCGGCGGGCCAGCGGGATATCCACCGCCAGCACATACCCGGCGTTGAGCACCAGCAGCACCGCCAGGGTGATAATGAGGTCATGGGTCAGCAGCAGCCCCGCCACCACCGTGCCGGCGGTAAGCAGGCCCCGCACCCCGAAGCTGATGCCCACAATGTCCATCCGCTCGGCCTTTTGCAGGTAGGCGTGCCACACGTCGGACCAGCTTTCCACCAGCCGGTACCCGGCATACAGGAAGATGACCCACCGCTGCTGGGCGGAATAGGTGTTCACAAAGGCAAAGGCCATGCAGCCTGTCCAGGCCAGCGCCACCGTCAGGTAGCGGCTGAGCAGATAGGTGCGGTCGGCGTACTGGCCGCGCAGATCGCTTACCTGGAAGGTGCGCATGCCGAAGCTGGCGGCGCTCAGGGCCACGTTGGCGATGGTCATGGCGGTGGCCAGCAGGCCGTTGGCCTCCACCCCCGCCAGCGCGGTGACCAGCAGGTTCATCACCGCCTGGCACACATAGAACAGCAGGCTGCCCGCCGTGTTGAAAACAAGGTTTCTTTGAAGCTGACTGTTCATCCCGTCACCTCACAAAGGGGCGGATGCGGTCTTCCATCGCCCGGATCTGATTTTTGGGGATGTAGGCCTTTTCCACATAGTCGTAGATGCGCTGGGCAAAATCCGCCAGCCCCTTGTGGAAGAAGAACACCTTTTGGGGCGGCAGACGCAGCGCAAACAGGATGTGCACCCCCCACAGCGCAAAGAATTTCAGCCAGTTGAAATGGGGGGTAAAGCCCTCGCCCATGGGATGATCCCGGGGCGGCTCTTTGTATACCTGTTCCAGCAGATCGGCCATCCGCTTGTAGGCGGGGGTGGCGCTGGGGTCAAAGTACCCCTCGATGATTTCCCGGGCAATGGGGAAAGGCGGGTCTTCCTCCCCCATGGCGGCACAGAAGCCCTCGTAATCGGTGATATACTTCGCCCCCGCGTAGATCACCGGGTCGTACTCGTGCTCGATGGGCACCGGGCGCAGGATGTGGCAGCTCTTGCCCGCCATGTACACCTCCGCGATGGCGGTGCTCATCCAGATGCTGATGGAGTCCGCCGCCACGATCCACTGCTTTACGCTGTCCGCGAAGATCACATGGAAGTTGGGCCGCCGGGCGGCCAGTTCGGCCAGGGCCGGGCTGTTCCACTCGCTGGGATGCCGCCGGTAGACCAGCTCCACCTCCGGGTGGTCGGCCAGATACCGGTCAAACCAGTCCAGCGTCTGGGCCATGCTCACCCGGTTGGTGGCGGCAAAGCCGGTGAAGTCGGTGCCCGCCATCTCGCTCAGTTCTCTGACCTCCTGCTCGGTCATGCTGGCATAGCCGAAGCTGGAGATATACAGATGCAGCTGTTTGTTCGGGTCCAGGCCGTGCTCGGCGCACAGCTGGGCCTTGCTTTTGAAATAGCCGTCAAATTCCGGGCGCAGAAAATCCATCATCACCGCGCCGGTCACCGGGGTGTTTTTCGGCTCCATGCCGTGGGCAATCAGCCGGTCGGCGGTGCGGCGGCCCCAGCAGGTCTGCACGCACTTTTTGGCGTTGCCGTTCATGTTGAACCAGTCGCCCTCTTCCTGGGTGTCGCTGAGCATCTGCTCCCAGTGCAGGTTCACGATCCGGTCGCACCGGCCGATGTTGTTGTACACGTGGCTGTTGATGGCCTCGTTGTCGTACATGCAGCTGCTCACCAGCACCCGGGGCTTGTTCCAGGTGAACAGGCTGGGCTTTTTCCGGTCCAGCAGCTGGCGGATGGCCACCTTGTAGCCCCGCCGTTCCAGTTCCAGTTTGAGCAGCAGGTCGCTCTCGTATTCCCGCACCGTGTGCTCGTACAAAATCAGAAAATCCAGCGCCATGCGCCGCGCCTCCTTTTATCCGTTGCCGCCCAGCGCGGCGTTTGCGTCCGCCAGCAGGGTGGCGGTGTATTGGGGCAGGCCGTACACCGTGTCGATGTGGAACCCGTCAAAGAACTGGTCCTCCCGCAGGCCGTGCCCGCCGCCCAGCTCGTAGTCCAGCACCGGCGTACCGGTGGCCCGCAGCTCGTCCAGCACCGCGGCGAATTCTTCCCCGATGCCCAGCGGTTCCAGCACACAGTCGGTGATGCTCTCCTCCACCGGCGGGGCCACGAACACCAGTTCCACCCCGTTTTCCTTACACCAGGCGGCCACCTCTTTCAGCCGTTCCAGCTGCTCGGTGTTGACCTCCCACTGCCGCAATTCGATATTGGCCGGGTCGGTCATATAGGCCACCGCCTCGGCCGGGTCCGCGGGCATATCCGCCCCGCTCGTCACCACCCCGTAGATGGTGGCGGCGTAGTCGATCAGCTGCCGCCGGTAGGGCAGGGGATTGCCGCCTTCGTCCTGATAGTCCGCCGGGGTGTAGGTAGCGGTCTCGGTGTCACCGGCCACCGGGGCGGCGCCGGTCAGGGTGTTTTTCAGGTTGGCCAGCATCTCCAGGTTGTAGCTCAGGTTCAGCATATAGGCCAGCGGGTTTTCCGCCACCGTGCGGATGTTGCCCGCCCGGTCCTTGTCGTAGTACCGGTTCATGGTGTAGAAGCTGACTTCCAGATACACCCGCTCCAGGTTGGGGTTCTCCTCGGCGGCAAACCAGAACAGGTCGATCATCTCCTGTTCGCTGGCGCCGCCGAAAGCCAGGTTGGAGCAGGGGGTGCCCAGGATCTCCCCGGCCAGTTCCATATCCAGGTGGGCCATCCGGGAATCCCCCAGAAAGATCACGTTTTCCGGCTGCTGCAGATAGCTGCGCACCCGGTAGATGGGCTGGTTGGTGTCGGTGGCGCCGGCGCGCAGGCCAAAGTAGTTGTAAGGCTCAAAGGCTACGAACAGCGCCAGGTACAGCGCCACCGGCAGCAGAAACAGGCACAGCCTGCCAAGCAGTTTTCTCATGCCGCGCCCTCCTTAAAATCCGCCGTAGGCAAAGCTGGCGCTGCCCACGAGATAGCCGTTCTGCATAAGAAAGGCCGCAAAGATAAACGCCAGGAACAGGTAGTACAGCACCCAGCGGCGCGCCGTGCCCAGCCGGGCAAAGGCGATCTCCGCTCCGCCGCCGGCAAGGCCCCGCACACGCCAGGCGTCCCAGGCGGTCAGCAGACATACCGCCAGCACGCAGAATGCCCCGTACCCCAGCATGAGCAGGGGGGTGGCGTCAAAGCCCGCCGCCACTGCCGCGCGGCACTGGGCGATCACATCGCCGCCCGCAAACTGGGCGGTGAGTACATAAAAGGCGTCGGCCAGGTTTTCACAGCGGAAGAACACCCAGCAGACGTTCACATACACAAAGGTCAGCGCCACATGCAGCCAGCGCACCGGCCCGGTGGTACGGCGGCGGCCCAGCCCGGTGAGCACCTCAAACACACGGCCCACCCCGTGCAGCAGGCCCCAGAACAGAAAGCTCAGGCCCACGCCGTGCCACAGCCCGCTGACGACGAACACCGCCAGCACGTTCAGCACCCGGCGCACCGCGCCCTTGCGGCTGCCGCCCAGCGGGATGTAGATGTAGTCTTTCAGCCAGCTGGACAGGCTGATGTGCCAGCGGTCCCAGAATTCGCCCAGGCCCGCGGCGCAGTAGGGAACCCGGAAGTTCTCCGGCAGGCGCAGCCCCAGGATCAGGGCGCTGCCCCGGGCAATGTCCGAATAGCCGGAAAAATCCGCGTACAGATACACCCCGTACCCCAGCGCCGCCAGGGTCAGGGTCAGGCCGGAATAGGCGGGCAGGTTGCCGTAAACGGTGTCCACAAACTTGAACAGCATGTCCGCCACGGCGATTTTCTTGAAGTAGCCCACCAGCATCACCTGCAGGCCGTTCACCACCCGGCCCTCCTCAAAGCGGGCGGGGGCGTGCAGCTGGGGCAGAATGTCGCCCGCCCGGCAGATGGGCCCGGCGGTCACGGTGGCAAACAGACTGGTAAAAGCCAGCAGGTAGAGAAAATTGCCCTCGGCGGGGATTTTCTTGCGGTACACATCCACCAGATAGCTCACGGCAGTAAAGGTGTAGTAGCTGATGCCCAGCGGCATCAGCAGCCAGCCGCCGGCGGAAACCGGCATCCCCAGCGCCGCCAGACCGTCGGCCAGGGCGGGGAAGAACCGGTTATATTTAAAAAAGCAGAGCAGCGCCACACAGGCCAGCAGAGTACCGGCCAGCCAGGCGCGGGGATGCCGCCCCCGCTGGATGCCCAGGCCGCCCGCCCAGGCCAGCAGCGCGGCCAGCACCAGGAACACCGCCAGGCCCGGCGTGCCGCCAAAGGCGTAGAACACCCCGTTGGCCGCCAGCAGTACCCAGATGCGGGCAGGCCGGGGCGCCGCCAGCCAGGCCAGCGCCGCCAGGGGCAGAAATACCAGATAGGGCAGGGTATTGAAACTCATGGACAAAACCGCTCCTGTATCCGTGATAGCCGGGATTCCGGCAAAAAAGCTCATACATATTCATTATAGTGTGCCCCGCCGCCTTTGTAAAGAAAAGCCGCGCCCCGGTAAAGGGGCGCGGCAAAAGGAAAAACAAAGGTCAGGCGCGGTCGCCGATGGGCACATACTCCCGGCGGGGCAGCACCGACACGTAGGCGGGGCGGATGATCTTGCCCATGTTGATCAGCTCTTCCAGCCGGTGGGCGCTCCAGCCGGCCACACGGGCCACCGCGAACATGGGGGTGTACAGCTCGGTGGGCAGGCCCAGCATATGATACACAAAGCCGCTGTAGAAGTCCACGTTGGCGGAAACGCCCTTGTAGATCTTGCGCTCCTGGGCGATGACCTCCGGGGCCAGCCGCTCCACCGCGGCGTACAGGCCGTATTCCTTCTCCATGCCCTTTTCGGCGCAGAGCTTGTGCACAAAGCCTTTCAGCAGGGTGGCACGGGGGTCGCTGATGGAGTAGACCGCGTGGCCCATGCCGTAGATCAGGCCGCTCTTGTCGAAGCGCTCCTTGTGCAGCAGGCCGGTCAGATAGTCCCGGATGGCGTCCTCGTCGGCCCAGTCGGGCAGGGACTGCTTCATATCCTCGAACATCTGCATAACCTTGATGTTGGCGCCGCCGTGGCGGGGGCCCTTCAGGCTGGCCAGGGCCGCGGCCATGCAGCTGTAGGTGTCGGTGCCGGAGCTGGTGACCACATGGGTGGTAAAGGTGGAGTTGTTGCCGCCGCCGTGCTCCGCGTGCAGTACCAGGCACAGGTCCAGGATGTGGGCTTCCAGCGGGGTATAGGAGGAATCCGGCCGCAGCAGGGTCAGGATGTTCTCCGCGGTGGACAGATCCGGCCGGGGCGCGTGGATGTACAGGCTGTTGCCCTCTTTGTAGGAGTACGCCTGGTACCCGTACACCGACAGCAGCGGGAAGATGGCCAGCAGGTCGATACACTGGCGCACCACGTTGGGCAGGCTGATGTCGTCCGGGTTGTCGTCGTAGCTGGCCATGGTCAGCACGCTGCGGGCCAGGGTGTTCATCATGTCCTGGCTGGGGGCTTTCAGGATCACGTCCCGCACAAAGTTGGAGGGCAGGGTGCGGTAAAACGCCAGCTGCCGGTTGAAGTCTGCCAGCTGTTCGGCGGTGGGCAGCTGCCCGAACATCAGCAGATAGGCGGTCTCCTCAAAGCCGAACCGGCCGCTGTCGATAAAGCCGTGCACGATGTCCTCGATGGCATAGCCTCGGTAGAACAGTTTGCCCGGCACCGGCACCGACTCGCCATTGATCTTTTCCTTGGCGTGAACCTCGCTGATCTCGGTCAGGCCGGCCACCACGCCGTTGCCGTTCAGATCACGCAGGCCGCGCTTTACGTCGTAGCGCACATAATCCTGGGGATCAATGGTATTGTTCGCCCGGCACAGGCTGGCCAGCTGTTCCAGTTCGGGCGTTACCTTGGAATATTCAGATACGGCGGTCATAAGACGCACTCCCTCCTTCTGCTTACTGTATAATGCTTAATATGATTAACGATTTTTATTATAGCAGAAACCGGGCCCGCAAATAAGTACAAATTGTAACTTTTCTGTCATGTTAAAGTGCCGCAAAAATTTTTTCAAGAAATTTCGAAAAAGGGGTTGCATTTTCTGGATATGCTTGTTATAATAATCAAGCACTCGTTGAGAGCGGCGAACATGTGGGAGTGTTCCCGAGCGGCCAATGGGGGCAGACTGTAAATCTGTTGCATAATTGCTTCGGTGGTTCGAATCCACCCGCTCCCACCAAAACGAAAAACCCGCCGAAGATCGGCGGGTTTTTTGTTTTGTGGTTTGAGAGGGTGAGATGAGAACAGCCCGTCCCGCCCTCCGGCGGGGAAAAACAGTCCGGCGGACTGTTTTTCAGGGCGCGGCTTGCGAATCCACCCGCTCCCACCATCTGGGGTAGACACTTTAGATGTCTACCCCATTTTTATCAGTATTCATGCGGGTTTGCGGGTTTTTTAGAGCGCAAAATCCAAAGTGATTTTCCATAGATGCCTTTTCCCAAAAATAGCAAAACAAAGACTTTTATGAGCATAAGCGGAGTTTTCACCTGATTTTTCAGGCTGGGAACTCCGCTTTTTTGCGTTTACCACTCTTTTTTTCCGTTGTCGGAACTGTAAAAGTTTTCGGCAGATATATAGATAGATTGACGGAAGCCCCAAATGGGTCAATTTCAAGCCCTCAAAATACAAGGAGAAAACCACTATCGTATATACCAGCGTTATCCCCGTTCACCGCCTTGATAACGCCATCGACTATGCTCTCGATGAGAAAAAATCTTCCCGTGCCGAAAACAGAGAATCGTTGGAAGGGGAGATCGATAAGGCTCTCAATAAAGACCAGTCAGAACAGGATCTGTTCCAGTCAGCTATCGGCTGTACCATAGACTCCGCCTTTGAGGATATGTGTCAGATTAAAAAGATATGGCATAAGGAAAAAGGTGTACAGGGATTCCATCTGGTGCAGAGTTTTGCTCCCGGAGAAATCTCCCCGGAACTGGCGCATCAAATCGGAGCAGAATTTGCGGATCGGCTGTTCGGCGGAAAATTTCAGGCGGTGGTCAGTACCCATCTCAACACCAAATGCATCCACAACTTGAATGCATTTCGCCAGCGAGTGGTTTCTTTATATGGAAGAAAATAAAAATGTGTTGACTTATCTTGATGTATCCAGTATACTACTTTCTGTTGGAATAAGTGGTGGAGTCTGTCATAGAGAGCAATAGCGTCTCTATTTATTCCAAGTAAGCGCCTTTTATATCATGATTTGGTTTAGCAAATGTTGGTTGTTAAAGGGACAGACCCTCAATTTGAGAGTCTGTCCCTTTTTGCTGTTGCTTAAACAACCACTGGCTCAGCCAGTGGATAAAGAGCTTATAGCTATGGACAAAAAAGAACTCCCCAATAGAGTAAAGGAAAAGGTCTGCCAACCTAACCAAAACTATCGAGGAGGTCTTCGCATGAAAGACATAAACAGTTTAGAGCATACGAAATGGAGATGTCAATATCGTATTGTATTTGCAGCACCTAAATATCGTAGGCAAGCAATCTATAAAGAGTTGCGAGCAGATATCGGAGCTATCCTAAGAAAGCTGTGTGAGCAAAAAGGAGTAGAGATCATAGAGGTAAATGCGTGTTGTGACCATATTCATATGTTGCTGAGTATACCACCCCAGTATAGTGTTTCGCAGATTGTAGGATTTTTGAAAGGAAAAAGTAGTCTGATGATTTTCGATCGACACGCAAACCTGAAATATAAGTATGGGAATCGACACTTTTGGGCCAGAGGATATTATGTAGATACAGTAGGGCGAAATAAAAAGCAGAAATCAGCGGCAAGAAGATCATTTGGCAGACCATAGGGCTAATCAAGTCTCCGGCTTAGCCGGAGGTTTTGACTACCAGATTATATTAAGGAGAGAATATATGGATATATCGTTTTCAGCTTTTATAGAGGGAATTGCATCAAGCCCGATTCTTTGCATCACAGTGCTGCTTACCTTGGGCGTTATTTTTGTGAATGGGTGGACAGACGCCCCCAATGCCATCGCCACCTGTGTGACAACACGCTGTATGGACGTTCGGAACGCTATACTTATGAGCGCCGCCTTTAATTTTTTTGGGGTGCTGGTTATGACCCAAATCAACAGTTCTGTGGCTTCTACTATCAGCAATATGGTGGATTTCGGCGGCAATGCCCATGAAGCGCTGATTGCCTTGTGTGCGGCGTTGCTCTCTATTGTGGTGTATAGCGTGGGTGCGTCGTATTTTGGGATTCCCACCAGTGAGAGCCACAGCCTGATTGCGGGACTTACCGGCGCTGCGATTGCCATCCAGAACGGTACAGCTGGCATCAATATGGCAGAATGGGCAAAGGTGATTTACGGTCTTGTTCTGAGCCTTGTCCTTGGCTTTGTATCCGGTTGGGTTATATGCAAGATTGTAGCGGTGATTTGCGGGTCCATGAACCGCAGAAAAACAAACTGCTTTTTCAGCGGCGCTCAGGTTTTTGGTGCAGCCGCTATGAGTTTCATGCATGGTGCGCAGGATGGGCAGAAGTTTATCGGTGTTTTATTTCTGGGGCTTGCTTTTTCCAATGGACAGGAGGACGTCAGTGGAATTACGATACCGGTTTGGCTGATGTTGCTTTGTAGCGTTATTATGGCCGCTGGCACCAGCGTCGGAGGAGAGAAGATTATAAAGTCCGTTGGTATGGATATGGTAAAACTGAAAAAATATCAAGGCTTTTCCGCAGACCTTGCGGCAACGGCCTGCCTTTTGATTTCCAGCCTGTTCGGCATACCAGTTTCCACTACCCATACCAAGACAAGCGCCATCATGGGGGTGGGGGCTGTAAAGCGGCTTTCTGCAATTAACCTGGGGGTTGTAAAGGAAATGGTGCTGACATGGATTTTTACATTCCCAGGCTGTGGACTGATCAGCTTCGCAATGGCGAAATTGTTCATTGCGATATTTTAAGTAAATACATAGGCATATCAAAAAGTATGAGGTGGCAAATATGTCAAAAAAACAGGACGCATTTTATTTTCAAAATTTTATGGAATGTGCAGATCATTCGCGGCAGGCCGTCAAACTTCTGAAGGAAATAATGATACACTTTGATTTAGAGAGTTTACCGGTGTATCTTGATGAAATGCACAAAATAGAGCATGAGGCGGATCTGAAAAAGCACGATCTCCTGAACACTCTGGCAAAGGCTTTTATCACGCCGATTGAACAGGAAGATATCCTGCAAATCAGCCAGAATTTGGACGATCTTACAGACAAAATTGAAGATGTTCTAATTCGTATTTACTACAACCATATTACAGAAATTCGGCCAGACGCTCTGGAATTGGTTGATATACTTATCCGCTGTTGCGAAGAGGTCTGCAATCTGATGCGGGAATTCCCAGAATTTAAGCGTTCTAAGCGTCTTCATGAGCATATTGTCTGTATCAACAGCTTGGAGGAAGAGGTAGACAGAATGTTTATAGACTGTATGCGCGAGCTTCATAGCATATGTAAGGATCCCTTCAATGTGATTGCATGGCGTGAGATTTATCTTTATCTTGAAAAATGTGCGGATACCTGTGAACATATCGCTGATATTGTAGAAAGTGCAATCATGAAGAACAGTTGACATCAGAAGACAGAACATGAAACCAGCATTCCTCGGTACAATTAAAAAGAATCTTTTCGGAATTATTACAGCTGTGCTTTCAGCAGGCGTTTTGTTGGGATTCCTGTTTTCCGCAGATGGAATCGCATCGTTAGCCCGAATATCGCAAAATATGAGATATGAATGGTTGCTGGTTGCTTTGGCCGTGGCTGTAGCAGCATGGTTTTTGGAAGGAATCGCTCTGAATATATTTTGCAAGGTGATTTATCAGCAATGGAAATTTCGATACTCCTTTTGTATCGGGATGGAGGGAATATTATACAGCGCTCTCACTCCCTTTTCCACAGGCGGGCAGCCAATGCAGATTTATTCTATGCGCCGGTTGGGTATGGATACGGGAGCAGCCAGTTCCATTATCGCAATGAAAACAGTGGTGTATCAGATAATTCTGGTGCTGTATTCGTTGGTTATGGTTGTGTGGATGCTTCCTTTCTTTCAGACCAATGTGAGCAATTTCTCTTTTTAACAGTGGTAGGGCTGCTGTGCAACAGTACATTCATTATTCTGATTATTTATTTTGTGTCAGCAAGCGAGCAACAGATAAAATACTGAGAAAAGGAATTTGGATTTTTCATAAGCTCCATCTATGCAAACATCCGGAAGAGCGCTATGAAAAAATCAAACAGGAATTAGCGGTATTTCACGAGAGTTCCAACCTATTCGGGAAGACCTGGAAGCCCTACTTGACGACCTGCATCTTAACTATTGTGCAAATTGCCTGCACTTGTTCCATTCCGTATTTTATTTATCGAAGTTTTGGCTTTTTAGAGCAGCCAATTAACGTCATTATGGCAGCGCAGGCATACGTGTCCATGGTTAGTGCCTTTGTCCCGCTTCCAGGCGCCTCCGGCGGAGCAGAGGGAAGTTTCGTTCTGTTTTTCCGCTCTTTTTTTTCGGAAGGGACAATTATCCCCGCCATGGTTGTTTGGAGAACCATGTCCTACTATCTGAATTTCCCCATAGGATGTATCTGTACATATATTGCCGACCGGTTGCCTAAGCTGTCGTTCGGGTCAGAGAAAATGAAAGAGTGCGCATAAACCATAGAAAATAGAGCTTTACGAAAGGAATGACAAAGCTGGATCTCTGATTGCCAGCCAAAAGAATGAAACACTTTATCTTCCAAATAAAAAAACAGCCGCCAGGCAGGCTAATTGTAATAGGGTTTGCTCTGGTCATACTATTCGGAACAGGATTGTTGCTTCTGCCCGTCTCTGTAAAGGACGGAGCGCGTGTCAGCTTTATTGACGCCTTGTTTACCTCAACGAGCGCCGTCTGCGTAACTGGTTTGATTGCGATTGACGTGGCGGATCATTTTACAACTTTCGGGCAAACAGTTGTAGCCGCCCTGATACAGATCGGCGGTTTGGGTGTTACCTCAATTGGAGTGGGCTTGATTATCGCAGCACGAAAAAAAATTGGAATCAAGGGCCGTGTCTTGGTGAAAGAAGCCTTTAATGTAGACGGCTTCAAGGGCATGGTTCGTCTAGTAAAAGCAGTCTTGCTCATGACATTGTGCTTTGAACTGGTGGGGATAGGGCTAAGCTTCATTGTATTCGTCCAGGACTATCCTCCCTTAAAGGCGCTTGGAATCAGCGCGTTTCATTCTATCGCCGCTTTCAACAACTCAGGCTTCGATATCTTGGGCGGTTTGAGAAACCTCATTCCGTATCAATCAAATGTCCTGCTGAACCTTACAACCTGCGGTTTAATCATCTTTGGCGGTTTAGGCTTCCTCGTCATACTGGACATTTTGAAAAAACGCTCTTTCCGAAAGCTAAGTTTGCATTCCAAGGTAGTTATTACCACAACGGTTGCCTTGCTCGTAATTGGCACCCTGCTTCTAAAAGCAACGGAAAATATTTCGTGGCTAGGAGCGTTTTTCCAAAGTGTATCTGCCCGGACGGCAGGATTTTCAACTTATGCGATTGGCGAATTTTCAAACGCTGGGTTGTTTACATTGATTATCCTGATGTTTATCGGAGCTTCTCCGGGGTCTACGGGCGGTGGTATCAAAACTAGTACCTTCTTTGTTTTAATGCAGCAGGTAAGAAGCCTGTTTACCAAAAAGCATATTGGCGCTTTTCGCCGAAGCATCCCTTCGGAAGCTCTCTCAAAAGCCTGCACGATTTCGCTTCTCTCCGTACTGCTGGTATGCGCAGGCACCTTTCTGCTCTGCATCACAGAGCCGGAGTGCAGCTTTGTGCATCTGCTTTTTGAGGAAGTGTCCGCGTTTGGCACAGTAGGGCTTTCCACGGGGATTACGCCGGATCTTTGTGAAGGCAGCAAACTGATTCTTATTTTTACAATGTTTGCAGGACGAGTTGGTACTTTTACGCTGCTATCAATATGGATAGATCGTCCATCGCCCAGCGTGCATTACACAGAAGAATCGATTACGATTGGTTAATAGAGAAAGGAATTTGGAAATGAGAAAAAGAGATAACTCTGCTTCTTTTGGAATTATAGGCCTTGGCCGGTTTGGAATGGCGCTAACCGAGTGCCTTTCCAAAGCAGAAAAAGAAGTGATTGCGATTGACAAGGATGAATCCCGCGTGAGAGAAGCGCGGCGCTTTACCGAAATGGCGCTGGTAATTGAATCCCTGGACCAGGAAGCGTTAGAGGAAACTGGAATTCAGAATTGTGATACGGTAGTGGTTTGTATTGGCGAGCAGATAGATGTTAGCATTTTAACAACTATAACCGTGCTGAATATGGGGATTCCTCATGTTATATCTAAAGCGACCAGCTTTATGCATGGTGAGGCTTTGAAACGTCTGGGAGCTACGGTGGTTTTCCCAGAACGGGATATGGCGGTACGGCTTGGAAAAGGATTGACTTACAACAGCTTTCTTGATTCTGTAACTTTGGAAGGGGACGTAGAGGTCCGGAGAATTAAGGTTACAGAAAAACTGTTTGGTATCAGTATACGGGAAGCAGATACCCGTCAAAAATATGGTTTAAATATTATTGCGATTGAGCATTGTCAGTATACTGACGTGGATTTTTCTTCCGATTATTGTTTCCAGGATGGAGACGTTATTTGTGTGATTGGGCAAACCGGAAATATAGAACGGTTTGAGGGTGATATCCAATGAGTGTTGCAGAACCAAGACAAAACGCACTTCCTCAAAAATATATTTCAACCTTGTGGAAAGGCGCAGTCATAGGAGGGACTATGCTGGTTCCAGGCGTCAGCGGCGGTTCCATAGCTATGATTCTGGGAATCTATCAGGAACTTATTTCAGCAGTCAGTTCCTTCAGAAAACAAAAGAAATCCAACTTCCTCTTTCTTACTGTATTTTGTATCAGCGCAGTATTTGGTATGCTGGTGATTGCTACGCCCATTTCTAATTTGATTGACACATTCCCAAAACCCACAATGTACTTTTTCATCGGAGCGGTTGCTGGGGGAATCCCGCTGATTTTTCGAGAAGCAAAAGCTACTGCCTTTTCATGGAAATTTCCGGTGTATATCCTCCTTGGCGGGATTATTGTTTCGGCAATATCTTTGTTTCCGGTCAATATGGCCGGCATGCAGGAAGGAGAGGAAATACAGAATTTCCTATTCCTTTTTGCCGCAGGGGCAATTGCGGCGGTCGCACTGATTCTTCCCGGTATCAGTGTTTCTTATCTTCTTTTGCTGCTGGGTCTTTATGACAAAACCATGCAGGCAATTAGCGGATTGCAATTCTCATTTCTGATTCCTTTGTTATTAGGAGGAGTTATTGGAATTATCCTGACTACAAAACTATTGGAAAAGATAATGACGCATTTTCCCCAGCCCACTTATCTGATTATTTTAGGTTTTATTCTGGGCTCTGTTATAAGTATTTTTCCCGGTTTTCCCAGCTTCAGCGAACTTGCAATCTGCACAGTTACATTTTCAGTGGGATTTATCTCTATCTATTTGATTTCACGCAGGCAGTCAGACGCGGTGTGACCCCCACAAAGTGTATCTGCTTTTGAATTATAATAATCCTGCAGGCTGTGCCGGAAGGCCAGAAAAACGCCTTTCTGGTACAGCTGATTCTGGAAAATGCCCAGCGAGAAGAACTGGAAACAATTCTGCGCCGGGTGCTGCGGGAAGAACTCAAAACTGTACCTTCCCAGCCAGTACCGCAGCAGAAAGAAGCCATTCCGCAGGAGATGATGGGCTTCCTTGGTTCCCTGTTAGGAGAAGAATAACCCCCACATAGCCTTTATTGGTTGTGACGTTTGTCGGGCCTGCTTTGACTGAAAGGTTGTTGGTCTTGGTAATAGCTTTATCCGGCGGGTTGCAGTATGCTTGAGCAATGAAATGTTTCTAAGCATGATGAGTGCATTTGCACCTGCTGAGCATGCTGATCGCGTCGCTGTTCCGGGATTTGGGCTTTGAAAAGATCATTCCGGACACCAATCTGAAAAACGAACGGGCGCAGCATGTGTATGAGCAGCTGGGATTTACAAAGCTGCGTGTCAACGAAAACGCCTGGAAGGATCAGCTGGGGGAGTGGCAGTCCTCCGTTGACTACGAGCTGTATCCGGAGAATTTTATCAGTTTTGCGGAATAATTCCGGAACGCAGAATTTCGGACTTCCGGTATACATATTCGCTCCGTCGGGCGGGCATACTGAGCCCAAACCCGAAAGGAGCGAAACGGTTATGACCTGGACACAAAAAGAGAAAAATTTTTTGAAAGATCTGCAGAGTGAGGAAAAACTCTGCGCCGAAAAGTACCACAAAGCGGCCGAGGCGGCCTGCGACGGTACCCTGAAGCAGATTCTGCAGAAGATCGAGAAGGCGGAGCAGGGACACTGTGATACCGTGACCGGTATGCTGGCGGGCACCATGCCCGCGCCCCAGAGCCAGGGCAAGGCCCAGGCGGGGCGGGCCCGTTCGGCCAAGTCACTGAAAGCCAAGACCACCCGCGCCCAGAAACAGAGCGATGCCTATCTGCTGGCGGATCTGCTGGCCACCGAGAAGTATGTGGCCGGGGTGTACAACACGGCGGTGTTTGAGTTCAACGACCCCGCCGCCCGGCAGGTGCTGGCGGGCATCCAGCAGGCCGAGCAGAACCACGGCCGGGAACTGGCCGAGTATATGCAGGCCAACGGCATGTCCTGCTGACACAAAACAGAACGGAGCGGCGCCCCCCCCGGGGCGCCCCGCCCGTTTTGTATGCCCGGA
>NZ_NFLN01000003.1 GCF_002160955.1 Gemmiger sp. An120
GGGCTTCGGGGGCGGCGGGGGCGGCCATCTTGGAGAATTCCACGGTGTCCTCCGCAATGTAGGCGCACTCTTCAAAGCCCTTGTCCACGTCGCCCTTGATCAGGTGCCAGAACGGGCCGTCCTTCTGGAACGGCGGGTAGCCGGGGGTGACGATGTTGTTCTTGAACTGGCCGGGATACAGCTGGGGCACGCCGTCCTTGGCGGCCTCCATGCCGTCCAGCACCGCGGGAAGCACCTCGTACTCCACCTCGATGAGCTCGGCGGCCGCGTCGGCGATCTCCCGGGTCTCGGCGGCGATCAGGGCCACCGGGTCGCCCACATAGAGCAGGTCCTGCCCCAGGATGGGCTTCATGGGAGGCCAGCCCATCTTCCAGCTCTGGTCCACGTCCTTGTAGGTGAGGACGGCCGCCACGCCCTCCAGCTTGCGGGCCTTTTCCACGTCGATATGTACGATCCGGGCGTGGGCGTGCGGGCTGCGCAGAGCGCGGCCGATCAGCATACGGGGCAGGGTGAAGTCATCCAGGAAGGTACATTTGACGGTGACGATCTCCTTGGCGTCCTTCCGGGGAACGTTTACCTTGCCAACATACCGGTAGTTTTCCGGCTTGTAGTTTTCGTTGCCAAAGTGTTTCATCGTCTGTCCCTCCACTTTTCGTCCAGATCCACGCCCCGGCCCGCCAGCGAGGCGATCGCCTCAAAGACGTGGTAATGGCTGATGCACCGGCAGTAGTTGCCGCTCAGCGCGTCCCGTACCTCCTCTTCGGTGGGGTGCGGGTTCTTGTTCAGCAGCGCCTGGGTGGTCATGATGATACCCGGCGTGCAGAAGCCGCATTGGAACGCGTTGTAATCCAGGAACGCCTGCTGAACAGCGCTCAGCTCTCCTGTCTCCGGATCGGCCAGCCCCTCCAGGGTGGTGATGTGCGCACCGTCGCAGTCAGCGGTGAGCAGCATGCAGGAGGGCACGGCCTCCCCATCCTTGATGACGGTGCAGCAGCCGCAGGCGCCCTCGTCGCAGGACTTCTTGGCCGCGGTCAGACCCAGCCGGTCCCGCAGGGTTTCCAGCAGCGTTTCGCTGCAGGGCACCTGGCCGAAATGGTTCCCCATGGAGAAGGTTCGTTCCATTCCGTTGATGAATAGTGTTGTGGTTTCTGCGCCCATACAATAGCCTCCTTATCCCATCGTGCGCAAAGGTTTTTTGCGCAATCCGGCTTGCTCTTGTAAACGAGTATAGAGGGATTGCCGGCGCTTCTCGACGCGTCCTGTAGCCCGCGCTACAGGAAATTCGTGAAAAAAGAAACAGCTGATTTTTGGGCATTTTTCACAGATTATAGCGCAGCAGCGGACAGCGCTGCATGACCTGTTTCCAGCCCGGACTGGGATTTTTCTGCCGGGCGGACAGGCAGCTGATCCACAGCGTGCAAGCGGCATCCTTTTTCTGTTTACCAGGGCTGGCATTTTCGCAAAAAAATTTGTATGATAAAAGCAGGTAAAGCGGCTTGTACAGCTGCTGTGTGAGAGGAGTTGTTTTGCATGAAACCTGTCAACCGCAATCTGCTTTTGGTGGGGATTCCGGCGGCGCTGGTGCTGATTGCCGGGCTCTTTCTGTTTTCCATGGGAGAGGCTTTGCTGGACACGGCGGCCGGGCTTTTTCCGAACAGTTCCGGAGAGGTGGGCGATGTAGAGGGGTACGCCATTCTGCTGAACCTGCTGGGGTCCGGGTTCAGCGGTCTGGCCGGGCTGCTGGTACAGGCGCTTGCCGCAGCGGCCATCCTGTACGGTGGTATTCTGCTGGTACTGGGCGCTGTGGCCCGCCTTGTATACCGCGCTACGCCGGGGCGGATCCTGGCCTACCGGATCCTGACAGGGATCCAGCTGGTTGTTTTTGCGCTGCCTGCGCCGGCGTTTGCCCAGCTGTGGCGCAGTTCGGTGCAGAACGATGCGTTTTTGCCGCTCTGGCCGGTGTGTCTGCTTCTTCTGGTGGTACTGGCGGTGCTGACCGGGCGGAATACCTACACAGCCCGGATCTGGAACGGCTGATCCGGCAAAGGCGGTACGGATGCCGGCTGTGCTTGACAAATCCGGGGACGGTGTTAAAACAAATCGCAAGCGATGAATCGCTTGCGATTTATTTTTTTTGTAAGGAGGGATGGGGCGTATGAATCCCCCTAAATACCGGACCGGACGGCTGCTGGTGCAGCTGGGCAACGGGGTATCCTGGTTCCGCAACCAGGCCATGCAGGGCATGGGGCTGACATCCAGCCAGTCGGAAGTAATCCGCTACATGCTGCGCCACCGGGAAGAACCGCTTACCGCCGGGGAACTGATGGGACAGCTGGGGCTGTCTCAGTCCACCATAGCGGTCATTTTAATGCGGCTGGAGAAAAAGGGTCTGCTGGCCAGGCAGGCAGACGACAAGGATGCGCGGCGCAGCCGGATCTATCTGACCGAGGCGGGGCTGGCCATGGATCAGGCTCTGATGCAGCTGGCCGCCCAGACCGAAGAGGTACTGCTGGCCGGGCTGGACGAAAACGAGCAAGCAGAACTGAACCGGCTGCTGCAGCGGGTTCTGGAAAACATGCAGGCCTGCCGCGATTCATCCCGCGGAGGTGAGGAAACATGATCCGCACCCTGCTGAAAAGTGTGCGGGAGTACCGGACTCCTCCCTGCTCTGCCCGATCCTGATGGTATGGGAAGTCGCCATGGACATCGTGATTCCCTTTCTTATGACCTTTGTGATCGGTGAGCTGGAACTGCCGGCCGGGGATCCCGCCTATACCGTAAACGGCGGGCGGCTGGCTATCCTGATGGCTGCGCTGCTGGTGTGCGCCATGCTGGCGCTGGTGTTCGGCGTGGCGGGCGGCAAACTGGCCGCCAAGGCCAGCTGCGGGAGGACCTCTACAGCAAGATTCAGTCGTTTTCTTTTGCCAACATCGACCGGTTCTCCACCGCCAGCCTGATCACCCGCATCACCACCGATGTGACCAACGTGCAGAACGCCTACCAGATGTGCCTGCGGATGATTGTGCGGGCCCCCATGCTGCTGGTTTCCATCCTGATGACCGCCTGGATCGACGGCAGCATCAGCCTGATCTTTGTGGGTGTGGCTGTGGTGCTGGGCATTGTTGTGGCCATTGCCATGGTCAAGGTGGCGGCGCCTTTCCGCACCATGTTCCGCAAATACGACGACCTGAACCTGGTGGTACAGGAAAATCTGACAGCGATCCGGGTTGTCAAATCCTTTGTGCGGGAGGCCCGGGAAATTGACAAGATGCACCAGGCCACGGGCGAGGTATACCGCTATTCGGTCAAGGCGGAAAAAATCCTGACCTTTCTGACCCCCTGCGCCACCTTTGCCATGTTTGTAAGCAATATCCTGATTTTGCTGGTGGGTTCCAACATGGCGGTGGGCAATCTGCCCGGCAATGTTACCGCCGCCGATCTGCAGACCCTGGTGATCTACTCCATGCAGATCCTGACCGGGGTGTTGTCGGTTGCCATGTGCATCAACTTTATTTCCATGTCCAAGGGCAGCATGGAGCGGATCTGCGAAGTGCTGGCCGAACAGCCCACCATCACCGCGCCCGCCGATCCGGTAACCTGTGTGCGGGATGGCTCGGTGGATTTCTGCCATGTGAGTTTTGCGTACTCCGCCCGGTCATCTGAACCGGTGCTGCGGGATATTGACCTGCACATCGATTCCGGTGAAATGATCGGCATTATCGGCGCCACGGGATCCGGCAAGTCTTCCCTGGTGTCCCTGATTCCCCGGCTGTACGACGTTTCCGGCGGCAGCGTACGGGTAGGCGGGGTGAACGTTCAGGACTACGACCTGGATGTGCTGCGCGGCAGCGTGGCCATGGTGCTGCAGAAAAACGAGTTGTTTTCCGGTTCCATTGCGGAAAACCTGCGGTGGGGCAATGAGAACGCCACCATGGAACAGCTTCGGTTTGCGGCCCGGCAGGCCTGCGCGGAAGAATTCATCGATGGGCTGCCCGGCGGTTTTGACTACGATCTGGGGCAGGGCGGCGTGAATGTATCCGGCGGCCAGAAACAGCGGCTGTGCATTGCCCGGGCGCTGCTGCGGCAGCCCAAGGTGCTGATTTTTGACGATTCCACCTTCGCGGTGGATACCCGCACCGACGCCCAGATCCGGCAGGCATTGCGGAAATATGCCCCGGACACCACCAAGATCATTATTGCCCAGCGGGTGGCCTCGGTGCAGGACGCCGACCGGATCATTCTGCTGGACAAAGGCCGGATCACCGATGTGGGCAGCCACGAGGAGCTGCTGCGCACCAGCGAGATCTACCGGAACCTGTATGAATCCCAGGTGAGCGGAAAGGAGGAAGGCTGAATGCAACGTCATAGCGGAAGACGGGCCAAGGATCCGGCACGCACCTTGCTGCGGCTGCTGGCCTACACCTTTTTCCGGTACCGGGCGGCGGCGGTGTTTGTGGGCCTGTTTGTGATTCTGGCCGCATCGGCCAATATCGTAAGCACCTCCCGGCTGGCCCCCATTGCCTCGGAACTGATGCGAAACGGCGCCAACGCCGATATGGGCTTCATTTATCAAAACATCCTGTTCATGGGGGTGGTGTACCTGGTTGGCGCCCTGGCCACCTTTGCCTACAACCGGATCATGATGTACATTGCCCAGGGACCCCTGCGCACCCTGCGGGATGAAATGTTTGAACGGATGCAGCGTCTGCCTCTGCGCTTTTTCGACGCCAACACCCACGGGGACCGGATGAGCCTGTACACCAACGATGTGGACACCATGCGGCAGCTGCTGTCCCAGACCATTCCGCAGATTCTGTCCTCCTGCATTACCATGGTGATCGCAATCGCGTTCATGCTCTGATACAGCGCCTCCCTTTCTCTGGTGGTGTTTGCTGCGCTGGCGCTGATCCTGACCTTTGTGAAGCGCAACGGCGGGCGTTCCTCCCGCTATTTTCTGGAGCAGCAGACGGCCATCGGCCGGCTGAACGGTTTTGTGGAGGAGATGACCGAGGGCCAGAAGGTCATCAAAACTTTCTGCCACGAAAAAAAGGCCGAAGAGCAGTTCCGGGCGCTGAACGACGAACTGAACCGGGTGGGCCGGGCGACCAACTCCTATGCCTTTATCATGGGGCCGGTCAACGGCAATCTGAGCTATCTGCAATATATTGTGGTGGCGCTGGCTGGGGTGCTGCTGATCCTGTTCACCGGCGATGCCGGGCTGCTCTCCGCTTACTGTGCCGCCAGCGGCGGCGGCGTGGCGGCAGCGGCTGGCGTTCTGGTTTCTTTTCTGGCCTATTCCCGGCAGATCAACGGTCCGGTTCAGCAGGTGTCCCAGCAGTTCAACGCCATCGTGATGGCGCTGGCGGGCGCCGAGCGGATTTTTGAGCTGCTGGATGCCGCGCCGGAAGACCAAGGCGGTGATATCACGCTGGACCGGGACGAACAGGGCAAATGGGTCCGGAAAAAGCCGGACGGCAGCTGTGTACCGCTGCGGGGCGATATTCGCTTTGAGGATGTGGTATTCGGCTACACGCCCGAAAAGGTTATCCTGAACCATATCAGCCTGTACGCCAAACCCGGGCAGAAGATTACCTTTGTGGGCTCCACCGGCGCCGGCAAGACCACCATCACCAACCTGATCAACCGGTTTTATGACATCCAGGCCGGACGCATCACCTACGACGGACTGGATATCCGGGAAATTCGTAAGGACGATCTGCGCCGCAGCCTGGGGGTTGTGCTGCAAGACACCCATCTGTTTACCGGCACAGTGATGGAGAACATCCGGTACGGCCGGCCGGAGGCCACCAACGAGGAGTGCATCCGGGCCGCCCGGCTGGCCAACGCGGACTTTTTTATCGCTCATCTGCCCGAAGGGTACCAGACCATGCTGCACAGCGACGGGGCCAACCTGTCACAGGGGCAGCGGCAGCTGCTGGCCATCGCCCGGGCCATGGTATCCGACTGCCCGGTGCTGATTCTGGACGAAGCCACCTCCTCCATCGACACCTATACCGAAAAATTGATTAAAAAAGGAATGGACATCCTGATGGAGGGCCGCACGGTTTTTGTGATTGCGCACCGGCTGTCCACCGTGCGCAACAGTCAGGCGATCCTGGTGCTGGAGCACGGCAAAATCATCGAGCGCGGCAATCACGAGCAGCTGCTGGCGCAGAAAGGCCGCTACTACCAGCTGTACACCGGCGCTTTTGAGCTGGACTGACCTGCCGCTTGACAAAA
The DNA here is from genome assembly GCF_002160955.1 of Gemmiger sp. An120. Lineage (GTDB taxonomy): Bacteria > Bacillota > Clostridia > Oscillospirales > Ruminococcaceae > Gemmiger_A > Gemmiger_A avium. Next base: position 6,241 of record NZ_NFLN01000003.1, read on the forward strand.
AATGGCGGCAAGGTATAACAAGTAATTGGTTACTTATTATGCAGACAAGTGAGGAAAACATAATGCCGGGTACAATGCCGTTTGGGCTTAAAATTGCCATTCTGAACCGGGCCTTCCGCAAGCGGATGGACGAAAAGGCGGCCGATATGGGGCTGACCAGCGTGCAGCTGCGGGTGCTGGGTTCGGTGAGCCGCCTGGAAGCAGCCGGGGAGGAAGAGATTCACCAGAACGATCTGGAACGGATCGAGCATGTGACCCATCCTGCCATGACCAAGCTGCTGCAGCGGCTGGAGAGCAAGGGGTTTGTGCGCTGCGTACCCAGCAGCCGGGACCGGCGGTATAAAGCCATCACCTGCACCGAAAAGTCCGCGGGCATCCATAAACTGATCCTGGCACAGGACGCAGAGGTGCTGGATGAGTTCTGTCGGAATCTTACGAACGCGGAGCAGCAGACCCTGCAGCAGCTGGTGGACCGACTGCTGCAGAACGCCGATCCGGAATAAAGGCCCTTGCGGGAAGATGTGTTCCCCAGGCAGTGTACCGCGGCACAGCCGCGAACCCGCTGCCTGCTTTTTTTGCCGTAATAGGTAACTAGTTACTTAATCGAATGAGGAGAGAGTGAAGTACATGGAAGCAACCGCATCCCAAACCAAAAGTCCCTTTTCCACCGAGCTGGTGGGCCGGCTTATTGCCAAATTTGCCATTCCCTGCGTGATCTCGCTGCTGGTGAACTCGCTGTACAACATCGTGGACCAGATCTTCATCGGCTGGGGCGTGGGTTATCTGGGCAACGGGGCCACCAACGTGGTGTTCCCCATCACCATCGTAGCGCTGAGCCTGTCGCTGATGATCGGCGACGGCGGCGCCGCCTATCTGAGCCTGAAACTGGGCGAGGGCGATGTGGAGAGCGCCCGCAAGGGCGTGGGCAACGCCATCGCGCTGGTTACCATCGTGAGTATTCTGCTGACGGCCGTATTCCTGCTTTTTATTGATCCGATCCTGACCCTGTTCGGGGCCACCGATACCCTGCGCCCCTTTGCGCTGGAGTACGGTACTGTGATCGGCATGGGGCTTCCCTTTATGATGATCCCGGCGGCGCTGAACTCCATCATCCGGGCGGACGGAGGCCCCAAATACGCCATGTTTTCCATGGTGCTGGGCGCCATCATCAACACGGTGTTTGACCCCATCTTTATCTTTGTTTTCCATATGGGCGTGCGGGGCGCGGCCATCGCCACGGTAATGGGCCAGGTGGCCTCCTTTGTGGTATCGGTGGTGTATATGCCCCGGTTCAAGACCCTGCGGCTGAACCTGTCCGCCTTCCGGCTGCGCCGCCGCACCTGCCTGAATGTGGCGGCCTTCGGCATCAGCAGCTTTATCACCCAGTTTGCCATCACCATCGTCATGGCCCTGACCAACAACCTGCTGGCGGTATACGGGGCGGCTTCGGTGTACGGGGCGGAAATCCCGCTGACCGCCACCGGCATTGTGATGAAGGTTAACCAGATCCTGATCTCCATTCTGGTAGGCATTGCGGTAGGCGCCCAGCCCATCATCGGCTACAACTACGGCGCCCGGGACTACAAGCGGGTGAAAATCGCGCTGGATATTGCGCTGCTGGCCTCCGAGATTGTGGCGATTGCAGCTTTCCTGATCTTCCAGTTTGCCCCCATGAGCGTTGTGTCGCTGTTTGGTTCCGAAGAAGGGCTGTACAATGAATTCGCGGTCAAGGCGTTCCGGATTTTTCTGCTGCTCTGCCCGTTGACCGGTTTCCAGACGGTGGTGGCCGTCTATCTGCAGGCAGTGGGCAAGCCGGTGAAGTCCGCCATTCTGTCCCTGGCCCGGCAGATTATCTTCTTTATTCCCGCCGCCCTGATCCTGCCCATGTTCCTGGGTGTGGTGGGCGTGCTGTGAACCGGCCCCGTGGCGGATGGTCTGGCATTTCTGCTTTCGCTGGGGCTGCTGATCTACGAGAGAAAGCAGCTGAAACAGGTTTCTGAATAATTCACACCGAAAGGAGCAGCTATCCATGAAACAACGCATTATCACCATCAGCCGTGAATTCGGCAGCGGCGGACGCACGATCGGCAAAAAGCTGGCCGAAAAGCCGGGGATCCCCTGCTATGACAACGAGCTGATCCAGAAGATTGCCGCGGAAAGCGGCTTCAATCCCGAATACATCAAGGCTGCCGGCGAGGACGCGCCCGGCGGATTTCTGGCATCGGCCTTTGCCCACACGGCAGGCGCCCCCAGCAACGCGGATTATCTGTGGGAAATCCAGTTCAAGATCATCACCGATCTGGCGGAGAAAGGCCCCTGTGTGATCGCAGGCCGCTGCGCCGACTACATTCTGCGGGACAAGGCGGACTGTCTGCGGGTGTTCATCCACGCGGATCTGCCGTTCCGGGCCAAGCGGATCGTGCAGGAGTACGGCGAGCGGGCCGAATCGCCGGAGCAGCGGCTGCGGGATAAGGACAAACGCCGTGCCGCGTACCACCGGTTCTACACCGACATGAAGTGGGGCCATGCCCAGAACTACGACATCACCCTGAACAGCGGCAGCCTGGGTATCGACCGCTGCGTGGAGATCCTGGCCGGGCTGTACTGAGCCGGGATGGGAGGGATCTTTCCTTGCGGATCTGCACAGACAGGAGGGAACCCCATTGGAAGACAAATCCATGATCGAATCCATTCAGACCTTTGCCGCCCGGCAGGCGCTGGCGTTTATCGAGCGCGATCCGGAAAAGAATTTTTCCAAGCTGCTGGACTGGGCGGACAAGTTTGACGCAGGCAACCTGTACCAGGCCCAGCGGAAAGCCTTCCGCCAGGTTCTGGAGCATCCGGAAAGCAACTGGTACCAGCTGCTTTTGCGGGTATTTCAGCTGGACAAAGGGGTACGGGAAACCTTTTTGGAAAACTTCATCATCAACGCTTCGCTGATCGGCGGCACCCGCCAGCAGGCGGTGCGCCATCAGGAGAACTGCAACGTACCCTGGGCCATTCTGCTGGATCCCACCTCCGCCTGCAACCTGCGCTGTACCGGCTGCTGGGCGGCAGAGTACGGCCACAGCCTGAACCTGGAAACGGACACCATTGACCGCATCATTCAGCAAGGCAAGGCGCTGGGTGTATACATGTACATCTATACCGGCGGCGAGCCGCTGGCGCGCAAGGCGGATCTGATCCAGCTGTGTGAGACCCATGCCGACTGTGAGTTTCTGGCCTTTACCAACGGCACCCTGATCGACGAGGAATTCTGCCAGGAGATGCTGCGGGTGAAGAACTTTGTGCCGGCCATCAGCCTGGAGGGATTTGCCGCCGCCAACGACAGCCGCCGGGGCGCGGGAAGTTTTGACAAGGCACTGGCCGCCATGCGGCTGCTGCACGCGCACAAGCTGCCTTTCGGCGTTTCCACCTGCTATACCAGCGCCAACTGGCAGGATGTAACCAGCGAGAAATTCTTTGACATGCTGATTGAAACGGGTGCGCTGTTCGCCTGGTTTTTCCATTACATGCCGGTGGGCAGCGGGGCTGTGGCTGGACTGCTGTCTGCCCCGGAGCAGCGCCGGGCGGTGTACGAACGCATCCGCGGTTTCCGGCAGACCAAACCGCTTTTCACCATGGACTTTCAGAACGACGCCGAGTATGTGGGCGGCTGCATCGCCGGCGGGCGCAGCTATCTGCACATCAACGCTGCTGGTGACGTGGAGCCCTGCGTGTTCATCCACTACTCCAACGTGAACATCCACAACTGCTCCCTGCTGGACGCGCTGAAGAGTCCGCTGTTCATGGCCTATCACGACGGCCAGCCTTTCAACGGCAACATGCTGCGGCCCTGCCCCATGCTGGAAAATCCGGAAAAATTGCAGGCGATGGTCAAGCGCACCGGCGCCCGTTCCACCGATCTGCAGTCTCCGGAATGTGTGGACAGTCTGTGCGGCCGCTGCCGCCCCTACGCCGAAGCCTGGGCCCCCGTTGCCGACAGGCTGTGGCGCGAGACACACCAGACCTGATTTTCAGCCATTTTCTGTCCCCTTATTGTATGCACAAAGCTCCCGTCCGGGAAACCGGGCGGGAGCTTTGTGCGTCTTGTACGCCAATTTACGGGCGGCGTGCCTGGCGCATCAGATCGTTGATCTGGTGCAGCCGGTCGGGATACTCCGAGGGGGCCCGCAGCACCAGCGTGGTGTACAGGCTGTCCAGTACCGAGATGTGGGCGATCCGGGAGGTGATGGCCTCGTGAATGGCGCTGCTCTCCGCCGCCGAAGTAACCAGCTGCACCTGGGCCAGCCGTGTGATGGGAGAGTCCAGATAGCTGGTAATGCAGATCACCTGCGCCCCCTGCTGCCGGGCCTGTTCTGCTGCCCGCAGGGTCTCCCGGGACTGGCCGGTGTGGGAGATGGCCACCGCCACATCCCCCGGCCCCATCCGGGAGGCCAGCAGCACCATCATATAGGGATCCACCGCGCAGTTTACCAGCATCGGCAGACGGCTGAACCGGTAGCAGGCGTCCTGGGCAATCGGGGCCGAGGTGCCAATGCCGAAAAAGGTCACCGAGGCGGCGTTCTGCAGCAGTTCCGCCGCCCGGGTAAACTGCTCCGGCGAAAGGATCAGCATGGTCTGCTCCAGGGCCTGGCGCGTCTGCTCAAATACCCGGGTCATCACCCGGGCGGGGGTCATTTCCCCTTCGTCGATGGTCAGGTCATCCAGGGTATGATCCAGCCCTGCCGCTGAAAGGCTGGCCGCCAGCGCCAGCTTGAAAGCGGAATAGCCGGTAAATCCCAGCCGCTGGCACAGCCGGATCACGCTGCTTTCCGACACGCCCGCCTGTCTGGCCAGCCGGGCTACCGGCATCGCCATCGCGTCGGCAGGATGCTCCAGAATATACGCAGCCGCCTTGCGCTCCACCCCTTGCAGGGAGGGCAGCAGGCTTTGCAGCTGCACGATACAGTTTGCCGGAAGGTCCATTTGTAAAGCGCCCCCAATTGCATTTCTCTCCTTATTGTAAAAGGCTGCAGGCCGGTTGTCCAGTAAAATTCCGGTGGAGAAAACGCATATGAAATTATCATTCATTTTACATTTGTTTGATGGAGCATTGCTCCAAACGGCGGTATAATACGGGCAGAATCACAAGGGAATGTTCAGGGAGGGACCGATCATGGACAAGATCGTACTGGAACATATCACAAAAGCCTACGACAAGAACGCGCCGGTAATCGAGGATCTGAACCTGTCCATCCGGCAGGGCAGCTTCACGGTGCTGCTGGGGCCTTCCGGCTGCGGCAAATCCACCATTCTGCGGATGATCGCCGGGCTGGAAAAGGAGACCGCCGGTGAGATCCGGATCGACGGCGTTTCCATGAAGGGTGTAGACCCGGGCGACCGGCAGATCGCCATGGTGTTCCAGAACTACGCCCTCTATCCCACCATGACGGTGCGGGGCAACATTGAATTCGGCCTGATCAATATGAAGATCGACAAGGCGGAACGGAACCGCCGGATTGAAGAGGCGGTGCAGATGGTGGGTCTGGAGGACTACCTGGACCGGATGCCGGCCAAGCTTTCGGGCGGGCAGCGGCAGCGGGTGGCATTGGCCCGGGCCATTGTGAAAAAGCCCTCGGTATTTCTGATGGACGAACCGCTGTCCAACCTGGATTCCAAGCTGCGGGCCCAGATCCGCACCGACCTGATCGAGCTGCACCGCAAGCTGGGCGCCACCTTTGTGTATGTGACCCACGACCAGGTGGAGGCCATGAGCATGGGCACCGACATCGTACTGCTGGAAAACGGGCAGATCCGCCAGCACGACACCCCCGACGCGCTGTACCGGGAACCGGCCAACGTGTTCTCGGCCCGGTTCATCGGCACCCCGCCCATGAACATTCTGCCGATCCGGGCCCTGCGTCAGGCCGGGATGAACACCCCGCTGATTGCCATGCACGCGGGGTTCCGCCCGGAGGCCTGCCGGGTGGAAAGCCGCCCCACCGCGGGCAGCGGGCTGCGGCTGGCCGGTCAGGTGGTGACCCGGGAAAACCTGGGTGACCAGATTCTGTACAAGGTGCAGACCGATTTCGGCATGGTGCAGGTCAAGGATTTCAGCGGCCGCCCGGAAGCGTACGGCCAGGTTACCCTCTGTGTGGATCCGGACCGGCTGCATTTCTTCGACGGCAACGAATGCCGCCTTACCGAAAAAGGAGCGTAATCCATGGAACAGGTACTGAAACGCATCTTCTTCCCGGCAGCGTCCCGGGTGCAGGCCGTACTGCCCGCCCGCACTGCGGTACGCCGCCGGCGCGGCGCCGCCCTGCTGCCCTATCTGCTCATCGCCCCCGCGCTGGCGCTGCTGTTTGTCTTTGTGCTGTACCCCATCGGGTACATGGTCTATCTGAGCTTTTTTGACTGGAACATGATCAAGCCCAAGGAATTTGTGGGGCTGCAGAACTTTGTGACCATGTTCCACGATCCGGAGTTTTTCCAGGTGCTGGGCAATACCTTCCAGTACACCGTATGGACGCTGGTATTCGGCATGGGACTAGCCCTGGCCGCCGCCTGTTTTCTGAAAAAAGACACCCGGATTAACCGGCTGCTGCAAAGCGCGATCTTTCTGCCCTACGTAATGCCGCTGGTTTCGGTGGCCTTTATCTGGGTCTGGCTGATGGACGCGGACTACGGCCTGCTCAACTGGCTGCTGGGTCTGGTGGGGCTGCCCGGGATCCGCTGGCTGCAGGATTCGGCGGTGGCCATGTACTCGCTGATTCTGGTAAGCGTGTGGAAATGCGTGGGCTACAACACCCTGATTATCCTGTCGGCCATGCAGGGGGTGCCCGGCTATCTGTACGAGGCCGCCCGGCTGGACAAAGCCGGCCCCGCCAAGACCTTCTTCAAAATCACCCTGCCGATGATCTCGCCCTCGCTGTTCTTTCTGACCCTGATGAACCTGATCGCCTGTTTCAAGATGTTTGAAACGGTGAACATCATGACCGCCGGCGGCCCCGCCAACGCCACCTCCACCCTGGTATACAGCCTGTACCAGTACGGGTTCAAGTTCTACAAGCTGGGCTACGCCTCCGCCGAGGGGGTGGTGCTGATGGTGATCATCGGCGCCTGCACCCTGGTCTACTTCGGCGCGCTGGGCAAGCGGGTCCACTACCGGTGAGAGGAGGCATTGCCATGAAACGTACCGTTTGCCGCACCGCCCGCAGCGCAGTGAGTATCCTGATGCTGCTGGTGTTCTTTGTGCCGGTGTACTGGATGCTGCTGACCGCTGTAAAAACCATGGGGCAGTGCTACCAGACGCCCCCCGCCTTCTGGGTGTCCAACCCGGCCTGGGACAACTTTACCCGGGCATTTGAGGCCATTCCCTTCCGGAACATGCTCAAGAACAGCCTGATCGTCACGGCGGGCACCCTGCTGTGCCAGTGCGTGACCGTGATTCCCGCCGCCTACGCCTTTGCCCGGATGCGGTTCCGGGGCGAGAAGCTGCTGTTCGGCGCGGTGCTGGCCACCATGATGATCCCGGCGCAGCTGATTTTCCTGCCGGTATTCCTGCTGTTCAGCCAGGCCGGCCTGATCAACAGCTACATCAGCCTGATCATCCCCCACGGCACCAGCGCCTTTGCCATCTTCATGCTGCGGCAGACCTTCCGCCAGGTGCCGGACGAACTGCTGGAGGCAGCCCGGCTGGACAAGGCCGGCCAGTGGAAGATCATCACCCGGATCATGCTGCCCCTGGCCCGCCCCACCCTGCTGACCCTGTGCCTGCTGACCCTGGTCACCACCTGGAGCGACTACTTCTGGCCTTTCGTCATGACCACCAACAACGACGTGCGCACCCTGTCGGTGGGAGTATCCATGCTGCGGATCGTGGACGGCGGCGTGGACTATCCCCTGCCCTTTCTCTGGAACAGGTGGAGCGGCCGCTGTACCGGCTGATCCTGATGGCCCCGCCGGAACAGACCGCCGCCATTGCCCGGCGTGTGGAAGCGCTGGCACTGCCCGGGATCCGCATCGAGCGCACCGCGCCGGATTTTGTGGAGCTGATGAACGCCAACGCCGGCAAACGGGAGGCACTGGAACGGCTCTGCCGGGCAAACGGGATACCGCTGGACCGGGTGGCCTTTATCGGGGATTTTTACAACGATCTGGATCTGATGCGCTGCGCGGGCCTGTCGGCCTGCGTGTCCGAAGCGCCCCGGGAGGTGCGCAGTCAGTGCGCGCTGGTGCTGTCCGGCTGTATGGACGGCGCCGTGGCGGATTTTCTGGAAGCGCTGTCCGGCTGAATCGCAAGGAAAAACGGGAGACACACCGCGGTGTGTCTCCCGTTTGTTGTTTCAAAAAGGCGGACAAATTCATTTTCTTGTCAGACTTCCTGCCCATGTAACGTATTCTGTTTTGTTTGTCATGGTGCAATACACCTGATTTACCGCCTCGATATAGCAGATGAACGAAGGGTGATACAAATCGTTTCGGCGCAAATACTGATTCTTCAAAGAAAGATATGCCTGACGGACTTCGCCCCATTTGCCGGATTGCCGAATCAGCTGCACCTTTTCCCGGAGCCCGTCTGAGTTACACGCCGTGTTCCAAATGTACCGGTCAAGCTGAACCGAACCGTTTTTTTGATGGATCAGCCGTGAGAGCGTGCCGTCCGGCTCTCGCCGGACAATGCAGACATCCATGGAAAACAGGGCAGGATTTCCGCGATAAAGGCTCATGGTGGCCGTGGTCAGTGCAGCGGTGGAATCCTGACAGTCCGGCAATCCACGCCGCCGCAGCACCTTATTGAACGCGCAGCGAACCGCCTCTTTCACCTCCCGTTCGGACAGGGAGGGATCCAGCCGGACAAACTCCAGGTTGTAATCCAGGTCAATGGGGCAATTTTCGTTTTGCAAAATCAGGTTGCGCGCGCCGCTGCCTACCAGAAAAAACACCGTTCCGATATTCCAGTCCCGTTTCAGGGTATGGCAGAGTTCCTGCATGATGCTGCCACAGAATTGCCGCATTTTGCTTACGAAGCGTTTGTCTTCAACATACCGATACATGGATAGACCTCTCCTTTCTGCCCCGGCCCGACCATCTGGCATTCGCTGCCAAATCGTATTATAATACCCGCCCAGGGCCAGTTTGTCAAGGATTTGCGGTTGACGGACGGTACAGCCGCGCGGTATACTATCTCTATTCGATATATCAGGAGGCCGATATGGAGTATCTTATTCTGGGGCTGCTGATGCTGGCGCCCATGACCGGGTACGAGCTGCAGCGGTTCATCCGGCAGAATCTGGCGCTGATCTGCTCCCACAGCGCGGGCAGCGTGCAGACGGCGCTGGCCAAGCTGGAACGGGAAGGCTTTGTGACCGCCGCGGAGACCCGGGAGGGCAAACGGCGGAAAAAGACCTTTTCCATTACGGAAGAGGGCCGGGCGGCGTTTTCCGGCTGGGTGGCACAGCCTATGCAGGCGGATAAGGTCAAGAATATGGAACTGGCCCGGCTGTTTTTTCTGGGGCTGGCCGACCCCACCCAGCGCGCCGCCGCCATCCGGGATTACATCCGCCAGATGAAAGAGATGCAGGCGGTGCTGGAGACGATCCGGGAGCGGTTCCGGCAGATACAGGCGGGCGAACTGCCGCCCGGGCAGGACTGGCCGGCGGTTTTCCGGTTTCAGGGATACACCATCGAGTACGGCATTGCCGCTGCCCGGTTTGAACAGGAGTGGTACGGCAAGCTGCTGGCGGAACTGGAGGAGGAAGTATGAAAATTCTGGTATTGAATGCAAGCCCCAAGGGCAAGAATTCTGCCACGGTACACACCGCGCTGTACCTGCAGGCGCTGCACCCGGAGCATCAGTTCATCGTGCTGCCGGTGGGGCAGCGTATCCGGGCCTATGAAAAGGATTTTGCCCCGGTACGCACGGAGCTGGAACAGGCGGAACTGATTCTGTTCTGCTATCCGGTGTACACTTTTATCGCCCCGTACCAGATGCACCGGCTGATCGAACTGATCAAGGCGGACGGGGTGGACCTGCGCGGCAAGTTCGCCAGCCAGATCACCACCTCCAAACATTTTTACGACGTGACCGCCCATCGGTACATCGAGGAAAACTGCTGCGATCTGGGCATGAAGGTGATCCGCGGCCTGTCCGCCGATATGGAGGATCTGCTGTGCGAGAAAGGGCGGCAGGAAGCCAGAAACTTTTTTGACCAGCTGATCTTTTCCTGCCAGCATGGGCCCTTTGTGGTGCCGCCGGTACAGCCGCCGGTGGCGCAGCGGCCGGTCTACCGGCCCTGCCTGCCCGCTGAACCCAGGCGGCAGGGCAAGGATGTGGTCATTGTGACCAACTGTGCCCCGGACGATGAGGGGCTGGCCGGGATGATCGCGGATTTCCGGGCGGCGCTGCCCTACGAAAGCCGGGTGGTGAACCTGCGGGAATTCCCCTTTGACGGCGGATGTCTGGGCTGCTTTGGCTGCGCCGTTACCGGAAAATGCGTTTACAAAGACGGGTTTGATGAATTTCTGCGTACTCAAATCCAGACCGCCGACGGCTTTGTGTACGCCTTTGCGATTGCGGACCACTACACCCAGTCCAGCTTCAAATGCTTTGACGACCGGCAGTTCTGCAACGGGCACCGCACCGTGACCCACGGCACCCCCATCGCCTACCTGATCCGGGGCGATTATCAGTTTGAGCCCAATTTGCGGATGATTGTAGAGGGCCGTGCCGAGGTGGGCGGCAACTATCTGGCGGGGGTGGCCACCGACGAGGGGGACACCACGGCGGAGATCCGCTCTCTGGCGCAGAATCTGGCCTTTGCCATGGAAAACCATCTGACCCGCCCGGCCAACTTTTACGGGGTGGGCGGCATGAAGATCTTCCGGGATCTGATCTACGTCATGCAGGGGCTGATGAAGGCCGACCACAAGTTCTACAAATCCCACGGCATCTACGACTTCCCCCAGAAGCAGAAAAAGCGCATCTGGCAGATGCGTCTGGTGGGGGCGCTGATGGCGGTGCCCTCCATCCAGAAGCAGGCCAAGGGCAAGATGACCGAAGCCATTGTGGGGCCCTACCAGAAGGTTGTGGAGCAGGCCCGCAGCGGAAAGGAGTAACGCTATGATCTATTATTTTTCCGGCACCGGCAACTCCCGCTGGGCGGCCCGCAAACTGGCCGTCCTTACCGGCGACGAGGCCCGGGATATCATCGGGCTGGACGCAGTTCCCACCTGCCAGGGAGAAGCACGCATCGGGCTGGTGTTTCCCATCTATGCCTGGGGTGCGCCGGAACCGGTACTGGACTTTGCCCGGCAGCTGGACAAGGCCGGGGCGTTTACCTTTGCGGTGGGCACCTGCGGTTCGGAGGCGGGCCATGCCCTAAAAAAGCTGGCGGCGGTATTTCCGCTGGACAGCTGCTACAGCCTGGTGATGCCCAACAACTACGTGATCGGCTCGGAACTGGAAGACGAAGCCACCGTATGCGCCAAGCTGGACGCAGCGGAGACCGAACTGGCAGCCATTGCCGCGGAGCTGCGGGAAAACAAGCCGGCAAGCCGGGTACATGAGGGGGCCCTGGCGGGGCTGAAATCCGGTCTTGCCAACTTCGGCTTCAACCGGTTTGCCCGCAGCACCAAAAGTTTCTATGCCACCGATGCCTGCAACGGCTGCGGCCTGTGCGCTCAGAACTGCCCTGCCCATACCATCACCCTGACCAATGGGAAGCCGGTTTGGGCCGCACAGTGCTACCAGTGTCTGCGCTGCCTGAACGAGTGCCCGCAAACCGCCATTCAATACGGCAAGGCCACCGAGCCCCGGGGCCGCTACAGCCTGCGCCGCTACCGGGCAGACTGATTTTGCTGCAAAAGCCGCCCGGCTCTCCTGCACGGAGGGCCGGGCGGCTTTGTTTACTCGTCCAGGGCGCTCAGTTCCCGCTCAATCAGCGCATTGGCGATGGTAAAGGCTTCGATGCGCCGCTTTGCCAGGGTAATCTGGGAGCGGTAGCGGGCCGGGTTTTCCTTTTCTTCCAACGTTTTGATCACCTCCCGCAGCTTGTGCAGGGTCGACGCGATCTGGCGCCGGGCTTCGGTCAGCTCCTCCCGGGTATAGGGCATGGGTCATTCTCCTTTGTTCTTGCGTTACTCTCCCCTTTGCTGCCGTACCAAAAACCAGGTCAGGCAGCAGAACGCGGCAAAGGCGGCCCCCAGGCCGGGAAAATACAGGGTTGCCGCCAACAGGCCAACCGACGGATGGCTCAGCACACACAAAGCGACGCAGCATACCAGTGCCGCCGTGCTGATGCCGATACCCAGTGGATTCCGGCTGCGGGCAGGTTCCAGAGAACGGGCCCCGCTCAGGCGCCGTTCCAGCTGCCGCAGCAGCAGCTCCTGATCCGGGATGCCTTTCACCAGCAGCCAGGTTTTGTCCGCCGTGGCCCCGTTCGGGCAGCGCACCCGGCACCGGATGGCGTAGTGCCCGGCATTTTCTTTCAGGTTGTCCACCGCCAGGATCTCGTCCGCGCCGGCGGGCAATACCGGCCGGCAGGCGTTCTCATTCAGGAACTGTTCGGTTTTTATTGCGCCCTCCGCCATGCCCAGCACGCCGCCGGTATGGCGGTACTGGCTGGCCGCATCCAGCACAAACAGCCGGTCATCCTCCGTCAGGTAGAAGATGGTTCTGTCCCGCTGAACGCTCCGGCGCAGACGGAACGCCGCCACTACGATCAGGGCCGTAACAGCCAGGCAGAGCACCAATGTAACCCATTCATTCATCAGCCCCAGCCGGTACAGCAGCGTTGTGCAGCCGGCCACCAGCGCCGCCGCCAGCACCGCCAGCCCCAGCGATCCCCCCAGTACCTTCGCCGCATAATGCGAGCCGATTTCGGTATTGCCCGAGGTCCAGATTTGTTTCAGTTCCATAAGGTTCCCCGCTTTCCGCATGACCGGCACCGGGGCGATGCGCCCGGCGCTTTTTCTTATTGTACCAGCTGCCGCGTCAAAAGTCCAATTTCCTGTACGCAAAAGCCCCTTTTCCGCTGCCAGAAAAGGGGCTTTTCTTATTTCAGCTTTGCCCCGTCACGGAAGGCATTGCCTGCCACCGCACCCAGCCGGCGGTAGGTATTGTGCACCGGATCAAAGATGATGGGCTGCAGCTTGTCCGGGTCGATCTTGCCGTCCTCACCCAGCACCGATTCGTCCGCGCTCACGTTGACGATCAGCCCCACCAGGCGGCAGCTTTCCGGATCGTAGCTGACCAGACGGCACTCCACCGCCATGGGCAGTTCGTCAATCAGGGGCGCGTCCACAAACTCCGAGCGGGTGGTGTGCCAGCCTGCTTTGGCCAGCTTGTCCGCCACGGTGTTGCCGGACACAATGCCCACATAATCGCAGGGAACCAGCTGATCCGCCGTGGCCATGCTGACGGTAAACGCCCCACGCGCCAGGATATTGGCGGTGGTCTTGTGCCCCGCGCTGATGCACAGGGACAGCTGCTCATCGTCGCTGATGCCGCCCCAGGCCGCGTTCATCGCGTCGGGGGTGCCGTCCTCGCCATAGCTGGCCAGAATGAACACCGGCTGCGGATAGGTCCAGGGCTTTGCGCCGAAATTCTTACGCATACAATCTACCTCCTGTCTGTCAGGTCTCGGTGCCGGTACCCCGGCGGGTGCTGCGCGCCTCCACCATCTTTACAAACCATTCTACCATATTTGGGTCCTGATGGGAGAAAAACGCGCTCTGTTTTTTATCCAGTGCCCCGATCGCTGCCAGCTCCTCCCCGGTCAGGGAAAAGTCAAACACGTTCAGGTTTTCCTGCATCCGCTCGATATGGGTGGACTTGGGGATCACCACCACCCCGCGCTGCAGATGCCACCGAAGCATGACCTGAGCTGCCGATTTGCCGTACCGCTTACCGATGCCGGTCAGTACCGGGTCGGTGAACAGCCCGCCGCGCCCCTCGCCAAAGGGGGCCCAGGCTTCCGGCTGCACCCCGTATTTCTTCATCCAGCCCAGCGCTTCGGTCTGCTGATGGTAAGGGTGGATCTCCACCTGGTTCACCATCGGACGGATACGGGCAAAAGAGGCCAGGTCCACCAGACGGTCGGGGTAAAAGTTGGACACGCCGATTGCCCGCAGCTTGCCCTCCTGATACAGGTCCTCCAAGGCCCGCCAGGCACCGTAATAATCGGAAAACGGCTGATGCAGCAGCACCAGATCCAGATAATCGGTACGCAGACGGCGCATCGATTCCAGCACCGAGGCCCGGGCCGCCTCATAGCCGTAATGCTCCACCCATACCTTGGTGGTAAGGAAGATCTCCTGCCGGGGGACGCCGGAATTCGCCATGGCGGCGCCCACCTGCTCTTCATTGAAATAGCTTTGCGCAGTATCCAGGGACCGGTAGCCCGCCGTCAGCGCGTCCCGCACACAGCGCTCACACTCCGCCGGGCTCACCTGGTACACGCCATATCCCAGCACCGGCATCTTCACACCATTGGAAAGGGCTGTATATTCCATCGTATTCTCCTCCGTTTCACCTTGCCCGCCCCTTGCAGGATCGGGGCGGCTGTGGTATCCTCAGTGTAGCATCCGGTTGTTACTACCGGTCAAGCGGTATTTTGTGAAAATTCAAGGAGATCGCACGATGCTGTATTCCATGAAAGATGTCTGTGAACAGACCGGAATGACCTATGAAGCCCTCAAATTTTACTGCAACCAGGGGCTTGTGCCCCATGTGAAACGGGACGCGGGCAACCGCCGCGTTTTTGACGAGCGGGATCTTGCCTGGATCCAGGGGCTCGGCTGTCTGAAACGGTGCGGGCTGAGCATCCGGGAGATGCGCCATTATGTGCAGCTGTGCCTGGCGGGCGCAGCGTCCATCCCGGAGCGGAAGGAAATGCTGGCCCGGCGCCGAAAGGCCCTGCTGGAAGAAATCGAGTTGCTCAACGGCGCGGTGGATTACATCGACCGCAAGCAGCAGTTTTATGACGATGTGCAGGCCGGCCGCACCCCCTATGTAAGCAATCTGCTGACAGAGGAATAAGGCGGCCGGAGTATTGATTTTTTGCAAGGAGCAGCCATGAACGAGAAAAAGGAAAAAGGCAATGGAATGCGTGCTGTAGCCACCTTTGTGGTGGACAAGCGCTATCTGTTTTTTCTGCTGTATGTGTTTGCGCTGATCTTCTGCCTGTTTTCCCGCAACTGGGTACAGGTAGAAAACGACGTGACCGCCTATCTGCCTGCGGACACCGAGACCCGGCAGGGCCTTACGGCCATGAACGAGAACTTTCTCACCCCGGGCAGCGCCCGGGTAATGGTGTCCAACGTTACCTATGAAACAGCGCAGGCTCTCTACGAGGAGATCGCCGCGGTGCCGGGGGTGGCATCGGTCACCTTTGACGGCACCGAGGAACACTACCGGGATGCGGCCGCCCTCTACGACGTGACCTTCAGCGAAGCGGCCGACGACGAGGCAAGCCTGGCGGCAGTGGAACAGCTGAAAGAGCTATTGGCCGGGTATGACCTGTCGCTGGACACGATGGTGGGTTTCGACGCAACCGCCATGCTGCGCCGGGAGATGGGCATTATCCTGCTGGTGGCCGCGGTGATCATTGTGATCGTGCTGAGCCTGACCTCCCGCGCCTGGGCGGAGGTGCCGATGCTGCTGCTGACCTTTGCGGCGGCGGCCCTGCTGAACATGGGCACCAACTTTTTCTACGGTAAAATCAGCTTTGTGTCCGACGCCGTCGCCACCGTGCTGCAGCTGGCGCTGGCCATCGACTATGCCATCATCCTGTGCCACCGTTTTTCGGACGAGCATGAGTACAAACCCACCCGGGACGCCTGCATCGACGCGCTGTCCAAAGCAATTCCGGAGATCAGCGCCTCTTCCCTGACCACCAGGCGATGGACGGCTACACCCTGGCGGACTCGCTGACGCCCCGGGCATTCAGCGAGATGGCGGGGCTGGATTACGAGGTAGCCAAGGCGCTGTATGGGGCCTATGCCCTGGAGCAGGACCAGTACGGCCAGCTGCTGAGCGGGCTGGACGAGTATGCGGTGCCGCTGTTTGATCTGCTGGTGTTTCTGAAAGACAGCGCGGAGGACTACCACCTGACCCTGACGCTGGAGGACGCGGGTGTTTCGGACACGGAAGACCTGTTTGATCAGATCGAGAGCGCCCAGCAGCAGCTGAAAAACGACCGGCACAGCCGGATGGTGCTGTATCTGAATCTGCCGGTGGAGAGCGACGAGACCTTTGCTTTTCTGGACACCATCCGGGAGGTGGCGGGCCAGTATTATGAGGGCGACTACTATGTGGTAGGCGATTCCACCAGCGCCCGGGATCTGGCCGAATCCTTTGTGACCGACAACCTGCTGATCGGCATTCTGTCGGCGTTGTTTGTGATTGCGGTGCTGCTGTTCACCTTCCGGTCGGCGGCGCTGCCGGTACTGCTGATCGTGGTGATCCAGGGCAGTATCTGGATCAACTTCTCCATCCCCACCCTGACCGGCCAGCCGCTGTATTTCCTGGGGTATCTGATCGTGAACGCCATCCAGATGGGCGCCAACATCGACTACGCCATCGTGATCTCCAGCCATTATCAGGAACAGCGGGCTTTGCTGGAACCCCGGCAGGCCATTCTGAAAGCGGTGAATGCGGCGTTTCCCACGGTGTTTACCTCCGGCGGCATCATGGCGGCGGCCGGGCTGCTGATCGGCAACCTGTCCACCCAGCCGGTGATTGCCATTATGGGCAACTGCCTGGGCCGGGGCACCATCATCAGTATCGTGCTGGTGCTGGGGGTACTGCCCTCTATCCTGGTACTGGGTGACCGGATCATCGAGCGAACCAGCTTCCAGTTCAAAGGGGTGGACTGGAACCTGCGCAGCGTCAAGGGCACTGTGCGGGTACGGGGCCATGTGCGCGGCTACGTGTCCGGCTTTGTGGACGGAAATCTGGACGGCATCCTGCACGGACAGCTGAACGCCACCCTTTCCACCGATGGCCAGATCTCCCCCGCGGACGAGGAAGGAGGCGACGGAAACCATGCGTAAACGGATCACAGCCTGCATCGGCCTGCTGCTGGTGCTTTGTCTGGCGCTGACGCCGGTGTATGCCGGGGAGGAAGAGACCGCGGCGCTGGTCATCACCACCGCCGACCAGCTGCTGGCCTTTGCGGAAAACTGCCGTCTGGACAGCTACAGCCAGGGGCTTTCGGTGCGGCTGGATACCGACCTGACCTGACCGGCGTGGACTGGGAAGGCATCCCGGTATTCTGTGGCGATTTTGACGGCGGCGGACATACCATTACCGGCCTGTAGGTGACCGGGGACGGTTCGCAGAAGGGGCTGTTCCGCACCCTGACCGAGACGGCTCGGGTACACGATCTGAACCTGCAGGGCACGGTAGCGCCCCTGGGCAGCCGTTTCCAGGTGGGTGCCATTGCCGGGGTCAGCGCCGGGCAGATCACCGACTGCGCCTTTGAGGGCACCGTAAGCGGCGTAGACGCGGTGGGCGGCATTGTGGGCTGCAGCCAGGTGACCGGTCTTGTGGAGAACTGCCGGGTGTCCGGCAGCGTGAGCGGCAGCCATTTTGTGGGCGGCGTGGCTGGTGAAAATGCCGGCGTGGTGCGCAGCTGCACCAATGAGGCCGCGGTGAATACCACCGAACAGCAGAACCAGGTGGCGCTCTCGGATGTGACGCTGGAGACTTTGACCGGTGCGGAGTCACTGAACAATGCAACCGACGTGGGCGGCGTGACCGGTGTGAACACCGGCGTGGTGCGCAGCTGCGAAAACCGGGGCGATGTGGGATACCGGCAGATGGGCTACAACGTGGGCGGCATCGTAGGGCAGCTGGAACCAGTGACCCGGGTGGACTACAGCGAAGACGCCTTGCAGATGCTGCAGGATCAGCTGAACGCGCTGAACCAGACCGCCGGGCAGGTATCCGGCCATCTGCAGAGCGGCGTGACCGGGGTCAGCGACGGGCTGGACTCGCTGAAAAGCCAGGCGCAGAACGCCCGGGACGCGGCCGCGGCGCTGGTGCCCAAGCCCGGCGAACTGCCCGATCTGCCCGACCGGGACAGCATCCAGGCGGCAAAAAACGATCTGACCAGCCGCATCCAGAACCTGAATCAGACGGTTTCCGGGATGTCGGCCTCGGTAGAGGGTTCGGTGGATGCGCTGACCGGCGACCTGCAGGCCATTACCGACCAGATGAACGCCATCAACCAGACGGTAAACCAGGCCGGCGACTATCTGGGCTGGGAGTTCACCGATGTTTCCGACGAGGACACCGCGGACGACCAGGCCGCCAAGGTGGAAGGCTGTGTCAACGAGGGCGAGGTCTGCGCCGACTGGAACGCCGGTGGAATTGCCGGGGCCATGGCACCGGAAAACGACCTGGACACCCTTACCAGCGTGGAGTTCTACGGTGAGAAATCCCTGCATCTGTACGGGCAGATGCGGGCTGTGCTGCTGAACTGCACCAACAGCGCCCCGGTGTATGCGGGCAAGCAGAACGCAGGCGGCGCGGGGATTCTGGTGCTGGCCGCCGGTGCCGGGATTCTGCTTGCGCGGCGCAGAAAGCGCAAGACCACGGTGTAATCCCCTTTCAGCGAGAAAAAGCCGGACGCCCGGCAGCAAGTGTTTGCTGCCGGGCGTCCGGTTTTTATTGCCGTGTCACCAAATGGCCGGGACGCTGTTGCAGGGTGCGCCCCGCCGCTGGTTCGGGCGGATGGGAAGGAGGAACCTCCCCGGAAAGAGCCAGAGAAATGGTCAGCTGCGCCAGCGGGTCTTGCGGCAGATGACCACCGCGCCGGCCAGACAGAGCAGGCCCAGAATCACATCCAGCGCGATGAGCCAGGTCTGCCAGGGGGCCAGCACCCGCACCACCTGAGCGCTGGCGGAAATGCCGTTCATGGCAAAACTCTGGGATACCGCATAGAGGATATGGCGGGACGCCTGCCGCAGCTGGTTCATCACGGTAGCGTTGGTCTGGTAGCCGTCAATCTGCCAGTTGTCCGCGCCGCTGTTCAGCCACATATCGGTACCGCCCTCCAGGCCGCCGCGGATCGCCAGCGCCGGGAAGGACTGCGGATAGGAGGCCTGGTCGGTGATCATGATGCCTTCAAAGCCCCATTCACCGCGCACCACGTTGGTGCTCATGCCCACATGGTTGCCGGACCACTTCAGGCCGATGCGGTTCATGCTGAGCATAACGCCCAGCGTGCCGCTCTCGCTGTCGGCAATGCTGGATTCAAAGGCTTTCAGGTAGATTTCCCGGATGGACTGCTCGTTGGCAAAGGTGCTCATGCCGGAACGGTTGGTCTCCTGATCGTTCAGGGCGAAGTGCTTGACAAAGGTGATCACGCCCTTTTCCCGGGCACCGGCCACGGTGGCTGCGCCAAACCGGCCGGAGAGGAATCCATCCTCCGAGTAATACTCAAAGTTGCGGCCGGAGAAAGCGGTGCGATGAATGTTCATGGCGGGCGCGTACCAACCCGCAAAGTTCAGTTCGCCCTGGGCCAGGCAGTCTTCGCCGATCAGGTTGCCCATGTTGTAGGCAATCTCCTCATTCCAGGTGGAGGAAATGACCACCTCCGAACACCAGGCATAGGTATCCTCCGGGCGGGTTACGCCGGTGGTGCCCGCGTTGCCCACATAGGCGGGACCGTCCACACAGACAGTGGCCGGGGCGCTGACCGAGTTCACAGCCTGGGTCTGGTAGCCGCCCACCCGCACCAGGTTGTACATCTCCTGGGCGGTAAGCTGGTCCAGCAGGTCGTCCCAGCTGGGATCGTCGGCAGACAAATCCCGCATCATAGCCAGGGACAGGCCGTTGTCCGCGCCGGTGGTGGGCATCTCCGCGTCGGGATCGTCGGTGCCGGTGGGGATGGCCAGGGCCTGCACCATCTCTTCGGTAGCGGTGAGTTCATAGGTGCTGGGCCAGGTGCCCGCCCAGTCGCTGCGGGTCAGATAGGTGAAGTCCGGATCGTAGGTGCGGATATCCGCATCGGTAAACTGGTTGGTGATCGCCGCGCCGGTATAGCTGGAAACGGCGTATTTGTCGGTGCTCTCCAGAGTAAAGACGGCGGTGTTCGCGGCGTTGGCCTCCCCGTCCAGACCCTCGGCCCCTTTGGCGGCCAAGATGTTGTTCACCGCGTTATGGGCATCGGTGGCGGCGGTGAAATAATAGTCGCCGCTCTCCAGAATATAGCTGCCTTCGCCGTTGTTGGCGGTGGCATCGTAGGCTTTCAGTTCCTCTTCGGCCACGGTGATGGTCAGTGTTTCGCTTTCACCGGGCTGCAGGGTGGAGGTTTTGGCAAAGCCCGCCAGCTGTACGGACGCCTTTTCCACGCCGTTTGCCTTGTCGTAATCGGTATAGGGGCTCTGCAGGTAGAGCTGCACCACCTGCTTGCCCTCCCGGTCGCCGGTGTTGGTTACCTGGACGGTAAAGACAAAATCATCGCCGTCCCGGGATGCATCCACCAGTTCCTGGGTGAAGGTGGTGTAGCTCAGGCCGTAGCCGAAGGGGAACTGCACCTCGTCGGCATAGACCCAGCTGCCCGCCCCTTCGGCAGTGACGCCCACCGCCGCGTCGGCACCACCCTGGCCCAGCACGGTGTCTTCATAGCGGGTCTCGTAGTATTTGTAGCCTACGTAGATGCCCTCCTGGTACACCACATAGGCGGTATTCACGGCCTCCTCGGCACCGGCCATCTGGTGATTGCCGAAGTTCTGCACCGCGGGCGCCCCCAGCGGATTGTAGGCGTAGGTGTCCACCGTCTTGCCGGAGGGCGAGGTAGTGCCATTGAGCAGGTCACCCACCGCGTACAGGCCGTCCTGGCCCGGATTGCCGATCCACAGGCAGGCGTCCACGCCGTACTCTTCCTGATCCAGGAAGGACAGCTCCATGGCGTTGCCGGAGTTGATCAGCACGATCACCTTGTCAAACCGCTCGCTCACATAGCGCAGCAGTTCTTCTTCGTTGGCGGTCAGTTCCAGGTAGTGCCGGCCGATGTCCTCAGGGGAATCCACCGGATCGGAATGGAATGCCCCCAGGAAGCCCTCCACATCCATGGGCTCGGCGTAGCTTTCGTCATAGACGGTGGGGATGTCGGCACTCTCGCTGCCGGAACGGGCAAAGGTCACAATGGCCGCGTCACCGTATTCGGCAAAGCTGCTCTCCTCTGCGCTGCCAAACAGTGCGGGGGCCGCTTCATGAATCACATAGCGGCCGGTACCGGCCATATCGGCCACGTCCATGCGGATGTCTGTCGCCGCGCCGGTGGTGTAAAAGTCCCACATGGTGGGGTTGACCGAGAAGCCGGCGCTTTCCAGCGCGGTTTTCAGGGTGGGGGCAGTGGAGGTGTCCACCGCGCCGGACCCGCCGCCGCCATACAAAATGGAGGCGGAGCTGACGCCGAACAGGGTCACATTGCCGCCGTTCTCCATGGGCAGGGCCTGGTTGTCATTCTTGAGCAGCACAAAGCCCTCCGAGGCGGTTACCCGGGCGGCCGCCGCATCCGCCAGCAGACGCTCTTCCTCGCTGGAAAAATCGCTTTTATAATATTCGGTATCCTCTTCGCTGTCTCCGCTGCGCACCTCATAGCTCTTTTGGCCCAGATAGGTGGTGATGATGGGCGCGTACTTGAACGCAAAGAAGTTGCCCACCGACAGCGCAACCACCAGAACGGCGATCAGCGCCAGCAATGGGATGGATCGTTTTTTCTGCATGCTGGTTCCTCCTTGTCCGCAAAAGGTCTCACGATGGCGGGATGGCCGTGGCCCCGCCGGTCTGTGAAGGTATATACCACAGGCCCGGCGGGCGGAACAAGGGGGGTGGCAGAACTTGCAGTTTGCTGGCAGAAGTTGCAGCCGGGCACAAAAAAATGCCCCGCCAAGCAGGGCATTTTGCCGAAGGATTAAGACTGAACCGGCAGCATGATCTGAAGAACGAAAACGCCGTCCCGGGCGCTCACGCTCATGGAGCCGCCGTATTTGCGGGCCAGGTAGCGGATACTTTTAAGGCCGTAGCCGTGACCGGCCGGATCCCGCTTGGTGGTGCGGGGCAGGCCGTTTTCCAGCGTCAGTTCGCCTGCATAATAGTTGTTGGTCTGGATGCTGACAAAGCCGCCGCTGGTCTGGATACTCAGCTGCACCACCCGCTTTTCCGGGTCGGGCAGGTTGCGCACGCCTTCCACCGCGTTGTCGATGGCATTGCCCAGCAGGGTATACAGATCCGGTAAGGAGAGGAAGTCCAGTTCCAGGTGTCCCAGCGAACAGGCCAGGCGGATGCCCTCCTTTTCGCAGGACAGGGTCTTTTCCACCAGGATGGTGTTCACCGCCTCGTTGTCCGCATGGACCAGCCGGCGGTACATGGCCACGTTCTGCTCCAGCTCGGATACAAAGGCCAGACGCTCCCCTTCATCCATGGTGTGCAGGGCCTGGCAGGTGTGTTTCAGGTCGTGCACGCTGCGGTTGACCATCTCGATCAGTTCTTTTGAATGGGTATAGTGGCGTTCGCCGTCCCGCAGCATCTGATGGATCACGGCCTGTTCCCGCTGGGCCAGGATGTTGCGGCAGGACAGATACTGAATGCCCAGAATCATGGCGCAGATCAGAAAGCCCAGCTGGGCACTGAGGATCCGGATGGCCGGATCAAAATGGAACAGATGCTGGCAGGACAGGGTGCAGAAGATCAGCACCGCCAGCAGCAGGACATAGTGCAGGATATGGGCCGTGGTATCCTGGTTCAGCTCTCCGCCGCACAGGCTTAGCGGACGGGCCATCACCCGGTAGAGCAGGCCGTACAGCAGCCCGCAGGCCGCCAGGCTGACCAGCGCATAAAGCGGCAGGCAGGCGGTCAGCTGCGGATACCAGTCCAGGGCAAGCCGTTCATGTACCGTTACATATACCAGATGCTGAGCCGCATAGCCGGAGATACCGATATACAGTGCATCGCAGACGGTGATCTGAAAGCAGACCCGGCTGTACAGCATAGTGGCTAACGCCAGCGGTACATACCACAAGCCGGTAAACAGGTCAGCCATCGGCAGAGGCAGAACACCCTGGCAGAATCCCTGCCAGGGGAAATAAAACTGGGACAGCACCGAAAACAGCACAACACCTGCCAGCGTACGCCGCAGCCACCGGGGCTTGCGGCGGGCAAAGGGCAGCAGGAAAAGATATTCCGCCGCCATCAGTTCCCATACAAAGCGCAGTTCTTCAAAAATGGCTACAGGGGTGGGCACGGTCATGGTTCCATCCCTCCCAGAAAGCGGGTGAACCGTTCCAAGAACTCTTCCCGGCGGCTTCGGGTCATCTTCAGGCGCACCGTTTCCACCACTACGTCCTCCCCCTCAATGGCCCGCACATGGCGCAGGTTGACCAGATAGCTGCGGGAACAGCGGGCAAAAGAGTAGCCCTGCAGGGTACGCTCCGCCTCCGCCATCGCCCCCCGTACCCGATACTCACCCGACCAGGTATGGTAGGTCAGGTAATGGAGGGTGGATTCCACGTACAAAATTTCCCGGGGTTCCAGCCGGACCATTCCGCCTGTGGTATGGAGAGTGATCCACTCGGTGCGGTCCCGGCGCAGATACCGCAGCGTTTTCTGCAGTTTGAGGGTGAAGTCCCCATAGGCTACCGGCTTGATCAGATAGTCCAGCGCATCCACCGCGTAGCCCGCCAGGGCATACTGGGGCATATTGGTCACAAACATCAGCAGCACATCCGGGTCCCGCTGGCGCAGCAGACGGGCTGTCTCGATACCGTTGATGCCGGGCATATCCACGTCCATGACAATCAGGTCAAACTGGCAGGTATCCCCGTTCAGAAAAGCCTGTCCATCCGAATAATAGGCGTAGGACCACTCCAGCCCTACCTCCCGGGAAAACCAGTCCAGATATCCCTGCAGTACCTGTGCATCCTGCGGGTTGTCATCCACCAGAGCAATTCGCAAACCGGTCGCCTCCTTTTCCGATGGATTGCTTTCAGTATACCATGTACGCCGCAGAGGGACAAGCAGGTGCCGCTTTGTTCCGTCGCAGCGCGTTTTGCACAAAACCGGGACGGGCACTCCCCCGCCCGCAGGAGAACAGTGCCGAATTTTTACAAGACTCAGAAATTGCATTGACTTTTGCCGCGGCGGCTGTATGATAGAGTGCAGTCTCTCTCGAGAGCGCGCGGCCCGGCGGCCGCGTACTGTGTATCCGAACACGCACCGGCGGGCTTGCGCCTGCCCTTTTCTGCACTGCGAGGTATGCGACGATGGTACGTTCCATGACATCCGGCTCTCCTGCCCGGCTGATTCTTCTGTTTGCTTTTCCGCTGTTTATCGGCAACCTGTTCCAGCAGGTATACAACATGGCCGACGCCTTTATCGTGGGGCGCATGCTGGGTGTGAATGCGCTGGCCGCGGTGGGCTGCACCGGCAGTTTGATGTTCTTTATTATCGGCTTTGCCCAGGGGCTCTCGGCCGGGTTTTCAATGCTGACCGCCCGGCGGTTCGGCGCCGGGGATGAGGAGGGCGTGCGCCGCAGCTATGCCGCCAGCCTGCTGCTGGGCGGCGGGATCGGTCTGGTGCTGACCGTGGCCAGCGTACTGGGCACCCGCCAGCTGCTGATCCTGCTGCAGACCCCGCCCGAAATTCTGGACGATGCGGTGGGATATCTGGCGGTGGTGTTCGGGGGAATCCTGGCCACCATGCTGTTTAACGTGACCTCCAACGTGCTGCGGGCGCTGGGCGACAGCAAAACGCCGCTGTACTTTCTGGTGGGCGGCTGCCTGATCAACATTGTACTGGATATTCTGCTGATCCTGTACACCCCGATGGGGGTGATGGGCGCGGGCGTGGCCACGGTGGCCGCCCAGATCCTGGCGAGTCTGGCCTGTGTATGGTACATCGGGCTGCGGTTCCCCATCCTGCGGCTGGATCGCTCCAGCTGGCGGCTGACCCGGGAGGATGTGGTGGAGCATCTGCATATGGGACTGCCGATGGGCTTTCAGAGCAGCATCATTGCCATCGGTTCGCTGATGCTGCAGTACGCGCTGAACGGCCTGGGCAGCACGGCGGTGGCCGCGTTCACCGCTGCCAACAAGCTGGAATCTCTGGGCACGCTGCCGCTGATGAGCTTTGGCCTGGCGGTGGGCACCTACGCGGCCCAGAACTACGGCGCGGGCAAGATCCAGCGCATCCGGCAGGGCGTGCTGCAGTGCAGCGCCATGGCGCTGGGCTGGTCGGCCTTTATGGGCGGGGCGTTTGTCCTGTTCGGGCGGCCGCTGGCCTCCCTGTTTGTGGGGCACGACCCGCAGGTGCTGGACCTGGCCCGCATCTACCTGTTTATTGTGGGTGTTTCGCTCTGGCTTCTGGCCCTGCTGTTTGTGTTCCGCTACACCCTGCAGGGGCTGGGGCAGAGTTTTGTGCCCACCTTTGCCGGGATCATGGAACTGGTAATGCGGGGTGTATGCGCCGTGTGGCTGGTAAGCCCGCTGGGCTACACCGGCGCCTGCCTGGCCAACCCCATGGCCTGGGCGGGCAGCGCTGTGCCGCTGATCATCGCCTTTTTCGTGACCATGCGCCGTCTGCCGCTGCGCACAACCGAGCACTGGGAAGCGGAACCGGCGGAGCCAACCGCCTGAACCATGAGAAAAACAGCCGCCCGACGGGCGGCTGTTTTCTTTTGCCTTATTCCTCTTCGCTGCACAGCAGGCGGCTCAGTTCCCGTTCCATCTCAATGAACAGATCCAGCTGTTCCGGTGTGTACCGGGCCAAGCTCCGGGCAATCACCTGATACTGGGCGCGGTCATATACCTCATGGGCTTCATAGAGCGCCCGACCCTTTTCAGTCAGGCGCACAATATTTTTTCGCTTGTCCTCCGCGCAGGTGACCCGCTCCACATAGCCTTTTTTCTCCATACGCTGGGCCAGCTGGCTGACCGCGCCGGGCGTGATCTCCAGCTGGTGGGCCAGCTCCGACATGGTCACTTCGCCGCTGTGGCCCACCGCAATGGCAAAATGAGCCTCCCGCATATACAGCTTTTCCCCGTCCAGATAGTCCCGCGCCCGGGACAGATATTTTTCATGCGCATCGGTGACGCTGCGCACCGCAGCCATCAGTTCCCGGATGCGATCGGTCTCTTGCCGTTCCATGCTCTCTCCCCCTGTCAATGACTGTATCATAACACAATCAGCGCCGTCTGACAAATCCCCGGAACAGAAAACCTCCCACCGCGCAGGGAGACACGGCGGTAGGTTTCCGGACAAAAGGGAGGTTGGGCTGATTACAGGAACTTGACGACCACGCCGGCCACAATTGCCGACACCACCGAGACCGCCGCCGGTCAGGGGAGGGATGGCCACAAGGGCAGTTTCCCGCCCGAAGATCAGGCTGCCTGCCACACCCACAATTACCAGGATGCCGGCTACCACCGCCAGGGTGGTGACCACAACGCGCCAGTCCTTTTTGACCAGTTGCAGGTTGAACCGGGCGCCTACCTGCAGCAGAATGTACAGCATGGTGATTTCACGCAAAGAGTTCATCATGGAGGTGTCCAGGATGTCCTTGGGGAACACCGTCCAGAAACCGATCATGAAGCAGAGTGCAATAACAATCAGGGACGAGACCTTGCTGCTGGTTTTGCGGGAGACCAAGTCGCCCAGAAACATAATCACGCATACGACTACCAGGGATGCCGCCAGACTCCAACTCATCGTTTATTCCTCCTTCAAATACTGCCAGGCGTAGCCCACCGTGGACACCACGCCCAGGCTGAACGCTGCGTCGTCCACGTCGAACCGGGTGGTATGGTGGCCGGCGCCGGTGCCGGCCTCGGGATTGCGGATGCCCAGGAAAGCCAGCACACCGGGGTACCGTTCCAGATACGCCGCCATGCTCTCGGTGGCAGACCAGGGTTCGCAGGGGGACACATGCCCGCTGCCGGCCCATTCTTCCACCGCATGGGCCGCGGCCGCCGCACAGGCCGGATCGTTCTGCACCACAAAGGGCGCCACCAGTTCCCGGGGATATTCCGCTGTACAGCCGTACATCTGCGCGGTAGTATCCACAATCCGCTTGAACTCGCTGTAGGCACGCAGCCCCTCCTGCTTGTCAAAGAAGCGCAGCGAGCCCGCAAACTCAGCGGTATCGGGGATTACATTGCCCTTTTCCCCCGCATGGAAGGTGCCTACCCCCAGCGTTACCGTCTTGGCAGGATCAATGCCGGTGGCCCAGAGCATGCTCAGATTAGACAGGATCTGGGCGCCGCACATAATCGGGTTATGGCAGAGGTCGGGCCGGGAGATATGCCCGCCTTTGCCGTTCAGGCGCACGGTGTAGGCGGCCAGGCCGGCCATCCGGGCGCCGGGATCCACGCTGATCTTGCCGGAATCCAGCCCCGCGTACACATGGATGGCCCAGGCGGTGTCCACCTGATACCGGGCCAGCGCGTCCAGCATGGGCTGCACGCCTTTGCCGGTTTCCTCCGCCTGTTCAAAGCAGAACAGCACCGTTCCGTGCAGACGGCTGCGGGCAGCGCTCAGCACCTTCATGGCGGACAGCAGCATTGCCACATGGGCGTCGTGCCCGCAGGCGTGGGATATCCCGGGCGTGCCGGAAACTGCCGCCTTGGGACGGCACAGGTTTTCCGGCGACTCCTCCACCGGCAGCGCATCCATATCCGCCCGCAGCAGCACGGTTTTGCCCGGGCCGCATTCCAGCCGACCGATCAGGCCGTATTCCCCCACACGTTCCCAGG
This sequence comes from Gemmiger sp. An120, assembly GCF_002160955.1. Taxonomy (GTDB): domain Bacteria; phylum Bacillota; class Clostridia; order Oscillospirales; family Ruminococcaceae; genus Gemmiger_A; species Gemmiger_A avium. Next base: position 33,988 of record NZ_NFLN01000003.1, read on the forward strand.
GAATGCCCAGCTCATCCATCCGGCGGCAGATAAACGCGCTGGTTTCTTTTTCCGCCAGGCTCAGTTCCGGGTGCTCGTGCAGCCAGTGACGGTTCCGGATCGTTTCAGAGGCAACCTCGTCCAGAAGCGCCCGCAGTTCAGCTTCCATTTGCTTCCCCTTTCTTCAGCACGGCGGCCAGACGTTCCAGCGCCGTTTTCAAATTCGCCCGGGTGCAGCCGATGTTGAGCCGCAGATAGCCCTCGCCGCCGGGGCCGAACCAGGGGCCCGGCACGCAGATGACCCGCGCCTCCATCACCACCCGATGCAGCAGCTCTTCGTCGCTCAGGCCCAGCGGGCGGCAATCCAGCCAGCACAGGAAGGTGCCTTCCGGCCGGATAAACCGCACCTGGGGCAGCTCCCTGGCCAGGAACTCCTCCACCAGATCCCCGTTGCCCCGCAGATAGTCCAGCTCCTGCGCCAGCCATTCCTCCCCCTCGGGGGTGTAGCTGGCCGTCAGCCCGACAAGGCCGAAGGTGTTGCGGACATCCAGCGACATGGCCAGCTGCATCTGGTCGAACTTCTCTTTTACTTCCCGGTTGGGAATGATGGCCACCGCCGTTTTCAGCCCAGGAATATTGAAGGTTTTGCTGGGGGCGGTCAGGCAGACGAACCGGTCCGCATACCGCGCATCCAGCGAGAGCAGCGGAGTATGGGGTTTGTCCGCCAGCAGGATGTCCGAATGGATTTCGTCCGAGATGATGGCCACATTGTTTGCCAGGCAGATCTCCGCCAGGCGGCGCAGTTCTTCCGCTTCCCATACCCGGCCCACCGGGTTGTGGGGCGAACAGAGGATCAGCGCCTTGGTGGACGGGTCGGCAGCCAGCTGTTCCAGCTGTTCGTAGTCCATCACGAAACGGCCGTTTTCCTGCCGAAGCGGATTGTTGATCACCCGGCGGCCGGTCCGCCGCACGATGGTGGAGAAGGGATCATAGACCGGCGTCTGTACCAGGACGCCGTCCCCCTCTTCGGTAAATACATGCAGGGCGATGTTGATGCCCGCCACCACGCTGGGCAGCGCGGTGATCCAGGCGGGGTCCACCTGCCAGCCATGCCGCTCTTTCTGCCACCAGCAAACCGCATCATAGAACGGTTTCTGCGGCGCGCAGTAGCCCAGTACTTCCTTTTCCAGGCGCTCCCGCAGGGCCTGCAGCACATGGGGCGGGCAGGCAAAGTCCGAATCCGCCACCCACATGGGGATAAAGTCCTCCGGCACCTGGGTATTCAGATAATCCGCCACCATGGAACCGTTCCATTTCAGATCCCAGGTGGATTTTCTGTCGATCTCCCTGTCAAAATCAATCTTCACGGGAGAGCGCCTCCTTTCTTGCACAACTGCCTTGGAATTTATTTTAGTATCTATATTTTAGATACTAAAATAATAATGCCGAACTCGCCGCTGCTTGTCAAGGGTGTCGGATTGTTTTCCCTGTTTTGAATAAATTTTTGTACTTTGTACCGTCATTGTTACCAAACGCTTTATTAATTCAAAAAAACATTGACAAACCCATAATCACCTGCTATAATAATCAAGCAGTCGACAAACGGCTGCTGACAGGTGAACATGTGGGGGTATAGCTCAGCTGGGAGAGCGCTTGAATGGCATTCAAGAGGTCAGCGGTTCGATCCCGCTTATCTCCACCAGATGAATCCGGACTTTGCACCGATGGGTGAGGGTTCGGATTTATTTTTGTCCACACAGATGAAAAAGGCGTTTCCGGCAGGAGACGCCTCTTTCTTGTGCAGCTGGGTTGCAGACAACAAAAAGCCGATATTCCATTGCCTCTGCTTGGGCATTGGAATATCGGTTTTGTATTTTCGGGATTGGCTGTCCGCCTAGTTACTTTCTTAGCGGCGGCGGAACCAAAGGATGGCTGCCAAAACTGCTGCCAGAAGTACGCCCCCGCCGGCAACCGGAATAACCGGGAAACCGGATGCGGGTTCGTCTGCCGCTTCTTCCGGGGCAGGGGTGCTGGTATCCGGCGCCGGTGTGGGGCTGGCGGACAGTTCCGCCGGCTCTTCCGCCACAAGGAAGTAGAGGGAGCAATGTTCCAGCGGCAGAGAAACGCGGCCGTCCTCCCCTACCGTTACCGTGGCGATCCGTTCTGCGTCTCCGGTCTCGGGCAGCCAGTACAGCCCGCACTGCATGCCGGTAAATGCCGAAGTGTTTACCACCAGTTCCAGCTGCGCAGGGCCGGGCAGCTGGCCGGAATACTCGGTTTCAAACCCGTACCAGGGTGCGCCTGCCGCGATTTTGGCAATGCGGTCGGCCGTTTCGTTGTCCACGCCCAGGGTCACACCGGCGGCAAAGACCCCGCCGGGCAGTTCGGTGGAGACAAGCTCGCTGCCGCGGAACACCCAGGCAAAGCCTTCGCCCTCCAGCCGCAGTTCGGCGTCCGGCCGGTTGGCCAGCAGTTCAAAGGCTTTCTGGCTGACCTTGTCCTGGACCGTTACATCCAGGCGCACGCTGTCGGGCTGGGCCTTGAACGCATCGATCACCTGCTGCGCGCTGAACAGTTCGCTTTGGGTGGGCCGGGACGAGGCTTCCGGCCGGTTTTCCGCACTGGCATGCGGCGTGGGAGAGGGCATGGCTGTTGGGGTTGCCGTGGGCGCGGTGCCAGACCCACCGTCACCAGAGCCGGGAGTGGGCTCGGGTGTAGCGGATCCGCCGCCCCCCGTGGTTTCCAGCTTGCCGCTGGTGATCACATACTCGGAACAATGGTCAATGGTGATCACATAGCACCGGGTGGCCGCGTCATAGGTCACGTCGATCACTTCGGCGGGCACAATGGAGCCGTCCGCCTTGACCCAGTACAGATACAGCTGCTCCACGCCGCCGGAAGGAAGCTGGCTGGCTTTGATGGACAGGGTGGCCCGGCCCGGCAGCTGGCCGTTGTGGCTCAGGTTGACCTCCTGCAGGATCTTGTTCTGCTCGCTCTGCGGCAGCTTGTCCACTGCGGCCTGGGCCTGGTCGGAGAGTTCGTCCTCCACATTCAGCTCGGTGTCGATCGTGGTGTTTTGGATCTTTTCAAAACTCCAGCGGGCCATCTCCCGGGATTCGGTATCCAGGATGGGGAACTGCGCGGGCATATCCGCCTCCTGGATGGCGGCGAACGCCTCGGCGGACATCTTCATGCCGCCCTCGCCGGTCTCGCTTTTCTCCACCGGCAGCAACAGGGTTCCATCCTCTACCTGGGTGGTGGAAACATCCACGTTCAGGGTGGTGAGCGCCGCATCCGCGTAATAGGGAGAGGCGTACAGATGCACCGTTTTGCCTTCCAGTTCGGTATCCGGGTCATCCAGTTTCAGCACTTTCAGGATGGGCGCAGGGTTTCCGTTCCAGTAGTTCTGAGGCAGGTTCACGGTGTAGGCGGCATCCCCCATCACCGTGGTCAGGATGGCCACGTCGGTGGTGTTGCCGGTAAACCGGCTCCACCGGGCGGTAAAGTCCTGGGTAATATTCACCTGATACTGCTGGGCCAGCGCGATGCCGTTGTTCTGCAGGGTGCAGTAGTACAGCTGGGCACCGTCCACGCCGGTGGCGCAATTGTCCACCAGCGTATTTTCCAGCCGCAGACCGCCCATGAGCATGCCCGAAACGCCGGTGGTGCAGTTTTGGATCTGGCAGCGGCGGATCGTAAAGGGAATCCTAATTCCCTGCATGCTGTCTCCCAGCTGCTGGACGCCGCCCCGTTTGCCGCCGCCGTCCACCACCAGGTCTTCCAGCGCGAAGCTGGCCGAGGGGGCGTTTACCTGGATGATAAATCCGCCCTCCGCGTCCGGGTCCCCGGTAAAGCGGGCGGGATTCTCCGGGTCAGCACTGCGCAGGATCAGGTTTTTGCCGCTGAGATTCAGGTCCATGGGATACTCCCCGCCTTCCAGCAGCACCAGCACCGGGGTACTGGTCATGGTGATGCTCTCCAGCACCGACGGCAGGGTATCCGGGTTTGCGGTATAGGTTTCGGTTTCTTCCCTGGACTGCACCGTAAAGGTGTGGCCAATGGTCACCGTCTCCGGGGTTTTGCTTGTGTCGCAGCCAAAGGGATCGTTGTCGCTGGGGCGCTTGAGCTGAATCACCGCGTACACATCGCAGCTGCCGCTCTTGCCGCCAGGGGTCAGGGTCACGCCAAAGCAGTTGCCCTCCGGGTTGGCGTAGCCGTTGCCCGGGAAAGCCCCGTCAGTTTCATCGGAATGGGTGATCTGCTTTTCGATCCGCAGCACCTCCGGGTCGGAGGTATAGAACTGGATGTTCTCCACCAGTTCGGCGGCAAAGCTGTAGTAACGGTCCATTTGGGTGGGATCGGCATACTGTTCCTGGGCTATGTACTGCATGGAATAGAGATAGACATCAAAGCTGCCATCCTCGGTGAAACGGGCGGTTTGCACCGGCTGGGGATTGCGGCCGCTGACCCCGGCCAGATCGCCGGTAAACTGCAGCGTTTCGTTGTAGTTGCGGCGGCTGCCGTCCAGGCCCTTGGAGTAGTAGGTAGCCGATGCCGGATACCGGATAAAGGTGTAGACGATCCGGCGCACCGTATCCCCCACCCGGATCTCCACGGTGGCCTCACCGGGTACCTGCTCCGCGTTCAGGTCCACCCGCACGCCGGACAGGCCCTCTTTCCAGACCACCGTCAGGTTCTGGGCCGCCGTACCGGTAACCACCGGTGCCGCGGTAAGGGGAAGCGCCTGGCCGTTATTGTCCTTTACGGCGTAGATGGTGCCGGGCTGCGCCTGACCGTTCAGTTCAAGGGTTTTCAGCGCGTCGCTCTGCAGAGGGGTCGTTCTGTTGCCGTTGTTGTTCATGCCGTCCAGGGTATAGGCCACCGTCCCCACAGACTCGCCATTTCGGGAAACGGTCAGGGTGCGGGATTCACTGACAGCGTTTTCCGCCAGGGCTGCCAGGCACAGCCCCCACACCTGGCTGGTTTTGCCACTGCTGTCGGTGAAGTTCAGCAGCCGGGGCGTGGCCTGGATAAGGTACGGGTCGGCGCTGTCGGCCACCGTAATGCCGCTCTGTTCCAGTTCTTCCCGGGTGGCGGCGGGGCGGCCGTCAATCAGCGGGATCAGGGCATAGCCCTCGTACAGGGTAGCTATATTAAGGCTTGTCATGCTGGTATACTGGTATGAATAGGGCGGCAGCGAAGGGTTCATGCTGAAGCTGGCCAGCCAGTAGGCAGGGGCGGCCTTTACCTGCAGATTTACCACGGCCGGGCTGGCCATTCCCGGCAGGTTTGCCGTCAGGGTCCAGGAAGTATCCGCCGGGTTCACATCGGCGCTGGTCAGCGCGTAGTCCACCCGCAGGGTAACGCCATCTTCCTGCAGGGTGGCGGTAATGCCCGCCGGCAGGTTCTTTTGCAGATACTGCTCATCCAGCCGGATGGGCTGGGCACCGCTGGACGGGTTTGTGTTCTGAGGATACAGACGCAGCAGGAAGCTGCCGGACTGGCCCGCCTCCAGCTGCACCCCGGTATCCGGCATCCAGTACTCGCTTCCTGTGCCGCTCCAGCTGTACCAGCTGCCCCACCAGCCAGCGTTGATATAGGATATCTCCAGGCTGTGCGGCTAGCTGTCCAGCTTGCCGGTCCAGGTAAGCTGGCCGCTTACCGGCTGATGCGCGGCCAGCTCCGCCAGCTTTTCAGTTGGGGTGAACACCAGGCCGTACCCCTCGCTTGTCCGGGGATCGGTAAAATACTCCGCAATGCTCCCGGTCAGCTGCATGTCCGCGGCGATCCAGTCCATGTTGGGCTGGATATACCGCAAGGCATCGCTGGTTACATTCAGGTACACACTTGCCGCATACAGATCCGGGCCGGCAGCCTGGATGGTCAGCGGCACGTTTGTCGGCCCTTCTACCGTTACCCCCGCGTTGGGGATTGTGATGGACAGGCTCTCCTCCCCCGCGGTCAGCTTCAATGTCATCCCGAAATCCGGGCTGGCCTGGGCCAGCAGCTGGGTCAGCACCACGCTGGTATTGACCTGCACGCCGTACTGGGCATACGTATCGTGCAGCGGGACAAACTTCACGGCGTCTTCCGGCACAAGGGTGTCGCCCAGATACAGCTGGACGGTGGTCTCGCTTTGGGTCAGCGGGTGGTCCGCATCGCCCCGGCACAGGGTGATCTCCCCGAAAGACAGCTTCAGGACCGGGATCGTACTCCCATCCCGCAGGGTATCGGTCACATAGGGCATGTCATTCTGCCCGGTTTCGTGCTTATGCAGCAGAATCAGCTCCTGCCCGGCATCGTTTACCGCCTGCGGCGCGGGGGCATCCTCCGCCCGTACCGGGGTTGCCGGCAGCAGCACACCCCACAGCAGCGCCGCACTCAGCGCCGCCGCAGCGGTCCGCCGCATGCGCTCAAACAATCTCTTCATTTTCCGTTTCCTCCTGTCGGCGGGTTCAGCCCGCCTTGCGCATCTCACATTCCAACCGGCTCAGCGGGTACAGGCACAGCGGATCCTCATAGCTTTCCACCGTCACCCGCACCCCGCCTTCGCTGGTATTCTCCCACCCGGTCACACACATACGGGGTGTGGAGGTTGTTTCATAGTAATAGGTTCCTGCCGCGGCATCGAACACAGCGGGGTCACGGCAGGAAAAATCCTCCAGGTCAAAATATTCCCGGGCCAGCTGTTCCATCCGGGCGGGAGAAAAGGGGGACGTCTCTCCTTTGTCCTGGATTGCACTGGCCATGCACACCCGGGCTACCGTTACGGGGGAAAGGCTCTGCGCCTCAAAATCCCCGGGCTCCAGCTCGGCGCACAGCCGTACCGCCAGCCGGGCGGCCTCACTGCCGGTATCCGCCCGGCGCATGCTCTCGTACTTGGCCTGGGGCATCAGACAGTCCACAAAAGGCTCCGGACGGTAGCCGGTGCGCACCATATGAGCCACCAGTACGCCTTCACCGGAAGCATATACCCCCGCGCCGTCCTGCACGGTCACCTGGATGTAGAGCTCCGCCGCATCGGCACTGTTGCAGTACAGCCGCATCCCGTCGATCTCCAGACGCATGCCGGCCAGTTCCTCATACAATGGTGCAAAATAGGCCGCATCCATGCTGGCCTGCCCGGCCAGCGCCAGGGGATCGGCATTTTCCAGCCCTTCCGCCAGCCGCCAGGCTGCCGCGCGGAACAGATCCCGGTCGGCTTCGCTTACAAAGGGCGAGGATACCGGCAGGTAGGTATCCGCCCGAACCAGCGGATTGGTGGCGGTACACAGGAAACAGGCCACCATCGCAGCCCCCAGCAGCAGTTCGGCCCAGCGGGGCAGCCGTTTCCAGGCCAGCACGCCCCGCACACGCTGGCTCACATCCCGGTCACCAAACGCCGCATAGCCGTTCCAGCCGGAGCGGCGGCCGGCCCAATCCACCAATGCCTGGGCATAGGCCAGCTGCTGCTGCCGTTCCAGCCCGCGCAGCACCCGGGCGTCGCAGGCGCGCTCGATGTCCTGCGCCATCCGGCGGCGGGCCAGCCACACCAGCGGGTTGAACCAGTGCAGCGCCAGCGCCAGATTGGCCGCCATAAGCACCACATGGTCGCCCCAGCGAATATGGGTAAACTCATGCAGCAGGATGTACTCCCTCCCGTGTGGCTGTTCCCACAAGGAAAGCGGCAGCAGCACCCGGGGATGCACCAGCCCAAACACCAGCGGGCCCCGCACCGCACCGGTACACAGCACCGGAGAGGGCTTGCGCTGCCCCGCACGGGCCGCATAGGAGGCGGTTTCGTTTTCCGGCAGGCGATAGGCGGTGGTCAGGGAGATCCGCTGCCACAGGTACTGCGCTGCCATATACAGCAGCATGGCAGCGGCCCCTGCCGCCCAGATCCCGCAGGCCAGGCCCAGCAGCTGCTTGTACGCCAGATTCTGCCCGGCCGCCAGCGATTGTTCGCCCAGGGCGGCTGTGTCCAGATAGGCTATGCTCAGCAGCGCGCCGCCGGGTTTTTCCAGCCGTCCCGGAATCAGGTTGTACACACTGAACCCGCTGGGAAAGGAATACGGAACCAGCAGCCGGAACAAAAAGGGCAGCCACACCAGGCAGCGGAACCCGGCGGCTCCGTACTGGCGCAGGGCCCAGCGCCATACCAGCACCATCGCCAACAGGATGGTTGAGGCGATGCTCATATTGAGCACCGACAGAAATGCTTGCATCATCCGGATGCCTCCATTTTATCCTGTACCCACCTATTGTTCTTTCTTTTTCTCGTCAAGCAGGGCCTGCAGTTCTTCCAGCGTGCCGGCTGACACCTGCTCGGAGGACAGGAAATTGGCAAACAGGCTGGTAAAGCTGCCGCCAAACATCTTATCCAGCAGGCTGCTGGTCTCGGAATGCTGTACCTGGCTGCGGCTTACCAGCGGCTCCACCCAATATTTGGGGTTCTGGCGGCGGATCGCGCCCTTGCCTTCCAGCCGCTTGAGCACAATATAGGTGGTACTCTTTTTCCAGCCATACTGCGCCATAAGATCCTCGGCTATCCGGGTTGCCATCACACGGCCATTCTCCCACAGATACTGCATAACCGTCAGCTCCGCATCGAATAGTTTGATGGGCTCCATGGCAGCCTCCTTTCTTTCCACGCACGAATTATTTTATCGCAACAAAATTCTTCGTTTTTCAGGATACGCGTCTCCGGCCCGCCTTGTCAAGGCTTTTTCGGAAAATTTTTATCGTAATAAAATTTTTGTTGACTTTTTCCTTAACCGGTGGTATGCTCTGGTTGTTTTATCGAAGTAAAATTCTTCATGGCACGACATATTCTCATTCTGAGCCTACAAAGGAGTGTCTTTTATGAAGACTGATCGTATTCTGCGGCTGGTAAGCGCTGCGGTACTTTGCACCATGCTGGCAGCCTGCGGCGGTGAAGCCCTGGCGCCTTCCTCTTCTTCTGCCCCTGCTGCGTCGTATTCCGAGCCTGCTGCCACGCCGGAGCCTGCGGCACCGGTAAGCAAGCAGCTTACTGCCAACCTGCCGGTGGAGGGGGCGCTGACCCTGACCGCCAGCAATGTGTTCGACGGATACCAGCATGTGAGCCCCTTCTTTAACGGCTGGGCCTTTGTGTACAAGGACGGCCAGGCCGGCTATATCAGCGAGGAGGGGGAATACAAACCCCTGTACACGGTACCGGCGGAGGAACTGTACCGGATCGATTTTTACGGGCTGCCCAGCACCTACGATCCCAACGATCCTTACTCCTCCCCCCGCCGGGAAGAGTTGTACTGGATGGGCAACAATTTCCGCTGCAGCGAATCCGGCATCGTGCCCTATTACCGGGACGGCAAATGGGGTTACAGTGACCTGGACGGCAACATTGTAGTGGAGCCGATATACGACCAGGTCACCTGGGTGGGCCAGGTAGCCTACGGCCTGTGCTACGAGTATGCCTCTTCGGGCGGTACCGGCGGGATCAGCCGGAAATATTACGACATCTACAACAGCCGCTGCGAACTGATTGCCGGTGAAGTTTACGCCGCCTGGGCCGACCCGGCATACGGCTATTACTTTATGGACGATGACCAGGACGGCGCCGGTGAACTGTACAATGCAGACGGTTCGCTGGTGATGGCGGACATGCCCTACGGATACGGCAACTGCCTTTCCACCGGGGCCGAATACTACCCTGGCGGCATTGTGTACAATGGGGTGGCCTATGACCGCACCGGGGCCGAACTGCCGGTGGATGCGGATACCATCGACCGGTTTTATCCCAATTGGCTGGCCGTATGGGACGAGGCAGCGGACGACGACATCGGTGTGGATCTGAATGGTCAGCCTCTGCTGGATGCCGGTTTATGGATGGCGGGCGATCCGGACGAAACCGGGGCCCAGTATCTGGGCGTACAGGGCAGCCAGGCGATTCGCCGGTACGATGCCCAGTTCAACGAGCTGGCCACTCCGCCGCTGCTGCGCGCCGCCAAAGGTACCAGCTATACCAATGAGGCAGGCAAGGAAGTAACCCCCATATCCATTCTGGATCAGGATGGCCAGGAGGTCATGACGCTGGAAGCTGTGGAACCCCCGGTGCACCCGGTTTATTATCCCGCTGAACCTCTTGTGGAGGGTGACTGGCTTTACTGGTGCCCCGACCGGGATACTGTCATCCCGTACCGGGTGACGGCGGTGCAGTAAGCAGGCGGCGGCTCTTGAAATAGTTTCCGAAGCAGGTATTCATTTTCTCACTCATAATGCGCAAATCATTCCTGACAGGCATTTTTCTCTTGTGCGGGCCCTCCCGGTGTGCTAGGATGAAAGCAGAAGGAGGGCGATCCCATGGAACTGCGGGTTTTGAAATATTTTCTGGCGGTGGCACGGGAAGAAAACATCACCCGGGCCGCGGCGCTGCTGCATCTGACCCAGCCCACCCTGTCCCGGCAGCTGATGCAGCTGGAGGAGGAACTGGGAGTGCAGCTGTTTTACCGCAGCCGGTACCGCATTGTGCTGACCGACGACGGAATGCTTCTGCGGCGGCGCGCCCAGGAACTGGTGGATCTGGCGGAAAAGACCGAACAGGAATTCCGCCGGGATCCGGAGCTGCACGGCGAAATCGCCATCGGCAGCGGTGAGCTGGAGGGAATGCATCTGCTGGCGGAATGGCTTGCTTCCTTTCATCAGCTGCACCCCCGGGTGACCTACCGGCTTTCCAGCGGCAACGCCGACCACACCAAAGAACGGCTGGAGAACGGCACACTGGATCTGGGCCTTTTACTGGAACCGGTGGATATCAGCCGGTATGATATTCTGCGTATGCCGGTCAAGGAGCACTGGGGCGTACATCTGCCGGAAAATTCGCCTTTGGCGCAAAAAGAATCCGTAACTGCCCAGGATCTGGCGCAGATTCCGCTGATTCTGACCGAGCGGGGCCTGGTGCAGAAAGAACTGGAACGCTGGTTCGGCCCGTATGCGGCGAATATCCAGGCTGTGGCCACCGGAAACCTGCCCTACAACATGGCGACCCTGGCCCGGGCCGGCATGGGCGCTTTTATCACCGTGCAGCTGCGCTGCCAGTATGAGGGGCTGCGGTTTGTGCCGCTCTCCTCTGCTCTTGAATCGGACACGGTGCTGGCCTGGAAGAAAACCGAGTCCTTTCCGCCGGCCTTTGCGGCGCTGCTGGATCACATCCGGCAATGCCTGGCAGCTATTTCTGACGATTCAAAGTAAGTATTCGACATGGCCGGTCTGCCGGTTTACAATGAAGGTGTCCCGAACAGGACCCCTTCATTTTTTTATCAGGAGGTGCGTCATGACCATTCAGGAGGCAAGCGAACGCTACCGGATCCCCATGGAGATTCTGCGGGAATACGAAAGCTGGGAGCTGTGCGGCGCGGTAAAAAAGGTGATGGGCGCCTGGCAGTATGACGACACCGATCTGGAACGGCTGAGTCTGATCATGACCCTGCACGATGTGGGATTTGCCAGCGACGAGGTGGAGACCTATCTGCGCCTGCTGCTGGACGGGCCGGGCTCGGACGCCCGCCGGCTGGCTATGCTGGAAGAAAAGCGCCGTACCGCTCTGGACGAGATTCATTTTCGGGAACATCAGCTGCAGCGCCTGGACGACCTGCGCCATGCGATCCGAAAGGCAAAAACCAAATCAGGAGGCGGAAAACGATGAAACGATTTTTCTCACTGCTGACCTCTCTGCTGCTGGCCGGAACCCTGGCCGCCTGCGCGGAAACCGGCGGGCAGAGCGGCGCATCCGATCCGGCCAGCCCAGCCAGCGAGCCGCAGACCTTTTCTTCCCCGGAGATTTCGTCCGAATCCCAGGCAGAGCCCGCTTCCGAGGAAGAGACGCGGGTGCTGGTGGCATATTTTTCGGCCACCGGCAACACCGGGCGGATCGCCGGTATTCTGCAAAGCGCGCTGGATGCCGATCTGTTTGCGATTCAGCCGCAGGAGCCCTACACCGAGGATGATCTGAACTACAGCAACGACGATTGCCGGGCCAATCAGGAACAGAGCGACCCGGACGCCCGGCCCGCCATCACCGGCACGCCGGACGACCCGGACAGCTATGACCTGGTGTTTTTGGGGTATCCCATCTGGTGGGGCGGCGCCCCCAAGGTGGTATATACCTTCCTGGAAAGCTGCGATTTTGGGGATGCGGTCATCGTGCCGTTCTGCACCTCCGGTTCCAGCGGGATCGGCTCCAGTGCGGAGGATCTGCACGCCCTTGCCGGCGAGGCACAGTGGCAGGAGGGGCGCCGGTTTGCCGGCAGTGCCTCCGAGGATGAGGTTCTGAACTGGCTGGAAACGCTGGAACTTCCAGCAGAATAAAGATTTGGGCTGACAGAAAGTGAGGATATTGCTATGAAGATCATAGATAAACAGGAATTTGACCGGCAGAACGTATTTGGTCTGGGCGCAGAAAACAGCGCTTACGCCCGGTATTTTATCGGGAACTCCTATCTGAATCCGCTGACCGAGGCTGGCAAATGCGCCGTGTTCCTGGCTAACGTTACCTTTGAGCCGGGATGCCGGAACAACTGGCACATCCATCATGCCAAAAGCGGCGGCGGCCAGCTGCTGATCTGCACCGCCGGAGAGGGCTGGTACCAGGAAGAGGGCAAACCTGCGGTGAGCCTGACCCCCGGCACCGTGATCACCATTCCGGCCAACGTGAAGCACTGGCACGGGGCCAAGAAGGACAGCTGGTTCTCGCACATCGCGGTGGAGGTACCCGGTGAGGAAACCGCCAACGAATGGCTGGAGCCGGTAAGCGCCGACCAATACGACGGGCTGGAATAAGGGGGCGGTGTTGTGCAGTACACCAAACTCGGCAATTCGGATCTGACCGTTTCCCGTATCTGCCTGGGGTGTATGGGGTTCGGTGACGCCCGCAATGGCCAGCACAGCTGGACGCTGGACGAGGAAGCGTCCCGGGCCGTGATCCGGCACGGTCTGGAACAGGGCATCAATTTCTTTGACACCGCCATCGCCTACCAGAGCGGTACCAGCGAGCAGTATCTGGGGCGGGCATTGCGGGATTTTGCGCGGCGTGACGAGGTTGTGGTGGCCACCAAATTTCTGCCCCGCACCCCGCAGGAGATTCAGGACGGCGTATCGGGCCAGCGCCATGTGGAACGGATGCTGGACACCAGTCTGCGGAATCTGGGCTTGGACTATGTGGATCTGTATATCTGCCATATGTGGGATTACGCCACCCCGATGGAGGATCTGCTGGCGGGACTGGACCGGGCTGTACGGGCGGGAAAGGTGCGGTATATCGGCATCTCCAACTGCTTTGCCTATCAGCTGGCCAAGGCAAACGCCCTGGCCCGGCAGGCGGGTTTTCCGCAGTTTGTTTCGGTGCAGGGACATTACAATCTGATCTTCCGGGAAGAGGAGCGGGAAATGGCCCGGCTTTGCGCTGAAGACAACATCGCCATGACTCCTTACAGCCCGCTGGCCGGCGGGCGGCTGGCCCGGCACCCGGGTGAAAGCTCCCGCCGGCTGCGGGAGGACAGCTACGCCAAGGGCAAATACGACGCCACCGCCCGGCAGGACAGCGTCATCCTTGACCGGGTGGCGGAGCTGGCTGCGCGCCGGGGCGTTTCCATGGCCGAAATCTCGCTGGCCTGGCTGCTGCAAAAGGTGACCGCGCCGGTGGTAGGCGCCACGAAACCGTCCCATCTGGAAAGCGCCGTCCGGGCGGTGGATCTGGTTTTGAGCCGGGAGGAGACCGCCTACCTGGAGCAGGCCTATCTGCCCCATAAGCTGGTGGGTGTTATGGCCGACAATACCCCGGAGAATTCGCAAAGCTCTCATGTCTGGTCCACGGGGAATCAGGCCATTGCGGAAGAGTGAACAACTATAAAACAATGCTCTCTGACAAAGTCAGAGAGCATTGTTTTATATAGTGCGATGCTGTCTCAGTGTAAAGGCCCGGAAATCCAGGCGGCCTTTGCCTTTGTAGCGGAAGTACAGGGCCCTGTCCCCATCCGGTAGCGGACAGGGGGCGCGGAGGGTGGTCCATTGCCGGGTGTGAAGCCGCACCGGGATCGCGGCTGCCGGTGCGCCGTCCGGCGTATCCGCCACCAGCAGTTCCCCATCGGCCCGGCCCCGCAGTTCCACTTCCACCGTCTGCAGGCCCGCCAGCCGGAAATACTTGAAACCAGCCACCGCCCCGTTTCGCAGGTTGGCGATGTACTGGGTATCGGTCTGTTCCCCGTCCGGGGTCTCCTGGGTGAAGTAGGGGTGACCCGCCAGCCGCAGCCGGGGGAACCGGATATCGTACCGGGCTGAGCCTTGGCCGCTGTACAGCTGGCAGGCGATCCGGGCCGGATAGCGGCCAAGGCCCTCCAGCGGGCCGCCGTTCAGGCCGCAGGAAGTGACCTCCGCCTGCCGGAATCCGCCCTCCGGGGTGCGGGTGAGCCGTTCGGCGCAGCCCTGCCGGGAATAGGAATGGCGGTTGGTCTGCCGGTGGTAGAATACGTACCAGTCCTCCCCGATCTTCTCGATGCCGCCGTGGGTGTTGCCCAAGTAGTTGACCGCCTTCCGCTCGTCGGTATTGCCGTTCAGGAACAGATCCCCCATATCCACCAGGGTACCGCCAAAGGTGAACGGCCCGGCGGGGCTGTCGGCCATGGCCCAGCAGAGTTCGTGGTTATGCTGGGAGGAATAGACAAAGCAATACCGGCCGTCCACCTTGCGGATGGAGCTGGCCTCAAAAAAGGCGTGATCCGGAAAATGGCCGGGCTGCTTTTTTGTGGGGAACAGCAGGGTGGGCCCGGAACGGATGGTGAGCATATCCGGCTCCAGTTCCAGCACCACGCCGCCCTCGTTGGTCAGGCGGCGAAATCCCGAGGCGATGGCCGGTACCCGGGTGGCAAAGCCGGAATAGAGCCAGACCCGGCCGTCCTCATCGGTGAGGACACCGGGGTCAAAGGGAAAGGGCTCCCCCGACCGGGTGCCCCACACATGCCCGTCCGCAAACCGGACATGGCCGTGAAACTGGTATTCCCCGGCCGGGGTATCGCAGGCCGCCACCCCCATGACGCCCCGGAAATCAAAGGCGTAGTACAGGTAATACCGGCCGTCCGGGCCGCGGGTCACATCCGGGGCGTACAGGCAGCGGCGGCCGGAGGGATTCATCGGATCCTGGTTTTTGCGGTAGATAACCCCCTCATACCGCCAGGCGCTCAGATCCTCCACCGGGGCGGACCAGCACACATAGTCATTCATACAGAACAGCGGCCCGCCGAACCGGTCGTGGGAACCGTACACATACACACGGCCCTCAAAGACATAGGGTTCGCCGTCCGGGATATACTCCCAGCCCGGGAGATAGGGGTTCATGGCTTGGTTCATTCTGTTTTTTCTCCTCAGCTTTTTGCCCGGACAGGCGGGCTGATCTCATTCCACAGGGTAAAGCCCAGGATCAGCGCGCCGCCCACCGCCTGCCACAGGCTGATGCTCTCCCGCAATACCAGCACCGAGACCAGCACCGCCGTGAGCGGATCGATATAGCTCAAAATAGCGGCTTTCTGGCCCGGCAGTTCTTTGAGGGCGGAGAAGTACAGGCAGTAGGTCACGCCGGTGTGTACCAGCCCCACGATCAACAGGCAGACCCAGCCCGGGCCGTCCAGCCCGCCCAGGGTAACCCCGCCGGTCAGCGCCACATAGGGGATCAGGGTGAGGATGGCGGCCAGGAACTGCACAAAGGTGCGGTGGATGCCCTCCACCCCGCGGATAAACTTGTTCAGCAGGATCACCGAGGCATAGAACACCGCCGCGCCCAGTCCAAACAGAATGCCCAGGTGATCGGTGCCGCTCTCCCCCATACCGGAAGCGCCGGTGATCAGCACCAGGCCCAGGGTGGACATGACAAAACAGACCCCCTGTTTCAGGGTGAGCCGTTCGCGGAACAGGAACGGGCAGGCTGCCGTGACCAGCACCGGTGCGAAGTAATAGCTTAAGGTGGCCACCGAAACGGTGGTGTAGCGGTAGGCTTCAAAGAGCAGAATCCAGTTGATGCCCATGGCCACACCGGAGGCCAGCAGCAGCGGAAGCTGGCGGCGGATGGCCCCAAAAGGCACCATTTGCCGGATGAGCAGCAGCCAGGCCCCGATCAGTACGGCCGCCAACACCGCCCGGTACAAAGCCAGCTCCCCCGACGACACTGAAATGCACCGTACAAAGGGCGCCAGTGTGCCGAAAATGGCCATGGACAGAATCATTTGATTGCGTGCGCGTTTCATCGATTTTCCCGTTCCCCCTCACAGGTTTGCTTTCTATATTTTAGCAAAGTAAAGCAGCGTGGTCAATCCGCCCGGCATGTTATTGACATATGCCATAAACCAGCGTATACTGAAAACCAGAACGCACAAAGGAGATGCCCATGCCAAGACCGACCAAATGCCGGCGGGTCTGCCACTATCCGCGGACGGTGGCGTTTTGCCCGGCCGATGCTTCGGAAAACCAGTCCCCCATCCTGCTGACCATCGACGAATACGAGACTATCCGGCTGATCGACGGGGAGGGGCTGTCCCAGGAACAGTGCAGCGCCTCGATGCAGATTGCCCGCACCACCGTGCAGAAGATCTACGAAAGCGCCCGCCGCAAGCTGGCGGATATGCTGGTGAACGGGCGGCCGCTGCACATTGAGGGCGGCGAGTTCCGGCTATGCGACGGGCAGGGGGCCGGGTGCGGGTTCTCCGCGTGCTTCAAGCAGAGTTATCACCAGCAATACCGGAAACCGGAGGGAGATTCTATCATGAGAATTGCAGTTACCTATGAAAACGGCCAGATTTTCCAGCATTTTGGCCATACCGCCCAGTTTAAGATCTATGACGTGGAGGACGGCAAGATCGTTTCCTCCCGGGTGGTGGATACCCAGGGCAGCGGCCACGGCGCGCTGGCCGGGGTTCTGACCGCGCTGAACGTGGACGCGCTGATCTGCGGCGGCATCGGCGGGGGCGCCCAGATGGCGCTGGCCGCGGCTAACATCAAGCTGTACGGCGGTGTGAGCGGCAGCGCCGACGCGGCTGCCGAAGCGCTGGCCGCCGGCAACCTGACCTTTGACCCCAACGCCCATTGCGACCATCACGGCCATCATCACGAAGAGGGCCACGCCTGCGGCGATCACGGCTGCGGCAGCCATTGCGGCGGCCACTGCGGCGAGCACTAAACGGCATTACAACAAAAAAGGAACGGCTTTTCCGGACGGAAAAGCCGTTCCTTTTTTGTGTTTTACAGCGCGGTGAGCAGTTCGGCCAGCGCGCCCGTCAGCTGGGGAGGCAGAGCCAGGGTAAGCAGCTGGCTGAGCACCACCCCGCCGCCCTGGCTGCCCAGGCGGCGCACCGTATCCATCACGGCGGACTTTTCGTCAAAGGAAATCTGGGCGTTGTGCAGCAACCGGAACGCTCGGTCTTCCACCTGGTTGTCCCCGGCTGTGCAGCCGGTCAGCCGCAGAGTAAGCGAAGCATCCGGCGCGGCGGCGGGCAGCTGCCAGACCCAGCTGCCGGTTTCGGGCCGGTATTCCCCGGCAAGCGGCAGGGTCTGTCCGTTCTGCTCGCAGAGGGTGGCCGGAGCATTGGCGGAAAGGCCGAACACCTCCACCCGCCAGCTGCGCGCCGCCGGCAGGCAAGCCCGGTTGCCCTTGGCGGGATGGATGGTCAGGCAGACGTCCTCGCCCCAGGCAAAGGTGATGGGGGTCTCGGCCCAGTGTTCGGGCTGGAAGCGGTCGTCCTCGCCGTCGTCCTCCCAGAGGGAGAACGCGCCGTCCGCCCCGGCAAATACCCGCAGTTCCATGGTGTCCGGGTTGTCGCACCGGTTGCCCTCGGTGCGGCCGTCCAGCGGCAGAAGTGCGCCCGCTTTGGCCAGCACCGGGATGGAATCCAGCGGGCGGTACAAATCCAGTTTGCGGCCGCCGTGATACCGCAGACCGGTAAACAGGTCGGTCCACTCCCCTTCCGGCAGCCAGGCGCTGAACCGGGCCAGGCGGGTATGGCGGTCCACCGGCTCGGTGATGGGGCAGGCCACCAGCTCGGTACCGAACCAATATTCGTTGGGCACGGCGTAGGCTTCGCGTGCGTAGGGGGCTTTGTAGTACATGGGCTGGCAGAGGGGCTCGCCCTCCTCGCTGGCCCGGCGGTTCATGGTGTGCAGATAAGGAATCAGCCGATGGCGCAGCCGCAGGAACTGCTTCATGCGGCGGGCGATGGATTCCTCATACTGCCAGGGTTCCTTGGAATTGAACTCGTTGTTGGTGCTGTGCAGCCGCAGGATCGGCGAGAACACACCGAACTGCAGCCAGCGCAGGGCCATCTCGTCGTCCTTGACGCCCCGCATATGGCCGCCAATGTCGTGGCTCCACCAGCCGTAGCCGATGTTGGAGGCGTTGGCGGTGAAATAGGGCTGGAACGCCAGCGAATCCCAGGTGGCGATGGTATCGCCGGAAAAGCCGATGGGGTACCGGTGACTGCCCGGCCCGGCATAGCGGGAGAAGATCAGCCCCCGGGCATGGCGGCGGGCGCTGTCCTGGTACTGGTAATGGTTGAGCAGCCAGAGCGGGTCCAACCCGGCCACGCCGGAGTTGGTGCCCTGCTGCCAGTCGATCCACCAGAAATCCACCCCCTGCTCTTCCAGCGGGTGCAGGGCAAACCGGAAGTAGCCTCCCATGAATTTGGGATCGGCGGGGAGGAACGGGATCGGGTCCTCATGGGCGGTATCGGTGCCCATAAAGGCGGCAAAGGGCGCATAGCAGTCCTCACAGGCCCGCACGCCCTCGGCGGGGTGCAGGTTCAGAGTGGTACGCAGCCCCTGCTGGTGCAGCGTCTGCAAAAATGCCTCCGGGTCGGGGAACAGCTCCCGGTTCCAGGTAAAGCCGGTCCAACCGGTGCCGTACCGGGGATCGATCTCGGTGACGTGCCAGTCCATATCGATCACCGCCACCGTAAAGGGGATCTGCTCCTGCCGGAACCGATCCATCAGGGCCAGGTAACCGCTCTGGGTATAGCGGTAATAGCGGCTCCACCAGTTGCCCAAGGCATACCGGGGCAGCAGCGGCACCGGGCCGGTAAGCCGGTAAAAGTCCCGCAGGCAGGCCAGATAATCCCGCCCGTAGCCGAAAAAGTACAGGTCCTCCGCCGTGGGGTCGGGCCGGGGCGAGATGGTGCCTTCCTCATTGACCAGGCCGCTGCCGGTATCCCGCAGCACCGACCAGCCGTCCGCCGAGAGCACGCCGTGTTCCAGCGGGATGGCGCCGTCTGCCTCGTCCAGGGTGCGGGCGGTGCCGCCCAGGTCATGGGGTTCGTCCCCATAGTGCCACACCGAGGCATACAGGCTGTCCTTGCCGGTGATCTGGATGGTCAGGCCGGTGGACGAAAAGGGGCCTTTGTCATAGGTCAGGCGCAGAAACTCGGTGGTCAGCTGCAGGCTGCCGCCGCACTCCGATACCCGGAACGGGGCGGGCGGAAAATGCCGGTCGGCCGCCAGCTGGGTGGCACTGTCGGTAAACTGGCCGGTCTGGCTGTATTCCAGCCGGACAAGCCGGGGGGTAAGAACGGTGATCCGCCAGGTATCCCCCTGCAGAACGGCCCGGGGATCGGGGCGGATAGCGTCTGTGCTGTACATACCAATTCCTCCTTCGAAAAGGGCGGCGGGATTTCCCCGCCCGCTGCCCCCATCATAGCAAATCCAGACCGGCTGCACAAGCGATTTTTGCGGCCTTTTTCCCAACAAAAAAACGCGGCGTTCCCAAAGCGGAAACGCCGCGGCAAGCGGACAGATAAACTTATCGGATGGGGCAGACGCCGTTTACGCAATCGGAGGCGCCGATGTCCAGTTCGGTCTCCTCGTGCTCATAGCGGCAGAGCAGCGAGGGATTAAAGGGACGCATGGCGGCGCGGCGGCGCTCGTACTCTTCCTTGGTGATCTCCTCATAGGGCAGCAGATCATAGAAGCTGTCGTCGTAGCTCAGGAAGGAGAGGGCGACCACGTCGTCCCAGTGATCCCAGACCCACTGTTCCACATCGTCCCACTCGTTATCCCGCACATGGACGGTAATGGAGCAGTTGTGGTCCACATAGTGCTCCATGAACAGCTTGTAGTTTTCCAGCTGCTCAATGGCGGACACATCCCCCTTGACCCGGCCGGCAGGCGCCTTGACCGGGAACTCCAGCACCTTGGTGGTGGGGTCTTCCGGGTCCTGGCCCACCTCGGGCAGGACGGGGTAGCCCAGATCCTCGCAGACGCGGCAGAGCGGGTCGGTGGCGGTGATCCGGACGCGGCGGATGTAGTAGGGAGAATGGGAGTAATGCACGCCGCTGGACACAGTGGGCAGCAGCGACAGGGTACCCTCCGGCTTGAGGGTGGTTACCAGCAGAGGATGGTTGCCGCCCAGACGGTCGGCCAGCTCGTCGGCGGCCTTGTGGGCCTCGGCGCGCATCTCATCCAGCAGAGCAGCCTGTTCCTCCCGGCTCATGCCGGTGGCATTGACCATATCCTGCCAGCCGGTAAGGGAGCAGCCCAGCAGGCGGTCCCGCTTCTGCACCCGGTCCCACCGGTACATTTCCAGTTCCCGGCAGGTCATGCGGTAGCCCGCCCGGGCGGACAGGCGCTGAGCCTCCAGCAGGCCCTCTTTATCCAGGGTGCCGTACTCGTCCACAAAGGCCATCACGTTGACGGTGGTCAGGTTGCACAGGCCGTTGGAGTCCAGCAGGATCTCGCCGCAGGGGTTGCAGCCGCAGAAGTTGGGGCGGCGCTTCAGGCCCGCCTCCTCGTTGATCCAGCCCGGTTCGCCGGAGTAGCGCATCTGCTGCAGGTGCCAGTGCAGCTTTTCCCGGGTGGGCTTTTCCCGGTAGAAGATGGAGTTGTTGCTCATCTGCCGGTGGGCGATGCTCTTGTCAATCTCCCAGTGGCCGTTGACCTGGCGGTACAGGTTGCTCTTGGCCTGGATGCAGGTCTCGTCGTCCGCGTCCACCAGGCCGATCTCGGAAGTGCGGCGCACGCCGCCGGACACCACGTTCTCGCCGATGATGTTGGCGATGTCCAGCAGGTCGATGGGACGCAGGCGGGTGCGGACCGCGGAATCCCGGGCGCCCGCGCCGGTGACCACCTTGTGGATCTTGTCCAGCATGGCCATCATGGAGCCGGAACCGCTGGCGGTGCCGCCGAAGGTCTTGAGGCGCTCGCCCTTCGGACGGATGGAGTCGTAGACCACCACCAGGGTGGTGATGCCCTCGTACTCCCGGTTGGTGAGCAGTTCAAAGTAGCGGGTCAGCGCCTGGGCCCAGCCCTCCTTGGAGTCGCCGATGGCCAGGGTGGCGGTGTCCCGGGTGAAGGTCAGGTTGGTGTACTCCAGACGCTCGCTGGCCGGGACGGGGTCGTAGGACTTGTGCAGGATCTGCAGGTCGGTGCGAACCGCGGGCAGCTTTTCCGCATCGGACTTGAGCACCCGGACGCCCACGCCGCTGCCCACCATCAGAAGGTAAAACAGGTCATGGTAGGCGGTGAAGTCGTCGATTACGGTAAAGGCGCAGTTGTAGTTGGCCATGGGGTACTTTTCGGCCACCGGGGTGCCGCCCACCCACAGGGTACGGCCGGACAAAAACTGACGCAAATGGTAGATATTATCGTAGAGCTTTTCTGCTTCTTCCCGGGAAGTGGGGGCCAGCGAAGCGTTGTACTCCACCGCGCGGCGCACGGTTTCCCACCAGAATTCCCGGCGGCCCTGATGGGGCAGGTAACGGGAATAGGTACGGGTGTACACAAACGCGCCCAGCTGCTCCATCGGGTTGGGGGCATGCTTGTAGGGGCTGAGGAACTCCCGGCTCAGGATGCCCTCTTTCCAGTCAGCGCTGGTGCGCTCTTTCTCTTTCTGCATCCGGTACAGGATGTAGGCCTTGGCGGTGCGGTAGTATTTCTGTTCAAACAGGGTCTCTTCCACAGCGTCCTGGATGTTCTCGATGTCCAGAATCTCCTGGCCGGTGAGTTTGAGCCGCTCGGTGACGGAATCGGTGATATGGTCCACCGCCTGGGGGTCATGCTCCCCGGCGGCAGCTGCCGCCAGAGTGACGGCCCGGCGGATAAATTCGGCGTCGAAAGGCACGACCTTGCCGCTGCGCTTGCGTACGTTCATAGCGTTACTCCTTCTAAAGATGTCGGGCGAATGCACTATATATAGTATATCCGCCGCATTCAAAAGTCAATATATTGTTTCTATTTTATCACAGCCAAATTTCAGGCACTGGGGCGTTTGCAAGCGGGAACACAACGCCCCCGGACGCAAAAAAGAGCCATCCCCGGCCCGGCAGTCGCTTCGGGGATGGCTGTTTTGCCGGTC
The DNA here is from genome assembly GCF_002160955.1 of Gemmiger sp. An120. Taxonomy (GTDB): domain Bacteria; phylum Bacillota; class Clostridia; order Oscillospirales; family Ruminococcaceae; genus Gemmiger_A; species Gemmiger_A avium. Next base: position 56,300 of record NZ_NFLN01000003.1, read on the forward strand.
AGATCTCGAGGATTTTGGCCCGGCCTTTTTCTTCGTTTTTCACCTCATACAGCACATCATCCGCCAGCTTGTACAACTCGGCAAAGCTGCGGGGTGTCTGGCTGTAAATTCCACCGGCGGACAGCGCCGCGCGGGCACTGGGCCAATCGGTTTCCATCATCTGCTGGTAGGCGCTGATCAGCGATTCGATCTTGTTTTTTACTGCCTGCACGTCGTACAGATCAGGGATAAAGACCGCAAACTCGTCCCCGCCCAGGCGGCAGACAATGTCGGTGCGCCGGAAGGTATGCAGCATCTGCCGCACAAAGGCATTGAGCACAACGTCCCCCTGCTGGTGGCCATAGGTATCGTTTACCTTTTTGAAGTTGTCCAGATCGAACATGACAAACAAATAGCTGGTGCAGGCCTGCATGGCGTGGCGGATCTGCTCCTCCGCGGCCTTGCGGTTGTAGATGCCGGTGAGAGGGTCGCTGGAAGCCTCCCATTTCAGATGGGCGGTGCGGTGCACCTGCTCGGAAATATCGGTCAGCACGCTGATGATGGCCTGACGCCCGTCCAACGCAACGGTGCGCCGGCCGATGTCATGCACCCAGATGCTGCTTTTGTCCCGGCAGAGCATCCGGTACTCAATCTCATACTGGTCCCCGTTTGCCAGCGCTTTTTCCACTTCCCGGTTTACCAGATCCCGGTCATCCGGATGGATACTGTTGATCACCAGCCCCCCGATGTCCTCTTCAAATTCCGGGTAGCTTCCATAGCCGGCCATCTGCAGCAGACTGTTGTTGGCCACATACAAGGGGAACCCCGGTTCCAGATAGCCGCCGATGATACCGCCCGGCATGATCTGCTCGATGATTTCCAGCAGCTCCCGCTGGGTTTTGCGGTTCACCTGGCCGCTGCCCTCCGAAATAAACTTGATGGGGAAGAACTCCCCTTCTTCCTGGCTGTGGCTGGGTTCCGAGGCATGCAGGGTATCCAGCAAAATCCGGCCGTCCTGCTCACGCATGCCCAGGGTCAGGCGGATGCTGTATTCCGCCTGCGTACCCTCCTCTGCCTCCAGGTGCAGCCGCAGCGCGCAAAAGCAATCCCATACACCCGGCGCGCGCTGCCGCTGGGAATATGCCGTTATTTCATAGGCAATCGGATCGGACATAAGGGCGGTTTCCTGTTCCAGAAGGCGGCGCATGGCCTGCTTGTCCAGCGCCACCTCGCCCTCGCCGGTACCGATACTGTATACGTTATCCGGAACAAGGGCCAGGGTTCCCTCCACGTCCCGCAGCCAGAAGTACCGGTGCAGAAACGTTTCCACAGCGGTGCGCACCGATTTATCGTTTTCTTCGCAGCGATATTCCAACACGATACCTCCCCTTTGCGGCCGGGCCCCGCTTACCGCGCCGGTTTGGAACGCAGAACAACCACCGCCGAACAATACACTCACACTTTTGTATGATAGCACAGTATAAAAGGGGATTCAACGGATTTATGCCACTTTTCACAGCAGAAATTTTCGACAAAAAACCGCCTGTTCCCCTACAGGAACAGGCGGTTTTGCAGCTTATACAAAGGGATTGTAGAACCGGTTGCCATCCCAGAAGGTGATGACCAGGCTTAAAATCAGAAGCAGGACACCGAAGCCCAGCACAAGATAGTCATTGCGGGCGAAGGGCCGGGCCACATACCAGGTGCGCTTTTTCTTTTTGCCGAAGCCGCGCAGCTCCATGGCGTTGCTGATGGTGTCGATCCGGGCCAGGCTGGACAGGATCAGCGGCAGCAGGATGTTCACCGAGTTTTTCATCCGGGCCAGCAGCTTTTCCTTTTTGCCCAGCTCGATGCCGCGGGCCTGCTGGGCCTGGCTGATGCTGTGGTAGTCCCGCTGGATATCCGGGATATACCGCAGGGCGATGGCCACCGAATAGCCCACCCGGTAGGACACGCCGATCCGGTTCAGGCTGGCGGCAAACTCGCTGGGGTTGGTGGCAGAGATGAACAGAATCGCCACCGGCAGCGCCACAAAGTATTTCAGCGAGATGTTCAGGGTGTAGAACAGCTGTTCCCAGGTGATGGTGTACCGCCAGAACAGGTGCACGATCACATGGCGGGTGCCGTAGATCTGCACCCCCTGCTCCGGACTGAACAGGTAGATGAATACGTTGTTCAGAATCAGGAAGATCAGCATGAACACCAGCATGAACCGCACTTCCCGCAGCTTGATATGGCTGACCCGGAAGGCGGCAAAGCTGATGAGCATCAGCCCGATCAGCACCCGGGTATCGTAGGTGATCATGCTGGCAAAGGTGAACAGCAGGAAAAAGGCAAGTTTGGTGGTGCCGGTAAGCTGGTGCACAAAACTCTTGCGCGGCAGATAATTCAGAACGGTATTAGCAGCCATGGGCGCGCACCTCCCGGTCGTAGTCAATGAACCGCTGGACAAACTGTTCCGGCGGGGCGATGCCGCAGCGGCCCGCCAGGGTGAACAGGCTGGTTTCTTTCAAGGCCGCCTGCTCCACCAGCGCCGGATCGCAGAGCACCTCGGCGGCGCTCTTGTCGGCGATCAGGTGCCCGTCGCTGAATACCAGCGCCCGGGGGGTATATTCCAGCATCAGGTGCATGTCGTGGGTGATCATCAGCACCGTGACCCCCTGCTCGTTCAGGCCCCGCAAAAACTCCATGATCTCGGTGTAGTGGTGGAAGTCCTGGCCGGCGGTGGGCTCGTCCAGAATGATGACCTCCGGGCCCAGGGCCAGCACGCTGGCGATGGTCACCCGCTTTTTCTGGCCGAAGCTCAGCGCCGAGATGGGCCAGTTGCGGAACGGATACAGCCCGCATATCTTGAGGGTGTCCTCCACCCGGGCACGGACCTGATCGGCGGGCATGCCGCTGTGCACAAGGCCCAGGGCCACCTCGTCAAAGATCATGGTTTTGGAGATCATCTGGTTGGGGTTCTGCATCACATAACCGATGCGGCGGGCACGGGTACGGATGTTGTCATCCGAAATATCCCGCCCGTCCAGGAAGATCTGGCCGGAATCCGGGGTTTCAAAGCCGCACACCAGCTTGGACAGGGTGGATTTGCCCGCGCCGTTGCGGCCCACAATGCTGACCATCTCCCCTTTCCGGATGGTAAAGGAGATATCCCGCAGGGTGGGCCGGTCCTTGGTGTAGCCGAAGTTCAGCCCCCGCACCTCCAGCAATACCGGCTGCTCTTCCGGGGCAGGCGCGGGCTGCACCGCCTGGAACCAGCGGCGCACCTGTTCCTTGTCGGCCTCATCCAGCACCAGAGTATCCGGGTGGGCGGGCTTTTTCTCCGGGGTAATGGATACCCCGGCATATTTCAGCGCGGTCAGATAGAGGGGTTCCCGGATGCCGGTTTCGGTGAGCAGGCTGCCCGCCAGCAGCTCGTCCGGCCGCAGATCGGCGGCCACACGGCCCTCGTCCATCAGGATGATCCGGTCCACGCTGCGCCAGAGCACATCTTCCAGACGGTGCTCGATAATCAGCACTGTGGTGCCGGTTTCTTTCTGGATGCGGTCGATCAGTTCAATCGTCTGCTTGCCGGCGGCCGGGTCCAGGTTGGCCAGCGGCTCGTCAAACAGCAGGATCTTGACCGCGTCCACCATGACGCCCGCCAGGCTGACCCGCTGTTTCTGCCCGCCGGACAGTTCGTGGGGCGCGTAGTCCAGGTGATGGGCCACGTCCACCAGCCCCGCCACCCGCTTGGTGGTGGCGTGCATCTCCGCCTGGGGCACACAGTCGTTTTCCAGGGCAAAGGCAATGTCCTCCGCCACGGTCAGGCCGATAAACTGGCCGTCCGGGTCCTGCAGAACGGTGCCCACCGATTTGGACAGCTGGAAAATGCTCTGCTTTTTGGCCTCCATACCGTCCACGATCAGCTCGCCGGTGGATTCGCCGGGATAGCTGAACGGGATCAGGCCGTTGATGCAGCTGGCCAGGGTGGACTTGCCGCTGCCGGACGGCCCGGCGATCAGGATTTTTTCGCCGGGATAGATGTCCAGATTGATGTTGTACAGGGTGGGACGCGCCTGCGCGCGGTACTGGAAGGTATAATCCCGAAAGGAAATAATGGGCGTGTTCATGGCACGGGCTCCTCCATGTATAGAATCAGAGAGGGAAACGGCACGGCCGCGCGCCGCAAACGGCAGCCGGGCATAAACCGCAAATGGGAGAGGGCCCGCAAGGTCCTCTCCCACAGCTTTTCCCTTTTGGCAAACACGGCAGGCCGCGCTTGCCGGGGGACCGGATTACTCCTTGTCCAGAGAACCCTTCTTGGCGATGGTCTTGCAGTAGGCAGCCACCAGCAGGGCGCCCACGATCACAGCGGTCAGGCTGTTGGCAATGGCAGCAAACACGCCCTGAGAATAGACCTTCTCAATGGGCTCGGCATAGATCAGCACGTCCAGGCTGGGGGCAACCACGATCCAGGCGATCACGTTGGCCAGCACGTTGAAGCCGGCGAACAGGGCCACCTTCTTCTTGCCGAAGTCGCCCTCGTTCAGGGCCAGCTTCTTGGCGGTCAGGCCCACGATCACGCCCACCAGAGCGGAGGCGATGACCCAGCTCCACCAGGGGCTGCCGCCCCAGGACAGGTCGATCAGGGTGTGGCCGATCAGGCCGATCAGACCGCCGGCAACCGGGCCGTACATGGCGGCCAGCATGCCCAGGATGGCGTACTGCAGGCTGATGTTGGTGTTGGGGATACCGCTGGGGATGGCCACGAAACGGCCCAGAACGAAGAACAGGGCTGCGCCGATGCCGACCGCCACAACGGTCTTGATGGAAAAATTCTTCATAGCGTACAACTCCTCACACAATGAAAGATGTATATTGCCACAGAGCCAGGGCTCTGCCGGGCCGGGGTTATTCGTAGACGATGCGGGGCGCCTTGCGCAGGGTGATGCGCCAGGTGATGCCGGTGCCGATGTTGTAGGCCTTGGAGAAGCTGCCCTGGTTGATGGCCACGGCCACGCAGTCCAGGCTGTTGATGTACAGCAGCGGTTCGCCCACGTTCACATCCGCAAAGCTCTTGGCGTAGACCATGATGTTCTTGTACAGGGTGCGGGTGTCGTTGGTGATGGTCACCTCTACCCGGCCGCCGTGCTGGATGCCCAGCTGGGCGAACAGTTCCCGGGAGATGTTGGTCCACAGAGAGCCGAACCGCACGTCCAGCACGTCGATGGTGCCGGTGACGGTTTCCTCTTCCCTGCGTGCCTCGATGACCGGCAGCTCGATGACGCTGTCCACCGGCACGGCGGGGCCCACCTGCTCAAAGGTGATGATACCGGAGGCAAGGCGCGCACCGGTATAGGCGTAGATGTCCCGCCCGTGGAAGGTGTAGCTCTCGCCGGAGTTGGGCAGCCGGTTGATGCTCTCATCGATTACCCGGGCTTCCACGATGCCGCACATTCGCTTGATGTGGGTCAGGGTGCCGTTGTCCGGGGTGATGATGTACTGCCCCTCGGCGGTCTTGACGCCGATGCTGCGCCGGGTGGAACCCACGCCGGGGTCCACCACGCTGACAAAGACGCTGCCCTTGGGCCAGTAGCTTACGGTCTGGATCAGCCGGTAGCTGGCTTCCCAGATGTCATATTGCGGAATGTCGTGGGTCAGATCAAAGACGCGCAGCTCCGGGCAGACACCCTGGGCCACACCGTACATGGCGCTGACCGCGCCGTCCGCATAGCCGAAATCGGACTGAAGAATCAGGGGATTCATGATTTGCCTCCCAGTTACGGCGGGCAGCGGAAACCATCCGCCGCGTTTCGCCGCAAAATTACACTTTAGTATACGCTTTTACCGAATGGATTGTCAAGACGCCGCGGCGGGCGTCTTGACCGGATTTTCCGCTATGCCTTGCATGACGGGGCGCAAACACGTATAATAGGTAAAGTTGTCTTATTTTGCGGTGTTAGGGGGAGGTTTCTGCAATGGCAAGAACCGTGGAGCCCATGACCAGCGGTACCATCTGGAAACGGATGGTCTTTTTTGCGTTTCCGCTGTTTCTGGGCAATCTTTTTCAGCAGCTGTACAATACGGTGGACTCGCTGATCGTGGGCAATTTTCTGGGCAGCAGCGCCCTGGCCGCGGTAAGTTCCTCCGGCAGCCTGATCTTTATGCTGATCGGCTTTCTGAGCGGCATCGCCGGCGGCGCGGGCGTGGTGATTGCCCGGCTGTACGGCGCCGGGGACTCCGCCGCTGTGCAGCGTGCCGTGCACACCACCACAGCGTTCGGCCTGGTGGCCGGTGTGATCATGACGATACTTGGCGTGACCTTCTCGCCCCAGATCCTGATCTGGATGGGCACACCGGAAAGCGTGCTGCCCCAGTCGGTCAGCTACCTGAGCATCTATTTTTCCGGCTCGCTGTTTTTTGTGATGTACAACATTCTGGTGGGCATCCTGCAAGCGGTGGGCGACAGCCGCCATCCTTTGTACTACCTGATTGTTTCCTCGGTGGTCAATCTGGTGCTGGACGTGGTGTTCGTCGAATTCGTACACACCAACGTGGGCGGCGCGGCGCTGGCCACCGTGATCTCCCAGGCGATCAGCGCGCTGCTGTGCCTGTGGCACCTGATGCGCAGCCGGGAGGCCTACCGGCTGGATCTGCGCAAGCTCTGCTTTGACCGCTACTATTTAAAAGAGATCATCCGGATCGGCCTGCCCTCCGGTGTGCAGAACTCCATCATTGCCTTTGCCAACGTACTGGTGCAGTCCAACGTGAACTCGTTCGGTGAGATGGCGATGGCCGGTTACGGCGCCTACGCCAAGGTAGAGGGCTTCGGCTTCTTGCCCATCAACAGCTTTACCATGGCGCTGACCACCTTTGTGGGCCAGAACCTGGGCGGCAAGGAATACGAACGCACCCGCAAGGGGGTACGCTTCGGGGTATTGGCGGCGGTGTCGCTGGCCGAGGTGATCGGCGTTCTGATCTTTATCTTTGCCCCGCAGCTGATCGCCGCCTTTGACTCCACGCCGGAGGTGGTGCGCTTTGGCACCGACAAGGCCCGCACCTCGGCGCTGTTCTACTGTCTGCTGTCGTATTCCCATTCCATCGCGGCGGTGCTGCGCGGCGCGGGCAAATCCATGATTCCCATGCTGGTGATGATGGTGTGCTGGTGCCTGATCCGGGTGACCTTCCTGATGATCACTGTGCCGCTGACCCACAGCATCCAGATGGTGTACTGGGTCTATCCCCTCACCTGGGGGCTGAGTTCGCTGGCGTTCTACTGGTACTACACCCACGGCAACTGGCTGGACTTCCAGATAGCCCAGCAGCGCTATCCTATGCGCGACGGAGAAAACGAGTAATATTTTTCCAAGAATTTGTGACCGCTCTGCAGTTTTGTGACTGCCGGGCGGTCACATTTTTTGTTTTATCCGACATTTTTAGTACATACCTCTTGACTTTGCACAAAAACAAGCTATACTATCATTAGAATCATTCTAAATTGGTGTTGATGTTTGTGACTGAATACGGAAAGAAAATTCTGGAGATTGTGGAGAATTCCCGCAGCCACATGACCGCCGAGCAGATTTTTGAACAGCTGCGGCAAAGCTGCCCCCAGGTGGTGCTGGCCACGGTGTACAACAACCTGAACCGCCTGTGGAAAGAGGGCCGTATCCGCAAGGTATCGGTGGAGGGCTCCCCCGACCGGTACGACCGGATTTTGCGCCACGACCACCTGGTGTGCAAGCGCTGCGGCCGGCTGCTGGATGTTGACCTGGGCGATCTGACCGCCCAGCTGGAGCGGCAGGTGGGATTTTCCATCCTGGCCTACGATCTGAAACTGCTGTACCTGTGTGAGGAGTGCAGAAAAGACCAACAAGAGAAAGGAACGTGAACAAACTGGAACATCTGCCCTTATCCGTCCGCGTGCCCATTGAGGCGGACAATCCCAGCATCCTGCGCTGGGAGGAAAAATGCATCCGGTGCGGCATGTGCAAAGAAGCCTGCACCAACCTGATGGGCGTACACGGAAGCTACACACTGGAGGAAACCGGCGGCAAGGCGATCTGCATCTATTGCGGGCAGTGCGCCAATGTCTGCCCGGTAGACAGCATCACCGAACGGGGCGAGGTCCCCGCCGTGCGGCAGGCGGTGGCTGACCCGGAACGTGTGGTGGTGGTAAGCACCTCCCCGGCGGTGCGTGCCGCCTTGGGCGAGGAATTCGGCATGGAGCCCGGCGCTTTTGTGGAGGGCAAAATGGTGGCGCTGCTGCGGGCGCTGGGCGTGGACTACGTGCTGGACACCAACTTTGCCGCTGACCTGACCATTGTGGAAGAAGCCAGTGAGCTGATCCGGCGCATTACCCAGGGCGACCGGCCGCTGCCGCAGTTTACCAGCTGCTGCCCCGGCTGGGTGCATTTTGCAGAGATCTACGCGCCGGAACTGCTGGAGCACCTGTCCACCGCCAAAAGCCCGATCGGGATGCAGGGCCCCACCGTAAAGACCTATTTTGCCCGGAAGATGGGGCTGGATCCCCGGAAGATCATGCATGTGGCCCTAACCCCCTGTACTGCCAAAAAGTTTGAGATCCGCCGGGAGGAGATGCACGCGGCCGCCGATTACCACGGCGTGCCCGGCATGCGGGATACCGACCAGGTGATCACCACCCGGGAACTGGCCCGCTGGGCCCGGGATGCGGGGGTGGACTGGAACGCGCTGGAGGATTCGGCCTACGATTCCCTGATGGGCAAGGCCTCGGGCGCGGGTGTGATCTTTGGCAACACCGGCGGCGTGATGGAAGCCGCCCTGCGCACCGCCTACGAATACCTGACCGGCGAGAAAGCGCCCCAGGCTTTGCTGGAACTGGCGCCGGTGCGCGGGTACGAGGGCGTACGGGAGGCGCAGGTGACCATCGGCGAGCACACCCTGCGGGTAGCGGTGGTATACGGCACCGCCAACGCCCGGAACTTCCTGGCCCGCATGAAAGAAAGCGGCAAGCAGTACCATTTTGTGGAGGTCATGGCCTGCCCGGGCGGCTGCATCGGCGGCGGCGGGCAGCCCAAGGACCTGATGAAGAACGCGGACGAGACCCGCAAGAGCCGGATTGCCGCCCTGTACCGGCGGGACGAGGCCATGACCCTGCGCACCAGCCACGAAAACCCGGAAATCCAGGAGGTTTACGCGGCGTTCTATGGCCGTCCGCTCAGCGAGATGGCGGAAAAGATGCTGCACACCCATTATCAGGACTGCAGCAGCCTGATTCAGAAACGGCCGGACGCGGCCCCGCGCCCGGAAACCACCAACCCCACCATGAAAGGAGAAACCACCATGAGCAAATGGAAATGCAAGATCTGCGGCTACATCTACGAGGGCGAGAGCCTGCCCGAAAACTTCACCTGCCCGGTCTGCCGCCAGCCGGCCTCCGCCTTTGAGAAGATCGAGGAGGCCCCGGCCAAGGGCGCCAGCAAGTACGCCGGCACCCAGACCGAGAAGAACCTGGAAGCCGCCTTTGCCGGCGAGTCCCAGGCGCGCAACAAGTACAGCTTCTTTGCCTCTGTGGCCCAGAGCGAGGGGTACGAGCAGATCGCGGAGCTGTTCCTGAAAACGGCCGAGAACGAGAAGTCCCACGCAAAGATGTGGTTTGAGGAACTGCACGGTATAGGCAGCACCGCCGAGAACCTGCTGCATGCCGCCGAGGGCGAAAACTACGAGTGGACCGACATGTACGACGGCTTTGCCAAAACCGCCGAGGAAGAAGGTTTCCCCGAACTGGCCGCCAAGTTCCGCCTGGTAGCGGCTATCGAGAAGCGCCACGAGGAGCGCTACCGCGCCCTGCTGCACAATGTGGAGACTGCCCAGGTGTTTGCCAAGAGCGAGGTGAAGGTTTGGGAGTGCCGCAACTGCGGCCACATCGTAGTGGGTACCGCCGCACCGGAGGTCTGCCCCACCTGCCTGTATTCCCAGAGTTTCTTTGAGATCCACACCGACAACTATTGATTCGGTAAACGCATAAACGAGCCGCCGCGGGTTCAGCCTGCGGCGGCTCGTTTGTTTATTTTACCTGGTCTGTACCGCGCAGGCGGCAGCGCAGCACCTCGCACAGAACGGTCTGAAACACAGCCAGCCCTGCCTGGGCCAGCAGGCCGGTTTTTACCGGCAGGTCCCGCCCCAGGCAGGGGGCGGCCAGCCAGGCGGTGCCCTGTTCCCGCAGCTGCTGTGCCAGCCGGCCCCACCAGGCAAAATCGCTCCACCGGGAGGGGGTAAGCCAAGCGGGCCAGAGGGCCAGCAGCACGGGCAGGGCCAGCGCCGCCGCCAGCAGCAGGGCAAAACCGACGGCATCCCGCCGCCAGAGTGCCTGCCGCCTGACCGCCCGCCACAACGCCGCGGCCAGCACCCCCGCCGCAAAGAGCAGCGGCAGCCAGGCCAGCAGCCGGGCCAGAAAAGCCGCCGCGGCAGGCCAAAGGGTCCAGTCCGGTGCGGGCAGGTCCGCCTGCTGGCGCTGTTCCTCCGCCCAGGCGGCGGGGTCCTGCCAGGTTTCCCCGACGGTGGGCAGTTCCACGGCGGTATACGAGGCTGTGGGGTCCGGCAGCAAGGCCAGGCAGTCCTCCCCCGGGAACACGCCCCGCACGGTATAGACAGTTTCGCCCCGGGAAAGGGTCAGCCCCACCGCATCCTCACTGCCGAACAGCGCCCAGGCCAGCGCGGCGGACACGGCACAGCCGGTTTCATCCAGTGGGGCGGGCAGCGCGCCGGTCTGACAGACGGGGTCCCACACCAGGGCCGGGTCTCCCTGGTAGGTGATCAGGGTTGCCTGCGCCTGCCGCCAGCCCGCCGTGAGAATATCCTCCGTCTGGCCCCACAGGGTCAGCCCGGGCTGTTTTTTTCGGGCTTCGGCCGCTGTTTCATCCGCCAGCGCCTGCTGCCAGCGCAGGCTGATGCTTGTGCTCTGCCGGGCCAGGGCATCGGCGTTTTTCATGCCCGTGATGGTGAGCAGCAACAGCACCAAAGCCAGCAGCGCGGTTATCAGCCGTCTCATTCTTCCACCCTCACCGATGTGCCGGGGCTGACCGGACGGGTGGAATCGGTGATCGCCCCACTGCTTATTGTGCCCTCCACGGCGGCGTACTGGCTGCTGCTGTCCACCTCCAGCACCGTTACCGGCACCCGGCGGGCGGTATAGGCTATGCCAAAGGCGGTGCTGCTTTCCTCCACCGTGAGCACATAGCTGCCCTGGGTGTCCTGCCGGATGGCCGAGGCCGGCAAGACCGTGCTGTAGGCCGTGCGGGAAAACACCAGCCGGGCCTGGGCCGTACCGGCGGTGAAGCCCGCAGCGGTTTCGGGCAGGACGGCGGTCACCGAGGCCGTGCCGGCCGTTTCATCGGCAGCGCTCACCGTGCGCACCGTCGCTTCGGTCTGGCGGCTGCCCTGGGTCAGGGTGACTGTCTGCCCGGCTGTGAGCTGTTCCGCCTGGGCGGCCGGCAGGGTGAACCGGGCCAGCAGTTCGCTGTCCGCTTTGGCCAGGCGCAGCACATCCCCCTCCGGGCAGGGCTGGCCCTCGGTCAGATCGCACCGCAGCAGCTGGGTGTCCCGAGGGGCGGTGACCAGACCGTCCTCGTCGAGCAGGCTGCGCAGCAGGGCGATCTGTTCCCTGGTATCCGCCATCTCCAACTGAAGCGTCTGCGCCTGGGCCGCGTTGCTCTGGGCGGTGAGGGCGGCGCTGGCCTGGGCCTGAGAATAGGCGGTATTGGCCTGCGCCAGCGCGCTCTCGGCGTTTTCCACGCTGCGCCGGGCCGAGAGCAGAGAATCCTCCCGGCTGGTTTCCGCGTCCTGTACCGCCTGGCGGGCGGCAGCCAGCGTGGCCTGCGCCTCGTCCACCGCCTGCCGGGCGGCGGCCAACTGTTCCTCGGTAGGCGGCGGGTCGGTCTGGGCCTGCAATTCCTGCAGGGTTTTTTCCGCTTCATCCAGGGCGGACCGGGCGGCCGTACAAGCGGCATTGGCCTCGTCCACCGCCGCGCGGGTGCGGGTATCGGTGCGGGTGTAGTCCTCGTTGGCCCGGTCCAGGCTCTGCTGAGCCGCGGCCACCGAGCTGCCGTCCGGATCGGTGGAGGCATTCAGCTGATCCAGCTGGGCCTGCTGCTGGGCAAGGGCAGCCTTTGCTTCGTCCAGGGCGTCCTGCAGTTCTTCCTTATCCAACTGCAGAATGGCTTCTCCCCCGGTCAGGGACTGCCCGGCAGCGGCATACAGGGCCTGCACCGTGATCCCGGCGGGCAGGGCAAGGCTCTCCCCCTCCCCGGCTGTCACGGTGGCGGTGGTCTCGGCCTGCTGCACAATGGCGCCCTGGGTGGGGGTGGTCAGGGTCACGACCGGCATCGCGGCCCCGCTGACCCCGCGGGCCACCAGCGTAAACACCAGCATAGCGGCGAAAAACCGCACCGCGTACCGGCCGGCCCGCTGGTTCTGCCAACCGGCCGCCAGCCGCCGGCCCCACGACCGTATCCAGGTTTTCACTTGTTCCATGGGGCGTTTCCTCACATTCCCTCGTTGATCGAAGCGGCAAGGCCGATACCCTGTTCCAGGTATTTGCGGCCGGTCAAGAACAGCAGCAGCGGCGGGGCCAGCATCATCAGGCTGGCCACCATCGCCAGGCCAAGATCCCCGGCCGTGATGTTGGACAGATACAGGCTCAGCGGCCAGTTGGCCTTGTCTTTCAGAAACAGCATCGGCTGCTCGATGGCGTTCCAGGCTTCGATAAAGCCCAGGGTGGCCGCGCTCAAAACCGCGGGCAGCCCCAGCGGCAGACCCACCGACACAAAGCAGCGCAGCGGCCCCGCGCCATCCAGCGCGGCCGCTTCCAGCAGGCTCTGCGGCACCGCGTCAAACCCTTTTTTGATAATGAACACCGGAAAGGCCGAGAACACACCCGGCAGTATCACCGCCCAGGGGGTATCCATCAGGCCCAGACGGTCCAGCACCAGGTAGTTGGGCACCATGGTGATCTGAAAAGGCAGCACCATCAGCACCAGGTATGCTCCGTACAACACCCGCCGCCCGGGAAACTCCAGTTTGCTGAACGCCCAGGCCGCCGGGGCCGCCACAACCAGCTGCCCGGCCACCTGGGGAAACGCCAGCTTGCAGGCGTTCCAGAACATGGCAAAAAAGGTGGGTGTGTCCAGCAGCAGCTGTACCAGCGGCTGCAGCGTGGGCCAGCTGGGCAGCAGACACCATACAGCGGGTTCGCGGCTTTCACTTTGCAGGGCCGGGCCGATGGTGGCCAACAGTTCATCCTCAGGGGTAAGGGCCCCCATCCCCATAAACCAGAGCACCCACCAGGTGAACAGAGCCAGCAGGGTGAGCGCCAGCAGGCAGGCGATTCGTTTCAGCATAGGTTTTTCCTTTTTCGATAGCGGCGGACAGCCAGACACACACCGGCCACCGCCAGCATTCCGCCCACCAGAAGCACCGCCGCCGCGGTGATGCGGCCCAGTTCCAGATTCAAGAACCAGTTGTTGAACAGATGCTGCAGCAGGTACATGCTCTCGTGAGGGTACTGCCCCGCCACGAGGTAGGCTTCCCGGAACACCTTGAAGCTGTTGATCAGGCTGAGCAGCGCGGTCAGGTACAGGGTGGGGCGCAGGCCCGGCCAGGTGATCCAGCGGAACACCTGCCAGCTGTTTGCCCCGTCCACCGCGGCGGCCTCGTACTGGGCGGGCGGGATACGGTCCAGCCCGGCGGACCAAAGCACCAGGTCATAGCCGCTGTTTTTCCACAGATAGGTAGCGATCAGCACCCAAAAGGCCTCGCCGGTGCCCATAAAATCCACCGGGGCGGCCCCCAATGCGGCCAGCAGGCTGTTGACCAGCCCGTTTTGTGCAAACAGCACCTTCCAGAGCAGCACAATGCTGGCTACCGGCACCGCCAGCGGCAGAAGAAAGCTGGTCTGGAACAGCTGCCCGTGCCGCCCCGCCGCCCGGGCCAGCAGCGCCATGACCAGGCTAACAGCCAGCAGCGCCGGGATACAGACGCAGAGAAACCGGGCTGTATTCGCGGCGGCGGTGTGGAACGCCCGGTTGGTCAGCACCGTCTGGTAGTTGGCCAGCCCAAGAAAGCGCCGCCCCGCCGCGTCGGTAAAGCTGCGGCGGATCACCTCCAGAAACGGCAGCAGGTAAAAGACCGCCGTACCCAGCAGGCTGGGGGCCAGCAGCAGCGCCGCGGCGCGCCATCCGGCCCGCTTATTCCTGTTCCGCCAGATACAAGTTGAGCGCATCCTCCACCCCCGTTCGGGCCTGTTCCAAGGTGACATCGCCCGCGATCAGGGCGTTTGCATTCTGCAAAAGGGCATCCCGGACGGTATCGTCCGGCTGGGTGACCGGCGTTTGCAGCGCGTCGATCAGCGCCTGCACATTCTGCCGGGCTTCGGGGTCCGGGCAGTTGGCCTCGATGCTGCTTTGCAGCGCGTCGGCCCGCACCGGCATCCCGTCCTGCTGCCAGGAGGCCTGCACCTCACTGCCGAACAGAATGGCGACAAATGCCCCGGCTTCCTCCGATGCATCGGCGCAAACGGCCGCCAGCGTGCGGGGTGTGTAGGCCCCCTGCACAAGCCCCGGGCGCTGTATCAAAGAAACGCCCGCCCGGTCTTTGCGGACCGCCGTCAGGTAGGAGGGGGTGAGCATTTCCTCCCAGGCCAAAAGGGCGTTGCCGGTGGAAAAGCACTCGTAGCTGCCGTCGCCATAGCTCACGCTCTGCCCCTCGCTGCCGCTGGAGATCACCCCGTTTGAAAGCAGGCCCTTATAGTCCTCCATGCCGTAGTAGCGGCCCACCTGCTGCACAAATTTCAGCACAGCTTCCACCGCGTCCCCGTTCGCACCGTCCTCGGTCAGGGCGGCGGCGCTGCTGCCCAGCACAAAGTCCAGCAGCTGTTCCACGCTGACAAACCCCAGGCCGTAGGGCGGTTCCAGCTGCTCATAATATCCGGCGCTGGTGTAATCCCAGGCGGGGCGGGCGGGCAGCTGCAGCAGGTACTCTGCCAGCGCGTCCAGGCTGTCCAGCCCTGCCAGGTCCTCCGGGGCCCCGCAGAGCACCGGCACCGAGAACCGGGCCGGAAGTACAAACACGCCCTCCTGCTCCCGGAACGGGTCCACCAGATTGCTTTGCAAAGCGGACAGGTCCACCCACTCACTCAGATCGGCCAGAAGCCCCTTGTCCCGGTAGGCCTGCCAGTCCAGCCCGTCCAGGATCAGCACATCCGGCCCGGAACCGGCCAGCAGGGCGGTGTTCAGCGCGGAGAGGGCGTCCTCCCGGGTGGTGGCGCCGTCCTCCACTGCCACCTGATAGGTCACGGTAAGGCCGGGGTTCTGCTGCTCGTATACTTCGATCGCCGCCCGCACCGTATCGTTGTTTTCCAGGCTCCAGACGGTGAGGGCGGCGGTGCTCTCCTCCGCCGGGGCGTCGGCGTCCCAGTAGTAGCGATAAAGATGGGCGGTCATGGCATCCTGCCCGCCCTCCAGGCTCACTGTCAAGAAGCTTCCGTCGGCGCAGCAGGTCAGACCCATAACGACCGCCTCGCTCCGGGACAGGGCGGTGGACGCCCCGTCTACCACCAGTTCTGCTAGGTCACCGCCCTTGGCCACCCGATAGATGCCCTTGGAGGATGCATAGTAATAGTTTCCTTCTGCGTCGGCGCAGGCGGCAAAAGCGGCGGCGGAGGCATTGGGCAGGCTGTCAAATACACAGGCCGTGGCTTCATCTGCATCGGTGCGCAGCAGTTGAACGCCGGTATCCATATAAGCTAGGCTGTAATAAGCTCCCAGCTCGGTGGGATCCGCCGCCATGCCGGAAATAATGCTGCCCTGCAGGGTATTGGTCAGGGCGGTCAGTCCTTCACAGGCGCCGGTGGCCAGGTCCAGTTTCCAGGGGCTGGTGGTTTTCATCATGCCGTTTTCATCCACCAGAACGGCGGGCGCATCCGCGCTGGCCGGGACCAGGCTCATGCCCAGCAGCAAAAGCGAATCCCCGCCCAGCGGGTAGGCATCCGAAAGCTGCACAATGTTTTCCGGCAGGGTGACCGGGTCCAGGACGCCGGTCTCCGGGTCCAGCGTCCAGTAGCTTTCTTTGCGCTGGCCGTTATCTTCCTTCACGGCGGTAACAAAGCAGCCGCCGTCCGGCAGCATGCGGCACACCCCGAAGGACTCCGCCCCGGCCGGCTGCCAGTCCACGGTAATCTCCTGCCAGGTGGCCCCGTTGTCGGCGCTTGTCAACAGGTGCAGCGTATTGTCCGCCCCCGCTTCCAGCATCCGCACCGAGCCGTCCGCCAGGGTCACCGGCGTTTTATAGCTGCGGGCGTTTTCATCCGGCGTGACCTCTTCTTCCCGCCAGGCGCCGGTGGTGGAGACCGCGCTGTCCGGTTCAAAGGTATCCTGCCCGCCCACCGAAGAGGCGGGCGTTTTTCCGCAGCCTGCCAGCGCGGCGGTCAATACCGCGGCCAGCACACCGGCCGCGATCCGTTTTATGATGTCTGTTCGATTCATGATCTGACCTTCCTTTCCGCCCAAAGCGGGAGTATGGTTCTGAGTATACAAAGGAAAGCTGAAAAAATCCTGGAAAGCAGGCGGGCGGCTTTCCAGATTTCTTCAAGGAAACGGGTGTATAATACAATAGGAAAAGGAGGCACGATCATGCGGATCTTACTGATCGAGGACGACGCGGCCCTGTGCACGGTGCTCGTTCCGGTATTGGAAAAGGCGGGGTTTGGCTGCGATGTGTGCGGCCGCGGCCCCGAGGGTCTGGCGCTGCTGCGGCAGAACCCTTACGATGCGGTGGTGCTGGACCGGATGCTGCCGGGCATGGACGGGCTGGAGCTGCTGCGTGCCGCCCGGCGGGCCGGATGTTCGGTGCCGGTGCTGCTGCTTACGGCGCTGAGCCGGGTGGAGGACGCGCCGGGCGGCGGCGCAGTGTTTTATCTGGAACTGCCGGTGGACCGGTAGCTCAGCTCTGTTCCGCCAGCCGCAGGGCGGCGGCCTCTTTCACCGCCTGGCAGGCGGTTTCGGGGGTAAGCTCCCCGTCGTACAGGCGGGCGGCGGCTTCCCGGGCCGCGGCTTGCAGCACCGTATCAGGGATCACAGCGGTGAGGGAATCCAGCACCGCGTTTTCGCCGTTGGTGACCGTAAAGGGGTCGGTCTGGCGCACCCGGTCCAGGGCGGCGGCCAGGCCGCTTTCGGTGACCGGCAGCGCGTCCAGGCCGGCGGCGCTCTGCACCGTATCCGAGAGCATCAGCTGCAGGAAGTCCAGCGCCAGGGTCTGGTTTTCGCCGTTTACCGGCAGCGCGGCTGCGCAGAGCGGTTCCAGCGCGCCGGTGCCCTCCACGCCGGGCATCGGATACAGGGTCACTTCACCGGGGGCGGAGCCTGTCAGGCTGCCCTCCTCGTCCCGCTGCAGCAGGCTGAACGCGGTGGCCTGCACGGCGCTGCCCCAACCTTCGGCAAACCAGCGGCCCTCGCCGTTCCAGAAGTTGTTCAGGGTACCGGCGGAATATCCGGCGGCATAGAATTCGGCGTTTGCCGCGCCCTCCATCTCCGGTTCTTCGCCCGCGGTACTGGCCTGGATGGTCTTGGCCCCGGCGGCACGGGCGATGCGGTTCAGCTGTTCGGTAAATTCGGTATAGGCGTCCGGCTGGAACTGCCCGTCCCGCCAGATGGCGTCGGCGCTGGCCGGGTAAAACAAATCAAATATCTGCTCATACAGAGAACTGGAAAACGCCAGGCAGGCATTCGCCTCTCCGCTTTGCTCCATGGCGTCGGCAATGCCGGACAGGGAGAGCAGCCGGTCGTCCACCGTATCCGGGCGGCCGCCCACGATGTAGGCCCGCATCCCCATGGGCACGGCGTACAGCCCGTCCTCCCGGGTGTAAGCGGCCAGAACGTTTTCCCGCACGGCGCTCCAGTCGGCCAGGCCGGTCAGATCGGTGAGCAGCCCCTGCCGGATCAGCGAATCCCCCGCCAGGCCGTCCAGAATCAGCAGGTCGGGGCCCGTGCCCGCCAGCAGTTCGGTGTTCAGCTGCCGGATCACGTCCTCCCGGGTGGCGCCGGTGCCCTCCGCATTGGTCATGCCTACCGTATACTCGATCCGGGTTTCCAGGTGAAGGTTGTTCCATTCCGCGATGGCCTGCCGTACCAGGGCGCTTTCTTCCAGAGAATAGACGGTCAGGGTGTTCTCCACCGTCTTGGCCGGGTCGTACACGTAACGGCAGAGGGTCTGCCCGCCGCCGCTCTCCACCAGCAGCCAGAGCGCACCGTCCGAAGCCGCGCAGCCGGTAAAGGCGCTGGTTGACTCGGGGCCCCAGGCATAGTCGCTGCCATGCATCAGGATTTCCCGGGTGTCCCCGGACAGGGTATAATGGGAGAGGATGCGTTCCTGCTCGTTTTCATAAGAAAGGTGATAAAAGCCCTCCCCTTCCCAGTCCGGAAAAATGGTACCCATGGGCAGGGTCAGGCTGCTGGCTTTCTCCATCTCCGGCAGGGTATACGCCGGGGCATAGCCGTTGCTTCCGGCCCACGCATACCCATTGCGCACGGCGCTGGCATAGAAGCTGGCCCCGCTGCCCTAAGCTGACGGTTCATACTGGTTGACCAGTTTGCCCTCGGTGCTGAACACCGCCCAGTGGCCATTGTTGGCCGAGACAAAGACCCAGCCCTCGCTGACCCCGTCCAGCGTGCAGAACAGGCCATCGCCAAAATTGCCGGTCAGCAATTCACAGCCGGTGAAATCCACCGGGATGGAGACCAGCGCACCGTTCTCCACCCGCCACAGCCGGAAAGGGGTATCCTCCGGCTGGGTATTTTGTTTGCCGGCCAGCAGGTAGAGGGTTCCTGCCTCGTCGGCGGCCATGCTGACCCTGTAGGCGCCATCCGCACAGGCAGCGGCCAGTTCTTCATCCCAGGGCAAAGGCTGCCCGGTGACCGTGCCGTCCGGCTGGACGATATAACCGGACGCCCCGCCCTGCCAGCCCTCCTGCCGGTACAGGGCTTCCACCGTGGACGCGCCATAGAGGGTGACGCTGCCGTCCACGTTGGGGAAGATCCCGGTGCAGTAAAAATCCGGATCGGGCAGCGGGATACGCTGCTCCACATAGCCGCCGGACACCGTTTCCTCCTGGGGAACGGCCCGGCCGCAGCCGGTCAGCAGCACAGCGGCGGCCAGAACCGCCGCAAAAAGTTTTTGTTTCATACCTTGCCTCCTGTCGTGTTGTGTACACAGGATATCAGGGAAAAATCTAAATCCGGTCTAAAATGGGCTTTAGACAGAAAATAGACCCGGCTTTTTTATACTACTATACACCATATCCTGTAAGCGGGAGGACCCTGTTATGCAACTGCTTTTAATAGAAGACGACCGGGCGCTGTGCGAATTTCTGGTTCCGCTGCTGCGCACCCACGGCCACAGCGTGACCGCCGCGCACACCGGCCCGGACGGGCTGGCGGCGCTGCGGGAGGGCGAATTTGACGGGGTGATCCTGGACCGGATGCTGCCCGGGCTGGACGGGCTGACCCTGCTGCACACCCTGCGGGCGGAGGGATTCGCCCTGCCGGTGCTGATGCTCACCGCCCTGGGCGCGCCCGGCGACAAGGTGGAGGGGCTGGACGCCGGGGCAGACGACTACCTGGCCAAGCCCTTTGACGCCAGCGAGCTGCTGGCCCGGCTGCGGGCGCTGGCCCGGGGGCGCAGCGGCGGATACGGGGCGGTGGTGCGCTGCGGCGACGCGGCACTGGACACCGGGGCCCGGGTGCTGACCGGGCCGAAAGGCCGGTGCGAGGTGTCCGGCCGGGAAGCGGCGCTGCTGGCCTTTCTGTTTCGCAACGCCGGGCAGGTGCTGCCCCGCGCCCTGCTGCTGGACCGGGTGTGGGGCGCCGACAGCGAGGTGGAAGAGGGCAACCTGAACAACTACATCTTTTTTGCCCGGCGGCGGCTGCAGCAGGTGGGCAGCCGGGTGCAGATCCAGACGGTGCGCGGGCTGGGCTACCGCGCAGGCGAATGCTGACCCGGCTGCGCCGCCGCCTGACCATGCTGGCGGCGGTGCTCACCGGCAGCGTGGTGGTGGCGGTGGCGGCGGTGTCCTTTCTGCTCTGCGGCCGGATGTACACCGCCCAGCGGCAGGCGGCATTTGAAGCGGCGGTGTCCGATCTGGCCAGCCAGTGGGAACTGGACAGCGCGCTGGACTGGCAGAGAATCCAGGATTCCGCTGCCCGCAACAGCATCCGGTTCTATTTTGCGGAGAACGGCTCCGCCCTGCTGCTCTCCGGCCTGGCGGAGGAGAGCGACCGGGCGCTGGTATGGCAGGCGCTGCGGCTGGCGGGCTTTGACCCGGACACGCCGCCTCTGTCCGCCGGGGGGCAGGCGCAGGCGCTGGAACAGGTGGAGCTCACCGGCGGCGACGCCCGTGTAACGGCCCGCAAACAGGCCACCGGCCGCGGCTGGCGGCTGCTGGTTGCCTGGCAGCCGCTGGCGGGTGAGCAGCGGGTGCTGCGCCGCACCGCCGCGGTCTTTTTGCTGGTGGCGCTGGCGGGGGTGGCCCTGCTGGCGGCGCTGTGCTGGCTGGTGGCGGGGCGGGCCATCCGCCCGGTGTGCCGCGCCATGGACCAGCAGCGGGAGTTTGTGCGGGCGGCAGGGCATGAACTGCGCACCCCGCTGGGGGTGCTGCGGGCCGGGCTGGCAGTGCTGCCCGGCGAAGACCCGGACACCGCCCGGCGTCACATCGGCCTGCTGGACAGCGAAGCCGCCCGGATGAGCGGCCTGATCGACCAGCTGCTGATCCTCTCCGGCGGGGGGCTGGTGCAGCCGGGCCCTGTACAGCGGCTGGAACCGGACACCCTGCTGCTGGAGATGGCCGAAGCCTGGGAACCGGCGGCGCGCCGGGCCGGGCGGCGGATCGAAGCTGCTCTGCCCCCGGAACCGCTGCCCCCGGTGCAGGCCAACCGGGAAGAACTGTGCCAGATTCTGAGCATATTTCTGGACAACGCGCTGCGCTACGCACCGGCAGGATCGGCGGTGAAACTGGCCTGCTGCCAGCGGGGCCGCCGCATGGTATGGGAGGTGCGCGACCACGGCCCGGGCGTGCCGGACGCGGATAAGCCGGCCGTATTCCGCCGGTTCTGGCGGGCGGAATCCTCCCGCGCCGACCGGCAGCATTTTGGTCTGGGGCTCTCGGTGGCCGCCGAACTGGCCGAACGCTGCCGCCTGCAGCTGGGGGTGGCCGACACGCCGGGCGGCGGCGCCTGCTTCTGGGTAGCGGCTGTTCTATGAAGGTGCACCTGCTTGCAGGCGATCGCGTTTTCCGGTACAATCAGGTTATACACCACCTGAAAGGAGCAAGCGGAATGAAATGGCTGGTTTTGCTGACGGGCTGCGGCCTGGGGGACGGCTCCTGCATTGAGGAAACGGTGCTGACCTACACCGCCCTGGACAAATACGGCTGTGACTATCTTCCCGTGGCGGAGGATACGCAGGCCCCTGCGGTGAATCACATTACCGAGCAGCCGGAGGAGATGCGCTCGGTTCTGACGGAAGCCGCCCGGCTTGGCCGCGGGCGGATACGCCCCCTGGATAAGGTGGACCCGGCGGAGTACGACGCGCTGGTGATTCCCGGCGGGCTGGGCCTGCTGCGTGACTGCCGCACTTCAGGCACAGCGGAACTGGTACGGCAGTTTGCCGCCCGGGGCAAACGCATTGGCACCATGTGCGCGGGCATTGATTTTCTGCGGGCGGTGCTGGGGCCGCAGGTTTTGCAGGGTCTGGCGGAGATCACCCCGGCGGACGGTTTCTGCCGCGATGCGGACGGTGCCTTTTTCTACACCCCCGCGTTTCGCAGAACGGGCAGCTGCCACATCATACAGCAGGGCATTGACGGGATGATCCGGGCTATGCAGGCGACATAATCCCGCCGAAACAACAGCCCCGGAAACGCCAAGGCGTTTCCGGGGCTGTTTTTGTCTCATTTTCAGGTTTCGGGCAGGCGGCCGTACTGCGCGGTTTCGGCGCGCAGGGTATCGGCCAGCTGATCGGTAAAGACGCCGGGGCGGCAGCGCCAGGTCCAGTTGTCCCCCATGGTGGAGGGGGTGTTGATCCGGGCCTCGCTGCCCAGACCCAGCAGATCCTGCATCTGCATGATGGCCAGGTCGGCCACGCTGCCCCAGGCACTGCGCATCATGCCCCAATGGTAGCCCTCGGCCTCGTTCAGCCGCAGGTAGGCGGTGGCGCGGGCCACGTCCTCCCGGGGTGCGTGGGCCATCCAGCCCTGCACCGTGTCGTTGTCGTGGGTGCCGGTATAGACCACGCAGTTGCGCGGATAGGTATGGGGCAGATAGCCGGAGCCGGTATCGCGGGAATCAAAGCCCAGTTCCAGCACCTTCATGCCGGGGAACCCCGTCTGTGCCAGGAGGGTGCGCACCGAGGGGGTCAGAAAGCCCAGATCCTCCGCAATGATATTCTGGCGGCCCATCTGCCGCTCCACTTCCTTGAAAAAGTCGATGCCCGGGCCGGGACGCCAGCGGCCCCCGCGGGCGTCCTGCGCCCCGTATGGAATGGCATAGTAGGAATCAAAGCCGCGGAAATGGTCGATCCGCAGCACGTCGTAGATGCGAAGCTGGAAGGCAATCCGCCGCATCCACCAGGCATAGCCGTCGGCTTTCATCCGTTCCCAGTCGAACAGCGGGTTGCCCCACAACTGCCCGCCCGCCGCGAATCCGTCCGGCGGGCAGCCGGCCACCTCGATGGGCTGCAGGTTTTCGTCCAGCTGGAACTGGCCCGGATCAGCCCAGACGTCGGCGCTGTCCCCCGACACATAGAAGGGCAGGTCACCGATGATCTGCACCCCCTGCCGGTTGGCGTAGGTTTTGAGTTTTTCCCACTGTTCAAAGAAGATGGCCTGCACGCAGCGCCAGAAGCGCACTTCCGGTTCCAGCTGCGCCCGGGCATCGGCCAGGGCCTGGGGTTCCCGGCGGCGCAGCGGCAGCGGCCACTCGGTCCAGGGGGCGCCGCCGAACCGGTCTTTCAGCGCCATGAACAAGGCGTAGTCTTCCAGCCAGGAAGCCTGCTCCCGGCAGAAATCCGCCAGCCGGGCCGGGCAGCGGCGCTCGTACCGCTTAGCGGCGATCCGCAGCACGGTGTACCGGTTGCGGTAGAGCAGGCCGTAGTCCACCTTTTCCGGGTCGGAGCCCCAGTCCAGGGTCTGGTACTCCCCCGGTTCCAGCAGGCCGGACCGGGCCAGCGTATCCAGGTCGATCAGGTAGGGGTTTCCGGCAAAGGAAGAAAAGGATTGATAGGGCGAATTGCCATATCCGGTGGGGCAGATGGGCAGGATCTGCCAGTA
The DNA here is from genome assembly GCF_002160955.1 of Gemmiger sp. An120. GTDB lineage: Bacteria > Bacillota > Clostridia > Oscillospirales > Ruminococcaceae > Gemmiger_A > Gemmiger_A avium. The sequence goes on from NZ_NFLN01000003.1 coordinate 79,617, forward strand.
AGACTGTCCGGAACGATGCAGAAAATCCACAAATCCGCGGGCGGTACGCCCCATGGTGCCCACGCCCCAGGGCGAGGGCAGCGAGGTGACCGGCAGCAGAATTCCGGCGCTTCTCATACAGGATTCATCCTTTCTGTGGCAAATGTGGACTATTCAGCGCCAGCACGCTCTCCTGCTCCAGCAGCTGGAACGGGATGATCTCGTGCACCGGCGCGATGTCATAATGCAGGCTTTTCAGCAGCGTGCTCACCCCCCGCGCGGCAAGCTGTTCGGTATTCTGGCGCACGGTGGTCAGCCGGGGAACGCTGTACCGGGCCCACAGGATACCGTCGTAGCCGATCAGGGAAACATCCTCCGGCACCCGCAGGCCCAGATCCCGCACCGCGCGCATTGCACCGGAGGCGATCACGTCGCCCATGCAGAAGATCGCCGTCAGATCCGGCTGGCGCTGCAGCAGCCGTTTGGCCGCCGCGTAGCCGTCCGGCAGCGAGAACCGGCAGGGCTCATACTGCGTTTCCAGCGGCAGGGTCAGGCCGTGGCGCTGCATCGCTTCGCAGGCGCCGTGTATACGGCGGTAGCTGATCTGTTCGCTGGACAGATTGCCGCCCAGCAGGCCGATGCGGGTATGCCCGCGGGAAACCAGATAGTCCACCACGCAGGCGGCCGCAGCCGAATCGTCGGTGGTAAAGCTGGAAAGATTGGCAAATCCCAGCTGGGCGGCGTTGTTGGTAAGCAGCACGCTGGGCACGGTGATCTGGTCAAACCGGCTGCGGAATAACTCCAGGTCGCCGCCCAGGAAGATCAGCCCTTTGGGGCGGCGCAGGCGGCACAGCTGGATCGCGTAGGTTACCTCATCCGCGTCCTCGTCCAGGTAGGCCACAAACACCTCTTCGCCGCTGTCCAGCAGCAGGGACTGCACCCGCTCCAGCAGATCGGCAAACAGCATGTTCTGGGTACCTTTGACCAGCACGGTCACCGAGGAAAGGGTCTGGGATTTGAGATGCCGCGCGTTGGAGTTTGGCTCAAAGCCATACTGACGCACCACGGCCATAACACGCTCCCGGGCCGCGTCGCTTACGTCGGGATGATGGTTCAGCACCCGCGACACGGTGCCCACGCCGTATCCGGACAGGCGGGCGATGTCTTTGATGGTCATTGGCGGCACGCTCCTTGCATGGATTTTTGGTTCTATTTTACCCCTTAACCGCGCCGGCGGCAACACCCTTGATGATGTGCTTCTGGCAGGCCAGGTAGAAAATGACCACCGGGATGATCGCCATGATCAGCGCAGCCATGATAGCGCCCATGTCGACCCGCCCGTAGGAGCCTTTCATATACTGAATGATGATGGAGATGGTTTTGTACTTCTTGATGTCCAGGGTCAGATAGGGCAGCAGGAAGTCGTTCCAGATCCACATGGTTTCCAGGATACCCACCGAGATGTAGGTGGGCTGCATGATGGGCAGCACCACCGAGAAGAACATCCGCAGCGGCGAGCAGCCGTCAATCAGGGCGGCTTCCTCGATCTCAATGGGGATGGATTTGACGAAGCCGCAGAACATGAACACCGCCAGGCCGGCGCCGAAGCCCAGGTAAATGATGACCAGGCCCCAGGGAGTACCCAGGCCCAGCCGGTCGGTGACCAGCGACAGGGTGAACATGACCATCTGGAAAGGCACCACCATGGAGAATACGCACAGCAGGTAGATCAGGCGGGTGGCGGCGTTGTTCACCCGGGTGATGAACCAGGCGCACATGGAGGTACAGAGCAGGATGGCCAGCACGCTGCCCACCGTGATGAACACCGTCCAGCCCACCGCGTCCAGGAAACCGTACTGGTCAATGGCGGCGGTGTAGTTTTCCAGCCCGTTGAAGGTGCTCTCGTTGGGCAGGGTGAAGGGCTGCAGGTTGATGAAGGATTTCTTCTTGAAGGAGTTGAAAAGCACGATAAAGATCGGCAGGATGTACACAACGCTGACAACGCTGAAAAACGCGGTGCCCAGCCATCCGGCGACGGATTTGTGTCGATTCATTGCTGTACCTCCTTCGAACGGGTCAGACGAAGCTGCAAAAGGCCCAAAACCACGACCAGGATGAAGAACAGGACCGCCTTTGCCTGGCCGACGCCCTCCCAGCCGGTACGACCGTAGAAGGTGTTATAGATGTTCAGCGCCAGCAGTTCCGACATCTTGGCGGGTTCGCCGGCGGTCAGGGACAGGTTCTGGTCAAACAGCTTGAAGCCGTTGACCATGGACAGGAAGGTGCAGATGGTGATGGAGGGCATCATCATGGGGATGGTGACCTTGAACAGCCGCTGGCGGGCGTTGGCGCCGTCGATGGCGGCAGCCTCCATCACGTCGCCGGGGATGGACTGCAGGCCGGCGATATAAATAATCATCATATAGCCGATCTGCTGCCAGGCCACCAGAATGACCAGGCCCCAGAAGCCGTACCACTCGTTCAGGTTCAGGGTAGTGGAGAAGGGCGCCAGGATGCCGTTGAAGATCAGCTGCCAGATATAGCCCAGCACAATACCGCCGATCAGGTTGGGCATGAAGAACACGGTGCGGAAGATGTTGGTGCCCCGCAGGTTCTGGGTCAGGGCCAGCGCGATCAGGAACGCTAGCACATTGATGACCACCAGCGAGACGATGGCGAACGCGGCGGTATACCAGAACGCGTGGCGGAACACGGTATCCTGCAGCGCCTTGACGTAGTTGGACAGGCCCACAAAGGTGGCGTCGGTAACGGTGGTGAATTCACAGAACGACAGGCCGATGCCCATTATGAACGGCACGATAAAGCCGATCAGGAACGCCAGCATGGTGGGCAGCACAAAGATGGGGAAATAGCGCTTGATGGCTTTTTCCACGAGAAGCAGCCTCCTTTTTTCTCTTGCAAACAAAGCGGAACGGCGGGCGGGCAAGAACGCCCGCCCGCCGTCTCACAGGGTATCTGCCGGTTGTGGGGATCAGCCGTTGACAGCGGCGGCCTCGGTGGCCCAGCCGTCCACGAACGCGGTTACGACCGCATCCCAGTTGGCATCGGTCTGGTCAGCCGCGTAGCTGGTCAGGGCGGAGCCAACGCCGTTCTTCCACTCTTCAGAGGGGATGTAGTTGAAGTCCCAGGCCACCGAGTACTTGCCGGAAGCCACGGCCTCGTTCATCTTGTTGTTCAGAACGTTGGGGGTCTCCTTGGCGTTCTTGAAGGGGCAGATGAAGCCCATATCCTGCGCCATGGCGGTGGTGCCTTCCTCGGAGGTCACGCACCAGTACATGAAGTCCAGAGTAGCCTTGATGTCTTCTTCAGAAGCCTTGGCGTTGACGCACCAGTAGTTCTCGGTGCCGATGCACAGGCCCTGATTTTCCTCGCCGTCCACACCGATGTAGATGGGCAGGATATCCATGTTCTCGTCGCCCAGGTCGGCGATGTTGGTGTACTCCCAGGTGCCGTTCTGATAGAACACGGCAGCGCCGGTCAGGAATTCGGCGGTAGCGTCGTCAGCGGTCTTGGCAGACAGCAGGGACGGCTCGCAGGTGGCGTTGTTGATGTACAGATCCCAGATCTGACGGTAGTTGTCCAGATAGGCGCCCTTGATCTCGGCCGGGGTGCCTTCGTAGCCCTCATCCTCGAACTCATAGTACAGAGGCATGTTGGCCAGGTGGGTCTTGAAGCGCCAGTCGGAAGAGCCATCCATACCGGCGGAGGTGAAAGCGGAGAAGCCCAGCTCGTCCTTGCGGGCGGTGATGTCCTCGGCCACCTTCTTCAGGGACTCAAAGTCGGTAATGTCGGCGGTGGTGTAGCCGGCTTCTTCCAGCAGGGCGGTGTTGACGATGATGCCGTAGCCCTCGTACACATAGGCCACACCCGCCAGCTTGTCGCCGTCCATCAGCTTGAAGTCGTCGCTGGTCAGCTCATTGGCAAAGTCGGTGCCGGTCAGGTCGTAGCAGTAATCGCTCCAGCTGGCCAGACCCACAGGGCCGTTGACCTGGAACAGGGTGGGGGCGTCGGTCTTGGCCATCTCAGATTTCAGCATGGTCTCGTAGTTGCCGCTGGCCGCGGTGACCACGGTGACCGGCACGCCGGTCTGTTCGGTGTAGGTTTCGGCCAGGGCCTGCCACTGGGCATCCGCCTCCGGCTTGAAGTTCAGATAATAGACCGAGCCGCCCGAAGCAGCCTCGCCGCCGGTGGAAGAACCGCCGGTGGAACCAGCCTGCGAAGAAGAACCCGCGCTGCCGCAGCCGGCCAGCAGCGAGACGGACATGGCAGCCGCCAGGCCCAGAGCAAGAAGTTTGCGTTTCATCTGTATTTCCCTCCTGATTGTGTGTGTTTCCGATTGTTCGGAAACGTTTCTGGAAACGTTTCCGTTTGACAATGCCAGTGTAACCCTTTTTCCGCCAACAGTCAAGAAGAAAAACGGGTTTGTCAATAAATTTGTTCAATGTGTTGATGTTTTTTTGTTTTCTTTGTTCAACAAGCTCATCGCTTTCCGGATTTTTGCGGCTGAATCCGGAATCTGCCGCAGACTGCGCGGCGGCGCAAAAAAGGCCCGCGGAACCTTTTGTGGGTTCTGCGGGCCTTTTGCGGTATGGTTCAGTTCTTGCCCTCCCGCGTAAGAGCGTCCATCAGCAGGGCGAATATCTCGCTGCCCTGCTCGATAAAGCGGTGCTTGACCGCTTCAGCGGTGAGGGGGTCGGGCATTTCCAGCTGCAGCCGGAACACCTCGCTGCCCAGATCCTCGATGCGGCAGTCCACCAGATACCGGCCGTTTTCGGCGGTGACGGTGGCCTTGTGCTGGGCCGCCTTGCGCAGCCAGGTCTGGGCCCGGATCACCGCCCGGGCCGCGCTTTCCCGCACACTGCGGGGCAGATCGTAGGCCAGGGTGTCCGCCACGGTGGAGCCCTTGTCGGTCACCCGGTAGCGGCCGTCCTCCAGCCGGATCATCCCCTGCTGTTCCAGGTCGCCCAGGCCGCCGGCCAGTTCAAAATAATTCACCAGTTCCTCACTGAGAAGGGCGTTTTCCAGTTCCTGCCGGGTCAGGGGCGCGGCGGTCTTGGCGGCGGTTTTGATCAGGTAGCACAGCAGGATCCGCACCTCCATCGTGCTGGTCAGCCCGCCGGGTTTGACCCCGCCGGTAAACGCGTCGTTATGGCCCATCCTGTTCACGTCCTTTCTCCTGGGGCATAAGCATTCTGCTTTTTATTATACCAAAATTTACGCAACTTACAAGGCCGCGGCCGGCTGGCAGAAAACCGTCTCCACCTGTTTGCGGCTGCCGGGGGTGGAGTACACCCAGCGCCGGATGATCCCCTCCCGCACAAAATACCGGGGTTCAAACCGGATATCGCTGCGCAGGTTCCGGTTGACCACCACCAGCTTGATCTTCATTTTATCCGGCAGGATACTTTTAATGTACACGCTTACCGCCTGGCCCGGCTGCAACCCTTCGCAGTGTTCCGCCAGGCCCGCCAGATTGGGGGCGATCTCGATGAACACGCCGTAGTCCTCCACGCTGCGCACGATGCCCACCACCGTTTCGCCCGGGTGGAAGCAATCCGCGTTTTCCTGCCAGGTGCCCATGAGTTCCCGCAGGGTCAGTACCAGACGGCCCTGTTCATCCCGGTTCTTCACCGCGCACAGCAGCTGCTGGCCCACCCGCACCCGGTCCGCCGGGCTGCCGATGCGGGACACCGACAGGCAATCAATGGGCAGCAGCGCGCTGATCCCGCAGCCCACATCGCAGAACGCCCCAAAGGGTTCCAGGTGGGTCACGGTGCAGGGTATCACCTGGCCGGGCTCCAGCCGGTCCAGGTATTCTTCCCGGCAGCGGCGCTGGGCACGGGCGCGGCTCAGCGCCAGATAGGGGCGGTCCTGCCCGTCCCGGCGCAGGCCCTCCACCACAAAACAGGTGGGCCGCCCCACCCGTACCAGCACCGCCACGTCCCGCACCAGGCCCTCGGCGGCGCCGTCGGCACATTCTTCAAAGGGCATCAGCCCCGGCATACCCGCCAGTTCAAACCGCAGCCGCCGCTCGTTGTCAAAGGCAAGGGCGGTGCTCTGCAGCAGCTGCCCGGTGGCGGCCGCTGCCTCCAGCGCGTACAGGCTCATGGCATCGGCGGGGCGGCAAAGCCCCTCGGCCGGAAATTCCGTCATCAATTCTGTTCCTCCTTTTTTTCGGGTCCCGTCCCGGGGCCCGCCGCTGTTGTGCGCACCAGGGCGCTGGTACACTGTATGCGGCGGAATGCCGGGATATTTATCCGGTACTGTCTTTGCTTTTTTTCGCGTATAGGGTATAATAAGATGGATTGCAGCAAATTGCCGGGAGGTATAGATATGGATATCCAGGTAGGCGATACCATCCAGACCAAAAAGCCGCATCCCTGCGGGGCCAATACCTTTGCGGTGCTGCGGGTGGGAATGGACTTCCGCATCCGGTGCACCGGCTGCGGGCGGGAGATCATGCTGCCCCGCGCCCGCATCGAAAAGAACATTCGGGCGGTGCGCCGTCCCGGGCAGGCGTAGCGGCGCGGGAATGTCCGCCCCCCTACCCCTGACCGAAAAGGAGATTCTATGCAGGAACAGCTGCAGGCGGCGCTGCGCCGTCTGGAAGAACTGACCCACCAGCTGCAGGATCCCGCTGTGCTGGCCGACGCCGCCCGGTATCCGGCCCTGATGCGGGAGTATAAGCAGCTTGAACCCCTGACGGAAGCCAACCGCCGGCTGGAAACCGCCCGGCGGGATCTGGCCCAGGCGGAAGAGCTGCTGCAGGACGAGAACCTGGACGCCGCGTTCAAAGCCATGGTACAACAGGAGCGCAGCGAAAACAGGCAAAAATTGGAAGACGCCCAGACAGAACTGCAGCGTCTGCTGCTGCCCCGGGACGAAAACGACGACCGCAGCGTGATTCTGGAGATCCGCAGCGGCGCGGGCGGCGAGGAAGCCGCCCTGTTTGCCCACAGCCTGCACCGGATGTACAGCATGTACGCCCAGAAACAGGGCTGGCGCTGCGAGGTGCTGAGCCTGAACGCCACCGAGCTGGGCGGCGTGAAGGAGATCTGCGTGGAGGTGGAGGGCGATGGGGTGTACAGCCGCCTGAAATACGAGAGCGGCGTGCACCGGGTACAGCGGGTGCCCGAAACCGAAACCCAGGGGCGGATCCATACCTCCACCGTGACGGTGGCGGTGATGCCCCGGGCCGAGGAAGTGGACCTGGTGCTGGACCCGGCCGACCTGAAGATCGACGCGTTCCGGGCCTCCGGCGCGGGCGGCCAGCACATCAACAAGACCTCCAGCGCCATCCGGGTGACCCACCTGCCCACCGGCATGGTGGTGGAATGCCAGGACGAGCGAAGCCAGTACAAGAACAAGGACAAGGCGCTGCAGGTGCTGCGCAGCCGTCTGCTGGAAGCCAAGCGGCAGGAGCAGAAGGACGCCCAGGACGCCGACCGGCGCAGCCAGGTGGGTACCGGCGACCGGAGCGAGCGCATCCGCACCTACAACTTTCCCCAGGGGCGGGTCACCGATCACCGCATCGGGCTGACCCTGTACAAGCTGGACGCCGTACTGGACGGCGCCCTGGACGAGATCATCGACGCGCTGCGCACCGCCGACGAGGCGGAAAAGCTGCGCCGCAGCGCCGAAAGCTGACACAAGAAAAAAGAGGGATACAACGTGGAAACCTGTTTACTGCCGGCAAACGCCGAGGGCGTGCGCCGGGCCGCGGAACTGCTGCGGGCCGGTGAAGTGGTGGGCATCCCCACCGAAACGGTCTACGGCCTTGCCGCCAACGCCTGGGACGAAGAGGCGGTGCGCCGCATCTTTGTGGCCAAGGGCCGCCCCCAGGACAATCCCCTGATCGTGCATATCGCCGATCGGGAAATGCTGTATGAAGTGGCCGCCCGGGTACCGGAGCAGGCCCTGGCCCTGGCCGACGCATTCTGGCCCGGGCCGCTGACCATCATCCTGCCCCGGGGGCCCAAGGTGGCCGACGCGGTCTGCGCCGGGCTGGACACGGTGGGCATCCGGATGCCCAGCCATCCCGCCGCCCAGGCGGTGATCCGGGCCAGCGGGCTGCCGCTGGCCGCCCCCTCCGCCAACCGGTCCGGGGCGCCCAGCCCCACCGACGCCAAAACCGTGTGGGAGGATATGCAGGGCCGTCTGCCCCTGATCCTGGACGGCGGCGAGTGCCAGGTGGGCGTGGAGTCCACCGTGGTCTCCCTGGCCGGGGATGTGCCCATGGTGCTGCGCCCGGGTTATGTAACGCCGGAGCAGATGTCCCAGGTGCTGGGCTGCCCGGTGCAGGTGGCCGGAGCCGTAACCCGGCAGCTGCAGGCGGGGGAAACGGTGCGTTCCCCCGGCATGAAGTACAAACACTACGCCCCCAAGGCCGAAGTGACCATCGTGCGGGGGGATCGGGATACCTTTGCCCGGTACGTGGCCGCCCACCCCGCCGAGGGGCTGTTCTGCCTCTGCTTTGCAGGGGATGAAGCGGTGCTGGATGTGCCCTGCGTACACTACGGCACCGAGCAGGATCCCGCTGCCCAGGCGCACGACCTGTTCAGCGCCCTGCGCCGTCTGGATGAACTTGGGGCCAAAACCGTGTACGCCCGCTGCCCGGAAATGGAGGGCGTGGGTCTGGCCGTATACAACCGGCTGCTGCGCGCCGCCGCGTTCCGGGTGGTGGAACCGTGACGCTGGCAGGCATCACCGGGCGCTCCGGCTGCGGCAAGTCCACCGTGACCGCCTGGTTCCGGCAGCAGGGTGTTCCCACCCTGGACGCGGACAAGGTGGCCCGGGAGGTACTGCTGCCCGGTTCCGCCTGTCTGGCGGCGCTGGCACAGCGGTTCGGCACGGACATTCTGCTGCCGGACGGCAGCCCTGACCGGCACCTGTTGGCCGACCGGGCCTTTGCCACCCCGGAGGGCACCAAAGCCCTCACCGACATCACCCATCCGGAGATCGTGCGCCGCATTCTGGACTGGGCCGCCCGGCAGCAGGCGGAGGGGCAGACCCTTTGCCTGGTGGACGGTGCGGTGATCGTAGGCGGGATGCTGCAGCCCCATTGCCGGCCGCTGGTGGTAGTGACCGCCCCCCGGCAGGTCAGCATCCAACGCATCTGCGCCCGGGATGGCATCACCCCGGAACAGGCGGCCCGCCGCCTGGCTGCTCAGCTGCCGGAAGAAACGCTGCTGGCAGCTGCCGACTATCATCTGCGCAACGACGGCTCCCCCGCCGACCTGTACCAGCAGGCGGAACGGGTGCTGGCCGCGCTGCGCGCCATCTGAAACAACGCCCCGCTCGGCGCGCCTGCACAGTGCGCCGGAAAGGAGAGTCATGCGATTTTCAAAACGACACCTGGCGGGTTTGTGTGTGCTGGTGGTGTGTGTGCTGCTGGCCGGGCTGCTGATTCTGCGCACCGGCCTTTCCGCACTGGACACCGCCCGCTACCCCCGCCAGTACAGCGAGTATGTTGAATACTACGCTGGAAAATACAACCTGGACCCGCTGCTGCTTTATTCCCTGATCCGTACCGAAAGCGGGTTTGACCCCGAAGCCACCTCCTCGGTGGAGGCCCGGGGGCTGATGCAGATTACCGAGGTGACCTTTGACTGGATCAAAAGCCGGATTGCCCCCGGCGAGGATCTGACCTTTGATGACCTGTACGATCCGGAGACCAACATCCGGTTTGGCAGCTACTACCTGGCCCAGTGCCTGAACCGGTATGGCAACAACGTGGACACGGCTGCCGCCGCCTATCACAGCGGCTGGGGCACGGTGGACGACCTGCTGGAAGACAGTGCGTATTCTTCCGACGGTGTGACCCTGCACACCTTTCCCTTTGAGCAGATGAATCTGTACGTTCGCAAGATCAACCGCAGCTATGAAGCCTACCAAAGAATATACAGCGAGGAATATTCAGCTTAAATTATACAGAATATCGGCAAATTTGGCTTGAAAATGGCCGAATCTGCGCTTATAACGCCTATCGGCTGTGTTATGTGCCGGAGCAGCGGGAACCTTTGGGTTCCCCGCCGAATCATATACAGTCAGTAGTATATAAATAAATACCTACATTGTGTAGTGTAGCGAAAGGATGGTAAAACAGTATGGAAAAAGAAAAAACTGCCGGCCAGAAGCTGGAAGAGCAGCTGTGCTACAAGAGCGAGGCATGCCTGCGCAGCCAGCCGGAACTGGCGGACGCCGCCATGGCGTTCTGCGAGGGCTACAAGCGTTTTCTGGATGAGGGCAAGACCGAGCGGGAGTGCGCCCGCGCCGCCGCCCAGCGGCTGGTGGAAGCCGGCTACAAGCCCTACGAGCCGGGCGTGGCCTACAACCCGGGCGACAAGGTGTACCTGGTAAACCGGGGCAAGAGCGTGGTGGCCGCCACCATCGGCCAGCTGCCGCTGGAGCGGGGCATCCATATGAACGTGTCCCACATTGACGCGCCCCGTCTGGACCTGAAGCCCATGCCCCTGTACGAGAGCGACGATCTGGCCCTGCTGAAGACCCACTACTACGGCGGCATCCGCAAGTATCAGTGGACCGCGCTGCCCCTGTCCCTGCACGGTGTGATCTGCCGGGCGGACGGCACCAAGGTGGAGATCAGCCTGGGTGACGACCCCACCGATCCGGTGTTCTGCATCACCGACCTGCTGCCCCACCTGGCCGCCGACCAGAACGAGCGCAAGCTGCGGGACGGCGTGAAAGGCGAAGAGCTGAACATCCTGGTTGGCCACCGTCCGGTGGAGGATCCGGATGTCAAGGAGCGGGTGAAGCTGTATGTGCTGAAGCTGCTGAACGAAAAGTACGGCATCACCGAGAAGGATTTCATCCGTGCGGAGCTGGAGGCGGTGCCCGCTATCAGCGCCCGTGACGTGGGTCTGGACCGGATGCTGATTGGTGCTTACGGCCAGGACGACCGGGTAGACGCCTACCCCGCCCTGATGGCCGAGATCGAGACCAAGGACCCGACCTTCACCACCCTCTGCGTTCTCACCGACAAGGAAGAGATCGGCAGCGAGGGCGTGACCGGCATGAACAGCCTGTATGTGTTCCACTTCATCGAGCAGCTGTGCCAGGCTAAGGGTGCCGACTACATCCGCACCCTGCAGAATTCCATCTGCCTGTCCGCGGACGTGACCGCGGCGGTGGATCCCACCTTTGACAGCGCCTTTGAACGCCGCAACAGCACCTACGCGGGCCGTGGCGTGGCCATCTGCAAGTACACCGGTTCCCGCGGCAAGGGCGGCGCCAACGACGCTTCCGCCGAGCTGGTGGGCTATGTGACCCGCCTGCTGGACAAGGAGAACGTCATCTGGCAGACCGGCGAGCTGGGCAAGGTGGACCAGGGCGGCGGCGGCACCATCGCGGCCTACTCCGCCTACCACAACGTGGACACCATCGACATCGGCGTGCCGGTGCTGAGCATGCACGCGCCCTTTGAGGTGACCTCCAAGCTGGATGTGTACATGGCGTACCGTGCGTTCCTGGCGTTTGCCCGCGCCACCGAGTAAGCCTACATACCAAGCGGCATAGAAAAAGCCCGTTCCCGGAAATCCGGGAGCGGGCTTTCTGTTTTGTTTTTTGCGCTCAGCGGAGCAGATAGACAGCCAGACCGCCCAGCGCGATCATCACGCAGATCACCGCGGTGATGGGCGGGGCCCAGCGGATGATCTGCCCGGCGATGTAATCGCCGCGATCCTCCTCGCCCTCTTCCTCGTAGCCGTCGTAGTCGTCATACTCCTCTTCATCCTCAAAGTAGGAGGTGGCGGTCTCCTCGTCGGCCCGGTAACGGGGCGGCTGGTACTGGGTCTGGGTATCGGCAGAACTGCGGGAGACGATCTTCATATCGTCGTCCACGCCGGTGTCCTGCACCGGACTCATGACCCGGGTGGGCTCCTGCGGGCGGACCGGGTCCACCATGCGGGTGGGCTCATCCTCCACTACCGGGGCGGCCTGGGGCCGGTTCTGCAGCAAGCCCGACAGGGTGTTCTGCAGCAGGATCCGGTCGGAACCGCACTCACTGCACCAGGCGGTGTTTTCCTCGGTGGGATGGAACGCGCCGCAGGCACAGAACCAGCCTTCCGGCAGCATCTGGGGCACCACCGAGAAGCCCTGCTTGCCGGTGCGCTGTTCCAGCTGGCTGGCCAGGTTGGTGGGCAGCACCTTGGGCGCAGGCAGGCGCACCCGCTTGAACTCCCGCAGGGAGACGCGGCTGCCATCGGTGTAGATGGCCTGCAGCAGGTCCACTTCCACGCTGCCGATGGGCGACGGGCTCAGATAAACCGCGTCGTCGGCACCGAAGATTTCTCCCTGCCCGGCGGCCAGCTGGTCATACCGGAACTGATCCTCGCAGACCACCTGCCCCTGCATATCCTTGCACTTGAAGCCGATCAGCAGCCCGGCCAGCGGCTTGGCGCTGATGTTCTTGAAGGACAGGCAGACGGCAATCTCGCCGGTCACGTCCCCTTTCAGCAGTTCCACCCGGACAAACTGTACCGGGCTGCCCTTGGTGTAGTAGTTGGCCCGGGACTGGGCCAGAATGTCAAAATTCTGCTCCATGGCGCATTACTCCTTTTCACCGGAGTCCTGGTCGGGCTCCTCCTGCGGCGCGGCGCTCTCTTCGGCGGGCTGCACCGCTTCAGGCTGATCGGCAGGCTGTTCGGCAGCCGCGCTTTCGGCCGGGGCCGGTTCAGCGGGCTGTGCCGGGGCAGCCGGTTCCTCGGCGGGAGTGGGATCCAGCGGCGGCAGTTCGCCGCCCTCCATCAGGGTGGTGAACTCTTCACCGGAGAGCTTCTCCCGGGCCAGCAGTTCGCCGGCCACCTTGTGCAGCTGCTCCATATGGCTGTTCAGGATCCGGCGGGCAGTCTCGTAGGCTTCGTCCACGATGTCCCGGATCTCGCTGTCGATCTCGGCGGCGATGGTTTCGGAATAGCCCTTTCCCTGGCCGAAATCACGGCCCAGGAAGGTCTCGCCCGGATCCGAGCCATAGACCACAGGGCCCAGCCGCTCGCTGAAGCCGTAGCGGGTGACCATGGAACGGGCAGTCTGGGTGGCGCGCTCCAGATCGTTGGACGCGCCGGTGGAGATGTCCTCCAGCACCAGCTGCTCGGCCACGCGGCCGCCCAGCAGGCTGACAATCCGCTCCTGCATGGCGGTCTTGGTCACATAGCTGGCGTCCTTGTCCGGCAGGTACATGGTAAAGCCGCCTGCCGCGCCCCGGGGGATAATGCTGATCTGGTGCACCGGGTCGTTGGTGGGGCAGAAATAGCTGGTGATGGCGTGGCCCGCCTCATGGTAGGCGGTCAGCCGCTTTTCCTTGTCGGTAACCACGCGGGATTTCTTTTCGGGGCCGGCCACCACCTTGATGGAGGCTTCCTCGATCTCCCGGCGGGTAATCGCTTTTTTGCCGCGGCGGGCAGCCAGCAGGGCCGCCTCGTTGACCAGGTTCTCCAGGTCGGCGCCGGCAAAGCCCACGGTGGACTGGGCAATGGTTTTCAGGTTCACATCAGGGGCCAGGGGTTTCTGGCGGGTATGCACCTTGAGGATCTCCTCACGGCCCTTTACGTCGGGCAGGCCCACGTACACCTGACGGTCGAACCGGCCGGGACGCAGCAGCGCCCGGTCCAGAATGTCCGCCCGGTTGGTGGCGGCGATGACGATGACGCCCTCGTTGGCGCCGAAGCCGTCCATCTCCACCAGCAGCTGGTTCAGGGTCTGCTCCCGTTCGTCGTGGCCGCCGCCCAGGCCCGCGCCGCGCTGACGGCCCACCGCGTCGATCTCGTCGATGAAGATGATGCAGGGCATGCTGCGCTTGGCCTTGTCGAACAGATCACGCACACGGGACGCGCCCACGCCCACATACATCTCCACAAAGTCGGAACCGGAGATGGAGTAGAAAGGCACGCCGGCTTCGCCCGCGCAGGCACGGGCCAGCAGGGTTTTACCGGTACCCGGAGGGCCCACCAGCAGTACGCCATGGGGGATGCGGGCGCCCAGGCTGTTGAAGCGGGAGGGATTTTTGAGGAACTCCACGATTTCCTGCAGTTCTTCTTTTTCCTCATCCGCGCCGGCCACATCGGCAAAGGTGGCCTTGCGCTGGGATTCCTGCTGATCCTTGACCTTGGCGCGGCCCACGTTCATGACGCCGCCGCCCTGGCCGCCCCGGTACATGGTGAAGATCACAAACATCATGCCCGCGGCCAGCACCAGGTAGATCACCAGCTCCCAGGGGAAGCTGCTCTTGACCGGGCTCATGTCGTATTCCATGGGGGCGTCCGGATTTTCAGCGTTGTAGCTGGCTACATAGTCGTTCAGGTCTTCCAGGAAGAGGCCCAGATAGGGCATCTTGTAGGATACCTGCACCAGCTTTTCGCCGGAAGCGGCCGTATCATTGCCCTGCTGGGCGGTCTGGCCGGAGTTCTGGGGCAGCTGGCCCATGCCCTGGCCGCCGAACAGGCTTTCCATCAGGCTGCCGCTGCCGCCCGCCGAAGCGGTGCCCTGCTGCAGCACGGGCTGGGCGTTCTCCGGCAGCGCCACCTTGCCTTCTTTCAGCTGAAGGGTCAGCACGCTGCTGTTCAGATCCAGGTCAAACCGGACGACCTGGTTGTTTTCAAAATACTGGATGACCTGGGAATAGGTCATGGTGGTGTAGCTGGACACAGCGGAACCCATGCCGCTGTAGAAGATCACCACCAGGGTGACCATTACCAGCAGTACGGCGATAAAAATGCCGTTGGAACGAGGTTTACGGGGCAAAAGATCAACTCCTGTTATCTGTCAATTTGCCTGGGCGCGGGGCTCATTCGGAATAGATTTCCGGCTTGAGCACACCCACGTAAGGCAGGTTGCGGTATTTTTCGTCGTAGTCCAGGCCGTAGCCCACCACGAACTCGTCCGGCACCCGGTAGCCGATGTAATCGGCCTTGATGTCGGCTTTGCGGCGATCCGGCTTATCCAGCAGGGTGGCGATGCGGATGCTGGCGGGATTGCGGGCGGCCAGCATATCCTTCAGGTAGGAAAGGGTCAGGCCGGTGTCCAGAATATCCTCCACGATCAGTAGGTCCTTGCCGGTCAGGTCGGTGTCCAGATCCTTGACGATCTTGACCACGCCGCTGGTCTTGACCCCAGAACCATAGGAGGACACGATCATAAAGTCGATGGTGCAGGGCAGGTCAATGGCCCGCATCAGGTCGGTAAAATAGACCACCGCGCCTTTCAGCACCGTGACCAGCAGCAGGTTTTTGCCCGCGTAGTCCTTGGTGATCTGGGCGCCCATCTCGGCGCACTTGGCTTTGAGTTCCTCTTCGGAGTACAAAACCTTCAGGATATCGTCGTTCAAGCTCATAATACATCCTCCACTCGTGGGATCGGCGTGATCCGTATGATCTGCCGGGTATCCGGTCCGGGCTGGGTCCCCTCGGCAAAGCCGGCGCCCCACAGCCAGAGCACGCGGCTCCCGTCCGCTGCCAGAGGCCACAGGGCCCGGCGGGGGGCAGGGATTTTCTCTTCAATAAAATAGCGGTGCAGGGTCTTGGTCACACCGCGGCCCCGGGGGGCAAAGCGGTCGCCGGGCTGCCGGGTACGCAGCCTGGCGCTTGATGCTATTTTAGCATAATCCGCCAGAGAGTTTAAGTCTTTTTTGTAAACATCCGGGCCCAAAGGCACGAATTTCGCGTCCAGTATCTCGATTTTCACACAAAAATCACCGCCCAGGGCCCACTCGCCCGGCTCCAGCGGCATACAGAGGTCGGCGGCGGGCCGTTCGGCGTCCGCCGGATATTCCAGCCAGATCCGGCCGCTGCCGGCCCGCAGGCGGGCATGGGGGCTCAGCTGCACCGCGCCGCTGCCGCTGGCCAGCAGTTTCTCCGCCAGTTCCAGCCGGCGGGCGCTGGGATCGCACACCCGGCGCAGGATGGTCAGCAGCGCCGCCTGGCGCACCGGGGCATCGGCAGCGCACAGCGGTTCCAGCCGCCAGCCCTGGGGCGCGGCGGCCTGCAGTAACAGGGTGTCCGCCTTTTGGGCAAAATACCCGTCCAAAGCGGCCATCCGCTCACAGAAATCGCTCAGCGCCCGCACCGCCGCCGGGTTCACCGTTTCCAGCGCGGGCACCGCGATGTGGCGCACCCGGTTGCGGGCGTAGTCATCCCCGTCGTTGGTGGCGTCCTGCACCCAGGGCACCCCCAGGGCGCGGCAATAGCTTTCGGTGTCGGCCCGCTCCACGCAGAGCAGCGGCCGCACAAAGCAGCCCCGTTTGACCGGGATGCCTGCCGCCCCCCGCAGCCCGCTGCCCCGGGCCAGCCGCAGCAGCAGGGTCTCGGCCTGGTCGGTGCGGGTGTGGGCGGTGGCGATCACCGCGCCGCGCGCGGCGGCCAGCTGTTCAAACCAGTCGTACCGCAGACGGCGGGCCCAGTCCTCCCCCGGGTGGTCGGGCACCGGGATGCCCGCGGCGGCGGGGCTGTGCCGGTGCAAGGGAATACCGTGTTCCGCACAGAAAGCGGCCACAAAGGCTTCGTCCGCGTCCGCCGCCGCGCCCCGCAGGCCGTGGTTCACGTGGGCGGCCTCCACGGTGCAGCCCCAGTCCCCGGCCCGGCGCAGAGCAAACGCCAGCAGGGCCATCGAGTCGGCCCCGCCGGAGACCGCCACAATGACCCTGCCGGCCTGTGGAAACAGCTCCCGGGCCCGGACAAAGGCGCCGACCATCTCTTCCAGGCGGAGCTGCATGGGTTCAGTTGTATTCATGGACAAAATCCCGGTTCATGAAGCGGGTATGGGCGCCATCCCAGCCCAGCGGCACCCGGTCGGTGGAGCCGTGACGGTTCTTGGCCACGATGCAGTAGGCGGTGTCCGCGTCCACCTGGGTATCGCTGCCGGAGGTGGAGGCGTAGTAGCCCTCCCGGTAGAGCATAAGCACGATGTCGGCGTCCTGCTCGATAGAACCGGAGTCACGCAGGTCGGACAGCTGGGGCTGATGATCGGCACGGCCGCTCTTTTCGGTGGCACGGCTCAGCTGGGACAGGGCGATGACCGGCACGTTCAGCTCCTTGGCCATGATCTTCAGGTTTCGGGTGATCTCGCTGATTTCCTGCACACGGTTTTCGGTGCGCTTGCCGGTGCTCATCAGCTGCAGGTAGTCAATGACGATCAGGCCGATGGGCGCGCGGGAGGTATCCCGGTTGATCTGGCGGATCTTGGCCTTGATCTCCGGGATGGTGATGTTGGAGGTGTCGTCCATAAAGATGGGCACATCGTGAAGCAGCTCGGTTACATGGACCAGGTCCTGCCAGTCGGAACTGGTCAGGGCGCCGGTACGGAACGCTTGGCTGCCGATGCCCGCCTCGGAGGACAGGATACGGCTGACGATCTGGTCCTTGCCCATTTCCAGGCTGAAGATGGCCACCGGGATTTTCTGGCGCTTGGCCACGTTGGTGGCGATGTTCAGCGCAAAGCTGGTTTTGCCCATACCGGGACGGGCGGCCAGGATGATCAGGTCCGACCGGCCCAACCCGCCGCTGAGCAGTTCATCCAGGCCGGTAAAGCCGGTGGGGATGCCCGCGTACTTGCTGCGGTTGGGGCCGGACAGCTGCTGCAGGCTGATCAGGGTGTCCACCACCACATCGTTCATCTGGGTCAGGCCGGTCTGGCCGCGGCCCGAACGGATCTCGTACAGCCGCTGCTCGGCATTTTCCAGCAGCAGATCCGCGTCGCTTTCCTCGTTGCTCTGCTCCAGGATGCTCTGGGCAGCCAGCATCAGCTGGCGAACGCGGTATTTCTCCTCTACGATGCGGGCGTAGGCCTTTACATTGCTGACCGAGGGCACCGTCTCGGCGATGCTGGTCAGGTACTGCACCGCCGCGTCCGGACTTTCAAAGGCCCCGCTGGCGCTGACCGCCTCCTGCAGGGTGACGAAGTCCAGCGAATAACCCGCAGTGTACAGCCGCAGCATCTGGGAGAAAATCTCCCCGTTGCTGCGCTGGTAGAACATTTCCGGGCGCAGGATCTCCACCAGATCAGCCAGAACGCCCGGTTCCAGCAGCACGGCGCCCAGCACCGACTGCTCCGCCCGCAGGTTATAGGGCAGGGACAGGCCCATGCTTTCCAGATTCAAGCTTACATCTTTCATGGTTCACGCGCTCTTTTCCGGCCCGGCGGGCCACAGGATAAACGGCGCGGAGCAATCTTGCCCCGCGCCGGCGGTATGTGTTGGTATGAGAGGGGTTACAGTTCCTCCACCTTGACCTTAAAGGTGGCGCTGACCCCGGCATGCAGTTTGATGACCGCGGTAAAGGTGCCGAAGTCCTTGATATCCCGCTCCAGATCCACCTTACGCTTGTCGATATCGGCGCCCACCACCTTGGCCAGGCCATCGGCCACGTCCTTGGCGGTGATCTTGCCGAACAGACGGCCGGATGCGCCGCCCTTGGCTTTCAGGGTCACGGTTTTGCCCTCCACCTTGGCGGCCATAGCCTGGGCCTGGGCCAGCGCCTCGGCGGCGTGATGGGCCTGGGCCTCGCTCTTGGTGCGGGCCACGTTCAGCGCGCCCGCGTCGGCCGCGGCAGCCAGGCCGCGGGGGAACAGGAAGTTGCGGGCGTAACCGTCCGAAACCTCATGAATCTCGTCCTTTTTGCCGATGTTCTTTACGTCCTGTTTGAGAATGACCTTCATGTTGACTCCTTCTTTCCGTCCCGGAAATTTCCGGAACCGGGGTTATTTTTTCGCTTTTTTCTCCTGGTCGGCCCGGAAGGCATCCACCGCGCTGATCAGCAGTTCCCGGGCGCGCTGGGCGCTGCAATCTTTCAGCTGGGCCCCGGCCATGGTCAGATGACCGCCGCCGCCCAGGGATTCCATAATGACCTGCACGTTCACCTCGCCCATGCTGCGGGCCGAGATGTTCACGCCGCCGTTCTTTTCCACCGCCACAAAGCTGGCGGCAACCCCCTCGATACCCAGCAGGTCATTGGCGGCCTGGGGCACCACCACCGCCAGCCCGGGGGCCAGCGGGCCGCACACCGAGATGGCGCAGCCCTTGTGGATCACGGCGTTTTCCACCAGCGAGGCCTTGGCGGCGTATTCCTCCATGCTGCTGGCAAACAGCCGCTTGACCTCCTCAGTCTGGGCGCCCATCTGCCGCAGGTAGGCCGCGGCCTCAAAGGTGCGCACGCCGGTATGCAGCGCGAAGTTGCGGGTGTCCAGCATAATGCCGGCCAGCAGGGCTTCCGCTTCCAGCGGGGTGGGTTTGTCCTCCCGGGTGCCCACGTACTGGAGCATCTCGCTGACCAGCTCGCTGGCGGAGGAGGCGTAGGGCTCATGGCAGAGCACCACAGGGTTTTCAATGTAGCCCATCGTCTTGCGATGGTGGTCGATCACCGCCACATGGCGGCACCGCTCGTAGATTTCCCGGCTTTCCAGCAGGTGGGTCAGGTAGGTGTCCACCACCACCAGCAGGGTATCCTTGGTGATGGTGTCCAGCACGTCCCCCGGTTCGGTGAAGTCGTCCCCGAAGCCGGCATCCCTGAACCGGCGCAGCAGCGGCCCGGCCAGGGTGGCCCCGCTGCGCACCGCGATGATGGCGGGCACATCCATGATCTTGCAGATCCGCAGCACGCCGATGGCCGCGCCCACGCAGTCCAGATCGCTCATCTTGTGGCCCATGATGATGACGCTGTCGCTCTGGCGGATCATATCGGCCAGGGCGGTGGCCAGGATGCGGTTCTTGACCTTGCTGCGCTTTTCAATGCTGCGGGATACCCCGCCGTAGAATTCAAATCCGTCCCTTGTCTTGACGGCCACCTGGTCGCCGCCCCGGCCCAGGGCCATATCCAGGGACTGCTGGGCCATTTCCTGACATTCCGCCAGGGTGGCCCCGCCCCGGCCCACGCCGGCGGACAGGGTGATGGTCTGGCTGTCGTCCAGCGCGCGGATCTGGTCCAGCAGGCTGAACTTACCGGCCACCATCTGCTGCATATGCCGCTCTTCCACCACGGCGATATAGCGGCCTGCGCTCAGGCGGCGCAGGAAACCGGAGGTCTGACCGAAATACTGCTCCAGCGTGCGGTTGACCCCCTCCATCAGGCGGGCTTTCTCCGAGTCCTTCATGCCGTTGAAGAGGATGTCGTAGCCGTCCACCTCCAGCAGCATATAGGCCGGGCGGCTGGCGGCGTACTCGGCGGCGGTGGCCCGCAGTTCGGTCAGTTCCACCAGGAACACCACCCACACGCCGCTTTTCTCCGACGCGCCGGAGGCATATGCGTTGAAACGGCGCTCCCCTATCGTCAGATCCTGCCCCTCGGGGCGGGCGGCGGCGGTCAGATCCAGGCCGGGCAGCAGCTGCTGCACCGGCGCCAGCAGACTGCCGGGGCCGATCGCCTCCTCAAAGTGGGCGTTGCACCAGAGCAGCGCGCCGCCCTGCAGCACCAGCGCGGGCAGCGGCATGGCCGCCAGCGAAGCCTGTATGCCGCCGGGAGCGGATATTTCACCGCCCACATACCGGGCCACCCGGCGGCGCAGACGGCGCGCGCCGAAGGCTGCCAGCACCAGGATCAGCACCAGCGCCAGCCCTGCCGGGATCAGCAGCAGAGGCTCCGCAAAGACCAGCAGCGCCAGCAGCGCGGCACAGAGCGCGGCCAGTACCGCCAGCAGGATCTCCAGTTGAAGTCGGGGATTGCGTTTCATGGTTTTCTCCTCAGTACGGCGGCGGGCGGCCGCCGTATCGCCGCGCACAGGGCGCGGCCGCAGTTTACACTTCCATCAGGATGGGCAGGATCATCGGGCTGCGCTTGGTCTTGCGGTAGATATAGGCGCTGAGCGATTCCCGCACACGGGTCTTGACGCTGTTCCAGTCGTGCATATGGTAATCGGCGGCGCACTTGTCAAACACCGCCTGCACCACACGGCGGGCTTCGTCCATAAGCTCCTCGCTCTCCCGCACGTAGACAAAGCCGCGGCTGACCAGATCCGGCCCGGCCAGCACCTGGCCGGTCTTGTTGTCCACCGTGGCCACCACGATGACCAGACCGTCTTGGGACAGGTGGCGGCGGTCCCGCAGCACCACATTGCCCACGTCGCCCACGCCCAGGCCGTCCACCATGACCGCGCCGGCCTGCACCGGCTCGCCCAGGGTCATGGCGTCCCGGGACAGGTTGATGCTGTCGCCGTTGGCGGCGATCAGGATGTTCTTTTCCGGAATGCCCAGCTTCATGGCGGTCAGCGCATGCTTTTTCAGCTGCTTGTACTCGCCGTGCACCGGCAGGAAGTACTGGGGATTGGCCAGGGTGAGCATGAGTTTCTGCTCCTCCTGGCAGGCGTGGCCGGACACATGCACATCGTACATGGATTCGTATATGACCTCAGCGCCCAGGCTCAGCAGGCCGTTGACCACCTTGGTGACCATCTTTTCGTTGCCGGGAATGGGGTTGGCGCTGATGATGATGAAGTCCCCGGGGCCTACCCGCACATTGCGGTGGCTGCTGCCGGCCATGCGGGACAGCGCGCTCAGCGGCTCGCCCTGGCTGCCGGTGGTGATCAGCACGATCTTCTCCGGCGGGTACCGGTTGATCATCTCCAGATCAATGAGCACCCCTTCCGGCGCGTGCAGGTAGCCCAGTTCCAGCGCCATCTGGGTGTTGTTGGCCATGCTGCGGCCGGACACCGCTACCTTGCGGCCGTTCTCCACCGCCAGATCGATCATCTGCTGGATGCGGTAGAGGTTGGAAGCAAAGGTGGCAATGATAATGCGCTGCTTGGCAGCCTGGCGGAACAGGTTGCTGACGCTTTCGGCCACCTTGTGCTCGGTGGCGGTGAAGCCCGGGCGCTCCGCGTTG
This sequence comes from Gemmiger sp. An120, assembly GCF_002160955.1. Taxonomy (GTDB): domain Bacteria; phylum Bacillota; class Clostridia; order Oscillospirales; family Ruminococcaceae; genus Gemmiger_A; species Gemmiger_A avium. The sequence goes on from NZ_NFLN01000003.1 coordinate 101,435, forward strand.
GTGGAGTCGCTCAGCAGTGCCAGCACGCCACGGCGGCCGTACTCGGCAATGGTGGTCAGATCGGTGGGGCCGCCGGTAAGCGGGGTGTAGTCGATCTTGAAGTCGCCGGTCTGGATCACGATACCGGCGGGACACTCGATGGCGAACGCCACCGCGTCCGGAATGGAGTGGTTCACATGGATGGGCTCGATCGTAAAGCAGCCCAGCTTGAACTTGTTCTTGGGGGCGATCTCCACAAATTTGGTGCTGCCCAGCAGGCCGTGCTCTTCCAGCTTGTTCTTGATCAGACCAATGGTGAGCCGGGTGGCGTAGATGGGCAGATTCACCTGCCGCAGCAGATAGGGCAGGCTGCCGATGTGGTCCTCATGGCCGTGGGTGATGATTACGCCCTTGATCCGGTCCTTGTTCTGCACCACATAGGTGAAATCGGGGATGACCAGGTCGATGCCGAACATCTCGCTGTCCGGGAAGACCAGGCCGCAGTCCACCAGCAGCATATCCCCCTCACACTCATAGAGGGTGATGTTTTTGCCCACTTCGCCCAGGCCGCCCAGGGGGATGATCCGCATCCCGGGAGCGGCGGCGTTGCGGCGGGCCGGATTGCGGCGCCGGTTGTTCGGCCGGGGATCGGCCTGCGGGGCCAATGCCGCCGGCGCGGGGGCCGCCAGGGCCGCGGTGTTCTTGGGTTTGGACGTGCGGGGACGGTGACCGCCGCCTTCCTGCGGGGCTTTCGCCGCGGGGCGGCGGGCCGGGGCGCGGCGGGTGGATTTTTTCTCCGGTACGGGGCTTGTTTGCTTCTCTGTTTGTGCCATACTACCTCCATATTGATACGCGTACCAGAGCCCGCCGCACGCTTGCTGCAGCCGACCCGGTACCGAGATGTGTGTTGCGGCTTTGTGCCGCTATCCTTACCGGCAAGCCCCTTCCGGGCCGCCATAAGTATCCGTTTTCGTATACGAGCACGGTGAGTCCATTGAAAAATGCAACCCAGGCTCTGCGCGATGACAACGTACACCTAAAGATGATTTTATTATAAGTCCCCCTACAGGCTTTGTCAATTCGCCCCGCCCGGGGACAGTTTCGCCCAAAACTGCCGCCGGTAATCGCCGGGCCTTGCCCCGGCCGGGCAAAACCTATATAATAATACAGAATATAAGCGGGCCGCGGCGCCCGGCTACATCATCGCAAAGGAGACGCCATGAAACAGATCGAGATCTTTACCGACGGGGCCTGCAGCGGCAACCCCGGCCCGGGCGGCTGGGGCGCGGTGCTGCGCTACCGGGGTGTGGAAAAGGAGCTGAGCGGCGGCGAAGCCCAGACCACCAACAACCGCATGGAGCTGACTGCCCTGATCGAGGCGCTGGCGGTGCTCAAGGAGCCCTGCGAGATCACCCTGTGCAGCGACAGCAAGTATGTGATCGACGGGCTGCAGAAGGGCTGGGCCAAGGGCTGGAAGGCCCGGGGCTGGAAAAAGGCGGACAAATCCCCTGCCCTGAACCCGGATCTGTGGGACCGGCTGCTGACCCTGGCCGAGCCCCATACCATCCATTACCAGTGGATCAAAGGCCATGCCGGGCACCCGGAGAACGAGCGGTGCGACCGGATGGCGGTGGAACAGAGCCGCCGCTATGGCGGCCGGCAGGGCTGAACCGGGCTTTTTGCGCCGGGGTATTGCAATTTACACCAAAATGGTATATATTAAGTGCAGCGGAGGCAGCGTGCCGCCCGCAATCCAAGCAAGGCAAGGTGACAATCGATGGATCATATCGTTTATTTAGACAACGCCGCCACCACCCCGGTGGACCCGCAGGTGGTGCAGGCGATGCTGCCTGTGCTGACCGGCCCGGGCGGCAACCCCAGCAGCCACTACAGCATTGGCTATGAAGCCAAAGAGCAGATCGACACCGCCCGCGCCCAGGTAGCCGCGGCACTGGGCTGCCTGCCCGGGGAGGTTTACTTCACCGGCGGCGGTTCCGAGGCGGACAACTGGGCCATCAAGGGCACGGCCCGCAAGCTGGCCCGGCAGGGCAAAAAGCACCTGATCACCAGTGCCTTTGAGCATCACGCGGTGGTGCACGCCATGCAGGCGCTGGAGAAGGACGGTTTTGAGGTGACCTGGCTGCCGGTAACGGCCGACGGGTTTGTGCGGCCCGAGGATGTGGCCGCGGCCATCCGGCCGGACACCGCGCTGGTGAGCGTGATGCTGGCCAACAACGAGATCGGCACCATCCAGCCGATTCAGGAGATCGCCGCCATCTGCCGGGAGAAAAAGGTGCTCTGCCACACCGACGCGGTGCAGGCGGTGGGCGCCATCCCGGTGAATGTAAAAGAGCTGGGGGTGGACATGCTCAGCCTGAGCGGCCACAAATTCAACGGTCCCAAGGGCGTGGGCGCTTTGTATATCCGGCGGGGCGTTCTGCCGGATAACCTGATCGATGGGGGCGGGCAGGAATCCCGCCGCCGGGCCGGCACCGAAAACGTGGCCGGTATCGTGGGGCTGGGCGCCGCCATTGAACTGGCGGTGGGCCACCTGGAGGAAAAGCAGGCCCATCTGGTTGCGCTGCGGGATTATGTGATCGGCCGTGTGCTGGCCAACATCCCCGAGACCCGGCTGAACGGCGACGCGAAAAACCGCCTGCCCGGCAACGCGAACATCAGCTTTGCGGGCCTGGAGGGCGAGACCATCCTGCTGGATCTGGACATGCGGGGCATCTGTGCCTCCACCGGGTCGGCCTGCAACAGCGACAGCCTGGACCCCAGCCATGTGCTGCTGGCCATCGGGCTGCCCCACGAGGCCGCCCACGGCACCATGCGGTTCAGCTTCGGGCCGCAGAACACAATGGAAGAGGCAGAATATTTGTGCAGCGTGCTGGAGGAGATCATCCCCCTGCGCCGGGCCATGAGCCCGGTGTGGAAGCCGCTGGCGTGATATAAGGAACAGGAGGCACAAAACCATGGGAATGTACAGTGAAAAGGTAATGGATCATTTTGCCCATCCCCGCAATGTGGGGGAAATGCCCGACGCCAACGGCGTGGGCGAGGTGGGCAACGCCAAGTGCGGCGACATCATGCGGATGTACCTGAAGATTGAGGACGGCCGCATCGTGGACGTGAAGTTCATGACCTTCGGCTGCGGGGCGGCCATCGCCACCAGCAGCATGGCCACCGAGCTGATCAAGGGCCGCACCATTGAGGAGGCCCTGGGCCTGACCAACAAGGCCGTTGTGGAGGCGCTGGACGGTCTGCCGCCGGTCAAGGTGCACTGCAGCGTGCTGGCCGAACAGGCCGTGAAGGCCGCTCTGAGCGACTACTACCGCCGCCAGGGGGTAGATCCGGAGCCCATCGTGGGCAAACTGACCGAAGACTGCCACGCCTGCGAAGGGGGTAGCTGCGGTGTCTGAGGCGGGATTTTCCACCTTTGAACAGCAGGACGGCGTACTGGTTGCCCTGAGCGGCGGGGTGGACAGCAGCGTCTGCGTGCAGATCCTGCAGCAGCAGGGGTTTGCGGTGCAGGCGGCGGTGATCCGCTTCTCCCCCGCCCACGAGGGCGCGGTGGAGGCCGCCCAAAAGGCCGCGGGCCAGCTGGGGGTGCCCCTGCACGTGATCGACGCGCAGGAGGAGTTTGACCGGCTGGTGGTAAGCCCGTTCTGCGAAAGCTACTGCCGGGGCGAGACCCCGAACCCCTGCATCCGGTGCAACCCGGCGCTGAAGTTCCGGCTGCTGGCCGAGGAGGCCGACCGGCTGGGCATCGACCTGATCGCCACCGGGCATTACGCCCGGGTGGTACAGGACGAGGACGGGCTGTACCGCATCCACCGTCCGGAATCCGAGGCCCGGGACCAGAGCTATATGCTCTACCGGCTGGAGCAGGATATCCTGAAACGGCTGGTGCTGCCTTTGGGCGAATTTGAAAAGGACGATATCCGGGAGATGGCCCGGGAAAGCGGCCTGGCCTGCGCCGACGCGCCGGACAGCATGGAGATCTGCTTTATCCCAGACGGGGACTACACCGGCTTTATCCGCGCCCGGGGCCTGACCGACCGCAGCGGGCGGTTCATCGGCCCGGAGGGGCAGGATCTGGGCCCCCACAAGGGGGTTGCCAGCTACACGGTGGGCCAGCGCCGGGGCCTGGGCATTGCCCTGGGCGAACCGGTGTTCGTGCAGCGCATCCTGGAAAACGGCGATGTGCAACTGGGCCGGGCGGGACAGGAATTTGCCCGCCGGGTACGGCTGCGGGACTGGGCCGGGCCGTCGGAAATGCCCCCTGCGGGCAGCTATCTGGCCCGGGTGCGCAGTGCGGCCAAACCCGCCGCCTGCCGGTTTGACGGGGCCGAGTGGCTGGAATTTGACGAGCCAGTGCGGGCCCCCGCCCCCGGCCAGAGCGCGGTGCTCTATGCGGGCGGCGCGGTGCTGGGCGGCGGCATTATCGACGATTTCGCCTGAGCGAACAAACCGACACACAAAAGGCCGGCGTTTCCGCAAATTTAACGCGGAAACGCCGGCCTAGTTTTGTTTCAGGAAATGTGCGGGCCGTCCGGGCTGCCGGGCAGATGCTGCTTCATCAGGGCCAGCAGCTCCAGCAGACTGTCAAACGGCTGTTCCTCCCCGGTGGCGGGGAAGCGAATCCGGCCCTGCCAGTCCCGGTTTTGGGTATCCTGTACGACGATTTCATAAACAGAATCTTGCTGCACGGGGGTATGGGCCTCCTTCCCCAAGTTGGCGGACCGCCGACGGCGGCGGGAACAGTTTTTTTCACTATACCACAAATACCGTCTCTTGCCATCACCCGCCACAGGGGGTAAAACGGGTAATGCCCGCGGATGATTTTCCGCGGGCATTACCCGTTTTATTGCAGCATATACCGGCTCAATTCCTGGCGGTGCTGCACATTCAGTTTTTGCATGGCAGCGGAAAGATGCCGTTTGACCGTGTTGACGGAGATGTTCATCTGCTCGGCAATTTCCTGGTTTGTCCAGCCGCGGGCGGCCAGCATCGCGGCGGTGAACTCGGTGGTGGTCAGGTTGTCGGCCACATCGTGGCCGGTATCCGGGTTATGGATGCGCCGCCACCCAGCCGAAAACCGGTAGGTAATGGCGATGATCCGCTTGAAATCCTCCGGCCAGTCCTTTTTCAGCACCGATTCCAGCATGCCGCCCAGCAGGCCGTGATGCTCCCCGAACGGTTCGATCAAATCGTCCGGCCGGGCCAGTTCCCAGGCGGCCAGCAGATGGGTCTGGGCCTGTTCGGTCTGGCGCAGGCTCATATGATCCATCACCGCCACCAGATGCAGGTAGATGGTCGGAATGGGATACACCGCCCCCTGCACGGCCAGGGCGCCTTCCACGATGCCCAGGCTTCGCTCGTATTCCTTTTTCAGGTAGGCATAATGGGCCATTACGTAGATGGCAAACATCCGCAGCCCCGGCGGAAGAAGCGGCAGATACTCCTTTGCCGGCGGGATATCCTTTGGCAGCGGGAGGTGCAGCAGCACGGCCGCAGCCGCTGCCACACAGATCTGGGCGGCCCTCTCGGCCGGCGGCGTATCCGGGCCTGCGCCGCTCAACGCCTCCTGCAAGCGAGCCAGCGATTCCCGGGTGCGGATGGTATTGCCGGTGGACAGGTTGGCGTAGGCGCTGAGCAGGCAGGCGGACAGGCGAAGCGCCATATCCGGGTCGTTCCGGTACGGTTCGGTGCGGCGCACCGCCTCCTCCACATTGCCGCTGAAATAGGCGTACTCTGCCCGGGCAATCTCCTTGCGGGGGCCGGCCTTCATCCCTTCCACCTGCTTTTGGCAGCAGCCGGGGGTGAACGGGGTGTTCAGCAGCGGCATGATATCCGACAGCACCCGGCCGGGCAGTTCTTCCGGGCGCACCGCGCCGGAGGGGCGGGGCGCAGTATCCGGGATCTGCCAGGCAGCACCGAATTTCTGCGCCCCCGTCACCAGGCCCTGGGCACAATACTTCTGCACAGCCCGCTGGGAAAGATTCCAGCGCTGTGCGGCTTCCCGTACTGTCATGAAGTTCATCAACTGCACCTCCCCTGCTTGTGTGATTATGTCCGGCTGTACAGCAGATCTTCCAGCTGTTCCACTCGTTCCAGATACCAGTCCGCCCGGGCCTGCAGATCCCGGCGGGCCGCGTCGCAGAGCACGCCCCAGCCCGCCGCCGCAAAGGGCACACCGCAGGCACGGGCCATCTCCCAGCCGGGTTTCAGGTCATCCACCATAAGCAGCTGGTCGGGGGCCAGCTGCCAGCGGGCCATGATCTGCTGCAATGGCCAGGGGGAGGGTTTGCGCCGGCCGGGGCCCTGCTCCCAGCCAAAGACCAGTTCCGGTGCGGGGGCCCCGGCGGCGGCGTAGTCCTGCCGGATGGTATCCTCATTGGAATGGGAGACCACGCAGATATGCCCGCCTGCCGCCGCGTACCGGGCCAGCAGCGGCACCATACCCGGCCAGAAAGGCGCCCGGGTACGGCGCACCGCCGCCAGCCAGTTCTGCTCCTGAATCTTCATCTCCTCAGGGGTAAAGGCCAGCACCCGGCTGCACAGCGGTTCAAAGCCCGGGTCGTAGCACAGTTCGGCAAACCGCTGCAGGCTTATGGACTGGCCGGGACGCAGCTGCTGCAGGGTAGCGGAAAAGGACGGATAATGGATGGTGGGGGTACTGCGCACGGCGGTATCGTCGTGATCCAGCACCAGACAGTCAAATCGCAGCATGGAGACCTCCGCAGTATAGTGACAGAAAAGCCCCTGCCAGACAGGCAGGGGCGCAGAACTCAATCCAGGAAATCCTTCAGGCGCTTGCTGCGGCTGGGATGGCGCAGCTTGCGCAGGGCCTTGGCCTCAATCTGGCGGATACGCTCACGGGTCACGTTGAACTCCTTGCCCACTTCCTCCAGGGTGCGGGGACGGCCGTCTTCCAGGCCGAAGCGCAGCCGCAGCACCTTTTCCTCACGGGGGGTCAGGCTGCCCAGCACGCTGGCCAGCTGCTCTTTCAGCAGGGTGTGGCTGGCGGCTTCGGCGGGCACGGGGGCGTCCTCATCGGGGATGAAGTCGCCCAGATGGCTGTCTTCCTCCTCACCGATGGGGGTTTCCAGGCTGACGGGTTCCTGCGCAACGCGCATGATCTCCCGCACCTTTTCCACCGGCATATCCAGCGCTTCGCTGATCTCGTCGGCGGTGGGCTCGTGGCCGTTCTGGTGCAGCAGCTGGCTGCTCACCTTCTTGACCTTGTTGATGGTTTCCACCATATGTACCGGGATACGGATGGTACGGGCCTGGTCCGCGATGGCGCGGGTGATGGCCTGCCGGATCCACCAGGTGGCATAGGTGGAGAACTTGAAGCCCTTGGTATGGTCGAACTTCTCTACCGCCTTGATCAGGCCCAGGTTGCCCTCCTGGATCAGATCCAGGAACTGCATGCCGCGGCCCACATACCGCTTGGCGATGGACACAACCAGACGCAGGTTGGCCTCGCTCAGGCGCTGCTTGGCCCGGTCGCCCTGGCTGATCAGCTTGTCCAGGGTCTTGAGCTCTTCCCGCTGGGCGGCGCTGCAGGTATCCAGCACGGCGTTCATGGCTTCGTTGCGGTCCCGGATGGAGAGTTTCTTGTTCTGCTCCACCTCCAGCACCGGGGCGAATTTCTCTTTCTTGGTTTCCACGGCCTTGTTGCCTTCCTGAATGGCCAGGGCCAGCTTGATCTCCTCGTCGGGGGTCAGCAGAGGCACACGGCCGATCTCTTTCAGGTAGACCTTGACCGGGTCGTCAATGGCCACGCCCTCTGCGGACAGGGCGCTCTCGAACATGTCCACACTGGCTTCGGTGAGGGTAAAGGCATCCGCTTCCGGGTCGGGCTCGTCCACGATTTCCACGCTGTTGCGCTCCAGCGTTTCGTAGAGCTTGTCGATCTGCTCTACGTCAAAGCCGGTCTCTTCAATGGCCTCGTTGATCTCCTTGGTGGTCAGCTTGCCGTTGCGTTTGCCGGTCTCGATCAGTTCCCGGATGGTGATTTTCTTTTCTGCCATATTCGATATCTCCTTATCCTTTCGCGGCACAGCGCCGTTACTTCTTCATCTTTTTATCCCGCAGGCTCCGGATATAGGCTTCCAGTTCCTCGGGGCTCATCTGGGCCGCCTGAGCGCTTTTGGGGAAACTCTGCTCGATGCGGTCCAGGTACATTTCCACATCCTGCCGGGTAATGGCCACGTCGTGGTTGCGCGCCAGGATGGCGCTCAGCAGCGACAGGGTTTCGGGTGTGACCTCCGGGGCCAGGGTGGCCAGCTCGGCGGTTACGCCCCGGTCGTAACAGTTGAACACCGCCTGGCAGGCCTGCTGCATATCCGGCAGCAGCAGCTTGTCCGGCTGGATCCGGCTGCGCACCAGCGGGATGAAATCCGCGTTTTTCAGCATGGCGGCCAGCAGCTGCTGTTCGGCGTTGGCGATGCCCAGCGCCTTTTCGCCCCCCAGCGAATAAGGCACCTTGATCTGGGCGGCGGTGCCCTGGTTCAGCAGCTCTTTCTGGCGGCGGCGGTCCTCCCGGCGGTCGGCCTGGCGCAGCGCCGCGTCCAGCTGGCTTTGGATCGAGGCCTTGGACACGTTGGTTTCCTGGGCCAGACGCCCGGCGTAGACCTCCCGCTCGGTGGGAGTGATATGCCCGGTCAGCAGCCGGATGGCGTCCTGTATATAGCCCACCCGGCCTGCGTCGGTGGCCAGGTCGTAGTTGTCCTTCAGCTTGCCCAGCTTGTATTCCAGCGCGTTGTGGGTGCCGTTCAGCAGCATCTCGAACCGGTTTTTGCCGAATTTCTTGATGAACTCGTCCGGGTCTTTCGCGCCGGTGACGGTGAGCACCGACACCTTGATGGGACTGTGGGAGAACAGTTCCAGGCTGCGGGCGGTGGCTTTCTGCCCGGCCTCGTCCGAGTCATAACAGAGCACCACTTCATCCGCGTAGTTTTCCAGCAATTTTACCTGCTCGCCGGTAAGGGCGGTGCCGCAGGCGGCCACCGCGGTATCGAAGCCCGCCTGGTGCAGGCTGATCACGTCCATGTAGCCCTCGCAGAGGATATACCGGCGGGAGGGGCTTTTCTTGGCCAGATTCAAGGCGAACATGGCCCGGCTTTTTTTATAGACCGGGGTTTCCGGGCTGTTGATGTACTTGGGCTTTTCATCCCCCAGCACCCGGCCGCCAAAGGCGATCACATTGCCCCGCAGATCAAAGATCGGGGTCATGACCCGGCCGCGGAAGATGTTGTACAGGTTGCCTTTTTCGCTGCGTTTGACCAGCCCGGAGGCCAGCAGCTCCTCTTCGTTGAAGCCCCGTTCCCGCAGCCAGTTGAGGGTGCTGCGGAAATCATCCGGCGCCCAGCCCAGCCCGAACCGGCGGATGGTGCCGTCGGACAGTCCGCGCCGCCGCCAGTAGGCCCGGGCGGCGCTGGCCTGCTCGTTGTTGGCGTTCAGGCACTGATAGAAAAAGCGGGCGGCCTGCTTGTTGATCTCCAAAATGCGGCTGCGCAGCTTGCCGGCCTTGTCGTCCTCGTCCGGCAGGGGCATTCCCGCCCGGGCGGCCAGGAACTTGACCGCCTCCACGTAGCCCAGATTGTTCATGGTGCGGATGAAGGTGATCACATCGCCCCCCGCCCCGCAGCCGAAGCAGTAGTAGCTCTGGGTTTCCGGATACACCACAAAGGAGGGCGTTTTCTCGCTGTGAAAGGGGCACAGGCCGGTGTGGGTACGGCCCCGGTGCCGCAGCTGCACATAGCTGCCGATCACGTCGGTGATGTCGTTGCGGGCCACCACTTCCTGAATATACTCCTGCGGAATCACGCGCTCCCCTCCCCTCTCTCTGGTGTGGTTTATTCCGTTAATACCGGCGCTCGAAGCCCTTGTACCGGGTGCCCTGGAACGAGAGGCTTCCCTCATCCCCCTCGGCCAGCAGGCCGTATTCCTCGCCGGTCACGGCCAGCTCCATCCGGTCGCCGCTTTCCACCTGGAAGGTGACATAGTAGCGGGTATAGGTGTGGTACCCGGTGTTGTGGGTACCATTGTGGCCCACCCGGGTACGTTTGGCCACCACCTTGGCCTGCACGGTGAGCAGCGGCGAAGCGTTGTTGCGGCTCCACTGGGCAATGCCCCGCACCGCGGTGACCACAAACACGGCCAGAATCAGGAAAAAGACCAGATAAAACAGGCCGAAAAAGAGCGAGCCGTCAAAATAGAACATAAACATCCTTTCTCCCGGTCAAGGTCACAGTACGTGCCACTTGCGGGGGACAAACAATTCCTCAAAGGTGCGGGTGGCGAACTCATCGCTCATGCCGCTGATATAGTCGGTGGCGGCCCGGTCGGGGCCCTCCCGGTAGGCGATTTCCAGATACTGGCCAGGCAGCAGCTCCGGCTGGGAGACAAGGCGCTCGTACAGCTCCGAGAGCATCTTTTCCACCTTGCGCTCTTCCCGCTTGGCCACCTCGTCCACATAGACGGTGGCATACATGAAGTCGTGCAGCGTCAGGTAGGCGGCCTCCACGTCCGGGCTGAAAGCCAGCGCATCCGGGGTGCTGTGGGCCACCAGGTCGGCAATCAGGGTGGTGATGCGCTGGGATTTGGTGGTGCCCAGCACCTGGGTAACCACCGGCGGCAGCTGGCGCGCGTCCAGTACCTGGGCGGTGATGGCGTCCTCAATGTCGTGGTTCACATAGGCGATCCGGTCGGCGTGGCGAACCACCTGCCCCTCCAGCGTGGCGGGCCAGGTGCCTTTGGTATGGCACAGGATGCCGTTGCGGACCTCCCAGGTCAGGTTCAGGCCCTTGCCGCCCTTTTCCAGCCGGTCCACCACCCGCAGGCTCTGCCGGTAGTGGGTGAAGCCGTGGGGGGCCAGCCGGTTGAGCGCCCGCTCGCCCGCGTGGCCAAAGGGCGTGTGCCCCAGATCGTGGGCCAGGGCAATCGCCTCGGTGAGATCCTCGTTGAGACGCAGCGCCCGGGCAATGGTGCGGGCGATCTGGTCCACCTCCAGCGTGTGGGTCAGCCGGGTACGGTAGTGATCCCCCTCCGGGCTGAGAAAGACCTGGGTCTTCTGCTTCAAACGGCGGAAGGCCTTGCTGTGCACCACCCGGTCCCGGTCCCGCTGAAAACAAGTACGCAGCGGGCAGGGTTCTTCCTCCCGCACGCGGCCCCGGCTGTCGGTGCTGCGCATGGCCCCCGGCGACAGGATCTGCCGCTCGATCTGTTCGGTCTGTTCCCGCACGGTCATGGCACTACCTCCCTGTCCGGGCCCGATGGGCTGCACAAAACACGTTCTATAGTATATATACGAGGTTTGTGGGCAAAACCCTTTTATTTTTTCAAAATTTTTTGTGATATTTTGACCTTGTGCCGGTCACACGGGTCAAAACGGGGTATAAAAAGGCCGGGAGATCTCCAGTTCGGCGGCGCCGCGGCTCAGTTCGCGGAATTTGGGCAGCAGCGGCTGCTCCTCGCCCTGGGGCAATACAAACCGCAGGGTAACGGCGGCGGCAAACTCCGGCTCTTCCATGCGGGCGCCGGCGGCTTCCAGCAGGCGGGCGGCCTGCTCATACAGGCTGTAATCCACCGTGACCGAGCCCCGCACACAGCTGCGCACCGTGACAATTTTGGCCGCGGCCAGCGCCTGGGAGGCGCTTTCGGTATAGGCGCGCACCAGCCCGCCGGTGCCCAGCAGGGTGCCGCCGAAGTACCGGGTAACCACCACGATGCAGTCGGTGACGCCGGCGTGGCGGATAGCTTCCAGCACCGGCAGGCCGGCGGTTTTGGCGGGCTCACCGTCGTCGGAGTAGCGGGTGCGGCTGCCCTCCCGCAGCATATAGGCATAGACGTTGTGCCGGGCGGTGCGGTGCTCGGCCCGCACGGCGGCCAGCACTGCCAGCGCCTTTTCCTCTGAATCGGCAAAGGCGGCGCGGGCGATAAAGCGGCTGCGTTTTTCCTCGATCTCGGCCAGGGATTCCCCCTGGATGGTGCGGTAATCCTCCATACGGTCTCCTTTCGGCGAATATCCGCAGGGACAGCAAAAAGGCGGTTTGATGCAAACCGCCTTTTTGTCGTACCGTTTATGAAGCCTTATTTCAGGCCGAAACGCTTGTTGAAACGGTCCACACGTCCGCCGCTGTCCACCAGCTTCTGCTTGCCGGTGTAGAACGGATGGCACTTGGAGCAGACCTCGACCCGGATCTCCGGCTTAGTGGAGCGGGTATGGATCACCTCGCCGCAGGCGCAGGTGATGGTGCAGTCCACGTACTTGGGATGGATGCCCTGCTTCATTTCATTCACCTCATTTCTGGTCTATGACATAGGGGGCCATGCGAAATCATGCGCCCATCACAACCTTCAATGGAAAGCCACCAGCCTGCACCATCCTGTGCACAGGGAGCGGCCCTCGGAACGATTGCCTGAATACTATATCATATTCTCCGGCAAATTGCAAGGGATTTTGTCGGAAATCTCTGACTTTTACCGGTTCAGCAGCCAGATGCCTGCGTTCAGGTAGGCGGCAAAGCTGAGCCAGAGCAGATACGGCACCTGCAGCAAGGCTGCGGCGGTGCTGACCCGGGCCAGGGTCAGGGTCATATCCAGCACCAGCAGCCACAGGATCGCCAGGCAGACCAGGGCTGTTCCCCGCAGATTCAGGCCGAAGAACAGGATCGTCCAGCCGAAGTTGACCGCCAGCTGCAGCAGCCACAGCACCAGTGCAGGGGTTGCGGCAGCCAGGCCCTTGTTCACCGCCAGCGCCATGCTGACCCCCATCAGCACATACAGGATCCCCCAGGCGATGGGGAAGACAAAGCCCGGCGGGGTAAGCGCGGGCTTTTACAGCTGGGGATAGACGGTTTCCAGCCCGGTGCGGGTCAGCCAGCTGGCCAGCCAGCCCACACCCAGCGCCAGCGCGGAAAATCCGATATAGGGAAACGCCTTGATCAGGAACTGCTTCATATGCGGTACCACCCTTCTTTGCAAACGCTCAGCCGCCCGGCGGCCGTGCCATTCTATGCTGCGGTACGCCGGAAGGTGATGCTAGAAGTTTGGCCCGCCTGTGGCCGGTTCAGTCGGTCAGCCCAGCTCCTTTTTCAGCAGGGCGGCTGCGTCGGCAGGGCTCAGCACCCGGCCGCTGGACACAACCCGGCCATCCACCAGAACAGCGGGCAGGCTCATGACCCCGGAACGGGCGATCTGCTCCATGTCGGTGATATAGGCCACCGGCTCCGAAAGGCCCAGTTCCTGCGCGGCCTGCTTCATATTCTCCCACAGGGTGTGGCAGTTTTTGCAGCCGGAGCCCAGCACCGCCACGAGGGCCTGCTCGCTGCTGCTGCCGCAGCTGCATCCACACTGTGCGGACGCGGAACAGGTGCAGCCGCAGCTTTCCTCTTTCTTTTTACCAAAACCAAACAATGCCATGGTTCTTTCCTCCTTTATATGCTCACCAGCCAGGGCTGGATGGCGTTGAACAGATAGCCCACCAGGATGATGCCCGCCACGCAGACGGCCACAAAGGTTCCCAGCAGGCGGGGTTTGACAGCCTTGCGCAGCAGAATCAGCGAGGGCAGCGACAGGGTGGTGACCGCCATCATAAAGGCCAGCACCACACCCAGCAGCGCCCCTTTGGCCAGCAGGGCCTCGGCGATGGGGATGGTACCGAAGATGTCGGCGTACATGGGCGCGCCCGCCAGAGTGGCCAGTACCACGCCCAGCGGATTGCCGCCGCCCAGCAGGCCCACAATCCAGCTTTCCGGGATCCAGTTGTGGATGACCGCCCCGACGCCCACACCCACCAGCACATAGGGGAATACCTTGCGGGCGGTGGAGGTCATCTGCTCCCAGGCAAACCGGAGCCGGTCGGCCTGGGTGAGAGTCTGGCCGGGCACCGTCTGCAGCGTGCCCGCCCGGATGTAGGGTTCCACCTGATCCTCCATGCCCAGCTTCTGGATCAGGGTGCCGCCCGCCACCGCGATGACCAGGCCCAGTACCACATAGAGCACCGCCACCCGCCAGCCGAAGATGCTCATGAGCAGCACCAGCGAACCCAAATCCACCATCGGCGAGGAGATCAGAAACGAAAAGGTGACCCCCAGCGGCAGCCCCGCCCGGGTAAAGCCCATAAACAGCGGGATGGAGGAGCAGGAGCAGAACGGGGTGACCGTGCCCAGCAGCGCGGCCAGGCAATTGGCCGTCAGACCCTGGAACCGGCCGAGAATCCGGCGGGTGCGCTCCGGCGGGAAGTAACTCTGGATATAGGAGATTATCAGGATCAGGCAGCCCAGCAGCACCAGGATCTTGATGGTATCGTAAAGGAAGAAACGAATGCTGCCGCCCAGCCGCCCCTCCGGGTCCAGCTAGGCGGCGGCCACCAGCCGGGCCATGAGCCGGTCCAGCCATTTCATGCCCAGCAGCTCATTTTGTAGAAAAGACAACAGTCCCTGCATGGTATCCCACTCTTTCATATCGAATATTTTGGATATATAGGCCGTAAAGCAAGCCGGCGCGCAGCGCGCCGGCTTGGTGCGGTTTCCGTTTGGTCAGGTGCAGCCACAATGGCAGGAGACGGAAGCGGTTGCATCGGTGCTGGTGATCTCCTGCAGCAGTTCCACCGCCCGGCGGCTGCCCGCCGGATCGATGCGGTAGTGGGTCCACTTGCCTTCTTCCCGGCCGACCACAATACCGGAAGCACAAAGAATCTTCATATGATAGGACAGGGAGGACTGGGGCATCTCCATCTCTTCGATCAGCTTGCAGGCGCACTTCTCCCCGCCTTGCAGCAGCGCCAGAATCTTCTGCCGCCGGGGGTCGCACAGGGCCTTAAAGACCTGCGCCCGCTGCTCGTAGATGGGCTCCATCCTCTCACCGTCTTTCAAATCGAAAAATCTTGTTTTGATAATACCATGCGAAGCTGCGTTTGTCAACGGGTATTTCAGCTTATCTTTATGCCCATGCGCTGGAACTGCTCGGGCGGGCAGTCATTCTCCCGCATCAGACGGGCCATCAGCGCCAGCATCCGGGCCTCCTGCTCCGGGTCGTTCACCGAATGAAGCTGAGCCGGGTCCTGATCCATCCGGAACAGCATGGTGGGATACTCCGCCTGGGAAATCCAGTTCTCAGAGGGCAGACGCAGCACTGGCACCCCCTTGGTAAAGGAGAAAGCCGGATGCAGCTGCATACGCTGCAAAATCTCGTTGTGGATAAAGGCACGGCGGCCGCCGTGGCGGGTGGGCATCAGGGTATACTCATACCGGGGCTGGTTGCCGGGAACCGGGCTGCGCATATAGACCCACTGTCCGTCGGTGCAGCAGACCTGCCCGCCGAAGATACCGAACAATCCGGCTTCATGCACCGGCTCGTCCCGTTCCAGCACCGGGCGGAGCGGACGGCCCTGCATATCCGGCGGCAGGGGCTGACCGAAGAATTCCAGCAATGTGGCGGGCAGGTCGATGGTCTGCACCAGGCTGGAGGCCCGCACGCCCTGGCGGCCGGTGCGGGGATCCCAGATAAACAGCGGTGTGTGAGCTACCTCGCCGTAGAACGGGCAATGGCACTTGGCCCACTGGCCGTGTTCCGCCAGCAGAAAACCGTGATCGGTGTTTACGATGAGCAGGGTGTCTTTCCACAGGTCGTACTCATCCATTGCGTCCAGAATCCGGCCCAGGTTCTCGTCGCACATAGACAGCAGCGCGGCATACCGGCGGCGCATATGGTCAATAAACTCCGGGCTGTCCTGGTCGTTTACCGGCCGGTAATCCGGCCAGTCGCAGAAGGGGCCCTGGTAGCCGTCCGGGAAACGGGCGTCGTACTCCGGCTGCACAAAGAACGGCTCGTGCGGATCAAAGGTCTCGATCTGCAAGAACCAGTTGTCCCGGCCGTGGTTTTCCCGCAGAAAGTCCAGCCCTTTTTGGAAGGTCCGGCACTGGGGCTGGCAGGCAGCCTCCGGCATGCGGGTGCGGTTGGCAAAATCCTGCTCCACCCAGCGGTCGGCCGGCTCGCCGCAGATATTGCGGTGCGGGCGGGGCCCGCCGTCAAATCCCACCAGCGGGGCCCAGTTGTCCCCCTCCTGGCCGCGCACACAGTCCCAGGTGGTATACCGCTGGTGATAGGTGGCACCGCCATCCTCCCAGTAATGATAGTGGTCGCTGATCAAATGGGTGTGGATACCGGCATTTTTCAGCTGCTCGGGCATGGAATCGTCAAAGGGTTCCAGCGGGCCCCAGCTGCGGTGCAGAAAGTTGTACCGGCCGGTGTGCAGTTCCCGCCTGGCCGGCATGCAGGGCATGCTGCCCACCCAGCAGTTGTCAAAGGTAACGGCATGTTCCGCCAGCCGGGTAAACTGCGGCGTTTGGGTCCAGTCGCAGCCGTAGGGAGCCAGCATATGCCGGTTGAGGGAATCGTACATGACCATTATGGCGCGCATAGAGGGCACCTCCTTGGGTTCAGTCGTCCTTGCGGCGGTATTCGTAGGGGCTCATTCCGTATTTCTTCTTAAACAGGGTAGAAAAGTAGCTCACGTTGGCATATCCCACCGACTGGGCGATGTTCTGCACCCGCAGCGCGGTGTTTTCCAGCAGCTGCACCGAATGCTGCATCCGCAGGTCGGTCAGGTAATTGACAAAGGTGAGGCCCATCTCCTCCTTGAATGCCCGGGAAAAGTAATCCGGGTTCAGGTAGACCTGGGCGGCCACCTGTTCCAGGCTGAGCGGTTCGGCATAATGCTTGCGCAGATACTCCACCGCCAGCCGGATATTGTTGGAGCGCGGCCGGTGGGGCTCGTCAGTTTCCCGGCACAGTTCCGACACCTGGCCCAGAATCTCCCGCACCTCCCGCAGGGACACACTGCCCGCCAGCCGGGCCCGCAGCGCATCCTGCTCCGGCAGTTCAGCGCCCTGTTCCCGGGCCTGCAGAGCAAACAGGTCAAACGCATCCAGGAACCACTTGCCCAGCAGATCTACTGCCGGGATACGGTCGGTGCTGATCTGCTGCAGAAACTGTTCCAGAAGTTCCCGGCGGCGGGCACCGTCGGCCTGGTACAGCTGCACACGCAGCCCGGCCATCTCGCTTTTCCAGCCCCGGTGCAGTTCAAACAGACGGGACAGCGGCTGGCTGGGTTCATACAGCGCCACTTCCCCTTTATAAAAGCCCTGGCCCAGGGTACAGGCGGCCTGGAACACCAGCGAGGGGATCTGCCGCAGTTCATCGGTGACCGAACTGACCCCCACCATACAGTGGTTCATGGCCTGCACTTCTTTGGCGTAGGCGGTAAGCTTGCGGGCCTTTTCGCCGCTGCTCAGCGCCCGCAGCAGGTTGCCCACCACCACATAGATCCGGTCGGTATAGTCAAAACCGGCCACATGGCGGATCTGCTCCTCCCGGGGAAAGCTCAGGCCCCCGTTCATCAGGTCTTTTTTCCACACCGCCAGCGCAAACAGGCCGTTGTCCCGCCAGTGCACGCCGCACCGGCGCAGTTCTTCCAGGTCCTCACTGGTCAAATCCCGTTCCTGCCGCAGGATGCGCCGGATGATGGAATGGGCCTGGGGCGAGTTGGCAATTCCGCTGGCCGCACCACTCAGGTTCAGTTCCCGGTTCACCCGGTCCAGCAGTTCCTGCAGCATCTCGTTTTTCATTTCGGTTTTGAGGATGTATTCAGACGCGCCGTCCCGCAGCGCCTGCCGGGCCAGATCGAACTCTGCAAACGCTGTAAGCACGACGACCCGCACCCGGCTGCCCGCCTCCCGCAGAGCATGCAGCAGTTCCAGGCCATCCATCACCGGCATCTTGATATCGGTGAGGATCAGGTCGGGCGCTTCCCGACCGGCCAGTTCCAGCGCCTCCCGGCCATTGTGCGCCACCCCCACCAGTTCGCAGGCAGGGTTCTGGGAGATGCAGAACTGCAGCCATTCACAGATCATGGTCTCGTCATCCGCGATCAGTACCTTCATGGTCGTTCCTTTCCTCTGAGAAAACCGCCGGCATCCGCAGGGTAACGGTGGTGCCGATTTCCGGCGTGCTGTCCACCGTCAGGCCGTAGGGTTCGCCCCAGTTCAGCCGGATGCGGCTGTGCACATTGGCCATGCCGATGGAGTTTCCGTCCTTTTCCGGCGGGCGGCTCATACGTTCCCGCACGGCGGCCAGTTCCTCCGGACCCATACCCGCCCCGTCATCGGTAACGGTGAGCAGCAGGTCCCCGTCCTTAAATGCGGTGGAGATCACCAGCATGTCCGCGTCCGGTTTGGCCTCCAGCCCGTGGAAGATAGCATTTTCCACCAGCGGCTGCAGAATCAGCGGCGGCACCAGACAGTTTTTGGTGCCGGGCTGCACGTCAAATTCATAGTTGATCTTATCGCCGCAGCGCAGCTTCTGCACCACCAGGTATTTGCGGGTGCTTTCCAGTTCTTCCTGCAGCGGAATAAGCGGCGCTTTGACCGCCAGCGTACTGCGCAGCAGATCGGTAAAGGCGCTGAGCATCTGAGCCGCCTGGCTGCTCTTGCCCACCTCGATGGTACAGCGGATGGAAAAGAGCATGTTGTACAGGAAATGGGGGTTGATCTGGGCCCGCAGGAAATTCATCTCCAACTGGCGTTTCTGCCCTTCCCGCTCCCGCACCGCGGCCATAAGCCGGTCAATCTCGCCGGCCATATGGTTGAAGCTTTCCTGCAGGTGATCCAGTTCCTGGGTGCCGGTGGCGGCGGAGGGCGGCACAAATTCCGGCGTGCCAAACCGATCCATGGCGGCGCTCAGATCACTCAGGGGCCGGGCCACCCGCCGGGCCATGTGCCAGGACAGCAGCATGGCCAGCACCAGCGCCCCCGCCAGCAGGCAGCCCACCATCCAGTACAGCCGGTCCAACGCACCAAAGATTGCATTGGTAGGGATCATCTCCACAATGGTCCAGTCCACCTCCTCATCCAGAAAGGTGGACAGCAGATAATCCTGTCCCTGGCGGGATACAATATCGTAGCTGTCAACGCCATAGGTCTGTCTCATGTAGTCCACGTCAAAGAACTGCTTGCCCAGCATCTTCTTATTGGAGTGGGAAACCACCAGGCCGTCCTGGTCGTAAATAAAGATCTCGCTGCCCTGCCCCTGCACGGAACTGTACAGGTTTTCCAGCAGCTGTTCATCGATCAGGATGAGCAGCACACCGTTGCCGTCCAGGCCGGTCACAATGCGGCCGGCGGCGAACTGGAACCCTTCCCCGCTGCCAGTAACCGAGGGAAAGGTGCGGGAAAACTCCACCCCGCCCTGCTGAGAATTCTTCAGGTCTTCCAGCAGGTGCCGGTACCAGAGCTGACCGGGTACTGCCTCCTGCCAGTCCGCGGATGGATCTGAACAGTAGGAGAAGCCGTTCTCCCCCAGAAACAGCACCTCATATCCCAGCCCGATATGGGCAAACACCTCGTCGTACACCTGTTTCTGGCGATCCAGGTAGCTGGCTGCTTCCGCCTGGCTTTCCGCGTCCGGCTGGCCCTGCAGATACCGGTGGCTGGAGATCTCATAGGTATACAGGTTGGACAGGGTGACGCTGCTGGTTTTGACGATGTTGGCCCGCTCGGCAATCTGGCGCAGCACATCCAGGCGGCTGCCGCCGATCTGGTCCACCAGCAGGCCCCGCACCATGGTGGTGAGCATCAGCACCACCAGAATAAAAAAGGCGGCGAACAGCACGAAATAGGCCGTAAACAGCTGACAGCGCAGACGGGAAGCCTCTTCCCGCAATTTCCGGCACATTTTTCGCATCTGCTCGCCTCCCGTGTGTCATTTCACCCGATAGGGCGCGTAGTTGGGGTTCTCCTTGATGTAGTCGTCACAGCTGTGGGCGGGAGAACCATCCCCCCACAGGCCTGCCAGGCCGATCTGGCCGGAACCGAACACCGCCTCCCGGGCGCCGTCGATCTGTGGATTCACATACCGGGCAAACCAGGCCTCCAGGCGCCGCCGCATGGACTGTTCCAGCCCTTCGGCACCGCCCTGTACCAGCAGGTTGCGGGTCTCGCCCGGGTCTTCCTGCAGGTCGTAGAGCTCATTGGGGCCGTAGGGATACCGGGCCACATACTTGAACCGGCGGTCCCGGATCATGCGGTTGGGGCCGTATTCGTCCATGACCACCACCTCGTCGTGCTGGCGGAACGCCTCGCCCCGCAACGCCGGCGCAAAGGAGGTGCCCGGTCGTTCCAGCGTGTCGGTGCAGGGCACGTCCAGATAGTCCAGCAGGGTGGGCATAAAGTCGTAGGCGGAGACCAGCGCGTCGCAGACGCGGCCCGCCGGGATGCGGCCGGGATGCCGGGCAATGAAGGGCACCTTGACCGATTCCTCGTACATGTTCAGCGGGAAGGTGGCGTTGCCCTTGCCCCAGAAGCCGTGGTGCCCACAGCTGAACCCGTTGTCGGCGGTAAAGACCACCAGGGTATCCTCCGCCAGGCCCATCTCGTCCAGTTTGGCCAGGATGCGGCCAATCCCCGCGTCCATGGCGGTGACCGCGGCAAAATATCCGATCAGGTTGGCCCGCTCGTCCTTGGCCACCTCGTCGGTCAGATAGATGCTGTCCGGGTGACGGGGCAGATGGGGCACCGACTCGAAGGGGCAGTCCTTGTACAGGTCGGTGTACTCCTTGGGATGGTTGTTCAGCCAGGGGGCGTGGGGGGCGGTGTAGGCCACATGCAGGTAGAAGGGTCCCTCCTGCCCCTGGCGGGAGTCCAGGTATTCCAGGGCGTCGTCGGTGATGGCGTCGGTGACGTAGCGCTCCTCCCGGTAGAGCTTGCCGTCCTTGTAGAGCGGCGCGCCGTAGTAGGGGCCGCCGCCGGACTTGTGGCAGAACCAGTGGGTGAAGCCCTGCTGCACCTTGGCGGAAGCGCCCATGTGCCACTTGCCGGACAGCGCGCAGTCGTAGCCGTTTTCCACCAGGGCCCGGGTGTAGGAGTACTGGCCGGCCAGGTACTCGATGGCGGACTGGCGCTCGTCGTCGTCCCGCAGCCAGTCGTGGACGCCGTGCTGGGAGGGGATGCAGCCGGTAAGCAGCGAAGCCCGGGCCGGGCTGCAGACCGGTGAAGCGCAGAAGAAATTGTCGAACCGGGTGCCCTCGGCGGCCAGCCGGTCGATGTGGGGGGTGATGATCTCTTTGTTTCCCGCGCAGCCCAGTGACCAGTATCCCTGGTCGTCGGAGATGATAAACACCACGTTGGGTCGATGCATGATCGGATTCCTCCTGACTCAAAAACGCCCGTTTTCTCCGGCGCGCGGCGGCACACTATCTTAGCATAGCATCCCCGCCCCGGAATGTAAAGGCTGCCCACAAAGGGCGGCCTGCCGTTCCGGCGCGCCCGAAAAAACGGGCCTGAATGGTTGTATGGCGGCGGATTACCACCACTTGATCAGATCGGTAACCTGATTGCGCAGCTTGACAAAGTCCGGGCTGGCGATGTCCCGGGGGCGGGGCAGATCGTCGTCGATGGTGCACTTGATGCTGGTGGGCTTGTTGGTTAGCACCAGGATCCGCTGGCCCATGTAGACCGCTTCCTCGATGTTGTGGGTGATGAACAGCACGGTGGTGCCGGTGCGCTGCCACAGGCTGATGAGCTCGTCCTCCAGGTGGTAGCGCAGCTGGATATCCAGCTGGCCGTAGGGCTCGTCCATGAGCAGCAGGTCCGGCTGGGTGGCAAAGGCGCGGGCGATGACCACCCGCTGCAACATGCTGGCGGACAGCTGATCCGGATAGTATTTGCGGTATTTGGTCAGGCCCACGATGTCCAGATACTCGTCCACCAGGGCCTTGGCCTTGCTCTTTTCCACACCCTTGATATCCAGGCCGAAGCCCACGTTTTCTTCCACCGTCAGCCAGGGCATGGTGGAATACTCCTGGAAAATATAGGCGATGTTGTGCTTTTTCAGGTCCACCGGCTCGCCGTCCAGCAGGATCTCCCCCTTGGTGGGCTCGTACAGCCGGGTCAGGCTGTTCAGAAAGGTGGTCTTGCCGCAGCCGGTGGGGCCCACGATGCACAAAAACTCGCCGGGCTGCACGTCGAAGGAGATGTCGTTGAGCACCAGCAGATCGCCGAACTGCTTGGTGAGGTTGCGCACCCGTACCTTGGGCTGGTTGTTCTCTTGCATGGTATGCTCTCCTCTCTCACAGCGTCAGATCCATGTTGTCGGTGATCTCCTGACGCAGGCGCAAAAACTCCGGGTCCACATAGTCGCGGGGATGGGGCATGTCGATCGCATACTCTTTCTTGATGTGGGTGGGGCAGTTGGTCAGCAGGATGATCCGGTCGGCCAGGAACAGGGCCTCCTCGATGTTGTTGGTAACGAAGACCACCGTGCGCTTTTCCTTCTGCCAGATGCGCTGGAGCTCCTCTTCCATCATGTAGCGGGTCTGGGCGTCCAGGTGGCCGAAGGGCTCGTCCATGAGCATGATGTCCGGCTGGTTGGCGTAGGCCCGGGCGATGCCCACCCGCTGGCGCATGCCGCCGGACAGCTGGCCGGGGAAGCTCTTTTCAAAGCCGGTGAGCCCCACCAGCTCCAGATACTTTTTGATGCGCGCGGCCCGCTCGGCCTTGGGCATGTGGCGCACCTTGGGGCCGAAGCCCACGTTATCCTCCACCGTCATCCAGGGGAAGAGGGAGGTCTTCTGGTAGACCACGCCCCGCTCGGGGGCAGGCCCGGTGACCTTCTTGCCCCGGGCAAAGACCTCGCCCTCGGTGGGCATATCCAGCCCCGCCAGGATGTTCAGAAGGGTGGTCTTGCCGCACTGGCCTGCGCCGAACAGCACCAGGAACTCGTTCTCGCGCACCTCGAAGTCCACGCCCCGGAGCACCTCGTTGTCCGGCCCGCCGTTGTAGCCCTTGAAGGTGCGGCCCACGTTGCGGCACTCCAGCACCACGTTGCCGGTCACACTCCCTTTTGCTCGTTCCATGCGCACAGTCTCCTCTCCAAAGCACTTGTCAGATTGGCCAGAATAAAGCCCACGATGCCGATGGCCACCATGCCCACCATGATCTGCTGGGTGTTGCCGGTGCTCATGCCCCGCACGATCATCCAGCCCACGCCCTCGTTGGACTGGACCATCTCGGCGCCCACCACGGCGCTCCAGCCGGCGGTGACGGCGATCTGCAGGCCGGCGAAGATGTAGGGCACCGAGCTGGGCAGCACGATCTCAAAGAAGACCTGGCGCTCGCTGGCGCCCAGCATCCGGGCCGCGCCCATCAGCTCCGGGTCCACATTCTTGGCGCCGTCGTAGGTGTTGACGGTGATGAAGCAGAAGCAGCCCAGAAAGATGATAAAGAACTTGCCGGTGTCGCCCAGGCCGAACCACAGGATGGACAGGGGGATCCAGGCCAGGGGCGGGATGGGGCGGATGAACTCGAACAGAGGCTTGAGGATGGCTTCCAGCAGCCGGGAATAGCCCATGCCCACGCCCAGCGCGATGCCGGTGACGGTGGAGATGGCGAAGGCCACCGCCACCCGGTAGAGGCTGTAGCCCAGGTGCACCAGCATGGTGTGCTTGCCGATGGGCTCCACAAAGCTGCGGCAGAAGGCCATCAGGACCTGGCTGGCCGGCGGCAGGAACATGGACGCGCTGGTGAAGCGGGCGGCCAGCTCCCAGACCACCAGAAGGGACAGCAGGGAGATGATGGTGTAGATGACGGTCAGCTGCTTGATGCTGAACCGGCTTTTGCTCGTGGTATCGATCATCCTTTTTTCGCCCCCTTAACAAACTTGTTTTGCAGCTTCTCCAGCACGGTGTTGAGCAGCAGGCCGATGAAGCCGATGGTGAGCATGCCCACGATGATCACGTCCGGGCGGCCCAGCATACGGGCCATCTGGATCATGAAGCCCAGGCCGCGGGTGGCGGCCAGCAGCTCGGCGGCCACCAGGGCCACCCAGGCGGAGCCCAAAGCCAGCCGCAGGCCGGTGAAGATCATGGGCAGCGCGGTGGGGATGGCCACCTTGAACAGCAGCTGCCGGTTGGCGGCGCCGAAGGTCTTGCCCACCCACAGATGCACCTGGCTGGTGCGCCGGATGCCGGTGTAGGAGTTGACGGTGGCGCTGATGAAGGCGGCAAAGAAGATGATGCCGATCTTGGAGCGGTAGCCGATGCCCAGCCACAGGATCATCAGGGGGATCCAGGCCAGGGCGGGCAGCGGGCGGATGATGTTGAACAGGGGCTTGGCAAACAGCTCGAAACGGCGGCTCCAGGCCATGCCCACGCCCAGGGGCACGCCGATCAGCACCCCCACCACATAGCCGCCCAGGGCGATCTTCAGGCTGGCCCAGATGTTCTCGAACAGGGTGGCACCGTCCGGGTTGGTGCCGCCGGACAGCTTATAGATAAAGGTCTCCAGGATCTTGGCCGGGCTGGGCAGCATCAGGGGGCTGATGGCGTGGAACACGTCGGTGACCAGCTCCCAGACCAGCAGCACGAACAGGAAGGAGCACACCGAGATCAGCTTATACTTGTGTTTTTGCAGAAACTGCTTCATTCGCTCTTCACACCTTTCTCAATCGGAGGGCTTTCAAAGGACGGGGCCGGCCCGCGGCTCGCATGAGCCGCGGGCCGGCCCTCTATCGTATCTCTTGGCGGGGATCAGCCCTGGTAGGCCTTCACGAAGGTGTTGTCCACGTTGGTGGTGAACTTGTCCAGCGCGCTGTCGTCCAGCTGGCCCTGGCTCACATAGAACTCGCCCAGCTCCTTGGCGAAGTTGCCCAGGGTGCGGCCGGCCCAGTCCTCCTTCAGCAGCCACTTGACGCGGCCCAGGTCGGAGGCGCAGTTCTCGCGGCTGGTCTCCATGCCGGCGTCCTTCAGGAACTCCACCAGCAGGTCGGTGGCCATGTCGGGATCGGCGGCCAGGGCGGCGTTGGCCTCCAGCACGCAGTCCACATACTTCTGCACCAGCTCGGGCTTGCCCTCCACGGCCTTGCGGTTGGCCACGATCTGGTCCACATAGCGGGTGCCCAGGTCGGCCAGGTTGGCCACCTGCACCATGCCGTCGTTGACCGCGTCAAAGAAGGTGGGCACATTCAGGGAAGCGGCGTCGCCCTGATTGGCCTGCAGCGCCTGGTAGGCCTGCACGGTGTCCAGGTTGACCACGTTCACGTCGGTGGCTTCCAGACCCAGCTTCTCCAGCCATTTCAGAACGGTGAAGTGCTGCGCGGTGCCCACGGGGCAGAGGATGGTGATGCCGGTGACTGTCTCGGGGCTGCCCAGCACGGTGGGATAGGAGGGATTGTAGCCGGTGTCCTGGGCGATGGGGCTGTCCGGGGTGACGAAGACGCCCTGGCCGTCGGTGGACTCCAGCACCTCGCCGATGATCATCTCATCGTAGTTGGCCATGCCGGTGACGGCCGCGGCGCCCATATGGCCCACGTCCCACAGGTCGGCGGCCAGCGCCTCGTTCATGGGCGCGCCGGTATCGAACATGGTAACTTCCATCTTGAAGCCGGCGGCCACGTCCAGGCCGTTCTTCTGGATGTAGTAGGTGGGCAGGCTGGTGATGGTGGGCATTGCCGCCACCCGCAGCACGGGCAGGTCACCGTCCTCACCGGTGCTGCCGCCGTTGTTGCCTCCGTTGCCGGAACCGCAGGCAACCAGAGAGAAAGCCATCAGACCGGCCAGTGCAAGCGCGATCAATTTTTTCATGGGATACTCCTCCTTGTTTCCTCATGGATGTGCGCGGTGTAATGTCCGCGTCTTTCTGACATTATGATACCAAATCCCCCCGCCGGGCGGCTTTTTGGTTTTTTTACCTTTTCCTCACCATTTTACCTGTGTTTTCACTTTTTTTACATTCATTGTTATATTTTTACTTTTCCAGATTTCATATCATCCAGATTCACAGCACCAAACGGAAAAATATTGGGCAATCCGCACACAAAAAAGGCCCTGCGCCCAACGCAGGGCACAGGACGTTTTTGGGGTTCATGGTATGGGGAGCAGACGCACAGGGATGGTTATGGCTCTGTACCGGATGCGGCGGACGGGTCTTCCGAGTTTTGTTCCTCCTCTATCTCCGGGATTTCGTCTGCGCTGAACAAAGTAAGGGGATCAAATCGGCTTCCATCCTGCCATGTTTCCAGATGCAGATGGGTGCCGGTGGAACGGCCGCTGGATCCCATATAGCCAACCAGCTGGCCTTTTTCCACCGTATCACCGGTTTTCACCGCCACACCGGACAGGTGGGCATACACGCTCTTCAAACCGTCTCCGTGATCCAGGGTCACACGGATACCATAGGACCAGTGATTTGCTATATCATCCGTTTCTTCATAGTTTGTACCGGCGGCAAGCACCGTACCGTCCTGAATGGCATATATGGGGGTGTCATATTCATCAATAATGTCCACGCCGGCATGGTTGCCGCCGTATAGCCGTCGTATGGATTCGGCGTCGGGCACCGGCCAGGTAAAGCCCGTGTTGGCGGCAGCCGGTTCGCCCGATCCTGCGGCCGGGCCGGATGCGTCGGTATCCGAATCAAAGGTGGACGGGTTGCTCTGCGGTTCGGGGACGCTCAGATCCCCTGGCACCGAAGCGGATTCCGGGGCGGAGGCGCCGTGTTCGGTGGAAAAGGCCGCCGGATCGGATCCGGCCAGGGACGAACTTTCCGGCTGTGTGGTACAGGCGGTAAATAAACTGCAGGCCAGCACCGCGGCGCAGAGCAGCGCGGGCAGCGCCAGCAGGGATTTTTTCGGGGTACGCATATCCAACATCTCCTTGAAACGGGTCTGCGCCGCCCGCCCCGGCCCGCACAGCGGCGCCGAGAGCGCCGCCTGCCGCCGCGCGTTCTTCAGGGCGGCGAGCACCGTCTCCCCATAGCGCAGCCGGTAAGGCAGGGGTTTGTTTTGCAGCACCGCCGCATCGCAGGCCCTCTCCATATCCTGCCGGGCGGCCAGGGCCATCCGGTGGACAACAGGATTGAACCAGTGGAGAGTCTGGGCGGCCAGCAAAAGCAGCTGGAACCACAGATCCCCCGCGCGGATATGGTGCCGCTCATGAGCCAGAACGAACGGCAGATCGTCAGGAGCGAGAGAAACCGGCAGGTACACCGCCGGGCGCAGCAGACCGATCGTAACCGGTACCCGTGCGCCCGGGGAACGGTAGATCCGGCCCCAGAGCGGCAGCCGAACCCGGCACCGGCACAGCTGCCGACAGAATACCAGATGGCGCGTCAGCTGCACCGCGACAAAGCACAATGCCCCCAGCGCCCACAGGATCATCAGCAGTTCCGACAGAGACGGGCCCGTCGCCGGGGGCGGGCTTGCCGCGGCCGCTGTGTCCAGCCGCAGCGGGATACCCGGCACACGTTCCGGCTGCACCAGCACCGGCGCTCTCCAGGCGGGCGGTTCGGGGCGGGAAGCCGCCAGCCGCGGCAGCGTCAGCCGCACCGGCACCGCGCAGCGAGCCGCCAGCACCAGCCAGGCCAGGCGCAGCGCCCGGGCTGCCTGCCGGTTTTGCAGCAGCCAGCGGCGGGCCGCCAGCAGCAGGACCGCCAACACCGTCACCCAGGGGGTAAACAGCAGCACCGCCTCAAAGGTTTTCGTCAGCATGATCCTCCCTCGCTTTGCGCAGAATGGCTTCCAGCGCGGCGATATCCTCCCCGGTCAGGCTGCCGTCCTCCACCAGGGAGGCCACCAGCTTCTGCGGCGAACCGCCGAAAAAGCGGTGCAGCAGACCGCCGGTTTCCCGGCGGCGGTACTCCGCCTCCGCCACCAGCGGCTGATACAGGGTGAACCGCCCCTGCCGGGTAACCTGCACATAACCCTTTTCCTCCAGCCGGCCCAGCAGCACCTTGAGGGTGGACAGGGTCCAGCTGTGTACAGGCTGCAGATCCTCCAGCAGGCGGGCTGTGCGCACCGGCTGGGTGTACTTCCAAAGGCAGAGCATGATGTCCAGCTCCGCCGCGGTCAATCGCTCCTGCGTGTTGTTGTTCAAAGAGAGCCTCTCCTTTCGGACACTTGTCGACGCTTTCATTATAAAATTTTCCGCTACACTTGTCAATGAATTTCAACGACAAATGTAGCGGAATATAAAATTTCACAAATTGGTTTTCGGGGCATCTTCCGGCAGCCGGGCCGCTGAAAAGTCCACCGTCACGGTCAGGCAGCCGTTATGATAGGCAGCGCCGATCCGGCCGCCCATCTGCCCGGTAAGCCGCCGGGCGATGGAAAGCCCCAGCCCGGTGGAGTTCTGCGCGGTTTCCACCGTATAGTAGCGGTCAAACAGCTTCTGCACATCCACCGCCGCCATACCGGCCGTGCGGTTGGAAAAGGTCATGACCCCCTCCCTGTTCAGGGTGACGGTCAGGTCTCCGGTGCTGTATTTGAGGGCGTTGGCCAGGATGTTGTTCAGCACCCGGCCCAGCGCCCCGGCGTCCAGCAAAAACCGGCTGCCGGGCTCGGCCAGATCCAGCACGGGCGCAATGCCCTTTTGGGCGAACGCCCCGTACAGGGACAGCAGTGTTTCCTCCAGGGCGCGCCGCAGATCGACCGGCTGCAGCTGGAGCGACGGGGCGGACACGGTCAGCGAGTAGCGGAACAGTTCCTCGGTCAGCGTCTGCATGGCCTGGGTGCGCTCCCCGATCCGCGCCAGATAGCGGGCCGCGTCCGGCGGAAGCTGCTGCCGGCCCATCAGTTCCAGATAGCCGCTGATCGCCGTAAGCGGGGTGCGCAGATCATGGGACAGGTTGGCAATCGCCTCCTTGACCTCCCGGTCCCCCTGCTGATACCGCTGCCGCTGGCTTCGCAGCAGCCGCAGCTGCTCATTCACCGCCGACGCCAGCTGCCGCATGGCGGCATCCCGGCTGGAAATGGAGAGCAGCGTATTGGTATCGGCGGCCAGCCTGTCGCGGAATTCCGCCCCGATCTGGCGGGCCGAAACCCGCAGCAGCCGGATTTTCCAGCACAGACCGCCGATCACACACAGCAGCGCAACGATAACGCCCCACAGGATCCCGTTCATAGCAACCTCTTATCGGATTTCTTTTTTTTAAACAGCTTGATGCCCGTCCACAGGGCCACACCGGTAAACAGCAGCGAGAACGCCAGCTGCCGCACCGGCGCCTGAACTTCCACGCCGTATACCAGCTGGGCCTGCCCTGTAGGCAGGAATTCCAGCAGGCACTGGCAGACCGTCCGGGCCAGCCCTGCCAGGTACAGCGGATTGGGCTGAGGGGCAACCTCCTGAAAGGCGCCGTTCTGATACATCACGCCGCCGCTCATTTCCGGCTCGTGAAGGCGGTCGTAAAACGCCCCCGCCAGCAGGACAAGCCCCAGCCACAGGGCCAGCGACAGGATGACGGTAAGCGCCTTGTTGTCGCACAGCAGGCTGATCAGCACAAACAGCGCCGCAAACGAGGCAGTAAAGCCGGCCGCGATCAGCAGATACACCAGCACCTCGCCCGGGCTCATGGAGAATGGTCCGATGCACAGCAGCCCGGTCAGGCCGCCTAAAAACCAGGCCGCCACAAAGGCCAGACATGCCCCCAGGCAGACCAGGTAATCCGCCAGGTAGACCGACGCGCGGGAGTGCCCGACGATCAGCTTGTTGCGGACCGCGCCGTCCGCCAGTTCCGCGCTCAAAAACAGGCTGATGAAGGCGGCGAACACCACCCCCATGACAGAGGCCATGGCAAAAAAGTAGAATTCCAGCGGACGCTCGATCCCCATGCGGGCCATTTCCCGGGCCGCGCGGGAGGAGTTCCAGACAGAAAGGGCCGACACCGCCAGCAAACCGGCCAGCATTCCCCAGAAGATCCGGTAATGGCGCAGGCGTTCCCCGTTGGCACAAAGCAGCTTATGGCTAAGTAGATGTAATCAAAAAAAGAAAGGAAAAGCACAATCCAGACGGAACCGGCGATTGTGTCAAGAAATGTTTGTGGGATAGCAAGAATTTTGATATGATGGGAACAGAGTCCCCGGAACCGGGAGAAAGGCAGGAGGATAAATGCACATAAGCTATAAACCCCTCTGGCACACGCTGGTTGAGCGCAACATGAGGAAAGAGGACTTGCGGATTGCCGCCGGTCTTACCACGAATATGATTGCCAACATGGGTAAGGGAAAAAATATCAGCATGGAAACGCTGGTTCGTATCTGCGAAGCCCTGAATTGTGGCATTTTGGATGTGATTGAGCTGGAACAGGATGAAGATGTTGAAGGCAAAGAATAATCTGAATTAAGGAGAACACCATATATGGAAATATTAGAATTTGGAGATAGAAACAAAAGAAAGATTATCTTTATACATGGTTTTCAATGTCCTTATCAAATATGGGAAAAATATATCGAACATTATCAAAAAGACTATCACATTATTATTCCAATAATGCCTGGACACAATCCTAAAAAGCAGGAAAAATTTTTCTCTTTTTTACAGACTTCAAGAGAACTTGAGGATTATTATATTTCCCGTTATGGTAAAAGCGTGTATGCCATTTATGGAATGTCAATGGGTGGTGTTTTGACCGCTACGTTATGGCAAAATGGACAATTAGAAATTGAAAAAGTGATTTTTGATGGTTCTCCGCTTGTATCTGTCAATGGCATTATGAAAAGAATGATGCTACAGTTCTATTTGAATATAACTCACAAGTCACAACAAAGAGACAAAAAAACATTGGCGCAAGCGACAAAAAGTATTTGCCCACAAGAATATCTCCGGGATTTCTTACAGGTACTTGATAATATGTCAGATACAACTATTATAAATTATATCAGCGAGATAGCGAACTTTCGACTAAAGGATGATGTAGATACTCCCAACACAAAAATCTATTTTTATTATGGGACTGCTGTAAATGAACTGCTTGCAAAAAAATCGGCTCAAGTTATTGCGAAGAATTATAGCGGTAGCGTCATAAAATGCTTTAAAGGGAAAGGCCATTGCGAAAATGCTTTATTACATCCAGATGTGATGATTCAGGAATTGGATCAGGTGCTGATATAGTTAACTCAGTAAGCCATATAGAAAATAGAAAGCCAAAGCTGCCGTTGCAGGAACACCCATTCCCACAACGGCAGTTTTTCATTTCCACGGCCTGCGCCGGAAGTTCATACCGGACTGTTTTATCAGCGGGGATTTCTTGAACAGCTTCTTCAAAAGGCTTCGTTCCTCTTGTGAGAGCCGCTTATATTTGAGCCGGAACGCCTTGCAGAATATCTCCGTGAATTGCTGAACCCTGTCCCCCGGCGATTGCATGGCCTTTTGTACTTCCCGTATCAGTTCATCGGCGGGCGTAGTATCCGGCGCACTTTCACTGTCATTTTCGTGCGCCTTGCGTATGTCGTGGAGAATGACGTCCCATGTTTTGTGCGTCACATGGCAGAAGAAATCTTCTTCCTCTACCTGACAGGCTTCCAATACTTTTGCAGCACCTCCTGCAGCATATCCCCGATGGCGGGATCGTCTTCAATGATCGCAATGGTTTTCATGGCGCACCTCTGTCTGTATGGCGGAAAGCCGCCGTTTTTTCTATAGACAGGACGAATCCGGCAGCCGGATTCGTCCGGACCGGTGCCCGCCTGAAAAAACGTCCCCGGAAACCAGGGTTTTCCGGTTTCCGGGGACGGCATTCCTTATTCAAATTCGATGGTTGCCGGGGGCTTGCCGGTGCAGTCGTAGAGGACGCGGTTCACGTGGGGGACCTCGTTTACGATGCGGCTGGTGACCTTGCCCAGCAGTTCCCAGGGAAGCTGGACGCTCTCGGCGGTCATGAAGTCGCTGGTAGAGACCGCACGCAGGGCCACGGCGTAGTCGTAGGTGCGCTCGTCACCCATAACGCCCACGCTGCGCATATTGGTCAGGGCGGCAAAATACTGGCTGGCGGCATTGGCCAGGCCAAAGTTGGCCATCTCCTCCCGGAAGATGGCGTCGGCCTCCTGCACCATGCGGACCTTTTCCGGGGTGACGGCACCGATGATCCGCACCGCCAGGCCCGGGCCCGGGAAGGGCTGACGGGCTACCAGAGCCTCGGGCAGGCCCAGCTCACGGCCCGCGGCGCGAACCTCGTCCTTGAACAGGTCGCGCAGCGGCTCGATGATCTCCTTGAAGTCCACGTAGTCGGGCAGGCCGCCCACGTTGTGGTGGCTCTTGATCACGGCGCTTTCGCCGCCCAGGCCGCTTTCCACCACGTCCGGGTAGATGGTGCCCTGCACCAGGTAGTCCACCCGGCCGATCTTCTTGGCTTCTTCCTCAAAGACGCGGATGAACTCCTCGCCGATAATCTTGCGCTTGGTCTCGGGGTCGTCCTGGCCGGCCAGCTTATCGTAGAAGCGCTGCTGGGCATTGACCCGGATAAAGTTCAGGTCGTAGGGACCTTCGGGGCCGAAAACGGCCTCCACCTGGTCGCCCTCGTCCTTGCGCAGCAGGCCGTGATCCACAAACACGCAGGTGAGCTGACGGCCCACCGCCTTGGCCAGCATGACCGCCGCCACGCTGGAATCCACGCCGCCGGACAGCGCGCACAGCACCTTGCCGTTGCCTACCTTGGCGCGGATGTTCTGGATGGACTGCTCCACAAAGCTGTCCATCTTCCAGTCACCGGCACAGCCGCAGACCTTGTACACAAAGTTGGACAGCATCAGGCTGCCCTGCTGGGTATGCAGCACTTCTGGATGGAACTGCACGGCATACAGGCCCTTGTCCGGGGCTTCCACCGCCGCCACCGGGCAGTGGTCGGTATGGGCAATCACCTTGAAGCCGGGCGCCGCCTGGGAGATGTAGTCGTTATGGCTCATCCAGCAGATGGTGGTGGGATTGACCTCCTGGAACAGCAGGGATTCGGTATCCACATACACTTCGGTCTTGCCGTATTCCCGCTCGGGGGCGCGCTCTACGCGACCGCCCAGCAGATGCATCATCAGCTGGCTGCCGTAGCAGATGCCCAGCACCGGCACACCCATGGCAAACAGATCGGCGGTGCAGGTGGCGGAAGCAGGATCGTAGACGCTGTTGGGGCCGCCGGTCAGGATGATGCCCCGGGGGTTCTTGGCCCGGATGGTCTCCAGCGGGGTACGATAGGAGTAGATCTCGCAGTATACGCCGCACTCCCGGACACGGCGGGCGATCAGCTGGTTATACTGGCCGCCGAAGTCCAGCACGATAATGGTTTCTCTCTGCTGCAAAGGTGGTGCCTCCTTTTATTGTATGACTCTGTTTTGTGCAGACTTACAAATTCGTATGCCATAGTATAGCACATTTAACCAGTCCTGAAAAGCGGAAAACCGCGGAATCCTGCACTTTTTTGTAAAAGTCCGGCAAAAAAAGAGCCAGCGGCCCATCCGGCGCAGAGCCGGCGGGCCGCTGGTGTTCAGTTGGTTTCCGGGCCGCGGGCATGATGCTCCAGTCCCTGGGCAAGCGCGTCCACCAGCGCGGGCTGGAACTGGCCGCACTGACCGGTACGGATCATCTCCATGGCTTTCTCATGGGTAAAGGCCGGTTTATAGACCCGCTTATTGGTGAGTGCGTCGTACACATCGGCCAGCGCCACCACCTGCGACCAGATGGACAGCTCCTCCCCTTTCAGGCCGTCCGGATAGCCGCGGCCATCCACCCGTTCATGGTGGTGGCGGCAGATATCATAGGCGTACCGGAACAGCGGATTGGAATGGTACTGCGGAATCTGCTCCAGCAGTTCACAGCCGCGCACGGTATGGATCTTCATCAGTTCAAATTCCTCGGCGGTAAGGCGGCCGGGCTTGTTCAGCACCTGATCCGGCACCGCGATCTTGCCCACGTCATGCAGGATGGAAGCGGTGGCGATCTGGCTGATCTGCTCATCGGTGAAATTGCAGCCCGGATAGCCGCAGGCGCGCAGCTCTTCCAGCATCCAGGTGGTCAGAGCACTGATCCGGCGCACATGTTCGCCGGACTCTCCGCTGCGGAACTCAATGGCGGTGGCCAGACTTTCGATGATGGACTGGCCCAGCTGCTGAATCTCTTCGGCCTGCTGTTCTACCCGGCGGCCCAGCTGTTCCCGGGCCCGGTAAAGTTCCACCACGCTCTCAACCCGGCGGCGCACAAAATAGGGCAGCACCGGTTTGCCGATGATATCCACGGCGCCCAGGTCGTAGCCGCGGCGCATATTACTCTCCGAAGAGTCCGCCGTGATCAGGAAAACCGGAATACGGGCCAGCAGGTCCCGGGCCCGCATCTCTTCCAGAAAGGCAAAACCGTCCATTACCGGCATCACCACATCCAGCAGGATGGCGCAGATCCGGTCCGGCTCAGCCAGCACCAGATCCAGCGCCTGGCGGCCGTTTTCCGCTTCCAGAAGACGATAGCCCTCCCGGAACGCCTCGCTGAGAATGACGCGATTCAGCTCCACGTCATCCACCACAAGGATGGTATCCCGGCGGGCGGCAGTTTCAACACATTGTTCGCTCTGCATACCGCGCCCCCTTAGTCCACCGGCTGGGACAGGATCTCACGGGCAAGGCGGCAGCTGGCGGTCAGCTGCTCCATCAGCGCGGGCAGTTCCTCCGTGCGGCCGGCACGGACAGCGTCCACAACCGCAGCGCTGTCGGCCTGCAGGCGGGCAAGACCCAGATTGGCGGCAATGCCTTTCAGGGTGTGCGCCCCCCGCTCCACACCGGGAATGTCCTGCTGTTCCCAGGCCCGGGCCAGCTGTTCCCAGGTCTCATCCTGGGGAAAGCGGAACAGAAAACGCCGGTACAGCCCCTCGTTGCCGCTGAACCGGGACACGCATGCCTGCCAGTCAATCTCCAGCAGGCTGCAGATTTGTTGTATTTCCATAGGTCACTTTCCTCACCGGTACACAAATTCGCGGCGGTCCATCCGCGTTGTACCCTGTCTATTGTACCACAATCGCCTCTGGATAAAAAGGGGCGCTGCACCAAATGCCAGGCTGCCCGGCATATGCGAAAAGGCCCCTGCCAAACTGGCAGGGGCCAAAAAAGCGATGCAGATAACGATTACTCGTTGATCTTGGTAACAACGCCGGAGCCAACGGTACGGCCACCCTCACGGATAGCGAAACGCAGGCCTTCCTCGATAGCGATCGGGGTGATCAGCTCAACGTCCATGCTGACGTTATCGCCGGGCATGCACATCTCAGTGCCTTCGGGCAGAGTGATGACGCCGGTCACGTCGGTGGTACGGAAGTAGAACTGAGGACGGTAGTTGTTGAAGAACGGGGTGTGACGGCCGCCTTCTTCCTTCTTCAGGATGTAGACCTGGCCAGAGAACTTGGTGTGGGGATGAATGGTACCGGGCTTGGACAGAACCTGGCCACGCTCGATATCAGAACGCTGCACACCACGCAGCAGGGCGCCCACGTTGTCGCCAGCCTGAGCGAAGTCCAGCAGCTTGCGGAACATCTCCAGACCGGTAACGGTGGTCTTCATCTTCTCGTCCTTCAGGCCAACGATCTCAACTTCCTCGCCAACCTTGATGGTGCCGCGCTCCACACGACCGGTAGCCACGGTGCCGCGGCCGGTGATGGTGAACACGTCCTCAACGGGCATCAGGAACGGCTGGTCAGCCATACGATCCGGGGTGGGGATGTAGCTGTCAACAGCGTCCATCAGCTCCAGGATGCAGGCGTACTCGGGAGCGTTGATGTCGGTGGAGTTGCTCTCCAGAACCTTCAGAGCGGAACCCTTGATGATCGGGGTGTCGTCGCCGGGGAAGTCGTACTCGGTCAGCAGATCACGGATCTCCATCTCGACCAGATCCAGCAGCTCGGGATCGTCAACCTGGTCCACCTTGTTCATGAACACAACGATGTAGGGCACGCCTACCTGGCGGCTCAGCAGGATGTGCTCACGGGTCTGGGGCATGGGGCCGTCAGCGGCAGACACGACCAGGATAGCGCCGTCCATCTGGGCAGCACCGGTGATCATGTTCTTCACGTAGTCGGCGTGGCCCGGGCAGTCCACGTGGGCGTAGTGACGGTTGTCGGTCTGGTACTCCACGTGAGAGGTGTTGATGGTGATGCCGCGCTCGCGCTCCTCGGGAGCCTTATCGATGTTGGCGTAATCGGTGAACTCGGCGTCGCCCTTCATAGCCAGCACCTTGGTGATGGCGGCGGTCAGGGTGGTCTTGCCGTGGTCAACGTGGCCGATGGTGCCAATGTTAATATGAGGCTTGGAACGCTCAAACTTAGCTTTTGCCATGGTTATTGTCCTCCTTTTTTATGACCGTATGACTTACGAATATCATACTAAATCAGTTCTCAAAAATCAAGACATTTGCGGGAATTTCCCCGCAGTTGCCAGGGCTGGGGTGAAATCAGTCCTTCTTGCGGCCGGCCATGATCTCCTCAGCGATGCTCTTGGGCACCTCAGCGTAATGGCTGGGCTCCATGGAGTACTGGCCACGGCCCTGGGTCTTGCTGCGCAGGTCGGTGGAATAACCGAACATGTTGGACAGCGGGACGAAGGCGTTGACCTGCTGAGAGCCATTCAGGGCTTCCATGCCCTGGATCTGGCCACGGCGGCTGTTCAGGTCGCCGATCACGTCGCCCATGTATTCGTCGGGCACAATGACCGCGACCTTCATGATGGGCTCCATGATGGCGGGATCGGCCTTGGCCATAGCGTCCTTGAACGCCATGGAGCCGGCGATCTTAAAGGCCATTTCAGAAGAGTCGACCTCGTGATAGGAGCCGCCCTTCAGGGTGACCTTGACGTCCTCCACCGGGTAACCGGCCAGGATGCCGGCCTTCATCGCGCCCTGGATGCCCTGGTCGATGGCCGGGATATACTCCTTCGGCACATCGCCGCCAACCACGGCGTTGATGAACTCGTAGCCCTTGCCAGCCTCGTTGGGCTCGATGGTGATGATACAGTGACCATACTGGCCCTTACCACCAGACTGACGGGCATACTTGGTGTTGGAATCGGCGGCACGACGGATGCACTCGCGGTAAGCAACCTGCGGGGCGCCCACGTTGGCTTCCACCTTGAACTCGCGCAGCAGGCGGTCCACGATGATTTCCAGGTGCAGCTCGCCCATGCCGGCGATGATGGTCTGACCGGTTTCCTCGTCGGTCCAGGTACGGAAGGTGGGGTCCTCTTCAGCCAGCTTGTTCAGCGCAATGCCCATCTTCTCCTGACCAGCCTTGGTCTTGGGCTCGATGGCAACGCGGATAACGGGCTCGGGGAACTCCATGCTCTCCAGGATGACGGGGTGCTTGGGATCGCACAGGGTGTCACCGGTGGTGGTATTCTTCAGACCCACAGCGGCGGCGATGTCGCCGGCGTAGCAGATCTCGATGTCCTGCCGGTGGTTGGCGTGCATCTGCAGGATGCGGCCCATACGCTCGTTGTTTTCCTTCACCGAGTTGTACACGGTGGAGCCGGCCTCAACGGTACCGGAGTACACGCGGAAGAAGCACAGCTTGCCAACGAACGGGTCGGTGGCGATCTTGAAAGCCAGAGCGGCGAACGGCGCGTCGTCAGAAGACGGACGGCTGGTCTCCTCGCCGGTCTCGGGGTTCACGCCCTTGATATCCTCGATATCGGTGGGGGCGGGCATATAGTCCACGATGGCGTCCAGCAGCTTCTGAACGCCCTTGTTGCGGTAGGAAGTACCGCAGACAACGGGAACCACGGTGTTGGCGATGGTCTCGCGGCGCAGAGCGGTCTTGATTTCTTCCTTGGTCAGCTCTTCGCCGTCCAGGTACTTCATCATCAGCTCTTCGTCGTTTTCGGCAATGGCCTCGATCATCTCGGCATGATACTGCTCGGCCAGCTCGCGCATATCCTCGGGGATTTCCTCCACGCGGACATCCTTGCCCATGTCGTCGTAGTAGACGTCAGCCTTCATGTCGATCAGGTCGATGATACCCTTGAAGGTATCCTCGGCGCCGATGGGCAGCTGGATGGGCACGGCGTTGCACTTCAGGCGCTCACGCATCATGCGCACGACGCGATAGAAGTCGGCGCCCATGATGTCCATCTTGTTCACGTACGCCATACGGGGCACGTGATACTTGTCGGCCTGACGCCAAACAGTCTCGGACTGGGGCTCAACACCGCCCTTGGCGCACAGAACGGTCACAGAGCCGTCCAGCACGCGCAGGCTGCGTTCCACCTCAACGGTGAAGTCCACGTGGCCCGGGGTGTCGATGATGTTGATCCGGTGCCGGAACTTCTTGGCCTTGGCAGGATCGTTCAGCAGTTCCGTGTGGCTCCAGTAGCAGGTGGTAGCAGCAGAAGTGATGGTGATACCACGCTCCTGCTCCTGCGCCATCCAGTCCATGGTAGCCGCACCATCGTGCGTCTCACCGATCTTGTGGTTTACACCGGTGTAGTAGAGGATACGCTCGGTGGTGGTGGTCTTGCCGGCGTCAATGTGCGCCATAATGCCGATGTTTCTGGTCATTTCCAGAGAAACGTCTCTTGGCATAGTAACCTCCTAACCGAATCAATAACGATAGTGAGCGAAAGCCTTGTTGGCCTCGGCCATCTTGTGGGTATCCTCGCGCTTCTTCACCGCGTTACCGGTGTTGTTGCAGGCGTCCAGGATCTCGTTGGCCAGGCGCAGAGACATGGTGCGCTCGCTGCGGGTGCGAGAGTAGGTGGTGAGCCAGCGCAGACCCAGGGTCTGACGGCGCTCAGGACGCACCTCCATAGGCACCTGATAGGTGGAGCCGCCCACACGGCGAGCCTTAACCTCCAGGCTGGGCATGATGTTCTCCATAGCCTTTTCGAACATCTCCAGGGGATCGTTGCCGCTCTTCTCCTGCACGATATTGAAGGCATCGTACACGATTTTCTGAGCAACGCCCTTCTTGCCATCCAGCATGATGCTGTTGATCAGCCGGGTGACCATTTTGGAATTGTAAAGCGGATCCGCCAAAACGTCCCGCTTCGCAGTATTACCTCTTCTGGGCATCTTTCTTCCCTCCTTCACAGAATGATATCATCGGTACTCGAAAGCATAAAAACTCCCGTTGTGCCACACGAAAGGCAATTTACGCTTGTATATAAACAGCCTTTGTGGCGGGTATGATTTTTATTACTTCTTCTTAGCACCGGCCTTGGGACGCTTCGCACCGTACTTGGAACGGGCCTGGTTGCGGTTGGCCACGCCCTGGGTATCCAGAGTACCACGGATGATGTGGTAACGAACACCAGGCAGGTCCTTAACACGGCCGCCACGGATCAGTACGACGCTATGCTCCTGCAGGTTATGGCCGATACCCGGAATGTAAGAGGTTACCTCGATACCATTCGTGAGCTTAACACGGGCTACCTTACGAAGAGCAGAGTTGGGCTTTTTCGGGGTCATGGTACGAACAGCGGTGCAGACGCCACGCTTCTGGGGGCTATTCTGATCGGAATAGGCCTTCTTCTGAGAGTTGTAGCTCTTCAGCAGCGCGGGAGCGGTGCTCTTCTTGACCAGGACCTCACGACCCTTGCGTACAAGCTGGTTAAAAGTAGGCATTTTGTTCTCCTTTCTTACAGTATTTTTCCGTCCTTCGCCCCGTATATACGAGGTTTGGGGCAGAGTTACGCCCAGGTGGCGCAACATGATTTATTTTACAGGCAAAGTTTGTGTATGTCAACAGTATTTTCAAAAAAATGCTGGGCAAATCAACAAATTTTCGTTCTGCCGGTTTTTGCGGCAAAAAACCGCCTGCGGCAAAGGGCCGTCAGGCGGTTTTCCTTATATATAATAGGTAGGTCTGCTCAGCCGAACAGGTGCAGCACCCGATCCCAGAAGGTGGTTTCCTGCACAGCGGGTTCCGGCTGCTGCGCAGCCGCCGGGGATTCGGTTTGTGGTGTATCCGGCTCATCGGTCTTCATGATAAACTTAACGCTGGCCTTGACCCCCTCGGCGCTGCCGGTATACGAAGTATAGGCTGCGGCCTGCTCTTCCATGGCGTCCAGGACCTGGCCCAGGGAACCGCCGTCGGCGTTGCCGGCCAGGTCTTTCAGACGGCCGCCCACCTGCTCCACGCAGGTGTCCAGACCGGCCTGCAGCTGACCCGCGCCCTCGTTCAGGCTACCCGCACCGGTGCGGAACTGCCCGATGGCGTCCTTTACGGTTTTGCTGGAGGCGGACAGGGTGCTCAGCCCCGCGCTCAGCGCCGAAGCGCCGTTGTTCAGCTCCGCGGCACCCGCGGTAAGCTGGTCGGCACCGGTGCGCAGGGTGCTTACCCCCTGCCGGACACCGGCCGTACCGCTTGCCAGCGCCGCGGCCGCACCGGCCACCGTCTGCGGGTTGGCGGGATTTTCCGCATCGTACAGTGCACCGGTCAGGGTTTTGAGGGAGTTCATCATGGTCTGGGCATCCCCCGCCAGTT
The DNA here is from genome assembly GCF_002160955.1 of Gemmiger sp. An120. Classification (GTDB taxonomy): domain Bacteria; phylum Bacillota; class Clostridia; order Oscillospirales; family Ruminococcaceae; genus Gemmiger_A; species Gemmiger_A avium. The sequence continues at coordinate 141,694 of NZ_NFLN01000003.1, forward strand.
TCAGGAAGCCGGTTATCGCCGGTTCCACCACGGAAACATCCAGCCCGTCCAGCGCGGCCGTGACTTTATCCACCGCCGCCTGCTTCTGCGTGGCCATGCCGGCAACCACCTGATCCGCCACCTGGGCGGCGTCAAAGTTCACCTGGCTCTGGATCGCACCGGCCGCGGCCTCCTGCACGGCGGGTGCAGCCGCCTGGACCGCGCCGCCGGCCTGTTCCTGAATGGCCGCGGCCTCCTCCGGGGTGAGCTTACCGCTGTCCACATAGGGCTGCAGGGCTGCCGTCAGGGTATCCTGCACGGCCCGGGACACGACGGGCATGGCCTGCCCTACCGCGGCCTGGGCCGCCTGGGCGGCACCGCTTTTCACCGCGTCGCCCACATTCTGGGCAGCTGCCTGGGCTGCGCCCTGCGCGGCGCCGTCAAACACCTGGCCCACGCCGGTGGCCAGCTGGGTTTTGAGCGCCGCCACATCCGGGAACTTCAGCCCCTCCAGCTGTTCCAGCAGCGCTTCCATCTCCTGTTCCAGCGCAGCCTGCTGGCCGGCAGCCCCCTGCAGGGCCGGAACCAGCTGCTGCTGCAGCTGGTCGGACAGCTGCCTGGCCCCGTCGTCCAGCTGCACGGTACCGTCCGCCAGCTGGGTCGCGCCGTCATCCAGGCTCTTGGTGCCGTCCAGCAGCCGCTGGGAACCGGCCTGCACCTGCTGTGCGCCGGACAGGGCGCTGTCCACGCCCGCGTCAAAGGTGGCATAGCTGCTCTCGAACTCTTCCATCTTGCTCTGCAGCGCGCCGGTGGCCTGATGCAGGGTAGACGCACCGCTCTGCAGCTGGGCCGCCGCGTCTTTCAGCTGATCCAGCTGGCCCAGATCCAGATCGGGCAGGTCCAGCCCGTCGGACAGCTCCTCCACACTGGTGGAAGAGGCCAGCAGCACGGTGGGCAGGGTGCAGTCGGTTACATCCGCCTCCACCACCAGTTCGTCCAGCAGATAGTTTTCCAGGCCGGAAAACGCCCCCGGCAGCAGGCCGTCCAGCGTTTCCGACATGCCCGGCATGGCCAGGAAACAGGCCAGCTGGGTTTTGGCGTCGGTCTGCACCGTGCCGTGCAGGGCGGTCACATCGGTGTAGGTGCCCACCGGCAGGGTCAGGGCCGCCACCGTGAAGAAGGGCGTATAGACGGTACGGGTCTTGCCGCCGATCTTTTTCTGCTGCCCCTCATGATTGGTGAGCGCCAGACGGATGACCAGGTGGCCGCTTTTGCCTTCCAGTTCTTCGGCGGTGACCGGGCTGCCGTCCAGGGTATAGCGGATCTCCACCGTGACCGGCGGGGTCTGGTCGGTGGTGCCCTGGTAGTAGATATCCTTGGCATCGGTGGTCCAGGTCAGTTCCTGCCCGTTCTGTTCCGGCATCACCGTATCGGTCAGGTTGGTAATGCCGGTCAGGCTGCTGCGGTCGGCAGCGGCGGAAAATCCGCTGTCGCTGTGCAGCCAGTCGCTGACGATCTGTTCCCGGATGGAGCCGTCCGGGTTCAGGATCACAAACACATTTTCGTTCTTGGTCATTTCGCTGCTTTGGGGCCCGGCGGCAAAGGCGGGCAGGGTGCAGCTTACCGCCAGCGCGCCGCTGAGGGCGGCGGCCAGGGCTTTTTTCCAGAATCGTTTCATGGGGTGGTCGTCTCCTTTCCCCGGCGCGTCCAGCGCCAGGTGGTCTTTTGAATGATGGGTTCGGTAATCACCAGCAAAGCCGGCAGAATCAGCAGGATCACAAACATACTGATCAGCGCGCCCCGGCTGATCAGGCGGCACAGACTGCCGATCAGCTCCATGCGGGACGCCAGCGACACGCTGAAGGTGGCCGCAAAGAAGGTAAGCCCGCTGGTGAGGATGCTCTGGCTGCACTGTTCCACCGCGATGCGGGCGGCCTCCCGGGCGGGATAGCCGCCCTCCCGTTCCTCCCGGAACCGGGTGGTCAGCAGGATGGCGTAGTCTACCGTGGCGCCCAGCTGGATCGTGCCGATTACGATGCTGGCCACAAAGGGCAGCACATCCCCGGTGAAATACGGGATGCCCATATTGATCATGATGGCGCTTTCAATGGCCGCCACCAGCAGCACCGGTATGGACAGCGAGCGGAAGCTGACCGCGATGATCAGGAACACCGCCAAAATACTGGCGATGCTGACGCTGCGGAAATCCACATCCGCCACCTGGATCAGGTCGTTGGTCATGGCGCCCTCGCCGGTGATGACCCCGTTGGGATCGTACCGTTTTACGATCTCGTTGAGGGTTTTGAGCTGCTCGCCCTGTTCGGCGGTACCGCTTTTGCAGCTGGAGTTGGCCAGCAGCATCTCGTGGCCGCCCGCCTGGAACATCTCCCGGGCGGAACGGGGCAGCATCTCCTGCGGGATCCCGCCGCCCACAAAGCTTTCCCAGCTGAGCACCTGGTGGATCCCCTCCACCCCGGCGATCTCCCGGGACAGGTTCTGCATCTCCCGGGAGGACAGATCCGCATCCACCAGGATAAAGTGGGAGGTGGTCATGCCGAAGTCCTCTTTCAGCCGGTTGGTGCCCTCAATGCCCGGCAGATCCTGGGGCAGGCTGTCGAACAGGGTGTAGTAGACCGGGGTTTTGGCCTGCGCCACGGCAAAGGGGACGAAGCAGGCCACGAACACCGCCAGGATCGGCACCGCGTGGCGCACTGCAAAACGGGGCGTGCGCTGCAGCCGGGGAATAAAGGTGCGGTGGGTATGGCGGGAGATAGCGCCCCGGAAGGTAAGCAGCAGCGCCGGCAGGATGGTGACGGTGCTGATCACCCCCAGCAGAACGCCCTTGGCCATGACCAGGCCGATGTCCCGCCCCAGGGTAAGACGCATGGTGCACATGGCCAGGAAACCCGCGATGGTGGTGAGGGAGCTGGCCAGAATCGAGGAGAAGGTTTTCTGTATGGCCTGTACCATGGCCCGTTCCGGGTCGGGGCAGGTCAGCTGCTCTTCCTCAAACCGGTGCAGCAGGAAGATGGAAAAATCCATCGTGACGCCCAGCTGCAGCACGGTGGCCAGGGCCTCGGTGATGTAGCTGATCTGGCCCAGAAAGATGTTGGTGCCGAAGTTGTACCCGATGGGGAAGATCATCCCCAGCATGAAGATCAGCGGCACCACCGTTTCTTTCATACTCAGGAACAGCACCACCAGACAGGCGCCCACCGCACAGAGGATGTACAGCGGCATCTCCTTGTTGACCAGCGCCCGGGTATCCTCCAGAATGGCGGAGATACCGCCGATGAAGCAGCGCTCGTTCAGCAGCTTCTTGATGGTGTTCTGGGCCGCCATGGTCACCGCATGGGCGCTGGGGTAATCAAACTGTACCACCAGCAGGGTGGCCCCGCTGTCGCTGTAGAAAAAGCGGCGGATATCCGACGGCAGCATCTCTTTGGGGGTGGTCACATTCAGCAGGTCGTCCGCCCCCAGCACGGCGCGCACCCCTTCCACCTGCGCCAGCGCCTCCTTGAGGGCCAGCGTATCGGCCTGGGTCATGTGCTCCACCGTGATCATGGAGGTGGCCGCCATGTGGAAATCCTCGTCCAGCATCCCCTCCCCTACCATGGAGTCCAGCTCCGGCGGCAGATAGGTGAGGATGTCGTAGTTGATATAGGTGCCCACGGCGCCAAAGATCGAGGGGATCAGCAGCAGAACCGCGGCCAGCAGCACCGCTTTTCGGTGCCGCACCACCCAACGTGCGAACCATTCCATCGCACAACACTTCCTTTCCCGGTTTCCGGCGAAGCGGAAACTGACTGTTGGTCATCGAGCAGCAGTATACCGCAGAAATGACCACTGGTCAATTCATTAAATGACCAATGGTCAGAATTGTTTTATTGTGACTGTTGGTCATTTTGTACAATTCCCCGTAGGACACTTGCCAACCGGCGCGGGATGGGCTTATACTGAAAGCAACGGCGTGACCGCGCCGGAATGAGGAGGAGGGGTACAGCGATGCCGGATGAACGGGAGTCCCGCAAGGAGCGCAAGCGGCAGAGTCTGCTGGCCGCTGCCTACGGATTGTTTACCGAAAAAGGGGTGGCCAAGACCTCGGTGGACGAGATCGTGCGGCGGGCCAATGTGGCCAAGGGCACCTTTTATCTGTATTTTCAGGACAAGGATCAGCTGCTGCAGCAGCTGGTATATGACATTTCCGCCCGGGTGCTGGAGGAGGCCTATGCCTGGCTGGAGGAGCGGCGCACCCCGGATTTTGTGGAAAACGTGCTGCTCATGCTGGACTACATCATCGAGTATTTCAAGCGCAACAAGCTGGTGCTGCGGCTGGTGGAGCGGAACTTCTCCTGGCCGATGGTAGCCCGGCAGATGAGCGAGCGCAGCGACCCGCTGTGGGACCGGCTGATGAGCGATCTGGAGCGCAGCCCCCAGGCCTCCCGCTACAGCGAGGAGGAACTGTTCCGGATCATCTTTGTGATTGTGGAAATGGTGGGGTCGGTGTGCTACTCCTCCATCATTGAGGGAAAGCCCGACACCATCGACAACATGAAACCGGTGCTTTACGGCATCGTGCGCAACATTCTGCGCTGAAAAGGGCAAACAAAAAGCGCGGCAGCGTAGGCTGCCGCGTTTTTTGTTTATTCCATTATCGCTGTATGCGCACCGGCATGCCGCACTCGGCAGAGCGCTTCGCGGCCAGGCAGGCCGCCGCGCTGGCCAGGCCCTGGGCCAGGTTGGAGCGGCTGGGCGCGCCGTCCATCACCGCCAGAAATTCTTTGGCCAATTCCTCGTCGCCGCCGAAATGCTGCAGGCCCGGCGGGCAGTGGAACTGATACTCCGCACCGCGCCGTCCGTCGTAGTAATCCACCCGCAGACGGGCGGTATAAAAATCAAACTCGGCACTGGCCCGGGTGCCCACGAACCGGGCGCCCCGGCGGCCCGCCTCCCCTTTCACCAGGAAGATCTGGTGGTAGGACAGGATGGTGCCGTCACCGCAGCGGAACAGCGCCGCGCCCACGTCCTCGTTGCCGGTATCCCGGGCAAAGCAGCAGGCGTCGCCGGTGGGCTCCTCCTTGCGGGTATGCCGCACGGTAAAGCTGCTCTCCGGGCAGGTGTGGTATTCCGGACAGTCGGGGCAATGCAGGCCCGCGGGTTTGTCCCCCTTGAAATGCATCTTGGCCGTTTCGGCGTAGACCTGTTCCGGCTGCTTGCCCAGGATGTAGGTGATATAGTCAATGTCGTGGGTGGTTTTCTGCAAAAACAGCCCGCCGGTGAGGGAGGGGTCCCGGTACCAGCTGTGATAATACACGCTGCCGTAGGGCACGTTGTTCACCGCCTGTACCGACACGATATCGCCCAGTTCGCCGCTGTCCGCCAGGTGCTTCATCTGCTGCACCGGATCGGTGAGCCGCAGCGGGAAGGAGACCACCACCCGGTCCTCTTTCCCCTGGCCTGCCCGGGCCAGCTGGTCATACTGTTCCTCGCTGATGCAGACCGGCTTTTCCAGAAACAGCGGCAGGTCCCGCGCCAGCACCTGGGCCGCCAGAGAGGCGTGCAGCCCGCAGCGGGTGCCGATAAACACGCCGTCCAGCGGTTCCGCGGCCAGCATTTCGGCCGCGTCCGCGTAATACCGAGTGTGGGCAAACCGGCTGTCGGCCGCCACCTTTTCCCGGATTTCCCCGGCGCGGGGGTCGGCGATGGCTGCCGCCTCGATCTCCGCGCCGATGCCGGCAAAGGCTTTCATCATGGTCTCACTGCGCAGACCGTATCCGATAAATCCAATCTTTTTCATACCTGTTCCTGCTTTCCTGTAGTTTGAAGCAGACGGTCGTTCACCGCCTGCCGAAATGCCTGATACCGGGCCGGGTCGGCGGGGTAGCGGGTAAAGCTTACCGGCCCCAGATGCTGCCGGATGCAGTCCAGCGCCGCGGCCCGGCCTGCCCGCTGCTCCAGCGCCTGCAGCGCCCGCAGATCCTGCCAGGCGTCCCGTAGCGTTTTCAGCCGCAGCGAGGGCACCGGCTCGCCCCCCTGCCCCGGGTAGACCAGGAAGGCGTCCCCGGAGGGGAAGCCCCCGTCCGCGTCGGTGTTCTGCCAGGGGTCGATGGGGCGCAGGCTGAACTGACTGAACCAGAAATTATATCCCCAGCGCAGATAGCCGTCCAGCTGTTCCTTATACAGCAAGGCACCCAGCACCCGGGCGCGGGTCAGCGGCATGGACAGAAAGACGTTCGGCACCTTTTTGTCCTGGCAGCAGCAGCTGTAGGTCCAGAGCGGGCCGGTGCGGCGGCGCAGAAACGGGGCCAGATAATCCTCGGCGGCCACCGGTACCGTCACCAGCCCCTCCCGGGCAAAAGCCGGGTCACTGAGGGCGTCCAGGATAGGGCTGCCGCCCACCCAGGGCTCGATTTTGGCCCGGGCGCGGCGGTAGGCTTCCAGGTTTTCCCCGGAGGGCTCGTCCGAAATATGGAAAAGCACCCGGTCCCGTACCCCCAGTGCGGTAAAGCAATCCATCAGGCGGGGCAGCAGCGCGGCCAGGAACCGGCCGTATTCCGGATCATCCGCCGGGTTCTGCCAGCCAAACAGCGGCGTGCCGTCCGGCTCTGCATAGACAGTTACCGGATGTTTTGCCCCCCACTGGGTGAAGAAAGGCGCGATCTCAAACCAGCCGATCCCGCAGTCCCGGGCGGTGCGCACCCAGCGCTCCAGTTCTGCAAAGTCAAAGATATAGTCATCCCCGCGGCGCTCCACCCGCACCAGCTGGCCGCGCATCCGCTGCCCGCCCGGTTCCACATCCAGCGAGGGGGTGAACACCGGCGTGAGCAAGGTGTCCACGCCGTGTTCGGCAGCACAGCGCCAGTAAGCAGCGGCGATGCGGTAGAATTCTTCCGAAAACATCCCGCAGCCGTAGCGCTGGCAAAGGCAGTCGGCATAAAACCACTGGGAATGGCGGGTGGTCTGCTCCGCCAGCGCCACCGGCACCACCTGCAGCGGCAGCGTCTGCCGGGCCAGCGGATGGCCGCTGCGATCCAGCAGGGCCACCTCCACCGCGGTATCCGCCGCACCGTATGGCACCTGTACATCCACCCACAGCAGCCGGTCCCGGTCAGCCCGCAGCCGCAGCAGCTCACCGTTCCAGGGCAGCAGCGGATCAGGCATCAGGGCGGGCTTGCGGGTCAGGTACGCACCGCTGGCATTGGGTGCACAGGGAAAGGTGCAAGGCACAACCTCCTGCCGGAACACCTGCACCCGGCAGCCGGGGCAGGTTACCTGCGGCAGGATGTACAGCCGGTCGGCCTCCTCCGGGTCAAAGCGGCAGAGGATCTGAAACGAGACCGTCTCCCCCCACAGCGCTTGCAGCCCGGCAAGCGCTGTGGGGGATTTTTGCGTTCCGGGGAGATGCTTTTCCAGCGGAGAAATGAACAACAGTTTCATGGCCGTCTGCCTCTCTGCCGGGGATTCATTTTTGCCATCCTGCTCCCGGCATCCCCATTATAGAAAGGCCAGGGGGGCCGCGTCAAACAAATGCCGAATGTTGACAATATCAGGCGAAAAAGACAAAAGCGTCTCCTTTTTCATTTTCTTAAAATTGTGCTTTCTGCCGCAAAAATCCCGGCATTTATACTGCAAAATGCCAAAATCACTGTTTTATCGTGTATAATCAAGCCGAAAAGGATAAAAATTGCGTCGGATTTTTTACCCTTTTTGCTGTATGATGAAGACAGAAACCCATACCGATACAACACGAGGTATCCACCTATGCGATTTCGACTGAACGAGAGTGCCCTCCGCTTTACCGAGGGCGTCCGGCTGCTGGCCGGGCTGAACGTACTGAAACTGGCCGACGACGGCCTGGCCGTTGACTGGCAGGAGGGCAGCGTCCTCCGGGTGAGCCGCCAGGGCGGCACCGCCCGGATCGAGGGCAGCTGCCCGGTACACTTTTTCCGGGGGCTGGGCCTGCTTCTGGAAGGGGCGGAGGATGTACAGGAAGAGCCTGTATTTCCCACCATCGGGGCCAGCTTTGATCTGTCCCGCAACGGGGCGATGCAGCCCCGGGCACTGAGCCGGATGCTGGCCCGGCTGGCACTGATGGGATACCAGCAGATGTACCTGTACACCGAGGATACCTACCAGCTGGAAGACTATCCGTTCTTTGGCTATCTGCGGGGCGCCTACAGCGAGCAGGAACTGCGGCAGCTGGACGATCAGGCCGCCAGCCTGGGGATTGAGCTGGTCCCCTGCATCCAGACACTGGGCCATCTGGAACGGTTCCTGCATTGGGAGAGCAGCGCACCGCTGCGGGACACCCCCGATGTATTGCTGGTGGGCAGCGAAGAGGTCTATCAGCTGATTGACGCGATGATGCGGCAGTGCCGCCGGTGTTTCCGTACAGACAAGATCCATATCGGCATGGACGAAGCCATGAACCTGGGGCTGGGCCGGTATCTGAAGCAGAACGGATACCGGGAGAGTTTTTCCATCATGCTGGCCCATGTGAACCGGGTGGCGGAGATTGCCCGGCAGTACGGGTTCTCGCCCATGATGTGGAGCGATATGTACTTCCGCTGTGCCAGCCCCCGGGATGACTATTACGAGGACGTGGTGGAGATCCCCGCCCGGGTGCGGGAAGCCGCACCCCGGGACGTGGCCCTGGTGTATTGGGACTACTACCACGCCGACGAGGCCTTCTACGACCGGTATCTGACCCTGCATGAGCAGTTCGGTGTGCCGCTGTACTTTGCGGGCGGCATGTGGACCTGGCTGGGGCCCGCGCCGGATTACGAGGTGTTTTTCCGCAACGCGGCCCCGGCGCTGGCCGCCTGCCGCAAGCACGGAGTGCAGCAGATGCTGCTGACCACCTGGGGCGACGACGGCGCCGAGACCAGCCCCCAGGCCATGCTGCTGGGGCTGCAAGCCTGGGCGGAATACGCCTACACCGGCAGCTGGGATGACCGGGCGGCACTGGCCCGGCGGCTGTATACCTGCACCGGTGCGGACTGGGATGCGCTGCTGCGGCTGAGTGCGTTCCACAAAACCGCCCGGCTGGACCCGGCCAGCGACCTGCCCAACGGGGCCAAATTTTTGCTGTACCAGGACCCGCTGACCGGTATCTACGATGCCGACGTGGCGGGGCTGGGTTTTGCCGAACAGTACGCGGCCCTGGAAACGGAATACGCCGTCCGGGCTGAAGCGGGCGGCCAGTGGCAGGCGCTGTATACGTTCTATGCCGCGCTGGCCCGGGTGCTGAAGAACAAGGCGGAACTGGGCGGCGACCTCTGCCATGCCTACCAAGCCGGCGACCGGGAAACGCTGCGCCGTCTGGCGGCACAGGCCCGGCAGGCATCCGCCGACTGCGGCGACTTGCTGGAGGCCTGGCGGGTGCTGTGGGATCAGGAGAACCGGCCCTTTGGCTTTGAGGTACTGGAGGTGCGGATAGCCGGGGTACGCTCCCGGCTGGAGACCGCGGCCCGGCGGGTAGAGGCCTGGTGCGCCGGAGAACTGGATGAACTGGAAGAGCTGGCAGCGCCCCGTCTGCCGGTGCTGCGCAAGCCCGGCACCGATCAGATCCATGGTGTGTATTTCTGGCGCGAGATCACAAGCGCCTGCAAAGCCTGGTAACCCCTTTGAAACAGAAAGGTAGCGAGAAGATGAATGAGAACAAGGTGACGATGGTAATTGCCGGCCTGGGCGGGCGCGGCCATGACATCTACGGACAGTACGCCCTGGAGCATCCGGATGAAGTGGAGATCGCTGCGATCGCCGATCCCCGGCCGGACCGGCTGGAACTGGCCCGCCGGGAGTGGAACATCCCGCCGGAGCGTTGCTTTACCAGCGCGGAGGAGATGTTCGCTCTGCCCCAGCTGGCCGACGCGGCGGTAATTGCCACCCAGGACCGGCAGCATGTGGCCCATGCGGGCGCGGCGCTCAAGGCCGGGTACCATCTGCTGCTGGAAAAGCCGGTGGCCGTGGACATCGAGGGCTGTCTGGAGGTGCTGCGGCTGGCCCGGCAGTACCGCCGCCATGTGGTGGTATGCCACGTGCTGCGGTACAGCCCTTTCTACACCACCCTCAAGCGGATCATCACCGAGGGCCGCATCGGCGAGGTGGTAACCATTCAGGCCATGGAGCAGGTGGGCTACTGGCACCATGCCCACAGCTACGTGCGGGGCAACTGGCGGCGGGCGGACGAATCCAGCCCCATGATCCTGGCCAAGTGCTGCCATGATATGGATGTGCTGCTCTGGCTGTCCGGCCGGCGGGCCCAGCGGGTAAGTTCCTATGGCAGCAACTATCTGTTCCGGGCAGACAAAGCCCCGGAGGGCGCCGCCGAGCGGTGCCTGGACTGCCCGGTGCGGGCGGACTGCCCCTATGACGCGGTGCGCTACTATCTGGAAAGCGACCGCACCAGCGTGCGGGCGGGACGGGTGCACTGGCCTATCAACGTGCTGGACCCCAACCCCACCGAGGAGACCATCGCCCGGGCCCTGCGCGAGGGCCCCTACGGCCGCTGTGTATTCCACTGCGACAACGATGTGGTGGATCACCAGGTGGTGAACATCGATCTGGACAATGGGGCCACCATCAACTTTACCATGTCCGCCTTTACCGAGCGGTGCTACCGCACCATCAAGGTGATGGGCACCCGCGGCTGTGTGGAGGGCAACATGGATCTGGCCCATCTGACCCTGCACGACTTCTTCGGCCACACCGAGGAAATCGACCTGAACATCACCGATGGTTCGATGGCGGGCCACGGCGGCGGCGACGCGGTTATGGTCAAACAGTTTGTGGATCTGCTGCACAGCGGCCGCGACGACGAGATGCAGTCTTCCATCGAGCACTCCATCGAGAGCCATCTGGTGGCGCTGCTGGCGGAAAATTCCCGTCTGGACGAGGGCCGCAGCCTGCCTGTGGAGCTCTAATCACCGTCAATCGTTTTGTCCTTTCCGGTTATTCTTCTTTTTCTGCACGCTTGAAAAATGGATAAATTTTTGTCACTTTTTTCTGTGCAAACGCAAAAATTTATTTATTCTGCTGCAAATTCATGCTATAATTTTTACGCTCTGCCTGAAAACAGTAAAACAAGCGTCGAAAAAGACGAATACTTTACCGTCAGAACTTGTTATACTGGAAACACAAAAGGAAGGGAATCTCCCTTTCGGGGACATCATTATTCAGGAGGAAATGCAAATGAAAAAGTTCGTAGCGCTTGTACTTGTCCTGGCGCTGGCACTGACCTGCTTTGCCGGATGTTCGTCTTCGTCGTCCTCGTCGCAGGCGGGCGGATCGTCCGCTGCAACCGGCGGATCCGATTCCGGCAAACAGCTGTCCGGCAAGGTGGTTTACTGGTCCATGTACAACGAGGGTGAGCCGGAGGCCATGGCCATCCAGAAAGCCGCCGACATGTTCATGGAAGACTACCCCGACTGTGAGGTCGAGATCCAGTGGACCGGCCGTTCCAACCAGGAGATCGTCGGTCCCGCGCTGGAGGGTGGCGAGCAGATCGACATTCTGGATAACTTCTCTTACTCCACCAGCACCGACCGGTATATGGACATCACCGACATGATGCAGTCCCCGGCGCTGGGCCAGGAGGACATGACCGTGGAAGAGAGCCTGCTGCCGGTTCTGAATCTGGCCAATGCGCAGAGCCAGGAAGCCGCGGGTCTGGCCACCGATAAATACTACGGCGTGCAGATCGCGCCCTGGGTTGTGGGCTTCTTCTACAACAAGGACCTGTTCGCCCAGGCGGGCGTGACCGAGGCCCCCACCACCTGGACCGAGTTCATGGAGGTGTGCGAGAAGCTGAAGGCTGCCGGCATCAACGCCATCACCTGCGACGATGCCTACATGACCCTGATCCCCAACAACTACCTGGCCCGTCTGGTGGGCAGTGATACCATCAAGGCCATGAGCGCCGACGCGGCCGATCCGGCCTGGCAGTCCGAGCAGGTGGCCCAGGCGTTCCAGGCGATGGAAGCCCTGTCTCCCTACATGTCGCCCCAGACCGCTACCAACAAGTACCCTGCCGGCCAGCAGGAGTTTGCTCTGGGCGATGCGGCTATGTACCTGAACGCCAGCTGGATGCCCTCTGAGGTAGCAGAGACCGCCGGCGATGACTTCCCCTGGGGCTTCTTCGCGTTCCCGGTTGTGGAGGGCGGCGTGGAAGGCGCCGGTTACACCTCCGTGGGCGGCGTGCCTCTGGCTGTGTACAGCGAATCCCCCAACCCGGAAGCTGCCAAGGAGTTCCTGCGGTACGTGCTCTCCAAGGAAGTGCAGGATTACCTGGCTGAGATGGGCGGCGCCCCCGCCACCGTTGGTTCCGAATGGACCGGCGCCCGTGCGGAGTGCACCGACGTGATCGCCGCCGCCGACAAGGTGGCCAGCCTGAACTGCGATCTGAGCAGCGAGTTTGTGAGCGCGGTGTTCACCCTGGAGATGAACAAGGTGCTGACCGGGCAGACCACCGCCGACAAGGCCGTGGAAACCCTGACCGCTGAGTCCGCCAAGTATTGATGTGCCGTTCGCGCTTGGACGGGGAGCCTTCCCCGTAAGGCGCCGGGATGCCGGCCTGCGGGATGCGGGCCGGCATCCTTTGGTTTTTCGATTTCTGCCTGTTTTCTGTGTCCCATACACCGCGGATCTTTCCAAACCGATTTGCCCCAAGGAGGAAACCAACTGTGAAAAAAAGCCTGCACAGGATGTATCTGGCGTTTTTGTCGCCAGTGGTGATTGCCTTTTTGATTGCCTATCTGTACCCGGTGCTTCGTACCGTGCAGATGTCCTTTTATGAAGTATCCGATATCAGTTCCTCGTCCGACACCTGGAAGTTCGTCGGCCTGTTCAACTACCTGGACCTGTTCAGCCGGCAGCTGTTCCGGGTATCCTTCCGCAATATGCTGCTGATCTTTCTGGTGGGCGGCGCTGCGGTGTTCCTGATCTCGCTGTTCTTTGCCTGGGTGCTGCACAAGGGCATGTTCATGGGCGAGCTGTGGCGCAATCTGATCTACCTGCCCACCGTGATCACCCCGGTGGCCATGATCACCGTCTGGACCCAGTACGTGTACAACAACCGGTTCGGCCTGCTCAAGACCATCTTTGAAACGCTGGGGCTGGATTCCCTGGCCGCTATTCCCTGGACCAGCACCCAGTACGCTTTCTGGGCCATGCTGATCGCCTACTGCTTCTGCAGCATCGGCGGCAACCTGCTGGTCTATATGGCCGCCATGAAAAAGATTCCGGACGATCTGTTTGAAGCCGCTTTCATCGACGGCGCCACCGAGGGCAAGATCTTTTTCCGCATTACCCTGCCGCTGATTGCCGACAACATCAAGACCCAGTTCACCTTCTGGACCATCGGCTGCATCGGTTTCTTCCTCTGGTCCCGGGTATTCAGCGTGGTGCCCTCCGACCCCACCACCATCACCCCGGCCAGCTACATGTATGACCAGCTGTTCGGCACCTCCATCAGCTCCAACACGGTGGCCACCAGCGGTACCAACGTGGGCATGGGCGCGGCCATCGGCGTGGTGCTCTGCCTGGTCACGGTGATTGCCATGGCGGTGATCAACCTGGTCTTCCCCAAAGAAAAATACGAAATGTAAGGAGGCTGCGTCTATATGAAACGGTATCCCCGGTATTGTCTGACCCAGAAACCCGCTCCGGCCGGCCGTGTCAGCGGCGTGGCCGGCAAGGCGGTCCATCTGTTTGGCAAGATCCTGATTCTGTGCTGGTGCGCCTTTACGGTGGCGCTGATCGGCTGGGTCGTGCTGGCTTCGTTCACCCCCACCCGGGACATCTTCCAGAACCAGCTGCTGGCCGACGGGCTGAACATGGACGGCTATTCCACTGTTATGGAACGCTATCACATCATGAACTACTTCCTGAACAGCGTTCTGTACACCGTGTGCGCCTGTGCGGGCCTGATCTTCTTCTGTGCCCCGGCCGCCTTTGTGATGACCAAGTTTACCTTCCGGGGCCGGCGGGTATTCCAGACCCTGTTCTCCATCTCGCTGGGCCTGCCCGGTGTGATGCTGCTGGCTCCCCTGTACATGATGCTGGTAAAACTGAACCTGCACAATTTCCGCGGCACCCTGATCATTGTGTACCTGTGCACCGGTATCTCGGCCACCACGGTATACCTGATGGGCTTTTTTGCCACGGTGCCCATGACCGTTTTTGAGTCCGGCCTGATCGACGGATGCAGCCACATCGGCGCTTTCTACCGGCTGATCGTGCCGCTGGCCAAGCCCGGTATCGTGACCATCACCATCTTCAACTTTATCGGCTACTGGAACGAATACATCTGGGCGCTGGTATTCTCCAGCAAACAGGCCAACCGCACCCTGGCGGTGGCGCTGCAGACGCTGGTTACCAGCATGCAGACAACCGGCAACTACCAGGGCCTGTTTGCCGGTGTTGTGATCGTGTTTATCCCCACCGTCATCATCTACGTACTGCTGTCCAAGCAGATCATGTCCGGCGCTACCGCCGGCGCGGTGAAAGGCTGATCGGTTATGTTGAAACCTGTTCCCATCCGGCCGGTGCTCAGTGTGACGGAGCTGTACACCCTGTACTACTTCCACCATAACAGCGGGTATCGGTTTGCCGGCGAAAGCCACGACTTCTGGGAGATCATCTATGTGGACAAAGGGATGGCCAGCGGCCTGAACGGGCCGGAGCCCTACACCCTGGAAAAGGGCCAGGTGATCTTCCATCATCCCAATGTATTCCACAATTTCCGCACCGGCGGCCCCACCGAGGCGGCGGACGGGTGCGAGGAATGCGACATCATTGTGGTGTCCTTCAACGGCGAACTGGAGATGCTGGAGCAGTTCCGGGATCACATCTTCACGCTGGATATGCAGGAGCGACATCTCTTCAAGGCCATGCTGCAGGAAGCCCGCCGGATGTACGACAAGCCTTTCGGCAAGAATCTGGTCTACTGCAAGGAAGACCCCTCCGCCGGGGAACATCTGCCCGGCGCGGGCCAGATGATCCGCAACCTGCTGGAACAGCTGCTGATCTCGCTGTACCGCAAGCAGCAGGAATGCCCCTCCCAGGTGCAGGCGCTGCCCATGCAGTCGCTGGGAACAGAATATCAGATCGTGCGCCAGATCATCCTGTATCTGGACCAGAACATCTACCGCAACATCACCTTTACCGACGTTTCGGAACATTTCAGCATGAGCGAAACCCAGCTGAAAAAGCTGTTCCGGGAGGTAACCGGCTACAGTGTGATGCAATACTACCGCAAAAGCGTGGTGGACCGGATCGAGTACCACATCCGGCAGATGGACAAGAACTTTACCGAGCTTTCGGAGCTGTTCCATTTCAGTTCCATCCATTATTTCTCCAAGTTCTACAAGCGGGAAACCGGCCATACCCTGCGGGAGTACCAGAAAAATTCCCAGAAAAGCTGAACGTAACGGCGGAACCGATCGGTTCCGCCGTTTCTCGTATACAGAAAAAGTGCCTGCCCCTTGCGGGACAGGCACTTTTTTACATTTTGGCAGATACGGCAAAGGTTACTGCGCCTGAGCGGCCAGTTCCTTCTCCTGCTCTTCCCGTTCGATGAGCTTCTGCTCCACCTCGGCCAGGCCGGTACCGGCGGGCAGCAGCTTACCGATGATGACGTTCTCCTTCAGGCCCATCAGCGGGTCAACCTTGCCCTTGATGGCGGCTTCGGTCAGCACGCGGGTGGTCTCCTGGAAGGAAGCGGCGGACAGGAAGCTGTCGGTGGCCAGAGAAGCCTTGGTGATACCCAGCAGAACCTGGGTGAACTTGGCTTCCTTCAGGCCGGTCTCGCCGGCCATCATGCGGGCGCGGATGGCCTCGTTCTGGGCCTCCACTTCCATCTTGTCGGCCAGAGCGCCGCCGATCAGATTGGTGGAACCGGCGTCGTCCACACGGACCTTGCGCATCATCTGACGCACAATGACCTCGATGTGCTTGTCGTTGATTTCCACGCCCTGCAGACGGTATACCTTCTGCACTTCGCTGATCAGGTAGTTCTCCACGGCGGTGCGGCCCTTGATGGCCAGGATGTCGTGGGGATAGGCGTTGCCTTCGGTGAGGATGTCGCCCTTCTCCAGCTTGTCGCCGTCGGAGATGCGCACGCGCTGGCCGAAGGGGATCAGGTAGCTCTTCTCGGCGGGCGCGCCGTTCTCGTCCACACCGGTCACCACCACGTGGCGGTTCTTCTTGGTGTCGTCGATGTGCGCGGTACCGGCGATCTCGGTCATGATAGCCATGGCCTTGGGACGACGGCTCTCGAACAGTTCCTCAACGCGGGGCAGACCCTGGGTGATATCTTCCGCCGACGCGATACCGCCGGTATGGAAGGTACGCATGGTCAGCTGGGTACCGGGCTCACCGATGGACTGGGCCGCGATGATACCCACGGCCTCACCGATGCCCACGGCCTCGCCGTTGGCCAGGTTGGCGCCGTAGCAGTGGGCGCAGACACCGTGCTTGGCGCGGCAGGTCAGAACGCTGCGCAGCTCCACGCTGGTGATGCCGGCGGCCACGACCTTCTCGGCGTCGAACAGGTCCATCATCTTGCCCTCGGGCACGATCACGGTGCCGTCCGGAGCCTTCACATCGCCCACAGCGTAACGGCCAATCAGACGCTCGCTGAGCTTCTCGATCTCTTCCTTGCCCTCGCGGATATCGGTCACGATGATACCCTCGGTGGCGCCGCAATCCTCCTCGCGGATGATCACGTCCTGAGAAACGTCGACCAGACGACGGGTCAGGTAACCAGAGTCGGCGGTACGCAGCGCGGTATCGGCCAGACCTTTACGGGCTCCACGGCTGGAAACGAAGTATTCCAGGATGTTCAGGCCTTCGCGGTAGTTGGCGCGAATGGGCATCTCGATGGTCTTACCGGAGGTGTTGGCCAGCAGGCCGCGCATGCCGGCCAGCTGTTTGATCTGGTTCATAGAACCACGGGCACCGGAATCCGCCATCATGAAGATGGGGTTGCGGTCGGGCAGGTTGTCGGCCAGGGCCTTGGAAACCTTGTCGGTGGTCTCCTGCCAGATCTGGATAACGCTGTTGTAGCGCTCCTCGTTGGAGATAAGACCTTTGTTGAACTGCTTGATGACCTTGGACACCTTGGCGTCGGCCTCAGCCAGCAGTTCAGGCTTCTGGGGCGGGATCACCGCGTCGCAGACGGCCACGGTGATGGCGCTGATGGTGGAGTACTTGTAGCCCTGCGCCTTGATGCGGTCCAGCATCTGGGCGGTGGTGCGGGTGCCGTGCTTGGCCAGGCACCGGCTGATGATGTCGGGCAGGTTCTTCTTGGTGATCTGGAAGCCGATTTCGTAGTTGAACATGGTCTCGGGATTGGTACGGTCCACGTAGCCCAGGTCCTGCGGAATCGGATTGTTGAAGATGATGCTGCCAACGGTGGTGTCCACCAGACGGCTCATGACCTGGCCGTCCACTTCCTTGGTGCGGCGCACCTTGATGGGGGCATGCAGGGTGACCACCTTGTCGGCGTAGGCCATCAGGGCCTCGTTCTCATCCCGGAAGATCTTGCCTTCGCCCTTGTCGCCCTTGTTGACCATGGTCAGGTAGTAGCTGCCCAGGATCATATCCTGGGTGGGCACGGTAACGGGGCAGCCGTCGGAGGGCTTCAGCAGGTTGCCGGAAGCCAGCATCAGCTGACGGGCCTCACGCTGGGCCTCCACGCTCAGGGGCAGGTGCACCGCCATCTGGTCGCCGTCGAAGTCGGCGTTGAAAGCGGTACAGGCCAGGGGATGCAGCTTGATGGCGCGGCCTTCCACCAGCACCGGCTCAAAGGCCTGGATGCCCAGACGGTGCAGGGTAGGCGCGCGGTTCAGCATAACGGGATGGCCCTTGATAACGGTTTCCAGGCTGTCCCACACTTCGGGGCTGGTGCGCTCGACCTTCTTGCGGGCGCTCTTGATGTTGTTGGCCACGCCCTTTTCCACCAGGTCCTTCATGACGAAGGGCTTGAACAGCTCCAGCGCCATCTCCTTGGGCAGACCGCACTGGTACATCTTCAGCTCGGGACCGACAACGATAACCGAACGGCCGGAGTAGTCCACGCGCTTGCCCAGCAGGTTCTGACGGAAACGGCCCTGCTTGCCCTTCAGCATGTCGGACAGGCTCTTCAGCGGGCGGTTGTTGGGGCCGGTGACCGGACGGCCGCGGCGGCCGTTGTCGATCAGGGCGTCCACGGCCTCCTGCAGCATCCGCTTCTCGTTGCGCACGATGATGTCGGGCGCGCCCAGTTCCAGCAGACGCTTCAGGCGGTTGTTGCGGTTGATGACCCGGCGATACAGGTCGTTCAGGTCGCTGGTGGCGAAACGGCCGCCGTCCAGCTGGACCATCGGGCGGATATCCGGCGGAATGACCGGAACCACGTTCAGGATCATCCACTCGGGGCGGTTGCCGGACAGGCGGAAGGCCTCCACGACCTCCAGACGCTTCATCAGGCGAACGCGCTTCTGGCCGCCGGCCTCTTCCAGCTCGGCGCGCAGCTGGCTGGCCAGCTGCTCCAGATCGATCTCAGCCAGCAGCTCCTGGATGGCCTCGGCGCCCATGGACGCCTTGAACTCATCCTCGTACCGGTCGCGCATGTCCCGGTATTCCTTCTCGGTGAGCAGCTGCTTCTTTTCCAGCGGGGTGTAGCCCGGATCGGTTACGATGTAGCTGGCAAAGTACAGGACCTTTTCCAGCTGACGGGGGCTGATGTCCAGCATCAGGCCGATGCGGCTGGGCACGCCCTTGAAGTACCAGATGTGGCTGACCGGGGCGGCCAGCTCGATGTGGCCCATGCGCTCACGCCGGACCTTGGCCTTGGTGACCTCAACGCCGCAGCGGTCGCAGATCTTGCCTTTGTAGCGGATCCGCTTGTACTTGCCGCAGTGGCACTCCCAGTCCTTGGTGGGTCCAAAGATGCGCTCGCAGAACAGGCCGTCCCGCTCGGGCTTCAGGGTGCGGTAGTTGATGGTCTCCGGCTTCTTGACCTCGCCGTAGCTCCAGGCACGGATCTGATCGGGCGAGGCAAGGCTGATCTTAATGGAGTCGAAATCGTTATATTCCATGAAACGAAACCCTTTCCCTTTCTATGGGCCAGTGTCGGAAAAGCGGGGGCGGCGCCGCACGCGGCGGCTGCCGGGGGCCCCGCCCGCCGTTTCCGGCAGGCCCCTGATCTCAGTAAAGCGATGCAGGCAAGGCGTTACAGGTCGCCATCCAGATCTTCCAGGCTGCTGGCACCGAACAGATCGTCCTCGTCGGCGTCAGACCCGAACAGATCGTCGTCCGGCTCTTCCGAACCGAAACCGTCGTCCTCAGGCTCCTCGATGCTGTAGTCGTTGGAGAGTTCGCCCTCCACCAGCACGTCGTCGCCCAGGGCCAGATCCCGCATATCGAAGCCGGTCTCTTCGTCGTCAAAGTTCTGCTTCAGGTCGATCTCGTCGCCGTTGGCGTCCTGCACGCGGACCGCCAGGCCCAGGCTCTGCAGTTCCTTGATCAGCACGCGGAAGCTCTCGGGGATGCCGGGCTTGGGAACCGGCTGGCCCTTGACGATGGCTTCGTAGGTCTTGACACGGCCCACCACGTCGTCGCTCTTGACGGTCAGGATCTCCTGCAGGGTGTAGGCGGCGCCGTAAGCTTCCAGCGCCCACACTTCCATTTCGCCGAAGCGCTGGCCGCCGAACTGAGCCTTACCACCCAGAGGCTGCTGGGTAACCAGGCTGTAGGGGCCGGTGGAACGGGCATGGATCTTATCGTCAACCAGGTGGTGCAGCTTCAGGTAGTACATATAGCCCACGGTAACCCGGTTGTCGAACTGCTCGCCGGTACGGCCGTCGTACACAACGCTCTTGCCGTCCTCGTCCAGCTCGATCTTGGAGAAGTCGATCACGTGGCCCTTTTCGCCCATGATCTTGTCCAGCTTGGTGGGGTACTCGGGAGCATCCTCGGCGTGGTTCTTCTCGGCGGCCATCCGGAACGCGGCCCGGATGTCGCTCTCGTGCGCACCGTCAAAGACGGGGGTCATGATCTTCCAGCCCAGCGCCTTGGCGGCGTAGCCCAGATGGACTTCCAGCACCTGACCGATGTTCATACGGCTGGGAACGCCCAGGGGGTTCAGCACGATATCCAGCGGGGTACCGTCAGCCAGGAAGGGCATATCCTCCTGGGGCAGGATGCGGGACACAACGCCCTTGTTGCCGTGACGGCCGGCCATCTTGTCGCCCACGCTGATCTTGCGCTTCTGGGCGATGTAGCAGCGCACCACCTGGCGCACGCCGGGCTGCAGCTCGTCGCAGTTCTCGGGGGTGAAGACCTTCACGTCCACGATGATGCCGTACTCGCCGTGAGGCACACGCAGGGAGGTATCACGCACCTCGCGGGCCTTCTCGCCAAAGATGGCGCGCAGCAGGCGCTCCTCGGCGGTGAGCTCGGTCTCGCCCTTCGGGGTGACCTTACCCACCAGGATGTCGCCGGCGGAAACCTCGGCGCCGATGCGGATGATGCCGCGCTCGTCCAGATCCTTCAGAGCGTCGTCGCCCACGTTGGGAATGTCGCGGGTGATCTCCTCAGGCCCCAGCTTGGTTTCGCGGGCCTCCAGCTCGTACTCCTCGATGTGGATGGAGGTGTACACGTCCTCACGGACGATCTTCTCGTTGATCAGGACGGCGTCCTCGTAGTTGTAGCCCTCCCAGGTCATGAAGCCGATCAGGGCGTTCTTGCCCAGGCTGATCTCGCCGTTGCGGGTGGCGGGGCCGTCCGCGATGACCTGGCCGGCCTTGATCTCATCGCCCACGCTCACGATGGGACGCTGGTTGACGCAGGTGCCCTGGTTGGAACGCATGAACTTGATCAGTTCGTAGGTGTCCACGGTGGTCTTGGAGGTGCGGACGACGATCTTGTCCGCGTCCACCTTCTCCACCACGCCGTCGTTCTTGGCCAGCACGCAGACGCCGGAGTCACAGGCGGCCTTGTACTCCATACCGGTAGCCACGATGGGCTGCTGGGTGACCATCAGAGGCACGGCCTGCCGCTGCATGTTGGAGCCCATCAGGGCGCGGTTGGCGTCGTCGTTCTCCAGGAAGGGGATCATGGCGGTAGCCACAGACACAACCATCTTGGGGCTTACGTCCATGTAGTCGACCTTTTCCCGCTCGATTTCCAGAATCTCGTCGCGGCGGCGCACATTGACGCGGGCGTTGGCGAAACGGTGCTCCTCATCCAGGGGCTCGTTCGCCTGGGCCACTACGTACTCGTCCTCCATGTCGGCGGTCATGTAGACCACCTCGTCGGTGACGATGCCGGTGGCCTTGTCCACCTTGCGGTAGGGGGCTTCGATAAAGCCGTAGCTGTTGATCTTGGCAAAGGTAGCCAGGTAGCTGATCAGACCGATGTTCGGACCTTCGGGGGTCTCGATGGGGCACATGCGGCCGTAGTGGCTGTAGTGCACGTCACGGACCTCGAAACCGGCGCGGTCACGGGACAGACCGCCGGGTCCCAGGGCGGACAGACGGCGCTTGTGGGTCAGCTCGGCCAGCGGGTTGTTCTGATCCATGAACTGGCTCAGGGGGCTGGAACCGAAGAACTCTTTGATGGCGGCCACCACGGGGCGGATGTTGATCAGCGCCTGCGGGGTGACGATATCCATATCCTGCGCCTGCAGGGTCATACGCTCACGGATGACACGCTCCATACGGGAGAAGCCGATGCGGAACTGGTTCTGCAGCAGCTCGCCCACGCTGCGGATACGGCGGTTGCCCAGGTGGTCGATGTCGTCGGTGACGCCCACGCCGTGGTCCAGGCCGTTCAGGTAGTTGATGGAAGCGAAGATGTCGTCCACCGAGACGGTCTTGCCGATGAGCTTGTCATGGTTCTTGACCAGCAGCTCTTTCTGGGCTTCCTCGTCGTCGGTCTCTTCCAGGATGGCGCGCAACTCGTCAAAACGTACGCGCTCGGTGATGCCGCACTCGGTCACGTCGAAGCTGAAGAACTTCTGGGCATCCACGGTGCCGTTGGTGAACACCTTTACCTCGTGGCCGTCCTCACCCAGGTCGGGGGTGTGGATGTAAACCACGGATACGCCGGCGTCCTCAGCGGCCTGGGCGATCTCGCGGGTGATCTTCTCGCCGGGGGCGCAGAGCAGCTCGCCGGTGAGGGGGGCCACGATCTCGCGGGCAGCCACAAAGCCGGTGATACGGCGGGCCAGGGCCAGCTTCTTGTTCATCTTATACCGGCCGAACCGGGACAGATCGTACCGGCGGGGGTCGAAGAACAGGGCGTTCAGGTGGCTCTTGGCGCTCTCCACCGTGGGAGGCTCGCCGGGACGCAGCTTGCGGTAGGTCTCCAGCAGGCCCTCTTCCTCGTTGTGGGTGGTATCCTTTTCCAGGGTGGCCAGGATGCGCTCGTCCTCGCCGAACACGTCCTTGATCTGCTCATCGGTGGACAGGCCCAGGGCACGGATCAGCACGGTGACCGGCAGCTTGCGGTTCTTGTCGATACGGACATAGAACACGTCGCTGGAATCGGTCTCATACTCCAGCCAGGCGCCCCGGTTGGGGTTCATGGTGGCGGTGAACAGCTTCTTGCCGGTCTTGTCGTAGCTCTCGCCGAAGTAGACGCCGGGGCTGCGGACCAGCTGGCTGACGATGACGCGCTCGGCGCCGTTGATGACAAAGGTGCCCGCATCGGTCATCAGCGGGAAATCGCCCATGAAGATTTCCTGCTCCTTGACTTCGCCGGTCTCCTTATTCAGCAGCCGGGCGGTCACCCGCAGGGGCGCGGCGTAGGTCACGTCCCGCTCCTTGCATTCTTTGATGGAATACTTGGGCTCCTTGTCCAGCCGGTAGTCGATAAACTCCAGCACCAGGTTGCCGGTGTAGTCCTCGATGGTGGAGATGTCCTTGAAGACCTCTTTCAGGCCCTCGTCCAGGAACCACTGATACGAGTTCTTCTGCACCTCGATCAGGTTGGGCATCTCGATGACTTCGTCGATGCGGGAAAAGCTCATGCGCTGGGTGCTGCCGAGCTTTACGGGCTTGACCTTCATCATAAAAAGCGACCACTCCTATCCTTGACTATTGACTGCATTTGGTAAAAACGCACAACCAAAACGCTTGACAAATCCTGTGATTGGTTGTTTTTCACAAACTTTCGCCAGTTTTTTGTGCAAAACATTTTCTTTTGGGCGTTCTATTCCATTATTTTAGACTAATCCATTATAGTGTCCGAAAACCGCAGTGTCAAGCCATTTTTTGAAGTTTTTGCAAAAAATTTTGCCCGGACGTGGTACGCCCGGGCAAGTGTAACTTTTCTGTCATGCAGTGGTCGAAGCCTGTTCATCCTCCAGCAGATCCTGGAAGGTCACGCCGTCCAGTTCCTTATTAATGGTATCGCTGATGCGGCCGAACACCCGCTGGAACGAGCAGCAGCCCGAAGCACCCCGGCTGCACTCCCCTGCCCCTTCGGGGCCCACGCAGCGGCACAGCCGGTAGGGGCCTTCCACCGCCACGATCACCTGCAGCAGGGTGATCTCGCTGGCAGGGCGGGCCAGTTCGTAGCCGCCCCGGTTGCCCTTGTAGCTGGCCACAATGCCGCTTTGGGCCAGTTTGCCCAGGATCTTGAGGGAAAAGCGCAGCGTAACGCACATCTGTTCGCTGATGCTGCGGGCGTCCATCCGCACCCCCGCGCGAGCCAGGCAGAACACAATGCGCACTGCGTAATCGGATTCCTGCGTAATATGCAAAGCGGGCACCTCCTGAAATATACCAAGTCGATATACTTAAATATAGCATTTTGCGGGCAGTTTGTAAAGTCGTGAAAAGGTGTTTTGACATTTGGCCGCCGATGTGGCATAATTTTAGCACACTAAAGAGGAAGGGAGCGTCACCATGAGCAAGCTGTATCTGCCGGAGGGCTACGCCCCGGCGCTGAGCCTGTATGAGACGCAGAAGGCCATCGGCCTGATCAAGCGCATTTTTGAGGATACCCTGTGCGGGGCGCTGAACCTGCGGCGTGTATCCGCGCCGCTGTTTGTGGAGGCCTCCACCGGTCTGAACGACGACCTGAACGGGGTGGAGCGCCCGGTGGATTTTGAGATCCGGGACACCGCCACCCACGCCCAGGTGGTGCACAGCCTGGCCAAATGGAAACGGCTGGCGCTGCACCAGTACGGTTTTGCCCCGGACACCGGCCTGTACACCGACATGAACGCCATCCGTCGGGACGAGGAGCTGGACAACCTGCACTCGATCTATGTGGACCAGTGGGACTGGGAAAAGATCATCACCGCCGACCAGCGCACCCAGGCCTATCTGCGGCAGGTGGCCGACAAGATCGTGCAGGCCATCATCTCCACCGAGACCACCCTGCGGGCGATGTTCCCGGTGCTGGAACGGGTACCGGCGCTGCGTCGTGAGGTGACCTTCCTGACCACCCAGGAGCTGGAGGACCGCTGGCCCGACCTGACCCCCAAGCAGCGGGAGGATGCCATCTGCAAAGAAGCGGGTACGGTATTCCTGATGCAGATCGGCGCGCCGCTGAAGAGCGGCAAGCCCCACGACGGCCGCGCCCCCGACTACGACGA
The DNA here is from genome assembly GCF_002160955.1 of Gemmiger sp. An120. Taxonomy (GTDB): domain Bacteria; phylum Bacillota; class Clostridia; order Oscillospirales; family Ruminococcaceae; genus Gemmiger_A; species Gemmiger_A avium. Next base: position 166,265 of record NZ_NFLN01000003.1, read on the forward strand.
CTGGCAGCTGAACGGCGATCTGCTGTTCTGGAACGAGACCCTGGGCAAGGCCTTTGAGGTGAGCAGCATGGGTATCCGGGTAAGCCCGGAGAGCCTGGACAAGCAGCTGACCGCCGCCGGCTGCGACGCCCGGCGTTCGCTGCCCTTCCACAAGGCGCTGCTGGCTGGCGAACTGCCCCTGACCATCGGCGGCGGCATCGGCCAGAGCCGGCTGTGCATGCTGCTGCTGGGCTGCGCCCACATCGGCGAGGTACAGTCCAGCGTGTGGGACGCCGCCACCCTGGCCGCCTGCCGGAAAGCGGGCATCCCGATCCTGTAAACCAGATAGTACAAACGGGAGCAGACTGCGGTCTGCTCCCGTTTTGTTATGGTGATAAAGAAAAATCGCCGGTCCCTTGCGGAACCGGCGATTTTGGCAGGGGCAGAAGGATTCGAACCCTCGGCACGCGGTTTTGGAGACCGCTGCTCTACCAGCTGAGCTATACCCCTATAAATCAGACACGCAACATCAGCGTGCCTGATTACTATACCTGATAATCCTGAGTTTGTCAAGCCCCCGGCGAAGTTTTTTGTCATTTTTCCGCCGCGATGCCCTTTTCCTTTATATATAAGGTAGCTGTATGCCGCTTATTTTTTGAGCAGGTCTTTCAGCTTGAGTGCCTTTTCGATGCTGCCCTCTACTTTCAGCTTGCCCATCATCACCGCCGCCACCGGGTCGGTTTTGCCGGAAGCGATCTTTTCCAGCGTTTCGGCGCTGCAGGTAAACTGGGCGTCCCGGTCCTTGTAGTCGTAGGGCTCCACATGAACCTGGCCGTCCTTTACCTCTACATAGAACACCCCGGCGGCTTCCCCGGTCACATTGAACTGGTACGCCAGGTGCCCCTGCACGGCGCCCGCGTCGGCGCTTTCCAGCAGCGCTTTGGCTCTGGCAAACATTTCTGCGTAGGTCATATGCATCTCCCTTTCCGGCCGGCGGCCGTTCCTGTTTGAGACAAGTGTACCACTTTTCCAGGTTTGGGTCAACGATCAACCAATGGTTTGATGCCTTTTGCGGCGGGATCGGGTATACTGAAACCGACAGGAGGGATATCCATGGACAACCAGAAAACCGGCGCCCTGATCCGGCAGCTGCGCACCGGCCGGGGCATGACCCAGAAAGACCTGGCCCGGCAGCTGGCGGTGACCGACCGGGCAGTGAGCAAATGGGAACGGGGGGTTCACTTAGATAAAGATACCACATCAATCCCACGCTGACTTTTGCTCAACCGATACAGCCGGAGGGCTGGATAACAAGAAAAGGCGGTATGCGCCCCGTGGAGGGGTAGCGTACCGCCTTTTCTTGTGGGGGTTTCCAAAGGGGGCAACGCCCCCATTTGGCACACGACTTTGCGAAGCAAAGTGTAGTGTGTTATACGCTCTGTCGGCGTTGCCGTGAAAATGCCGTTGCCGCCGTGGAGGGCAAGGGCATTTGAAGCGACAGGAAAACAGGGCTGTGCTTGTGTGGCGTGGAGCCGTAAGCGCAGGTCTGTTTTCAACAGCAGACTGGGCGTATATAAAAGCCCCCGTCCCTCGTCCTACGCTCCGACTTGTGGACAAAGTGTCCCGAAGTTGTGGCTACACTCCCGGAAAAGTAGCGGGACAGCGGGGAACCGTCAAGGCTGAAATGAACAGGTTTACACCCGGCCTTGACCGCCGCCCCGCTGAATGGGTGAACAAGGCGGCCAATCCCTCAAAGTGCTTGGCCACTCTCTTTCTGATGTGGGAATGTTTCTTTTCTCATAATTGAAATGGGCGGGAAGCCATTTTAGGGCTTTCCCGCCTTGATTGCCCATCAGTAAAGACAGACGGGACTGTCAACGGCGGTGCATGAAATGCGCCGTTCATCTTGACCGTTGACTGGCTCGGCTGGCTTTGCTAACCCTTTGTAAAGGCTAATTTTTACTCAAGATTTATTGTGCTCTTGCTTCGCCTTTTCAAATTGCTTTTTTGCTTCATCCATAGTCTTATTTTCTATGTAATATGCTATCGCTGCTTTACCTATTGCCGATGTTCCAATATAAGCTATCCCAGAGCTAACCGCCGAACCGGAACCAACAAAGATTGCATTTAAGAATTTTGACGCTTGTTGTGCGATTAGTCTAAACACATATCCAGCACCTGCAATTCCTCCCATACTAAAAATGAACTCTTTTCCTGTGTCGAGTGAAATATCACGGCCACTCAACGATGCAATTAAACAAACCAACATACTTTGAATAATCAACAAAATATAGATGTCAGATACCGGTATGGGGGTTAATGCAACTGTCGCAGATATTCCGGAAAAGATAGTGTTTAAGTGTTTCGCAAGCCTTTTTACAACTTCATTCAACCGAGAAGCCATCCTCAATCCCATCTGCGCTTCAAAATCGAGGATGGCTTCTTCCAATATATCAAGCAATTCCTCGATTCCATATCTGCCGTCAAATGCAATTTGAAGATTATCAATATCATATTTAGGAAGGTTCTTTATGCTATCGACATCGATTTCCATTCCATCTGGCGTTTGCCAATCTATCAACGAGGAAACAGCAATTATATTATCTATCTTAAGCCCATTTTTTACTATAATTCCCTTGTAATATTGGACTACCTCGTTAATTTTATTTATTTTGTTTTCTGGATATTCTACAGGGTTCTTAAAGCGGGAAGGTGCCATTTCGTCACATTTATTGATTACAACAACTATTGGTAATTGTAATTTATTTACTTTGGCATATTCTTTGGACACCTTTTTAAGAAATTCAACATCTGTATTCACATCATCGCGATGAGTACAATTTAGCATAAAAATTGCCACATCTGGTGAAAATTCATTTATTTGTTCAATAAGCATTTCTTCGGCTGTAACTTTATCGTCTAAGCTTTCCGACTCAGCAATTCCTCTTGTGTCAAGAATTTCCATCAATACTCTGTCGCCATCTTTGCACTCATAGATTTGTGCGCCTTCTGTGCAACTTTTGGTATCACTTACCCCAGCGACATATGCACCACACAAAGCATTAATCAGACTGCTTTTCCCTACCCCGGTTCTTCCTATTAAAAAAAACCTGGGCGGTCTATGAGAGTCAATACCCTCCATTAAACGCTTAAGATCCTTATCGCCTAAAATTGTGTCCTTTAACATTGAACGTGTTTTTTCTGGAATTGCGTCAGGCAATTTATCGATTAGTTCACCCGCTTTAATATAAAATTTTTTCATGTTCTGCAATCGCTGTTCGATTTTCATTTTGTCATCTTTCATCTTCTTTATCTCCTTTACGTATTCTCAAGGCAATTTAATTTCGATTTTCTGCCTTGCATAAAAGCCTATGTAAATTTCGCGAATTTGACTAAAGGATTATTCTCCCGCCTGCTCAATCATCTTTTTCGCAAACTGCTGGAACAAATCAACGGTTTCCTCATCCATCGGCGTAAGCTGTCCAATCCGTCCGGCTATCATCGCCGTTACATCATCAATGGAAAGTGGTTTTTGTTTCTGCCCCGCCAGTGCGTCCCGCATGGCTTGGAACATAGCAGCGGTCACAGCTTCCCCCGGCTGTTCCCCGTTGTCAATATCTTTCTTAATGTCCCGCAGGATAGCAAGGAACACATTTTTGATTTTTTCAATCTCCGCTTCATGTTCCCCCATCTTCTGAGCGTTCAAAAGCTGTAAATCCTGCTTTGCTTCCGCCCGGTGTTCCGGGTGGTGTCCATGAGCATGGAGGTACTGCAGATGGTGGTAAGGCCGGTAAAGAAGAAGCTGACCCCCAGCAGCACCAGCCCCACCGCCGGGCCCCCGCCCAGCACAAAGGGCAGAGTACTGGACACCGCACCCCCGGCACAGGCGGCCAGGAAGATATGTTTTTTATCAAAGCGGCGGATCAGCGCCGGGGAGACCGCCATGCCGAAGACCATCCCCAGCACCAGGCTCAGCCCGATCCAGGTGACGTAGCCGGAATCCCCCCACACATACACCGCAAAATGCATCTGGGCTACCTGCCGCAGGTTGTTGACCATGTTGACGATCAGCAACGCGACCATCAGGGCTTTCAGCGGGGCGTTGTCCAGAATGGTGTGAATGTTCTTTTTAAAGGGCACACCGGTGGCAGCGGGCTGGATGCGCTCCTTGACAAAGAAGCCGCTGAGCAGCATGAGCAGCGCGCCCACGCCGGCCACCACGGCGGCCGCCGCGGTATAGGCCCCGGCGCTGCGCTCACCGCCGAACAGCCCCAGCAGCGACACGCTGCCCACCGACACCACCACGGTGCCCAGGGTGCCGCCGATCTTGCCCAGGGTGACCATGCCGTTTTTCTCGTCCGCATCCCGGGAGCAGACCGAGGAGATGGCCCAGATGGGGATGTCATAGACGGTGTAGGACATGCCCCAGCACACATAGCACACCGCCGCCACCGCCACGGTGCCCGCCGGGGAACCGCCGAAGTGGGTGAAGCAGAAGATGGTGGTGAGCAGGATGACCGCCGGGCCTGCCAGCAGATAGGGCCGGAACTTGCCCCAGCGGGTCTTGGTGCGGTCGGCGATCATGCCCATGAGGATGTCATTGACCGCGTCCCACAGGCTGGCCGCTACCATGATGACGGTAACGCTCTGGGAAGGGATGCGCAGCAGGTCGGTGAAGAAGAACATAATGTACATGGTCACAAAGCTGTAGATCATGTTCTGGCCGAGCAGGCTGCCGGTGTAGACGAGCTTTTCGCCCGCCGCAATCTTTTGCCGCACAGTTGATTCTCCTTTTCTTATCCGTTACGCGCCGCCGCGCGCTTTGCCATCCGGATACCGCCCTCCGCCGGGTCCTCCCCCGCCGGAACCAGAGCGTTCTGCAGCCCGGCGGGCAGGGCCTGCCGCACCAGCGCCGCATACCGGCTGCTGCGCATACAGCCGCCGGTGAGCACCAGCCGCAGCGGTGCACCGGGCTGCTCCCCCAGCTTTTTGGCGGCAGCCTGCACCAGCGCCGCCAGATGGGCCGCGCCCCGGGCCAGAATCGCGTCCTTGTTCGGGTCAGGTTCGCCGCCCAGCACTACCGACGCCAGCGCCGCTACCCGGTCGGCCCTGTCCAGGGTGGTGGCTGTGCCGGGCAGCTGTTCCAGGCAGGGTGCGCCCAGCGCCCGGGCCACCTCCTCCAGCCAGGGGCGGTAGGGCCGGCAGCCGTCGCAGTACAGCAGGGCCTGTTCCAGCGCCCGGCAGCCCAGCCACCAGCCGCTGCCCAGGTCGCTGAAGCCGTAGCCCCAGCCGCCCGCGCGCACCGTGCGGCCCTGCCGGTCCACCCCCATGGCGATGGAACCGGTACCGGCGATCAGCACCACCCCCGGCGGATCGGCCGCGGCAAAAAAGGCGGGCAGCGCGTCGTTGCACAGGGTATACCGCCCCGGCCGCCAGCCCAGCGATTCGATCATGGTCCGGTAGACGGCCTCGTCCTCCGGGCTGTCGCAGCCGGACATGCCGAACACCCCGTGGGTTACGGAATCCGGGCCGGCGCCGCTGGCCGCCCACAGTTCATCCAGGCCCCGGGCCAGGTTTTGCCGGGCGGCGCACTCCCCCACCGACTTGATGCTGGACGCCCCGCTGCGGGCCCGGTATTCTTGGCCGTCCGCGCGGCGCAGCAGCAGGGCGGTTTTGGTGCCGCCCCCGTCCACCGAAAGGAACCAGTCCATCTGCGTTTCCCCTTTCCGGTCGTTTTTTTCATTGTACCATCCGGGGTGGCAAAACACAACGCCGGGCCCCGAAAGGCCCGGCGCTGTGTTTTGTGTGGGGCAGCGGTCAGGCTGCCGGTTTTTCCTCCGGAAAGATAATCTTCAGAATGGGGAAATAGATCACCATCTGCACCCCGCCGTTGATCACCGTGATGATCACGTTGTACACCGATACCGGAAGCCAGGCCCGGCACAGCGGCAGGTACAGGGACATGAGCATGCTGCACACCACCGTGATCACCACCCAGGCCACCACATACCAGGCGATCTGCCGCGCCACGTTGCCGTGGGAGTGGAAGGTTACGTTGCGCTGGATGGGGAAATTGATGCACTGGGCCAGAAACAGGGTGATGGCAAAGGCGGCAAAATATCCCATGCCGCCGGTGGCGTCGCCGGTGACCGGATAGTCGAACACATAGGTGTCGATGATCCAGAAATCCAGATGGATCAACTGGCAGGGAATGGAACACCAGTTGGTATACCGGTCGATCAGGCCGGGCAAAAAGGTCAGGGTCAGATACTGAAACAGGGTGACCAGCAGGGAGACCAGGTAGAATTTGACAAACTGGAATCCCAGCCGGGCCAGCCGGGGATGCCGGGCGGCAAAGCCGCCGGCGGTTTTCTGCACAGGGGTCATTGGCTGCTCCTTTCCGCCGCCGGCCGGGCGGTCACCGAGGTGCTGTACCGGCCGTCCCGGGCGGTCAGGGTCACGCAGTCCGCCTCCGGGTCAGCCCGGACGATGGCCAGCGCCTCGCCGTAATAGGTATCGGTTTCCCGGCCGCGGTAGCCGCGCTCGCTGTAGGGGCAGGCGCTTCCCAGCCCCAGCAGGCTGCCGCCTTGCACCTCCACCTGGATCACGCCCCGCTCCAGCGGCTTGACCAGGCCGGCGTGGTCGGTGTAGCGCAGGCGCACATACCACAGCCCGCCCGGCGCGGGGGCCGCCTGTTCGGGAACAGCCTGCAGGCAGGTGTCGGAACCGGCGCTGCGCAGGGTGCAGCGGCCCAGCTCCCGGCCCGCCTCGTTCCGGGATACCGCGACAAGCGTACCGGGGCGGTATTTGACCCGGAACAGGGTGCGGCAGGTACGGCTGGCCCGGCGGCGGGCGATCCGCTCGCCGTTGAGCCAGAGTTCCACCCACGCGGCCCGGGCATAGACCTCCACCCGGGCCGGACGGTCCTCGCACCCGTTCCAGGACCAGCTGGGCAAGGCATTGGACATCTTCCAGGCCGAGGGGGAATGCCGGTCATCGGTATGGTTCACCGGGCAGACCGCCATCAGCGGGCCGTTCGCCTGCCCGAAAACCACCCGGGTATACAGGGCCTCGCCCAGCGGGCTGCCGGTCAGGTCTACCCGACCGGAGCCGGCGGTGACCCAGCCGGGCCCATGGGAGAAGTCCGGGGCGTAATCCCGGTATTCCCAGGCGCCCACGCCCACCTCGCCCAGGTAGTCCATGCCGGACCAGACGAAGTCGCCCAGCAGGCGGGGCTCATCCTGCACCTGTTCCCAGAAGCGCCAGGCGTCCCGGCAGAAGGTCTCGGTGCCCAGGATCAGCCGGTCGGGGTATTTTTTCAGGTCATGCCCGTACCGGTAGATGCCGTAGTTGTAGCCGGCAACGTCCATATTGGCAAAGGCGTCCCGGGTTTTCAGGTCGCAGGGATAGAGGGTGGCCCCCACCTTCATGGCGTTATCCCCCAGCAGGCCGGCCAGGTTGTTGAAAAACTCGCTGCCCACGGCTTTCTGCCGCACCAGCTTGCCCTCCCGGCGCAGGCGCTCGGCCTGTTCCGCCTCCTTGCGGGCCTTTTCGTCGTTGTACACGCCGAAGCCCGCCGCGCTCAGGAAGTTGAAGAAGATGTTGACCCCGCAGGTGACCGGCCGGGTGGCGTCCAGGCTGTGCAGATAGCGGGTCATCTCGCCGGTGAAGGCGATGCCCCGGGGCTGGGCCGTCTCGGATACCTCGTTGCCGGTGGAGTACAGGATCACGCTGGGATGGTTGTAGTCCTTGTCCACCATGTCCTGCAAATCCTGCCGCCACCACTCGGACAGGTAGTTCACATAGTCGTACTGGGTCTTGTGGATGTACCAGGCGTCCACGTATTCATCCATCACCAGCATGCCCTGCCGGTCGCAGGCGTCCAGCAGCGCCCTGGAACAGGGATTGTGGGCGCTGCGCAGTGCGTTGTAGCCGTTTTCGGCCATGAGCCGCACCTTGCGGGCCTCCGCCTCCGGGTAGGCACAGGCCCCCAGAATGCCGTTGTCATGGTGGATGCAGGCGCCCCGCAGGATCACCCGCTGCCCGTTGATCCGCAACCCCTGAGGGCCCCAGTCCAGCGTGCGCACGCCGAAATCCGCTGCCGCCTCGTCCCCGGCAAACCGGGCCCGGCAGGTGTACAGCCGGTTGGCCTGGCCGGGGGTCCACAGGCGGGCGTCGGGCAGGGTGGTCTGCAGGGTCAGGCGGCCGCCGGTCACCTCGCCCCGCACAGTCTGCAGGCAGGTTTCTCCGTCCAGGATGTCGATCTCGGCGGGACCGTCGCCCCGGGTGAACAGGTCGATCTCCAGCCGGGCGGGCCCGATGGCCAGGGTTCGCACCCGCAGCCCGGCGGGCAGGATATGCTGCGCCCCGCCCACCCAGAGGGTAACCGGCCGGTAGATGCCCGCGCCGCTGTACCAGCGGCTGTTGGGCTGGTCGGCGTTGCGGGCAATCACCCGCAGCTCATTGTCCTGCCCGAAGCGCACGAGCCCCTCCAGATCCACGCAGAAGTTGGTGTAGCCATAGGGGCGGAACGCCGCCTGGCGGCCATTGACCCATACCTCGGCGTTGTGGTACACCCCCTCAAATTCCAGGATCAGGCTTTTGCCCTCGGCCTCGGCGGGCAGGGGCAGGATGCGGGTGTACTCGTAATCACGGCCCTCGTACCAGCCGGTATTCACCCCGCCCGCGCTGAGCAGGGTGCGGGGCTCGTCCAGCATGGCGTCATGGGGCAGCGTGACCGGCACGGCCGGGGCCCGCTCGCCCGCCTGCTCTTCGCCCAGACGGCGGAAGGTCCAGTTTGTCATTAAAGGGATCGCTCGCACAGCGGATCTCTCTCCTTTCGGTTGGTTTGCTTGGGAACAGCCAGCGGGGCGCGGGCGGCGCAGCGGCCGTCCGCACCCCGCGGCGTGCTACGGGATCAGTCCCGGACCTGCTTGCAGAAGCTGGCCGCGATGCTGATCAGCATGGTGACCACATACAGGGCTATGGTCACGTAAAAGGCGGTATGCATGGGGGCAAAGTTGGCGTTGTGGGCCATCAGGCCGCCCAGCCATTCCAGACGGCCCAGCAGCAGCACCGCCAGGCACAGGGCGTAGAGCACCGCCGCCGCGGCCGGGGAGGTATTATACACCGCCAGGCCGGTGCGGGTGCGGCTGAAGGCTGCCGCCGCCAGGGTGAGCACCACCCCTGCCGCCGTGAGCAGATAGATCAGGGCGGGGGTGTTTTCCCCGTCCTGCGCCAGCACCGCGCAGGCAACGGCCGACACGGCCGCCAGCAGGATGGAAAGGGCGGACAGATAGAAGCCCGCGGCCTGTTTTTTCAAAAATTGCGTCATCACAGGTTGCTCCCTTCTTTATTCTTGCGCGCCACGCCCGCCAGGGTGACCAGATACCCGGCCAGGCTTACCAGGGCAAAGGCCGCGATCACCGCGTCGGCGCCGTAAAGGGCGGTCTTCCACCAGGGGGTGACGCTGACGATACGGGAATTGGCCGACACGCCGTTCATGGCGTTGCTGTTCACATAGGTATACAGGATCCGGTGGCAGGATTCCCGCACCGCCTCCAGCAGTTTCAGATCGGTGGACAGGTACGAAGCGTTGATGGCGCTGTAGTCGCTGATCATGTTGTCAAAGGCGTTGGTGCCCGCCGCCATGGAAGCGTAGGGGTACATGAGTTCCTTGAAGGCAAAGTCGGTGATGTTGTAGCCGGTGAAGCCCCACTCGCCCCGCAGGATGTTCTGCAGCAGCGCGGAGGAATAGGTCACATGCACCACGCCGATCCGGTTGAAGGCGGTCATGGTGCCCATGGCGCCGCCCTCATCGGGCAGGAAGGCGCCCTCAAAGGCGCGCAGCTGCAGCTCGCGGGCCGCCTGCTCGTTCAGGAAGGTGGCCACACCCTGCCGGTGGGTCTCCTGGTCGTTGAACGCAAAGTGCTTCGGGCCAGCCACATTGCCGTACTTCTGGCCCTCGGCGCAGACGATCGCGCCCATGATGTTGCTGAGCATGGAGTCTTCGGAATAGTATTCGTAGTTGCGGCCGGAGTAGGGGGTGCGGTGCAGGTTCAGGCCGGGGGCCCAGATCTCGGTGTAGCCGCTCCACAGAGAGTCCTCACCGTTCAGCGCGCCCCGCTCGGCGGCCAGATCCGGGTTGAAGGTGGCTGCCAGCACCGGCTCGGTGTTCATGCTGGCAAAGTTGTAGTTTTTCAGATAGTCGGAATCGCTGTCGGAGATGTGATACGCATCCTCGGGATTGGTGCTGAAATGGGCGTCGTAGCCCACCGGGCCGTCCTTGTCCAGGCTGCCGCCGTACTGGATGGAATCCACCGCCACAGTATGCTCGCAGGCGTCGGTGACCAGGGCTGCCATCTCCTCCAGGGTCATCTGGTTGAGCAGGCTCTCCCACAGGGGATCGTCGTAGTCCGCGCCCCGCATGGTGATCAGGCTGTAATTGGTCTCGGTGGAACCGGTCACAATGGACGAGGTATCGCTGCTGCCCGGCTCGTACTGTTCTTCTTTCAGCCAGGGCAGCATCTCAGCGGTGGCCTCCAGGCCCTCGTAGCCCTCGGACCAGGTGCCGCTCCAGTCGCTGCGGGACAGATAGGTCACGGTATCGGGTTTCCAGTAGTTGTAGTCGGCGTCATCCAACTGGTTGGTGATGGGGGTCACCCCGTCGTAGCCGGTGGAGAAGCTGGTGGTGTCCAGCGCGTCGTGCACCCACAGGGAGGCCAGCGCCGCGTCGCCGTCGTAGTCCATGCCGTCGGCGGTGGTGTAGCCCTTGGCGGCCAGGATGTTGTTCAGCGTGTCGTGGGCGCCGTTGCCCACCGCAAAGTAGTAGTCGCCGGCGTCCAGAATGTAGGTCTTGGCGCCCACATAGTCGTAGCTGGCCAGGTACTTCAGGTCCATGACCACTTCCACAGTCTCGGACTGGCCGGGCTCCAGCAGGCCGGTCTTGTCAAAGCCCAGCAGCTGCACCGAGGCCTTTTCCACCTGGTTTTCCCGGTCGTAGTCGGTGTAGGGGGACTGGGCGTACACCTGCACCGCCTGCTTGCCGGCCACGTCGCCGGTGTTGGTGACGGTGACCCGGGCGGTCACGGTCTGGGCGTCCTCGTCCACCGTCACGCTGTCCAGCGTCTGGGAGAAGGTGGTGTAGGAAAGCCCGTAGCCGAAGCCGTAGGAAACTTCCTCGTTGTAGTTCCAGCCGTCCTCACTGGCGAAGGCGCCGGTGGCGGAATCCGCGTTGCCGCTGCCCAGCACACAGTCTTCATAGCGGGTTTCATAGTACTTGTAGCCCAGGTAGATGCCCTCGGCCTGCACGATGTAGTAGCTGCCGTAGCTGTCCAGGCCCTCGGCCTCCGCGTTGGCGAAGGTGAAGTCGCCGGCGTTCTGGTAGGCCGGCGAAGAGGTAGAATCCACCGCGTAGGTATCCGGCAGATGGCCGGAGGGGTTGGCCTCACCGGTGAGCAGCTGGGCCACGCCGTAGAAGCCGTGGGTGCCCGGCTCGCCCACCCACAGGATGGCGTCCACCTGCGGGTCCTGCTTGAGTTCCTCGATCTCCATGGCGGCGCTGCCGTTGAGCAGCACGATCACCTTTTCGAAGTTGGCCTCGGCCTCGGCGATCAGGGCGCGCTCCTCTTCGGTGAGGGCCAGGCTGCCCTCCGGCAGGTCGCTGCCCTCGCCCTCCTGGCGGCAGAGCACCACGATGGCTGCGTCGCCGTACTGGGCGTAGCTGTCACGGAAACCGGCAAAGGCGGCGGAAGCGTCCGCCTCCAGCGCACCGTCGGTGCGGGCGGCCAGTTCCACGGCCTCGTTCTCCCAGGGGCCTTCCTGGGTGACGGTGCCGTCCCGGCCGGTGGAGGTAAAGACGCAGTTCTCCGGGATGGCGGTGTCGATGTACCACTGGCGCACGGTATCGTTTACATGGATGCCGCTCTCTTCAAAGGCGGTGCCGATGGGAACGATCTGGTCGGTGTTCTTGATTACACCGCCGCCGCTGGACCCGCAGTACACCGGGCTGACGCTGCCGATGCCGAACATGGTCACGTTCACGTCCTGCCCCAGGGGCAGCGCGTTGTTTTCATTTTTCAGAAGCACCGAACCCTCCGCCTGGATGCGGCTGTTCAGTTCTTCCCGGTAATCCACCAGCTCCTGGGCGGCGGCGAAATTCGAGGTAAAATAGGTGGTGTCTTCGGTCTCGTCCGCGTTCAGGGTGACCACCTTGCTGGAGCGGGTGCCCAGGATCGAGTTGATCCGGGTTTCCAGGGTGGTGGCAATGCTGGTGCCCGCCAGCATCAGCGCCAGCAGGCTGCAGCCTGCCGCCGTAAGCCCGTGCCACAACCGGTTGCGGGATTGTTTGGATTTCATGCCCATCCTCCTTCATGTTCTGCCGTGCACACGGATTTGCTCTGCGCCCCCTTCCTCCGCATATTGCACAAGAGTTTTGTTCGTTGGGCACAGAATACCACAATATGCGCCAATTTCCGGCTGCTTTTGGCGTATTCGGTCTGTTTTTCCTCGTAAGCGGTCAAGTACCGGGGTACAAAAAGCCCCCGCGCGGGGCGGGGGTCAGCTTCTGTTCAGCGGGAACAGGATATTCAGCACAAACAGTTCCCCCTCGGTGCGGAGGGTCATGGTGCCGCCGTATTTCTCGGTCAGGCAGCGCATGCTGCGGGTACCGTAACCGTGGTAGTCCTTGTCCCCCTTGGTGGTAACGGGCAGATCGTCCTCAAAGGCTACCGGATGGTCACAGTAGTTTTCCATATGGATGGCCAGGCAGCTGCCCCGGCAGTAGATATGCAGGCTGATGACCCGCTTTTCCGGGTCCTTCAGCTGGCAGACGCTCTCGATGGCGTTGTCAAAGGCGTTGCCGAACAGGGCGTATACGTCCGCGTCCTCCATGAAGTTCAGGCGGCTGCCGTCGGCGATGCAGCTCAGGCGGATGTTGTACTCGCCGCAGTACAGGCTTTTTTCCGCCAGCACAATATCCAGCGCATCGTTGCCGGTTTTGACCGACAGGTCATAGATCATCACCGCCCGCTCGATCTGGCGGATGCTCTCCTCCTGTTCCTTGCGGCTGTCGATATACCGAAGCGCCGAAATCTGGTGTTTCAGGTCATGGCATTTCCGGTTGATGAGCTCGATGTTTTCGGTGGAGGTGCGGTGCTGTTCCTGCTCCAGATGCAGGATCTGCTGCAGGATGGCGTTCTGCTGCTGCAGCTTGCTGCGCTCAAACAGGCCAAACTGCAGAAACAGCAGCAGCACACAGCACAGGCTTTCAAAGAAAGAGGAACTGACGGTGACCGGCTCCCGGAGGCGTGCCCACAAACTGAAAAAGTAGACCACAAACACCGACACCATCGAGAAGCCCACCAGCACGTCGCTGCGCACCCCCACGTCGTCGCCCGGTTCCAGGCGGCGGCCGAAGATCAGGTAGAACAGCGCGTACAGCCCCGCCAGCACCACCGTTTCCAGAACCTGGCCGGGAAATTCGGCCGAAACGCCCAGCGTCACGCAGGCCAGCTGGGAGGTGCTGTACACCAGATGCTGCAGGATGCAGGCGGCCATGGTGTAAAAGGCCAGTTCTTTCAGGGAACGGAACCGGAACCAGAACCACAGCAGCACCCCGGACAGGGCCATCATGCCCACAAATCCCAGGGAATACCAGGTTTCCAGCAGGTTTTCGTCGTAGTTCAGCAGCCACTGCAGCAGAAAGGGAAAGCCCGCATAGCACAGCCAGGCGGCCGCCTTGGGCAGCCGGCAGCGGCGGCGCAGCGGCAGATGCCAGCAGATCAGGAATTCCGCGGCCAGCAGCTGGATATGGTAATAGTTGAAAAAGAACCGGTACTCGCCCCACTGGCCCATCAGAATCCACCTCCCATATAATCCGCCAGCGCCTGCAAAAACTCCTTGCGCTTGCGGCGGCTCAGGGGCACTTCCCGGCCGCCCACCACCACCGAGGCGGCCCGCACCTCGGTAACGTGCCGCAGGTTGACCAGGTGGCTCTGGCTGCAGCGCACAAAATCGCCGCCCGCCAGCTGCTCCTCCACCGTTTTCAGCTGGCCGTACACCTCATATACCGCGTCCCCCACATGGTACAGCAGGGAGTGGTTCATAACCTCCACGCAGCTTACGTCCCGGGCCGGTACCCGGTGCACGGTGCCGCCCGCTTCAAAGGACAGGGCGGCGGCGCTGCGCTTGCGGCAGTAGCGGATTGCCTTGCTGAATTTCATCTCAAAATCGTAGTACTGCACCGGTTTCAGCATAAAATCCAGTGCCTGCACCTCGTAGCCCTTGATGGCGTACTGGGCCATGTTGGTCACAAAGATCAGGGCGGTCTCCTCATCCTGGGCCCGCAGCCGCCGGGCGGCCTCCATGCCATCCACCAGCGGCATCCGGATGTCCATCAGGATCACGTCGTATACCGGGCGGTAGTTCTCGATAAACTCCAGCCCGTTGGGGAAGCGGTCGGTGCGGAATGCGTCCCCGGCGGTTTCGCCGTACCGGCGGATATAGTCCTCCAGCAGCCGGGCGCAGGCGTCCTCGTCCTCCACAATGGCGATGCGAAACATCCGTTTTCTCCCTCCTGACACGGCGCGCCCCGCCGCCGTTTTTCTGTACAGTAAGCGTATCATGTTTGCCGCCCCGGATCAATGCCGGACGGCGGGCACAAAAATGCCGGGCTCCGGAAAGCGGGGCCCGGCGTATTGGGTATCGGTTCAGGCCAGGGCGCGGCAGACCATCCGGCACAGGTTTTCCGCCTGGACCGGGCTGCCCGCCGGGCCCTGTACCGCGGCGGCGGAGGCCATCAGGGCGGTTTCCACCACGCAGCGGCAGTAGTCCTCCGGGAGATCGGCGCGGATCACGCCTTCCTCCCGGCCCTGGGCAATCAGCGCCCGTTCCAGCCCCAGCAGGCGGTCCAGCAGATCCTGCTGGGCCTCGGTGAACCGGCAGCAGGCGGGCTTCTCCCCCCGCATGCCGTTGCTCAGGCTGTGATAGACGGTAGCATCCCCCAGCATGGTATCCCACAGCGCCCGCAGCATCCCGGCCACGTGGGCCTCAAAGCTGCCCGGTTCGGCCATGATCCGGTCCAGCCGGTTCAGAATCTGGGTCAGGCTCCAGTGGACGGTGCCGGCCAGGATCTCCTCCTTGGAAGAGAAATACTCGTACAGCGTCCCTTTGCCCAGGCCCGCCGCGTCGGCGATCTGCTGCACCCGCAGGCTGGCCATGTCCACCCCCTGCCGGGCCAGGGCCAGCACGCCGGTGAACACCTGGATCTGTTTATCGGTATAGGTCATGATCAATCCCCCACATCCACGTTTTTCAGCTCACGCCGGAACAGCAGGTCATACAGCACCGGCACCACGATCAGGGTCAGCAGGGTGGCGTAGCTCAGGCCGCCGATGGTCACCAGCGCCAGCGGGCGGCTCATGGCCGCGCTGGCGTCGGTGCTGAACACCAGCGTCACCATGGCCAGAATGGTGGTGAGGGCGGTCATCAGAATGGGCCGGATACGGTCGCGGCCGGTCTGCACCAGGGCTTCCCGCTTTTCCATGCCCTCCAGCCGCAGCTGGTTGGCGTAGTCCACAAACACGATGCCGTTGTTGACCACCACGCCCGCCAGAACCAAAAAGCCCAGCATGGCGATGACCGACAGGCTCTCGCCCGCGATCAGCAGCGCCAGCAGGCCGCCGGTAAAGGCCAGGGGCATGGTGAACATCACGATAAAGGGCGACAGCAGGCTCTGGAACTGGGCCACCATGATCAGGTAGATGAACACCACCGCCAGCAGGATCATCAGCACCAGGTCATGCAT
Organism: Gemmiger sp. An120; assembly: GCF_002160955.1. Classification (GTDB taxonomy): domain Bacteria; phylum Bacillota; class Clostridia; order Oscillospirales; family Ruminococcaceae; genus Gemmiger_A; species Gemmiger_A avium. The sequence continues at coordinate 182,049 of NZ_NFLN01000003.1, forward strand.
GGCGTCCCCGATGGTGGCGCTTTCGCCCTCGATGGTCACATCCACCCCTTCGGGCAGCTCGTAGGCCGCCAGCTCATCCTCCACCTGGCGGGCCAGCAGGCTGGTGTTGTAGCCCTCGGCCGTGGTGGCGCTGACGGTGATGTACCGGGCCTGGTTTTCCCGGTTGATGGCGTTCACGCCGGGGGCCTGCTGCAGGGTGGCGAACTGGCGCAGGGCGTGTTCTTCCTCCACCGCCTCGCCGTTTTCATCGGTGGTGGTTGTGGTAAAGGCGTAATCCAGCAGGCTGTCCGCATTGGGCGCCGTGGAGGCATCCACCACCACGACCGGGTAGGAGTCCGTCCCCACCGTCAGGGTGGTGGCGCTGGTCTCGGTGGTCAGCGCGGTGGACAGCTCGCTGTAGATCTGGGCCACGGTCAGGCCGTACTGCATGGCCGCGTCCTTATCGATAATCAGATGCAGCTGGTCGTCGCCGTCTTCCTGGCCGTTGGTGATGTCGGTGAAGCCTTCCACCTGCCCCAGCAGGTCCATCATATCCTGGCTGACCGCCAGCAGCTGGTCCAGATCTTCACCGGCCACCCGCAGCTGCAGCCCGCTGCCGCCCAGCGCCGACATATCCATATTGGAGGTGGAAATACTGATCTCGGCCCCCACATCCGCGGTAGCCTCGGTGATGGCGGCGGCTACCTTGCTGTTGTCCTTGGAGGCCTCTTCATCCAGCAGGATATAGAAGCTGAAGCTGCTCACCGTGTCGGAACTGCCGCCGCCCAGCAGCGAAGTGCCGCCGCCGGACATGGCACCCACATACTCCACCCCCTGCTGGTCCAGGGTGCGGTCCATGATCTCGTCCGCCAGGGCATAGGCGTCCTCCCGGGTGGTGCCGTCCGGCACCTGAGCGGTCAGGGTCATCTGGTTGCCGCCCATCTCGGGCATGAATTCCAGGCCCATGCGGCTGGTCTGCCAGGCTGCAAAGACCAGCAGCACCAACGCCCCGGCCAGCGGTGCGGCCTTGTGGCGCAGGCACCAGCGCAGCGTTTTTTCATAGGCGTTCACCATCCGGTCAAACCAGGGATGAGGCTTTTCCTTTTCGCTGCGCAGCAGGGTGGAGCTCAGGGTGGGCACCAGGGTCAGGGCCACGATCAGGCTGGCGCACAGGCTGTAGGCGATGGTCAGGCCCATATCCGCAAACAGCTGCCGGGTAAGGCCTTCGGTAAAGACGATGGGCAGGAACACGCAGACGGTGGTCAGGGTGGAGGCCGCAATGGCCGCGGCCACCTGCTTGGCACCCTGCACGGCCGCCTTGGCGGCGGGCATCCCCTGCCCGCGCAGGCGGTAGATGTTCTCCATGACCACAATGGAGTTATCCACCAGCATACCCACACCCAGCGCCAGGCCGGACAGGCTGACGATGTTCAGGGTGACGCCGGTAAAGTACATAAGCACCAAAGCAAACAGCACCGAAATGGGGATGCTGAACGCCACCACCAGGGTGGGACGCACGCTCTTGAGGAAGACCGCCAGCACCAGGATGGCCAGCACGCCGCCCCAGGCCAGGTTGGACAGCACCGAGTTGACGATCAGCGCAATGTACTGGCCCTGATCCATCAGCGGAGTGATGCGCAGGCCTTCGTATTTGGCTTCCAGTTCCTCAATGGCCTCGTTCACCGCTTTGGACACGTCGGAGGTGCCGGCGGTGCTGGACTTGGACACCGACAGAATCACCGCCTGGTTGCCGTTGACCCGGGCATAGCTGTCGGCCGCGTTGTCGGTGACCACCACATCGGCCACATCGCACAGCCGCACATCCCCCACCCCGTCGATGTCCATATGGACCAGCAGGGTGTTTTCCAGCTCTTCCAGGCTGGCGAACTCATCGCCTACCCGCAGCATCAGCTTGCCGTCGGAACCTTCAATGTACCCGGCAGGCATGGAGAAGTTCTGGGCGGTCAGGATACCGGCAATGGTCTTGCCGGAGAGCAGGCCGGTAATGTCGGCGTTCTCCAGCGCGGCGGTGCGGGCATCGTCCAGCTGGCTCTGTGCGTCCTCCAGCTGCTGCTCCGCTTCCTCCAGCGCGGTGCGGGAAGAGGCGATCTGGGCCGTGCCCGCCCCAAAGCCCGCCGCGGCGGCGATCTTGCCCGCCTCGATCTGGGCATAGTAGTCCTTGGCCTTGGTCAGGCCCTCGTCCGCCGCCTTTTTCATCATCTCGGCGGCGGTGATCTCGGTGGAAAGATTGGCAAGGGCCGCGTCGATCTCATCCAGGCGACCGGGCATGGCACCGATCGTGCCGGCCATTTCTTTGATGCTGCCCACAGTGGTACAGCCTTGGGCGATCAGGGCCTGCAACTGCGCTTTCAGAGTGGGATCATCCGGCAGGCTGTTCAGCAGAGATTCCAGGGTGGTGTCATCCGTCACGCCAGGCAACTGTGTAATGCTTTCATAGGTTGCCTGCATACCGGCTGCGATGCCCTGCACCGCCTTGCACACCGCATCTTCATCGTTCGAGTCCACATCCGGGTCTGCAGCCTGCGCCATAGCCACCATGGCCTTGTAGCGCATCTCCCGCTCCGCCTCCAGCGCCGCCTTGCTGGCCTGCAGGCTGGTCACCTGGCTGGCCAGGGCGCTGGCCTGGGCCACCGCCGCGTCCACCTGGGCGCTGGCCTGGGCCAGTTCGTCGCCGGTCTGGGTCTGGGTGTCCTCCAGCTTGGTATGGGCGCTGTCCAGCTCGGCCTTACCGTCGGCAAGCTTCTGCTTCGCATCGGCCAGTTCAGCCTGCGCCTCGTCCATCTTGTCGCTGACGCTGGCCAGCACCTTGTCGTTCAGGGCGTCAATGCGCGCCTGGTCCAGCCGCACTTCCACCGTCTTTTCCACAAGGCCGGTGCCGTCCACGCTGGCCACGCCGGCCTGGCGTTCCAGATAGGGGGTCACGTCCTCCTGCACGAACTGGGTCAGTTCGTAGATGTCCATGCCCTCCATGTCCACGCTGGCCACCACCACCGGCAGCATATCCGGGCTGATCTGCAGCAGCATCGGGCTGGATACCGTATCCGGCAGATAGCTGCTGACCTGGTCCACAGCGGTGGACAGGTTCACCATGGCGGTATCCATATTGGTGCCGCTTTCAAATTCCAGAATCAGCATGCTCATGTTTTCACTGGACACGCTGGACAGGTTGGCCACCCCGTTCACGGTGCCGAACGCGGATTCCAGCACCTCGGTGACCGACTTTTCCACCTTCTCCGGACTGGCGCCGGGATAGGTGGTCACCGCCACCACATAGGGCAGCTCCAGAGAAGGCAGCAGATCGGTGGTCATGTTCATAAAGCTGATGACGCCCAGCACCAGCACAAGCACCACCGCCACTACCACGGTATAGGGCTTTTTTACACAAAATTTCGACATACGGTTTGCGTTTCTCCTTTTTGGATGAGCGAACGGGCCCCTTCCGACCGACCGGTCGGTCGAGACTGGTTAGAGTATACTCCAGATTGTTTCCGGATACAAGTGCCTATCGCCGCCGGGATGTTCCGCCGCACCGGCGAAATGTATCCTTTTGTTTTCAACTTTATGCCGAATTCAGCAAACATTAAACCAAATTCTTGGATTTCCTATTTGTTTGACAGCCTTTCTCCTGTATAATGGCAAAGGAATTACTTGCTGCAAAAGGAGGCTCCCTTTCCATGCCGTTTATTCTGTTCTCCCTGTTGGTGCTGCCGATGCCGCTGGCGCTGGCAGCCCGTACCGGCCGCCGCTTTGCCGAGCTGGCCCCTCTGGTGCTGGGCGGCGCGTCCGTCGCGGCCTACCTGCTGGGGCTTGCGGGCGGGCTGTTCCTGGCCCCCCGGCTGTTCCTGGCCGGGGCGGCGGCCGGCTGGATCTATCTGGCGGTGCGGTTTGCCGTGCGGCCCGGCGAGAGCGGCCGGATCGGGTTTGTCCGGGCGCTTCTTCGGCCGGACGTGATTGCGTTTTGCGGTGCGCTGGCCCTGCTCTGGTGGATCTGCCGGGACCGGTGTTTTATCGGCTGGGACGAGTTCTCCCACTGGGGTCTGGCCCTCAAAGGCGTACTGCTGGAGGACAAGCTTCCCTGCCTGACCAGCATTCATGAGGGATTCAAGGAGTACCCGCCGGCGGCTTCTCTGTTCCAGTATATCCTGCTCAAGGCCTCCGGGCTGGGGCTGCGGGAAGATGCGGCGCTTTTTGCCCAGGACATTCTGGCACTGAGCTTCCTGTTCTACCCGCTTCACCGGCTGGAGGGACGGCGCGGCTGGCAGACGCTGCCCGCCGCGGCGCTGGGATTGTTCTTTTTGCCGCTGGTCCTCTATATGAATTTCTACACCGAGAGCACGGTGGACGGCCTTCTGGGTGTGCTGTGGGGCTTTCTGCCGCTGGTCTGGTTTCTGGGGCGGCGCGGCCGGCTGGAGCAGGCCCTGCTGGCGGTGGGCGCCGCCCAGCTCTGCCTGACCAAAAGCACCGGCCCGCTGCTGGCGGCGATGGCTTTCGCGGTGATGCTGCTGCCGGTGCGGGGCAGCGGGGTGCGGCTGACCGCCCGGCTGAAATCCCTCTGGCCGGCTGCGGCGGCGGCGGTGTTCACGGCAGGCAGCTGGAAACTGCTGTTGATTCTGGCGCAGGTGCCCAAACGCTGGAGCCCCCAGGGCCTGACCCTGGAAAGCCTGTGGGATCTGCTCATCCATCATCAGCCCGGCTGGCGTGTGCAGGTTATCCGCAGCTACGCGGCCAACCTGGCCGGAGACTGGAACTACGGCGGTCTGCCCGGCCTGCATTTTCCCTATCTGGCGTTCTTTCTGATCGGCGCGGCGCTGACGGCCCTGGTGTGGAAGCTCTGTGCCCGGGCGGACCGTTCCCCGCTGGTGACGGCCATGATCGGTATGGGCGTGTCGCTGGCCCTGTATGTGGGGTTCATCCTGATGGGGTATCTGTTCTGGTTTACCGAAACGGAGGCCCTGCTGCTGGCCTCTCTGTCCCGGTACCTGAACACCGGTGTAACCGCCTGCCTGCTGGTGCTGGCCGGGTTCGGGCTGACGGCTCTGGGCAATCTGCGGCTTCGCGGCGTGCTGGCCGGCACGGCAGCAACCGCCCTGCTCTGGGTGGTTCTGACCAGCCCCTGGCCGCTGGAGATTCTGGACAATATCGTGCATGCCCCTGATGAAGCCGCTCTTACTGTAAAGACCGTAGCCCCCTATCACGAGATTGCCGACCGGCTGCGCGAGTTGCCTGCCGAAGAAGACGGCCGGCTGCCGGTATACCTGATCGCCCAGCAGGACGCGGGCCTGGCTTTCCTGCGTGCCAACTATGAACTGGCCCCGCTTTATCTGGACGAGCACGCCACCAGCATCGGCAGCCCCTACGGCGACGGAGACCTCTGGACACAGCCCTGTACGGCCGAGGAATGGGGGGAAGTGCTGGGCGAATCCTATCAATATGTGTATCTGTACAATGTGGACAGCCAGTTTGCCGCTCAGTTCCTGCCGCTGTTTGGCGGGGACGCCAGCATCGCAAACGGCAATCTGCTGCAGGTGGAAACCACCGACGCGGGGGTTCATCTGAAGGTGATCTCCACCGCGGAGGGCTGACACAAAAAAATCGCAAAATGCGCTCTTGACTTCTCTATCGGAGTTTAGTATAATAAAGCAAATTATTTTTCAACCAACAAAAACGCGATGAAGGGAACAAGTAACGCCTGCCCACGGCCTCGAGAGAACTGCCGGCTGGTGCAAGGCAGCAGGCACAGCAGCGCGCGAAGTCATCCTGGAGCGGCCAACCGAACAGCCGGGTTTCCGGCCCAGTAGGCCTGGACGGAGCACCCGTTACCGTGCAAGGGCCCACCGGCCCGCTGAGCGGCCGCCTTTTGTGGCGGCAATGAGAGTGGTACCGCAGAGCGCTTTCGCAGCCTTTGTCTCTTAACAGGGACGAGGGCTGCGTTTTTTTATCCGGCGGTGCCGTTCCGCAGCGGACGCGGCAGGGTTTTGGCGAGGGAGAAAGAGAGAAAGCGAGGGAATGAGCATGAAACTATCCGGCGCAGACATCTTTGTGCAAGTGCTGCTGGAGCAGGGCGTGGACACCCTGTTCGGTTATCCGGGCGGCGCGGTGCTGAATCTGTACGACGCGCTGTACAAGGCCAGCGACAAGATCACCCACATCATGACCGCCCACGAGCAGGGCGCGGCCCACGCGGCCGACGGCTATGCCCGGGCCACCGGCCGCACCGGCGTGGTGCTGGCCACCAGCGGCCCCGGCGCCACCAACCTGGTCACCGGCATTGCCACCGCCTATATGGACAGCATCCCCATGGTGGCCATTACCGGCAACGTGGGCAACAGCCTGATCGGCAAGGACAGCTTCCAGGAGGTGTACATCACCGGCATTACCATGCCCATCACCAAGCACAACTTTGTGGTGCGGCGGGTGGAGGACCTGGCCCACATTCTGCGGGAGGCGTTCCGCATTGCCCAGACCGGCCGCAAGGGCCCGGTGCTGGTGGACATTCCCAAGGACGTGACCGGCGCCATGACCGAATACACCCCCGCCCCGCCGGTGGAAATTCCGGCGCGGCAGGATTACGATCAGGCAGCGGTGCTGCACGCGGCACAGATCATCAACAGCGCCCAGCGTCCGCTGATCTACTTTGGCGGCGGCGTGCGGTCGGCCGGTGCGGGTGATGCGCTGCGCCAGCTGGTGCAGAAAGCCCAGATTCCCGCCACCTACACCCTGATGGCCGCCGGTGTGCTGGATTACGGCGACCCGCTGAATCTGGGCCTGCTGGGCATGCACGGCAGCTACACCACCAACAAGGCCGCCAGCAAGGCGGACGTGCTGATCGCGGTGGGCACCCGGTTCTCCGACCGTGTGGCGCTGGATCCGGGCACCTTTGCCCAGGAGGCCACCATCATCCAGTTTGACATCGACGCCAGCGAGATCGGCAAGAACGTGGAGGTAGACTGCAGCGTGGTGGGCGACGCCAAGGTGGTGCTGGAGGCGCTTCTGCCCCACATCCAGCCCGCGGCCCATCCGGAATGGATGCGGCAGCTGCAGAGCTGGCAGTCCATCGACTACCGGCCCAAGGATCACACCGACCGGCTGACGCCCCATCAGGTGATCGGGGCGACCTGCGAACTGGCCGGGCCGGACGCGGTGTATGTGACCGACGTGGGCCAGCACCAGATGTGGGCCTGCCAGTACATCCGCCACGTGAAAGACCGGGCGTTCCTGACCAGCGGCGGTCTGGGCACCATGGGCTTCGGCTACGGCGCGGCCCTGGGCGCACAGGCGGCGCTGGGCCGGGATCAGACGGTGGTCATGATGACCGGCGACGGCTCCTTCCACATGAACCTGAACGAAGCCTGCACCGCGGTCAGCTACGACCTGCCGGTGATCACCATTATCTTCAACAACCAGGTGCTGGGCATGGTTCGCCAGTGGCAGACCGCTTTCTACGGCAAGCGGTATTCCAGCACCGATCCCCACCGCAAGACCGATTACGTGAAGCTGGCGGAGGGCTTTGGTCTGAAGGGCTACCACTGCGAGACGGTGGAGGAATTCCGGGCCGCCTTTGCCGAGGCGCTGGCCTCCAAAAAGCCCGCCTGGATCGAGTGCCGCATCGACAAGGACGAAAAGGTGCTGCCCATGATCCCCGCCGCGGGCAATGTGGACGACATCATGATGTCTTAACGAGAGGGGGCGCAGCGATATGAACAAACAAGTCATCAGCGTGCTGGTGGACAACCATTCGGGCGTTCTGACCCGCATCTCCAGCCTGTTCGGGCGGCGGGGCTTCAACATCGACAGTCTGACCGTGTCCGCCACCAACGATCCGGCTGTCAGCCGCATCACCATCGTGGTGCACGACGACGCCAAGGTTCTGCAGCAGATCGTGCTGCAGACCGCCCGCCTGGAGGAGACCCGCCACATCTTTGTGCTGGACCCGGCGGTAAGCCTGTTTCGGGAACTGCTGCTGCTGAAGGTGGAGGCCACCCAGGCCAACCGCAGCGAACTGCGGGAGATCGGCAGCATCTACAAGGCCAAGATCATCGACCTGTCCCCGGAGAGCCTGGTATTCGAGCTGACCGGCGAACCGGACAAGATCGACGCTTTCCTGAAAATGATGGAGGGCTTTACCATTCTGGAGATGTGCCGCACCGGCATCACCGCCCTGGAGCGGGGCGGCGCCAGCGAACATCTGCTGTAAGCATTTTGTATCCCCTCCCCGGCACAAACGGGGACCGAGATAGATGCCGGCCCGGGTGGGACCGGCCTGACCGCAACCAATTCTGAAACAAAATCCAATTTAAAGGAGTGTTCATCATGATCAAGAAGTACTACGACAGCGACTGCAACCTGGGCCTGCTGGACGGCAAGACCGTAGCCGTGATCGGCTTTGGCAGCCAGGGCCATGCCCACGCCATGAACCTGGCCGAGAGCGGCGTCAACGTGGTGGTTGGCCTGCGCAAGGGCAGCGGTCACTGGGAAAAAGCCAGCCGTTTTGCCGACACCCGCCCCAACTTCAAGGTGATGGAGATTGAGGACGCGGCCAAGGCCGGCGACGTGGTGATGATGCTGGTGCCCGACGAACTGGCCGCCGACATCTACAACACCCAGGTTGCCCCTCATATGAAAGAGGGCAACATCCTGTGCTGGGCCCACGGTTTCAACATCCACTTCAACCTGGTCAAGCCCGCCGCCAACCTGGACGTGATCATGATCGCCCCCAAGGGCCCCGGCCACACCGTGCGCAGCCAGTACCTGGAGGGCAAGGGCGTGCCCAGCCTGATCGCCGTGGCCCAGGACTACAGCGGCCGCGCCAAGGATTACGCCCTGGCCTATGCCTGCGGCATCGGCGCGGGCCGTGCCGGTATCCTGGAGACCACCTTCCGTGAGGAGACCGAGACCGACCTGTTCGGCGAGCAGGCGGTTCTGTGCGGCGGCGTGTGCGAACTGATGCACGCCGGCTTCGACACCCTGGTGGCCGCCGGCTACGAGCCCGAGATGGCCTACTTCGAGTGCATCCACGAGATGAAGCTGATCGTTGACCTGATCAACGAGGGCGGCTTCGGCAAGATGCGGTACTCCATCTCCAACACCGCCGAGTACGGCGACTACCGCACCGGCAAGCGCCTGATCACCGAGGCCACCCGTGCCGAGATGCGCCAGGTTCTGACCGAGATCCAGGACGGCACCTTCGCCAGCGAGTTCATGCAGGAGATGAGCAGCGGCCGCCGGGCCAAGTTCCTGGCTACCCGCCGCCTGCAGGCTGAGCATCCGGTGGAGAAGGTGGGCGCCGAGCTGCGCCAGATGATGAGCTGGCTCAAGAAATAACCACCCAGTGCAACTACAGCGGGGCCGGATGCGGGATGCGTCCGGCCCCAAAATAAAAGGAGAGCGATGACAATGCGCAGCGACAACGTTACCAAAGGGCCCGAGCGCGCGCCCAACCGCAGCCTGTTCTACGCCATGGGCTTTACCCAGGAGGAACTGGAGCGGCCGCTGATCGGCGTGATCAGCGCCCACAGCGAGATCGTGCCCGGCCACATCCATCTGGACAAGATTGCCGACGCGGTCAAGGCCGGCGTGCGGATGGCGGGCGGCACCCCCATCCTGATCCCCGCCATCGGCGTGTGCGACGGTATCGCCATGGGCCATATCGGCATGAAGTACAGCCTGGCCAGCCGCGAGCTGATCGCGGACAGCGTGGAGACCATGACCATGGCCCACCAGCTGGACGGTCTGGTGCTGGTGCCCAACTGCGACAAGATCGTGCCCGGCATGCTGATGGGCGCGCTGCGGCTGAACGTGCCCACCGTGGTATGCAGCGGCGGCCCCATGCTGGCCGGCAGCTACGACGGCCAGGAGGTAAGCCTGTCCAAGATGTTTGAGGCGGTGGGCGCCTACAAAGCCGGCCTCATTGGCGAAGCCAAGCTGGACGAGTGCGAGCACGGCTGCTGCCCCGGCTGCGGCAGCTGCAGCGGCATGTACACCGCCAACAGCATGAACTGCCTGTGCGAGGCGGTGGGCATCGCTCTGCCCGGCAACGGCACCATTCCCGCGGTACACGCCGGCCGCATTGCCCTGGCCAAGAAAGCCGGTATGGCCATCATGGAACTGGTGCGCCGGGACATCAAGGCCCGGGACATCGTGAATGAGAAGTCGCTGCGCAACGCCCTGGCCTGCGATATGGCGCTGGGCTGCTCCAGCAACAGCGTGCTGCATCTGCTGGCCATCGCCAAGGAAGCAGGCGTAGACCTGGATCTGGCCATGTTCAACGAGATGAGCGCCAAGGTGCCCAACCTGTGCCATCTGGCCCCGGCCGGCCCCACCCATATGCCCGATCTGTGGGCGGCGGGCGGCATCCCCGCCGTGCAGGCCGAGCTGGCCAAGAAAGGCCTGCTGGATCTGAGCCTGCTGACCGCCACCGGCAAGACCCTGGGCGAAAACATCCAGGGCGCTTACATCAAGGACACCCGCGCCATCCGGCCCATTGACGATCCGTACAGCCCCACCGGCGGCATCCAGATCCTGTGGGGCAACCTGGCTCCCCAGGGCTGCGTGGTCAAGCGCAGCGCCGTGGCGCCGGAGATGCTCTGCCACACCGGCCCCGCCCGGGTGTTCAACAGCGAGGAAGAGGCCATTGCCAGCATCTACGCGGGCAAGATCGTGGACGGTGACGTGGTGGTCATCCGGTACGAAGGCCCCCGCGGCGGCCCGGGCATGCGGGAGATGCTGAACCCCACCAGCGCGCTGGCGGGCATGAAGCTGGACAAGACGGTGGCCCTGATCACCGACGGGCGGTTCTCGGGTGCTTCCCGCGGCGCGTCCATCGGCCATGTGGCCCCGGAGGCGGCCAACGGCGGCCCCATCGGCCTGGTGCAGGAGGGCGACTCCATCACCATTGACATCCCGAACGCCTCCATTACCCTGAACGTGAGCGACGAGGAACTGGCCGCCCGCAAGGCCGCCTATGTGGCCCCGGAACCCAACGTGAAGTCCGGCTGGCTGGCCCGGTACGCCAAGCTGGTCAGCGGCGCCAACCAGGGCGCGGTCATGCCCTGATTTTTCCTGTATAAAAGCAACGCCCCGGAACGATAGGTTCCGGGGCGTTGCTTTTGTTTGCTGTGCTCAGCCGTTCTTCTGCTGTTCCAGCGCCGCGCGCAGGGCGTGGGCGATCTGGTCCGGGCAGGAGGTGGACTTGCCGCCGCAGGTGATGCCCTCCATACGGGCAATGGCGTCCTCGGCCTTCTGGCCCCGCAGCAGCGAGCAGATGCCCTTCAGGTTGCCGTTGCAGCCGCCCACGACCTCCACGGCATGGATGGTGCCGTCGTCGTTGAGCTGTACGGTGGTGCTGCGGCTGCAGACGCCGCGATTCATCTGGGTATAGGTAGTCATAGTTTCTCTCTCCTTTTTATTTTTGCTCCTTGCGGGACCGGGCCAGCGCCTCGATCCGCCGGATGGTATCTTCCGAAGTGGTGCCGCTGCCCATGGGGCGCAGGGTACCCGCGTACCGGCCATGGAAATCGGTACCGCCGGTGACCAGCAGCCCATACTTTTCCGCCAGCCGGTGCAGCTGTGCCCGGTCTTCGGGGGTGTTGCGGGGATGGTCGATCTCCACCCCGTCGATCTTGCCGGCGGCCGCCAGTTCCGCGGCCAGTTCCATGCCGTTGTACACGCTGGGGTGGGCCAGCACCGCCACGCCGCCCGCAGCCCGGATCAGCGCCAGCACCCCCTCCACCGATTCGTACCGGCAGGAATTGTGGATCGGACCGTTCTTGCCGAACAGCTCCTGGTAGCGGGCCCCATAGATGCTGTCGGCCAGACCGGCCTCGCACATGGCGGCCATCAGATGGGCCTTGAACGGGATGTCGCTTGCCTGCCACAGCGGTTCGGCCCAGGCGGGATCGAACCGGGGTTCCTCCCGGGCCAGATCGGCGGCGTTGCGGCGGCCTGCTTCCACCCGCTCGGCGGCCATGTGGTCGCAGTATCCGCGAAGCGGCGGGCAGGCGGTGTCCGGCCAGTAGCACAGGATGTGAGCCCGGCGGCCCCGCACGGTGTCCCGGGCGGAGAGCTCCACCGCCGGGATCAGCCGCACCCCCGCCTGTTCCGGATGGGCATAGGCATACTCCGCTGACCGCAGGGTATCGTGATCGGATACCGCCAGCCAGCCCAGCCCGGCGCGGGCCGCCAGCCGGGGCAGCTGCTCAATGGGGGTACTGCCGTCGGAAAAGGTGGAGTGGGTATGCAGGTCGCCGTTCATGGCTTCTCCTTTCTGCGCACAAAGCGGCTTCGGCGGAGGGCCGAAGCCGCGGAAAACTCAATGCTTGTAGTAGTTGATCAGGCAGCCGTCCAGCAGGATCTGCCGCTCGTCCGCGGTGAGCGGGGCGATATGCAGGGTAAAGGCGCGGGGTTCGCTGCCCAGCACCCAGGCCGGGATGTCCTGAATCGCGCCGCTTTCCAGCGCCGCCCGGATACCGGGCACCAGCACCCAGTCGCCCAGGCCGAAGGGGGTGGGGCCCTCCAGCTGGAACGGCACCATGCCCCAGTTGATCAGGTTGGAGCGGTAGCGCTTGGTGGCGTACTCCACCGCGATGTTGGCCGCAGCCCCCAGCACCCGCTGGCAGCTGGCCGCCTGCTCCCGGGCGGAACCGTCGCCGGGCTTGACCGCGTAGATGGTGGAGCCGATGGCCAGGTCCTTCCAGGTCAGGTTCTCACAGCCGGGCACCGCCTGCACCTGCGCCAGCAGCGCGCCGTCCGCCTGACCGGCTTTGCGGCCGGCTTCCAGGTCGCGGATCTCCTTGGCACGGCCTACGTAGGCGGGATCCTTGCGGCTCAGGGTGAACTCCGCCAGGCCCAGGGGGTTGGAACGGTAGCTGCTGGTCTCGCCGGAGGGGATCAGTTCGTCGGTGGTGGTCACCGGGTCGGTGATGTAGCTGGCCACCCGCAGCAGCAGGTTGTCCCCCATCGGGTCGATGGCGGGCCAGTCCTTGATGTTGGGCCCCAGGCGCAGGGCTTCGTCGCAGTTGCCCTTGCCGTAGCCGAAGTAGACCCGGGCGTCGTAGCTGGAGCGGTCAAATTCGTACTCCGGCACGTTGGGGGCGTAGTCGATGTCGGTGGCGGGGGTCAGGATACCGCCCGCCCGGGTGGTGGCGGCGATGGAGCGGGCGTCCATCAGGGCTACGCCCGCGATCTGGCCCGCGCCGGGCTTCGCGCCCTCGCGGCTGGGGAAGTTGCGGGTGGTGTGCCGGATGGACAGCGCCCCGTTGGCGGGCACGTCGCCCGCGCCGAAGCAGGGGCCGCAGAAGGCGGTGCGGATGGTGGCGCCGCTGGCCATCAGGTCGGTCAGGATGCCCAGACGGGACAGCGCCATCATGGTGGGCTGGCTGCTGGGATAGACGCTCAGGGCGTATTCGCCGCAGCCGCCGGTGTGGCCTTTCAGGATCTGGGCGGCCTCGCAGATGTTGGAGTAGGTACCGCCGGCGCAGCCCGCGATGACACCCTGATCCACCCGCAGGCGGCCGTTCTCAATCTTGCTGACCAGGTCCAGATGCACCTTGTCGTTGCCGACCAGGGCGCGGCAGTCCTCCTCGCACTTGTGCAGGATGTCGGCCAGATTGGCGTTCAGTTCCTCAATGGTATAGACGTTGGAGGGGTGCATGGGCAGGGCGATCATCGGCCGCACCTTGTCCAGTTCCACCGTGACAACGCCGTCGTAGTAGGCCAGCTCCGCCGGGGCCAGCGGCTTGTAATCCGCCTCGCGGCCATGGACAGCCAGATACTTCCGGGTGGCCTCGTCGGTGACCCAGATGCTGGACAGGCAGGTGGTCTCGGTGGTCATCACGTCCACGCCGCTGCGGTATTCCAGCGGCAGGCTGGCCACGCCGGGGCCGATGAACTCCATGACCTTGTTCTTCACATAGCCGTTCTTGAACACCGCCCCGATGATGGCCAGGGCCACGTCCTGGGGGCCCACGCCGGGCACCGGCGCACCGGTCAGGTATACTGCCACCACGCCAGGACGGGCCACGTCGTAGGTGCGGCCCAGCAGCTGCTTGGCCAGCTCGCCGCCGCCCTCGCCGATAGCCATGGTGCCCAGCGCGCCGTAACGGGTGTGGCTGTCCGAGCCCAGGATCATCTTGCCGCAGCCCGCGTGCATCTCCCGCATATACTGGTGGATGACCGCCATGTGGGGCGGAACGTAGATGCCGCCGTACTTCTTGGCCGCGGACAGGCCGAACACATGGTCGTCCTCGTTGATGGTGCCGCCCACCGCGCACAGGCTGTTGTGGCAGTTGGTCAGCACATAGGGCATGGGGAACCGGATCATGCCGGAGGCACGGGCGGTCTGCACAATGCCCACAAAGGTGATGTCGTGGCTGGCCATGGCGTCAAACTTCAGCTTGAGCGCCTCGGCGTCGCCGCTGTGGTTGTGCGCCTGGAGAATGCCCCAGGCGATGGTGCCCTCCCGGGCTTTGTCCACCTGTTCGGCCGTAAAGCCCTGCGCGGCGAGCGCGGCGGCAGCCTGCTCGTCCGCCGGGACCCACTGGCCCCGGGCATAGTACATGCCGGTCTTGCTGCATTGGATCATGGTCTTGCACCCCTCTGTCTTTATAAACTGCGCCTCCGCACCAGGCGGGCGGCGGCCAAAAACTATTTTTCAATTATACCATATTCCCACGCAAAACGGAAACGCCGGGCCTTATTTTCTGCGGCGGGCCGGCTTTTTGCGCACGCTGTACCCGAAGGTGCCCAGCTGCTTGCCCAGGGCGTAGTAGGTGCCGTGCACATAGGCGGCCAGACCGGCTTTGTCCAGCCGCAGGCGGCCGGCCTCGTCCAGCAGATCCTCGTCCACGTCCACCGCCACCACGTCCGCCAGGAACAGATCGTGGCTGCCCAGCGGAATGGTCTGGAACACGCGGCATTCCAGGTTCACCGGGCTTTCGGCCAGCACCGGAGCGCTCACCGCGCTGCCGGGCACCGCGGTCAGGCCCATCTCCTTGAATTTATCCACATCCCGGCCGCTTTTCACGCCGCACCAGTCCACCGCACGCAGGATCTTCTGGGTGGGCAGATTGATGACGAACTCGCCGCTCTCGCTGATCAGGCCGTGGCTGTACCGCTCGGGCCGCACACTGATGCTCACCCGCACCGGGTCGCTGTTGATGGTGCCCGCCCAGGCAATGGTGATCAGGTTGGGCTTTTCCATATTGCCGCAGCTTACCAGCACCGGCGGAACCGGCGCCAGCAGGTTGCCGGGTTTCCAGACTTGCTTGCTCATTCTTCCCTCTCCTTTTCCCAGGTGCGCTCAGCCACACAGAACCGGGGCCGGGCCTTGGTTTCCATATAAATCTTGCCGATGTACTCGCCGATCACGCCCAGGCAGAGCAGCTGGATACCGCCCATAAAGCATACGATGGCGGTGGTGCTGGCCCAGCCGGCCACGGTGGCGCCCAGCAGCGCTTCGACGACCGCCCAGACCACCCCGATAAAGCTTACGATGGACACCAGCAGTCCCAGCCCGGTGATCAGCCGGATGGGCTGCACCGACAGACTGGTAATGCCGTCAAAGGCCAGTGCCAGCATCTTGCGCAAAGGGTAATGGCTCTCGCCGGCGATGCGGCTGGCCCGGTCATAGAGCACGCTGGTGCTCTTGAAGCCCACCAGCGGCACCATGCCCCGCAAAAACAGGTTGACCTCCTTGTAGTGGGCCAGTTCATCCAGGGCGCGGCGGCTCAGCAGCCGGTAATCCGCGTGGTTGAACACCACCTTGGCGCCCATGGCGTTCATGATGTGGTAAAAGCCCTCGGCGGTGGTGCGCTTGAACCAGGTATCGGTATCCCGCTTGGCGCGCACCCCGTACACCACTTCGCACCCCTCGTGCCAGGCGTCCACCATGGCGTCCATGGCGTTGATGTCGTCCTGCCCGTCGCAGTCGATACTGATGGTGATGTCGCAGCGGGTGCGGGCTTCCATCAGCCCCGCCAGCAGCGCGTTCTGATGGCCCCGGTTGCGGCTGAGGCAGATGCCCTCAAAGCAGGGGTCCTCTTCGGCCAGCTTCTGAATGATGGCCCAGGTGTTATCCTTGGACCCGTCGTTCACAAACAGCACCCGGCTGTCCGGGCTGATCTTGCCCTCACCGGCCAGCTGACGAAGCTTGTCCCGGAACATGCCGCTGGTGATGGGCAGCACCTCCTGCTCGTTGTAGCAGGGGATCACGATATACAGTACCGGTTGTTTTTCCACGATGGCGCCTCCTAATGTTCATTATCGGTGGCAGGCAGCCCGCATGGCGGGCACATTCAGCAATTTGAAACTGCTTTTGTAGGTTTCCAGCAGGCCTTCCGCCTGCATCCGGGACAATTCCCGGGAAAGCGCACTGCGCTCGCAGTTCAGGTACTCCGCCAGCCCCGCCCGGGACAGGGAGATGGTAAAGGTATCCGCCCCGGCCCGGTGCGCCTCGTCCAGCAGGTAGGCGCAGAGTTTGGCCCGCAGGCTTTTCAGAATCAGCAGATCCACCCGGCGGTTCAGGGCAAAATACTTGTCCGAAATGGTGGTGACCAGATTCTGCATCAGACGGCTGTGGCTGGCGTGCATCTTGGCGCAGGGGTGCAGGATCTTGGCGTAGGGTACAAACAGAATCACACAGTCGCTGCGGGCGGCAATGGTCACCGGGCTTTTCACGCTGCTGCCGCTGAGCACGTCCCCGAACACCCCGCCCGGATCCATCCGGGTGATGGACACGCTGGTACCGTCGGGGGTGTTCTTCAGCGCCTCCACCCAGCCTTCCAGCACCAGGCCCACGTCCCGGGTCTCAAAGCCGGACAACAGCACCAGCTCCCCTTTGGAGAACCGGCGCAGACAGGGCGCAAAACAGGCCAGCACCTGGTCCAGTTCCTCATTGGAAAAGCCCTGGAACAGGGTGGTAGCCTGCAGAATGGGATAGTACGGGGTGAGGGTAGCGGGCATGAGGGGTCTCCTCTCCTGCGGGGCATCGGTTGCCGCCGCAACTGCATTTTCCTTCTTATTATAGTAGAATATCCCCCAGAACGCAAACCCCCGGATCGGGTTTGTGCAGACTGGAGGAATACTGCAATGAAAAAGTTTCTTGCCTTGCTGCTGGCCCTTGTGCTGGTACTGAGTCTGGCTGCCTGCGGGCAGGTCGGGTCCGGCTCTTCCGTGCCGGAAAGTTCGTCCGCCGCGGCCGAGCCTACCCCCGCCCCGGAAAGCGAATCGGAAGCCGAGCCGGTTGAACCCGCCTCCTATTCCATCGCCGGGCTGAAGGGCCCCACCACCATGGGCATGGTCAAGCTCATGGATGACGCGGAACAGGGCCTGTACGACAACACCTACACCGTGACCATGTACGGCGCGGCGGATGAGATCGTGCCGCTGCTGAGCAAGGGCGAGCTGGATATGGCCGCCGTGCCCGCCAACCTGGCCGCTACCCTGTACCAGAAACTGGAGGACAAGGTGCAGGTAGCCGCCGTCAACACCCTGGGTGTGCTGTATGTGGTGACCACCGGCAACGCGGAAGTGACCAGCGTGGCCGACCTGGCCGGCAAGACCGTTTACTCCACCGGCAAGGGCACCACCCCCGAGTATGCCCTGAACTACATTCTGACCCAGAACGGTCTGGACCCCGCCAAGGATCTGACCATTGAGTACAAGAGCGAAGCCACCGAGGTGCTGTCCGCCATGCAGACCGCCGGCGATGCGGTGGCCGTACTGCCGCAGCCCTATGTGACCACCGCCCAGATGCAGGTGGAGGGGCTCAAGGTGGCCCTGGACCTGACCGAGGAATGGAACAAGGTCAGCCCGGACAGCGCGCTGGTGACCGGCGTGCTGCTGGCCCGCACCGATGTGATCGAGGCCAATCCCGCCGCCTTTGACCAGTTCCTGGCCGACTACCAGGCCAGCATCGAGTGGGTGAACGCCAACACCGCCGACGCGGCCCAGCTGGTTGCCAAGTACGAGATCGTGCCCAAGGCCGAAGTGGCCGAAAAGGCTCTGCCCGCCTGCAACATCACCTGGCTGGCCGGCAGTGAGATGAAGGACAAGCTGTCCGGCTATCTGCAGACCCTGTACGATCAGGATCCGGCCTCCGTGGGCGGGGCCATGCCGGACGACGGCTTCTACTATGGTGCCTAAGCCCGCAACCGCCCGGGTATCCCGGCTGCAGGCTGCCGCCGCCATCCTGTTCTGGGTGGCGGTGTGGCAGCTTGCGGCCTTTTTTGTTGGCCGGATGGGGCTGGGCTTTTTGCTGGCCGGCCCCCTCGAAACACTGCAGGTTCTGGCCGGGATGCTGCCGCAGGGGGCATTCTGGGGCCGGATCGGATTCAGCGCGGCGCGCATTCTGGGCGGTTTTGCGCTGGCGCTGGTATTCGGGTGCCTGCTGGCGGCGCTGAGCGCGGCACTGCCGCCGGTGTACATTCTGCTGCGGCCCCTGATGCAGTTTATCAAGGCAACGCCGGTGGCCAGCATCATCATCCTGGCCCTGCTGTGGGTGAGCAGCGCCAACCTGTCGGTGCTGATCAGCTTTCTGATGGTGCTGCCGGTGATCTATGCGGCGGTGCTGGAGGGCATCCGCCGCACTGACCCCCAGCTGCTGGAGATGGCCCGTGTGTTCCGCCTGCCCTTCGGGCGTACCCTGCGGGCGATCTGGCTGCCCGGGGTCTGGCCCTATCTGCTGCAAAGCTGTGAGACGGGGCTGGGCCTGTGCTGGAAAAGCGGTGTGGCCGCCGAGGTGATCGGCCTGGCGGGCGGCAGCATCGGTGAAGCGCTGTACCAGGCCAAGATTTTTCTGCAGACCGGTGAGCTGTTCGCCTGGACGCTGGTGATCATTCTGGTAAGCGCTGTATTTGAGAAACTGGCGCTGGCCGCTTTGCGGCTGGCCGGGCGCCGGCTGGGAGGAGGTGCGCCGCTGTGTACGCGGAATTAACCGATGTGACCAAGCGGTACGGCGGCGAAACCGTGCTGGAGAAGGTGAGCCGCCGTCTGGAGGGCACCACCGTATTGATGGGCCCCTCCGGCCGGGGAAAAACCACCCTGGCCCGGCTGCTGCTGGGGCTGGAAAAGCCGGACGAGGGCCGCGTGACGGTGACCGGGCGGCTGGCGGCGGTGTTTCAGGAAGACCGGCTCTGCCCGCAGCTGAGCGCTGTGGCCAACGTGGCGCTGGCGCTGCCCGGCCACGGCGAACAAACAGCCCGCCAGGCCCTGGAGGAACTGGGGCTTTCCGGCGAAGATCTGACCAAGCCCGCCGCCCTTTTGAGCGGCGGACAGCAGCGGCGGGCGGCCCTGGCCCGGGCCATGCTTGCCCCTGCGGAGGGGGTTGTTCTGGACGAACCGTTCAAAGGGCTGGACGAGGACACCGCCGCCCTGGCCATGGCCTGGACAAAGCGCAAAGCCGATGGCCGATGGCTGCTGCTGATCACCCACGATCCGGAGCAGGCGGCCTGGTTTGGCGGCAACCTGTGGCAGCTGGGCGCGCCGTAAGCGGCTTTTTTTTGCAAAAAAGCGTAAAAAACCGTTTACATTCCGCCTGTTTTTTCTTACAATGAAAAGTGTTGTGAAAAACTGCTGCCGGGCACAGGTTCCGGCAGACCCTATGTAAGGAGCGATAGAGTATGGAACGTTTGGTGGGTACCGTATCCCGGGGCGTGCGCGCCCCCATCATCCGGCAGGGCGACGACATGGCCCGCATCGTGGTGGACAGCGTGCTGGCCGCCGCCGAGAGCGAGGGTTTCTCCCTGCGTGACCGGGACGTGATCGGCGTGACCGAGGCTGTGGTGGCCCGCAGCCAGGGCAACTACGCCACCGTGGACCAGATTGCCAAGGACGTGCGCGCCAAGCTGGGCGGCGGCACCGTGGGCGTTCTGTTCCCGATTCTGAGCCGCAACCGGTTTGCCATCTGCCTGAAGGGCATTGCCAGCGGCTGCCGCAAGGTGGTGCTGATGCTCAGCTATCCCTCCGATGAGGTGGGCAACCATCTGATCAGCGAGGACGACCTGGATGCCAGCGGCGTAAACCCCTGGAGCGACGTGCTCACCGAGGAGCGCTACCGGGAACTGTTCGGCTACAAGAAGCACACCTTTACCGGCGTGGACTATGTGGAATACTACCGCAGCGTGATCGAGGAGTGCGGGGCCGAATGCCAGGTGGTGTTCGCCAACAATCCCCGGGCCATCCTGGATTACACCGACACCGTGCTGGCCTGTGACATCCACACCCGCCGCCGCACCCAGCGGATCCTGAAGGCCGCGGGCGCCAAGACGGTGCTGTGCCTGGACGAGATCATGACCGCCAGCGTGGACGGCAGCGGCTACAACGACAAGTACGGCCTGCTGGGTTCCAACAAGGCCACCGAGCAGACCGTGAAGCTGTTCCCCATCCACTGCCAGGAGCTGGTGGACCGTATCCAGGCCGAACTGCTGGAAAAGACCGGCAAGCACGTGGAGGTCATGGTCTACGGCGACGGCGCTTTCAAGGATCCCATGGGCAAGATCTGGGAGCTGGCCGACCCCGTTGTCAGCCCGGCCTACACCGCCGGCCTGGAGGGTACCCCCAACGAACTGAAGCTGAAGTACCTGGCCGACAACGACTTTGCCGACCTGAGCGGCGAGGCCCTGAAGGCCGCCATCAGCAAGGCGATTGAGGAGAAGGACCGCAAGGCCGAGAGCCTGACCGGCAACATGGCCAGCCAAGGCACCACCCCCCGCCGCCTGACCGACCTGATCGGCAGCCTGTGCGATTTGACCAGCGGCAGCGGTGACAAGGGTACCCCCATCATCCTGGTGCAGGGCTACTTCGATAACTACACCAAGTAAACAGCGTTCCGCTTATCTGCGCGGGGCGGACGGTTTTGAAAGCCGTCCGCCCCGCGTTTTCTTTTGCTTGACAGGGTTACTCTACTGTGTTAGACTGAAAGCAGAAACGGCTCTAATCCATTAGAGGAGGTGGTTTCTTTGGAGACACCCAAAATCTTTGAGAGCGAATACCGGTTTTGCCTGATTCTGTGGGCCCACGAACCGGTCAAAAGCAGCGAGCTGGTGGCCCTGTGCCGGGGGCAGCTGGGCTGGAAACCCACCACCACCTACACCGTGATCAAGCGGCTGGCCCAGCGGGGGGTACTGGTGAATGAAGACACGGTGGTGCGCAGCCTGGTGAGCAAGGACGAGGTGCAGGCCGCCGAGATTGACGAGATGGTGGAGAAGAAGTTTGAGGGGTCGCTGCCCGCGTTTCTGGCGGCCTTTACCCGGCACCGGAAGATGACCGACCGGGAAATCGACCAGGTACAGCGGATGATCGACGAGTACCGAAAGGAGAACAGCCATGAGTGAGGTGTTTCTGACCCTGTTCAACCGCAGCCTGACCGCCTGCTGGCTGATCGCGGTGGTGCTGGTGCTGCGGCTGGTGTTCCGCAAGGCGCCCCGATGGCCCCGGCTGCTGCTGTGGGCGGTGGTGGGGTTCCGGTTGCTGCCGTTCTCCATCCCCCACCCCTGGAGCCTGGTGCCCACCCGGGAGGTTCTGCCGGAAGAGATGCTCTACTCGTCCACGCCGCACATTGAAAGCGGTATCCCGGCGGTGGATGCGGCGGTGAATCCCGCCTTTACCGGGTCACTGGCTCCCAGCCCCGGGGCCAGTGTCAACCCGCTGCAGGTGCTCACCTGGCTGGCCGGCTGGGTGTGGCTGATCGGGCTGGCGGGGATGCTGCTCTACGCGGCCATCAGCTGGCTGCGGCTGAAAGGGCGGCTGCGCACGGCGGTGCGGCTTCAGGACAATATCTGGCAGTCCGACCGGATCGCCGCCCCCTTTGTGCTGGGGCTTCTGCGGCCCCGGATTTACCTGCCCTTTTCCCTGCCGGAGAGCGCGCTGCCCTCGGTGATTGCCCACGAGCAGGCCCACATTGCCCGCAAAGACCACTGGTTCAAGCTGCTGGGATTCGCCTTTCTGGCGGTATACTGGTTCAATCCGGTGATCTGGCTGGCCTATATTCTGTTCTGCCGGGATATGGAAGCCGCCTGCGACGAGCGGGTAGTAAGCAAACTGGACCCGGCAGGCCGGGCGGACTATTCCCAGGCGCTGCTGGCCTGCAGTCTGCCCCGGCGGCGGGTGGCCCCCTGCCCCCTGGCCTTTGGCGAGGTGGGGGTAAAAAGCCGGGTAAAGGCGGTGCTTCGCTACAAAAAGCCGGCCGTCATCCTGCTGGTGCTGCTGATCTGTTCAGTCACCGCCGCCCTGACCTTCTTCGCCTATGACCAGCCGGATGAATCCCTGCAATGGGCCAAAAAGCTGCAGGCGGAAGATATAACCCGCCTGGAACTGGTGGTAATGCCCCAGGATACCGACAAGCAGTATAAGCTGCTGAACGAGGAGGAAACCGGTCGGGCGGTGGAACTGATCAAACAGAGCCGGGGCCGCCGGCTGAGCCGCCATGAAGCCCTGGCGGGCGGCTGCATCACCTTCTATGTGACCACCGCCGACGGGGTAACCCACACGATAGCCAACGAGGGCAACACCTATCTGACAATAGACGGGGCCTACTTTGACGCCGGATATGACTGGCTGGCCGGGTGGGAGAGCGACTGGGGCGAAGGGAACGCCGCCCTGCCGGAGGGCTTTTTTGAAAACAAGGCGCTGGCTCTGGAGGATCTGCCCCAGCCCTCCGCGGCGCTGAACACCGCTATCCAGGCGGCGGTGCTGGGCCAGGACGGGGCGCCGGTGCAGGCCCTTGTCACACGGGTGGAGAGCCACGCGGTACTGGACATGACCCGTCAGAACGGGCAGACTCTGGTTTATGCTCTGGTGCGGGAGGAAACCTTTGATCTGACCGGCAGCGAGCCGGTAGCGGTAAGCGGCAGCGTCCTTCCCACCGCGCTGACCTTCTCCGGCGATGAAACCGCCGGGTATACTCTGCTGGACTACTGGACGGCACAAGACGGCAGCCTCTACACGGCCAGTATCCGGGAGACCTTTACCCCGCTGGCGGCCCAGCGGCTGTTTGCGGGGGATACGGTATACTCCCGCGAACTGCGCACCATCAATCTGCAAAAGGCACAGATCGCCTGGGAACAGGCCCACGCGGAGGAATCGGACGGCAGCGGCTTCCTTTCCAGCAGCGAGATCGGCGCCGTGCTGGAGGCCCGGCTGGTAAATGCCGGTGTATTGGAACCCGGGCAGATCGGCCGGGAACTGGTCTGGCGGGAGACGGAACTGCGCACCGAGGTGATCGCCGGGCAGGAATGCCTGGTGCTGCCCCTGTATTATGCAGACACGGCGGAAAACGGCGAACTGGCCGGCCAATGGTACGGAGATTTTGCCCTGTCCGGGAACCGGAACAACATATACCGGTATGACCCTGCGGGGACTTCCGAGGATACCATGTGGCTGGAGTTTATGCCGGCCGTTTCCGGGCCGCAGGCCACACCGGCCCCGGATACCGGTGCAGCGCAGGGGGCTGCCGTCCAGGCAGCCTTTGCAGACGAGGCCCTGCTGGCCAACCTGACCGATTACGACCAGTTTGCCGACTATCCCTCTGATTACCAGACGCAGCTGGTATTTACCGCCGATGCACCGGTATCCGATTTCCGGTTTCTGGCCCTGACCCTGCGGGATGTGGGCGCGGACGGTACCATGTACTATGATACCGAAGATCTGTACACCACCGATGCGCTGACCGAGGGCAAGCCGGTGGTGATCCGGATGACCTTTGCGGGCGACGTGCCCGACCGGGGCATTGCCTACACCGATGCAGACGGGATCACCCGCTATTTTGCCATCACCACAAGCGGCGAGGACGGCTCGCTGCTGCTGATGGAATTCACCGTCTGACTATCTTTTTTGCGCCCGCCTTTGTAAATATCGGAGGCGGGCATTTTGCTGCTTCCGACACAACAAAACGGCATGACCGTTCCGGTCATGCCGTTTTTGTTGCTTTATACGCGGCTTGCGCGGGCCTTAGCTTACTTGCTCAGGCGGGCACGCAGGTCGGCCAGCTGCTTGCGCAGCTCGGCGGGAACACGCTCGCCGATCTGGTCGTACAGCTCTTCCACGCCGTTGCAGTCTTCCAGCCACAGGTCCTTGTCCACGCTCAGCAGGTCCTTAACGGTATCCAGGGTGATGCCGTCCAGGCCGGTGATGTCGATGTCCTCAGCGTTGGGCAGGTAGCCGATCGGGGTCTCCACGGCGTCCACTTCGCCCTTGCAGCGCTTCAGCATCCACATCAGCACACGCATGTTGTCGCCGAAGCCCGGCCAGATGAAGTGGCCTTCGTCGTCGGTACGGAACCAGTTGACATGGAAGATCTTCGGGGCCTTGTCGCCCAGCTTCTCGCCCATCTCAATCCAGTGATTGAAGTAGTCGCCCATGTTGTAGCCGGTGAAGGGACGCATGGCCATCGGGTCACGACGGACAACGCCCACGGCGCCGGCAGCGGCAGCGGTGGTCTCAGAAGCCATCGCGGAGCCCACGTACACGCCGTGGTTCCAGTCGAAGCTCTGGAACACCAGCGGAGCGGTCTTGGCGCGGCGGCCGCCGAACACCATAGCGGTGACAGGCACGCCGTTGGGGTTGTTGAACTCCTTGCTCAGGCAGGGGCAGTTCACAGCGGGAGCGGTGAAGCGGCTGTTGGGATGCGCCAGCTTGTTGCCCTCGGCAACCCACTCCTTGCCGTTGACCTTCTTGCCGGTCCACTCTTCGGCGTTCTCGGGCGGGTTCTTGTCCAGGCCTTCCCACCACACGGTGTTGTTGTCCAGGTTGTGGGCAACGTTGGTGAAGATGGTGTTCTTCATGGTGGTGTGCAGCGCGTTGGGGTTGGACTTCTCGTTGGTGCCGGGCGCCACGCCGAAGAAGCCGTTCTCCGGGTTGATGGCGTACAGGCGGCCGTCCTCACCGATGTGCATCCAGGCGATATCGTCGCCCACGGTCCACACCTTATAGCCCTGCTTGGCGTACACTTCGGGCGGGATCAGCATGGCCAGGTTGGTCTTGCCGCAGGCAGAGGGGAAGGCAGCGGTGATGTATTCCACATGGCCGGTGGGATCCTCAATGCCCAGGATCAGCATATGCTCAGCCATCCAGCCTTCCTTCAGGCCCTGGTAGCTGGCGATACGCAGCGCAAAGCACTTCTTGCCCAGCAGCACGTTGCCGCCGTAGCCGGAGTTGATGGACCAGATGGTGTTCTCTTCGGGGAATTGCACGATGTAGCGGTTCTCCTCTTCCATCTTGGCCTTGGAGTGCAGGCCGCGGACGAAGTCGTTGGAATCGCCCAGCTGATCCAGAGCCTGCTTGCCCATACGGGTCATGATATCCATGTTCATAACCACGTAGATGGAGTCGGTCAGCTCAATGCCGACCTTGCTGAACGGGCTGCCGATGGGGCCCATGCAGTAGGGCAGCACGTACATGGTGCGGCCCTTCATGCAGCCGTCGTACATGGGGATCAGCTTGGCCTTCATCTCGCTGGTTTCCATCCAGTTGTTGATGGGGGCGGCGTCCTCTTTCTTCTTGGTGCAGATGTAGGTGCGGCCTTCTACGCGGGCCACGTCGTTCACCGCGGTATGATGCAGCACACAGCCGGGCAGCAGCTCCTCGTTCAGGGGCTGCATCTCGCCGGTCTTGAAGCTTTCCTCACGAAGAGCCTTCAGCTGCTCCTCGCTGCCGTCGATCCAGACGACCTTGTCGGGCTTGACCAGCGCGACCATTTCGTCCAGCCAGGTCAATACGTGCTTGTTGGTAGTCATTAACTGTCACCTATCCTCTCCGTCGAATTTCTCATCGCAATGTCTGCGCGGAAAAACTCGCCATTTGATGTTATTGTATCACTTTGTTAAATACTATTCAATATTCAGAAACCGGTTCAAGGACAAAAATGCAAATTTTGGCGCAAAGTTTACATCTTGTTCACGAATCCGTCTTTCGCTGGAAAACGACTGTCCGGCTTTTACAGGATCACCGGTTTCTGGGTCAGGGCCTGCCCCATCCCGGCGGGCCGTGCACGGCAGAGGGAAGCAAAATCCGCCGCGGCACACTCTGCCTTTCCCACGGCCGCGCAGTCCTCGCTTTGCCGCATCAGCCGGGCCAGGGACACACCGCAGGGCAGCTGTGCGCTGCCGCACAGTTCCAGGGCCGGCCGGCGGGCAGCCAGCACGTGCAGATAGGGCGGCAGACCGGGCAGCGCGCCCTCCCGGTAATCCAGCGCCGCGTCCAGCGCCAGGCGGCGCAGCCGGGCGTGGGCATAGCGGCGGGTCTTGGCCGTGTCGTACAGCGCCCGGGCGGTGGGGGCGGTGCGCACCGCGTCCGCCAGCCGGTGCTGCAGCCCCTCGTTCACCCCGCGGATACGGGCCAGCTGCTCCGGCGTCAGGGCGCGCAGGCGGCTGAGCAGCGCCAGGTCAAAGGCCCGGGCGCTGGTCAAAAGTCCGGCGGCCGCCGCCTGCTCATACAGCGCAAAGGCAGCGGGCGGCACCAGGCCCCGGGCCCCCTCGATCCCCCGCAGGGCGATGCGGCGGCGGATCCAGCTGGCGCTGGCAAATCCGCCGGTCTCCCCCTCCTGGCCGTGGGCGGCCCCCCGGCGGGGAACCGGCAGCGGGGTCAGGGCGGCGCGCTGGGCCAGGATGGCTTTGCAGTACTCCACCCCCAGGTTGTTGTTGGGCCCGGCCAGCAGCGCCCCTGCACCGGGGCGGATGCTCTCCGCGGCGGCGGCCCGGGCGGCGGCGTAGGGGGCGCCCCCCGCCAGCTGCTGCCGCAGCGCGGCGGCGTAGGGCTGCCCCAGCAGCAGACGCGCCGTATCCAGCAGGGCGTCCTTATCCGCCGTCTCGGCCCCGAACGCCAGGGTATCCACGCAGCCCAGCGCGTTCAGCAGCCCCACCCCGGCGGCGGCAAAGCCCTCGGCGCTGCGGCAGGCATAAGGCGCGGGCAGAGCGATCACCAGATCCGCCCCGGCCTCCAGCGCGGCCTGCGCCCGCACCAGCGGCGGCAGAATGGGTATCCCGCCCCGCTGCACCGCCCAGCTGCTCATACAGATCACAATCCGGTCAAAGCCCTGCTGCCGCAGCTGCCCGATCTGCCAGGCGTGCCCGGCATGAAAGGGATCGTATTCGGCAATGATGCCCGCAACGCGCATATCCGCGCCTCCTTTTGTCGGCTTTTGGCCGGTTTTTGCCTTGAAAAAGCGATGCGTCCATTATATAATAGTTTTGTCGCAAAGTAAAATCAGGATTCGGGCGGGAGAAATCTGCTTCCGCCCTTATATCCGTGACAAAAAACATCGGGAGGAGTTCGACAATGAAGATTCTGGTGATCAACTGCGGTTCTTCTTCTCTGAAGTATCAGCTGATCGACATGGAGGGTGAAACCGTTCTGTGCAAGGGACTGTGCGAGCGCATCGGCATCGAGGGCAGCAAGATCACCCATCAGGCCAACGGCGGCAAGTGGAGCGTGGAGGTTCCCTTCCCCACCCACACCGAGGCCTTTATGAAGGTTGTGGAGATGATGACCACCGGCGAGGGCGCCGTGGTTGCCGACAAGAGCGAGATCGGCGCCATCGGCCATCGCGTGGTGCAGGGCGCGGAGTTCTTTACCAAGAGCGAGATCGTGACCGACGCCATCATCGACAAGATCGAAGAGATCGCCCCGCTGGCTCCGGTGCACAACATGGCCCATGTGCAGGGTCTGCGCAGCGCCAAGAAGGTGTTTGGCGAGCAGGTGCCCAACGTGGTTGTGTTTGACACCACCTTCCACCAGACCATGCCTCCCAAGGCCTATATGTACGGCGTGCCCTACGAGATGTACGAGAAGTACGCCATCCGCCGGTACGGCGCCCACGGCACCAGCCATCGCTATGTGAGCATGGCCGCCGCCAAGTTCCTGGGCAAGGATCCTTCCGAGCTGAAGATGGTCACCTGCCATCTGGGCAACGGCTCCTCCATCACCGCTGTGGACGGCGGCAAGTGCGTGGACACCAGCATGGGCCTGACCCCGCTGGCCGGTGTGCTGATGGGCACCCGCTGCGGCGACGTGGATCCCAGCGTGGTGACCTACATGGAGCAGAAGCTGGGCATCCATGGCCAGGAGATGGCCGACTACCTGAACAAGAAGAGCGGCCTGCTGGGCGTGAGCGGCGTTTCCAGCGATATGCGTGACGTGACCACCGCTGCCGAGAACGGCAACGAGCGTGCGCAGCTGGCCACCGACATGCTGAAGTACCAGATCAAGAAGTACATCGGCGCTTATGCTGCCGCTATGGGCGGTCTGGACTGCGTGGTCTTCACCGGCGGTATCGGCGAGAACGACAACAACGTGCGCCGCGATGTCTGCGCCGGGATGGAGTTCCTGGGCATGAAGCTGGATCCCGAGAAGAACAACCTGCGCGGTCAGGACATCATCGACATGTCCGCTGCCGACAGCAAGGTGAAGATCCTGATGGTCTGCACCAACGAGGAACTGATGATCGCCCGCGACACCCTGGCTCTGGTTCAGGGCTGATTGCCGGTTCGATAAACAGCACAAAACAAGCAGGCGCTCCGGTCAAAGGCCGGGGCGCCTGTTTTTATATCTTACAGCAGAAAACGGGGCGTACCGCTTTTGACGGTACGCCCCGTTTGTTGTTTTGGCTTATGCGCCCAGGTACGCTTTGCGCACCGAGTCGTTGTTGAGCAGTTCGGCGGCGCTGCCCTGCATAATGATCCGGCCGGTTTCCAGCACGTAGGCGCGCTGAGCCACCGACAGGGCCATCTGGGCATTCTGTTCCACCAGCAGGATGGTCATGCCGCGCTTGTTCAGCTCGGTGATGATCTCGAAGATCTCCTTGACCAGCAGCGGGGACAGGCCCATGGAGGGCTCGTCCAGCAGCAGCACCTTGGCGCCGGACATCATGGCACGGCCCATGGCCAGCATCTGCTGCTCGCCGCCGGAGAGGGTGCCGGCCATCTGGCGGCGGCGCTCTTTCAGGCGGGGGAACCACTGGAACACTTCCTGCATGTTGGGGGCGACGGAAGAGGCGGGCTGGGTGTAGGCGCCCATCTCCAGATTCTCCTCCACGCTCATGGCCAGGAACACCCGGCGGCCTTCCGGCACATGGGCCAGGCCCTTGGCCACGATCTTGTGGGGAGCCACGCTCTTGATGCTCTCCCCTTTCAGGATCACGTCGCCGGTCTTGGTGCGAAGCAGGCCGGAGATGGTTTTCAGAATGGTGCTCTTGCCCGCGCCGTTGGCGCCGATCAGGGTAACGATCTCGCCCTCGTTCACTTCAAAGGAAACGTCCTTGATGGCGTGGATGTTGCCGTAATACACATTGATGTTATCAACCTTCAGCATGCTCTCACGCCTCCTTCTTGCCCAGATAGGCCTCGATCACGACGGGGTCGTTCCGGATCTCGTCGGGGGTGCCCTTGGCGATGATCTTGCCGTAGTTCAGCACCGCGATGCCCTCGCAGATGCCCATGACCAGGTTCATGTCATGCTCGATCAGCATAATGGCGATCTGGAAGGTGTCCCGGATCTTGCTGATGTTCTGCATCAGTTCGGCAGTCTCGGAGGGGTTCATGCCGGCGGCCGGCTCGTCCAGCAGCAGCAGCTTGGGCTCGCTGGCCAGGGCACGGATGATCTCCAGACGGCGCTGGGCACCGTAGGGCAGGCTGCCGGCCTTGACCTCGGCCAGATCCTGCATGCCGAAGATGCTCAGCAGGTCCAGAGCCTTTTCCTGCGCGGCTTTCTCCTCT
The DNA here is from genome assembly GCF_002160955.1 of Gemmiger sp. An120. Lineage (GTDB taxonomy): Bacteria > Bacillota > Clostridia > Oscillospirales > Ruminococcaceae > Gemmiger_A > Gemmiger_A avium. The sequence goes on from NZ_NFLN01000003.1 coordinate 211,748, forward strand.
TTCCAGTAGGTGGGCAGCCGCAGCACGGCGGCGGGCAGGCGGCAGTTCAGGGACTTGTGCATGCCGATCTTTACGTTGTCGGCCACCGACAGTTCCTTGAACAGACGGATGTTCTGGAAGGTACGGGCAATGCCCATCTGGTTGACCTGGTACACCTTTTTGCCCTTGGTGTCCACCCCGTCCAGCAGGATGGAGCCGCGGGTGGGCTGGTACACGTTGGTCAGCAGATTGAACACGGTGGTTTTGCCCGCGCCGTTGGGGCCGATCAGGCCGGCAATCTCGGTGCGGCCGATGGCCAGGTTAAAGTCGTCCACAGCGGTCAGACCGCCGAAATCCACGCCCAGGTGGCGGGCGTCCAGAATGGGCATTTTGTCAATGTCCCGCTCAGGCACCATGCCGCTGCCCGGCACGGGGATCAGTTTTGTCTTGCTGCTCATTCGCCCTTACCCCCTTTCGCCTGGGCGGCGGTCTTGCGGCCGCCGCGGTTGAGCAGTTTCTCCAGAATACGGCTCATGGAGAAGTCATACTGGCCCATCAGGCCGGAGGGCTTGAAGATCATAACCACGATCAGCGCCAGCGAGTAGGCCACCATGCGGTAGTCCTCAAAGGCACGCAGCGCCTCGGGCAGGATGGTCAGCACGGAGGCGGACAGCACAGAACCAACCATGGAGCCCAGGCCGCCCAGCACCACGTTGACCAGGATCTCGATGGACTTCATGAAGCCGAAATCCTTGGGAACCAGAGAGCCGATATGGCCCGCGTACAGGCAGCCCGCCACACCGGCGAAGAAAGCCGACAGGGAGAAGGCCATAACCTTGTAGTAGGTGGTGTTGATGCCGCTGGATTCGGCGGCGATCTCGTTTTCCCGGATGGCCAGGATGGCGCGGCCGTGATGAGACTTCATCACCATATGGATCACCAGGCAGGTGACCACCACGCAGGCCAGCACCAGATAGAAATTGGTAAAGGAGGGGATCCGCTTCAGGCCGGAGATACCGCCGGTGAACTCAAAGCCCAGCACATCGTCGATGTTCTGGATAATGACGCGGATGACCTCGCCGAAGCCCAGGGTGATGATGGCCAGATAGTCGCCCCGCAGGCGCAGGGCCGGAATACCGATCAGCACGCCGAAAACCGCCGCCACCACGCCGGACAGCACCAGCGCCGCCAGGATGGCCAGCGCGTAGAGCGGGCCGCTCAGATCGGAGGCGTTGACGCTCTTAAGGAAGATACCGCCGGTGTAGGCGCCCACCGCCATGAAGCCTGCATGGCCCAGAGGCAGCTGGCCCAGGTAGCCGGTGGCCACGTTCAGGGAAACAGCCAGGATGATGTTGATGCCGGCCAGGGAGAGCACGGTGCTGCTGTAGCCGTCGATCATACCGCCCTGCATCAGGCCGTAGAACAGGCCGAACAGTGCCAGAACCAGCACTGTGTTGATCAGATACCGAACCGGCATGGGGATCGTTTTGCGTTTTTCGATCATGTTACCAACCCCCTTACACTTTCTCGGTGATCTTGCGGCCCAGGATGCCGGTGGGTTTGACCAGCAGCACCACAATCAGCACCGCAAACACCACGCCATCCTTCCAGGTGGACAGGCCCACGGCGGTGACCAGGGCCTCCAGCAGGCCGATCACAAAGCCGCCGATCATCGCGCCCGGGATGGAGCCGATACCGCCCAGCACCGCCGCCACGAAGGCTTTCAGGCCCAGCATGGAGCCCATGGTGGGGCTGGCCTGGCCATAGGCGCAGATGTACAGCACCGAACCGATACCGGCCAGCGCCGAGCCAACAGCAAAGGTAAAGGAAATGGTGCGGTTCAGGCTGATGCCCATCAGCTGGGCCGCGCCCATATCCTCGGACACCGCGCGCATGGCTTTGCCCAGTTTGGTCTTCTGCACCAGGAAGGTCAGCACGACCATGGACGCCACCGATACCAGAATGGTGACCACCGAAACATAGCTCAGGTACACGCCGCCGATCTGAACGCCGCCGTCAATAAAGCTGGGCACGTTCTTGGCGCCGGCGCCGAATACCAGCTGCGCACCGTTTTCCAGCAGAAAAGAGACGCCGATGGCGGTGATCAGCAGCGACAGGCGGGGGGCCGAACGCAGCGGGGTGTAGGCGATTTTTTCGATCAGGGCGCCCAACAGGGTGCAGGCGATAACGGCCAGCAGCACCGCTGCCAGCGGGGGCAGGCTGAAGCTGGTCATGGCGTAGAACACCACATACGCGCCGATCATGATGATGTCGCCGTGGGCAAAGTTCAGCAGCAGGATGATGCCGTACACCATGCTGTACCCCAGCGCGACCAGGGCGTAGATGGAGCCGGACTGCAACCCGTTGACCAGCTGGCTGATGATTTGGGAAATCAGTGACATAGCGGTCAGATCCTTTCCGGTTCAGATAGAGATGTCGGTAATACCGCACCAGCGGCAGGATGTGAAAAATCGTGCAGGGGGGATGGCCCCCCCTGCACGATCGATAAGACTTACGGGAACCTGGATCAGAAGTTCTCCACGAAGACTTCCTCGCCACCCTGGATCTGCAGGATGGAAGCGGACTTGATGGGGTTGTTCTGGTCGTCGAAGCTGAAGGTGCCGGTGACGCCCTCCAGGCCGTTGGTGGCCTTCATGGCGTCGATCACAGCCTGCTTATACTCGTCGGAGCCAGCCTCCAGGCCCTGCTCCTCCGCGCTCTTGAGAGCATTGCACATCAGCAGCGCAGCGTCGTAGCCCAGAGCCTCAAACATCTGCTTGGGAGCCTCGCCGTACTCGGCGGCGTACGCCTCTTCGAACTCAGCGTTGGAGCCCAGCGCGTAGCCGGAGCAGAAGTAGGAGCCTTCCAGATCCTCAGCGGAAGCGTAAGCGCTGACGCCGGACCAGCCGTCGCCGCCCAGGAAACCGGCGGTGATGCCCTGCTGACGGGCCTGGGTCACGATCAGGCCCACGTCCTCCAGGTAGTTGGGGCACATGATATACTCGGCGCCGGAAGCCTTGATGTTGGTCAGCTGCGCCTTGAAGTCCTTGTCGCCGGTAGCGTAGCCTTCCACGGTGCACTCAATACCCAGCTCTTTGCACTTGGCAGCGAACGCATCGCCTACGCCCTTGGCATAGTCGTTGCCGCTGTCATACAGCACGGCGCACTTGGTGGCGCCCAGCTTCTGGGCATATTCGGCCATCTTCTCGCCCTGGAACGGGTCGATGAAGCAGGCGCGGAACACGTTGGTGCGGATATCACTGTTCTCGTCGGTGGGGTCCAGCACGGTGACGCTGGCCGCGGTGGCGGAAGCGGTGATCTGAGGCATATTGTCCTCATAGGTCTTGTCGGCTACGGCCAGGGTGGTGTTGGTAAGCACCGCGCCGATCACAGCGGTGACCCCGTCGCTCTTCATACGCTCGTAGGCGTTGACCGCGTCGGCGGTGGCGCCCTTATCGTCGTACTCTACAACCTCGATCTGCTTGCCGTTGATGCCGCCCTCTTCGTTCAGCTGCTTGATGTACAGCTTGGCACCCTGGCTGACAGCAATGCCGTACTGGGAAGAGTCGCCGGTGGTGTTGGCAATAACGCCTACCTTAATGGTATTCCCATCGGACGCATTTCCGTTGGAACCATTGCCGCAGGCAGCCAGACTCAGCGCCATGGCAGCCGCAAGCACAAAGCACAAGATCTTTTTCATATCTTTCCCTCCTGATTCTTCATACGAAAAAGCGGTTTCAGCACTTTTTCACTATGATACCATAAATTATACTTCCGCAAAGCAGGCAATGGCAATGCATTATTTTTACATAGTTTTTGTCATTCCAAACCTTTTTGTGGGGAACTTGTACAAAATTCGGTCACAGTTTCTTGGCAGAATCTTCACAACTCCCGAACCCCGGCAGCGGTAAAGAGGTTGCTTTTTGTTCGTTTGTATGATACCATTGTAGCCGGCTAAAGCGTGCAACAAGAAAGAGAGGCGAAAAGAATGGCGGCAAACGACCGGCTGCACAATCCCACAACGGACAAGCTGTTTGAAACGATCCTGGCCCTGCGCAGTGTGGAAGAATGTTATATGTTTTTTGAGGACCTGTGCACGGTGAAGGAACTGGGCGATATGACCCAGCGGCTGAAGGCGGCCCGGATGCTGCTGGATGGCAAGACCTACGAGCAGATCGTGCGCAGCGTGGAGATCAGCACCGCCACGATCAGCCGGATCAACCGGTGCATCCAGTACGGTACCGGCGGCTATGAACTGATGCTGGGCCGCATTGACGGCAAGGAAGACCAGCAGGCCGAGGCCTGATTCCCCGTTTCCGGCAAAAAAGGGCGCCCCCGACAGGGCGCCCTTTTTGTATTTCTATACAATATTAAATAGGCAGGAATCCGGCCGTCTTACTGCGGACGGAATTCCAGCGAGCCGTCGTCGCCCATGCCGTCCACGATGGCCAGGCTGGTGACCCGGTAGCCCGCAGCCCGCAGCGCAGCGCCGCCCGGCTGGAAACCCTTTTCGATGGCGATGCCGATGCCGCCCACCTGGGCGCCCGCCTGCTTGCAGATGTCCAGCAGGCCGTTCATGGCCTTGCCCACCGCCAGGAAGTCGTCCACAATCAGCACCTTGTCCTGCGGGCCCAGGAACTTGCGGGCCAGGGTGATGTCGTAGTCGCGCCCGTAGGTATAGGAGTGCACCACCGAGGTAAACACTTCCCCATCCAGGTTCTTGCTTTTGGCCTTTTTGGCAAAGACCACCGGCACATGGAAATACCGGGCGGTCATGCAGGCGATGGCAATGCCGGACGCCTCGATGGTCAGGATCTTATTGATGCCCTCGTCCTTGTACAGACGGTAGAACTCCTTGCCGATCTCGTCCAGGAGCTCCACATCGAGCTGATGATTCAGAAAACAGTCCACCTTCAGGATGTTGCCGGGGCGGACCTGACCCTGCTCCCGGATGCGCTGTTCCAGCAATTCCATACTGACGCCTCACTTTTACAGAATTTGATTAGACCTATTATGCCAAAAAACGCCGCGGTTTGCAATTCCTTTTTCACAAAAACTTTACAGAAATGCTGTTTTCACCGAGAACGGCCGGGCCAAAACTGGCCCGGCCGTTCTCGGTTCGAGTGCCGGAAAGCACAGCGAGGGCTACCGCCCGGCCGTTCTTCCGTTCAGGGGATGTCGTTTTACATATTCGCCCAGGGCGATCACCTTGCGGATATCGCCGTTGGCGGGCAGGATATCGCCCACATTCAGAATTACCCGGCCATGGAATGCCCGCAGAATGCGGTCGGCCAGGGCAAACAGCTCCTCTTCACCGGTGCCGTCGCAGAACAGCGCGGAGGGAACCCCCACAAAAGCGGTCTGTTCCGGGGCCAGCGAGGCCGCCAGCTCCTCCGGTTCATAGTCGAACATAGGGGCGGGGGTGCAGCCGTCCAGAATATGGAATCCGGTCTGCGCCATAAGCGGCAGCAGGGTGTGCAGGTTGCCGTCCAGATGGGTGGATACAAACTTGTTTGCCCGGCCCAGGATCTCCCCCGCCTGCTTGTAGAACGGGATGCACCACTGCCGGTACATGGTGGGCGAAAAGAGGGTGGAATCCGCATGGTCGCAGATCAGCACCAGGCTGCAAGAAGAGGCAGCCGCCAGTTCCATCAGTTCTTTGTCCTTGCGGGTCTGAACCTCGAGAAAATGTTCACACAGTTCCGGCTCGTCTTCCAGCAGGAACACCGTCTGGGCAAAGCCCAGGTATTCATGCAGCAGCTTGCCGAACGGGGAACGGTTGACCACAATATCCGCCTGGCCCATCTCACCGATGCCGTCCAGCACCCGGCGAATATTCTCATCCAGCAGGGTATAGCGTTCGGCGTCCACCAGGCTTTCCAGCACCGGAAGATCCTCCGGGCCGTCCATCCAGTAGTCCAGCGAAGCCCAGCTGCCGTCCGCCGCCAGCTGCCAGTGCCGGGTCAGCGAACCGGCGGGGCCGCTCCACACCTGGGTCATCCGGTCCCCCTCCACAGTGGTGTCCAGCCGGGTACCGGGGGCATAGTCCACCCGGTACCAGTCCCGGATATGGCAATGGATGCCCCAGCCGTAGCGGCGGTGGAAATCCAGCAGGGACAGATCCCGGAACTCCGGGTCCAGATGCTCCTGATGTTCGTGCCGGATGGAATCCTCCTCCGGGATGAACACGCCGGGGCCGTATTTCAGCGGCTCCCCCGGCCCCCGGTGGTTGCCCAGATACCAGTCGGTAATGTCCGGGCAGAAATACAGCCGGTCGGTGGGTTCGCCCCGTGCAATGGCAAAAAACAGTTCGCGGTCGGTCATGCAAAGGCCTCCTTTTCTGCCTGCGTCAGCGGGCATACGCGTATGGTCATGGAAAAGCTCTGCTCCTGCCCCGGTTCCAGCACCGGGCAGCAGCCCTGCCGGCGTGCACAGTCCACCGAATCGTACCAGCCGGTCGAGGGTTCCAGCGCACAGTTGTACTCACCCTTGAACCCGCCTGCCGTGACCCAGAAGCCCAGATACGGCAGCTGGGCGGGATCGTAGGTCAGGACCACCGCCATGCCCTCGGCGGGATATTCCAATGCGCAGCGGCCTTGCCGGACCCGGCCCAGCAGCCAGAATTTCTCTGCGGTGGGCGGTACAGGTTCAGGCACATGCTCCAGCAGAGACGTGCGGCGCAGGCGGGTGCCCTCCGGCCCCAGGCGGGGGTTGGCGCAGGTACACAGTGCCCCGTTCCCGTCGCTTTCGGGCAGCCGTACCCGCAGGTCCGGGCTGTAGCGGAACAGTCCGTGGAAGGTCCACAGACAAGGGAACGCATACCGCCCTGTATTGCGGATACGCCAGTGCAGATGCAGGCAATCCCTTTTCAGGCGCAGGGTCTTTTCATACTGGTACGGCAGCAGCCGGCTTTCCATAAACAGGGTCAGGGCATCCCCGTCCTGCCGCCACTCCATGGGGGTGGACCAGATTTCCCCATGATCCGGATACACCACCGGGCCGTCCGGCAGTTCCACGGTTTCCCGCAGCAGGGTGGGGAAACCGTCGTCCAGGCCGCAGGTGTCGTGTTCTTCAAAAGCATCGCCGGGCCGGGGTGTGCGACAGGCCGTGCCGGACACAAACACCGGCTGAAATCCGCCTGACGGGCCGTGAAACAGCCGGTCGATCCGTCCGCCGCGCCCGGGGCGCACATGAACACACAGATCGCCGCCCCGCAGCACCAGGACCGGCCCATTCCGGGTTACTTCCATTTCAGCAGCCGTTTCAGGATTGCCTGCTGCTCCTCCTCGTCGTCGGTGGCGATGCACAGGTAGATTCCCTCGGGAGAAACCGCGTCCATAAAGGGCTCCAGTTCCGACACCTTCAGGTCCACCACCACGCCCTTGCCGGCGTTCTGGATCTTCTGGATCAGCGGTACCCACTGCAGGATCGGCTCGTCTTCCGCGACGCCCTGCACCCACTGGATGCCGGCCAGTTCCGGAATCGCCAGGAAATCATCCAGATGACGGGCCACGCCCTTGCCGTCCATATGCAGCACATTGTGGCGGGCCACCTTGACCTCCCGCTGCAGGACCGGCAGCACAAACTCCCGGAACTGCTCCCGGCTGAGCATGGAGGACAGATCCATGCCCGGAATATGGAAAGACTCATAAGATGGGATGTTGATCCAGGTGACCGACGGCTGGTCATGGGCGCGCAGCTTGTCGTTGAAATAGTGGAATACCCGCTCAAAATCCAGGCTGCACTGCTCGATAAAGGCCTTGGCTTCCTCCGGCTCGTCGTACAGATCCATACACAGCGCCTCGGTGCCCCGGATGGCGTCGGCGCAGTCCGGGCCGTGGTGGATATCGGTATAGCCGGTGATGAACAGGCCCTTGCCCTTTTCCAGGGCGATGTCAGTCATTTCGTCCAGTTTCTTGAAGTAGGGATTGCGCGGATCAAACCGGTAGCGGGGCGCTTCGCTGTAGTCGTGCAGGGTATGGCGGGCCCAGGTGGTCACATCGCCGAACTCCACTTCGCCCCCCAGCATGCAGGGATACACATTGGGGCCCAGATTGGGCCAGTACACCGGAAAACTTTCGCCCAGGAATTTCTTGCCCCGGATGCTGTTCAGGTATTTGTCCACCTGGTATTCCGCATCGAACCAGCGGTCTTTCAGGGTGGGCCAGCGGTCAGCCCGGTCCACGGTGTTGTACTCGGCATTGTGGGCGGAGAAACGCACCGGTACCCGGTCCAGCACCTCGTGATTGTACCAGGCATAGACCCGCTCCATGCAGGCCTCAAAATCCGGTTTGGTCTCCAGCTCAACGGAATAGGGGAATTTCATGCTCATCTGTCATACCTCCAGAGGATCCGGCGGACGGGCCGGACGGGCTTGCTGTAAACTGCGTTTTTATTTCAAAAAACTGCTCTTATTTCAACCGGCCGATAGAGAGCGGCCGAAGAATTTGCTATACTATAAAAATAAATCACTGCTCAAAAGGGGGGATCGGCTTGAAGCCGCATGATATCGGGACTTTGCCCGGTTCTGTACTGTACGCACACATTCCCAGCGCAGCCGGCAAGGAACTGGCCTTTTATCCGGTATATCTGGGCCACTATATGTGTGACACCAGCTACTGCGTGGACCGGCGTACCTTTGACTGTTTTATGCTGATGTATATCACCCACGGAACCGGGTATGTGGAGACCGAAGGCCGCCGCCGTACCCTGCAGGAGGGGGATATCGTGGTGCTGGACTGCTACGCGCCGCACCGCTATGCCGCCACCGGAGACGGCTGGGAGATCGAGTGGATCCATTTTGACGGACCGATGGCCCGCCATTACTATGAACTGGCCGCCAAAAACGGCTGTGTACTGCGTATGGCAGGGCATTATGCCGCCACCCACAGCCTGCGCAAGCTGCTGACCCTGTACAAAGACCGGGTGCCTGCGCCGGAACTGCGTCTTTCCAAATACATTACCGATCTGCTTACCGACGTGATCCTCTGTGCCGAGGAAAGCCGCGGCCAGGCGCAGCAGTCGGCTGTTGTGGAGGAGTCCATCCGCTATATCAGCGATCATCTGGACCGGGACATTTCGGTGGAGCTGCTGGCCCGGCAGGCCATGCTCAGCCCCTTTTACTTTTCCCGCCTGTTCAAGCGGGAGACCGGTTTCACGCCGCACCGCTATCTGGTCATGGTGCGTCTGGATTATTCCCGGTATCTGCTGCGTTCCAGCCCGCTCACCGTCAAGGAGGTGGCGTTCCGGTGCGGATTCAACAGCGAAAGCCATTTCTGCACCTGTTTCCGCCAGCAGCTGGGCATGACGCCGCAGGAATATCGGGACGAACAGTAACACAGGGCACAGCAAAGGGGACGCGCCGCCGGGCGCGTCCCCTCCTGTTTTCTGTGCAGGCCGGCCCTGTTGGTGGGAGTTATTCGGCGTAGGAGCCCATGACTTCCACGTAGTTCTCGGGGGTTACGACCACGGCGTCCACCGCGGTCTCCATGGGAGGCTCTTCACCGTTGATCAGCTGCAGCAGGACCTCGATGGAGCCAGCGCCCACGTCCTGAGAAGAGAAGTAAGCAGAAGCCTTCATGCAGGAGAAGTCCTTCTTGAACTCATCCTTGGCCATGTAGCCGCCCAGACCCACAACGCAGGCGTCCTTGTCCAGGCCGGCGCTCTCCAGCGCACGGGCCGCGCCGATGCAGCATTCTTCGTTGGCACCGGTGACCAGCCAGGTCTTGATTTCAGGATGCGCGGTAATCACAGCGGCCGCCTGGGTGTTGCCCTTTTCGGTGGTGCCGTCGTTGTCCGCGTAGAAGATCTTGCTCTCGTCCCATTCAGGGCACAGTTCCAGGAACTTGTCCACTTCGCCTTCGGCGCGGGGCACGCAGCTGGACACGGTGTCGATGGTCATAATCAGCAGGCCCACATCTTCCTTGCCCACCAGATCGTTCTCAATGGCGTAGTTGGCCAGCCACTCGCCGTTGGCCTGGCCGATGGCGTAAGCGTTGATGCCCACCCAGGGCACCAGCTTTTCGCCGTCCGCTTCCAGCGCGTCGTCAGCGGCCACGACCGGGATGCCGGCGCCGCTCAGCTTGTCCACAACGGCCTGGGACATGGTCTGGTCGGGGGTGCAGGTGACCACGCCGGCCGCCTTGCTGGCGATGGCGTTGTCGATGGCTTTCAGGTACTTCTCGGGATCCAGGCCCACGTCCACGTAGTTGAACTCGTAGCCTGCGGCCTCGGCAGCCTCCTTGGCAGCGGCGCCCTCATCCAGGAATCAGGTCTGATCGCCGGATTTGTAGATGCCGTAGATCACGCCCTTGCTGTCGCCGGTGGTGCCGCCGGTACTGCTGGCCGTGGAAGACGGCTCGCTGGAACCGCCTGCGGCGGGCTGGCTGGTAGACTCGCCGGTGCTGCAGCCGGCCATCAGACCCAGACAAAGCGCCAGCGCCGAGATCAATGCGATTGCTTTTTTCATCTGTGTTTCCTCCTTTTAAAACGGCCGGATGTGTTCGTTCCGCCCGCATGTTTTAGGCCTTATGCACAGTTTTATTAAGTGAGCGCCACTTGTTTTGTGCAATTCCATCATACCCAATTTCACGGCGGATTTCCAGCCCACTTTGTTCCCGAATCCTGCCCTGTCGTTTAACAAAACTGCTCTGTTCAGCTGGCAGAAAAAGCGCGGGCCTGACAATCATTCGGTCGGCCCGCGCAGTCATTTTATTCGATTGGCGTTGTTTGGTCCGGAGCGCATACCCCCCGCGGCGGCAGTCCCAGCCGCTTGCGATACTGGGTAGGGGTGCAGCCATACTCCGCTTTGAACCGGCGCAGAAAGTAGCTTTTTTCCTTGAATCCCAAAGACTGGCTGATGTCCTGTACCGGGCGGTCGGTATGTTCCAGCGCCCAAAGAGCCTGTTCCATCCGGATGTGGTACAGCTTGTGGCTGAAGGTCTCCCCCGTGACCCGCCGGAAATAAGCGGACAGATAGCTGGGGTTGTAGTTGAAACGGCGGGCCAGTTCCTCCAGGGTCACCGTGTCGTAATGGTCCCCCATATACTTGAGCATCTGGCCGAAGGCGTTCTGGCGCAGCATGGTGGAACGGCTTACCGCCAGGTGGTCCCGGAATCCCCGCTGCAGCAGGGTGAACAGCTGCACCGTGCCGCAGTGCAGCAGCTTGCCGGTAAAGCCATCCCCCAGCAGAAGCTCCCGGCAGAGGGCCAGCAGGCATTCCCACACCGGTTCGTCCGGCCGATAGTCAAAGCAGAGGAATTCCTCCTCCGGATCGGGCAGCCGCATCAGGTCGTACAGGATGCGGCAATCCGCCAGCTGGCTGAAGAACAGCCCGTCAAAAAAGGATTCCGGATACCGCACCGCCAGCGCCCGGCCGCTCTCCACCCGGCAGCCCGCCCGGCTGCGCAGCAGCAGCACACTGCCCGCGCACAGCGGCACCCGCCGCCCGTCCCGCAGGCTGAGCACCGCCCGCTCCGGCGCAAACAACAGCTGCAGATGGGCCCCCGGATGTTCCCCCGGGGCGCAGACCGCCAGCTGTACCCCGCCGGCCTGAGCAGGCCCGCCGGACAGCCCCTCCAGCACCGGAGCCCAATCCGCTTTGGTCGCCATGACGATTCCTCCTTGCCTGGTGTCTTTTCTTACAGTATAGTACCTGTCAGCCGCCAGGAAAAGCCAAAAATAAACCACTTTTGACACAAGCTGCGTCAATTGTGAGCGGCCCGGTTTCCGTGATAATCTTTTAACGCAGACCGCACAATCCGTGCCGCGGCGCGGGTTGTGAAACAAGCGGCGGAAACGGGCCCTTTCCGCTGCCGCGCAAGATTCGCAAGGAGGAACAACAAGCATGAAAACCACTGGCAAAAAGCTGCTGGCTCTGCTTCTGAGCGTTCTGATGCTGGCCGCCGTTCTGTGCGGCTGCGGCGGGCAGAACAGCTCAAGCAGCCCGGCTTCCGACTGTTCCGCCGCCGGCCCTGTCGACGGCACCTATACCGGCACCGCCGAGGGATTCGGCGGTGAAGTCAGCGTCACCGTGACCATCGAGGGCGGCGCAATCACCGCCGTGGACGCGGCCGGCGACAGCGAGACCGCCACCATCGGCGGCGCCGCCCTGCCGGAACTGGCCCAGGCGATTCTGGATGCCCAGAGCCCGGACATTGACGGGGTGGCGGGTGCCACCGTGACCAGCACGGCGGTGATGGCCGCCGCCAAGGACGCCCTGACCCAGGCCGGGATGTCCTTTGAGGAGACGGCCGAGCCCACCGGCGAGGATGAGGAAGTTACCACCGACGTACTGGTGATCGGCATGGGCGCTTCCGGCACCATGGCCGCCCTGAGCGCCGCTGAGGCGGGCGCGCAGGTACTGGGTGTGGAAAGCACCGGCGTACTGGGCGGCATGGGCAACGCGGCCCAGGGCATGTTCGCCATCGGCACTTCCCTGCAGGAAGAGCGCTACGGCGATGACCTGGGTTCCGACGAGGAATACTGGTACGAAAAGATCATGGACCAGGGCAATCAGCTGGCCAATGCCCAGCTGGTGCGCACCTTTGTGAGTGAAGCCAAAAACACCGTGGAATACCTGCTGGACAAGGGCGTGAACGTGTATCTGTCCAAGACCGCCCAGCAGATCGCCCACTTTGACGAGACCATCATCTACCACCGCTGGAACAACGCCGATCCCTTCACCTACCTGGGCCAGTCCCTGGAGGAGAACGGGGTTGAGATCCGGTACAACACCACCGCCACCAGCCTGCTCACCGATGACAGCGGCGCTGTGACCGGTGCGGTGTGCACCAAGGAGGACGGCAGCACCCTGACCGTCCATGCCGGGTCGGTGATCGTGGCCACCGGCAGCTTTGCGGGAAATGAGGAAATGATGCGGGAAACCCTGGGCGACAAGGTGTATGACACCGTGAGCGTTATCGGCGGCAACGACGGTTCCGGCCTGCAGATGATGTACGATGTGGGCGCCGCCAAAGGCAAGCTGCTGACCATGAACCATGGCGTGGGTACCAAGACGGCCGACATCACCAGCGAACAGCTGACCCTGAACACCCCGGTTCTGTGGGTGAACCAGCTGGGCCAGCGGTTTATGAACGAAGACCTGCTGAAGGATACCGTGGAGTTCTCCAGCGCGGTGCTGGCCCAGGGCGGCTACGCCTTTACCATTGTGGACCAGGCCACCGTGGACCGCTGGACCGACATGACCCAGGAGAACACCGGCACCTGGGTGCACTACTGGGATCGTTTCGGCATTGTGGACGAGAACGGGGATCCCACCGTCTACCATGCCCCCATTGATCCGGAGGTGTTCGCCGCCGACTTTGAGGCGCTGACCGCCAGCGGGGACGGCAAGGTATGCCAGACCCTGGACGAGGCGGCCGAGTTCATCGGCTGCGACCCGGACACTCTGAAAGAGACGGTGGAGCGCTACAACACCTATGTGGAGACCGGCGTGGATGAGGAATTCTTCAAGAGCGCCGAGAGCCTGGTGTACGCGGCGAGCGAAGCGCCCTACTACGTGACCAAGGGCTACAACGCCGTGCTGGGCGCGCTGGGCGGCGTGGACGTGACCAGCGAGCTGCAGGTGGTGGACGAGAACATGCAGCCCATCACCGGCCTGTACGCCACCGGCAACAACTGCAGCGGCATAAGCGTGGCCGCCTACGTAAACGTGGAAGGCGTGGGCCTGGGCTTTGCCCTGACCTCCGGCCGTCTGGCCGGCACCCATGCGGCCGAAGCGGCACTGGCCGGCTGAACCGCGCAATTTTTCTGAATCCGATCTGGCGAGGGGCTTCGCACCGTGGTGCGGGGCCCCTCGCTCTGTTTATTTTGCATCCTGCCCGTTGAGAAGATTTTGCAAGAGGCATATAACAAGCATCGTTATTATAAGAATGCTTAGTATTTGGAGGCAGCCATGAATTCGCTCCATCATCTGTGGATGAAGACCTACCTGCAGCTGAACCGCATGGTTCTGGACCGGGCAGCGGCGCTGGGCCTGTCCCCCGGCAGCCAAAAATTCTGGAATTTCTGGCCTCGCAGGGGGAGCATGAGCAGAAAGCCATTGCCGACTACTGCGAGATTGAACCCGCCACGGTGGGCAGCATCCTCACCCGCATGGAGGCCGCGGGCCTGGTAACCCGGCGCAACCGGCCGGGCAATCGGCGTTCCCTGTATGTATCGCTGACCCCGCGGGGGCAGGAACTGGCCGGGGCGCTGAACGGCGTTTTTGCCGAGGCGGAGGCGCAGATCACCGCCGGCCTGACCGCCGAGGAGCGGCAGACGCTGACAGGGCTGCTGGAAAAATGCCTGCAAAACGGGAAAGGAAGTTTGGAATGAAATATAGCGCAATCACACTGCTGAAAAAGGTTCTGGTCTATTGTGCCGGGCTGTTCATCATGGCGATGGGGGTATCCTTCTCCGGCACCGCCGATCTGGGGATGTCGCCGGTAAACTCCATCCCCTACGTGCTCAGCGAGATTTTTACCTTTCTGTCCATGGGCACCTGGATCATTGTAATTTTTTCGCTGTATATCCTGATCCAGTTTCTGATTCTGGGCCGGGATCTGCAGCCCGCCCGGGTGCTGCAGCTGATCTGCACCACCCTGTTCGGCTATTTTACCGACTTCACCAACTTTCTGGCCGACCGCTTTCTGCCGGATCCAGCCTCGCTGTCCCTCTCCCCTGCTGGGATCTACGGGGTGCGGCTGCTGTACCTGGCAATCAGCATGGCGCTGATTGCACTGGGCATCCTGCTGTATCTGGCCCCCTGCCTGATTTCGCTGCCCGGCGAGGGCATCATGCAGGTGATTGCGGACAAGCTGCATCTGCCGCTGCACACCGTCAAGATGTGCTTTGACATCACCGTGTCCCTGATTGCGCTGGCCATCTCGCTGGCCTACTTCCGGCAGTTCCACGGCATCCGGGAGGGCACCGTGATCGCGGCGTTCGGCGTGGGCAAGATCCTGGGCCTGTACGAGCCGCTGAAGCCCCGCGTGCACCGGTTCATGTACGGGTGGGAAGCCGCGTAATCCACCTTTGTATACAGCAATCCCCCGGCAGGCTGCCGGGGGATTTTTTCGGTTCAGGTTGTGTGCAGAACGGGAATATCGCTCCGGCCGCTTACTGAGTCCAAGGTTGCACATAAAAGCCGGGCAGTGCCTTTGCACTGCCCGGCTTCTGCTTGGTCGGCCCGTGTATTGGGCGGGTCACACCACTTAGGGAAAGAGAGGGGTTACTCCTTTACCGCCTCGGCCACCACCTGGCCTGCCAGACGGCCGGAGGTATAGGCCCAGCCCTGGGCAGCGCCGCCGTAGGTCACGTAGGCTTTCGCCTCGGAGAACAGCACGCCCATGGAGTCGGTGCCCACTGCGTACAAACCGCCCATCGGGGTCTCGCCGTCCGCCAGCAGCACCTGGAAATCGGTGTTGATATCCAGGCCGCCGCAGGTGGAGTAGCAGTAGGAAGAGCCTACGATGCCGTAGTAGGGGCCACCTTCCACCGCCGCCAGATACTGCGCATCCTTGCCGAACGATTCATCCACGCCGGTGGCGCAGTAGCTGTTGTACTCTTCTACAGTAGCTTCCAGGACTTCCGGATCGAAGCCCATCTTTTCCGCCAGTTCCGCAATGGTGTCCGCCTTGTACACGTAGCCCGCGTCAATGGCTGCCTGCAGAATTTCCTCGGTCTCCGGCAGGGGAACCCCGGCCGGGATGCTGCTGCCATACCCCAGATAGTTGGTAGAGGGGCCGTAGGGCACTTCATCAAAACCGTTGGAAATCAGATCCTGAATCTGCTCGTTGCCCCAGATGCTGTAGAAGTGGGGGCCGGAGATCCAGGGGTTGAACATGGACAGGGCAGTCTCGCTGGTAAAGCGCTTTCCGTCCGCGCCCACGGCCAGCGTGTTGGAAGAAATGGCCATGTTCAGGGGAATATCCGCCACCGACCAAACCGCGGGACGGCCGGTGGAGCTGCTGATCTGCCCCTCGATGGGCACAGCCTCGTAGCCGGACAGGAAGCCGTCCACACCGCCTACATGCACCATGGGCGGCACGCTGATGTTGTAGGTGCCGGCGCCATCGTCAATGGCCGCCTGGATCATTTTGCCGTCGTTCTGCTGCATGCCGAACTGCTTCCAGGCACCCTTCAGGGGATAGTACTCGTTGGACAGGTAGGTCTCTTCCATCTCGGCGCTGCCGGCGTAGCCACCGGTGGCCAGGACCACTGCCTTGGCGTTGATCACATACTCGGTGCCGTCGGCCGTGCTGCGGGCCAGCACGCCGGTGACCTGGTTGGTGGCCTCGTCATAGATCAGGTCATAGGCCTCGGTCTCCAGCATGTAGCTGCCGCCCATCTCTTCGAAGTGCCCGATTACCGAGTCAAAGAAGCTCTCGGTCAAGGCCTTGGCGCCGGTGTGGGGGGTAAACGCCGCCCAGCTGTTGCCGGCAAAACCAATGGCCGGATCAAAAGAGAAACCATACTGGGTCAGCCAGTCATCGGTATAGCCGCTCTCGTCGATCATGATGCGGATCATTTCAGGCTTGGCGGTCTGCACACCATCAATGGTGGTATAGGCCAGCCAGTCTTCGTACAGGGCCTCGGCGTCGATCAGATCGGCCCCGGCGGGCTTGGTCTCGGTCTCACCGGTGACCGGGTTGGGCCAATCGGCGATTTCGGCTTCCACCTGGCTGGGCACATTGATGGCCATGGGGCCGCTGGTCAGCTCCGAGGTGCCGCCGTATTTGCCGGCCTTGTCAATCGCCAGCACCGAAGCACCGTTTTCCGCTGCGCTCAGCGCCGCCGCCACGCCGGAACCGCCCATACCTACCACCAGCACATCGGTGTCCAGGGTAATGGTCTCGGTGCTCTTGGCCGGAGCCGTCTGGAACGCGCTGATGGCGGAGGCATCGCTGTCGCCGGCCTCCAGCGCCTGGGTCAGGGCATCCGTAATCGCCTGCTTGACGCCGTTGCTGCTGGCAGTTGCGCCGGTAATGGCATCCACAGCCACCGACTGATTCTCCAGGATACGGGGCAGCATCAGATCCACCACCGACTGCAGAATCGAGGGTTTTTCCGACGTGTTTACCTGATCCACCTGGATGTCCAGGATCTCATTTTCGCTGACAGTCACATTGACGGTAATCGGCTCGCTGACCCGGAAGCCGGTTCCCTGGCCGGTATAGGTGCCGGAAGCCATCTTCACAGAGGCAGGCTCCGCCTGGGTGCCGGAAGCCTGGGCCAGACAGTCCTTGGCGGCTGCAAGTACCGCGTCGCTGGAAAAGGTGGCGCCGGCAATGCCGTCCACTTCACAGCTCTGCGCTTCCAGAATCGCGCCGGGCAGCTGCTCGATCGCCTTGCTTCCCACGCCCTCGGTTTCGTTTTCGCCCACGGCTTTCACATCGGTAATGCTGTCGGCATCGACCGTCATGGTAACCGTGACAGAGCCGCCGTATCCCTGTGCGGTGGCCTCATAGGTGCCTGCTGTGTACTTGCCCGCACTGCCGGATGCCGCTGTGTTGGAGCACCCGCTCAGCAGCAGCGCACCTGCCAGCACACAGGCAAGAATGCTGTTCTTCTTCATCTTTTCTCCTCCTGGGTATGCTGAATGCTTATATCCACACAGGCCGTGTGCACCCGTCCCGTATGTGTTAAACATTTACCACACTCAGTATATCGGAGCGATCCCACAAATTCAAATAACGGAATTCGATGGATCCATCACTAAAAATGAAAGCAGTTCCTCCGCCAGCCTTTTCTCCCGTTCGCCCCGGTTCCAGAACAGGGCCACCTGCTCCCGGTTGGTTCCGCAGATGTCCACATAGCGTATGCCCTCCCGGATGCGGCAGGCACTTTCCAGGCACAGGGACACGCCAAACCCGGCCGCCACCATGGTTTCTACGCTGCCGGCTTCTTCCGCATAGCAATAAACCCGGATCGGATGGCCGCTGTCAGCCCAGCGCATCAGATGATCCCGTTTATCGCTGCCGCTCAGCAGGATAACAGGCTCCCTGGCCACTTCCTCCATTGTGACCGACTCCCGCCCGGCCAGCGGATGGTTTTCCGGCACCATAAGCCGAACCCCTTCTTCCCGGATAACCTGCCAGTCCAGCCAACCGGACAGCAATTTCATAGCCGGGGAAAGGATGCCCACCACACAGTCCAGATCCTTATTGCGCAAAGCATCCAGCAAGCGGGCCGCGATGTCCTGAAAAACCAGCACCCGCAGATCCGGTTTTTCCTTATGCAGCTGCCGCAGGCCGGATACCAGTTCCCGATGCAGCAGGCTTCCGTGACAGCCCAGCCGCACCGTACGCTCGTAGCCGGAGGCAATGGTCTGCACCAACGCTGTGGAGTCGGTCACCTGGCGCAGAATGCGCTCTGCCTCCTGGCGGAATACCCGCCCCTCCGCCGTCAGGGTCATGGTGCGGCCGCCCCGTTCAAACAAGGTAACGCCCAGTTCCTTTTCCAACGCGGCAATCTGCTGGGACATGGCTGACTGCACAATATAGCACTCCCGTGCGGCGGTGGTGAAACTCAGATTACGGGCGGCCGAAAGAAAGTATTTCAGCTGACGCAGTTCCATACGATCTCTCCCTTTCTTCTTTTCACCTGCATTATAAAGGTTTGCCACACTTTACGCAAGAATCCATAATATAGAAAAACCGGGGCCTCCACAGGGAGGCCCCGGCCGGGGAGATAAAACAGGGCGGCCGCCCGGATCAGCGCAACTGTGCCCAGTCGCGACGGATGAACAGCCAGGTGATTACCGGCACCAGCAGGCTGCCGATCAGGGACATCACAATGGAGGCCAGCAGATTGCCGGAGGACAGGCTGCCGGTAACCGCCACCAGGAAGGACAGCACATAGCAGCAGCACATCAGGATATAGCCGGCCTTTTTCTGGGCGAACAGCAGAATGGCCAGCCCGGCCAGAGACACCAGGGCGATAATGACCGAGGGGATACGGCCCTGCGTGGCATTCAGAACCGTGGTGGCGGCGCAGAGCACCAGAGCAAACCAGAGCCAGATTTTGGAAGAACGCTTCATTGTTGTTTTCTCCTTTTGTGCAGGCCGGGCGGTTGACCCGGCGGGTTATTTACTTGACTTGATCAAGTATAAAGCGAAAGGTTGACAAAGTCAAGTATTATTTTTGATTTTCACAATTTCTTCTTTTTTCGCTGGTGTACCCAGTTTTTGGCAAAGGCCGCAAACCCGGCGGCCAAACCGACCGGGCAAAGAGGCGTCCTGCAGAAATTCGCCTGTTTTTCGTAACTTCAAGGCTTGCGCTCAATTTCCGGCTGCGCTAAACTCTTCTTATAGATGAGAGTTTCGGGAGGTGCCGCATGAAAGAAGACCTGCTCGCCATTGGAAAAATGGCAAAACTGAACCGGATTTCCATCACCACACTGCGCCTGTACGATGAAAAAGGATTGCTCAAGCCCCGTTATGTGGATCCGGATACCGGTTATCGCTATTACAGCATCGACCAGAACGCCCGGCTGGACATGATCGCCTATATGAAAGAGTTGGGTATGAGCCTTTCGGAGATCGGGCAGGCGCTGCAAAAGGAGGACATCACCCTGATTGAGGAACTGCTGGCCCGGAAAAATGAGCAGCTGCACCAGCAGATGCGTCAGCTGAAAGCCCGTCATGATGCGGTGGAACGGGCAATCCAGTCTATCGAGCGGTACCGCAAATCCCCCGCCACAGGTACCTTGTCGCTGGAGTACATCGACCGCCGCTACGCCTGGGGCATCCCCTGCCCGGAAAACTTCTACAGCAGCGGCATCCGCAGCTACGAGACCTCGCTGCAGGCGCTGCGCCACACCCTGGCGCAGCAGGGGCTGGAGCAGATCCATTCCTACAATATCGGCACCACCATCGGGCGGGAAGACTTTCTGGCCGAGCGGTTTGTGCCCGGGCAGATCTTTCTGTTTGCCGGCCGGGATCTGCCGCTTCGGGACGGCGCGCCCCGGATTGTGGACAGCGGCATGTACGCCTGCATATACCTGGACAACTACGATGATGAAATTCCCTGTGCCCGGATGCTGCTGGACTATTGCCGCCGCAACAATTACAGGGTATCCGGCGACTATATCTGTGAGGTTATGACCGGTTTTCACGTGTTTGACAACGATCCCCGCAGCATGTTCCTGCGGCTGCAGGTACCGGTGGCATTTGTCAAATAAAGACGTTTGAGAAAATATTGTGAATTTTTTCACGGAATCTGTTGACTCTCCTGCGGCTGCAGGGTTTAGACTGAAAGCAACGAGGGGGCGCTCAGCGCCCAGCCCGCGCAAAACCGCGGGCCAGCCAAATCAGACAGCCGGAAAAGGAGGCAGTTTTCCATGGAAAAGATCAAGGTCGTTCAGTACGGGTGCGGCAAGATGGCCAAATATACCCTGCGGTATCTGTATGAACATGGTGCGCAGATTGTGGGCGCCATCGACGTAAATCCCGAGGTTGTGGGAATGGATGTGGGCGATTTTGCCGGGCTGGGTGTCAAGACCGGCATCCTGATCTCCAACGACGCCGACCGGGTGCTGGACGAATGTGACGCGGACGTGGCCATTGTGACCCTGTTCAGCTTTATCGGGGACATCTATGACCATGTGGAGAAATGCGTGTCCCGCGGTATCAACGTAATTACCACCTGCGAGGAGGCCATCTATCCCTGGACCACCGCCGCCGCACAGATCAACCGTCTGGACGCGCTGGCCAAAGAGACCGGCTGCACCATCACCGGCTCCGGCATGCAGGACATTTTCTGGATCAACATGGTGGCTATGGTGGCCAGCGGCTGCCACAAGCTCACCCGCATCCAGGGCGCCTACAGCTACAACGTGGAGGACTACGGCCTGGCACTGGCCAAGGCCCACGGCTGCGGCCTGACCAAAGAGGAGTTTGAGGCGCAGATCGCCCATCCCGCCGCTTTTGAGCCCTCCTACGCCTGGAACGCCAGCGAAGCCATCTGCAACAAACTGGGTCTGACCATCAAGTCCATCACCCAGAAGCACGTTCCCTGCGTAGCCGACCACGATATGTACAGCGCCACCCTGGGCGAAACCATTCCGGCCGGCAACTGCATCGGCATGTCCGCTGTGGTAACCATTGAAACGATGCAGGGTATCACCATCGAGGAAGAGACCATCGGCAAGGTTTACGGCCCGGACGACGGCGATATGTGCGACTGGAAACTCTCCGGCGAACCGGACACCGAGTTCCATGTGGTCAAACCCGCCACCGTGGAGCACACCTGCGCCACCATCGTGAACCGCATTCCTTCCCTGCTGAACGCTCCCGCCGGATACGTGACCTGCGACCAGCTGGAGCCGCACTGCTATCTGACCTACCCGATGGAATACCACGTATAATCTGACAAAAGCGCCCCCGTCCGGAAAATACCGGGCGGGGGCGCCTCTGTTTGCAAAGCAAAGAACAAAGCCCCGTGCAGATTGCACAGGGCTTTGTTTTGGTGGAGTACGGGACCGGGAATCCGAACCGAAGGCTGCGAAAATATCGGACAGACTCACAGTCTGGCTGCCGTTCTTGTAGTTGTAGGTGAAGACCAGCTTGTCATCGAACACGTAGATGGAGTTGAGGAAGATGTCGATGATCTTCCGCTGGTAGGCTTTGTCGTTCGGGTCGCCATAGCGGAACCGGGAGATCCACTCTATAATATCCTCCCGGCTGTACTGTGGGTGTTCCAGTTCTGCCTGCAGGATGCTGGCTTTCACATTGTCACGCAGCTGCTCCAATTCCTCCAGTCGCTGGCGGGTACTGCTGGTGAAGATACCCTGCTGGATGGCATTGAGCATATTCTCGATGCCCCGTTCGGTGTCGGCCAGCTGACGGCGGAGCAAGGGCAGGGAGTTGTCCTCGGTATTTTGCAGGGCCACCAGTTCGTCTGCGATCTGGGAAATGAGGTCATCCTGGAACACTCGCTGGATAGTGTACATCACAGCGATATGCTCGATCCAGTCTTTTTTCACGGCCTTTTTGTGGCAGCCCTGCCGCCGCTTGGCTGCTCCGCATTTGTAATAGCGGTGGATGGTGCCGTTGCGGCCTTTCCCGCTTTCTCCGATCATCATCCGGCCGCAGTGCCCACAGAACAGCTTGGTCGTCAACAGGTATTCTTCTTCGGCCTTTGCCCTGGCGGGAGCCCTTTGGTTCTTTTTCATTCGTTCCTGCACCCTTTCAAACAACTCTTTAGGGACGATGGCGGGGATTGCATCAGGAATCACTACGTCCTTGTACCGGTATTCGCCAATGTACTTTCTGTTTTTCAGCAGACGATTAAAGCTGTTCATGCGAAATTCATGGCCCTTTCTGGTCAGCAGATGGCGCTCGTTGAGGGTCTCGATGATTTCCCGCACTGTTTCGCCGTCTGCGTATCGCTGGAAAATCTCCCGCACCACCGGTGCAGTCAGCGGGTCGATTCGCAAGCGGTGGTCTTCCCCTAAGCGATATCCAAGAGGAATGCTGCCACCATTGTTCTTACCCTTGAGTGCATTTTCACGCAGCCCTCGATTGATCTTCTGGGCCAGTTCCGCCGAGTAGTATTCCGCCATGCCCTCCAGCATAGACTCCAGAATAATGCCCTCCGGGCCGTCGGAAATCTGCTCCGTCGCAGAGATGACCCGCACCCCGTTTTTCTTCAGCTGGGATTTGTAGTGGGCGCTGTCGTATCGGTTGCGGGCGAAGCGGTCCAGCTTCCACACCAGTACCGTGTCGAACAGCCCTTTGGCGCTGTCCCGTATCATCCGTTGGAACTCCGGGCGGTTGTCCGTCTTGGCGGACAGGGCCCGGTCGATGTAGCTTTGCAATACCAGGATGCCGTTCCGCTCGGCGTATTCCTTGCATTCCCGCAGCTGTCCCTCGATGCTTTCCTCTCGCTGGTTGTCGCTGCTGTATCGGGCATAAATGACTGCTTTCATTGGCATTCCTCCTTCTGGTCACTTGCGGGGTTTGGGGCGCCGCCCCAAGGTTTGCGTTTGGTGGATATCCAAACGCTATGCTTGCAAAATCAGTCGCGGCAGATAGGGCGGCTTTTCAGCTCAACACAGTACCACAGGAAACCACTGAAAGCTATCACCAATCTGCACAACCTTTTCTGCCGAATCTATGCAAAAGAGTACCGGCTGGGAAGGAAGACCCTTCCCAGCACGGCGGGAGTTCTCAACCCTGCTGCTCCCGTTCTGCACGCCACTGTTTCAGAGCGGCTTGTCCTTCGTCGCTGGCAAAGTAGGCTCGCATCTGCGGCAGCAATGCGCGGGCCAGACTTTCCACCGCCGTTTTGGGCAATCGCTCTGACTGGTTTGTCTTGATGACCTCGGTGGCAGGCACCCCTCCTTTCCTGTAAGCATATTCTTCTTTCCCAGTCGGTACAGGTGGGTGGTAAGCGATAGCTTGCCACCCCCTATAGTCCCCCTCCACAAGACTGTTTGACCAGAAAATTCATGTTCCCAGCATAGCATCCGGGAATTGCAATTTCAAGGCTTTTTGGGTATACTGTAAGTAATCATATTTTTGCTAAATCATAATTCCCATAAAATTGCAGCATACAGGAGAAGATACGCAGGAGGATACATGGAAGGATACGCCTTTGTAACCAAAGAACCGCTTCTGGGGCCTGTTGTTCTGGCCCTTCGGGTGGATGTACCGGGCCGGAAAGAACAGCTTTGGCTGGGAGAAGAACAGGATGTGGAGGCTGCCCTGCGGGGTAAAGAGCGTCCGCTGTTTCTGGCCCAAACCCGCCCGCTGGGGGCCTTTTGGTGTGAGTTCGGGCAGACAGCCGCCGAGGGCTGGACGGAGGCCATTTGGGCCCTTTCCGACGCCCTGACGGCGAAGAAACGTTCCCAGCGGGAAGAACGGGAGCAGGCCGCCGCCCAGCTTCTTTCCCAGCAGGCAGAGGGCAACGGCACCAATGCTGCCGCCTGGTATGCGGCCATTCAGATCTGGGAGATGTATCTGCGCTGCCGCCGGGGCCGGGACAGCCAGCAGGCGGCCCAGGCTCTGCGGAACTATGCCCAGCTGCTAACACTGCCCTTCGGCCAGTACACCCCGGAGATGGTCCACTGGCTCCGGGACAAGCCGGTGATCCCCGTCTGGAACGACCGGCGGGACGGAAAGCTGGAGGTGTGGTATCCCCAGGGGCAAACGCCCTTTGAGTGCGCCGTGGTGAAGGACTCCCTGCGGCCTGCCCTCATCTATTACCGCCAGCGCATTCTGGACGCCGGGCTGCTCATGCGCCGGTGCAGTCAGTGCGGACGCATCTTCTTCGGCCCGGACGCCCGCAGCACCCTGTGCAGCGACCGCTGCCGTAAAGCCAGCCGAAAAGCCGCCAAGCGCCAGTTCGACGGCCGGGCCAAGGGCAAGGACTACGAGCAGGCCTACGACCGGGAGTACATGTTCTGGTACAACCGCATCACCAAACTAAAAAAGGCCGGCGCACCACCCGAACAGATCGGGCGGGCGCAGGCCGCATTAAAGGAGTTTCGCAAAGAGGCGCTGATTCGTAAACAGCAGGTCAAGGAGAAAAAGCTGCCCGCCACCCAGTTCATTAGCTGGATGATCGGGCAGGAGGCGGTGATTGAGGGAATTTGCGGAGAATGAAGAGGAGGTGGCAATCCATGTGGATTGCCACCTCCTTTTCAACGCGCTAAGTTTGTTTATCTGGATTGCCAGTGGGCACTCCTTTTAAGAAGCCGTTCGTATTGTGCCTGACACGAGTACAAACAATTAGCCAAGTAACTGCCGAATCTTATCCATTAGTAGGGCCTTACGCTTTTCATAAAATTCTCCAAAATGTTCCAGTTCAAGCGAAACGCCGTCAGGAATAAGCGCCTCTTTGCGGAACACAGCCTTTTGCTCATCATTCATATCGTTGTAGTAATCCACAAGCCGCATGTCATTTTTGCTGGCATTTTGCCTGCCTTCAAGAAGATGCAGATTGGGCAGACGGTTGCGATTGCTTCTCCATTTGTTCCACTCTTCCATCGGGACAGAAACCGGATTTGTTCTGTTGAATCTTTCATCGGGATGTAAATGATCCTGTTCGTATTTGTAATTTTTATTGATCCAATCTAATCCCAGGAAATACAATACCTCTCCTGCCACACGGCTTCCTTTTTCGGCATTGAGGATATCGTCTATTTTCCCATCGGTCACACGGAGGTCGCTTATTTGATTCTCCATCATATCAACAGTTATTTCGTAGTTGTAGCTGTTGATACTACTCTTCATCTGCTGCAATTTGCTGGTGGTGCCGGATTGGAAATAGGTGAACAAAACCGCCCGGACTAAATAGGCCCGGATGCCTTCCAGATTCTTTTCATATTCCGGGTTGTAGTATATGAAATAAATGATAGGCAACAACACGTTCCAGCTGTTGGCAAAGCGGCTGACCTCGATTTTCATGCTCTTTAACACAGTTTCCAGGTTTCGGAGCGCCTTTTTAAATTCCTGCCAGTGATTCTTTAAATCTTCCGCTATCTGTTTGTTGATGTTGGATTTCACAACGTCACCGTACAGCATGAGGGCGGCCCGTACAATAAAATCCGTTCCAAACCCGGCATAAGGACCTTCCAGAACCTTTCCGAATTCAGTCTTTGCACTTGGCCAGTAGGCTTCCAAAATCGACATGGTGATCTCGTGCTTTTTCAATGCTTTACCGCCGCTGTTAAAGCGGACAAACATCTCCAACGCATCGTCTTGTTTCATATCTTTAATCTTTGTATAGCGAATCAGTTTTTCTACAAAAATTTTACGGTATAACTGGTTCAGTATGCCGCGTGCATACTCTTTGCTTTCCGGCGGCACATTGACGATTGCTTTTTCGATGGCCTGTTCCCTTGTGCTGTCCTCTCGGAATTGCGGGCCTAAAATGTTTTTGACTTCAAATTGAGTCGGGCTCAATTTTCCAATTCTTTCGGCAAACCGGATATCAAATTTCTTGCTGTTGTACTCTTCTTCATCCACAGCCAGTCTGTTTTTATTCAGCTCGATGAGAAGTTTGACTACGGTGCCTCCGGCTATCTTCTTTCTTGCGTGTTTCTGCCGGATATACGCCTGACCGTAAAGCGATAAAAACAGCGATGTCAGCCGCTGCTGGCCATCCAGAACAGCTGTGTCGGTCAAATTTACATTGATACTGCTCAATTCGTAGTTCACGCTATCGGCCTGTTTTCTGCTGTCGAAAGTGACTTCCGACAAAAAATTGCAGAAATATGTATCCCAACTCACATTGTCGTCATCCACATGCCAAAACAAAAAGGTCGCAATCGGATAATCAAGCAGGATAGAATCCCAGAGTTTTTCTATCTGCTCCATGCTCCAAACATACTGCCTTTGAAATGCAGGCATAACATATTTTCCGTTTTTGATATTCTCAAGCGCCTCATAGATTGTGATACTGTCGTCAATCAAAACACTCATGGCTTACCTCTCCGCTCTGTATACCTGTTATTTTCAAGATATCTGGCCATTTTCTTTTATTGTACAGTCGTTCCATAGTTTTGTCTATGGACAGCTTAATCTACAGCAAAAAGACGCCTTTTTATCAAAAGCGTCTTTTTTGTTTATTCCGTATAAACAACAAATCCGAACCCATCGCCAATCGGCACAAGGTTCGGATTTGTCTGTCGTGGTGGAGATAAGCGGGATCGAACCGCTGACCTCTTGAATGCCATTCAAGCGCTCTCCCAGCTGAGCTATACCCCCATATTCAAGGCCCTGTCTCAAGGCCGTTTCGTTATTATAGCAAAGAACAAAAGCATTGTCAAGTACTCAACCGAAGAAAAAAGGAAATGTGTAACTTGACGAAAAAATTCAAAGCTCTTGTTTCACATTTCAATTAGGTTTATAATGAAGCTGATTTGGCCTTCGCTGCTTATATACTATAAATAAGTAAGATGAGGCGCTGAACCATAAATCGCAACGGCAGGCGTTGTTCCTGTGTTTTTTGGAAGGAGATGTTTTACTATGAATGGCACAAATGAATTGCTGCGCGCCATTTTAAAGATCGACGAGGAGGAGCGAGCACGCACCCAGGCCACCGAGGAGTATCGCCAAAAAGCGCAGGCCGATAAGGCCGCTAAGGCAAAGCAGATGGAAGAGCAGGCCATGGAAGACATGCGCCATGATGTGGACGAGTTCGCCCAGGCCGAGAAGGCCCGTGCCGAAGGTGAGCTTGCCGCCCAGGCAAAGCGCAAGCAGCAGATCCTGGACCAGCTGGACCAGCAGCTGCAGAAAAACAAAGACGCCTGGGTCGACACCATCCTGACCCGGGTGTTGGGCGGGGGGCAGTAACATGGGCAACACCCAGGCGTCCAACGCCATTTTGGCAAAGGCGCGGGCGATGTATGGCCGCCGGCTCACGGCGCGGAACTATCAGGAGCTTCTGAACTGCCGTGACCTGCCGGATCTGATCAGCTACCTCAAGACCCGCACCTCTTACTCCGAGGCGCTGCAGGCAGCCAATCCGGCCACCACCCACCGTGCTCAGCTGGAGACGCTTCTGCGGCTCAATCTTTTTGAGCAGTATGCCTCTCTGTGCCGGTACGAAATGAACATCGGCCACGACTTTTACCGTTACTTTATCATCCGCAGCGAGGTGCAGGCCATCACCACGCGCCTTCAGGAGCTTCACGCGCCGGACGGCGATGTGTCCATCTACACCATGCCGGATTTCATCAAAAAGCATTCCTGCCTGAATCTGAATGCCATGTCCATGGCTACCAGCTTCAAAATGCTGGTGCTGGCGTTGGAGGGAACCCCCTATGCCAAGGTCCTTCAGCCCTTTGCCGATGATCCGGACTTTGCGCTGGAGAACAGCGGCCTGCTGGAACTGGAAGCGGCTCTGGACAGTTTTGTGAACGGCCAGGTGGAGCAGATCGCTTCCACCAAGCTTTCGGGCAAGAGCAAAGAGGAAATGCTGTATTTGCTGCGCCGGCAGAGCGACCTGCGGGCCATCGCAGATATCTACCGCCTCAAGAGCGTGCTCCGCGCTGACCGGGCCTTTATCAAAAAGCGGGTCAGCCTGAGCGTTTCCAACATGACTCCCCGTCAGTTGGACAACCTTATGGATGCCCAGGACGCACAGGATGTCATTCACCGGCTGGTGAACACGCCCTATGCTTCGGAGTTTTACGGTGCGAGTTTCGACTACATCGAAGAAGGCGTGCGCAAGATCGACTATCGCTGGCATCTGAAAAAGCTGCGCTTTTCCACCAACCCCAGCGTGGTGTTGTTCTGTTATATCTTTTTGGCCGAAAACGAGCTTACCAACATCGTACATATCATCGAGGGCGTGCGTTACGGCCTTGCCCCGGACGATATCGCCACCCTGCTGGTAGGCGTGGGCGATTAAGGGGGTGCCGCAATGTTTTTTGACCCCAAAATGCAGCTTGTCTGGGTGGACGGCCCCCTGGAAAAGCTGGACGCATTCATCGAAAACTGCTGTGTGGACGGCAAGCGGGTGCATCCCGCCCGGGCGCTGGATCACATGAGTGCTTCGGCGGGCTACGCCGCGCTGAACGAGGAAAATCCCTGGGGCCCGCTGGTGGAGCAGATCGAAGCTTTGGACAAAGGGTTTGAGATCCCGGTGGTGGAACCCACTTTGGCCGACGGACGAGCCCAGGGCACGCGGGATTACCTGGCGGACCTGCAGGCGCGGCTGGAGACCCACCGCAAGGACCGGGATCTGCTGGAAAAGCAGCTGGAGATCTGCACAAAAGGCGCCGAGTCCTTCGCCCATTTCTCCACGCTGGATGTTCCGGTGGAACTGACGCAGCAGTGCGAATATGTGAAGATCCGGTTCGGCCGCCTGCCCAAGCGCGGGTATGCGATGCTGCAGAAGGATTTCACTTCCGACCCCTGCATCTTGTTCGTTCCTTGCAGCGAAGATGACAAAGCTCTCTGGGGCGTTTACTTCGCTCCGAAGAAAGATGCTGCCCGGGTGGACGGGATCTTCTCAGAGGCGTTCTTTGAGCGCATTCGCCTTCCCGGCGCGGCGGGCACCCCGGAGCAGATCGTGAAAAATCTGCAAAAGAACATCGATATTCTGAACAGCGAGATCGCCGAGGTGAACGGGCAGATGGCCCGGCTTTGGAACGAGGAAAAATGGAAGGTCGCCGGCATCTACGCTTCGGTGTGCAGCCTTGCCCGGCTGTTTGAGCTTCGCCGCTGCGCTGCGGTGCGGGGCGCGCATTTCTTCTACTGCGTGTGGGTGGCGCAGCCGGATATTCCGGCATTCACCGAAAGCTGTGCCAGTGTGGGCGGGCTGAACATCGCTCAGGACATGGTGCTGCCGATGCGCCGCTGGAAACAGGAAAACCCCGAGCAGTGAAACTGACCGCCCAAAGCCGCCGGCGCGGCGGCGGTCAACGTGATCGAAGGTCGGTATGACCCGAAAGGAAGATGAGGATACATTGGCCATTGAAAAAATGAAACTGGTGCGGGTGGACGGCCTGCTTAAAAATCTGGACAGCGTGATCTATAACTGCTGCCTGGATGGCAACTTCCATCCCGAACCGGCGGTTCAGCACATGTCCGGCTCCCTGGGCTATATCACTCTCAGTGAGGATAACCCTTACACTTCCCATGTGCAGAAAATGGAGGAGCTGTACCAGCTGGTAGGGGAGAGCACCCCCCCGCTGAAAGCACAGACCATCCGAGGCATCCAGCCGGAGGATAAGGATAAGATCCAGGAACTGGCAGACCGCTTGGCCCAGCTGCAGAGCGAGAAAGCGGATCTGGAAAAACAAAAGAGCGAACTGGAAGAGAAAAAAGCGCAGTTCAGCCATTTCACCGGCCTGGACATGCCCTTTGACGAAATTATCAAGGGCGAATACATCAAAGTGCGTTTTGGTTTTCTGCCCAAAGCCAGCTATGCCCGTATGATGGTGGCTTATGCCGAGAATCCCCACGTCCTCTTCGTCACATGCAGCGAGGACAAGGGCGGTTACTGGGGCATCTATTTTACTCCGCTGCGCAACGCCGACGAGATCGACGGCATCTTCGCCACCCTGTTCTTTGAGCGGCTGCATCTGCCCGAGGCTTCCGGTACGCCGGAGTCCATCGTAAAGCAGCTGGGCGAAGAGATCAACGACTGCCAGAAAAAGATCGAGCAGAAGGAAGAAGAGATCACCCGCTGCTGGGCCGAGCAGAAAGAAGGCTGCAGCGAGATCTATCAGCAGCTGAAGTTGCACGAAGAGGCATTTGACCTGCGTCACTATGCTGCCTACCGCGACAATTACTTCTTCCTGGTGGGCTGGGTGCCCGCCGCCAAGGCCGATGCTTTTGCCGAAAAGGTCAAGCAGATCCGCCATATGCGTGTGACCATTTCCGACCCGGAAGAAGTGGAGAATGCCACCCCGCCCACCAAGCTGAAGAACCCCTGGTTTGTCAAGCCCTTCGAGTTCTTCGTGGATATGTACGGCCTGCCCAGCTACGGCGAGATGGACATCACTGCCTTTGTGGCCATCACCTTCACGGTGCTGTTCGGCATCATGTTCGGTGACCTGGGCCAGGGTGCTGTGCTGGCTGTGGGTGGTTTCATCCTGTGGAAATGGAAGAAGATGGCCCTTGCCCGGCTCATCGTGCCCTGCGGCATTTCCAGCATGGTGTTCGGCTTCATGTTCGGCTCCGTGTTTGGCTTTGAAGAGGCGCTGGAGCCTGTCTATGAGGCTCTGGGCATGTCCGGCAAACCCATCAGCAATTGGCCCGGTGCTCCCACCACAGTGCTGGACACCGCCGCCATCAACCCCATTCTGGTCTGCGCCATCTTCATCGGTGTGGCGCTGGTGCTGGCGGCCATGGTGCTGCACATCATTGCTGCCTTGCACAAGGGCCAGTGGGGCGAAGCCATCTTCTCCAACAACGGCCTGGTGGGCATCCTGGTCTACTGCGGTGGTGTTTCCTTCGTCAGTGATTTCATGAGCGGCCCCCACTTCCTTCCCTCGGGCGTTGCCTTTGCCCTGATCGGCGGCGGTTTGGTACTGCTGTTCTTCAAGGAGATCCTGATCGGCCTTGTGGATCATCATCCCAACTGGAAGCCCGAAAGCTGGGCGGATTACTGTATGCAGAACATCTTTGAACTGCTGGAGTATGTGCTGAGCTATTTCAGCAACACTGTTTCCTTCCTGCGCGTGGGCGCCTTCGTGTTTGTGCACGCGGCCATGATGATGGCCATTTTCAGCCTGGCGGGCGATCCGGTGAATCCTGTGGTCGTGATCCTGGGCAACGCCCTTATCATCGCGCTGGAGGGCCTGCTTTCCGGCATTCAGGGCCTGCGTCTGGAGTTCTATGAGATGTTCAGCCGCTGCTACGAGGGCGGTGGCCATCCCTTCAAGGGCGTGAGCCTTACCGACAAGGCTGCCTGACGCTTTTCTTCAGCCAGAACAGGGCGCCGGAGTTTTCCAATGTGTTACCCTGTTTTCAATACACAAGACATTAAATTGATTTGGAGGACCTAACCATGAATACTTTTCTGACCATCTGCCTGATCGTTCTGCCCCTGAGCCTGCTCATGGGCTTTGCCGCCTACCTGGCCCGTCAGTCTGCCAAGGGCATGCCTGTCAAGCGCACCCTCAGCCTGAACATCACCGCCTTTGTGGTGGTCCTGCTGCTGTCCGCCTGCTTTGCCTTCGCCGCAAGCGCTGAGAGCGAGGCCACCACCGCTGTTATGACCGCTGCTGAGCGCGCTGCCAGCAACGAGAGCATGGGTCTGGGCCTGATCGCCGCCGCTCTGGTTACCGGTCTTGCCGGCATTGGCGGCGGTATGGCTGTGGCTGCTGGCGCTCCTGCCGCTATCGCCGCTGCTTCCGAGGACCCCAAGAGCTTCGGTAAGAGCCTGATCTTCGTGGCTCTGGGCGAATCCATCGCTCTGTACGGCGTTGTTATCTCCATCCTGATCCTGAACAAACTGGTATAAAGGGGGCGCAGCAATGCGTTTCTTTCTGATCAGCGACAACACCGACACCCAGACCGGCATGCGGCTGGCGGGCATCGAAGGCGTGGTGGCCCACACCGCCGAGGAAGTGACCAACGCTTTTGAGCTTGCCCTTGCCCAGCCGGATATCGGCATGATCCTGGTGACGGAAAAGATCGCCGACGATTTCACCGAGATCGTCAACGACGCGAAGAAGGACCAGGAGGGCCCGCTGGTGCTGGCCATCCCGGACCGGCACGGTTCGGCCCTTGGCCGTGACCGCATCACCCGCTATGTGCGCGAAGCCATCGGCGTTAAGATTTGAGGTGCAGCAAATGATTGAAGAAAACGAGCGCGCGGCAAAATTCATGCAGGCCATCCAGCGGGATGGCGAAAAGCGCCGTACCGCCATCATCCAGGCCATCGACGAGGAGATCGCCGCGGAGCTGGAAAAAGTGAAGACCGCCGCCGAGGCCAAAGCGCGGCAGATGGGGGACTATGAGAAAGTCCGCCTGCAGGAAGAGACCAACCGCAAGCTGTCTCACAGTGTGGTGGAGACCGGCGCTGAGCTGGCTGCCCGCCGCAGCGAGATCGCTCAGGAGGTGTTTGACGCCTGCGAAGAGCGGCTTGCCGCCTTTACCGCAAAACCGGAATATGCCGACTATCTGAAAAAGAGCGCTGATGCGCTGCTGGCACTGCTTCACGCGGACAAGGCCGTGTTCTATGCACGTCCGCAGGACGTGGAGGCTGCCAAGTCGGCTGTTCCCGCCGGCTGCGAAGTGACCGCCGACACCACCATCCGTCTGGGCGGCCTGCGCGCCAAATGCGGCGCGGTGGAGGCGGACGACACGTTGGATATGAAGCTGGAAGCCCAGAAAGACTGGTTCCTGCAGAATTCCGGCATGTCCATCGCCCTTTAATTTCGAAAACCGAGGTGAACCGAATTGGCTCAAAATCTCATCTACAGCATCAACGGCCCGGTGGTCACCATCAAAGGCAAGACTGGCCTTTCCATGATGGAAATGGTCCATGTCGGCAACGACCATCTGGTGGGCGAAGTCATCCGTATGGACGAGGAGCTCACCACCATTCAGGTCTACGAGGAGACCAGCGGCCTTGCGCCCGGTGAGCC
Organism: Gemmiger sp. An120; assembly: GCF_002160955.1. Taxonomy (GTDB): domain Bacteria; phylum Bacillota; class Clostridia; order Oscillospirales; family Ruminococcaceae; genus Gemmiger_A; species Gemmiger_A avium. The sequence goes on from NZ_NFLN01000003.1 coordinate 244,785, forward strand.
TGTGACCACCACCGGCGGCCCCCTGTGCGTTACTCTGGGTCCCGGCATCTTGCGCAACATCTACGACGGTATCCAGCGGCCTCTGCCTGCGCTGGAAAAAGAGAGCGGCCCCTTCATTGCCCGCGGCTGCAACATCCCCAGCCTTGACCCTGATGCCAAGTGGGATGTGACCGTGACCGTGAAGGTGGGGGATAAGATCGTCCCCGGCCAGATCTACGCCACCTGCCCTGAGACCCCCGTCATCCTGCACAAGTGCATGGCGGCTCCCGGCGTGGAGGGCACGGTGACCTGGGTGGCCGAAAACGGCAGCTACACCGTGAACGACACCGTTGTGCGCATCACCGATAAGAATGGCAACGAGCGGGAACTGACCCTGTGCCAGAAATGGCCCATCCGCCGTCCCCGTCCCGTGCAGACCCGTATGCCTGCCCAGCGTCCGCTGATCACCGGCATGCGCGTGGTGGATACCATGTTCCCCATCGCCAAGGGCGGCGCTGCTGCCATTCCCGGCGGTTTCGGTACCGGCAAGACCATGACCCAGCACCAGCTGGCCAAATGGTGTGACGCCGATATCATCATCTATGTTGGCTGCGGCGAACGCGGCAACGAGATGACCCAGGCGCTGACCGAGTTTGGCGAACTGATCGACCCCAAGACCGGCCGGCCTCTGACCGACCGCACGGTGCTCATCGCCAACACTTCCAACATGCCTGTGGCCGCCCGTGAGGCGTCCATCTATACCGGCATCACCCTGGCGGAGTACTACCGCGACATGGGCTACCACACCGCCATGATGGCCGACTCCACCAGCCGCTGGGCCGAAGCCCTGCGCGAGATCAGCGGCCGTCTGGAAGAGATGCCCGCCGACGAGGGCTATCCTGCCTATCTGCCCAGCCGTCTGGCCGAGTTCTACGAGCGCGCCGGCTATGTGCGCGCCCTGAATGGGGAAGAGGGCTCCGTCACCGTCATCGGCGCTGTCAGCCCTCCGGGCGCTGACTTCTCCGAGCCGGTCACCCAGAACACCAAGCGTTTTACCCGTTGCTTCTGGGCGCTGGACAAGGCCCTGGCCTATGCCCGTCACTACCCGGCCATCAACTGGAACACCAGCTACACCGAGTACATCACCGATCTGGCCCCCTGGTACTACGACAATGTGGGCCCGGATTTCCTGTCCTGCCGTGAGCAGATCGCAAGCCTGCTGCTGCAGGAGACCAGCCTGATGGAGATCGTCAAGCTGATCGGCTCCGACGTGCTGCCCGACGACCAGAAGCTGGTCATCGAGATCGCCCGCGTCATCCGCGTGGGCTTCCTGCAGCAGAACTTCTTCCACGACCAGGATACTTATGTGAGCCTGGAGAAGCAGCTGAAGATGATGAAGGTCATCCTGCATCTCTACGAGAAGAGCCAGGCGCTGGTGGCCCGACAGATCCCCATCAGCAAACTGCTGCGTCTGGGCCTGTTCGACAAGCTGGTCAAGATGAAGTACGATATCCCCAACGACAAGCTGGAAATGTTCGACGAGTACACCGCCGAGATCGATCAGAAGATCGGCGAGCTGCTGCGCGCTTAACAAGGGAAAGGAGCGAAAGAGAGACATATGATCCTTGAACATGTTGGCTTAAGCCAGATCAACGGCTCGCTGGTGGTCCTGGACGGCGTGCAGAACGCCTCCTATGACGAGATGGTGGTGATGAAGCTCACCGACGGCACCCAGCGTGTGGGCCGTATCGTGATGATCGAGGGTGACAAGTGCGTCATCCAGGTGTTTGAAGGCACCACCGGCTTTTCGCTGGACAACACCCGCACCACCCTTTCCGGCCATCCTATGATGGTGGACCTGAGCCCGGAAATCCTGGGCCGCACCCTGGACGGCCTGGGCCGCCCCATCGACGGCCTGGGTGAGATTTATCCTGAGTTCCGCCGCGATGTGAACGGCTCGCCCATCAACCCGGTGAGCCGCGTCTATCCCCGGAACTACATCCGCACCGGTATTTCTTCCATCGATGCGCTGGCCACCCTGATCCGCGGCCAGAAGCTGCCCATCTTCTCCGGCTCCGGTATGAAGCACAACGAGCTGGCGGTGCAGATCGTGAAGCAGGCGGACGTTTCCGATGGCGAGGACTTCGCCATCGTGTTCGCCGCCATGGGTGTGAAGAACGACGTTGCTGACTACTTCAAAAAGAGCTTTGAGGCCGCCAACGTTATGGACCGTGTGGTCATGCTGCTGAACCTGGCCAACGACCCCATCGTCGAGCGTATCATCACCCCCCGTGCGGCCCTGACCATCGCTGAGTACCTGGCCTTTGACCTGGGCAAGAACATCCTGGTCATCCTCACCGATATGACCAGCTACTGCGAAGCTCTGCGTGAATTCTCCTCCTCCAAGGGCGAGATCCCCGGCCGTAAGGGCTACCCCGGCTACCTCTACTCCGACCTGGCGTCGCTGTATGAGCGCGCCGGCATCATCGAGGGCCGCAAGGGTTCTGTGACGCAGATCCCCATTCTGACCATGCCCGGCGACGACATTACCCATCCCATCCCCGACCTGACCGGCTACATCACCGAGGGCCAGATCGTTCTGGACCGCGGCATGGATGCCACCGGTGTTTATCCGCCGGTGAGCGTGCTGCCCAGCCTGTCCCGTCTGATGAAGGACGGCATCGGTGCCGGCTACACCCGCGAGGATCACAACCCGCTGGCAAACCAGCTTTTCGCCACCTATGCCCGCGTGCAGGACGCCAAGGCTCTGGCCAGCGTTATCGGCGAAGAGGAACTTTCTGCCAGTGACAAGCGGGTCATGGAGTTTGGCCGTGCCTTTGAACAGAAGTTCGTGGGTCAGGGCAACACCAACCGTTCCATCGAGGAGACGCTGGACCTGGGCTGGGAGCTGTTGTCTATGCTGCCCCGCGAGGAGCTGGACCGTGTGGACCAGGTCATGCTGGACCACTACTACAAGCCGCAGGTAAACAATGCCCATCGTGACCTCGGCACGATCCTCAAAAAGTGAGCCTTAACAGAGAGGAGGCTGCCGTATGGCACAGGTTTTTCCCACAAAATCGAACCTGATGGCGCAAAAGCGCAGCCTTGCGCTTGCCAGCCAGGGCTATGACCTGATGGACCGCAAGCGGAACATCCTCGTGCGGGAAATGATGCAGCTGATCGACCGGGCGGCGGTCATCCAGGACGAGATCGCCACCGCCTACTCTACGGCTTATAAGGCTTTGCAGCGTGCAAACATCACTTTGGGCGTGGTGGGTGAGTTCGCAAAGACAGTGCCGGTGGAGACCGGCCTCAAGCTGGACTACCGCAGCGTCATGGGCGTGGAGCTTCCCATTGTTAAAATGGAGGAAAGCGCCCCCGGCCTTTACTATGGGCTGGATTCCACCAACAGCCAGTTGGATGACGTGTATCTGAAATTCTGCGAGGTTAAGCGCCTCACAGTGGAACTGGCTGAGGTGGAGAGCAGTGTCTATCGCCTGGCTGTGGCCATTCAGAAGACCCAGAAGCGCGCCAACGCCCTGAACAACATCATGATCCCCCAGTTCACCGCCACCATCAAGTACATCACCGAGGTGCTGGAAGAAAAGGAACGGGAGGATTTCTCCCGCCTGAAGGTCATCAAAAAGCAGCGGGACGGTTGAACCGCCACTGCAAAACTGAAAAGCAAAATCCCCTTTGCGGAATTGAAGCAAAGGGGATTTTTTCTTTGTTTTCCTGTCACAGAGTGAAGCCCAGTTTGCGCCGAGCAGGCCAGGGGAAATCGCGCCACTGGCCGCCGGAACCGTCGGCTTTGCCCATCAGCAGGGAAGTGGTAGCGTCGGCAAGATAGCCCAGATATCCTGCGGCGGGGCTGTTGCAGAGCATCTTCCACATCAAACCGCCGAAAAGGTAGGACTGGGCGAATTCCCGCCAGCCTCCCAGGTCCTGGGCAGCACGCTGGGCCAGGTCCCACAAAATGCCTTGGGCCTCCTCTGGGGTGATCCAGCCCAGATAGCTGCCCCAGCGGGCCAGCATGGCGGCGCGGCCTGTGTCCCATCCGGCCATAAAAGCAGGAGTGTACCGGACTTTGTAGTGCTGGGCAAAAGCCCAGGCACGGATCACTCCATCCCGATCGTCCTCGTCTTCGTCACCGGTCATCAGTTCCTCCGGCGAATCTGCTTCGCAGTAGAAACGGTACCGCTCGGTGTATCCTGCCTGGCTCAGATAGCGGATGGTCTCCAGCAGTTCGCCCCGCCCGTCAATGCCCCAGGAGCGGCGTACCACCGAGAGGGCCTGCTGTTCCAGCACGGGAATGTGTTCCTCCACGTCCAGACCGTCCAGGCTGTGATCGTTCAGGGTGGACACGATGCCCGAAAGAAGGATGCCGAACCGGCCCCAAAGCTCCGGATCCCGGCCATATTCCGTTGGTGCGGGCTCGGGCAGAGCTTCCAAACGGGCCATGGTCTCGTCCAGCAGAACGTAAAGTGTGTCGTCAGTCTCATCTTCTTCATCCAATCCGGGCCCTTCCTCTTCATTTTCCATGGCAAGGGTCTCCAGAGCAGCTGCCAGCACACCCATGTTTAATCTTCGCCGAACAGCTGGTTCATCACAGCTTCGGTGCTGACGGAGGCGGCTTCGGCCACCCGCTGATTTATCATCAGATGCAACTGTTCCTGGTCCGCCGCCATCTGAGCCATAGTCTGGGCGTCAAACACCTGCCCCAGAATTTCCACCTGCCGCCGGGCATTGGCTGCCGGTTGTTCCGCTTCCAATGCGGCGTTGTTCTGCGGCGAGGCATCCGGTTCAGGAGAAAGGGATGCGGCCAGAGCTTCGCTTTTTTCCTCCGCTTTATGCAGACTTTCAAGGGCTTGCGCCTGTGCTGCCTTCGCGCGGTTCATGATCTCATTGATGTCCATTGCCATCCTCCTTTTCGTCAGGCAAGGTGTGCCAGACTGGCGGCTGCCTGTGTCGGAACAAAAAACGCTTTGTTCGTTCTAGCAGAAATTCCACAAATCGGAACCAAAGCTGGCCGAATATCGTCACCGCCACGAGCAGGCCCAACATCCAGAAAATCTCATCCCATGGCATCACTGCCTCATTTCTTGGCAAAGCGGTTCATGAAGAAATCCGTGAAGGCTGCCAGCTCCTCATCCTGAGAAACATATACATACAAACTTTCGCCTTCCAGCCAGTCGTAGGCGTTGATGGCGATGTATGCCTGTAAAGCGTTTGCGCAAGGTGGTGCTGTATCCATGGGCAGCGGATATTCTTCGCCAATATGTTGAGCGGCTGCAAAAAGAGGGATATTCGTTTGCTCAAATTGAGAAAATGCGGCTTTCCTATTCGATATGGCACAAAGAAGCCCTCGCTCCTTTTCAAATGGAGGCTGCCATCAAGAGGCTTCTTCGAAAAGCGGGAATTCCGAGTATACCGATCCCTCACACCCGGGAGGGAAAAACGGAAATGACGATTAAGGAGCCAAGCTACTCACTGCTTTACTTGGATGCGCAATACATCGCCGGCCTCTGTGGAGCAAATCTGCCGATGCTGCATGCTATGTTCGGGATGGCCTGGACCGAAATGGACGAAGAATCTTATCTTGACCTTCTCAGCGATGAATATGCTGTGGCGCGTTATCTGCATTTGAAGCGCTTTTCTCCCTATGAACCCGCTTTGCTGAAACGCCGCGTGCTGATGGTTCAGAATAGCACCCGGGAATCTCAGAACTTTAGTATTTCATCGCATTACGCAATATCAGCCAGATGGAGGAAAAAACCCGATGACAAAAATCATTGAATACAGCGGTGTGAAATTTTGGGTGAGCTTTTGCTATCCGAAAAATTTAGCGGGTACAAAATCTCCTTGCCGCGCGTTGGTGACGCCGCTCGACGAAAACGAGAGGAAAATCACCAAAAGGCAGCTGTGTGGAAAAGACAGCGATGAGCCGGTAAATTGTTTTGTATCTGGCTTGGACCCGGAAGATATTGAACAGAACCACATCCCGGATGTTGTCAACCAATTACTTGGACTGATGCAGCAACGGGGGTTGTATACTCTATCTGATTGTGGCAAGCTGTCGCAAGAAACAGACTTGGCGGTGATCGCAAAAGCGGTAAAAGACACCTTTTTCGAAAAGTACAGTGCCAAATACAAGTGGGCGCAGAGTACCTGTTATAAGTATCGGCAACAGTATGATTATATGACAGAAGCTCTACAGGGTATTGATTATCGTACTCTCACGCCTGATACGGAAAGTTTGATACAGGAAAACATTTGTCGCGCGGCATTGCTGGACACCAGAAAAGACAATGAATGGGTTCCTGGCTTGACGCCCCCCGCTTCGGCTAAGACACGGCTGTATCTTTTTTATCGGCTGCTGGAGCTCCTGCGCAATACAGAAGACTATGATATTGCTTTGACTCCTTCGCGTTACCAGGGAAAAACCTCACGAAAAAAACTGCTTCTTGCACGTACCGATCATGCCCGTAATTTGCCCAATGACCTTTTGCAAAAGTTATGTAAAAAGGATGTGCTGGATGGGCAAATTGGGATTTTAGCAGATACAGGTTTGCGGATCAACGAATACGGAGGCCTGCTGTTTTGCTCTATCGGGTATACAGATGGTTCACAGGGCCGCATGTATTTTATACGGGTCAGCGGCCAGCTTAGTCGGCAAAATACCCGCACGGAATACCCTAAGACAGACCCTTCCTATCGGCTCATTCCAATTTCACAGGAACTCGGAGAACAGCTGATAGCCGAGCGGGAAAATCTTGAACTGCGGTATGGCGATATGTCTTTGCTGCTGCGCATTGGTCAGCCGGAAGAATCTGAGTATTACACCGATGCCGTCACCATTTCCTCCCATATGCGGCAACTGAAGGAACAGATTCCCCAGTTGTTGCGCCAGCCTGAATTTTTGGAAGAAATGCGCAAAAATCGTCCTTACACCTTTGATAAAGCCAGTCAGGACAAATATCTGAATAGCATGTTGACTTCTCATGCTTTACGTCGCTATTTTTGTACCTGGCTATATACGGTGAGTGGGGTTGAGACCAATGAGATTTATTCTCTCATGGGGCACCTGAACAAAAACATACGGCAGCGCTCAGGGCCTTGCGGGCCAACGCCGGCCGAAATATATCGTCTTTGCCTGTTGAAACATGTCAGTCCGACCCTGTTTCACACCCCACACTCTTTGAAATACAATCTGGGGGAGAAATACCGTGAAACAGAAGTACCTGCTTGCTCTGTGGAATTTACGATACCGCCTGAAACATCCTGGGAAATCGTTGTTGAGGATTCTGAGCCTTTTAATCACTTGACATTTTCGGGAGATGGAATCATATGGGATGTCAGGTATCAAGATGAGTTTCGGCCGGACCCGAATCGATATGCTCTGCTGGCGACCGAAGAGATGTATACCATCCAGTCAAAAGGCAAATTTTTGGATGCGTTGAAAAAGGCAACAAAAGGCGAGAAGCTCAATAAATAGGTTGTATTCAACCTATTTATTGGTATAATGAAAAAGGAGGTGGTTTTCTCATGTTGCTTGATACCCGTGAAATGATTTCCGTGACTGAAGCCAACCAAAATTTCTCTCGGGCAACCAGGATTGCCGACCAGCGTGGCAAAGCCGTGATCTTGAAAGGCAACCGGCCCAAGTACTTATTGCTGGACATCGAAGCGGACCCGCGTTTGCTTTTGTCGGATGATGAGCTGATCGGGATTTCTGCCACCCGCATTTTCAAAAATCACCGGGCAGCGTTTGAGGAGTTGGCAAAATGATTGTATTGTCCACACAAAAAGTAATGCAGCTTCACCAGTTCCTCATGCAGGAGACCGGCGGGCTGGATGGTATCCGGGATGAGGGTCTGTTTGATTCCGCTGTGCAAGGTCCCTTTGCCACGTTTGGAGGTCAGGAGCTTTACCCCAGTATCGAAGAGAAAGCAGCAAAGCTGGGAGTTACCCTCACTAAGAATCATGCTTTTCTGGATGGAAATAAGCGCATCGGTGCCTATGCACTGCTCATCTTCCTGGACGTAAACGGCGTGGCAATGGAGTACTCTGATGCTGACCTGATTTCTCTGGGCCTTGGTATGGCCGACGGCACGCTGGATTACGAAGTTGTTCTGGGCTGGATTCACAAGCATAAGACAGGGGAGCTTTCCCAGCCTAATCCAACTTGACATCATGCACAAAACAAAGGCGCTAAATTTTGTGTTTTGACGGACGTGAAACCAGATGTTCGGGCATACTTTTATGGATTTTTGATAACAAGTCTGGCCTGTGCCGCTTTCGTTATGGAGCGGATTCATTATCCTTTCATTATGCGTCAGAAAACGGGAAGCAAAGCATCCTCTTAAAAAACGGGTTTGCGGGCGGCTCCGTGTCACGGAACCGCCCGCAAACCCGCATAAACACAAGAAAAAAGCACCCATCTTTCGATGGATGCTTTCTGGTGGAGATAAGCGGGATCGAACCGCTGACCTCTTGAATGCCATTCAAGCGCTCTCCCAGCTGAGCTATACCCCCACATGTTCGGTTATCAGCAGCCGTTTGTTGACTGCTCGATTATTATAGCAGGCCAAAAACAGATTGTCAACACCTTTTTGAAATATTGAGCTGTTTTTTCAAAAACAAGCAAAAAGGGCAGGCAGCGCTCGGCACGCTGCCCGCCCCTTTTCTTTTTAGCGGTTACTTTACTTCCGTCATCCACAGGCCATGGAGATTGCAGTACGCATACACCGCAACCGCCTTCTCCTCACCCAGTTCAAACACAGCGGCAGGCTTGTCACCGGGCTTCAGGGCACGGCGGCAGCCGCCGTTCTCGGTCTGCACATAGATCCACTCAATAAAGTGCTCCGGCAGCATGGGGTGATCCACCGCGCCTACGTTCACGCGCAGGGTGCTGCCCTCCACCGTGACCACCGGCAGGTGCTTCTCGCCGGCCGCGTCCACCGTGTTGGGCACCAGCGGCTCCATCTTTTCGCCGCAGCAAACCACCGGCACACCGGAATCGTGCACCATACCGATCAGGTTGCCGCAATGGCGGCAGATATAGAATCTTGTTTTCATAGCAAAACCCTCCTTATTTCAGGCTGTGCAGGTCTTTCCGGCCTGCCCGGAACGAACCCCGGCCCGGGTAGTCTGGCCTGCCGGGCTGGCCATATCCCCGGCACCGGGAATTCCGTTCCTGTCTGTTATCATCAGTATACTTCAAATCCACCGCCGGTACAATAGACGAATCCTGACGAAGAAGCATTTGCTTCCTATTGTAGGATGTGGAACCGCAAAACAGGTCTGTGGTATAATTAAGGGCGCTATATGAACGGTTCGGAAATAAATCAGTTCTAAGAAAGGGAAAAGCCTATGGGGAAACGGAATGCAAAACGGGTTGTGTCACAGCCCTTGAACGGACTGTACCTGGTGCTCACGCTCTTACTGTGCATCATGATGGAAATTCTGGTGTTTGACCGCGGCTATAACAAAGTACAAAGTGAAGCAGAACTGTCTGTAAAAGAGCAGGTCAGCCTGGCAGCAAACCGATTGGCCGCCACAGTCACCGACACCAAGGATGCCTATATCATGCACTCCATGGATCAGAAAATGAATCAGATTCTGTCCGCCTATGATGAGCCTTATACCCTGGAATATATTGTGGAATCACAATATCTGAAAAACGCAGTATACTATTTCCTGTCGGGGAATTCGCTTTTTGCCGACATTGGATTTGTGCGCCGTGAAGGCTCCATTATCACCTACAACTCTCTCACCAATCGGGACAAAGAAGTTCTGCGTCAGGTAGTAAACCAATATCCACTGGGCACAGACTACATGCTTTCACCGGTCTATGATAACCAGTCTCTTCTTGGCAATCAGCGTCGCTTTTTGGTCGTGCGGGAAATGTTTCAGAACACCAAACGGGAAAGCATTGGATTCATGGCATTTTTTCTGGACGTAAATGTGCTGACGCAGCGGCTTTCCCAGCAGATTGGCAAAATGGAGCAGGAGGGTGGACTGATGCTGCTGGAAGGCGACTCTCTGATTTACAGCGGATCAAATGGTAACGCCCCGCAGGATACAGCCGCGTTTGTACAAGCTGCCCGGCAAACGGGCGGCACCGCCGGAAGCGGCCTGACCCGGATTGGGACGCATAATTATGGCTTTGTTCTGGCGGAGGAGCCATACACCGGCTGGACGGTATTGGGATATTACGACGCAGACCGTCTGCTGTTGGATTGTGTGCGGGATACCGCACCGCTTTCGGCCGGTATTCTCTTCGCTTTCATCGTGATTCTGATTATTGAGCTGCGCTCATTCCGCTTTTTGAATCAGACAGTGCGTGCCCTGAAAGAGGCTATGCAGCAGGCTGAGCAGGGACGTTTTGTTCAATTGGAAAGCCCGCTGCAAAAGAATCCTGAGCTGCACACCGTGGTCAGCGGATTCAACCATATGTCGGCCTCTCTGCAGCAGCTTGTATATGATAATTATGTGACCCGCCTGCGCAGCAAAGAAGCAGAATTGAAGATGCTTCGCCTGCAGATTAATCCGCATTTTCTATACAATACCCTAAACCTGATTCAGTCTCTGGCAGTGCTTGGAGAAAACGATAAAGTAGCGCGTATGACCGAAAATGTAGGCCAGATGTTCCGTTATAATATGGCGGGCGCTTCCCGGGTACGGGTGCGGAATGAGGTGGAACTGCTGCGTCGTTATTGCGAGATTCAGCAGGTACGTTTTCCGGGCAAGCTGCGGCTGGAGTGGGACGTGGCAGAAGAACAGCTGGACTGCGCCATGGAAAAATTCACCCTGCAGCCTTTAGTGGAAAATATCTTCAAGCACAACCGCTTGCATGATCCGCTTCAGATCCGCATCAGCGTAAAGAAAAACGAAGCAGAGGAACTGGTTTTGGAAGTATGGAACAGCGGGCCCGGCATGGATCCGGACCGGTTGGCGGCAGTGCAGGCCGAATTGGCCGACGGAAAGGTTGGTGATAAAGAAACTTCCATCGGATTGCTAAATGTGAATGAACGGATACGGATGGCGTTTGGCGCCCAATACGGTGTGGAACTTTTCAGCGGACCCGGCCAAGGGGTACTGGCACGGGTAACTATGCCCTGTTTGATGATGGAGGAGGACAGCCATGAATATTCTGGTGGTTGATGATGAAATTTACGCTCGCAAAGCGTTGATTAAGCAGGTAACGGAACTTCTGGGCAGCCGTCCCTGCGAGCTGTACGAAGCCCAGGACGCGGAAACTGCCCGGCTGCTGCTGTCCCGTATTCCGTTTGATCTGGTTCTTACCGATATATGCATGCCCGGGCAAACCGGTCTTGATCTGGTAGAATATATGGTCAGTAATCAGATGGCGGCGCAAGCAGTTCTGGTAAGCGGCTACGCAGAGTTTGATTATGCCAAGCGTGCCATGGAACTGGGCGTTCGGGAATATCTTCTCAAGCCCATTGAACAAGAAAAACTGCGCCGGATTGTAACCGATGCTGTAAATCGAAGTGAGCAGGCCCGGGACGAAAACCTGACCCAGAATCTGAAACGGCTTGTCCGCGGTGACACCACGGCAGAACTTCCGTTTGCCGCTGCAGCATACAGGCTTGTTTTGCTGCAAGCCAGCAAAGACATCACGCCTTCTCTGTACCGAAGCATCTGCACCGAATGCCGCGGCAAGGGTTTGCGCCTGGCCTACGCGGTGGACCCGCTGAACGCCACACGGATAATTCTTCTGCTGGATGATGAACAATCGCCTCTGGACTTTCTGGGCACACGTTTGGCGAATTTGCATCTTATTGCCGGTGCAAGTCTGCCGTTTCAGGACGCATCCGGAGCCGCGGAAGCTTTTCGGCAGGCACAGAGTGCGATTGGCGGCTGCATCGCCAATGCTTTCTGCCGCCTGTTTGTCTACCAGGAGCCGCGCAAGCTGATGTTTACGGAAAACGAACTTGCCCTGTTCAGCGAATATCTGGAAAAAAACACGGCCCGCGCCCGCACCTACAAGGAAAAATTGCTGGAGCGCCTGGTGCTGGACGGAAGCGAATACTAGAACATCGACTTTCTCTACGGCAAATTGGCTACCGCAATTCAGATGTGCGCATACAGCCATACCGGGCGCCTGGTCACAATGCGCAGTTTGGGCAGTTTTGAAAGTGTATATGAAATTGACCTGTATCTGAATGAGCGCATCGAAGAACTTAACCAGCCTGATCAAAAGGATGGCTGTTCCATGCAGGACGTTGTGGACTATCTGAACGAAAACTATTTTGACTTTATCTCACTGGATGCACTTGCCAGAGAAAAATACTTCATGAATCCCCGTTACTTTGGAAAACTGTTCAAGGATTACACCGGTTGTACCTTTTCTCAGTATCTTACCCAAATCCGCATGGAGCATGCGCGCGACTACCTGGCAAAGGAAAACTACACGGTTTCCCAAGTGGCGTATATGTGCGGATATAATAGTGTTTCCTATTTTATTCAAACTTTTAAGAAAGTATATGGTGAGACTCCAAAACAATTCGAGAAAACTGACTTTTGTGATATCTGAACCCCTGACTTTTCTGATATTTTGGCCCGGGGCCGCATGCTAGAATAAGGTCAAGGAACCGAACCGAATTTACCCATATAGCAAAAAGGAGGATGTTTATGAAACGATTTCTTGCTCTGATCCTGTGTGTAGCCTTATGCCTGAGCCTGGCAGCTTGCGGCAGCGGGTCATCCGCCTCCGGCGGCGGGTCCAGCACCGGAACGCAGGAGGGCACGGTATCCGGTGAGATTGAAATTCTGCTGCACAAAGTGGAAATCAATGAAATCATGAACACCATGATCGCCGAATTCAACAAAGAGTATCCTGACGTTAAGGTTGTGCTGAATGCGCCCGGCGACACCAGCACCGTGCTGCAGGCACGTGCTGTTGCCAACGATATGCCGGACATCGTAACCTTCACCTACAACAACAGCGATCTGGCCTATGTCCGCGACGGCTTCTACCTGGATCTGACCGATCAGGCTTTTATGCAGAATGTGACCGACAGCGCCCTGGAGAGCAACAAGATCGACGGTAAGAATTATTACCTGCCCTATATCTCCAACGCCTATGGCGTGTACTACAACGTAGACATTTTCGAAGCCAACGACATCGCGATTCCCACCACTCTGGACGAGCTGTACGCCGCTTGTGAAAAGCTGCAGGCCGCCGGCATCACCCCGATTGCTTTTTCGGATCAGGAACTGTGGACCCTGGGTCACCTGGGCGATCGTCTGATGGGCCTGATCTTTGACGATGACGGCACCTTGTTTGAAGAGATTGCCGCCGGCGAAGCCTCTGCCACCGAGCACGAAGGCATGCGGGAAGTTGCCGAGATCTACCTGAAGCTGCATGAGTATGGCCAGCCTGACAGCCTTGGTGTCGGATACGAGCAGGCTATCAGTGCATTTGCCAATGGCGAAGCCGCTATGATGCTGCAGGGCACCTGGCTGCTGTCTCTGGTCAAATCCGCCAATCCCGAGATGAACGTGGATGTGTTCCCCCTGCCCGGCCGCACCGCCGACGAGACCCGTGTGGGCATCAACATGGATCTGGGCTTTGCCGTATCGGAGTCCTCGGAAAACCAGGAAGCTGCCCTGGCATTCCTGAGCTGGATGTCTGATCCCGAAAATGCTCAGATGTTCGCCGACATGGAAGGGTCTACCTCTCTGATCAAAGGCGTGGAGGTTGCCACTCCGGAGTTTGCCAAGATGTCCGAACTGATCAGCGCCGGCAAGAGTTTTGTGATCCCCCGCGGTTACTGGGCACCTTCCATGGTCAACGAACTGCAGAATGCGCTGCAGCGCCTGGTGTCCAGCAAGGATGTGGATCAGTTCCTGCAGGAAATTGACGAAGGCGTAAAGGTAGCCTACGCCCAGAGCTGATCCGGCCTGCAGACCGATATAGGAGCAAAACTGTGGCGCGACCGAAGGGAAACCACTGTGGTCGCGCCACAGCTGTATCCGGCTGAATGAGGAGGCTTTGCTTATGAAGAAAAAGTTCCTGCTGCGCGAAGATACCCTGACCGATTTCATTATCACGCTTCCGGGGCTGTTTCTCTATACTTTGTTGTTCATGGTTCCGGTGGTTATGGGCTTCTTCTACAGCCTTACCGACTGGAATGGCATCAGTAAGAAATTCAATATTGTAGGTTTTGCCAACTACGCTGCACTGATGAAAGACACCCGCTTTGCCGGCACCGTGCGGTTTACCGTCTATTATACAGTTCTGCTGATCATTGGGGTTGTTGTCATCTCGCTGACCACCGCGCTGGTTCTGAATTCCCGCATTAAAGGCGGAAATTTCTTTCGTGCAGTATTCTTTTTCCCGGCTGTACTGAGCCTTATGACGGTGGGTCTGATCTTCAAAGAACTGTATTACCGGGTGCTGCCGCTTGTGGGTGAATGGCTCAACATTCCTGCGCTGCAAACCAACATCCTCGCCAACGAAGATCTGGCCATCTACGGCATTCTTTTTGCCAACATCTGGACAGCCTGTGCGATTCCCACCCTGCTGTTCTATGCCGGGCTGAAAAACGTGCCTGCCGATCTGTATGAAGCTGCCGATATCGACGGTGCCACCGCATTCCAGAAATTCCGCCGCATTACCCTTCCGTTCCTGATTCCCACCTTCAGCATGGTCTTTATCCTGCAGCTGAAATTGGGCCTCAGTGTGTTCGACTATGTCCTGTCCATTACCGGCGGCGGCCCGGGCGGCGCCACCGAGTCGATCGGTACCATCATCTACAATACCGCGTTCACAGACCGGCGCTTTGGATACGCCACAGCCGAATCGGTAGTTCTGTTCCTGATCATTGCCGTGATTTCTCTGATTCAGGTTCGCATGACGCGAGGCAAGGAGGTAACCGTATGAAGCGCAAAGGTCTTGTTTTGCGGACGTTCAGTTATGTGTACGTCCTGATCGGCTGCCTTCTGATCGGCGGCCCCATGTATCTGACTGTCGCCAACGCGATGAAGGATACCCAGCAATTCACCAACAACTTTTTTGCCCTGCCTGAATCGTTCTATCTGGAAAATTTCATCAACGTTATCTCCAAGGCCAACTATTTCCGTTACGTATTCAATTCGGCCTTTGTTATGGTAGCAGGCGTTGCGCTGATCCTGCTTCTGGTTCCGCTTACCGCATTCCCAGTTGCCCGGCACATGCGTACCAAACGTTATTACCGCTTCCTGTATTACTTTATCCTGTTGGGCATCTTTGTTCCGTTCCAGGTCAAGATGCTTCCGATCGTTAAGTTGATGGCCAGCCTGAAGCTTATGAATCCGGTAGGTCTTGTTCTTCTGTACGGCTGCGGTGCCCTCTGCCAGGATATTTTCCTGATGGTAGGCTACATACAAACGTTGCCCCGCGATCTGGAAGAAGCCGCCGCTATTGACGGATGCACCCGACTGGGTACAATGTTCCGGATTGTGTATCCCCTGCTCTCCCCCATGCTGGCCACCATCCTGATCAAGGACGCTCTCTGGATCTGGAACGACTTCCAGATGCCGCTTCTGATCCTGAACGTAAGCACTGACTACTGGACGCTGCCGTTGTTCCAGTACAATTTCAAGAGCACCTATTCTGTAGACTTTACCATGGCGTTTGCGGCTTTCACCCTGTCGATTCTGCCTATGATGCTGATTTTCCTGGTGGCGCAGAAAAAGATTATGGGCGGACTTACCAGCGGCGCTGTCAAATCCTAAAGGAGGACATACTATGAAACTGGGATTTCTCACCAATGTAATGGTCAGCTGCGGAATTTCCGACCTGAAAACCATTGCTGCCTGGGGCGCTGAAAACGGATTTTCCGACCTGGAAGTAGGCCCCACCGTTCCTCTGTGCGAAGAGGATGTGGCCCAGATCCGGGAGGAAGGCCGTATTGACCTGTCGGCACTGATTTTCTGCCGTAACTTTTTGAGCAACGACACCCTGCAGGCGGAGGAGTTCAAAAAGCAGATCATCCGCCGGATTGAGATTGCAGGCCGGTACCATATTCCCAAAGTTTTGTGCTCAACCGGTATTGCGCCGGATTCTTTTGACGGTGTTCGGTTTGATCCCCGCAAGAGCCTTGACCGTTCCACTGAGTTCCTTAAGGTGATGGTAGCCAAGGCGGAAGACCTGGGTGTCACCCTCTGCGTGGAGAACTGCCCCCTCATGGGGAATATCGGCTTTGCGCCTTTCATGTGGGATGAGCTTTTTGCCCGGATCGACAGCCCGAATTTCAAACTGGCATTTGATCCGTCCCATTTTGTTTGGCAGATGATGGATCCCTACAAGGCTGTTCGGGATTACGGCAGCCGCATTGCACACGTGCACGCCAAGGATACCGAGATTTTGTGGGACGAACTGCAGCGTACCGGTATTCTCTTCTGTCCGAAGTATGTGGAAGACAGCAGCGAGGGCTGGTGGCGGTATCGTGTGCCGGGCCTGGGCCAGATCGACTGGAAAAAACTTATTGATCGTCTGCGGGAAGCCGGCTTTGACGGCACCATCAGCATTGAGCATGAAGACCCGATCTGGAGCGGCAGCCAGGAAAAGGTCAAGGAAGGCCTTGTCCGGGGTCTGCGCCATATCCAGAGTTGTCTGTAAGGCGGCGCGCCATTGAGGTGATGTAAATGGATATTCTCAGGATCGGTGTGGTAGGATGCGGCCGTATCAGCGGCGTATACCGTGCCGCTTTGAAACAGCTGGCAGATGAAGTACAGGTAGTATGGGCTGTGGATAAGGTGTTGGCGCGTGCACAGCAGTTTGCAGCAGATTTTCCCGGCTGCCGGGCCTCCGACTCCCTGGAGGATATGCTGGCTGATCCTCCGCAGGTTGTTCACATTCTGACCCCGCATCATCTTCATAAAGCGCAGGCAATCGCCTGTTTGCGGGCAGGCTCTCATGTACTTACCGAAAAGCCGGTCGCGCTTAGCCTTTCGGACGCGCGGGAAATGGCAGAAGAAGCACGCCGCTGCGGCCGCTGGCTGTCGGTGGTCTCCCAGAACCGCTATATTCCGGGCATCCAGCATGCCAAGGAACTGATTCAGGCGGGAAAGCTCGGTGCACTGCGGGGTGCCTGGTCGCAGCTTACCTGGTGGCGACCGCCTTCTTATTATGAATGCGATTGGAAAGGTTCCTGGGAAACCGAGGGCGGTGGTGTGGTCATTGACCAGGCCATTCACAGCATTGATCTGGTGCGCTGGCTTATGGACAGCCCGGTTCATGCCGTACAGGGCCACATTGCCCGCCGCATTCTGACCCGTATCGAGGTAGAGGATGAGGCTGACGCCGCCATCGAGTTTGAAAGTGGTGCGGTCTACGCATTTTTCGCCTGCAACTACTATACCCGCAATAGTCCGATCCGCGTGGAGATTGACGGAGAAAAAGGTTCTGTTCTGTTGGAGGGCGAAACGGTTACGGTTTCTCTCCAGGGACAGGAGCCTTACCGGATCGCCCCCTCCTGCGATCCGCACACAGGAGAAAACTACTGGGGCAACAACCACCTTGCCCAGATCCGGGAGTTTTACCGCTGTATCCGGGAAAACCGGCAGCCGCCGGTAACGCCGGAAGACGCCACAGCCACACTGGAAGTGGTGTTGGCGCTGTATCGCTCGGCAAAGGCCGGCACCCGACAGGATCTGCCTTTGCCGGAGTAATGAAAAGGAGACAACAATTATGGAAAAAACCATACGTCATGGCATTATCGGTCTGGGCAAAACGGTTGGCATTGCCGCCTCACACATCGAAGGTCTTCGCCGGAATGATTCTCTGGTCCTGACCGCTGTTTATGATATTCTGCCCCAGAATGCCCGGGACATGCTGGACCGGATGGGGGTATCCGGTGTTACCGTATGCCAGTCTGCCGAAGAATTGTTCAGCATGGTTGATTCCGTCAGCATCTGTGTGCCAAACGATCAGCATACAGCACTTGCTGTGGAAGCTTTGCGGCACGGATTGCACGTTCTGGTAGAAAAGCCGCTTGCGGATTCGGCCGATGCCGCACTGGCTCTGGAACAGGAAGCCGCTGCCCGTCCGGATCAGGTATGCATGGTGTGCTTTAACTACCGGGAATATTCTGTGTACCGTTTTCTGCATGACTATCTCTGCAGCGGTGCTCTGGGACGGATATACTTCTATCGCCAGCAGCTTGGTGGAAACCGGATTGCGCAATTCTCGGTAAAGAGGGAGTGGCGAATGGATAAGACCCAGTCGGGTCCTGGAGCACTGGCAGACTTCGGCTGCCATATGCTGGATCTGGCCGGCTGGCTGACCGGAGAGCTCTGCGGAGAGGTGCATCCCCTGGCTGCCGCCTGCAACACCGTAATTCCGGAACGGCAGTCCCTTAGCGGAGACGGTCTGCAGCCGGTAACCAATGATGACTGCGCCGTATTCATGGCACGCAGCGACAGCGGTACCCTTTACACCTTTACCGCCAGCCGGGTAGGGATCTGGGATCATTCCATCGAGATTGTGGGCGAAAAAGGCATGCTGCGGGCAGATCTGAGCGCTGGCAACGGAGTTCAGGTCTGGCTGAGGGAAGCAGGAGGCGCCTATCTGCCGGAAAACCGCAAGGTATTGGATATTTCCAATGAGCAGGGCCATACTGGTATTTTGAACACCTTTGCCGCCTGCATCCGCGGCGAATGCACCGATCCCCGCACGGTGGCCTATGGCCGCCGCATGCAGGCAACCCTGGACTGGCTGGATCAGAACGCCCTGTAAACAACAAATTCTGCATTTCTGCCTGAACATACTCTTTGCCCCCTCCCTACTTTTCTGCACAAAAAGCTCCGGTTGTAACAGCCGGGGCTTTTTGTAATGTGAAACAATCCTGAAAAGGCAGAATTCCCCCTTTAATGCGCCGCAGACTTTTATTGACTGATGCAGACGTTTCCTTTATAATAAGATTAGTGTGTGATTTTTTTCACCCAGTAAGGTGTAAGAGTAAACAGGAGGATTGAAAGGTTATGACTATCGCGATCTGTGTGGGCAGTTCCTGCCATCTGAAAGGTTCCTACGATGTAATTGCCAAGATGAAGGCTGCTCTGGCGGAGAACAAGCTGGAGGACAAGGTGGATCTGTGCGCGGCGTTCTGCCTGGGCAAGTGCTCCACCACCGGCGTGAGCATCCGGGTGGATGACAAGATCGTTTCCGGCGTGAACACCGACAACTTTGACGACATCTTCAAGGAGTATGTGCTGGGAGGCCTGGGCGTATGAACCGTGTTCTTTCGCTGAAGAAGTCCAACTGCAAAAACTGCTATAAATGTATCCGCAACTGCCCGGTCAAGAGCATCAAGTTCGAGGACGGGCAGGCGCATATCCTGCCGGACGAGTGCATTCTGTGCGGGCGCTGCTTTGTGGCCTGCCCCCAGGACGCCAAACAGCTGCGCAGCGATGTGGAACGGGTGCGCCAGGCAATTGCCGAGGGCCGCACCGTGATCGCCAGCGTGGCGCCTTCGTTCATTGCGGAGTTTCCGCTGTTTGATTTTGCGGCCATGCGGCGGGCACTGATGCAGCTGGGCTTTGCCGATGCGGAAGAAACGGCCATCGGGGCCACCATCGTCAAAAACGAATACCAGAAGCTGGTGGCGGCCGGCGAGATGGATGTGATCATCTCCACCTGCTGCCATACGGTGAACGCACTGATCCAGAAATATTACCCCGGCGCGCTGCATTGCCTGGCGCCGGTGCTTTCCCCCATGCAGGCCCACTGCAAGGCCATCAAGGAGGTTCATCCCGACGCGATGACCGTGTTCATCGGGCCCTGCATCTCCAAAAAAGAGGAATCCGACATCTACGGCATTACCGACGTGGCCCTGACCTTTGAAGAGGTGGAGGGCTGGATGGAAGAAGCCGGCGTATCCGCGGCCAGCGCGGAAAAGCCCCAGGACACCGGCAAACGCGGGCGGTTCTTCCCGGTGACCGGCGGCATCATCCGCAGCATGGACACCGAAAATACCGGCTACACCTACATTGCGGTGGACGGTGTGGAAAACTGCGTGCATGCCATCAAGGAGATCGAGGCCGGCAACCTGCACAAGGTGTTTATCGAGATGAGCGCCTGCACCGGCAGCTGTGTGAACGGCCCGGGCATCCGGCACCACCGCCAGCGGGGCATTCTGGCCGGCAACATGAAGGTGGACGCCTTTGCCGGTCCGGCGGATTTTGCCGTGCCGGAAAACGAGGATCTGCACAAGGATATGCCGTATCTGGGTGTACACAACGCCCGTCCCAGTGAGCATGTGATCCGGGAGATCCTGGCCAAGATGGGCAAGACCAGCCCGGAGCAGGAACTGAACTGCGGCAGCTGCGGCTACAGCACCTGCCGGGAAAAGGCCATCGCGGTCTATCAGGGCAAGGCCGATCTGACCATGTGCATGCCGTATCTGAAAGAGAAGGCCGAGACCTTCTCGGGCTATGTGATCAACTCCAGCCCCAACGGCATCTTTGTGCTGGACGAGGATCTGTGCGTGCAGCAGATCAACCGGGCAGCCTGCGAGCTGTTCAACCTGCGCGGGCCGGAGGATATTGTTGGCAGCCCCATTGTGCGGATTCTGAACCCCTCCGATTACATCACCGCCATGAACAGTCCCTGCCCCATCAGCAAGGAAAAAAAGCACTATCTGGCGGAATACGATAAATATGTAGCCGAAAGCATTGTCTACGACAAGGAGTATCACATCATCTTCAGTGTGATGCGGGATATCACCAAAGAAGAGCAGCGGGAGGCCAAGAAGGCCGAACTGCGCGCCCAGACGGTGGAGATTACCGGCAAGGTGATTGAAAAGCAGATGCGGGTGGTTCAGGAGATCGCCAGCCTGCTGGGCGAAACCACCGCCGAGACCAAGATCGCCCTGACCCAGCTGAAAGACACGCTGCAGCAGTGAGCGAGGTGGCCAGATGAACAGCTTATGGACCGACATCGGCTACATCAGCCTGAACAAGAAAAATGAAGAACTGTGCGGCGACCGGGTGGAGATAATCAAGACCGAGGAAGCCACCACCCTGGTGCTGGCGGACGGGCTGGGCAGCGGCGTGAAAGCCAACATTCTTTCCACTCTGACCAGCAAGATCCTCTGCACCATGATCGCCGCCAACCTGCCCATTGAGGAATGCGTGGACGCCATCGCCAAGACCCTGCCGGTGTGCAGCGTGCGCAAGGTGGCCTACTCCACCTTTACCATCATCCGGGTCTTTGCCGACAACACCGCCGAGATCATCCAGTTTGACAATCCCAAGGTGATCATGCTGCGGGAAGGCGTGGAATACGACTATCCTTTTACCCGCCGCACCATCGCGGACAAGGAAATTCTGGAAAGCCGGATTCCTTTACAGGTAAAC
Organism: Gemmiger sp. An120; assembly: GCF_002160955.1. Taxonomy (GTDB): domain Bacteria; phylum Bacillota; class Clostridia; order Oscillospirales; family Ruminococcaceae; genus Gemmiger_A; species Gemmiger_A avium. The sequence continues at coordinate 266,133 of NZ_NFLN01000003.1, forward strand.
GACGTACTGATCGCCATGAGCGACGGCGCCATCTACGCCGGCGTGGGCAAAACCATGAACTTCGGCTGGCAACGGGAAAACATCAAGGACTTTGCCGAAGCCTTTTATGACCCGAGCCTTTCGGCCAAACTGATTGCCACCTACATTGTGGATGAGTGCAACCGACTGTACGAGGGTGAACCCGGCGACGACACCACCGTGGCTGCGGTGCGGATCAAGCCGCGCTGCCCGGTGAACCTGATGATCGGCCCGCCTGCCGATCCCAAGGATGTAAACAAGATGATGGCGCTGTTCTTCAGCAAGGAGGGCAAGCGAATCGTCTGCGGCGGCACCACCAGCAAGCTGGCGGCGGACTATCTGGGCAAGCCGGTACGGGCCAGCCTGGATTACAATGCCGACCCGGAGATTCCACCCATCGCCTTTATCGACGGCATCGACCTGGTGACCGAGGGCGTGATCACCCTGTCCCGGGTGGTGGAATACGCCCGGCAGTATGTGGGCGGCACCGATTTTTCCGCCGCCTGGGCCACCCGCAAGGACGGTGCGGCCATGATTGCCCGCATCCTGTTTGACGAGGCCACCGACGTGAACTTCTTTGCCGGGCGGGCCATCAACCCCGCCCACCAGAACCCCAACCTTCCCATCAACTTCAGCATCAAGATCCAGTTGGTGGAGGAACTGGCCGCCTGCCTGCGCAAGATGGGCAAGGAGGTCAAACTCAGTTACTTCTGATTCATAAACCGCCGTTCTTTCCGAACGGCGGTTTTTCTGTATATTCCGGCGATGAATGGCAGCAACAAGCCGCATCCCCGCCTTGCATTTGCCCGGGCGGACGGGTATACTGTTTGTGTACGTATTTTGGGTACAATACTACTTATCAAAACGGGGCCCTGCGGCCCGGCGCGCCCTTGGACGGTGCGCACGGAGGGAGGAACCACGTCTATGTCGATGGAAGAATATAAAAAAGCATTGAAAATGGGCCAGAAGAATTTCCGCGCCTGCGTATCCAAGGGGCAATACCCCTATCTGCAGGTACTGGATGCGATTCTGGAGCACACGGAAGTGGGTTCCACCGTACCGCTGGGCCTGGTGGACATTCCCATGGATTTTATTGTGGGCACCAAGACCGCGGGCCGCACCTCGGCCTTTGCCAGCAATTTCATGCCGCTGCTGGGGGAGGACACCGAGTTTGCCCACAAGTGGGCCAACCTGTGCCAGGCCCAGATGGACGAGGGCATCCGGGACCCGATCATCGCCTACGAATTCATGAACCGGTTCTATGTGGTAGAGGGCAACAAGCGGGTCAGCGTGCTGAAATACTTCGGCGCGGCCCGGGTGCCCGGCACTGTGACCCGGGTGATTCCCAAGCGCACCAACACCAAGGAAAACCGGATCTATTTTGAGTTCCTGGATTTCTACACTCTGACCCAGATCAACTACCTGTGGTTTACCGAAGAGGGCCGCTTTGCGGATTTTGTGGCCATTACCGGCAAGGCCCCCGGCGAGCGCTGGACCACCGAGGACAAAAAGGCCCTGGCGTCGCTGTACTTCCGGTTCTGCGAAGCCTTCAACGCCCACGGCGGCGACCGGCTGCCCATCACCGCCGGCGACGCGCTTCTGGCTTTTCTGAAGGTATATCCCTACCGCAAGGCGCTGGACATGGGCACCGAGGAACTGCGCACCTCCCTGCACCGGGTATGGAACGAGATCACCGTGCTGACCCAGCCGGACGCGCTGGAACTGTCCATGGAGCCCGCTCCCTACCGGGAGGACGTGACCAGCCTGTCCAGCCTGGCAAAACGGTTCCTGGCAGGCGGCACGCCCCGTTTGAAGGTAGGTTTTGTCCACGAGAAGGACGCGGTGAGCTCCATGTGGACCTACGGCCACGAGTTTGGCCGGGGTGAACTGGAAAAGGCCCTGGGCGACCGGGTGGAGACGGTCTGCTACGACAATGTGAACCCGGAAACCGACGGCGAAGCGGCCATCGAGCGGGCTGTTGCGGACGGCTGCGACGTGATTTTTACCACCACGCCCAAGCTGATCGACCCGGCCCTCAAGGCGGCGGTGACCCATCCCAACGTGAAGATTCTGAACTGTTCGCTGCGGATGACCCATCCCAGCGTGCGCACCTACTACGGCCGCATCCATGAGGCCAAATATCTGATCGGTGCGATTGCGGGCGCTATGGCCGACGACAACAAGATCGGCTATGTGGCCACCTACCCCACCTACGGCATGACCGCCGCCATCAACGCCTTTGCGCTGGGCGCCAAGATGGTAAATCCCCGGGCCCAGATCTACCTGCAGTGGACCGCCGAAAAAGGCCTGGATGTGGAGCGCTACTTCCAGGAGAACGGCATCTCGGTGATCTCCAGCCACGATATCCGCGACCCCAAGGGCGCACCGGAGAAGTTCGGCCTGTACCAGGTAATCAACGGGGAGATCCACAACTATGCCATGCCTTTCTGGAACTGGGGCGAATTCTATGTGCGGATCGTGCGTTCCATTCTGGACGGCACCTGGAAATACCACGACAATGCCCCCGGCACCAAAGCGCTGAACTACTGGTGGGGCATGTCCACCGGCGTGGTGGATGTGATCACCAGCCGTTCGCTGCCGCTGGGTACAATGCGGCTGGTGGATCTGCTGCGCAAGACCATTGTGCAGCGGGACTTTGATCCGTTCCATGGGGTGCTGTACGCCCAGGGCGGCGTATGCGTGCAGCCGGAGGAGCATGCAACCCTGCGTCCGGAGCAGATCATCACCATGGACTGGCTGGCGGACAACGTGATCGGCGAAATTCCCAGCTACGACTCGCTGATCGACGCGGCCAAGCCGCTGGTCTCGCTGCAGGGGGTAGGCCCTGCGGAGAAACCGAAAAAACTGTAAGACCGGGTGTGGTAAGACGTGAAAATTCTGACTGTTTCGGATGTGGAATCCCGCTATCTGTGGGAGTACTATCAGCCCGGCAAATTGCAGGGCTATGATCTGGTGATCTCCTGCGGGGATCTGGATGCCCGATACCTCTCTTTTCTGGCCACCTTTGCGGCGGTGCCGGTGCTGTACGTGCATGGCAACCACGATGCCAGTTATCAGTATATACCGCCGGAAGGCTGCGAGTGCATTGAGGACACCGTGGTAAATATCAAGGGACTGCGCATTGCCGGACTGGGCGGCTCGGTGCGTTACAGGCCCGGCCCGCATCAGTATACGCAGAAGCAGATGGAAAAGCGGGCCCGCCACCTGACCGGGCAGATTCGCCGTGCCGGCGGGGTGGACATTCTGGTGACCCATGCCCCGCCCCGTGGTCTGGGAGACACAGAAGATCTGCCTCACCAGGGCTTTGACGCCTTTCTCGGGCTGATGGATCAGTATGCGCCGCGCTATATGCTGCACGGCCATGTGCACCTGAACTACGGCGCCCAGATGGAACGGGTGCGGCACTATGGCAGCACCACCATCGTGAATGCGTTTGAGCGGCAGGTGGTAGAATTGGAGCCTGCCCCAGAGCCGGAGCGCCGCCGGTGGTTCTTCTTCCGCCGGGCTTATTAAACGACAAAAACGGACGATATTTGATACATTTTGTATCAAATATCGTCCGTTTTACTTTTCGTATATAGCGTTAGCCTTTCAGGAAGCCCTCAATGATCTTGGCTTCGGCCTCTTCTTCGGTCAGGCCCAGGGTGCGCAGCTTGATGATCTGCTCGCCGGCGATCTTGCCGATGGCGGCTTCGTGGATCAGGGACGCGTCAATGTGACCGGCGTAGAGTTCCGGCGCAGCACTGACGGTGCCGTTGTCCACCAGGATGGCGTCACACTCGGAATGGCCGGTGCAGCGGCAGTTGCCCCGGATGCAGGAATGGTAGCTCTGACGGCTCTCGCCCTTGGCCACCGAACGGGACACCAGATCCACCACGGAATCCTCCCCGTTCATGTCCACGCTGAACTCGGTGGTGGCGGTCTGGTCGGCCTCGGTGAGCAGGCTCTCATGGATAACCAGACGGGCCCCGGCGGCCAGGGTGGCGGTGGTCTTGCGGGTGGTGCGGTCCACGCCGCCCAGCTGCAGGGTATCCATCTCCAGGGTGGCCCCCTCCGCCAGCACCGCGTCGGTTACCGGGTCGATGCGGCGCAGGCCCTTGCCCTTGCCGCCGGCCAGATGCTTTTCCTTGTACAGCACATGGGCGCCCTTGCCCACAAAGAACCGGTGGATGCCGTTGTGACGGGCTTCCTCCTCCTCGTCATTGTGAACGCCGCAGCCGGCCACGATGGTAACGCTGGCGCCGTCGCCGATGTAGAAGTCGTTATACACCAGATCGTCCACGCCGCCATGGGTCACGCAGGCGGGAATGTAGACCGTCTCGTCCTGGGCCTGGGGGCTTACCCGCACCACAAGGCCCGGCGCGTCGGGCTTGTCCTCAATCTGAATATGGGGGGTGGAGCGCCGGGCGGCGCAGCTGCCGTTCTCCCGGATGCTGAACGCCCCGGCATAGCCGCCGGTCCAGTCCGAGATCAGGCCCAGCAGTTTTTCGGTGGTGGATTCCATGGGTCAGACCTCCTTCCGGTCCATGCCCAGCGGGCACAGGGCCGACTTTTCTTCATGCAGCAGGGTGGGCAGGATCTGCACGCCCGGGCCGGAAACGCGCACACGCCCCTCGGCCACCACGGCGATCCGGTCCGCGATCTCCAGAATACGCTCCTGGTGCGAGATCACCAGCAGCGCGCCGGAACGCTCCCGCTTGAGTTCCTGGAACGCCTCGATCAGGCTGTTAAAGCTCCACAGGTCGATGCCCGCTTCCGGTTCGTCAAACACCAGCACGCGGGCGTTGGTGCGGGCCAGCACGGTGGCGATCTCGATTCGCTTGCTCTCGCCGCCGGAGAGGGATGCGTCCACCGGGCGGTCCAGATATTCCTTGGCGCACAGGCCCACCTTGCCCAGCAGGGCACAGGCCTGGTGCTCTTCCAGCTGCTGGCCGGCGGCCAGATCCAGCAGGTTGCGCACCGTCAGGCCCTTGAACCGCACCGGCTGCTGAAAGGCATAGGCGATGCCCCGGCGGGCACGCTCGGTAATGTCCAGGCCGGTGATGTCTTCCCCGTCCATAAGGATACGCCCCTCGGTGGGGTTCTCCAGCCCGGCGATCAGCTTGGCCAGCGAGGTCTTGCCGCCCCCGTTGGGCCCGGTGATCACCGTCAGGCGGCCCGGTTCAATCCGCAGATCCACCCCGCGCACGATTTCCTCGCCGCCGGGCAGGCTCCAGTGTATATTCTGCAATTCCAGCATTGCTATTGCCTCCTATCGCGTACAGAAAAAGAGCCGCCATGGGCCGCTCACCGCTAATTATAGCCCTCTGCCGGCCTGCCGTCAACCATCCAGCAGGCAGGCGTACCAGTCCGCCCGCAGTGCCGCGGCCGTCAGGGTCAGCGGCTGGTCGTCGGGCGCGTCCGAAGCCAGCAGCACAGAGGCGGCGGCATGGCTTTGGGCATCCTCCCGCGCAGCCTCCAGTCCGCCTACCCGGCGCAGGTGTTCCCGGTCGGCGTGTACCTGTTCACGCCAGCGGCGCAGCTGCCCGGCGGTGACGGTGTAGAGCAGCCGGGGATCCCCCAGCATCTCCTCGTCAAAGGCCGCGTATTCCTTGGCACGGCGGGCGGCTTCGGCCGGATCGGCCGGATACAGGCACAGGCTGGTGGCCCGGGCAATATCCGCCTTGTCCTCCACGGCACGGCGGGCGGTGCGCAGATACCGCAGCCACATGGCCCAGTCTTCGTCACCGTCGATGTCCTCCCGCATGCCGCCGTACTGCTCAAACAGTGCCCGGCGGAACATCCCGCCGGATACCGGGATGCGGCAGCGCACGCACAGATCCATCAGGGTGATATGGTCAAACACCACCGGCCGCAGCCGGGCCGGGGCCAGTTCATAGGGATCGGTGGAAACCACATCCGCCTCCAACGCCATGGTGGAGGCCAGCACCAGGTCGCAGTCCGGCTGGGCCACAAACCGGGAAACCAGCTGTTCGATGTGGTCGGGGTAGAAATAGTCGTCGTCATCCAACAGGCAGAGCAGTGCCCCATGGCTGCGGTTCATCCCCATATTGGCGGCTTTGCCCCGCCCTACATGTTCGCCGGTGGCCCGGTAATCGATCCGCAGGCCCGGGAACTCGGTGCGCAGCATCTCGCCGGCAGTGTCCTCGCCATCCTCGGTGACCACCACTTCAAAGTTTTGGTAGGTCTGGTGGGTCAGGCTTTGCATGGCCCGGCGCAGGCTGGCCGGGCGGCTGTGGGTACGCACGATCACGCTGACCAGCGGGCCTTTGGGGCAGGGAGCGGTCATTTCATTGGGGCCCAGATCGGCTTCCAGCGGGCTGCCCAGCGGGGAGGGCGCATTTTTGAACAGCGCCCGATGCCCCAGCCGCCAGGTCAGCAGCGGCCAGACGGCCAGCAGCTGCCGGGCCGCCGCCGGGGCCAGCACCCGGCGCACGCCGGGGTAATGGGCGGGATGACGCACCGCCTGCCACAGTTCCGCCTGGGCCCGCATGGCCGCGCCGAAGGGCGCCCACTTGGCCGCCAGACGGGCTTTGCCCAGCACTTCGTCCCGGTAGGCGTTCAGATCCTGGGCGGACATCCCGGGGGCCAGCGCCGCCGCGGCAGGCAGCGCCCGGATCAGCCCCTGGCCGCGCAGCCGGACCGACAGATCCCGGCTGGCAGCCGGTTCCGGCAAGCGGGCGTCAAAACCGCCTGCCGCCAGAAAGGCCGACCGCCGCACCAGCAGGCAGCGGGAAGAGGCCCAGGGCAGTTCCAGTGTCAGGGGATCGGGGGCAGCATCCCCCGGAGAGGGCAGCACCCGGGGTGCCAGGGCTGCCGTGTCCGCCCCGGCTTCGTCCAGCGCCGCAGCCACCGCTTCGCCAAAGCCTGCGGCAGGTGTCAGATTCTCCTGCCAGAACAGCAGCCACTCGGCCCCGGCGTTTTCCGCCGCGGCATTGCGCGCCCCCGGCAGGCATACCGTGCGCCCGGGGGCGATCTGCCCGGTCTTTGCCGGGTCCTGTGTCACTACGATCCATTCCATCCGTTCCATCCGGTCTATCTCCTTTGCGGGGCGCCAACGCCCCGTGTTGCACTCTTGTTCTATTGTACGGACCACCACACAGGCTGTCAACGGTGCAGCATAAAACGCCCGGTATGGCGCGGGGCCATACCGGGCGTTTTTGTGATGATCCGACGTTCAGTTCTGCTTGGCGGCGCGGCAGTCGGCGCAGACGCCCACCAGGTTGACGCTGTACCACTCGATGCGGGCATCGGGGCAGGCGCGGCAGGCCTCGTCCAGGGCGGCACGCTCCAGCTGCACATCCACCACACGGCCGCAGCTGCGGCAGAACAGGTGATCGTGCTCCGCCAGGGTACGGTCGAACCGGTCCGCCTGACCCGGGATGGTCACCCGGCGCAGACGGCCCATCTCCACCAAACCATTCAGGTTCCGGTACACGGTGCCCAGGCTGAGGCCAGGGCACTGGGGCCGCAGAGCGGAATAGATCTGCTCGGCGGTGGGATGGTCACAGCGGGCCAGCACCTGATTGAGCACCAGCTCTCTCTGTCTGGAATATCGCATAGCCTTCTCCTTACATAATAGTTGGAAAATTCTTCTACGGAATAATAGTAACGATTTTCAATTATTTTGTCAAGCGTTCAAAAGCAGGAAATATTTTCCATACAAAAGCATCAAAAATACCCCGCGCCGAAACCGGCGCGGGGGTGCCAGGGGCGGCAGCTTATTTTCCGCCGCCGTTTTTGATCCGTTCCCAGTAGGCACGGGCGGCCTGCTCGTTCTTGTTGTCAGCAAACTCGTAGTACTTTGTGCCCACCAGCGCGTCCGGCAGATACTGCTGGGCCACCCAGCGGTTGGGATAGCTGTGGGGATACAGATAGTTCTGGCCCTTGACCGCCGCGTCCTCCCCGTCGAAGTGCTTGTTCTGCAGCTGCCGGGGAATGGGGCCGCTTTTGCCCCGGCGGATGTCGTCCCAGGCAGCGTCCAGCGCCAGGTAGCCGCTGTTGGACTTGGGGCTGGTGGCCACCAGGATCACCGCGTCGGCCAGCGGGATGCGGGCCTCAGGCAGCCCCAGCATGGTGGCGGCGTCCACCGCCGCCTTGACGATGGGGATGATCTGGGGATAGGCCAGGCCCACGTCCTCGCAGGCACAGACCATCAGCCGGCGGCAGGCGCTGATCAAATCCCCCGCTTCCAGCAGGCGGGCCAGGTAGTGCACCGCCGCGTCCGGGTCGGAACCGCGCATGGATTTCTGGTAGGCGGAGAGGATGTCATAATGGTCGTCCCCGTCCCGGTCGTACCGCATGGCGGTGCGGCGGGCCACCTGCTGCACCATATCCAGATGGATGCGGCGTGTCCCCTCTTCCTCCGGGGCCGCGGCCACCGCGAACTCCAGGCAGCCCAGCGCCTTGCGCATGTCGCCGCCGGCGCTCTGGGCCAGGTAGTCCAGCGCGTCCTCATCGGCCTGCAGGGGAACGCCGTCCTCCTGCTCCAGCCGGGCCACCGCGTTGTTTAGCCCGGTGCGGATATCCGCCGGGTTCAGCGCCTTGAATTCAAACACCGTACAGCGGGAAAGCAGGGCGTTGTAGATGTAGAAATAGGGGTTCTCGGTGGTGGAGGCGATCAGGGTGACCGAGCCGTCCTCGATGCACTCCAGCAGGCTCTGCTGCTGCTTTTTGTTCAGGTACTGGATCTCGTCCAGGTAGAGCAGCAGGCCTTTGGCGCTTTGCAAAGTGCCGATCTCCGCCAGCACCGCCTTGATATCGCTGGTGGAAGCGCTGGTGCCGTTGAGCTTATGCAGGCGCATACCGCTGTTTTCGGCGATGATCCGGGCCACGGTGGTTTTGCCGCAGCCGGAGGGGCCGTAGAAAATCATATTGGGCACCCGCCCGCTTTCCAGTGTGCGGCGGAATACCTTGCCCGGGGCCAGCAGGTGCTGCTGGCCGCATACCTCCGCCAGGGTGCGGGGACGCAGGCGCTGGGCCAGAGGCTCAGCCATGGCCCATCCCCTCCCCTCGGGTGACCGGGGCGGTCCAGGCGGCGTGCACCTTGTCAGCATAGCCGGGATTGATGAACCGGTCGATGGCGTACACCAGGCTGCGGTCCCACACGTCCCATTCGTGGCCACCGTCCCATTCCATCCAGCCGAAGTCCAGGGGCAGTTTTTCCCAGTCCTCCCGCAGGGCCACGTTCTGGTTGTAGATGTAGTAGGGCTCAAAATCCTGCTTGCCTACGGTGCAGAGCAGCCGGGGCTGCTGACCGGCGGGCAGGGCGCTGACCTCCCGGGCCAGGGCAAACAGATCCGCCTGCCGGGGCAGCTCGTTCAAGGTACCGAACACCGGCCCGAACACCTGCTGCACCAGCGGATTGACGGTGCGGGCCTCCAGCATCATGCCCACATGCACGCAGCCGGAAAAGCTGGCCGCGGCCGCGTACCGGTCCGGGTTGCGCAGTGCCAGCAGCAGCGCGCCGTAGCCCCCCATGCTGAGCCCGAAGATAAAGTTCTTCTCCCGCTCCATGGGCAGGCGGAAGTTGCGGTTCAGCAGTTCGGGCAGTTCCCGGGTCAGCCAGGTCTGCCAGGCGGGGCCGGCGGCCATATCCTGATAGAAGGAATTGGAGGCATCCGGCATCACCAAGGCCAGGTTGTTGTCCTTGGCATAGCGCACAGCGGCGGTATTCTCCAGCCAGCAGTCGCAGTTGTTGCCGTAGCCGTGCAGCAGGGTCACCACCCCGGCCACCTGGTGGGTGGTGTTGGCGGTCTGATCGGTGGGCAGGAAGATCTTGACCTCGTTCACCGTGATCATCGCCTCGCTGCGGAATTTACAGGTAAGCATCGCCATCTTGATTCACCTTTTATCGCTTGGTTCAAAACGCCGCGCGGCGGACGGATCATTCGTACAGGGGGAACCGGGCCACCAGATCGGCCACACGGGCGGCCACATCCTCTTTGCGGGCCTCAAAGTCATGGATGCAGTCGGCGATGCAGCCGGCGATCACATCCATCTCGGCGGGGCCCATGCCCCGGGTGGTAACGGCGGGGGTGCCCACCCGCACGCCGCTGGTGATAAAGGGGCTGCGCTTTTCACCGGGCACGGTGTTCTTGTTGGCGGTGATGTGCACCTCGTCCAGGTTGTGCTCCAGCTCCTTGCCGGTGCACTCCTCGTCCGACAGGTCAATCAGCATCAGGTGGTTGTCGGTGCCGCCGCTGACCAGCTTGACACCCCGGTCGGTCAGGCCCTTGGCCAGAGCCTGGGCGTTCTCCACCACGCGGCGGGCGTAGTCGGCAAATTCGGGCTTCAGCGCTTCCCCGAAGCAGACCGCCTTGGCGGCGATTACATGCTCCAGCGGGCCGCCCTGGGTGCCCGGGAAGATGGCCTTGTTGATCTTCTTGGCGATCTCCTCGTTGTTGGTCAGGATCAGGCCGCCCCGGGGCCCGCGCAGGGTCTTGTGGGTGGTGGTGGTGACCACGTCCGCCCACTCCACCGGGTTCTGGTGCTGGCCGCCGGCCACGAGGCCCGCAATGTGGGCCATATCCACCATCAGCAGCGCGCCCACCTCGTGGGCAATGTCGGCAAAGATATCGAACCGGATGGCGCGGCAGTAGGCGGAGGCCCCGGCCACGATCATCTTGGGTTTGCATTCCCGGGCCAGCGCGCGCACCGCATCATAGTCAATGAAGCCGTTCTCGTCCACCCCGTAGGAGACAAAATGGTAGTTTTTGCCGGACATGTTCACCGGGCTGCCGTGGGTCAGGTGCCCGCCCTGGGACAGGTCCATACCCAGGATGGTGTCGCCCAGTTCCAGCAGGCCGAAGTAGACCGCCAGGTTGGCCTGGGCGCCGGAATGGGGCTGCACGTTGGCGTATTTTGCGCCGAACAGCTTGCAGGCCCGGTCGATGGCCAGCTGCTCCACCTGGTCCACCCAGACGCAGCCGCCGTAGTACCGGTGGGCGGGATAGCCCTCGGCGTACTTGTTGGTGAGCACGCTGCCCATAGCGGCCATCACCGCCGGGCTGACGATGTTCTCGCTGGCGATCAGCTCGATGTTTTCCCGCTGACGGGTGAGCTCCCGATTCATGGCGGCGGCCACTTCCGGGTCGCTCTGGGCCACAAAGCCGATGGTGTCGATCATATCCTTGAACATAGTTCCCATCCTCTCTCGGTCGTAATGTCGGGCCGGGCCCGTGACTGCTTCTATTATACCGCGCCCGGCAGCAGAAAAACAAGACCGGGCATTGCCTTGGCGGGTGCGGCGTGGTAAAATAGGAAAAAATCTCATAAATGCCGTCGGGAGGGCAGAACTATGACGAAAAAGCAACGGGCGCTGGAGGTCATCCGGCGGCTGAAAGAAGAATATCCGCTGGCGGAATGCACCCTGGATTACGACCATGCCTGGCAGCTGCTGGTGGAGGTGCGGCTGGCCGCCCAGTGCACCGACGCCCGGGTAAACATCGTGGTACAGGATCTGTTTGCCAGGTATCCGGGCATTGAGCCGCTGGCCGAGGCCAGCGTGGACGAGATCGAAGCCATCGTGCGCCCCTGCGGGCTGGGCCGCAGCAAGGCCCGGGACATCAGCGCCTGCATGCGGATGCTGCGGGACGAGTTCGGCGGCAAGGTGCCGGATACTATGGAAGAACTGCTGCGCCTGCCGGGTGTGGGCCGCAAGAGCGCGAATCTGGTGCTGGGGGATGTGTTCGGCAAGCCGGCCATCGTGACCGACACCCACTGCATCCGGCTGTGCAACCGCATCGGCCTGGTGGACGATCTGAAAGACCCGAAAAAGGTGGAGATGGCCCTGTGGAAGATCATCCCCCCGGAAGAGGGCAGCGATCTGTGCCACCGGTTTGTGCTGCACGGCCGGGCGGTGTGCGACGCCCGCAAGCCCAACTGCGCGGCCTGCTGCCTGAAAGAGGTCTGCCGCACCGGGGCCAAAGCTGCTCCGGCCAAAGTGGACGGTTGACAAATCCGCTTTACCGCGCTATACTGTCTGCGGACATAAAAACAGGGGCGCTGGGGGCCATCCCCGGCTGAGATCAGGGCAAATTGCAGCCCTGGGTCACCTTGAACCTGATCCGGGTAATGCCGGCGTAGGGAGTTTGAGGAATAAACGCATTTCGTGCGCCTGTGTATGTGTTTCGCATACGCAGGCGTTTTGTTTTGCGGGTTTTTATGGCCGGAATCTTGAAAAAGTGAGGAACCGAATCATGACCAAACAGTATTCCCGTACCCGCACCATGGTGGAGGGTGCCATCATGCTGGCCCTGGCCAGCGTGCTGAGCATGATCCCCCTGTACAGCCTGCCCCACGGCGGCACCATCACAGTGGTGAGCACCCTGCCCATCATCCTGTTCAGCCTGCGCCACGGCGTGCGCTGGGGCCTGGGTGTGGGCTTCGTCCACAGCCTGCTGCAGCTGGTGTTCTTCGGCGGCATTGAAAACCTGGCCTACTGCCAGACCCTGGGCGCCCAGATCGGCTGCGTGCTGCTGGACTATGTGCTGGCCTACACCCTGCTGGGCCTGGCCTGGCTGATCGCCAAGCCCTTCAAGAAGCGGGTGCTGGGCGTGGGCGTTGCCACTGTGGTGGTAAGCCTGATCCGTTACCTGTGCAGCTTCCTGTCCGGCTATGTGGTGTGGAAGGATTACGACTACGCCTTTGAGTGGATGACCAACTTCGGCTGGGGCCAGGCCATCGCCAGCATGGGTGAGAACGCGCTGTGCTGGCTGTACAGCGGCGTCTACAACGGCACCTACATGATCCCCGAGGCCATCCTGACCACTGTGGTGGCGGTTGTACTCTGCCTGACCGTGCCCAAGATGTTCCAGGAGCAGTAAACCTTTTTGTTTTTTGCCCCCGTGCCCGGTGCACGGGGGCTTTTTTGCGCCATTCCGGCCCCGGCAACCGCTGGTTGCCGGTTTGGAAAGGGGGGATGGTGGCCAGATTTTGCCCGGCATGGTATACTGAAACCAACAAATCCAAGGAGGATCCGATCCATGACCAACCGCGAAACACCGGCCACCATCGGCCAGCGGATTCTGGCGCTGCGCCGGACGGCGGGCATGAGCCAGGAGGCCCTGGCCGCCGCCGTGGGGGTGAGCCGTCAGGCCCTGGGCAAGTGGGAGGCCGACCAGTCCCTGCCCGGGCTGGATAACCTGCTGGCCCTGGCCGAAGCCCTGCACACCAGCTGCGACGAACTGCTGACCGGGCGGCCGCTATCCTCGGAGCAGCCCCCCGCCCCGTCCCTCTCCGCCGAGGGGATGCAGGCGCTGCTGGATGCCCGGGAAACCCGGGAGACCAAGCGCCGCCGGATAAGCCTGGCGGCGGGCGGCGGCGTGGCCCTGGTACTGGCAGCGGCGCTGCTGTGCGTGGGATTGTATGCCGGCAGCCGCATGGATGACCTGCAAAACCGCATTGACGGGGTGAACGGCCAGGTAGCCGGGATGCAGGGCACCCTGCAGGCCCAGGTAGATTCCATGACAAACCGGGTGCAGACCATGCTGGACGAGCAGAATTCCCTGGCCGCGGGTGAGAGCCACAGCTATTCCGAATGGGAATCCGGCAGCCGCACCCTGCTGCTCACCGCCCGGGTGACCGCCAAGCAGAGCGTACCGGGGGCCAGCGCCCGGCTGATTGTAACCGCCACCTATCCAACCGACACTCACAGCGCGGTAACGCTGGAGATGACCGACGAGGGCGGCGGGGTGTTCACCGTGTCCGGCCGGGTGGCCACCGCCGATGAGCTGACCGCCACTTTCCAGCTGGAAAGCCCCGACGGCACGGTGCAGAACCAGCAGCTGTGGAGCGATTACGCCCCTCACGGGCAGTTTGAACCGATCGTGGAACTGGGCGGCGGCATTGACGGCCAGCTTATCCGGTTTGAAACGCAAAACGGCCAGATCCGGTTTGACGGCGATGTGGGGCTGAGCCTGGGGGCCACCGAGTATGCCTGGCCGGTGGAGGCGGAAATGCAGCTGGAAATCGGCGGGCAGGTGGTGGAGACCTTCCCGATTCCGGAACTGTACAAGGATTTTGTCCCTACCGAAGACTCTTACACCGGTGATCAGGCTGTTTTTGTGGGCAGCACCGTCACCTACTTCTGGACGCCCCAGGCCCATCCCTGGAAAGCGGATCAGTCGGTAATCATCACCGCCCGGGTAGTGGACAGCCAGGGCAACGTGTACGAACGGCAGATGGAGCTGATCTCGTAACACCTTATACAGCAAACGCCCCCGCCGGGAGATCCCGGCGGGGGCGTCTTTCGTCTTTTACCACAAGGCATCCGCCTGCCGCACGCAGGCCAGGAAGCGCCGGGCGTTGTCCGACAGTTCGGCGGCAGCGGGCCAGATAGCGGCGTCCCGGTTCAGGCCCGCTTCAGCGCAGGGTTTCTGCACCAGCTGCTGGCGGGCCAGCTCGGCGGCAGGCAGAGGGCTCACCCACATATAACTGCCCGGCACCTGCCGCAGCAGAGCAAACTGGCTGCCCCGGTCATACACATAGATACGGCTCTCCCCTACCCGCAGTTCCGCGGCCCGGGCCCGCTGCTCCGGTTCCAGCACCGGCAGCTGCACATCCCCGTGCAGAATCTGCGGATACTGCCCCAGTAGATGGTACGGGATATCCGCCAGGCCCGCCAGGGGATGCCGCTCGCTCATCAGCAGGCACATCCGGTACTGGCGCAGCACCCGGCTTTGCAGGCTGTTCTGGGCCAGCTGCGTGTCCACCCAGGGCTGATAAATGTCCTGATATCGGATGATGGACAGCTCGCTCTCCCCGGAGGCGGCATCCTGCAAAGCGTCGGTCAAGCCCGCTTCCCGGTACTGCACATTCATGGGGGCCGGGCAATCCGCCAACATGGCGGCAAAGGTGTCGGCGATATAGGTGGCGCGGGGCACCGTGATCCGCAGCCGGAACCCCTCCGGCTGGGGGGCGTACAGGCTTTGCAGTTCCTCCATCTGGGTCAGGATACCGGCGGCATACCGCAAGAACTGGCTGCCCGCGGCGGTGAGCTCCATACCCCGGGCGGTGCGGCGGAACAGGGGCACCCCCAGTTCCTTTTCCAGTTCTTTCAAACTGCGGCTCAGGTTGGGCTGTGCCATTTCCAGCGCCCGGGCGGCGGCGGACAGGCTGTGGGTGGCGGCGATCTGCTGGACCTGACGAAGCTGCTGCAGGGTCATGGCGGGCCTCCTTGAACAGATGGGCAATTTGTAAATATTGTACCATATTCCGGTACAAAACACCATGGCGGCGGCATATTTTCCGCCGTTGCGCGGTGGGGGCTTTTGGAGTATAATGAAAAATGCGTATTGACAAATATGCAACATAAACTTTGAGGGGAAGAAGAGTATGTTCAAGATCATTCGCAAAGAGGCGCTGAATCCCACCGTCACCCGCATGGTGGTGGATGCGCCGCTGATTGCCCGCAAGGCGATGCCCGGGCAATTCGTGATTCTGCGTGCCGGGGCGGACTCGGAACGCATCCCGCTGACCGTGGCCGATTACGACCGGGCCGCCGGCACCGTGACCGTGATCTTCCAGGTGGTGGGCGCGGGCACCATGGAGCTGAACGACCTGCCCGAGGGCGGATGCATCCACGATTTTGTGGGCCCGCTGGGCACCCCCAGCAAGCTGGAGGGGCTGAAAAAGGTGGCCGTGGTGGGCGGCGGCGTGGGCTGCGCCATTGCCTATCCGGTGGCCAAGCGGCTGCATGAGCTGGGCGCCGAGGTACACAGCATTGTGGGATTCCGCTCCAAGGATCTGGTGATCCTGGAGGACGAGTTCCGGGCTGTGAGCGACAAGCTGGTCATGATGACCGACGACGGCAGCTACGGCGACAAGGGCGTGGTGACCGCCCCGCTGGAGCAGCTGATCCAGGCGGGCGAGGGTTACGACGAGGTGATCGCCATCGGGCCGCTGGTCATGATGAAGTTTGTAAGCCTGACCACCAAGAAGTACGGGGTCAAGACCACCGTATCCATGAACCCGATCATGATTGACGGCACCGGCATGTGCGGCGGCTGCCGGCTGACGGTGGGCGGCGAGACCAAGTTTGCCTGCGTGGATGGTCCGGATTTTGACGGGCATCTGGTGGATTTTGACGAGGCGATGAAGCGGGGCGGCACCTACCGGGAGTTTGAAGCCCATGCCCGGGAAGAATACTGCAACCTGCTGAACAAGGGGGTGCAGTAAGATGGCGTTTCAGCGGAACATGGATCCCCACAAGTGCCCCATGCCCAGCCAGGACCCGGCGGTGCGGGCCCACAACTTTGACGAGGTGGCGCTGGGGTACACCTATGATATGGCGGTGAACGAGGCGCGCCGGTGCCTCGCCTGCAAAAACAAGCCCTGCGTGACCGGCTGCCCGGTGCAGATCGACATTCCCGCTTTTATTGAACGGGTTGCCAACGAGGATATGGAGGGCGCCTACAAGGTGCTGAGCGCTTCCAGCGCGCTGCCGGCGGTGTGCGGCCGTGTCTGCCCTCAGGAGAACCAGTGCGAGGGCAAATGCGTGCGCGGCATCAAGGGCGAGAGCGTGGGCATCGGCCGGCTGGAGCGGTTTGTGGCAGACTGGCACCGGGAGCACAGCACCGAATCCCCGGAAAAGCCGGTTTCCAACGGGCGCAAGGTAGCGATCATCGGCGCGGGCCCCTCCGGCCTGACCGCCGCCGGCGACCTGGCCCGGCTGGGATATCAGGTAACGGTGTTTGAGGCGCTGCACCTGGCGGGCGGCGTGCTGGTGTATGGCATTCCGGAGTTCCGGCTGCCCAAGGCGATTGTGCAGCAGGAGATCGACGGGCTGAAAGCCATGGGCGTAGATATCCAGACCAACATGGTGATCGGCAAGGTGCTGACGGTGGATGAGCTGATGGGTGAGTTCGGCTTTGAAGCGGTGTACATCGGTACCGGCGCGGGCCTGCCCCGGTTCATGGGTATCCCGGGCGAAAGCCTGAAAGGCGTATACAGCGCCAACGAGTACCTGACCCGCGTGAACCTGATGAAGGCCTACCAGCCGGGCAGCCACACGCCCCTGCTGCACAGCCACAAGGTGGCGGTGGTCGGCGGCGGCAACGTGGCCATGGACGCGGCCCGCTGCGCGTTGCGTATGGGCGCGGAGACGGTGTACATTGTGTACCGCCGCAGCATGAACGAGCTGCCTGCCCGTGCCGAGGAAGTGGAGCACGCCCAGGAAGAGGGCATCATCTTCAAGACCCTGACCAACCCGGTGGAAGTGCTGGGCGACGAGCAGGGCTCGGTGCGCGGGATGCGCTGTGTGGAGATGGAACTGGGTGAGCCGGACGCCAGCGGACGCCGCCGCCCGGTGGTAAAGGAAGGCAGCGAATTTGAGCTGGAAGTGGATACCATGATCATGGCGATCGGCACCAGCCCGAACCCGCTGATCCGGTCCACCACGCCGGGCCTGGAGACCAACCGGCACGGCTGCATCGTGACCGACGGCGACGACGGCCTGACCAGCCGCACCGGCGTGTACGCCGGCGGCGATGCGGTGACCGGCGCGGCCACCGTGATCCTGGCCATGGGCGCCGGCAAGCAGGCTGCCCGGGCCATCGACGAGTATCTGCGCGGCAAGAACTGAGCTAATATGGGGGGATACAACCGGGGCTACGGGCGCAACAACGATGCGCCCGCCCGGCTGCGCCGACCGCCCTGCCGGTCTGGGTCTCCACCGGAGACCCAGCCGCTTCGCGAACCCGGGCCCCCATCCCCCCGGAAATCGTGGGCCGAATCCTCGGCCCACACAAAAAATATAAAATGAACGCCCCTGTCTGACTGGCAGAGGCGTTCGTTTTTTATATCCCTGCGGGCCAAAGATTTGGCCCGCGATTTTGGGGGTCTGGGGGGACATTGTCTCCCCAGATCAGCCCATTCGCCTTTATTCAAAGGGATACCGCACGCCCCAGGCGGCGCGCAGGGAGTCCATCAGCTCCATGACCCGCACCGATTCCTCGTGAGGCATCTCCGGGCAGGACAGTTCCCCGGCTTCCAGCGCCCGCAGGCAGGCCCGCACCTCGTACTCATAGCCGGTGATCTGGGCCGGGCGCTCCACCCGGCGCACCAGCTGGTGCTGGCCGTCGTAGACCGACAGGCTCTCAAAATTGTTGATGTTCTCGATCCGGATATACCCCTTGGTGCCGTGGATAACACCCTGCCGGTCCAGGCAGGCTTCCAGCGAGCTGTTCAGCTGGGCCACCCGTCCGTCGGGATAATACAGGGTCACGCTGTTCTGGGCATCCACACCGGTGGGCAGCTTGGAACAGCTGCTTTCCACCCGGTCGTACCCGTGGCCGAACAGCGCCAGCGCAAAGTTCAGCGGATAGACCCCCACATCCAGCAGCGCGCCGCCCGCCAGCTTCGGATCCCGTAAACGGGGCACGTCCGCAATGGAATACCCCAGATTGCCGGTTAGCATCCGCACCTGGCCGATGCTGCCGCTGTTCATCTCCTCCCGGATGGTGGCCAGCATAGGCATGTACCGGGTCCAGATGGCTTCGGTGATGAACACGCCCCGGCGTTCCGCCTCGGCAAATACCTCCCGGGCCTGCGCGGCATTGGCGGTAAAGGCCTTTTCGCACAGAACCGGCTTGCCTGCCCGGATACACAGCAGCGCGTTGGCCCAGTGCTCCGAATGAGGGGTGGCGATATAAACCAGTTCCACCTGTGGGTCGGCCACCAGCTCCTCATAGCTGCCGCAGGCTTTCTCCGCGCCGTATTTTTCGGCAAAGGCGCGGGCGCGGTCCAGCGTCCGGGAACCCACCGCATACAGCCGGGCTTCCTCCATGCCGTTCAGGGTATCCGCCATCACCGCGGCGATCGCGCCGGTACCCAGGATGGCCACATTCCACTGTTTCATAGTGTTTTCCTCCGTTATGTCTGGATAGCTACGACGCCCCAGCCCTCGGATGTCTTGACCCAGGCCCGGCCACCGGTCACCGAAGCCGCCCCCAGATACTGGAACGGCACCTTGACCGTGCCTGCCAGGCTGATATACCCCCACAGGCCATCGGTGTTCTGCACGGCGGCCAGGTTGCTGCAGAAGGGCCGCGCCTGCTGGTACTGGCAGGGAATCACCTGGGTGCCGTCGATGTCCAGATAGCCCCACAGGCCGTTCTGCTGCACGGCATACAGCCCGTCGGAATACCGGTCGATGGCTTCACACACCGGCCCTACCTGCTTGCCGGTGGAAGGCTGCACCAGTACGTAGCCCTCGCCCCATTCCACCGTGCGCCCCTCGGTCTGGCCGGTGGCGGGGTTGTTCCACAAAAAGGCGCCGTAGTCGTCGGCGGGAGCCGCCTGCAGCGTACCCACCCGGGCCACATAGGGCCGCACACTGGCGCCGTAGTTGGTCAGCGGCACCAGTTCCTCCATCTCCAGCACATAGGCCATGCCCAGCGTGCTGTCGTAGACAATCTCCATATCCGGCAGGCCATGGCCGCCGGGGCCCACATTTTCGCCCAGATCGTTGAAGATCTTGCTTTCGTCGGCATTGGTCAGCCCGCAGACCGAGCACCAGTGTACATCCTCCTCGGCGGGAATCACAATCTTGCCGTCAAAATTGATGGCACCCGTCTTGCCGTTCTGCTCAAACAGGGACAGGTAAGCTTGATCTTTCAGCACCCCGTTGTCGGCGGTGGGATACTCCGCCAGGCTGCAGGTAATCTCCAGATCGGTGCGGGGCTCCAGCAGCCAATCGGTTTTGGTTTCCGGCTCCGCAGTGGGTGCCGGGGTGGCGGCAGGCGCAGACGAGCTGACATCCGGTGAAGAAGCCGAGCTGCCGGCTGCCTCGGACGAGGGTGCTGCGGCCCGCCCGCAGCCGACCAGCAGCGCGGCACACAGGGCCAAAGCGGCAAAAGCACGCAGTTTCATAGGGGAACAACCTCCTTGCAGGCGGCCGGGCCCTGCGGCCTGGCGCCTTGAATCGGGGCAAATGCCCCGTTGATTTTGTGCCCCCATTGTACCATATCCTGTGCGAAAAGGCAAAAAAGCACAAATCACGCGGGGGTAAACAGTTCGTCCACCGTAAGGTGCAGTTCCTTGGCCAGGCTGAACGCCAGCGCCAGGGTGGGATCGTATTTGTTGTTCTCGATGGCGTTTACCGTCTGACGGGAAACGCCGCATTTCTTTGCCAGCTCTTCCTGGGACAGGCCCAGTTCCTTGCGGCGTTCGCGAATCTTGTTTTCCATCCTCAGCCTCCCAGCTTCTTGCGGTAATACAGCAGCGCCGCACAATACAGAACCGCGGCGACCTGCAGCTGGATGAAGGGGTTGATGGTCATGGGCTGCTTGGTAACATAGTTTGTGATCACATCCAGCACCAGCGCGCCTACCATTGCATTAAAGGCAAAGGTGCTGGTCTTCCACACGATGATGCGGCTGCGCTCGTCCCCCGTCTTGAGCAGGGAAACCAGCATCGTGATGTCCAGCGCCCCAAATCCGAGCAGCACACCACCCAGAAACAGCGCGGCCCCCAAAGGCATCCCCATAAATTCCATATCACTCTCTCCTTTCTTTTCATCCGCTTAAATGTCAAATTCTTTTGACATTTTCAAGATACCAGACCCACGCCAAAATGTCAAGAGTTTTTGACATTTTATAAAAAAGAAAAGGCCCGCGCGGGGCGGGCTTCATTTATGGTACTTGATGTTCCGGTTGATGCAGCAGGCCCGGTAGATCTGCTCGGTAAGCACCAGGCGGGCCAGCTGATGGGGCAGGGTGATGCGTCCCATGGACAGGCGCAGCGCCGCGGCCTGCTTGACCGCCGGGGCCAGCCCGTGGGATGAACCGATCACAAAGGCCACGTCCCCCGCGCCGCTTACCGCCCGGTCGTCCAGCCAGGCGGCCAGTTCCTCGCTGGAGAGGGTTTTGCCCTCCACGCAAAGGGCCACTATGGCCGCGCCCTTGCGCACGCTGGCCAGGATGGCCTGAGCCTCCTTTTCCAGCGCGCGCTGCACCAGGGCGGGGCTGTCCTCCCGCAGGGGCTGTTCGGGCAGTTCAATCACCCGGAAATCGCACAGGGTGCTCAGACGCTTGCGGTATTCCGCCACGCCCTCGGCGCACCAGGCGGCGTTCAGTTTGCCGATACAGATCAGATCAATGTGCTGCATATCAAAACTCCAATACAGGGCTGGGCTCGTTGCGGCGCTGGGCCTGCACCACCACGTCCGGTTCCGGGATCACGCCGGCGGCCAGCAGAGCCTTGCGCACCGCTTCCAGCGCCAGTTCCGGGGTGTTGTTCTCCTTGCTCAGATGGCACAGGGCGATCTTTTTGCAGCCCGTCTGCACCAGTTCCAGCACCTTGGCCGCGCACTCCGGGTTGGACAGGTGGCCAAAGGGCGAGGCAATGCGGGTTTTCAGGTAATAGGGATAGCTGCCGTGCTGCAGGCTGTAGGGGTCGTAGTTGGCCTCCAGCGCCACCAGATCCGCCCCGGCCAGGCTGGTATGTACCGTCTCGGTCAGCTGGCCCAGGTCGGTGGCGATGGCCATGACCTTGCCGTCCGGCGTGGCGATCCGGTACCCGCAGCAGGGCACGTCGTGGGGGGTGGGAAATGCGGTGACCGTAAAGTCCCCGATCTGTTCCGGGCGGCCGCCCACCGCGATCAGCTGGGCCGCCGCGGGCAGGTCGCCCCGGTTTGCCAGAAAATCCAGGGTTTCCGGCAAACCGAACACCGGCACATCGTAGTGTTTCAGAAACACCTTAAGCCCGGCGATATGGTCGGAGTGCTCATGGGTGATGAGGATGCCCTGCAGATCCCGCACCGACAGGCCCAGATCCTTGAGCGCGCCGGTGGTGATACGGCAGCTTTTGCCCATATCGACAAGCAGATAGCCCTGGCCGCTGCGTACCAGGCCGCAGTTGCCGGAGGAACCGGAATACAGGGTAGTAAAACTGGCCATCGTTCACCTCATGCCGCCCGGCGGGCGGTGTGTCAAAACAGGATAAAAAACCGGGGACGCACACCGCGCCCCCGGACGGAAAAACTGGATCACAGCGCCTGCGGCATGGCGGGCGCGGGCATGGATACCCGGCGTACATCGGCGCCCAGGCCCTGCAGTTTGCCCACCAGATTCTCGTAGCCGCGCTCGATATGGGCGATCTCCTCGATCTCGCTGGTGCCGTTGGCAGACAGCGCCGCCACCACCAGCGCCGCACCGGCCCGCAGATCGGAGGCCCGCAGCGGAGCTGCCAGCAGTTCCGGCACGCCCTCGATTACCGCCACCTGGCCGTCCACCTGGATGTTGGCACCCATGCGGATCAGCTCGTCCACATAGCGGAACCGGTTCTCCCAGATGCCTTCGGTGATGATGGAGGTACCCCGGGCGATGGTCAGCAGCACCGTCATCAGCGGCTGCATATCGGTGGGGAAGCCCGGATGGGGCATGGTCTTGATCTTGAGGGGCAGCAGATCGCCGTTGCGGTAGACCCGCACCGCGTCGTCAAACTCCTCCACGGTGGCGCCCGCCAGCTCCAGCTTGGCGGTGATCGGCTCCAGATGCTTGGGGATCACGTTGCGGATCAGCACGTTGCCGCCGGTCATGGCCGCGGCCACCATAAAGCTGCCCGCCTCGATCTGGTCGGGGATGATGGAATAGGTGCAGCCATGCATGGCCTTGACACCCCGGATCTTGATGCAGTCGGTGCCGGCGCCGCGCACATCCGCGCCCATCATGTTCAGGAAGTTGGCCAGGTCCACGATGTGGGGTTCCTTGGCCACATTCTCCAGCACGGTCTGGCCCTCAGCCAGCACGGCGCTGAGCATGGCGTTCATGGTAGCGCCCACCGACACGGTGTCAAAGAACACATGGGCGCCCTGCAGCCGGTCGCTCTCCACATGGATACGGCCGTACTCCACCGAGTCGGACGCGCCCAGAGCGGTAAAGGCTTTCAGGTGCTGGTCGATGGGGCGGGGGCCCAGGTCACAGCCGCCGGGCATGGCCACCTGTGCCGAGCCGAACCGGCCCAGCAGCGCCCCCAGGAAGTAATAGCTGGCGCGCATCTGCCGGGACAGATCGTCCGGCACGGCGGCGCAGCTGATGTGGGTGGTGTCAATTTCGTAGCAGTTTTTGTTGAGCATCCGCACCCGGGCGCCCAGCGCCGACAGGATGCGCAGCGACACCAGCACGTCGCTGATGGCAGGCAGGTTTTCCACAACACAAACATCGGCCGCCAGAATGGTGGCCGGCAGGATCGCAACGGCGGCATTCTTGGCCCCGCTGATGGATACCTCGCCCACCAGCGGCTTACCGCCCTGAATCACGAATTTTTCCAAAGCGCAAACTCCCCTTTGAGGTTGCCGGACGTGGCCGGTAAAGGCCTGCCGTCCGTGGATTGGGCCGGCGGCGTAAAGCCGCCCGTCAACTGTCTTATTATACACCATTTCACATAAGAATCAAACCCCTGGGCTTATTCTTTACGAAATTGTTGCTTCTATGCTTCCGGTTTGCCCATGCCGGCAACATTTTGGCGGATCCAACAAAAATCGGGCGCGGATTTGGTAAAATCACCAGGTCTGCGCCCGAAGTATGCCGGATTCTGTTTACATATTGGGGAAGTAGTTCCGGGCGCTGACCCGAACGCCTCCCACATACAATTCAAAGTGACAATGGTTGCCGAAGGAATTGCCGGTGTTGCCCACCGCGCCGATCACATCGCCCTGGGACACATACTGCCCATAGCTTACATACAGCTTGCTGCAGTGGGCATACAGGGTGCGCAGGCCATTGCCGTGGTCGATGATGATGTAGTTGCCGTAGCTGTAATGCCAGCCGGCAGTAATCACCCGGCCGTCCGCTGCTGCCAGAATATCCTGCCCCGCGTTGGCGCAGATATCCGCGCCGGTGTGCCCGGCGCTCATCCAGCGGCTTACATACTTGTAGTTGGGCACCGGCCAGAGCAGCGTACCGTAGCCCGGCACCTCCACCAGCGAGCCTGCCGGCATCCGGCTGCCGATCACGATCTGCTCGGTAACCGGCTCGGTGAGGGTAACGCTTTCCACGATCTCCTCGGTGGTGACCCCGTTTTCGGTGATATAATCCACCGTGACCTGGGCGGACCCTGCCTGCCCGGCCTGGACCGTCTGCACCGAGCCCCAGCGGTAATCCTCCGACCGGGTGGTGACCGTCTCGTAGGGGATCTCCCGGATCTCCACCGCCCGGCGGACGGTGCGCAGACCGAACAGGTCCGTATTGGAGAGAGCCTCCTGCACCGCTGTTTCATCCGAGATATCGCTGGTAAAGTAGATGCCCTCCTGCAGTTCCACGTCCCGGATAAACTCGGCTTCGCTGCCCTCCCCTGCCGCGTCGGCGGCGGTGGTCTTGAGGGCTTCCAGCGCCTGCCGCAGCCCGGAGGCATCGTCGCTGACCAGCACCAGTTCCCCGTCCACATACACGGCAGCGCCGGGCTGGATCTCACTGTGAGACATCTCCAGCAGGGTGCGGGCCAGGGTCTCCTGATCCAGCAGTTCCTCCGGATCTACCGCCAGAGTATAGTCGGCCGTGATCTGCCACTGGCTGCTGCGGTCCAGGGATACAATGTTCTGCTGCAGGGTGTTTTTAGCCGCTTCCAGCACATCTTCGCTCTGCACATAGCCCACCAGTTCGCCGTTGACCTCCACCGCCAGCGAAAAGCTGCGGTTCAGGGTATGGCGCACCGTAAACACAAACAGTCCCAATGCCAGCAGCGGCATAATGTACCGGCCTGCCCGCACCGCCAGATAACCGTACAGGCGTACCCCGCGATGGAAATAGAGCAGGCCGCCAGCCAGCGCCCGGGGGGTACCGCGGGCCTGTTTTTCCTCCTGCACATAGGCATGGATGGAACGCATCCCGTGGGCAAACCGGACAAAGGGCGCGGCCAGGTCCCGGCCCACGCCCACAAGGCCCTCCCATACCGGATGCAGGAACCGGGCGGAAAAAGCCCGGCCCCGGGCCGCCGCCCCATTCCAGACACGGCGGGCGCCGCGGGCCAGATTGCAGGCCGTGCTCTCGCCCCAGAAGCCAAGCAGGTACGCCGCCTGCCCCAGCGCCCAGCCCGCCCTGCGGGCTGCCTGTGCCGGTTGGATCCGCATACCGTTTTCGCCTCCTTTGCAGTGTACAAACCGACAGCCGGGCTGTGGAGCCCGGCCGTCGGTCAGGGTAATTTGTTTCTACCAGTATACCAGTTTTTCACCGCCGCGCCAACCCGCCCGGGGAAAAAATCGCCGGTTTTTCACCAAGGATTCACGCCCGGTTCACAAATCAGGCCGCCGAAGAGGGGACGGAAGAAGCCTCGGCGGAGGGGGCCGGCGTGGGCTCAGGCGCGGGTTCTTTCGGGGTAATAACCACCGCCCGGCTGCCCATGGCGGTGAAGATTTCCATGAATTTCTGCTGACGCACACTCTCGTAGGTTTCCAGCGGATCGGACAGGTAGAACTGATTGTCCTCATAGCCGGTCAGCACCAGACAGTGCACGTCCACCAGCGGGGTATACGTCTCGCCGGAGGCAGTGGTCCAGGACCATTTGCTGCTCTCCCGCACGTCCTTGAAATCGATGGTGGCCCACACCAGCACCGGGTTGCCGGCGGCCAGCTGCTCGGCCAGGCCCGCGGCATCCACGCCGGTGATGTCGGTCACCTCCCAGGCATCCGCCTGGCCCTGGGCGGCCAGATACTTCTCGGCCGCCTGGATGATCGGCCCCTGGAAGCAGTAGAAGCCGCAGCTTTCGCCGCTGCTCTGGGACGGGTCGCCCATGAACTCCACCTCCGGGTCGGCGCCGTAGAATTTTTCCGACCGGGGCAGGTAATCTTCGGCCATGGTCATCTTGTCCACGTCAAAGCCCAGATACTGCAGCAGCATGGTCAGGCTGGTGATCTCGCAGCCGTTGGGCAGTTCCGGGTTCTGGCCGATGACCGGCACATCCAGATGCACCGAGGCGGGCAGCGGCAGCTGCTGAGGGCCATCAGAGCTAGAGGCGGCCGTCTGGGACTGGCTGGAGGAACTCTGGCCGGAAACGCCCTCTATTACCGGGGCGTTGTAGGCGCTGTTCTGCTTTGCCAGCATGGTGCCGATAAAGGTAAGCACCACCGCGCAGGCCAGCAGCATGGCCAGTGTGGCCAGCAGCCGGGCCGACGAACGGGAATTGCGGTTGTTCTGCATGGTTGTATCCTCCCGGCGCAAGATCGCCGTTGTTTGAAAAGGGTCGGCCCAAAGGCCGTCATGTTTATTATACCGGGCCGGGCAGCCCAGTGCAAGCGAAAAGCCCCGGCTGACCAGAGCGGTCGGCCGGGGCCTGTTTGGTTTTACCCGTTTCTGTTGCTTCGATCAGCCCACATAATTGTAGGGGTTGACGCGCACACCGTTTACATAAACTTCGAAGTGCAGATGGGTACCGGTGGAACGGCCGGAAGAGCCCATATAGCCGATCAGCTGGCCCTTTTCCACACTCTGGCCCCGGCTGACCGCGGTGCCAGACATATGGGCGTACATAGTCTGGTAGCCGTTGCCGTGGTTGATGCGCACGCAGATGCCGTAGCTCCAGTGCTCCTGCCCGCTGCCGGCGGTGGTGACCACGCCGCTGTCGGCGGCATAGATGGGCGCGCCGTAGTAGCTCAGAATATCCAGACCGTAGTGGCTGCCGCCAAAGCCGCGGCTGAGCCGGTAGCTGCTGGGTACCGGCCAGGAGAAGATGCCCGAACCCAACTGACCAATGCTGCCATCCGGGCGACGTGTGCCCTTAATGACCTCTTTGTTGACCGCCTCCTGGAGAACTGTTTCATTGAGTACAACTTCCTGCTGAAGTACGCCATCAATGTAATAAAAGTCGGATTCGATCTGTTTCAGGCCATTCGAGCCTTCCTGCACCACCTTCATGGTGCCCCAGGAGTAGTCGCCGGATTCAGTGGTAACAGTCTGGAACGGAATCTCTTCCGTATACACCTTATGCTCCACCACCTGCACCGGCAGATAGTCGCGGGACTGGGTCACCAGCACCTGGTCGCCCACAAACAGGCTGTCCAGAATATCCGGGTTCAGCGCCACCAGCTCGTTCAGGGTGATGTCGTTCTTCTTGGCAATACCGCTGGGGGTATCGCCCTTGACCACGGTGTAATAGACGTCCGCCTGTTCCTCCCCATGGATAAGGGCATCGATCTCGCTGTAGTCCACGATGGAGTCGGTAAAATAGATACCGTCCACCAGTTCCACGTCCTTGACGAACTCCACGCGGATGTTCTCGTTGTCCGGCTGCTCGTAAGGCGCCTTGATCTCTTCCAGCGCGGCCTCCAGCTTATCCCCCTCGGTGGTAACGGCCACAATAGCCCCGTCCACATAGAGGGCGGTAGCCTCCTGGATCTCACTGCCGGAGGCCTGCAGGATGGCGTCGGTCATATGGGTCTCGTCCATCACCGGGCCGCTTCGCACCGAAAGCGAATAGGCAGGGGTAACGGTCCATTCCCGGCCGGAGGTACTGGTGGCGATACGGGCCTGCAGGTCGGAGCGGGCGGCATCAAATACGGCCTCGCTCTCCACATAGCCTACTACGCTGCCGTCCACCTCCACCGCCAGCACGTACTGATAATCCATCACGGTGCGCACGGTGTACACAAAGACAGCCAGCGCCACCAGCGGCACCACATAGGCCATCGAACGGCGCACCAGCGGAAAATACATCCGGGTACCGCGCCACAGGTAGGCAAAGCCCTCCTTGGCGGCACGGGCCTTGCCGAACTGCTGCGCCTGCTCCTTTACATGGGCGCGGATGTTGCGCATGCCGTGGGCAAACCGGCGGAAGGGGGCGGTAAATTCGTCCGCCATGCCCTTAGCAGCACCGGCTATGTACCCGCCGACGATGCGGCCCACACGGCCCAGCACGCGGCGAAGATCGGCAGCAGTTTCACGGGTCCACCGGACCGCGCACAGGCCGGTATATTCACCCCAGTAACCCAGCTGATACAAAGCCCAGCCCACCGCACGTCCGGCGGAGGTGGAGGCAGCGCGCTCCAGCACAGCCAGAAGCTTAACGCGCAGCGAGGCGGATCGGTCCGTTTTGGGGCCCGTTTCGGGCCCGCCGCTCCGGGGCGGCGTCATGGTCGGTTCCATATCCGTTTCCTCACTCCTTTCTGTTAGTCGCAGTCGGGCCAGGAAAGGCCCAGCGCCCGGCACAGCCCCGCTAAATCAGCGGGCGGCGGGCTGACAGCCCGCGCGGCATCGCGGCCGGGCAGGCGCGGAAATGTCATGATCGCACAGTGCAGGGCCTGACGGCCCAGATACTCCCGGCTGCCGCCGTAGAGATCGTCCCCGGCCAGCGGGTGGCCGATATGGGAAAAATGCACCCGGATCTGGTGGGTGCGGCCGGTCTCCAGCCAGACGCGCACCAGGGCGCAGCCGCCGGATACGGCCACGGTTTCGTAATGGGTAACGGCCGGCTGCCCGGCCGGATCCACCCGGCGCAGCACAATGCTGCCGGGGGCGCGGTCGATGGGCAAGCGGATGGTGCCGGCGGCGGGCCGGGGCTGCCCCTGCACCACCGCGTAGTACACCTTCTGCACCGACGCCGCCAGCAGCGGCGCGGCCCAGGCGTTGCGGGCGCAGAGCACAAGACCGCTGGTGCCCGCGTCCAATCGGTTTACCGGGCGGAACGCACCGGTCTGGCCCCGCAAGGCCAGCAGCCCGGCATACTGGTTGCCCAGGGTGCCGTCGGCATAGCCCAGGGTGGGATGCACCGCCATGCCGGCGGGCTTGTCCAGCACCAGGGCGTGTTCATCCTCGTACCGGATGGAACAGGCAAAAGGTTCCGGCGGCAGCGCGCAGGGCGGTTCCGCCGGCAGCTGCACCGTAACCCGGGCCCCCTCCCCCACCAGTTCAAAGCCCTTGGCGGGGCGGCCGTCCACCCACACACAAGGGTCGGGCTGCCGCTTGAGGGCGCGGCGCAGGGTGGAGGAAAATCCCTGCCTTTGCAGAAAGCTGTCCAGCCGGATACCTGCCAGAGAGGCAGGCACGGTAAAACACAGCTGCATACAGAGCCTCCTTTGCCAAACGCACACGCGATACACAGTCAGTATACCATACAGCGGGCTCTTTGGCAAACCGGCCGGTCTGCTCCGATTTTCAGTTTACCACGGTTTTGACGGATTTGGCAACGAAAATCCTGTGATAATCCTGTGTAAAACGCCGATTGGGCGGATTTGGCACAAGAAAAAGCCCCGGCGGGCACAAGGCACCCGCCGGGGCGGTATACAACAAATTTCCAGGAAAAGGATCAGTAGGCAATGCCCTGGGCCACCATGCTGTCGGCCACCTTCAGGAAGCCGGCCACGTTGGCGCCCACCATCAGGTTGCCCTCCACGCCGCACTCCTTGGAGGCGTCGTAGGCGGCATGGAAGATGCCCTTCATGATGTTCTGCAGCCGCTCGTCCACCTCTTCGAAGGTCCAGGACAGGCGCAGGCTGTTCTGGCTCATCTCCAGGCCGCTGGTGGCCACGCCGCCGGCGTTGGCCGCCTTGGCAGGCCCGTACAGCACGCCGTTGGCCAGGAAGGTCTCGATGGCTTCGGGGGTGCTGGGCATGTTGGCGCCCTCACACACCACCTTGCAGCCGTTGGCAACCAGGGCCTTGGCGCTCTCGCCGTCCAGCTCGTTCTGGGTGGCGCAGGGCAGGGCGATGTCGCAGGGGATGGTCCAGATGCCGGCGCAGCCCGGGGTGAAGGTGGCGCTGGCGCGGGCGTTGGCGTACTCCACGATACGGGCGCGGCGCACTTCCTTCACGTCCTTCATCAGGGCCAGGTCGATGCCTTCGGGATCGTAGACGTAACCGGAGGAATCGCTCATGGCCACTACCTTGGCACCCAGCTGGGTAGCCTTCTCGCAGGCGTAGATGGCCACGTTGCCGCTGCCGGAGATGACCACGGTCTTGCCGGCAAAGCTGTCGTTCTTCATGCAGTGCAGGGCTTCCTCGGTGAAGTAGCACAGGCCGTAGCCGGTGGCCTCGGTGCGCACCAGGCTGCCGCCCCACTTCAGGCCCTTGCCGGTGAGCACGCCGGTAAACTCGTTGCACAGGCGCTTGTACTGACCGTACATGTAGCCGATCTCCCGGGCGCCCACGCCGATGTCGCCGGCGGGCACGTCGGTGAACTGGCCGATGTGCTTGGACAGCTCGGTCATGAAGCTCTGGCAGAAGCGCATGATCTCCCCGTCGCTCTTGCCCTTGGGGTCAAAGTCGCTGCCGCCCTTGCCGCCGCCCATGGGCAGGCCGGTCAGGCTGTTCTTGAAGATCTGCTCAAAGCCCAGGAACTTGATGACCGAGGCGTTGACGCTGGGATGCAGGCGCAGGCCGCCCTTGTAGGGGCCGATGGCGCTGTTGAACTGCACACGGAAACCGCGGTTCACCTGCACCTTGCCGGTGTCGTCCACCCAGGACACGCGGAACTGGATGAAGCGCTCCGGCTCCACAATGCGCTCCAGCACGCCGTTGGCCTCGTACTCGGGGTGCTTTTCGCAGATGACCTGCAGGCTTTCCAGCACTTCGCGCACAGCCTGGAGGAATTCCTTCTCGCCGGGATTGCGCTGCTCCACCTGAGCATAGACCCGGGCCAGATACTCGTTTTGAATCATCAGATACTTCCCCTTTCTTTTTGGGCTGCCGCCGGACCCCTTTGCCTGGCGGCGCCATACTTTAGATTATAAAACCGGAAAAGCCCAATTGCAACCCGCTAAAGCGCCCCCGTAACAAAAAATTTGCAAATGCGGCAAATTTGTGGTATCATCCAGACGGGAAACGAGTGGAACATACGGTGGCGGGGCGCTTTTGCGCTCTGAGGAAAGTCCGGGCTTCACAGGGGCATGGTAACTGCTAACGGCAGCCGGGGGCGACCCTAGGGATAGTGCAACAGAAATAGACCGCCCCGCCTTCGGGCGGAGCAAGGATGGAAAGGCGAGGTAAGAGCTCACCAGCGCACTGGCGACTTTGCGGCTATGTAAACCCTACCAGAAGCAACACCCGTATGGGACATATGCGCTGCCCCGCGCGTCCCGGAGGTGGCACGAGCGATGCGGCAACGCACCGCCTAGACAGATCACCGTTTAATACAGAACCCGGCTTACGGTCCGGTCGTTTCCCGCAGAAAGCCCCCTCCCGGTTCGGGAGGGGGCTTTCTGCGTTCCGGATCAGGGGGCAAACAGCCGCTGCAGCACCAGCAGGCCCGCCACGCCGGGCGCCCCCAGCACCACCGAGGCAAAGGCGGACAGGCCGTTTACCGCCACCGACACCCCGGTAAAGGGGGCCAGCAGGTTCACCGCGCCCAG
Source organism: Gemmiger sp. An120 (assembly GCF_002160955.1). GTDB lineage: Bacteria > Bacillota > Clostridia > Oscillospirales > Ruminococcaceae > Gemmiger_A > Gemmiger_A avium. The sequence continues at coordinate 297,447 of NZ_NFLN01000003.1, forward strand.
TGCCCCCACCCCGCACAGGGCCCCGGCCACGCAGCGGCGCACCGGACGGCGGCAGCGGGCCGCCGCCCGGCTGACCAGCGCCGTGATCCCCACCGCCGCCGCCAGCCACAGCCCGGTCACAGGGCTGTCTCCTGCTGCCGGGCCTGCCGCAGCAGGTACCGGTAACGGCACAGCAGCGCGGACCGTTCATAGATGCAGGCTTCGATCAGATCGGGATCCTGTTCCAGGTCGTACTGGCTCTGGTTGTGGCGCAGCTCGTCCAGGCAGTCCCGCAGCGCCGTGCGCAGGGCAGGATCCGCGCCGGTTTGGGCAGGGCGTTTTTTCACGGCAAGGCTCATGGGGCAGCATCCTTTCTCTTTCAGGGCGGGGCGTGTCCCGCCCGGTTCTGCTATGAGGATATGCCCAGAGCATTGGCAAATATTCCCACGGATATGCCGCCCGATTTGACATTCCCCGGGGCGGCGGGTATACTGGTTGCGTAAGACCGCCCCGGGCGGCTTTCGGAGAGGAGCGAGGGACGAATTATGACAAAAGTCGTGCTGATGCTGGCAGCTCTGGCCGTGCTGCTGGTGTTTCACATGTGGGCCAGCGCACGGCCCCGGCGGCTGTGGTACCTGGGCGCCATCACGCCGGTTATCTGGCTGGGCGTGCTGATCTGGATGGCGGTGACCGGCGTGTTCCGGGACAATCTGCTCGGCCTGCTGTTCGGCGGTCTGGCGCCGATGGCGGTGCTGCTGGGCATCTGGGCCTACGGCCGGGAGGCCGCCGACGCCCGGGAGGCCGCGGCGGAGACAGCCGGCAATGCAGCCCCGGCAGACGCAGACAAAGAATAAAGCAAAAAGCCCGGGGCCGTTTCCGTAAGGGAAGCGGCTCCGGGGTTTTGTTGTATCCGATCAGCCCTGTTTGGGCG
>NZ_NFLN01000030.1 GCF_002160955.1 Gemmiger sp. An120
GGCGGGGCGGGAAGTACATGTACACCTGGCAGGGAATCATGCCGTTGTACAGCTTGCGGCGGCGGACCGCCTTTTTGCCGAAGTGGGCTTCAAAATCCGCGTCGGCGGTGATCACGTAGGTGCCGGACACCGGATGGGCAGCCAGGCGCTTGCCCAGCACACCGGCCAGGCGGGCGGCCTCGTCCAGATCGCCCAGACGCTCGCCGTAGGGCGGGTTGGTAAGCACGATGGCCTCGGCGGGCGGGGCAAAATCCGCCACATCCGCCTGAGCAAAGACGCACCGCTCCCCTACTCCGGCCAGCTTGGCGTTCTGGCGGGCCAGCTCCACGGCGGCGGGGTCAATGTCCCAGCCGCGGCCCTCAAAGGCGGCGTCCCGCCGGATCTCCGACAGGGCCTTTTCCCGGGCGGCGGCCCAGAGGGCGGGCGGGCAGAAGCTGTACCGCTCGGCGGCAAACCGGCGGCGCAGGCCGGGGGCGATGTTCATGGCCTTCTGGGCGGCCTCGATCACCATGGTGCCGCTGCCGCAGAAGGGGTCGCAGACCAGGCTGTCCCGGCGGACCCGGCCCAGGTCCGCGATAGCCGCGGCCAGGGTCTCCTTGATGGGGGCGCCGGTGGCGTTGCGGCGGTAGCCCCGCTTGTGCAGGCCGTCGCCGGTGGTGTCCAGCATGAGCTCCACCTGGTTTTTGCGCAGGGAGAACCGCAGCTTGTAGAGGGGGCCGTCCTCCGGCAACAGGTTGACCCGGTGGCCCTTTTTGAGCCGTTCCACCACCGCTTTTTTCACGATGCTCTGGCAGGCAGGCACGCTGGACAGGGTGCTGGACAGGCTGGAGCCCTTGACGGGGAACTGGGCGTTGGCGGGGATCAGCTCCTCCCAGGGCACGCTGTAGACCCCGTCGAACAGCTCGTCAAAGGTGGTGGCGGTGTAGGTTTTGAGCAGCAGCAGCACCCGCTCGGCGCAGCGCAGGTTCAGGTTGGCCTCGGCGATCAGGGAAGCCGGGCCGGAAAAGGCGATGCGCCCGTCGGTGACCTGCACATCCTCCGCGCCCAGGCGGCGCACCTCAAAGGCGGCGGTGGACTCGGTGCCGAAATAACAGGGGGCGATCAGTCGGTAGTTCAAAGAAATGCTCCTTCCGGCCACAGGGCCTTGATAATCAGAAAATACGGGGATATTGTACCACATCCGCCCGGTTTGGGCAACCGGCGCGCAGCATAACAAAAGGGGCGCCTTTTGCAAGGCGCCCCGGGCAGTTGGTTCAACGTTCGGGAATCAGCACACCGTAGCTGCCGTCCGCACGGCGATAGACCAGCTGGATCTCATCGCTGGCAGCATCCCGGAACAGATAGAAGCTGTGGCCCAGCAGGTTCATATCCAGGATGGCGTCCTCCACGGTGCAGGGCTTGACCGGGAAGTGCTTCTCACGGATGACCTGATAGGGCTCTTCGTCGGCGGGCTCCTCCGTCGGCACGGTGTCCGCCACGGCGCGGGTGAGCTTGTCGCCCAGGCGCTTGCGGTTCTTTACCACGCGGCGGGTCAGCAGATCCACCGCATCTTCCAGTGCATCTTCCATACGGGGGGCCTGTTTCTCGGCCCGCAGGATCAGGCCTTTGTCACGCACCGTGATCTCCACCGTCTGGCCGCTTTTTTCCACCGTTACGGTGACCTGCGCCTGTGCATCGGCGGAGAAGAACTTGTCCAGCTTGGCAAGCCGTGCCTGCACCTTATCGGTGAAGCTGGGTTTCAAACTGACTTTGCGTCCGGTACATACGATATTCATGCCTGTGCCTCCTTTATCGGGCGGCGCTTGGTCGAACAGACCACGCGGCGCCCGTTCGATGGTTATATTATAGCAAAGATGCACAAAAAATACCAGTCCCCCCCCGCAGCGGCACTTTTTCACCAAAAAGCCGAAAAAGGGCAGCAAAAAGCCCCCGGCAGGCTGTGCCGGGGACGAAAAAAATATTTTTGTGAAAACGCTTCTCAGCGCCGGCGGGACCCGCCGCCGCGATGGGCCTCGGTTACCCGCTTGAGATCGGCGTTCTTCTCCTCGCTCTGGCTCTTCCAGCGGGCCATCATATCCTCAAAGCTCAGATCGCCCTGGGGCTGCGGCGCCTTGGGCTGCCAGACCCGGCCGGTATCGGCACGGCCGCCCCGCTGGGCGGGACGGGGACCACGGGGCCCGCGGGCAGGACGCTCCGGCGGGGGCAGGGTGCGCTTGATGGAAAGCGCGATCTTGCCGTCCTCCGCAATGTTGATAATCTTGACCTTGACCGTCTGGCCTTCGCTCAATACGGCCGACAGGTCCTGGATAAACTCATTCGATACCTCGGAGATATGTACCATGCCGGTTTTGCCCTCCGGCAGGGTGACGAACGCCCCGAACTTTTTCACGCCGCTGACGGTGCCCTCTACAATCGTTCCAACCTCTAACTGCACGCAAGAATCCCCTTTTGTTTGATTTACTGGCAGGGACCGCAACGTCCCCTGCCGCCTGTTCAGCTGCCGCTGACGTCCACAAAGACCCGCTCATCCGGGCGGGCATAGCCCAGCCGGTCGCGGGCGACCCGCTCCACGATTTCCTCCTCGCTGCCGCTGGTGAGCACGCGCTCCAACTCTTCGTTTTCCGCCTGCTGCTGTTCCAGCTGCTGCTGGACCGAGGCCAGCGCCTGCTGTTTGGAGCTGATGGAGACCTGGTTCACCACAATGCCTACGATCAGGTAGGTACCTGCGCAGACCGCCGCCGCCCAGAAAAACATCCGGGACATAAAGTGCTTGTTGCGTTTCACCACGGGGCCCCCTTCCCTGGGACGCTGTTGCAGAAAACAGACGTTTCAGTTAATTTGAATTATACAACAACCCGGCATTTTTTTGCAACCGTTTTTTCCGTCTTTTCCGGCTTCGGGAGCGGATTTTGCGCCATTTGTCCCTGGTAAAACCGCCCAGCCGGGCCCCGGCGGGAAGAATGGCCAGCCGCAGCGCCAGCGCAAAGGGCAGCGCCGCCGCCCAGCGGGCCAGACGGGCGGCATACAGCACGGCGGGCCCCAGGGTCAGCCAGCCGGCCCAGAGCCCGGCGGCCAGGGCCGGCAGCATATACCAGCGCAGCGCCCCCGCCGCGCTGCGGGTGGCCGAAAACCCGCACAGCAGCACCGCCGCCAGCGCAAAGCCCGCCACATCCAGCACAAACCGGGCGGCCTTTGTGCCGCCCAGCACCGCCCGCCCGGCCAGCAGCATCCCGGCCAGCAGCACCCCCAGCGCCAGGCAGGCGGACAGATCCGCCGCCAGGCCCATCGCGGTCAGCGTACCAGCCGCCGCAGCCAGCCGCCGGCGGTGGGGCGGGGCTCGGTATACTGCAGATAGTCGATCCGGCCGAAGATCCGCAGTTCGCCGGTCTGGGCGCTGAGCTCGCTGACCCGGATCTCCTGGCCGCCGATGGTAAGAATCCCCTGGCTGGTTTCCAGCACCGCGCCGTTTTCGTCACAGCTGACGATGCGGGTCACGCCGGTGGCGCTGATGGAACCCCGGTTTTCCACGATCAGGGTATGGGGCTGCCGGGCCTGCGCCGGGGCCGCGGGAGCCGGGCTGCGCTGCTGCATATACGGGCACCTGCCTTTCTTGTGCTACAAACGTATGCGCCCGCGCACAAAAAAATGCCGGAGGGACTCAACCCTCCAGCACCTCGTACATCTCCCGGGCCACGTCCTTGCCGGCGGGCGCATCTACGCTGAGCACCCGCACCTTGACCGGACGATTGCCGAAGGTGATCTCGATCTCATCCCCCACCTTGACCGCATAGCTGGCCTTGGCGGGCTTGCCGTTGACCAGGATGCGGCCTGCGTCGGCCACCTCGTTGGCCACGGTGCGCCGCTTGATCAGGCGGCTGACCTTAAGATATTTATCAATACGCATACGCTGCCTCCTGTTTTTACAGAAAAGGCCCCGCCGCAGCGGTGCGGCAGGGCCCGGAAAACGGATCGCTTACTTGGAAACGGCGTCCTTCAGGGCCTTGCCGGCCTTGAACACGGGAGCCACGGAAGCGGCGATCTCGATGGGCTCCTTGGTGCGGGGATTGATGCCGGAACGGGCGGCACGCTCATGGGTCTCGAAGGTGCCGAAGCCCACCAGGGAAACCTTGTCACCGGCCTTCAGGGCCTCGGTGATAGCGTCCAGAGCAGCGTTGACAGCCTTCTCGGCATCCTTCTTGGTGATTTCAGCTTCGGCGGCAACCTTAGCGATCAGTTCAACTTTGGTCATTATAATTCAACCTCCAAAATTTTATCAGCACAGAGCGATTACTCTGAAGCTTGCGTTGATTCTTGCCCCCAGCAGACGGCCAGGGCTTCCGGTGCGGCCCCGGCCAGGGTGGTTCCGGCAGCCAGGGCGGCGTCCTCACAGGCCTCCACCCGGCGGGTAAAGGCAGTGCCCGCGCGGGTAAGCGCTTCTTCCGGCTCCTGCCCCAGGGCACGGGCCAATGCCACCGTATCAAACAGCAGCCCGCCCACACCAGCGGTTTCGCCAGCGGCCAGGGCCCGGCGCATATTGTCCAGCCCGGCCTGCAGCCGGTCCAGCGCGGCGGCGGCATCCGGCGCGGGAACGCCCCGCCCGGCAGCCCGCTTCTGCAGCTTGGCCGCCCGCATCAGAGCGGGCAGGGCGGCGGGCACGCTTTCCAGATCGTCCCGGGCGCTGTTGCGGCCTTTTTCGGTATTCTTGCGCTCGTTCCAGTTGGCCAGGGCCTGTTCGCCGCCGGCGGCCTGCGCCTCCCCGAACACATGGGGATGTCGGTAGACCAGCTTCTGGCACAGCTCGTTGCACACATCGTCAAAGGTGAACCGGTCCTGTTCGGTCTCCATCTGGCAATGCAGCACAACCTGCATGAGCACATCGCCCAATTCTTCCCGCAGCAGGTCGGCGTCCTTCAGGTCGATGGCGTCCACCGCCTCGTAGGTCTCCTCCAGGAAATTGGCCCGGATGCTCTCATGGGTCTGGGCCCGGTCCCAGGGGCAGCCGCCGGGCGCGCGCAGCAGGCGCACGATCTCCAGCAGGTCCCGGATATCATACCGGGTTTTGGGCGTAAACTCCACCATAGAGGGCACCTCCCGGCGGCGCGGCTTTGCGGCCTGCCGTCTGCAAACGAAAAATCGACTTTTACCATTTTACAGTACACTTTGCCGGTTTGCAAGTATTTTATACGGAAAGTCACAGTATTTGAACAGATGTTAAGCATTTCCAGCACACCGGCTGCCGCAAAACCCGCCAAAATGGCAGGAACAAGCGGTTTTTGGGACCGGATACCCGACGCCAAAAGCCCCCCGGCGAGCGCCGGGGAGCCTGCCTTATTCGGGACGTTTCGGGCGGGTGCGCCGGATCACCAGCGCGCCGCCCAGCGCGGGCTTAGAGCTGTGCCCCGCACCGATGACAAAAGAGGGCATCCTCTTCCACCTCGGCGCCGCACTGGGGGCAATGACGCTCCGCCTTTTCGGCGGAGGCAGCGGCGGGGGTGAACTCCGGCTGGGCCTTGATGCGGTCGATCTCCGCTTCGATGGCGGCGATGGCCTGGACGTACTTGTCCACCAGTTCGCGGTTTTCTTCCCCGCTGCGGATCAGGCTGTAGACCAGCGCGCCCAGCTGACGCTGCGCACGGGCCAGCTTGTTCTGGGCGTTGAGCAGCTCCACCTGCCTCTTGCCCTTGTCGGCCAGGTCTACGGCGGCTACCTTTACGCTCTGGGCCACCTCAACACCGGCGTCCAGAATACGGTTCAGATCCAGATTCATGCGAAAGCACCTCTCATTCCCGGGCTGTGCGCCCGTTGTTTGGTTTGGAATTACCTGTATTATACCGCCCCGGCCCCCGGGACGCAAGCGGCAGCTTTCAGCCCAGGAATTCCCGCAGCATACTGTCGGCGGGCACCAGATCCAGGCTCAGCGGGTCGCACAGGGCAAACCGCCCGGCCAGGCTGTTGAGCATCTCGGCCAGGGGGCTGTCGTCCGGCAGCTTGCCCGCCAGCGGCGCAATCTGCCCGGCCAGCAGGCAGGGCTCGTAGCTGAAGGAGGTGTCCAGCAGCAGGTCGGCCTCCACCTTGAAAGGCTTGATAAACCGGTCTTCGCCGGCGCAGACGCTGCTCCACATGCCCAGGGTCTTTTCCAGGCTGTGGCCCCGGTACTTGTAATCCCGCACCATACGGCGGGCCAGGCGGATATCCCGGGTGGGCAGTACCCGCTGGCCCTTGTGGGAGTATTCCTCCCGCAGGCCCGCGTAGATCTTGTAGACCTTGTCCCGGGGCAGGGTTTCGGTCAGGATGGGGTTCAGCGCGTGGATGCCCTCCACCACGCAGACGCCCCCGTTCAGGTTGATGTGCTCGGTTTCGGGCTTGCGGTACTCGGTGGTGAAATCGAACACCGGCAGCTCGGCCTCGCCCCGGGTCAGCAGCTGGCTGAGCACCGTGTGGATGGCGGGGATGTCCAGGGCGGTGATGTTTTCGTAATCCTTGGTACCGTCCGGCAGGCGGGGGTAGTCGTTCAGGTTCAGATAGAAGTTATCCAGGCTGACCACCTGGGCCGGGCAGCCCCGACGCTCCAGGGCGGCGGCCAGCTTGTGGGCGCTGGTGGTCTTGCCGGAGGCGGAGGGGCCGGTGAGCATCACCACATGGCAGCCGCTGGCCAGCACCTCGCCCGCCGCGGCGTATACCCGGCTTTCATACTCGATCTCGCAGTGGGAGACGAAACTTTTGGCGCTTTCGGCGGCGGTGTTGATCAGGCTGGTCTCAACCAGTCGTTTCGGGATCCAGATAGCGGGCATAGAACTCACTCACTCCTTTTTTGCGGTCCATCACGGTAGCAAAACCATTGATGTAGTCCGCGGGGTACTTATAGTTGAAGATGCGCTGGATGTGGTCGCCGCCGGGCTGCACCAGCTTGGTGGAGCCGCCCGCGCCGGCCGACAGGATGGTATGCACCTCTTCCATAATGTAGATGTTGTACAGCCCCTCAAAGCCCGGTTTGCACCAGCCGGTGTTTTCCAGGTTCTGCAGGGTGCCCTTCTGCCGGTAGAGGTAGTAGGGCCGGTAGCCCGCGTCCGCCAGGGCGGAACAGGCGTGCAGCATCTCGGCCACGTCGCCGTACTCGTCCCGGGCCTTGTCGATCACCAGGTTGGAGGCCCGCTTGAGGGTCAGGGTATGCACGGTGATGTTTTCCGGGTTCAGCTCGATGGCCCGGCGCAGGCTGGCGGTGAAGCCCTCCACCGTCTCCCCGGGCAGGCCGGCGATCAGGTCCATGTTGATGTTGGTATGGCCCGCGGCCCGGGCCTCGGCGTAGCAGCGCTCGATATCGGCGGCGGTATGGCGGCGGCCGATGCCCGCCAGCACCTCGTCCGAGAAGGTTTGGGGGTTGATGGAGATGCGGGTGGCGCCGTATTCCTTGAGCACCGCCAGCTTCTCCGCGTCGGTGCAGTCGGGGCGGCCCGCCTCCACCGTGTATTCTTCCAGGCCGGACAGATCAAACAGTTCCCGCACCTTGCCCATAAGCTGGCGCAGCTGGCCGGCGGACAGGCTGGTGGGGGTGCCGCCGCCGATGTAGATGGTTTTGAGGGTCAGGCCGCAGGCATCGATCTGGCGGCGCATCTCCTCGATTTCCCGGCACAAAGCGTCCACATAGGGCTGCACCAGTTTATGCTCCCGCTCGATGGTGCGGGACACAAAGCTGCAGTAGCTGCACCGGGAGGGGCAGAACGGGATGCCAATGTACAGGCTGCAGTCCCGGGGCCGGGCGGCGGCCATCACCGGCCGCTGCAGGTCGGCAATGGAGAGGGCCAGCCGGTATTTTTCCTCGGTGCAGTGGTAGCGGTCCACGAACCGGGAGCGGATGGCTTCTTCCGACAGGCCGCGGGCCCGGCTGTCGTGGATAATGCGCACCGGGCGCACCCCGGTCATGGAGCCCCAGGGCGGGCGCACCCCGGTAAAGCCCACCAGCAGCTGGTAGACCAGATCGGTGAGGGCATACTCCGGGTCCTGGCCGGGGGCCAGCGGACGGCGCAGCCAGGCGCAGCGGCCGTTTTCCCGCACGGCGGCCAGCAGGTGGCGGCGGCCCGCCCGGGCCAGCACCAGGTCGTCCCGGCCGGCGGGACGGGCAGCCAGCAGCCGCCCCTGGGGATAGAACAGCCGGGCCACGTTTTCCGGTTCGTAAACCGAGGCCAGGCCGGTGATGACGATGTTCATAGTGTCAGCCTTTCATATAGGGATTCTGGGCCCGTTCCAGCCCCAGGGTGGTAAAGGCCCCGTGGCCGGGCAGCACCCGCAGCTCGTCCGGCAGGGCCGGGTCGTCGGCCAGGCGGCGCAGGCTGCGCATCAGGGTCTCCCAGTCGCCGCCGGGCAGATCGGTGCGTCCGGCGCTGCCGGCAAACAGGGTATCCCCCGACACCAGCACCCCCTCGCACAGCCAGCAGCAGGAGCCGGGGGTGTGGCCGGGGGTGTGCAGCACGGTGAGTTCCGCCTGCCCGACTGTAAGGGTCTGGCCGTCGGTGAGCCAGAGGATCTCCGGGCTTTCCTTGACCGGCCGGTCCTCGGTGCCGACGGCGTCGGCCCGGAACAGGCACAGGCGGGCGGCGGGCCAGGCGGCGCGCACGCTGTCCAGCCCGTACACATGGTCAAAGTGCCCGTGGGTGAGCAGGATATGGGTGAGCCGGGCGTTCTCCTTTTCCAGCAGCGGGGCAAAGCGGGCGGCGTCCGGCGCCGGGTCGATGATGGCGGCCTCGCCCCCGCTCACCAGCAGAAAGCTGTTGGTAAAATAGGGGGCGGGCCCGGTGAGATGAAGCAGTTTCACAGGCGTTCCTCCTTGCTTTGGGGCCGTTTTACCACTGGTCGGTGTCGATCAGGATGGTGACCGGGCCGTCGTTGGTGAGGGTAAGCTGCATATCCGCGCCGAACTCCCCGTGCTGCACATCGGCCAGGCCCTGCTTGTTCATCTCGGCCAGGAACAGCTCGTAGGCGTCCACCGAAAGGGGCGGTTTGGCGGCGGCGGAAAAGCTGGGGCGCTTGCCCTTGCGGGCGTCCCCGTAAAGGGTGAAGTTGCTGACCACCAGGGCGGAATACCCCAGCTGCACGGCGCTCAGATTCAGCTTGTCGTTCTTGTCGGTAAAGATGCGCAGGTGGGCGCATTTTTCCGCCAGCTTGGGCACCACGTCCAGGGTGTCCTGCTCGCCCACCCCCAGCAGGATCACCAGGCCGGGGCCGATGGAACGGGGTTCGCCCCCGTCCACCACCACCGAGGCGCCGCTGACCCGTTGGATCACAGCACGCATGGGCAGTTCCTTTCTCCGCTTACACGCGGGTCACGGCCAGCACGTCCCGGATCTTGCGCAGCTTGGCCAGTACGTTGTTCAGATGTTCGGTGTTGGTGATGCCCAGGGTCACCGACATGGAGGCCCGGCCGTTGTCGGCCTGGCGGGCGTTCAGGGCATAGATGGGCACCCGCAGCTCGCCCAGGGCCACCGCGATATCCCCCAGCAGGCCGTCGCGGTCGGTGGCAAAGATCTCCAGGGTGGCCTTGAAGTTCTCCTGCACGTTGTCTTCCCAGTAGGCGCGCACCCAGCGGCCCTCGTTGGAGGGATCGGTCAGGCTGGCCTGCACGTTGCTGCAGTCCCGCTTGTGGATGGACACGCCGAAGCCCCGGGTGATAAAGCCGATGATCTCGTCGCCGGGCAGGGGGCTGCAGCACTTGGCAAACTTGATCAGGCAGTTGTCGATGCCTTCCACCACCACGCCGTCGCTGCCCCGGGTCTTTTTGATGGGGATATCCTCCAGCATCATCTTGGGCGGTTCGGCGGCGCGCAGTTTCTGGTATTCGTCCTTGATCTTGCCCATCAGGCGGCTGAGCTGGATGCCGCCGTAGCCGATGGCGGCGTAGAGTTCTTCCACGCTGTTGACCCGCTGGCGGCGGGCAATCTCGGCCATGAAATCGTCCCACTTGTCGGCCGGCACGGTGATCAGGTTGCGGCGCATCTCCTTTTCCAGCGCATCCCGGCCGGTGGCGATGTTTTCTTCCCGCCGCTCCTTTTTGAACCAGTTGCGGATCTTGTTCTTGGCCTCGCTGGTGCGCACGATCTTGAGCCAGTCCCGGCTGGGGCCCTTGTCGGCGGGGCCGGTGATGATCTCGATGATCTCGCCGGTGTTGACCTTATGGTCGATGGGCACAATGCGGTTGTTCACCTTGGCACCCACCATCCGGTTGCCCACCGCCGAGTGGATCGCATAGGCAAAGTCGATGGCGGTGGCACCGGCGGGCAGGTTGATCACGTCGCCCCGGGGGGTAAAGGCAAAGACCTCCTCCGGCAGCAGATCGCTCTTGATGTCCTGCAGGATGCTGCTGGCGTCGTCGCTTTCCCGCTGGCTTTCCAGCAGCTGGCGCACCCAGGCCAGGCGCTCCTCCAGCTTGTCGCTGCCCTGGATGCCGGCCTTGTATTTCCAATGGGCCGCCACGCCGTACTCGGCCATCTGGTCCATCTCCCAGGTGCGGATCTGCACCTCAAAGGGGATGCCCTCGTGCCCGATGACGGTGGTGTGCAGGGACTGGTACATATTGGGCTTGGGGGTGGAGATATAGTCCTTGAACCGGTTGGGCAGCGGATGGAACATATCGTGGATCACGCCCAGCGCGTTGTAGCACTCGGCCACCGTGTCCAGGATGATCCGCACGGCGTAGACGTCGTAGATTTCCTCAAAGCTGTTGCCCCGGATAAACATCTTCCGGTAGATGCCGTAGACGCTCTTGACCCGGCTTTTCATGGTGGCGTTGGGCATGCCGTTTTCGGCCAGACGCTCCTTGATGACCCCGGCCACGTTCTTGACGAATTCCTCGCCGCCGCTGCCGGAGAGCAGCCGCTTGATCTCGTCGTAGCCCACCGGATCCAGGTAGTGCAGGCTCAGGTCTTCCAGTTCTTCCTTGACGTTGCTGATGCCCAGCCGGTGGGCGATGGGGGCGTAGACCTCCATGGTTTCCAGGGCCTTGTCCCGGCGCTTCTGCTCGGGCCAGGCGTCGCCGGTGCGCATGTTGTGCAGCCGGTCGCACAGCTTGATCAGCATGACCCGCACGTCCTGGCTCATGGCCAGCAGCATTTTGCGCAGATTTTCGGCCTGCTGCTCCTCCACCGAGGAAAACTGGATCTTGGTCAGCTTGGTGACGCCGTCCACCAGACGGGCCACGTCCGCCCCGAACTGGCTTTCGATCTCGGCCAGGGTAACGCTGGTGTCCTCCACCACGTCGTGCAGCAGCGCGCCGCACAGGCTTTCGGTGTCCAGGCCCAGGTCGATCAGGATGCGGGCCACATGGAGCGGGTGGCAGATATAGGGCTCACCGCTTCGGCGCTTCTGCCCGTTGTGGGCCTTTTCGGCCAGGGCATAGGCCTTGTCCAGCATGGCCATGTCGTAGGAGCGGCCGGATTCCACCGCCGCCTGTTTCAGGTCTTCATAGGTGATATAGCGTTGTTCCATAACCTCTCACTCCTCCAGTTGCCGCAGGATCGGCGCGCTGGCCAGATCCTGCTTTTGGGCTGCGGGCACCGGGGCCCAGCGGCGGCGGCCGTCCGGCAGGGTGCGGGCCTCCACCAGGCCCAGCTGCCGCAGCGCCTCCAGGCTGACCAGCGCTTTTCCCGCCTTGCCGCCCCCTACCGCGGCGAACAGGCCCAGCGAATCGTCGGCGCTCACCGCGCCGCTTTGTACCATGCGATACACCGTCACCGTATCGGCCCGCTCGGGGCGCAGGACGGCTTTCTGCTGCCCGGTCAGCGGCGCGCCCCCCTGCAGCGCCTCAAACCAGGAAGCCTGTTCCACAAAGGCCCCGTCCAGCCCGGCCGGGCGCAGTTCCCGGATGCGGCCGGACAGCTGGGGACCGTTTTTCCCGTCATAAACGCTCAGGGACAGGGCCACGTCCACCCTCTCGCCCGCACGGCAGGGCAGCTGGGCGGGCGAATACCCGAAATACACCGCATACAGGGTGCCGGTTCCCTGCCGCAGGCGCAGCCGGCTGTGGCGGCCGTCCCCCACCGGGTAGACGGCTTCCACCTGGGCGTCCCGCACCAGGAACAGCGGGGCCGGGTTGCCCGCCCCGCAGGGGGCCAGCCAGGAAAGGCTTTCCACATCTTCCACCGTGATCTCATCCAGCCGCACGGCCAGATCCAGCGCCAGGGTGGGGGCGGGCGGCACCGGGCAGCGGGCCCGGGCCCAGTCGTTCAGGCGGCGGCGCAGTTCCGGCAGGCGGGCCGGCTCCACCGACAGGCCCGCCGCCAGGGCATGCCCGCCATACCGGATCAGAAGATCCCCGCAGGCGGAGATGGCTGCGTGCAGGTTAAAGCCCGCCACGCTGCGGCCGGAGCCCCGGCCCTCCCCGTTCTGGATGCTGACCAGAATGGCGGGGCGGCCGTATTTTTCCACCAGGCGGCTGGCCACAATACCGATCACGCCGGGGTGGTAGTCCTCGCCCCAGAGCAGCAGCACCGGGTCCCGCAGCAAGGAGGGGTCGGCGGCCAGCCGGGCCTGCACCTCCTCCAGGATTTTCTGCTCGGCGGCCTGACGCTCCTGATTGCAATGGTTCAGGTCTTCCGCCAGGGCCTGGGCCTGTTCCCAGTCTTCGCACAGCAGCAGCTGCAGCGCCCGGGCGGGGCTGCCCATCCGGCCCGCCGCGTTGATGCGCGGGGCCAGGGCATAGCTGATGTTTTCGGCGGTCAGGGGTTTATCGCCCAGGCCGGCGCTCTCGATCAGGGCCATCAGACCGGGGCGGTCGGGGTTCTGCAGAACCTGCAGCCCGGCCTGTACCAGGGTGCGGTTCTCCCCCACCAGCGGCATCACGTCCGCCACCGTGCCGATGGCGGCCAGGTCGCCGCAGAAATCCAGCAGTTCTTCCGGCGCGCAGCCGTCCAGCGCGGCGCACAGCTTAAAGGCCACCCCTGCCCCGCAGAGGGTCTTATAGGGGCTGTCGTCGTCCGGGCGGGCCGGGTCCACCACCGCCACCGCCTGGGGCAGCGTTTCCGGCGGAAGATGGTGGTCGGTAATGACCAGATCCACCCCCAGCCGGGCGGCCAGGGCGGCTTCCTCCACGGCGCTGATGCCGTTGTCCACCGTAACGATCAGTTTATAGCCCTTGGCGGCCAGCTTTTCCACCGCGGCGGCGGACAGGCCGTAGCCGTCCCCCTCCCGGCTGGGCAGCATGCACCGCACCTTGGCGCCCATGTTGCGCAGATGCTGGTAGAGCAGGGCGGTGGCGGTGACCCCGTCCACGTCGTAGTCTCCGAACACCACCATGGGCTCTTCTTCATCGATGGCCCGCAGGATGCGCGCCACCGCCTTGTCCATATCCTTGAGCCGGAACGGGTCGGACAGCGGGGCGTTCTGCCCCAGCAGGGCCATGGCCTTTTCGGGGGTGTCCAGCCCGCGGGCCACCAGCACCCGGGCCAGCAGGCCGGGCGCGCCGATCGCCGCGGCCAGCGAGGCCGCGCGGCGGGGGTCCGCCTGTTGTACTTGCCATACCGAATATCCCATGGATCCTGTTCTCTCCCGTTTCTCCAGATTCTTGAGCCAGCGGTTACAGCCGGCCGTCGTTGCCCTTGACCCCGGGCACATAGGGGGCGGACCCCGCCATATCCAGGCTGGGCCCGGTCAGGCCCTCCTGGGCCAGCATGGACTCCAGCGCGCTGATCTCGGCGGACACGTCCAGGGCGGTATCCTCCAGCAGGGTATCCTGCAATTGGAGCAGCGCCTGGTTCACCGTGTCCAGAATGCGGTCGATCTCCTGGCAGATCTGCCGGGCCTTTTCGCCCGGGTTGTCATCCACCGAGGTATAGGTGCGCAGCAGCTTGAGGGTAGTGGGCAGATAGTACCGGGTCAGGCGGCGCAGCTTGGACGCCCCGCCCGGATTCTCCTGCACCCAGTCCAGCAGGTTCTGCACGATCTGCTCCATCTGCACCACCCGGGCATGCACCTGCACGTCCTCGATCATGGTGCGCAGCTGGGCGGTCTGGCGCAGGAAACTGCGGCCCTGGGCCAGCACCGCCTCGGCGGATTCATCCGTGGGGGCGGCCTTTTCGTCCTGCTTGGCGGCGCCGCGGCGCTGGGCCAGATACTCCTGGTAGGCGCTGGCGTCGGTGAACAGAATCTCGCCGTCCAGATCCAGCCAGACCCCGGTGAGAACCCGGTGCTTGATCAGCCAGGACAGATCCTCGGCCAGCCGGCTCACCGGCAGACGGGTATGCTGGCTCAGTTCGGCCAGGGTACAGCCCACCCAGCCGTCCATGAATTTCAGATAGCTTTCCGCCCGGCGCATCCCGCTGGACATCCGGATCAGGTGAATGCCCAGCAGCAGCGCGGCCCCGGCCATTACGCCGCCGATCACCGCGCTTACCAGTTCCAGCATCAGCAGAGAGCCCAGCGCGCTTATCCCCAGGCTCATGGCGATAAAGCAGGCAAAGGCGCCGGTCACGCCGTAGACCAGCTGCCGGCCCACAAAGCTGTTGTGCCGGGCGGCCAGACGGCGCTGCTCGGCGGCTTTGGCCTGCCGGGCGGCGATCTGTTCGGCCATGGCGGCCCGCTGACGCTCCCGTTCCGCCTGCCGCTGGGCGTTTTGCGCCTGCTGCTGGGCCGAGATATCCCGGGCGGTCTTTTCAATGACGCTGCCCACCTCGCGGCCCGCCTGGGCCAGGGCCGGGGCTACCGACTCCTTGAACACATGGGCCGCGTCGTTCAGGATCGCGCCCAGGTCGTCCTGGTTGAAATTTTTGCCGCTGTTTTTTCCACTCATTCCTTATACTCTCCCTCCACCGCCGGTTCGGGCGGCGCGTACTCCTCACAGAGGGCGCGGGCTACCCGCACCCCGTCCACGGCGGCGCTCACGATGCCGCCCGCGTAGCCGGCCCCCTCGCCGCAGGGATACAGCCCCGGCAGGGCCGTGCACATAAAGTCCTCCCCCCGCAGCAGCCGCACCGGGCTGGAGGTGCGGGTTTCCAGGCCGGTAAGCACCGTATCCGGCGCGGTGTAGCCTTTCAGCTTGCGGTCAAAACCCGCCAGGCCCTGGCGCAGGGCCGCGGCCAGTTCCTCCGGCAAAAGCCGGTTCAGGTCTGCCGCCGTCACGCCCCGGTCGTAGGTGGGCTGCACCCGTTTCAGGTCCAGCGCCGCTTTCTGGGCCAGGAACCCGTTCATGGTCTGGGCCGGGGCCGCATAGCCGCCGCCCCCAGCGGCAAAGGCCGCCTGTTCCAGCCCCCGCTGGAAAGCGATGGCCTGCCGCGGGTCCTCATGGAAATCCGCCCCGTCTACGCTGACCACTACCGCCGCGTTGGCGTTGGTCCCGGCGCGGGCGTGGTAGCTCATGCCGTTGGTGACCACGCCGCCCTCCTCACTGGCGGCAGCCACCACCTGGCCGCCGGGGCACATGCAGAAGCTGTACACGCACCGGCTGCCCACATGGACGCTGAGCTGGTATTCCCCCACCGGCAGGGCGGGATGGCCCGCCGCCTCGTGGTAGAGGGCCCGGTCGATGGCGGTCTGGGGGTGTTCGGCCCGCATGCCCACCGAAAACGGTTTGCAGACCAGCGGCAGGTTCTGGGCCATGAGCATATCGAAGGTATCCCGGGCGGAGTGCCCCACCGCCAGCACCAGCGCCTCGCAGGGGATGGACCCGGCGGTGGTTTCAATGCCCCGCAGCCGCCCGGCCGCGTCCCGGTACAGACCGGTGAGCCGGGTGTTGAACAGCACCTGGCCGCCCCGGGCCTCGATCTCGCCCCGGATGGAGCGGATGACCCCTCGCAGCAGATCGGTGCCCACATGGGGTTTCTGCCGCCAGGCCACATCGGCGGGGGCGCCGTGTTCCAGCAGGGTTTCGGTGACAAAGCCGCAGAGCGCGTCCCCGATGCGGGTGGTCAGCTTGCCGTCCGAGAAGGTGCCCGCGCCGCCCTCGCCGAACTGGATGTTGGCGTTGGGGTTCAGGATACCGGTGGCGCTGAACTGTTCCACCGCCCGCACCCGGTCGTCCAGGGCGGGGCCCCGTTCCAGCACCAGAGGCTGGTAGCCCTGCCGGGCCAGCACCAGGGCGCAGAACAGCCCGGCGGGGCCCAGGCCGCAGACCACCGGCCGGTGGGGCAGGGTTTTTGTGCCCCGGCCCAGCACCAGCGGCTGCCGGGGGGCGATAGCAACGCAGGGCGCGGAGCCGGCCAAGGCCGGTTCCGCACCCTCGTCTTTGAGTGTGACCGCGATGGTATACACCAGCACGGGATGGCCGCGGCGCGCGTCTACCGACAGGCGCGCCACCTCGCACCGGGCGGCCTGCGACGCGCTGATCCCCAGCGTGCGCAGGGCCCGGGCCTGCGCCTGCGCGACCGGCGCGGTCAGCGGCAGGCGGATGTTGCGTACATAGAGCATGGATTCCTCATCGTGATGTGATGTTGCAGGTAACGGTATAGGTGCCGATGGCGAACACCCGCGGATTGGAGGGTACCTGGATCTGCACGGCCACCGTCTGGGTGCCCACTGCCACCTGCAGATCCTCGGCGTTGATGCGGGCTTCGATGCTGCCGGCGGAAAGCTGTTCCAGATCCTCCTCCGGGCCCACCAGCACCACATTGTTGATCCGCTTGGTGGTGACCTCCACCTGGTAGTTGGCGGGCACATTGATCACGCTGATCTGGCTGACGTTGAAGCTGCGCTCGCTCATACCGGTGGTATCGAAGCTCAGGGTGACGCTGCTGACGTTCTCGTTGCTGACGATGCCGTCCGGCAGTTCCACATTCATCTGGTAATCCTTATCCAGCGAGAAGGTGGACAGGTCGAAAGAGCCCACCGACAGCTCGGTCAGGTTGTTGACCACCCGTTCCGGCCCGGATACCAGCAGGGTCTCCTGGCTCAGGCTGTACTGCAGGGTGTTCACATCAAAGTAGCTGGGCACGTTGATGAAGTTGACCACCAGCGGCAGTTCCACCTGCTTGTAGACCGACACCGTCACGTCCACGATGTCGTCTTCCATGGTGGTGTAGGGCAGATCCAGCGTTTTGCCGTTGGCGTCCCGCATCTCCAGCGGTACCTGTACCAGCTGGGATTCGCTGAGCTCGCCCTCCATCGAGAGCGGCGCCACCACGGCGGTCACCTGGGACACCTCGGTGGAGGGGCCGGTGATGGTGATTTCCGAGGGCGAACTGCTGACCTTGTTGAGCGAGTAGCCTTCGGCAATGTGCAGGCCGCTGGTCTCCACCGTGACCGGCAGGGTCTTGGTGAGGATGGTGTCAAACACCACGTCCACCGTGCGGCGGCCCCGCTCGATGGTGGCGGTGACCCGGTTTTCCAGATCCGGGTTGATGATCTTCACATTCAGGTTCAGGATCTGGCTGCCGGCCCCCTTGACCGAGGAGTAGTCCGGATAGACCACAAAGTCGGAGGCCCGGGCCGCACCCAGCACCGAACCGTCGCCGGAAAGGCTCAGGTCCACGGTGTAGGAGGGCTCATTCACAATGTCCAGCCCCAGGGTGGTGTATTTGGCGGAATCGTAGTCAAAGTCCACCGGCACGCCGCTCAGGGTGGTGCTGGTGTTGGGCATGACCGACATGGTCACGTACAGCCAGAGCAGCACCGCGATGCCCAGGCTCAGCAGCAGCAGGAAGCGCCGGTCGCCCCACAGTTTCTCCCACTTAAACTTTTTCATGTTTCTTTCTCCAGAAAGGTTGTTTCTTTGTCTTTTTCTCCATTTCAGGCGGCACGATCTCTTCCATCAGCAGGTTGAACAGGTTCTGCCGGTCCAGGCGGCGGATCAGAACGCCGTTCTTCGCCAGGGAGATAATCCCGGTCTCCTCACTGACCACCACGATTACCGCGTCGGAGTTTTCGCTCATGCCCAAAGCGGCCCGGTGTCGGGTGCCCATGTCCTTGCTGATCTCCAGGTTGTTGGACAGGGGCAGCACACAGCCGGCAGCTTTCAGCACGCCGTCCCGGATGACCACCGCGCCGTCGTGGAGGGGGGTACCCTCGTAAAAGACGGTGCCCAGCAGTTCCAGGGTCACATCCGCGTTGATCAGGGTGCCGGTGCGGATGATTTCAGAGAGGTTGGTGCCCCGCTCCATAACGATCAGGCCGCCGGTGCGCTCTTCACTGAGCTGCTCGGCCGAGTCGCACACCGCCACGATGGCGTTTTTCCATTTGGCGCGCACGGTGGCATCGTCGCTGCGGTGCATCTTGAACAGGTTGCCGGCCCACTGGTCGGTGCGGCCCACCTGTTCCAGCGCCCGGCGGATCTCCGGCTGAAAGACCACCACCAGGCTCAGCAGACCGATCTGCAGCACGTTCTGCAGCAGATAGGCCACCGTGCGGAACCGGAAGGTATCCGCCACCGCGTAGACCACCAGCAGCAGCAGCGCGCCCCGGGCCAGCTGGCCCGACCGGGTCTTGCGCACCAGGTTCAGGATGCCGTAGACCACCAGCGTCACGATCAGGATGTCCAGCACGTCCCGCAAATCGCTGGCTTTCAGGTTATTGATAAAATCCGAAATAAACTCGTTCTGCAATATCTGGCTGAACAAATCCGCTTCCTCCTGTCCGGGGCTTGGCCCCCGCGGGGCCACACTTAAACTTTAGTATAGCACACTGCCCTGTGCTTGAAAATGCCTTTGCCGCAATTTTACCGGGTCAGCAGCGCCACCGCATGGGCGGCGATGCCCTGCCCCGCGCCGGTAAAGCCCAGCTTTTCCTCGGTGGTGGCTTTCACGTGCACCCGGCCCTCGGGCAGGTTCAGCGCCGCGGCCAGGTTGACCATCATGGTGGGGATATGGGGGGCCAGCTTGGGCGCCTGGCACAGGATGGTGGCATCCACGTTCTGCACCGTCCAGCCCTCTTTGGCCAGCAGCGCCGCCACGTGGGAAGCCAGTTTCAGGCTGTCCGCCCCTTTGTAGGCCGGGTCGGAATCCGGGAAATGCCGGCCGATGTCCCCCAGCCCGGCCGCGCCCAGCAGCGCATCCATGATCGCATGGGCCAGCACGTCCGCGTCGGAATGGCCCAGCAGGCCTTTTTCATAGGGGATGTCCACCCCGCCCAGGATCAGGCGGCGGCCCTCCACCAGCTTATGTACGTCGTATCCGTGTCCCACTCGCATATCCATTGCGGTATCCTCCTTGGGCAGATCCTCCCGGGTGGTGATTTTGTAGTTGGCGTAGTCCCCGGTGGTGAGCAGCACCGGGCAGCCGGCCTGTTCCATCACCTGGCAGTCGTCGGTCAGGGCGGCGTAATCCACCGTTTCCAGCGCGGCCAGGTAACGGGCCCGGTCCACGCACTGGGGGGTCTGCACCGCAAACAGTGCCGCCCTGTCCGGAGTGGACTGTACCCGGCCGTCCCGGGCCACCTTGACCGTGTCCTTTACCGGCACGGCGGGGGCGGCGGCCCCACAGCGGGCGGCTCCCTCCAGCGCGGCGGTGATAACCTTTTCGCTCACAAAGGGGCGTGCCGCGTCATGGATGGCCAGCAGCTGCCCGGAGGCGGCCAGCGCCCCCCGGCGCACACTCTCGGCCCGGGTGGCGCCCCCCTCCACGACCCTGGCGGGCAGGCGGCAGGCGGCGGCGATGGCCTCGGCCCGTTCCCGGTTGCCCGGCCCCGCCACCAGCACCAGTTCGCCGACCAGCGGATGCCGGTCAAAAGCCTGCACGCTGCGTTCCAGTACGCTGCGGCCCTGCCAGGTATAAGCCAGTTTGTCAAAGCCCATCCGGGTGGACGACCCGGCGGCCACGATCACGGCGGTAACGGTCTCGGTCATGGGGCACCTCTTTCCGCGGCAAATAGGCCGCCTATCCAGTATGTGTATTATTATATAGGTATCCGGCAAAAAAATCCAGACTGCGCCCCGCAACGCAAAACGGGAGAGGACGCAAAAATCCTCTCCCGTTTTCCACATACACGGTGTTTTTGGTGGAAAATCCGCTGCGTTTTTAACCGATCCGCTGCTTTTTGTCCAGCCGCATCCGGTCGGCGATCATGGCGATAAACTCCGAGTTGGTGGGTTTGCCCCGCAGGTTGTGGATGGTATAGCCGAAATACATATTCAGCGTGTCCACATCGCCCCGGTCCCAGGCCACCTCGATGGCGTGGCGGATGGCACGCTCCACCCGGCTGGCGGTGGTGCCGTTCATCTTGCCGATCTCCGGATAGAGCCGTTTGGTCACGGCGTTGATGTACTCCGGGTCGGCCATGGTCAGCAGGATGGCGTCCCGCAGGAATTTGTAGCCCTTGATATGGGCCGGCACCCCGATCTGGTGCAGAATCTCGGTGACCGCCGCCTCGTCGTTGTCCACCGCGATGCGGGGCCGGGGCGGCATTCCCGCCGCCCGCATGACCCGGGCCGCCAGCACCGTTTCATCAAAGGGTTTGACGAAGTAGAAAGAAAATCCGCTTTCCAGCAATTCCTGTTCCAGATCCTCGTTGCGGAAATTGCCGGTGACGAAGAACACGGTGTTGCCGCCGCCCGCCGCCGCGTACCGCTGCTTGACCGCCAGCGCGTCCAGCCCCGGCATGAAGGCTTCCAGTAGCACCGCCCGGGGCCGCTGTTCCAGCAGGCAGCGCAGCGCCGCCTCCCCGTCACGCTCGCATACCGATACGTCCACGCCCTTCTGTTCCAGCGCGCCGCGGCAGGCCTCGGTGGCCGCGCCGATGTCCGTCATCAAAAATCGAATCTTTTCCATTGTCTTCTCCTCCATTAGTTCTCCGTTGCGGCGGATTTCCTTGTCTGGAGTAGATTTTACCAGTTATTTCCAATTTGTGCAATAGATTCCAAATTTTTCTTTGGATTTTTTCTCGACAGAAAATCACCCGGCAGCAGCGGGTTTCGCCCCCTCTCGCCCGCCAGCCGTCGAAGCGGCGGGGAACGGGGCGGAGGATTCTGGCGGTCGCAGCGCTGCCGACTCGCCGTTTTGGCAACCGAACTCGCCGTTTGCGTCCTTGTTGTTCAGTACATAAGCCTGTATACTGGCATTAAAGAAACAGGCGGCCGCCGGTTTCTGAGAGTAATTCTGTTGTACGGAGGGCTGTATCATGAAAACTACGCTCGGAACAAAAATTAAACAACTGCGGCTGCAAAAAGGCGTTACCCAGGACGCACTGGCCAAGGCTCTGCATATTGCCTGCCAAACGGTAAGCAAGTGGGAAAATGACATCTCTATGCCGGATATCCAGCTGCTGCCCCTGATCGCGGTCTACTTTGGATGCCGAATTGACGATCTGTTTGACTTTTCGGAACAGGCGCAATTTGACCGCATCGCCCACATGCTGGAAAGGCAGGAGACACTGACCGGGGAGGAATACCGACAGGCTGAACTGTTTTTGAAAGGAAAGCTGGAAGAGGAATCGGTACGAAGCGATGCTTTGCGGCTTTTGGCTGAATTGTTCAATCACCGGGCCGATGCCTGGCGGAAAACTGCCGAGTTCTACGCCCGGGAAGCCCTGAAACGGGAACCAGAGCTCAAGCAGAACCACAACAACCTGCGCCGGGCTCAGGAAGGGACAGTACCGGACTGGAACTTTGCCAACCACAGCCGGCGCATTGCCTATTACCAGCAATTCGTGTGCGACCATCCTACGTATGCAGGTGGGTATCTGTGGCTGCTGGACGAACTGTTGGCGGACGGTCGTCTGGACGAGGCCCAAACCGTCTGCGACGCGCTGCAACAGCAGGACAACAGCTGCCGGGCCGCCTTTTACCAAGGCAGGATCTGCTGGCAGCGAGGTGACCAGGAAGCAGCACAGACGATCTGGAACCGGATGCTGGCGGAGCACAGTGAAGACTGGCTGGCCTTTGCCTGTATGGCGGATGCCATGGCCGCCGCCTGCCACTATGACGAAGCTCTCCGGTACGCGCGGAAAGCCCAGCAGCTGCAGCCCGCCCCGAAATACACCGATTCGCAGGAGATGGCGGCACAGATTCACGAAATCCGGGGCGACTACAAGCAGGCCATCGAAAACCGCCAGGAACAGTTGGCCCTGCTGGAACAGGAGTGGGGCCTTACCGAGGGGCGGGACGTGGATTTTATTATCCGGGAGATTGACCGGCTGCGCCGGGCGCAGGAAGAACGCCTGCGGGCATGATTTTTGTTTGCAGGTCAAATTATAAACGCAGGCTCACACCGCTGTACTATCGGTGTGAGCCTGCGTTTTTATGCGGCGGCATCCTGCTCTTTTGCCAGCCCATCCGCCGTTTCCAGCATATTCTCGGCAAAGATGCCATAGCCGCGGGTGGGATCGTTGACCAGCACATGGGTCACCGCCCCCACCAGGCGGCCGTTCTGGATGATAGGGCTGCCGCTCATCCCCTGCACGATGCCGCCGGTGGTGGCCAGCAGATCCGGGTCGGTGACCCGCAGTACCAGGTTCCGGTTCGGGTCCTGGCGGGAGAGGGTCACCTGCTCGATCTCCACCTCGTACAGCTGGGGCTCGGTGCCCTCGATGGTGGTCAGGATCTGGGCCGGGCCCTCCTCCACCTCCTGGGACTGGGCCACCGTCATGTCCTGGCCGCCCAGCAGGGTGCGCACGGTACCATACACGCCGGTGGCGTCGTTGCCCAGCACGGTGCCCACCGCGATCTGGCTGGCAAACCGCCCTTTGAGCTGGCCCGGGTCGCCCACCTGACCGGGCTCGTAGCCGATGATCTCCACCGGCACGATCTCGCCGCTGCGCAGCACGATGCTCTCCCCCGTGTCGGTATCGCTGATGGAATGCCCCAGCCCGCCGAACATCCCGGTGGTATTGTCCACAAAGGTCAGGGTGCCCACCCCGGCGGAGGAATCCCGCACCCACACGCCGGCGCGGAAATTGCCGTCCGACAGATCCGCCACCGGGGTCAGGTTGGTCACCGCCTGTACCCCGTCCCGCTCATACACCACGGTGCAGGGATCGGAGCCCGCCGCCTGGATGGCAGCCCGCAGATCGTCGTTGCCGGTGATCCGGCTGCCGTTTACCGACAAAATCCAGTCCCCCATTTCCAGGCCCGCGTCCCGGGCGGGATTGCAGTAACCGGAGGCGGAGCGGATATCGCTGAATCCCACCACCAGCGCCCCGTCGGAAAACATCTTGACCCCGAACGAACTGCCGCAGACGGTAACCACCCGCCGGTCCACCACCACGGTGCGCACGGTTTTGACCGGCACCACCCCCCACAGGGTCAGGGTGGTGTTGTAGCTGCCGCCCACCGGCACAGCGGACGCCTGCAGCACCTGATCGCCGGTATCGGCGGTGCGTACCCAGGGCATGGGCGCGATGGTCAGGGGCTGCCCCTGCGCCACCAGAAAGGTATCCGGCAAACAGCTGAAGGTATACCCCACCACCCCCAGAAACGCCACACACAGCACGATCAGCAGCATCACCAGCCGCCGCAGAAAGGTTCGCATCGGTTTCGCCCTCCTTGGCCCGCCGGGCGGCGGGCGGAATTTTGGGGGCGGCACACCCGTGCCGCCCCTGTCCTGCCAAAACAGTATGTGCCGGTGCGCGGGAATTTATGAGCGGGGGCCTTGTAAATCTCAGTCAATCCGGTAGAATGAGGGCATACGGATTGACCGGCGGGTCAATCCCGCAAGAGGAGGAACGACCATGGACACGCCGTTTTCCCGGCTGCCTGCTGCCCGCCGGGCCGCCATCACCCGGGCCGCGCTGGAAGTATTCGGCAGCAGCGACTACAAACGGGCCAGCACCGATGAAATCGCCGCCCGGGCGGGCATCTCCAAAGGGCTGCTGTTCTACTATTTCCGCAACAAGCGCAGCCTGTATCTGTACCTGCTGCGGTACATGTACCACCTGATTGAGCAGCACATGCGCAGCAACAAGGTGGAACAGATCCACGATTTTTTCGAGATCATGGACACCGGGGTGGAGCAGAAACTGGCCCTGTTTGAGGCCACCCCCTGGGTGCTGGAGTTTGCGGTGCGGGCCTGGTACTGTTCCGACCGGGAGGTAGCCCCGGCGGTGCGCAGCTGGATGAACCGGATGCGGGACGGGCTGTACGATACCTGGTTTTCCGGCATCGACACCAGCAAATTCCGCCCCGGGGTGGACCCGCGGCAGGTGCTGGATATGCTGATCTGGATGACCGACGGCTATCTGCACGGGCAGCTGATGGCGGGCCGTCCGCTGGAGTTGTCCGACATTTTGAAGGAATACCGGGTCTGGTGCGCTGCGCTGCGCCGCTGGGCCTATAAGGAGGAATACCAATGCGTACACCGGTGATCGAGATTCAGAATCTGACCCGGGATTACGGCCAGGGCCGGGGTGTGTTCGACCTGAGCTTTGCGGTGGAACCGGGGGAAGTGTTCGGCTTTCTCGGGCCCAACGGCGCAGGCAAAACCACAACCATCCGCCACCTGATGGGATTCATCAAGCCCCGGGCGGGCCGGGTTCGGCTGTTCGGGCAGGACTGTTTTGCCCATGCGGGTGAACTGCACCGTCAGGTAGGTTATCTGCCGGGCGAACTGGCGCTGCCGGAGGAACTGACCGGCGCGGGAATGATCCGGTTCACCGCCGGGCTGCGGGGCTGGAAGGACACCCGGGATGCGGACGAGCTGGCCCGGCTGCTGGAGCTGGACCCCCGCCAGCCCATCCGGCGGATGAGCAAGGGCACCAAACAGAAGGTGGGGCTGGTCTGCGCCCTGATGGGGGAACCGAAGCTGCTGATTCTGGACGAGCCCACCAGCGGCCTGGACCCGCTGATGCAGAGCCGGTTTGTGGAACTGATCGGCCGGGCGCGGGCCCGGGGGGCCACGGTGCTGCTGTCCAGCCATCTGTTTGAAGAGGTGGAGCGCACCTGCACCCGGGCGGCGGTTCTGCGGGCCGGGCGGCTGGCAGCGGTGCAGCCGATGGAGCAGCTGCGCCGCAGCAAGAGCCGCCGGTATGTATTCACCTTTGCCGATCCGGAAACGGCAGCGGCCGCGGCGGCCCGCTGGCCGGACGCCCGGGCGGAGGGCGTGCGGCTGACCGCCCGGGTGCAGGGCGGCGAAAGCCTGCCCGCCCTGCTGGCGCTGGGTGCCGAATACGGGGCGCGGGATCTGGAGGCCCACGGCCTGACGCTGGAAGAGAGCTTTTATCAGTACTATGAAAAGGAGGCGCGGCAATGAGCGGGACCCTTTTGCGGCGGGATGCCGCCACGGCCTGGCGGCCCTTTCTGATCATCGGGGCGGTGCTGGCCATGTACGCCGGTGTGGTGACCAGCATGTTTGACCCGGAACTGGGCGAAAGCCTGCAGATGATGATGGAGGCCATGCCCCAGATGTTCGCGGCTTTTGGTATGGCCAATCCGGGCAGCACGCTGGCCGCGTTCCTGGCCAACTATCTGTACGGATTTTTGTATCTGGCTTTACCGCTGGTGCTGATCCTGCTGCTGAACAGCCGGTTTATGGTGCGGTGGATCGACCGGGGCTCCATGGCCTGGCTGCTGGCCGCGCCGCTGCCCCGGCGCAAGCTGGCGGCCACCCAGGCGGCGGCGCTTTCCGCCGCGGTGACCCTGTTGTGCCTGTGGATTGCCGGGCTGGGGCTGGCCCTGGCGGAGGGGATGTTCCCCGGCGAGCTGGAAATGGAACGGTTTCTCTGGATGAACCTGGGGCTGTGGGCCCTTTTGCAGCTGCTGGCCGCCATCTGCTTTCTGGCCGGCTGCGCCGTGCCGGACAGTCGGCTGGCCACCGGCGCGGGCGGCGGGCTCTGCGTGCTGTTCCTGCTGCTGGACATGCTGGCCGGCATGGACGAAGCCTGGGAGGCGCTACGGTTTTTCACCCCGCTGACCCTGTACGATCCGATGGCCCTGAGCGAGGGCACCGCCCACCTTTGGATGGTGGCGGCGCTGGCCGGGGCTGCACTGGTTCTCTACGGACTGGGAACGGCGATCTTCTGCCGCCGGGATCTGAGCCTGTGACAGACAAAAGAGCGGCCCCCATGCGGGGGCCGCTCTTTTCGTTTCATATAAGAACCACAAGCTATGCTTGTGGGCGAATATAGCACGAGCGTTGATACGGAAAAAAAGAACCTCCTTTTGCTAAAATAGAAGCGGGTAACGCCAACCGCACTACAGCAAAA
>NZ_NFLN01000031.1 GCF_002160955.1 Gemmiger sp. An120
GGGTTCCGGGGTGGCCATGGGCGTGGGGGCGGCGGGCAGTTCCACCGCCGCGCCGTCCGCGGTCAGCTGGACGCTCTGCCCGGCAAAGCCGCCGTAGATGCCCAGGTAGGTGCGGCCGGGGTTCAGGGCCACCGGGTTGCCCGCCTCATCATACAGGTACAGCGGAGCGGTGGGTTCGCCTTTCTGCCACCGGACGGTCTGCCAGCCGCCGCCGGAAAGGTACAGGCCGGTGCCCTGGGTCAGATCATAGTCCCGGGTATAGCCGTCATCCTTGACGCCGGCGCTGGCGTACAGCACCAGCACGTTGTTGAAGCTCAGCTGGGCGCCGGTATCGGCGTCGGTCTGGGCGCTGCCGTCGCTGTTGAACTTCAGGTAAGCGCCTGCCTCCGCCGACCAGTCCAGCCGGGCCAGCGCGCCCTCGGCGTACTGGATGGTCAGGCTCTGGGATGCGGCGGTGTTGGGCAGGGTCATGGCTTCACCGGCAAAGTGGAACATACCCGGCACGGTGCCGTCCTGGGCCACGCCGGTGGAGGTCAGGCCGTTGTTCAGCGTCTCCTGCCGGGTGTACCAGCACAGTTCGTCGCTGACGGTGGCGTTGCGGTCCCAGTCCATATCAAACACCGAAACACCCACATACCAGCCGTTGATGTCCTGATAGGCGTACTGGTTGAGCAGGTTCCAGGCGTAGTTGTTCTGGCCGATGTGAACCGGAATGGCGTTGCCGCCCATGGCAAACTGCAGCAGCGTGTCCCGGGCGGGGCCCACCGGCCCCACCTTGGGCAAGCCGCTTTCCGCCGAGAACAGCCCCATCTGGTAGGTGGTGTTGCCCTCGGTCAGGCACTCAATAAGCGCCTGGGCGGAGCTGATGCCCCACTGGGGCAGAGCCGCAGGCGAATTGTAGAAGGTCACCGCATAGGGACGGCGGGTACAGGCGCTGTCCCGTGCCGCACCGGTAAGCGGGTCCACCGCGGACGGAGCGGGCTGGGTGTCGGCGGTCTCAGCGCCGGGTTCCGACACGGCAGAACCGGCTTCCGGCACAGAGGAGCTGTCCGGTTTCGGTGCACAGCCTGCCAGCATACACAGGCAGAGCAGTGCGGCAAGAAAGAGTTGTACAGATCGTTTCACGGGTTACGTTCCCCCTTTTCCCTTTGCGGGCTGAATTTCGCAGGTCGTTCCCTCCCGGCCCGGAGTGAAGCACAGAGCCTGTCCCGTCCGGGACAGGCTCTGTGTGTGTACGGATTTTACAGGTGCGCTGCCGCTCAGCCCTCCGAAGTGGTCAGAGCCTCGCAGCTGAAGTTGTTGAACTCGTCCAGATCCACCACGGCCAGGTAGGTCTTGCCGCAGTTGATCTCGTACGGGGTGGAACCGTCCAGCTGCACCAGGCGCAGGGCTTCCTGCGGAGTACCTTTAACCCAGCGAATGCGCTCGGCCTTGCCACCGTAGATGTAGTAGCCGTATCCACCGTAGGAGTAGTCCACAAACTGCAGATCGGTGGAAGTGTGGCCGGGATAGGTGTGAATATCGGTGAACAGCACCACCACGTTGTCAAAAGCCAGCTGCTGGTCGTTGTTCTGGTCAATAGTGTCCAGGTAACCGCTCTTGCCATAATACTGGCTCATATAGTACAGATTCAAGCTGCTATCATAGGTAAGGCGGGTGCGATAGCTGCTGGAATGCTGCACCGTAACCTGTTCTGCCACGCTCACCTCATCGCCAGACAGCTGACGGGCAGGCTCACGATAATCCACAAAGTTGAAGAAAGTGGATTCGCCGTAATCCCGGAAGGTATCCACACCTTCTCCCGTGATGTATGCGATCAAATGCTCACCGTCGGTGTACTCGGTGTGCTCGGTAGCCAGGCCCGTCTTTCCTGCCCAGTTGTACCGGTTGGGCTCACGCCAGGTATACTTGCCCACCCATTTCAGGTTAAATTCCTGATAATCATACTGTTCTTCCATCTGGTCAGTAATCACGCTCTGACCATCATGAGCATAGAGCATCTGCCAGGGCAAGAACAGCTGGAAATACTGGTCACGGCAGGAGCGCAGGGGTCCGATCTTGCCCAAATCAGACCAATCGTCAAAAATGCCCATCAGGCGGGTTATACCGCCTTCCACCTTGATCTCCACCACGATCTCCGCATCGGACAGACCGTTCTGGGGCCGGGCGTCGATCAGGTTGTTGAACATGATGGCCACAGGGCGCTGGTTGTCGGGATAGCTGGAGTCCTTTTCATAGCCGGTCAGCAGCTGGGCGTTGTAGGGCTCCGGGGTGGGTTCCGGCGTGGGTTCCGGGGTCGCGGCGGGCTCATTGCCGCCGTTGCCGCCGGCGGTGCCGGGGTCCTTGCCGCAGGCGGCCAGCAGGCCGACAGAGAGCACCAGGATCAGGATCAGACAAAGCAAGCGTTTCATGGTAATTCCTCACTGTGTTTTGTATTTTCCGCACACCGGAGACCGGCGGCTTTTTCAACATCATGCGCCCCGCTTGTGGCATCTTTTATTGTACACGGCAGGGCCGGGGCTGTAAAGCTTAAATTCCTGCCAGTTTGCCCGCTCATTCGACCGGCTGGTCATCGATGCGGAAGTATTCGAACTGATCCAGCCCCACCATCGCGATGTAGCTCTGGCCCGGGTTGACCAGCACATCTTCCTCGGTGCCGTCCAGCCGCAGGATGCGCAGCGGCGACGAGGCCGCCCCTTTCATCCAGCGCACCCGCTCATACCGGCCATCGCAGAAGTAATAGCCATATCCCTGGCCGGACAGATCCACCTGGCTGAGCACCCCGTCCGGGTACTTGGTGATCTCGGTGAACAGAATGAACAGGTTGTCCGCCTGGTACTGGGCGCCGCCGTCCCCTTCGTCCACCTGGGGTTCGCCGAACTCCCACTTGGCGTAGCGGCCGGTAGTCTCGTCATAGCGGAACTCACAGTCGGTGTAGCCGGAGAACCGCAGATACACCTGTTTGGCCACCCCGTCTTCCAGCACACGGGCGGGCTCGTCCGCGCCCACAAACCGGAACGTCTGCGGCATCTCATACCCGAAATCGGTGTCCAGGCCGAATTTTTCCAGCGCAGCGGCCAGGGTGGGGCCGTCGGTATAGACGCAGTAGTCCTGGTCCATGGTCTTGCGGCGCTCCTGGTCGATCCAGTAGAAATTGCGGTATTTGCCATCCAGCGAGCGGTACCCCGGGCAATGGAACACATCCAGCAACACATTGGCGTAGGTAGACCCGCCGATATGGGCGTAAAGACATTCCAGCGGCAGCATCAGCTGCACGTGCTGGTCCCGGGCGGAACGGATGGGCCCCACCACCGGCATGTTGGCGTAATCCCGGTACACGGCCATCAGGCGGGTCACGCCGCCCTCGGTGACCATCTCGTACAGCAGGTCGGCGCTGTTGATGCCGCTCTGGGGCAGCGCCCCTTTTACGTTGTTGATCATCACCGCCACGCCGCGCTTGCCGGCGGGATAATTCTCCCCCTGAGGCAGGCCGGTATAGGGGTTGATGCCCTCCAGCGTTTCATAGGCAGGTTCTGCCGGCTCTTCCTCCACAGGCGTATGGGTAGGCGCCGGGGTGGCGGTGGGCTGCGGTGCTTCGCTTTGAGGCGCACAGCCCGCCAGCAGACACGCAGCCAGACAGAGTACAAACAGCAGACAGGTCGGTCGTCTCATAGGCCGCCCTCCTTTTTCTCCTGGCAATCCACAAACGGATTGATTACCCTTATCATACTCAATTTCGCCGCTTTTGTAAACACTTTGTAATTTATCTTACCAAATTAGACCATAAATTTTCCACAAATATTTTATTTTTATTCATCGCTACCTGTATTTGACGCAGGCCGCGGAGTATAGTATAATATCTCTCGTTCAAAGCATAAACAGCCGGGTGTAGCGCAGCTGGTAGCGCGCCTGCTTTGGGAGCAGGATGCCGTGGGTTCGAATCCCGCCACTCGGACCATCTTTTCCGCAAGCGCTGCTGCGCTTGCGGTATTTTTTTTACCGTGCATCACAGCACAGTAAGGAGGACAAGCCATGATCAACCAAGAACAGCAGACCCGCGGGGCCGGTATTTCTCCGGCATCCAGCGGGCAAAAGCCCCGGGTTGCCTTTCTCTGCGTGCACAACTCCTGCCGCAGCCAGATGGCGGAGGCGCTGGGCAAGCAGCTGGCCGGGGATGTGTTTGAAAGCTGTTCCGCCGGCACCGAGCCGGGCGCCCGGATCAACCCTGACGCGGTGCGCCTGATGAAGCAGGTACACGGCATTGATATGGAACAGACCCAGTATAACAAGCCCCTGACCGATCTGCCCGCTGTGGACATTGTGGTCACCATGGGCTGCAACGTGCAGTGCCCGTCCCTGCCCTGCTCCCACCGGGAGGACTGGGGCCTGGACGACCCCACCGGCCAGGAGGACGCGGCCTTTCTGGCGGTGATGGCGCGCATCGAGGAAAAGGTGCTGGATCTGAAGCGCCGTATCCAGAGCGGCACCCTGTAAACGCGGCACAGCGGCCGCCCGGAAATCCGGGCGGCCGCTGTTTTGTCTTATTTTTTCCGGCTTTGGAAATCCCGCTCAATGGCGTCTTTCCAGTGTTCGTCCAGCGGGGTGCTGCAGCGGAATGTGGCCACGGCCTGCCCCACCACATCGTAGTTCAGGCGGGTGCCCTTGCTGTCGCTGTGGTAGTTCACCGCCCGGTCGGGCGCAATGCCCAGCCGGCCCGCGGTTTCCACCGCGTCGATATTGGCCCCCAGGAACAAAAACTCCCAGCCGTATTTCTCCTTTTGCCGCTGGATCATCTCCCGCACCTGCGGGGCCGTATAACGGCGGCTGGCGTTCTCCATTCCGTCGGTGGTGATGACGAAAAGGGTGTGTTCCGGCACATCCTCCGGCCGGGCGTATTTGTGGATGTTGCCGATGTGATGGATAGCCCCGCCCACCGCGCCCAGCGGGGCGGTGCAGCCCCGGACGTAATACTCCTTGTCGGTCAGGGGGCGCACCTTATCCAGCCGGACCCGGTCGTGGATAACCTCGGTTTGGCTATCGAACAGCACGGTGGAGACAAAGGCCTCGCCGGGCTGCTTTTTCTGCTTTTCCAGCATGGAGTTGAAACCGCCGATGGTGTCTCCCTCCAGCCCCTGCATGGAGCCGCTGCGGTCCAGGATGAATACCAGTTCGGTCAAATCTTTCTTCATACAAAAATCCCCCTGTTCTGTGTTTGTTTGGCCTACAACCACAGTATAGGGGGATTTTGCTGTTGGCAGGTCGCCCGGCGGGCGACATTATCCGCGCAGGATCTTTTCCATGGGCCGGCCCTTGGCCAGTTCATCCACCAGCTTGTCCAGATAGCGGATCTCCCGCATCAGGGGATCCTCAATGGTTTCCACCTGCACGCCGCACACCTTGCCGGTGATGAGGGCCCGGTTCGGGTTCGGGGCCGGGGCATTGCGGAAAAAGTCCCCATAGCTGGTTTCGGACTGTTCCAGCCCGGCGATCTGCTCCGGCGTGTAGCCGGTAAGCCAACCGGTCACCTGGTCCACCTCCTGCCGGGTGCGGCCTTTCTTTTCCGCCTTGGTCACCAGCAGCGGGTACAGCTTGGCAAAGGGCATCTGGGTCACATCCATACGGGGCATAGCGTCAACCTCCCAGCAGGCTCTGATCAAAAGCGAACAGCGCCTCGTTGATTTCAAAAATGTCGTAGTTGCGATGGGCGATGAAATACTCCACGATCACGTCGAATTTACTGGCATGGGAAAAGGCATAGCCCGCCTTGCCCAGCAGATCCCGGGCTTCCTCCAGCGGCAGTTCCAGCGCCACGGCAAAGGCCAGAGCGGTGGGTTTGGAGGGCTTGTAATGCACGTCCGACCGGATCTTGGAGAACAGTTTCCGGTCAATATTGGCCTTTT
This sequence comes from Gemmiger sp. An120, assembly GCF_002160955.1. Classification (GTDB taxonomy): domain Bacteria; phylum Bacillota; class Clostridia; order Oscillospirales; family Ruminococcaceae; genus Gemmiger_A; species Gemmiger_A avium. The sequence goes on from NZ_NFLN01000031.1 coordinate 5,901, forward strand.
TGTAGCACTGGGCGTCGGTGATGCCCCGCTCGTCGATCTTGCGCAGCAGCATCTGGGAAAAGCTCTCGTCCAGCTGGTTCAGGCGCGCGATCAGCTGTTCAAACGTATCCTCTCCTGCTTCAGCCGCCGCACAGGAGGCGGGCATTCCGACGCCCGACTGTGCCGACATAGCCCGGCGGTACTGGGTTTCCCGGCTGTCGGTATGGGCGTCCACATACCGGTCGTCGATCCAGGCGGCGATATCGGCAAAGAGTTTTTCCCCGATGGCATAGGCCGCCCGGTCAAAGATCACCAGATACACCGTCATGTCATGGGCCAGCAGAAAATCCCCGATGGTATCCACCGCCACCTTGAGCGCCTGATCCTTGGGGTACCCGTACACGCCGGAGGAGATCAGCGGAAAGGCCACCGTTTCGCACCGGTGAGCCAGGGCCAGCTCCAGCGAGGAACGATAGGCAGAGATAAGCAGTTCCCTTTCGCCCTGCTGCCCGCCCCGCCAGACCGGCCCCACCGTATGGATCACATACCGGGCGGGCAGACGGTACCCTTTTGTGATTTTGGCCTGCCCGGTTTGGCAGCCGTGCAGGGTGCGGCATTCCGCCAGCAGGTCCGGCCCGGCGGCACGATGGATGGCGCCGTCCACGCCCCCGCCGCCCAGCAGGCTCTCGTTGGCGGCGTTGACGATGGCGTCCACCTTCATGGTGGTGATGTCGTTTCGCACGATTTGCAGGGGCATACAAGGCGCCTCCTTTGTTACAGCTTGAATTCTGTTGGATACTCTTTCTCGATCAGGACGGGCTCCAGCCCGTACCGGCGGCAGGCTTCCCGCGTCTGGGCGTTGTCCCGCAGCAGGGTTTCCAGCGTGCAATCCGAATCGTCCAGCCGCTGCTCCGCCACGCTGGCGTATTGTTTGATCTCCCGGTAATGGCGGCGGATATATCCCTCGCTCATCACCAGGCAGATATACCGAATACGGGCGCGGTACTCCGCCGGGAAATCCTGCTGCCAGTCAAAGGGAATGTAGCAGCCCTCCACGATCAGGTCCTGGCTGTTTTCGATGGCGGTTTTGATCATCTCCCGCACCACCGGCCACAGGTAACCGGTCAGTTCCCGGTCATCGCTCAAGGGGGTGAGGGTGGTATACCCGCTGCGGATCAGCCCCATCTTCAGATGGTCGATGGACAAGCAGAAATATCCGTATTGTTTCACCAGCCGCTGGGCCAGGGCGGTTTTTCCGGTGTGGGAGGCCCCCGCGATCAGAATAACCATGTCTGTATCCTCCTGTGATAATCCCATCATAGCACGGGCGGCGGGGTCTTGCAATCGGGAAAGGCGGCGGCACAAAAATAGGCCGCGGGCTTTCACCCGCGGCCGTTCTGTTCTTTATTTACCGGCGGCAGTTTCCCCGGCAGCCGGGCGCCAGCGCCACCGACAGCAGCCAGCCGATCACCGCCATATACAACATGGAGTTGACCGGGCTGGCGGCGATGGTGCAGGTATTGCCGGAGCATCCCACCAGGTAATGCCAGGCCAGGCCCGCCAGCGCGCCGCCCAGGATAAACAGGGCCGGACGCCGCCAGCGCTTGATGCGTTCTTTCATGTTATTCGCCTCCCGCCAGATACTCCTCCGCCATGTGCACCGCCGTGGCCCCGTCGGCCACCGCCGTTACCACCTGGCGCAGGGGTTTGGTGCGCACATCCCCCACGGCGTACACGCCGGGGATGTTGGTGCGGGTGGTTTCATCCGCCACGATGTACCCGCTGCGGTCCAGCGTCAGCTGGCCCTCCACCAGGTCGGTGGCGGGCTTGCGGCCCACGCTGATGAACACTCCGTCGCAGGGGATGGTGGTTTCCTCGCCGGTATTCACATCCCGCAGCTTCACGCCGGTAAGCTTGCCGTCCTGCAGCAGTTCTGCCACCACGCTGTTCCAGCGGAATTCGATATTCTCCGCCTGCATCAGCGGATCGTGATAGATTTTGGTGGCCCGCAGGGTATCCCGCCGGTGCACCAGAATCACCTCTTTCGCCACCCGGCTGAGCAGCATCGCGTCCGCGGCGGCAGAGTTGCCGCCCCCCACGACCACCACGGTTTTGCCTTTATACCGCATCCCGTCGCAGGCGGCGCAGTAGGCCACGCCCCGGCCGGTCAGGGCCGCTTCGCCGGGCAGGCCCAGTTCCCGGGGATTGGCCCCGGTGGCCACCGCCACGGTGCGGGCGTAAAAAGTTCCCTCGCTGGTTTCCAGCACCTTGGGAACCGCCGTCAGATCCATGCGGTCCACCTGGGCGTATTCGGTCTTGGCGCCGAACCGCTCGGCCTGGGTCTGCATCCGTTCCGCCAGGGTAAAGCCGTCAACGCCCTCTTCAAAACCGGGGTAGTTGTCGATCTGTTCGGTCAGGGCCATCTGGCCCCCGGCGGAGAGTTTCTCCAGCACCAGGGTATCCAGCCCGGCCCGGGCGGCGTACAAAGCGGCCGTATAGCCGCCGGGGCCGCCGCCCACTACGATCATATCGTATACATGGGGTTCGCTCATGGACGCTGCCTCCTTACTTCTCCAGGGCCTCCCGGATAAACTGGTCGATGGCCGCCTTGGAACCGGGGTTCACCACCGAGTCCAGCGCCTTGCCGTTCTTGTACAGGATCAGGGTGGGGATGACCTCCACGCCCTCCTCGTCGGTAACCTGTTCGGCCTCGTCGATGTTGAGTTTCACCACCGCCAGCCGGTCGCCGTATTCCTCGGCGATCTTTTCGTAGGCCGGGGCGATCCGGCGGCAGTAGCCGCACCAGGGCGCCCAGAAATCCACCAGCACGGGCTTGTCCCCCTGGATCATCTCGCGAAATTGTTCCTGATTGATATTCAAAGCTGCCATAGTTGCCAGCCCCTTTCCTTTTTGTTTGATCTTAGTATACCCCGAATAGGGGCGCGGGTCTGTGATAAGGTCACACGGAAAGCAAGTGCGCACCTTTTTTTCCATGAACCGGGCGGAAAAATCTGGTATTCTCTGGGTGCAGGGCCGGTCAGGGCGGATGACAGACCGCCGCGGTGCGCGGGGAATTTCCGAAGCGTATGCCGGACGGGCGCTGCCTGGCAACGCGGCAACGCGCGGGGTTCGACTCCCCTCTTTATTATTCGCAGGTTCAAATCCTGCCTGTGCATTCCGCACAGCCGATTGGTACGGAGCCGCTTTTTGCGGCAGCGCCCCGCAAGGGGCACCACTTCCGGCGTTTTCTCCGCCCCCGTTTGGGGGCAGCGGCCCCGGGCCCTGCCCGCGGGCGGATACCGCGCGGATTGCCGTGCAGGCCAGAGACTCTTCTTCCGCCTGCCGGACAAACGCGCTCAAGCCCGCGGCCGCACAGGGCCGCCCGTGGGAAAACGCCCCCGATTCTTTTCCCTTTTATAAAGGAGGTTATCCATATGAAAGCTATCATCGTTCAGGACAATCAGCGCGGGCTGCTGTTCCGCCACGGAAAATTTGTGCGGATGCTGGAGCCGGGGCGGCACTGGCTGTACGGCGGGCGGCAGGCGGAGATCCTGTCGGTGGAAGACCCGCTGCGCTCCGAGTTCTGCCCGCTGGAGCAGCTGCTGGAAGACCCGGCCATCGCCCGGGCTACCGCTTCGGTGGAGGTAGCCGACCAGCAGCTGGCACTGCACTATGTGAACGGAGCGTTCCAGGAGGCCCTGTGCAAAGGCCGGTATGCCTTCTGGAACCTGCGGGGTGAACACACCTTCCGGCTGGTAGATACCACGAATCCGGAAATCGGGCCGGAGGTGCCCGCCTACCTGCTGGCCCGGCTGTCCTCCGCGCTGTACCAGCGGGTGGATGTGGAGGACTACCAGAAAGCCCGGCTGTACTTTGACCACCAGCTGCAGCGGGTGCTGGACGGAGGCCGGTACTACTTCTGGCGCAACGGCGTACTGGTGGAGGCCGACATGGTGGATACCCGGCTGACCCAGCTGAACGTAACTGGCCAGGAAATCCTGACCCGGGACAAGGTGAGCGTGCGGATCAACTATGTGTGCAGCTACCGTATCACCGACTGGGTAAAGGTGCTGACCGAGATCGACGACTACACCGAGCAGCTGCATGTGGCGGTGCAACTGGCCCTGCGGGAGTTTGTGGGGGTGCAGCGGCTGGACGAGCTGCTGGAGAGCAAGGAGCAGCTGTCCGCCCAGGTGCTGGCCCGGCTGCGGGAAAAAGCCCCGGCCCTGTATCTGGAGATCACCGACGGCGGCGTCAAGGACATTATCCTGCCCGGCGAGATCCGGGAGATCATGAACACGGTGCTGGTGGCGGAAAAGCGGGCCCAGGCCAACGTAATCACCCGTCGGGAGGAGGTGGCCTCCACCCGCAGCCTGCTGAACACCGCCCGCCTGATGGAGGAAAACCGCACCCTGATGCGGCTGAAAGAGATGGAGTACATCGAGCGCATCTGCGAAAACGTGGGCAATATCAGCCTGAACGGCAACGGCGATCTGCTGGCCCAGCTGCAGCAGCTGCTGGAGCGGCACGCCTCCTGACATATGAAATAACCGGCGCGCGCCTTGGGATGTGAACTGCACCCCATTTGTTAGACGGTATGATATACTGGATAACAAGTGGGGTGCTTTACTATGCCAAAAGGAATACCAAACAAACGATACACGCCAGAATTTAAGAAACTAGTGATTGAAACGATGATGGCAGAAAAGCTGAGTTACCGCGAAACAGCAAGGCGATTTGAAGTAAGCAGCGATACTCGAGCTGGGCATCGTGATCCTGGAAAATGTAGGGAACCTGGTCTGCCCGGCGGAGTTCGACACCGGCGCGGCCAAAAACGCCATGATCCTGTCGGTGCCGGAGGGGGACGACAAGCCCCTGAAATACCCGCTGATGTTCTCGGTCTGCCACGCGCTGCTGGTGAACAAGATCGACACCCTGCCGGTATTCGACTTTGACCTGGCGGCGGTGGAGCAGCGGGCCAAACAGCGCAACCCGCAGCTGGAGATGTTCCCGGTATCGGCCCGCACCGGCGAGGGAATGGAGGCCTGGGTCGGCTGGCTGGACCGGCAGATCCGCGCCTGGAAAGAGCAATAAGGAGGAAGAACCATGGCTGTGCGCAAAAACATCCTGAAACTGGCCAAGAAGATCAGCGGCTCGGTGGCGATGCTGGTCAAGCTGGACGAGAACGCCCCCGAGTACAAGGTGCTCAACTGCGTGGTGACCGACGAGATGTGCGAGGTGGCCCTGGCGCTGGAGCTGCGCAAACCCCAGCCGCTGGAAACCATCGCCCGCCGCTGCGGCCTGCCCCTGGAGGAAACCAAGGCCCGGCTGGACAAGCTGACCGAAGCCGGCGTGAGCATCTTCCATTCCGAGAACGGTGTGGACGTGTTTGAACTGCCGGTGTTCGTGCCCGGCGTGATGGAAAAGATGATGAACAACCGGGCCCAGTGTGAAGAGCACCCGGAGATCCCCGCCGCCTTTGAGGAATACGCCCGGCTGCGGGGCGGCCTGCTGAGCCCCAAACTGCCGGTGGGCGCCTCCCCCATGCGGGCAATCCCCATCCAGAGCGCCATCGACGGGGACAGCCACACCGCGCCCTATGAGCAGGTGGCGGATATCCTGAACCGCAGCACCCGGTTTGCGGCGGCGGACTGCTCCTGCCGCACCTCCCGGCGGCTGCTGGGCGAGGGCTGCGGCCATCTGGAAAAGGAGATGTGCCTGCAGCTGAACGAGGGCGCGGAATACTGCATCCGCACCGGCCGCGCCCGGGAGATCACCCGGGAGGAAGCCTTTGAGATCGTGCGCAAGGCCGAGGAAAACGGCCTGATGCACTCGGTGCCCAACATCGACGGCTCCGAGACCTACGCCATCTGCAACTGCTGCGGCTGCGGCTGCTATGCCATCCGCAATGCCTCCTACTACAACGCGCCGGATATGGTGCGCTCCAACTATGTGGCGGTGACCGACAGCGACAAGTGCGTGGCCTGCGGCCAGTGCGTGGAAAACTGCCCGGTAAACGCGCTGAAGCTGGGCCAGAAGCTGTGCGACCACGGCCCGGACGCGGAGACCGTTTCGCCCCGGGATCACGTATGGACCAAGGAGCACTGGAACGTGGACTACCGGGAGAACCGGCAGGACGTGGCCGAGGAGGGCACCGCCCCCTGCAAGACCGCCTGCCCCGCCCACATCGCGGTACAGGGATACATCAAGCTGGCGTCTCAGGGCCGGTACCGGGAGGCGCTGGAGCTGATCAAGAAAGAAAACCCGTTCCCGGCGGTGTGCGGCCGTATCTGCCCCCGCAGCTGCGAGAGCGCCTGCACCCGGGGCGGTCTGGACGAGCCGGTGGCGGTGGACGAGATCAAGAAATTCATCGCGGATCAGGAACTCAAGGCCGAGCACCGGTTTGTGCCGGAAAAGGCCCACGACTACGGCAAGTCCATCGCGGTGATCGGCGCGGGCCCGGCGGGCCTGTCCTGTGCCTATTTCCTGGCGGTGGACGGCTACAAGGTGACCGTGTTTGAAAAGGAACAGGTGCTGGGCGGTATGCTCACCCAGGGCATCCCGGCGTTCCGGCTGGAACGCGGCATCGTGAACGCCGAAATCGAGATCCTGCGGGATCTGGGCGTGGAGTTCCGCACCGGCGTGGAGGTGGGCCGGGACGTGACCCTGGACCAGCTGCGCGCCGAAGGCTTTGAGGCGTTCTATGTGGCCATCGGCGCCCAGGGCGGGCGCGCGCCGGGCCTGGCGGGCGAGGACGCTGAGGGCGTGATCGCCGGCGTGGACTTTTTGCGGGCGGTCAGCCAGGGCAAGGGCCCGGCGCTGCACGGCCGGGTACTGGTGATCGGCGGCGGCAACGTGGCCATCGACGTGGCCCGCACCGCGGTGCGCCAGCAGGCGGAAAGCGTGGAACTGTACTGCCTGGAAAGACGGGAGGAGATGCCCGCGCTGGAGGAAGAAATTGCCGAGGCGGAGGCCGAAGCGGTGGTGATCCGCAACGGCTGGGGCCCGAAGAAACTGCTGGTGGAAAACGGCCGGATCACCGGGGTGGTGTTCCGCCGCTGCACCGCCGTATACGACGCCCAGCACCGGTTTGCCCCCCAGTATGACGACAACGACACCGTGACCGTACCGGCGGCCTGGGTGCTGCTGAGCATCGGCCAGTCCATCCAGTGGGGCGGCCTGCTGGAGGGCAGCGCGGTGGAACTGGGCCGGGGCAACACCGCCCAGGCGGACCCGCTCACCTTCCAGACCGCTCAGAAAGACGTGTTTGTGGGCGGCGACTGCTACTCCGGCCCGCGGTTTGCCATCGACGCCATCGCGGCGGGCAAGCAGGGCGCGGTGTCCATCCATCGGTTCGTGTGGGAGGGCGTAAGCATGACCGCCGGCCGCGACCGCCGCGTATACAAGGAGTTTGACAAATCCGCCGCCGACCTGGAAAGCTTTGACCGGATGCCCCGCCAGCGGCCGCTGCATAAGGCCACCCGCCCCGACAGCTTTGAGGACGGGCGCTGCACCTTTACCGAGGAGCAGATGCAGCAGGAAACCCGCCGCTGCCTGGGCTGCGGCGCGGTGCAGCTGAACCAGGAGATGTGCATCGGCTGCGGCCAGTGCACCACCAAGTGCAAGTTCGACGCCATCCATCTGGAGAAGAAGTACCATGTGGAATACAACACCTTCGAGGGCATTCCCCTGAAGCTGACCCCCAACATGGTCAAGCGGGTGGGCCGCATCGCCGCCCGGTCGGTGAAGGATGTGTTCACCGGCAAGAAGGACTGAGGAGGCGCGCGCCATGCATGAACTGGGGCTTGTATTTGAGATGGCCCGGGTGATCGAGGAATCCCTGGCCGGTGAGGACGTGACCGCCGTGGACACGGTGGTCATGGAGATCGGCGAGGTTTCCTCGGTGGTGCCCCACTACTTTGAATCCTGCTTTCCCGCCGCCCGGCAGCGGCCGCTGTTCCGGGATGCCAAGCTGGAGATGGAGATCATCCCTGCGGTGGGCCGCTGCAAACGCTGCGGCAAGGAGTTTTCCATCGTGCCCACCAAGGGCTACTGCCCCCAGTGCGGCAGCTTTGACAAGGAGCTGCTCAGCGGGCGGGAGTTCAATATCCGGGAAGTGCGGGTAATCTGAACCGCCGGATCCCCGGCCCGCCCCCCTGCCAAGGCCGGACGCGGGCCGGGGATTTTTCCACAATTCAACTTAAACAAAAAAATCACAATTTCCTCTTGCATTTTCCCTCTGTACGCGGTAGACTGATTTATAACAAGCGTTATTTTATCTGCAGGAGGGCTGTATGCCGCCAAAAAAGAGGATTCAGAAGCAGGATATACTGGCCGCCGCCGCCCAGGTGATCCGGCAAAAGCAAACGCCGACGGTGCGCAGCATCGCGGCACAGCTGGGGTGTTCCACCCAGCCGCTGTATTCGGAGTTCGGCAGCCAGGAAAAACTGTTCGAGGCGCTGCCCGAATACCTGCGGCAGACCTATCTGGCGGCGCACTGCACCAGCTACAAGGATTTCGGCCGGGTATTTCTTCGGTTTGCCGCCGAGGAAAAGGAGCTGTTCCAGTACCTGTACCTGCGCCGGCGGGAGCCGGGGCAGACCCTGCTGGAGGATCCCAACCGGGAACTGACGCTGCAGCTGCTGGCCAGCAACCTGGAGATGAGCGGCGAACAGGCGGCCGAAATGCACCGGCGGATGCAGTACTACTGCTACGGCCTGGGTGTTATGATCGCCACCGGATACCGGGATATGTCCGCCGAGGAGATCGACCGGGAACTGACCGACATCTTTGTAATCCTGCTGCGGCACTACAAGCAGGTTCCGGACGAAGCGACGCTTGCCTATTGGCTGGAACGGTCCAGACATCTCATTGGATAAAACAAGGGAGGTTATTATGGAAAAGCACACGACCAAAGCCTACGACGTGGTTGTGATCGGCGCCGGCAACGGCGGCCTGACCGCCGCGATCCGGGTGCTGCAGGGCGGGTATTCCTGCCTGGTGCTGGAAAAGCACAATCTGCCCGGCGGGTTTGCCACCAGCTTCAAGCGGGGCCGGTTTGAATTTGAAGCCAGCCTGCATGAACTGAACGACTTCGGCTCCCCCGAAGAGCCCGGCGATATCCGCACCCTGTTCCGGGATCTGGGTGTGGAGGACAAGATCGACTGGCTGCGCATCCCCGAGGCCTATCACCTGATCACCACCGACAAAAAATACGACTGCGAGATGCCCTTCGGCGTGCAGGCCTTCATTGACAAGATGGAGGAATATGTGCCCGGGTCCCGCCGGTCGATGACCGACTTCTTCGACCTGTGCGAAGAGGTGCGGGCCGCCCAGACCTACTCCAACTCGGTAAACGGCAACACCGATTCCGAGTACATGAAGAAGAATTTCCCCAACTTCATCAAGGCGGGCAGCTACTCGGTGAACCAGGTGCTGGAGGCGCTGAAGATGCCGCCCCGCGCCCGGGATATCCTGAACGCCTACTGGTGCTACCTGGGCGTGGACTGCGACCGGATGAGTTTTCTGCATTACGGCTCCATGGTGATCCGGTACATCACCCGGGACGCCTGGATGCCCAAGATGCGCTCCCACGAGATCAGCCTGGCGATGGATGCCCGCATCCGGGAACTGGGCGGCGATATCTGGTACAACTCCCCTGCCGTCAAGATCCACGCGGAGGGCCCCGGCGCCATCACCGGCGTGGAACTGGCCGACGGCACCCTGATCCCCACCCGCCATGTGATCGCCAACTGTGCGCCGCACCTGGTGTTCGGCAAGCTGCTGGATGAAAAGGCCGTGACCGAAAAGATGGTGCGCGCCACCAACTCCCGCACCTTTGCCGGGCGGGGCTACACCCTGTTCCTGGGCCTGAACAAGTCCGCCGAGGAGCTGGGCATCAAGAGCCACAACTACTTCATCTACGACACCGCCGACAGCGTCAAGCAGTACGACATGATGCGCAAGGTGGACACCAACCACGTACAGGCCACCGTCTGCCTGAACAACGCCTGGCCCGGCTGCTCGCCGGAGGGCACCTGCATGATGTACTTCACCACCATGTTCATGTCCGACGACTGGGGCAACGTGGCCGATACCGATTACTTCAAGGCCAAGGACCGGGTGGCGGACGATATGATCCGGGTATTTGAGCGGGAAACCGGCTGTAAGATCCGGGACGCCATCGAGGAGATCGCCGTGGCCAGCCCCACCACCTACGCCCGGTACTGCGGCCATCCCCAGGGCGTAATTTACGGCTATGAAACCGCCGACTGGGACAGCCTGATGCCCCGCATGATGATGATGAAAGAGGACGCGCAGCTGTTCCCCAACCTGCGGTTTGCGGGCGGCTGGGCCATGCGTTCCAGCGGATATTCCAGCTCCTATGTGTCCGGCGATCTGTCCGGCCGGCAGACGGTGGGCGATTTGAAACGGGAGGTGAAGTAAGATGAACTTCAAGAAACAGATCTTCGGCTTTATGGATATGCTGCGGTTCAAAAAACTGGTTCCCAACCGCCGGGCGGCGCTGGAGGCCGGTTCCCCTGAGCCGCTGCCCCGGGATTACCGGGTCAACCAGCAGGCCCGCCGCCTGCACCCCGGCATGATGGAGGTAGAACTGACCGCGGTGCGTGTGCTGGTTCCCGGCATGACCGAACTGACCTTCAAGCGGCTGGACGGGGATGCGTTCCCCTTCTTCCGGGCCGGCCAGTATGTGAGCCTGCAGGCCCCGGTGGGCGACAGCCTGGTCAGCCGCCCCTACTCCATCGTATCCAGCCCCCGGCAGGCGCTGGAGAATGTACTGACTCTGGGCGTGGCCGACGCGGGCTTCTTCTCCGGCTGGCTGAACCGGGAGGTCAAGCCCGGCGACCGGTTCCGCATGAGCGAGCCCTCCGGCGAGTTCCACTACGAGACCCTGCGGGATAAAAAGCAGATCGTCTGCATCGCGGGCGGCGCGGGCATCACCCCGTTTATCTCCATGGCCCGCAGCATGGCCGAGGGGGACGAGTCCTACGAGATGCTGCTGTTCTACGGCGCCCGGGACGAAGCCCATCTGGCCTACAAGGCGGAACTGGACGCCCTGACCCGGAAGGGCCTGCGGGTGGTGTATGTGCTGAGCGACGAGGAAAAGCCCGGCTTTGAGCACGGCTTTGTCAGCGCCGCCCTGCTGGAAAAATACGTGGATGTACACAACGCCACCTTCTTTTTGTGCGGGCCCAAAGCCATGTACGACTTTGTGGGCGCCCAGCTGGCCCCCTACGGTCTGCCGGTCAAGGCAATCCGCCGGGACGCCACCTGCTGCGGCGACCTGACGCTGGATGCGCCCCGTTGCTTCAAACTGACGGTGCATATCCGGGACAAGGTGTACACCCTGGACGCGGCCGAGAACGAAACCCTGCTCACCGCCATGGAACGGGCCGGTGTGCCCGCCCCCAGCAAGTGCCGGGCCGGCGGCTGCGGCTACTGCCACAGCAAGTGGCTGGGCGGCGAATTCCGCATTGCCGACGGCCGGGACGGCCGCCGCGAGGCCGACCGGAAGTTCGGCTTTGTACACCCCTGCGTGACCTATCCGCTCTCCGATATGGAGATCGAGGTTCCCGCGGCCGAGTAAGCACAATTATACTTTTTGTTGAAATGAGGCGTCCTTTTACAAGGGACGCCTCATTCTTTGCGTTATTTACACTTTACGGGGGGAACTATTGCGGCAGGCTATTCTCCTTTGCGGTCGAATCCTGTAAGATGGCAGGTGAACACACCCATCCACCGTTGAAGGAGGTTTTCATGCGACCCGACTACAATTTTCTGTGGTTCAAAAAGGAGGACAGACGCTGTTCTCTGCGGGCTTCGGTCAGTCTGGACGGCAAGCTGTATCTGGGCCGGGGGCTGCGGGCCGTGCTGCCCCGGTATATCCGGCTGGGATTTGACGAGCGCCGCAAGGTACTGGCCATTGCCGTGGGCCGGGTGGAGGACATTGAACTGCCCCGGTGCGGCGTTCTGAACGTCCAGACCCTTGCCTGCCGCATCCAGGCCACCGGTTTGCGGCTGCCGGTGACCTTTCTGTTTACCAAAGATGAGATGACCGGGTTTTATCTGGGGCGGGTCCTGCCCCGTCGCCGTTGCGACCGGGCCACCGGCCAGCGCCGGTACGATCCGGAGCAGCTGCTGATCCTGTATCAGCATGTGCTGGATGAAGCGGTCAGCAAAATTGCCAGAAGCACCCCGCTGGCCGACCGGCGGGCCGCCGCGCGGGAGGCGTTCTTGGAGGCGGTGGAAGGCTATCAGGCCGGCTGCGGCGAGTGGGAGGACTATCTGCAGGAACGGATCTGCAAGCACCTGCTGGCAGAAAACCGTCCGCACGCCGCGGCTTACGGCCAGCGATCTCTGGACGCGCCGCTCACCGGGGAGGGCAATTTCTGCCTGTACGGCACCGCCGCAACCGCCAGTTCCGGCGGGCTGCAGCAGGCGGAAGACCGGATCATGGAAGAACAGTTCCGTGCCAGCCTGTCCACACGGGAACGGGCGCTTGCCGATCTGCTGCGCAGCGGCGTATCCCTGGCCCGCATTGCCGGCACCCTGTGCCTGTCCGAAGACGAAGCCGTGGAGCTTGGCTACCAGATCGCCCGCAAGCGGAAGGCGTTTTTTGCGGCGACGTGATATCTAGTTTTGCTTTTGGCCCACGGCGGCGGTCCAGACGCCTTTGGTATATACCGTAACGGAAAAGCCCGCCGCTTCCAGCGCGGCTCGCAGCTGCGCCGGGGTATAGATGGTCATGCCGGGGCAGTTGTGGCTCCAGACCGCGCCCTTTTGCGGGTCGCTCATCTCGGTGACCACCAGTAGCGCCCCGCCCGGACGCAGCACCCGCGCCGCCTCCCGCAGGCCGGCGGTCAGGTCCGGCCAGAAATACACCGTTTCCACTGCCAGCGCCGCGTCATAGCTTGCATCCGCAAAGGGCAGCGCCATCACATCGCCGCGCACTACCCGGCAGCGGTCCGCCTGCCGGGCATTGACCCGGCGGCTCACCGCCACGCTCTCGCCGGAATAGTCCACCCCATCCACCCGGCAGCCGGGCAAGCGGCGCAGCAGCCGGGCAATATTGCCGCCCCCGCCGCAGCCGATATCCAGTATCCGACCATTGACCGGCCATTCCATCCGGTCGAAAGCCCAGCCGGCCACCGGGCCGTGGCCGTTGTTCATCCCCCGCAGTATCAGACGGCCAAAGCCGCCTTGGGGGCGCTTGCAGTTTTCCAGAAACGCTTTCAGCATACGCGGTTCCTCCATGCTGTGCAGGGCGGCAATAGTTTCCACTCCCGCTGGTTAGTTAAGACTAACTACATAATACCGCCTTCTGCTGAAAAGCGCAAGAGGGCCCGGCGAATCCGCCTGTTCCGCCGGGCCCAAAACCTTATTCCAGCTTGTTGTTGAGGTGCCGCACACTGCGCCACACGGCCAGAAACTGAAGCAGCCAGATCAGGGCAAAGATGCCCAGATAGATACCTCCATAGCACAGCACCCCTGTCAGACTGCGCTCCGTCCAGCAGCAGGCATACGCCGCCGGCAGCATCACGGCGGCGGTGACCGTAAAATAAACCGCTGTCTGGCGGGCGATGCTCCAGTGTTCCAGGCTCCAGATCACCGACGCCGCCCCAAAGACCGCCCCCAGCACCGCGCTCAGAACCGTTTGCAGAACAACCGCCCGCAGCACGCTGCCGCATGCCGTGATCAGCGCCGGAGCGCAGGGAAGATAGGCGCCGCTTCCCAGTGAGGAAAGGAGCGCGATCGCATGGCTGAGCGCAATGCCCGCCACCAAACCGTTCAGCGTGCGGAACAGGATCATTCGTTTCATCGTTTGTCACCTCACAGTTTCAGCATAGCACGGATGCGGGGCACATACCGGCGGGACACCCAGGTCACGGTGCCGTCGGCAAGACGCACACAGATGGAGCCGGCCAGATTCAGGTCAAAGTGCTCCACCCGCCGCAGGTTGATGATCTCTCCGTGGGATATGCGCACAAAACGGGTCGGGTCCAGCGTTTGCTCCACCTCGTACAGCCGCTGGCGCAGGGTATATACCCCCTGCCCGGCGGCCGCGTATACCCGGCCGCCCTCCGCCCAGATGCGAAGCAGGCTGTCCGGCTCCAGCAGTTCCACCCGGCCGTCCCGCAGCCCCGCCAGCAAACCGGGCCCGCTCTGGCGCAGCGCATTGACCGCCGTCTCCACCTCGCGGGTCACAGCCGCGGTCAGGATGATGGCCCGCGGCTCGGTGCAGTCCGGATCAATGCGGATCTCGATCTTCATGGCATCGCCCCCTTATGGGTTCAGCATACCGCGTTCGTCTCCGGTAAGCAAGCCGCCGCCGACAATCGGTAGTATTCTGCCGATGATTGGCGCTCCCCTTCCCGCTTGCGGCCCCGGCGGCGGGAGGGTATAATAAAACCAGCAAACCAGACAGGAGGCGTTGCATATGCTGGCATACACCTATGTTTCCCCCGGAAAATTCGAACTTCTGGACAAGCCCCGTCCCCGGCTGCAGAGCGACCGGGACGCCATCGTGCGGGTGACCCTGGCCAGCATCTGCACCAGTGACCTGCATATCAAGCACGGCTCGGTGCCCCGGGCGGTGCCCGGCATCACGGTGGGCCATGAGATGGTGGGCATCGTGGAAGAGGTCGGCCCGGCGGTGCGGCGAGTGCGTCCCGGCGATCGGGTGACCGTGAATGTGGAAACCTATTGCGGCGAATGCTTTTTCTGTCAGAACGGCTGGGTGAACAACTGCACCGACCCGCAGGGCGGCTGGGCGCTGGGCTGCCGCATCGACGGCGGGCTGGCGGAGTATGTGCGGGTTCCCTACGCGGATCAGGGCCTGGACCCGATTCCGGACACGGTGACCGACCGGCAGGCCCTGTTTGTGGGGGACGTGCTGGCCACCGGCTACTGGGCGGCGGATATCAGCGGGGTGCGCCCGGGCGACACCGCGCTGATTCTGGGCGCGGGCCCCACCGGCATCTGCACCCTGCAGTGCCTGCGGCTCAAGCAGCCCGGCCGAATCATTGTCTGTGAGCCGGACCCGGCCCGCCGGGCCTTTGTGGAACGGCTGTACCCGGATGTTCTCACGGTGGTCCCGGCGGACGCAGTGGCTTTTGTGCAGGCGCACAGCGAACACGGCGGCGCGGACGCGGTGCTGGAGTGCGCGGGCAGCGCGGACAGTTTCCGCCTGGCCTGGGAAACGGCCCGGCCCAACGCAGTGGTCACGGTGGTGGGGCTGTACGACACGGCCCAGACCCTGCCGCTGCCGGATATGTACGGCAAAAATCTGATCTTCAAGACCGGCGGTGTGGACGGCTGTCACTGCGGCGAGACCCTGGCGCTGATCGCCGCGGGCAAGCTGGACACCACCCCGCTGATCACCCATACCTTCCCCCTTTGCCGGGTGGAGGAGGCTTTCGCCCTGTTTGAGTTGCGCCGGGACGGGGTGGTCAAGGTAGCCATTGAACCGGGCGCGTAAGGAGAAGCCATGAAAATTCTGATCTCCCCCGCCAAGAAGATGCGGGTGGATTCCGACAGCCTGCCGCCGCTGGGCAAACCGGCCTTTCTGGCCGACGCGAAACGGCTGCTGGCCACTTTGCAGGCCATGCCACCGGAACAGCTGAAAGCCCTGTGGGGATGCAGCGAATCGTTGGCTGCCATGAACGTGGAGCGGCTGCGCACCGCCGACCCGGACCGGGCGCTGACCCCGGCCATTCTGGCCTACGAGGGCATTCAGTACCAGTACATGGCCCCGCAGGTGATGGAAAGCGGGCAGCTGGACTATATCCAGGCCCATCTGCGCATCCTGTCCGGGATGTACGGGGTACTGCGCCCCTTTGACGCGGTCATCCCCTACCGGCTGGAGATGCAGGCCAAGCTGCCGATGGACGGGCAGAAAGATCTATACGGCTTCTGGGGCGGGCGGCTGGCCGCCCACCTGGCCGCGGAGGATAACTGCCTGCTGGATCTGGCATCCAAGGAGTACAGCCGGGCGGTGCGGCCCCACCTGCCGGATTCGGTGCGTTGGGTGGAATGCCGGTTTGTGACCCGCAAGGGGGACAAACTGGTGGAAAAGGCCACCCTGTGCAAGATGGCCCGGGGCCGGATGGTGCGCCATCTTGCCGAAAAAGGGGCCCAAACGCCGGAGGACGCCCTGGATTTTACCGACCTGGGCTTTCAATACAGCGCCGCGGATTCGCGGCCGGACACACTGGTATTTATCAAGGAGGATTGAACCATGCTGGAAGTTGGAACCAAAGCGCCGGATTTTACCCTGCCGGACAAAAACGGAAACCCGGTATCCCTGTCGGATTTTGCGGGCAAGCGGGTGGTGCTCTATTTCTATCCCCGGGACAACACCCCCGGCTGCACCCGGCAGGCCTGCGGCTTTGCCCAGAACTATGACGTCTTCAAGGAACTGGGCGTGGAGGTGATCGGGGTCAGCAAGGACTCGGCTGCTTCCCACGAAAAGTTTGCGGCCAAATACGAACTGCCCTTTATCCTGCTGTCCGATCCGGAACTGACCGTATTGCAGGCTTACGACGTGTGGAAAGAGAAGAAGCAGTACGGCAAGGTAAGCATGGGGGTAGTGCGCAGCACCTATGTGATCGGGCCGGACGGCACGATTGAAAAGGCCATGCCCAAGGTCAAGCCGGACACCAACGCCGCCGACATTCTGGCCTGGCTGCAGGGGTGACCGGTATGGAGCCGATCACCAATGATGAACTGCTGTTTTTTGACCGGATGCCCGCCATGCTGCCGGTGTATGAAGCACTGCGCCAGCAGCTGCTCACCCGCTGCCCCGGCACCTCCATCAAGGTGAGCCGCAGCCAGATCTCGTTCCGCAGCAAATATATCTACGCCATGGCTTCGCTGCCGGTGCGCCGCCGCAAGGATTGGCCGGAGATATGTCTGGTGGTTTCCTTTGGCCTGGCGGACCGGCTGGAATCGCCCCGCATCGCGGTGGCGGTAGAGCCATATCCCCGCCGCTGGACCCATCATGTGCTGGTGGAGCGGCCC
Organism: Gemmiger sp. An120; assembly: GCF_002160955.1. Classification (GTDB taxonomy): domain Bacteria; phylum Bacillota; class Clostridia; order Oscillospirales; family Ruminococcaceae; genus Gemmiger_A; species Gemmiger_A avium. The sequence goes on from NZ_NFLN01000031.1 coordinate 22,920, forward strand.
GACCAGCTGGACGAGGAGCTGCTGGGCTGGCTGGAACAGGCCTGGCGGTTCTCGCTGGAAAAGTAACGGGAGGAACCCTGTGGAACAACACGATATTCTGGCCCGGCTGCGGAAACTGGCCGATCCGGCCTACCAGAGTTTTCAGGCGGCGCTGATCCCCACCATAGATCCGCAGCGGGTACTGGGGGTGCGGATGCCCGCGCTGCGCCGGCTGGCCCGCCAGCTGCGTGGCACCGATGAAGCCCGGGCGTTTCTGGCCCGGCTGCCGCACCAGTATTACGACGAGAACAACCTGCACGGCCTGCTGATCAACGAGGAGAAAGACTACGACGCCGCCGTGGCGGCGCTGGACGCCTTTCTGCCCGTTGTGGACAACTGGGCCACCTGCGATTTGCTGAGCCCCCGCGCCTTTGCGGCACGACCCGCCGCACTGGCCGAGCAGGCGCAGCGCTGGATGGCATCCGACCATCCCTTTACCGTGCGGTTTGGTGTGGGGATTCTGCTGCGCTGGTATCTGGACGATCCCTGGTTTCAGCCGGAACAGCTGAAATGGGCGGCATCGGTGTGCTGTGAGGAATATTATGTAAACATGATGGTGGCCTGGTATTTTGCCACGGCGCTGGCCAAACAGTATCCGGTTGTGTTGCCCTGGCTGCAAGAGCGGCGCCTGCCGCGCTGGGTACACAACAAAACCATCCAGAAAGCGGTGGAAAGCTACCGGATTACGCCGGAGCAAAAGCAGGCCTTGCGGGCACTGCGCTGGAAAGAATAAAAAAGCCGGGCGGCATGATTCCTTTTCAGGAACCATGCCGCCCGGTTTATTGTTTTGTATTACCGGTCAGTGCGGCGCATCAGGCGTTCGCATTGTCCTTGTTGTCCTGGCCGTGACGGCCCAGCACCATCAGGACGATCTGAACCACGGCGATCAGCGCCATGATCAGGGTCCAGCGGTCGGTCATCACCATGGGCAGGCTCATGTCCTCGGTCACGAAGAAAGCGATCAGAGAAACCAGGGCGGGAACCACACCGATCAGGTGCAGAGCGCCGCTCTTGCCCGCGAAGCGCAGGCCCAGCATAACCAGACCGGCCAGCACGGTGAGCACCATCAGGATCAGGTTGATCAGAGCCCAGCCGCTCACGCCCGCCTGGGCGGTAGCGTCGTCTTCGATCTCTTCGGGTTCCGCAGTAGCCTCAGGGGCCGGAGTGGCCTCGGGAGAAGCCTGCGGGGTCTCCTCGTCCTCGATATCCTCGGCATCCTCGCCGTCATCCACGACCGCTGCGTCATCGCCGTCATCCGCCGGAGTCACAGGAGCCACCGGGATCACCGGGGTCTCCGGAACCGGAGTGGGAACCGGGGTGGGAT
>NZ_NFLN01000032.1 GCF_002160955.1 Gemmiger sp. An120
CCGCCTTCTCGCCCGTCCGCTGCGTAATGGGACATCTGCGGATTCATCGCCCCTCTTTGAGGGCCGATTCATCTCGCAGCTGTTGCCCAGCATCGACTGGGCGATGGAGCACAACCCCAACCTCAGGCTCTGCGAGTTTGGCAGAAACGAATAATAGGCCAATCTGGGGTCGCAGACCCCAGACCCCATCCAGCGGGCCGGAGCTATCCGGCCTGCACGTTTTATATGTTGTCCCGTTCGCCCTTGCCGGCGGGCGGGATTTTTGCTATAGTGAAGCCATCAAGCACAAAGGAGAACCCATATGAAACTGCATTGCATGGGCCGGTTTTCCGGCGACCCGGCCAGTCTGCCCCACGGGGAACACAAACCCGGCGCGGTGCCGTTCAAGGAAGCCCAGGACCCCAAAAAGCTGGCACTGCTGGCAAACGGGGTCGCGCTGGTTCTGATGATCCTTCTGCTGGCGGCGGCGTTCTTGCGGGGCGGGGCCTATTCCAGCGTCTGGCATCTGGCGGGCGGCTGGCTGCTGTCCATGGCCATTCTGCTGCCCCATGAGCTGCTGCACGCGGTCTGCTTCAAAAAGGACGTATACCTGTACACCTACCGCCAGCAGGGGATGCTGTTTGTGGTGGGGCCGGAGGATATGTCCCGGGGCCGGTTTGTGTTCATGAGCCTGCTGCCCAATCTGGTGTTCGGGCTGGTGCCCTATCTGGTGGGGATGGTTTTTCCGCAATGGTACTTTTTGCTGATCTGGGGCGCGCTGGCGCTGGGCATGGGCGCGGGTGACTATTACAACGTGTTCAACGCCCTGACCCAGATGCCCCGCGGGGCCCGCACCTATCTGTACCAGTTCAATTCCTGGTGGTATATGCCGCAATAAGCCGGTTTTTGCCGCGGCGCTTGACAGTGGCTTGTCCGCCGCGGTATCATGCTGCCATTCCATCTGACGGGAGGTATCGCCATGTCCCCGCTGCAAACCGCCGCGCTGATCGGCCTTGTGCTCTATTTTGCCCTGCTGCTCTTTGTCGTGACCCGGGAAAAGAAGAGCCACAACGTGCTGGACTACTTTTTTGCCGGGCGCAGCCTGCCGTTCTGGGCGCTGTCCATCACCTTTGTGGCCTCCTGGTGGGGGGCGGGCTCGGCCATCTCCACCGCCGACCTGGCCTACACCGACGGGCTGGGCGCTTTCTGGTACTACGGGGTGCCGGTGCTGCTGGCCACCTTTCTGATGATGCTGGGGGCCCGGGCCATCCGGCGGGTGCCGTTTCTGACCCAGGGCGCCATGATGGAAGCCCGGTACTCCCCCGCCGTGGCGCGCCTGTTGTCGGTGATGATTTTGATTTTCATGACCTTTTCCGCCGCGTCCCAGATGGTGGGCATCGGCAGCTTTTTCAGCGCTTATCTGGGGCTGGACTACACCCTGGCGGTGCTGGCGGGCACCGGTATCGTACTGATCTATTCCCTGTTCGGGGGCTTCCGCGGGTGGTGCTTACCGGCATGGCGGGCTCGGTGCTGTTCGACACCCTGCCCGAGGGCGGCGTGGTTCCGGCTTTCTGGGCCAGCCAATCCACCGCCCAGATCCTGCTGGGGGTGGGGCTGTCGCTGGCCGCCTATGTGGTGGTCAGCCTGTGTACCCCGCCCGACACCGACCGGGCCGACCGGTTCATCCAACAGGCGGGGCTGCTGCGCCGCCATTCCTCCTGAATTTTCCGCGCGCCGGGGCCGCCGTAGTCCCGGCGCGCGGTTTGTTTTGCGCATAAACGGCCCGGCGACGGGCAAACTATCCCTCAACAACTGTTTCGGGGGTGCTGTATGGAGTTCAGCAAGGAACAATATGCCCGGCTGCTGAAGCAGGCCTGTCCCCGCTCGCCGTTGCTGCGGGACTGTCTGTGGGCGTTTTTTGTGGGCGGCGGCATCTGCCTGCTGGGGGAAGGCATCCGCACCGCCTGGCTGGCAGCGGGGCATACCCTGAGCGACGCGGGCACGCTGACCAGCGCCACGTTAATTGTGATCAGCGGCGTGCTGACCGGGCTGGGCTGGTACCAGAAACTGGCGGCCAAAGCCGGGGCGGGCACGCTGGTGCCCATCACCGGGTTTGCCAACGCGGTGGTAAGCCCGGCGATCGAGTTCCGGTGCGAGGGACTGGTGACCGGCGTGGGGGCGCGGATGTTCAGCATTGCCGGGCCGGTGCTGGTGTACGGCCTGCTGGCCTCGGCGGTATGGGGGGTGATCTGGTGGCTGATCCGTCCGTGGCTGCTGTAGTGCGGCTGGGGGATACCGTCCGGTTTACCCGCCCGCCGGGGCTCGCGGCCTGGGCGGCGGTGGGCGGCAAAAAGGAGGCGGACGGCCCGCTGGCCGCGGGGTTTGACCTGCTGTTTACCGACAACCGCCTGGGCGAGGAAACCTGGGAACAGGCCGAAAGCACCCTGCAGCGGCACTGTGTGGAGCTGCTGCTGCAAAAGGCGGACGCATCGGCGGCCCAGATTGACCTGGCGCTGGGGGGCGATCTGCAAAGCCAGTGCACCGCCACCGCCTATACCTTCCGGGGTCTGGACATTCCCTTTGCGGGGGTGTACGGAGCCTGTTCCACCATGGCGGAGGCGCTGGGCCTGGCGGCCTGCCTGACGGCGGGCGGCGCGGCAGACCGGGCCCTGGCCATGACCAGCAGCCATTTCTGCGCGGCGGAGCGGCAGTTCCGTACCCCGCTGAACTACGGGGGCAAGCGCACCCCCACCGCCCAGTGGACGGCCACCGGCGCGGGGGCCTGCCTGGTGACGGCCCAGGCCGGGCCGGGGCAGGTGCGGCTGACGGCGGCGGCGTTCGGCCGGGTGCGGGATTTATCGGTAAAGGACGGCACCAACATGGGCGGGGCGATGGCCCCTGCCGCCGCCGAGACCCTGCGCCGTTTTTTTGCCGACAACCGGTGCCGCCCCGCCGACTACGACGGGGTATATACCGGCGACCTGGGGGTGGTGGGCAGCGAGATGCTGGCGCAGCTGCTGACGGCGGAGGGCATCGACCTGGCCGGCCGCCACAAGGACTGCGGCCTGCTGCTGTACGACCGGGAAGCCCAGCAGACCGGCGCGGGCGGAAGCGGCGCGGGCTGCGCGGCCAGCGTGCTGGCAGCCCATATCCTGCCCGCGCTGAAAACCGGCCGGATGCGCCGGGCGCTGCTGGTCTGCACCGGGGCGCTCATGAGCACCACCACCCTGCTGCAGGGGGAAAGCATCCCCGCCGTGGCCCATCTGGTGGAGCTGACCGCGCCGGAGAGTTAATTGAGCCAATATGGGGGACCAGTCCCCCATACCCCCACTAAGCGGGACGAAATTTCGTCCCGCAGAAAAATGACCTGTGCACCGGATTCAATTCTATGGTTTATTCCCCTGCGGGCCAATGTATTGGCCCGCTTGATGGGGGTATGGGGGTCCGCGACCCCCATATTGGCCCAAAATACAACGAGGTGAACCTATGCATTATCTGTGGGCGTTTGTGGTGGGCGGCACGCTCTGCGTGGCCGGTCAGCTGCTGATCGACCTGACCAACCTGACCCCCGCCCGGGTGCTGGTATTGTACGTGACCAGCGGCGTGGCGCTGAGCGCCATCGGCCTGTACGGCCCGCTGGTGGAACTGGCCGGGGCCGGGGCCACCGTACCGCTGACCGGCTTCGGCCACCTGCTGGCGCAGGGTGTGAAGCGCGCGGTGGACGAGCAGGGCCTGCTGGGCGCCTTGACCGGCGGCGGCGCGGCCTGTGCCGCCGGCGTAGCCGCCAGCCTGATCACCGGCGTGATCGCCAGCCTGCTGACCAAAAGCCGCGACCAGAACTGAAAACAGGCCCGAGGCAAGGGAAACTCCCCTGCCCCGGGCCTGTTCTTTCTCGGTTTTACCCCGCCAGCGGGCCGTAGGCTACATAGAAGCTGCTCACCGCGCCCTCCTTGAAATAGACGCAGAGGATCATACCCTCGGTGTGGTAGTCCGCCCGGATCGCGTCGCCGCTCACCGCCAGACGGCCCCAATCGGTGTCCGAAAACTGGTACAGCGGCACCGACACATCCTCCCCGGCTGCGGCCCGGGTCTGCATATCCGCAAACACCGCCGCCGGATCGGCCAGCACCGTCTCGTCGGCGCAGTAGAACCGGTTCAGCGCCTCGGCCGCCCCGGTGCCGATGGTCAGGCCCCGGGGCCCCTCGATCTGTGTATCGTTGTTCACCGATACCAGCGCCAGGTCCTGGTCCTCGGTGGCCACATACACCGAGATCTGCGGGTCGGCCATGCGGATGGGCATGGCGGTGATCGCGCCGCTGCCGATCAGCGGCGCCTGCTGGGCCATCCAGTCTTCCACGCTGGTATCCAGCTCCAGCCCGGCGGCGGCCACCTGCTCCAGCGTGGTGCCCGGCGCAAAGAACACGCCCTCACCCAGATCCTCCGTCCAGAACGGGTCCTCCCCGGTCAGGTTGGCGGCGGCCTGCTCTTCGGTCAGCGGGTACCCGCCTTCTTCCTCTTCCGGCGGCTCCGGCGTGGCGGCGGGTTGCTCCGCCCCGTCCACAGCCGCCTGGGCTTCGTCCCGCTTGGCGGTCAGGCTATCGCTCTCGCCGCACTGGGCAATACCTTCTTCCACCGCTGCCAACGCGGCCGCCCCGTCACCCTGGGCCAGGTATACGTCCGCCAATCCGATATAGGCTTCCTCCCGCTTCGGGTCCACCCGGATGGCTTCCCGGAACGCCAGGATCGCTTCCTCATAACTCTGCTCGCTCAGCAGCCGCATGCCCAGATCGTACTGCTCTTTCCAGGCCGCCTGGGCGTTCTGGGCGCAGCCCGCCAGCACCGCCAGGGTCAGCGCCAGCGCCAGCAGCGTGCGCAGGATCTTTTTCATCTTCTTTTCCTCCTGTCGGGGCCCTGCCGGGCCCCTTGTCCTTTCTTCTTCGCCAGTGTACCACATTCCGGGACGGTGCGGTCCTGCCAATTCTGCGCGTAACTGTGCCAATGCGGAAAACTGGCAGGGCCGGGGCGCCATGCGCCCCGGCCCTGCCGGTCTGTGTGGGTTTGCCACGCGGCCGAAAGGCCGCACAAGGGGGTCTTATTTGTCGTTCAGCACGATGGCCTGGGTCAGGTGACGGGGATTGTCCGCATCGATGCCCTTCTTCTCGGCAATGTAATAGCCCAGGAACTGGCCGATCAGGCCGATCAGCGCCGCGCTGCGGGCCGCGTCGTAGCCGCAGCCCAGCTCCAGATGATAGGCCGCGTCGGGCATGGCCTCGGTCACGCCCTCGCCGATGGCCACGGTCACGCCGCCGTAGCTGTTCATCTGGGTCAGCAGGGCCGCGTCCTCCTTCATGGTCTCGGGATGGGCCAGGGTCACCAGCAGGGTGTTCTCGTCCACCAGGCTCATGGGGCCGTGGCGGTACTCCAGGCTGAAATAGGCCTCGCTGTTGGCAATGCCCATCTCCTTCATCTTGTTCATGCACTCGTTGGCCACGCCGTAGTATTCGCCCTGGCCCAGGGTGATGTACAGGTTCAGCTCCGGATGCTCGGCCACGATGGTGCGGGCCAGGTCATCGGTGGCTTTCAGCAGGCGGCGGGCATGGTCGGGATAGGCGGCCAGGCTTTCCAGCTCGGCCTTTTTGCCCGCCACATGCAGGCTCAGCACGGTGGCCAGATAGACCATGCTGGTGAAGCTGCGGGTCATGATGACGCTGTCCTCGACGGTTTCGGGGCTCAGGATGTAGGCGTCGTTGTACAGGCGGCTGTCCGCGTCGCAGGTGATGGCCAGGGTCTTGACCTCGGGCAGGCTGCGCACCTTGTCGATGGCCATGCGCACCTCGGTGGTGTAGCTCTTGCGGGTGATGGGCAGGATCAGCACCTTGCGGCCCGGCTTGACGTATACCCGGGGGAAGAAGTACAGCTCGCTGCAGCAGACCGCCCTGGCGGGGATGTCGTTGAACTCGCTGAAGATATGGGCGGAGGTCTGGGCCAGGTAGAGGCTGGTGCCGCAGCCGGTGAAGATCAGCTCGTCGTACTGTTCGCTGAACACCTTGTCCAGGGTCTCCTGGATGGCGGGCAGGGTGGCGTTGATGGCGGCAAAGGAATCCGCCTGGCCGTAGATCTCGGCGTAGGTCAAAGCGCTGTTTTTCTTTTCCATGATAGGTCGCTCCTTTCAGCGTAAGGCGTAAAAACGGTACGGTCAGCGTTCTGCCCCCTGGTCGGAGGCGTCAAAACGGGGGCCCATGGGCAGGCTCCTTTCTTACAGCCGGATCACCGGGATGTTCAGGATTTCGGCGGCGCGGGCCAGCTGGTCGGCCACGTCGGCCCAGACCAGGCTGTAATGGTGGGCCATACCGCTGTCGGCGATCTTCTGCACCAGTTCCAGCACCGGGGTCTCCACCTTCACGTTCACCATGCAGCCGCGGGTGTTGCGCACCGTCTGCACGCCGGTGCCGCTGAGCAGGAACAGCCGGTACTGCCCGTCGATGTTGGTCAGCCGGGCGGCGGTGACCGGGCCTTCCTTCAGCGCGCACCAGAACGCGGTGCCCTGGCCCAGCAGCGGGTGGTTGCACATGGTCACACCGTCCCGGGTGTCGTGCAGGCTGGGGGCCGCGTTGCCGCAGTGCCAGAAGGTCACGGTGTTTTCGGTTTCGTCCAGGTTGATCAGGTCGGTCACGAAGGTGGGACTGCCGGTCAGCTGGTTCTGCATCACGCCGGCCAGGCCCGCGTCCACGTCGCCCTCGCAGGCGATGGACAGCCCCTCGTCCGCCAGACGGCCCAGCACCGCACAGGGGGTGGTGTGCAGGTTGCCCATCTCGGGCCAGCACTTGATGGCCGCGTAGTCGTATTTCTGCTCCGGCATCAGCTCTTTCAGCACCAGATACAGCCGGGCGTGGTTCTCCAGGTGGCCGTCGGGCAGGGCGGACACGTCCCAGGTGTCGCTCACCCGTTTCATCTCGGCCTCCACCTCGCTCCAGGGCAAAGCGGCCATCCGGTCAAAGACCACCTTCAGGTCGGTCTCTTCCATATCGATGCCGAAGGTGCGGCGGATCACCGTTTCGTCAAAGGCGCAGTTATAGAACGCGGTGGGCCGGTAGCCGAACAGCCCGAAGGTCATCCCCTTCATGGCCCGCACCAGCGCCTGAGCGGTCAGCTCCTCAAACAGCTCGTTCTGTACCCGCTCTTCTTCCTTGTTGCCGTACAGGATGCGGGCGGGCGCGCCGATCCGCTTCAGGGCCGCGCCGTTCATGGTGGCGCAGCACAGGGCGTTGGCGTACAGACGGTCCTGCCGCACCCACTGTTCCTCCCGGGGGGCCCACAGGATCATGGGCTTGCCCAGCCGGTCGGCCAGGCCGCAGGCGATGTCGTCCCCGGTAAAGGCGCCGTACAGCTGGATCACCAGATCCACACCGGCGGCGGCGAAGGCGTCGGCGCATTCTTCCATATCGGCCCGGGTGCAGACCACCTTGTCAAAGGCGGTCAGGGTGCAGCAGGCGGGCAGGTTTTCCTTCATCCAGGCACCGTAGTCGGCCAGACGGCGCTCGGGCAGTTCCCGGGGCCAGCGGCCGGACAGGGTGACGAGAAATCCTACGTTCAGTTTGCGTTTCATGGCGGTTATCCCCCTTTTGGGCGGCCCGCACCCGGGCCGCCCTGTGTTGTTGCGTTATACGGTGCCCGCGGAACCGGACAGCCGGATGATATTCTCCACGTCCTTGGTCAGCGCCTCGTTGGCAAACTGGCTCAGCTTCCAGGAATGGCCCTGGTGGTTCAGCTGCTCCAGGGCTTCCTGGTAGTGCTGCACGTATTTGTAGCGGATCTCGGTGCCAAAGTTGATCTTGGCCACGCCCAGCTTGATGGCGTCCTTGATGACGCTCTCCTCCATGCCGGTGCAGCCGTGCAGCACCAGCGGGATGTCGGTGAACCTGCGCACCGCCTCCAGCACTTCCAGATGGATGTCCGGCTTGCCCTTGTAGTAGCCGTGGGCGTTGCCGATGCCGATGGCCAGAGTATCCGGCTGGCACAGCTCCAGGAAACGGCGAACCTCTTCCGGGTTCACGATGTTCTTGTTCTCCATGGGCACGCCGTTGTCCAGCCGCAGCAGCTCGCCGATCTCGGCCTCCACCGGCACGTCGAAGTGCCTGGCCACCTTGATGACCTCATTGGTCATGGCGGCGTTCTCCTCGATGGGATGGGTGGAGCCGTCGATCATCACGCTGGTGAAGCCCAGCCGCAGCGCTTCCATGCAGATGGGGAAGCCGTCGCCGTGGTCCAGATGGATGGACACCGGAACGTCCACCTTATTGGCGCACCATTTGGCCACCTCCACAAAGAAGTCGTTGCCGGAGTAGGCGCCGGTGGAGACGTAATGGGCCAGGATGATGGGGCTGCGCAGGTTCTGGGCGGCCTTGCAGCAGGCCCAGATGATATCGTAGTTGCCGCCCTGGGTGTTGATGGCCGGGATGGCAAACCCTTCCCGGGAGGCCCGCCGCAACAGGTCGAGATTGTTGGTAAGCATGGGGCATCCTCCTTTTTCTCAGCAGTGATCATTCACAGGATAAATATCGTTTCCGTTTCCCCAGGTGCCGGCCAGACCTGCCTGCCCGCCGCCGCGGACTGGTTCCCGGGAACCGTCTATCTCCGGATTGGCATAGCGGACAAACCAGCGGTCCAGCTGGCAGCGCAGCGCCGCGATCTCATCGGCGCAGGCAGGATCGTCAATCCGGTTATTGTCCTCGTTCGGATCGGTATCCAGGCAATAGAACTCATCCGGACCATAGGGCAGCCGGCGCACATACTTGCGGGTGGCGGTGCGGATCATCCGCACGGGACCGTACTCATCAAACACCACCACAGGCTGATCCTCAGGCGCTTCTTCTCCCCGCAGCCAGAGTGCAAAGCTGCGTCCGGGCAGCCCTTGCGCCAGCGGATTGGGAAGTTCCAGATACTCCAGCAGGGTAGGCAGAAAGTCGTAGGCGCTGACCATCCGCTCGCAGACCCGGCCGGCCGGGATACGCCCGGGATGGCGGACCAGGAACGGCACCTGCACCGAAGAATCGTACATATTCATGGGGAAGGTACCGTTGCCCTTGCCCCAAACGCCGTGATGGCCGCAGTTGAAGCCGTTGTCGCTGGTAAAGATGACCAGCGTATCCTCCGCCAGCCCTTCTTCCTCCAGGCGGTCCAGCAGCCGTCCGATATTGGCGTCCATCGCGGTAACCGCGGCAAAGTATCCCTGGAGATTGGGGATCGGGTCGGTATAGCCGGGCAGCACCCCTACGTTCGCCCAGGGGTGAGGTTCCCGCTGGGGGCAGCTGTCGAAACGGCAGTCCTTGTACAGATTCACATATTCCTGAGGATGGCATCCCACCCAGGGACTGTGCGGCGCGGTATAGTGAACACTCAGGTAGAAAGGTTTTTCCTTGTCCCGCTCATCCAGAAAACGCAGAGCTTCATCGGTGATCACATCCGTGATGTACCTCTGTTCTGTGACGGGCTTTCCGTCCCGGAACATGGGCGCATTATAATAGGGGCCGCCTCCCTTTTGGTGGGTATACCAAAAGGAGAACCCTTTCTGGGGATGGGCGCCGTCGCCCAGATGCCATTTACCGCTCAAAGCGCACTGGTATCCGGCCTGCGCCAGCAGATCGGTATAACCCGTCTGCCCTTCCAGATACTGGATCGCCCGCTGGCCGCAGCCGCCGTTTCCTTCGCACAGATAATCGTGTACCCCGTGCTGGGAGGGGATACGTCCGGTAAGCAGACTGGCCCGGGCGGGCGAACAGACCGGCGAGGCGCAGAAGAAGTGTTCAAACCGGACGCCTTGCGAGGCAAGACGGTCCAGATGGGGGGTTTTGATCTCCGGGTTGCCATAGCAGCCCATTGCCCAGGCCCCCTGGTCGTCCGACAGAATAAACAGAATATTAGGGAATTTGCGGTTTGGCATACCAGATCATCCTTTCACAGCACCGGCCACCAGACCCTTGACCATGTACTTCTGGAAGAAGAAGAACAGCAGCAGCATGGGGATGGTGCCCACGATGGAGATGGTATTGATCAGGCTCCAGTCGTAGCTCAGCTCGCCCAGATACCGCAGTGCAATACCGATGGACAGAGTGCGCAGACCGTCGGTCTGAATAAGGGTGGCCGCATGGAGGTAATCGTCCCAGGCCAGCAGGAAGGAGTAGATGCCCACCGCCAAGATACCCGGTTTGACCAGCGGAACCACAATCCGGAACAGTACGCCGAACCGGCCTGCGCCGTCAATACGGGCGGACTCTTCCACCGCCACCGGCACACTGTCAAAGAAGCTGCTCATAAGCATAATGGAGAAGGGCAGCATCGCCGCGGTAAGCGCCAGGATCAGACCGGGATGCGTGTTGATCAGGTGCATTCCCCGCATCAAGCCATAAAGGCTGATCAAGCGGCTGATCATCGGGAACATCTGCGCGGAGAGGAAGGCCGCCACGATCCAGCCATTCCACCGGAAGTGGAAGCGGCTCAGGGCGTAGCCGCTGAGCAGGGCCACCAGCACAGTAAGAGCGGCAGAAATGCCGGAAACGATGAAGTTGTTTTTATAGTAGACAAAGAAGACGTTGTTGACCGTAAACAGATTGATATAGCTCTCCACCGTGGGGGACTTGGGGATGAAGCTGGGCGGGAAAGCGTAGGCCTCCATGTTGGTCTTGAAACTGGTGATCAGCACCCAGTAGAGCGGGAAAAGCAGGAACAGCAGGATCACCGCCAGAACGAAGTACTTCAGGATGGAGCTCAGGGTTTGTCTGCGTTTCATAATGTACCTCCTTTCCTTAGTCCATAGGTTCCGCGCGGAAGATCTTGTTGTAGACGAAGACCACCAGGATCATCAGCAGCATCCACACGGTAGTGACCGCCGCGCCGCTGCCCAGGTTGTTGGAAACGAAGGCTTCCCGGTAGCTCAAAATAGCCAGAGTAGTGGTGGAACCATCCGGGCCGCCGCCGGTCATGGTCCAGAACAGGGGGAACTGTTTGAAGTTTTCAATGATGGACATGCTTACTGTGACCTTGATAACGCTCATCATGTAGGGGATCACAATGGACACGAACCGGCGCAGTGTGCTGGCGCCATCCACGGTGGCGGCCTCCAGCATATCGTTGGGCACGCTCTGCAGGCCGGCCAGAAGCAGCAATGTAGTCAGAGGCACCTGTTTCCACAAAGCGGCGATACCGATACCCAGCAGCGCGGTATTGGGATTGTTCAGGATTGCGAAATCCAATACCGAACCACCTGTGACTACCTGAACCAGATACCGCAGCAGGCCGTACTGGGGCTGATAGATCCACAACCAGACCATACCGGAGATCATGGTGGGCACCACCCAGGGCATCATCATGATGCTGCGTAAAAAGCGGGAACCCCGGATCTTGCTGTCCAGAATAACCGCAAGGATGAAGCCGATCAGGAACTGCGCGATCACCACGGCAAACACGAAAATAAAGGTGGTGATGATGGCGGGCATGAGTTTGTCGTTCTGAAACAGCTTAATATAGTTTTCAAAGTTGTTCCATGTGCCCGGCTGGCCGCTGATCACGTTTTTGATCTTATACTCAGTAAAGCTCTTTATAATCGAGTCAATGACCGGCACCAGAATAAAAACAAAGGTAAGCAGAATCGCGGGCAGCAACAGGCCCAGCGAAAAGAGTTTGTCGCCAGTGGCAGCTTTGAGCCGGCGGGCCGGCACCGAAGCCTTAGACATCGGATCATCCCTTTCCATTCTCTAAAGGCCGGGGGCAGGAGAATCGCCTGTATTCTCCTGCCCCCGTGGGTGTTGGTTCGTATCGTGCCGCGTGTCGGGATCAGCCTGCCAGGATAGCGTTGGCAGCTGTTTCAAAATCGGCGATGGCGGTGTTCACGTCCTTGTCGCTGACGGTCACAGCCTGAGCCAAGGTGCAAAGCTCCAGGTTGAAGTCGTTCAGGGCAGGCACCAGAGGTACCGGGATAGCCTGGGTGGTGGCGTCGGCAGAGGCCTCCAGCATGGCAGGCAGGCAATCGGCCATATCGTTCTTAACCGGGTAAGCCGGGGTGATGTTGTTCATGTAGTCGTTCAGCACCTCCGGGGTGATAACGTACTGCACAAACTCCTTGGCGGCCCAGGCCTGGGCATCGCCGTTGTTCACCATGACGAAGCAGTGGGACTGCAGGGTACCGGCGCCGTTACCGTCGCCGCCCTTCAGGGGCATAGCGCTGGCAGTGAAAGAGGAGGCATCCGGGTTGATGCTGCTCACGCCGTTGAAGCCCCAGCTCTGGTCGTAGTACATGGCCAGCTGGCCCAGAGCAAACAGATTGCGCAGATCCTTGGCTTTGGCGTTCTGGGGCATATACTCCTTGTCGTCCAGCAGCTTGATCATCTCAAACGCTTCGGTGAAGCCATCGTCAATGGCCAGGGTACCGTCTTCGGCCAGCACGCTGCCGCCAAAGTTATAGACCACGCTGTTCAGGAAGGAGCCCGAAACCGCTACCGAAGCAGTGGGCACGCCGAAAGAGTAGATCTTATTGCCATCGGCGGTGGTCATTCCGTCAATCTGTTCGGCCATGGCCAGCATCTCTTCGTAGGTGGTGGGAGGTGCGTTGGGGTCCAGACCGGCAGCCTCAAAGATATCCTTGTTGTAGTAGAGCACGCAGGAAGAGGCGTACAGGGGAACGCCGTAGGTCAGGCCGTCCACCTGATGCGCTTCCAGCACGTTGGGATAGAAGTCGGCCAGGAAATCCTCATCCAGCATCTCCTCGGCGGGAGCAGCCAGTCCGGCCTCCACAAAGGTGGGGATCCAGATCAGTTCGCTAAAGATCACGTCCACCATATCGCCGCCGCCGGCCATGTTGATGACCTGGTTGGTGATCTCACCGTAAGGGGCGGTGACCCACTCGATGGTGATGTTGGGATACTTCTCCTCAAAGCCAGCCTTGACGCCTTCCCAGAACTCGGTGTAGCCGCTTTCCAGAATGGCGTAGTTCGCCACCTTCAAGGTGATGTCCTCGGTGTAGCCCTCACCGCCGCCCTGCGAGCCGGAGCCGCCGGCCGCAGGCTGAGAAGTGGAGTTTCCGCCGCCGCAGGCGGCCAGGCTGAGCGCCAGACACAGCGCCAGAACCAGTGCCAGAACTCGTTTCATAGTGGTTTCCTCCTTGTGCGTTTCTCTCTTACGAGCGTCCCCACAGCAGAGACGCGCGTTCCGGTTTCATGTACACACGTGTGTATTTTGCTAAAAATAAATTCGCTCCGCCCAGGGGAGCCGCTGCGCAATCAGGCCGGATTTTCCAACAATCAGCCGGATAATTTTATTCAATCCGCACAGCAGGTTCCCGCTCTTTCGGCCCTGTGTATGCGGCAGGCGGCAGCGAGACTATTTTCCGGATTTATCAACACGTATGTACATTTGCTGATTTTATTATATAGGCTTCGACGCGGTAAAGTCAATGGGCTGGGGGCAATTTCGGCGTTCGTACAGTTTTTAACAAGCCTGTATGTGCAATCCTGCCAACAGCCCCGGGCGTTTTTCGGGGCAATATTCGCATTCTGTTTTAAAACAGTGTTCTCCCCTTTTGGCCCGGCGCACAGAAAAAAGCGCCGCCCTCCCACAAAGGGAGGGCGGCGCCGGTGTGCCTTTTATTCCGGTACCGGTTCGCGATCAGGCAGCGTACGCCGCGGCGGAAGCGCCGGCGATGCGGCCCCAGGCGAAGCAGTTGGCCAGGGTGAAGCCCATGTAGGCGCTGTTGGCGCTGGCCTCGCCGGCCACGAACAGGCCGGGGATGCTGGTGCCGTCGGCGCGCAGGACCTCAGCGTTCTCGTTGCGGGCGATACCACCGTAGGTGATGATCTCGCAGGGAACCTGAGCCAGGGCCACGTAGGGAGCGGTCAGCTTGGCGGTCAGCTGGTCGCCGATGCGGCCGAACTCCTCGTCATAGCCCGCATCCACGTAGCTGTTGAAGTCGTTGATGGTCTTTTCCAGGCCGGCAGCATCCACGCCCATCTTCTCGGCCAGTTCGGCCACGGTGTCGGCGGTGATGTACTCCATGTCCAGACCGCGCTTGGTGCGGCCCTCGGTGGCGTCGATGGCCGCCTGGTCGCTGATGGTCCAGACATAGCCCAGGCCGTCCTTGTGCATCTGGTCAAAGATGGGGCTGTTCAGCTTCTGGGTCATGTAGCCCTGATCCTTCTCGTTGACGAAACGGGTGCCGTCCGCGCCCACCATGATCATGTTGGGCAGGCTCATGAAGCCGGCGTTGGAGGCGGTGGCGGAGGTGCCGTTGTGCTCGGCCATGATCTCATAGTCCTTCAGCACGCACATCATGTCGTCGGTGTGGGTGGTAGCCGCGCCCACGTTGCTGGCCATGATGATGCCGTCGCCGGTGGCGCCGGGGAAGCCGATGCCAAAGGTGCCGGCCAGTTCCGGAGTGAAGCGGGCGGTCAGTTCGGGGTTGTAGGCGTAGCCGCCGGTGCAGATGATCACGCTCTTGGCGCTGATGGTGAAGCTCTGGCCCGCGGTCTCGGCCTTAACGCCGGCCACGCTGCCGTCCTCGTTCATCACCAGTTCGGTGGCGCGGGTCTCCAGCATGAGCTCCACGCCGGCCTCTTCGATGCTCTTGCTGAAGGGCTCCATCATGTCGGCGCCGCCGTTGGGCAGGGCATGCATCATCTGGTAGGGACCGTATCCCACCTTCACGTCGGCGAAGGGCAGGCCCACGCGCTCCATCAGCCAGTCGATGGTCTCACCGCTCTTTTCCAGGGTGATGGTGGTCAGAGCGGGATCCAGGTGGTAGGAAGCGTTGCTCATCAGGTTGTCGTACATCTGCTCGAAGGTCAGCTCGATGCCCATTTCAGCCTGCAGCTTGCTGCCGTAGGCGCCCACGACGCCCTGGCTGGTAAAGGTGGTGCCGCCGATGGAGGCCATCTTTTCCAGCAGGATGACGCTCTCGGCGCCCTGGTCCTTGGCCTCGATGGCCGCGCACAGGCCCGCGCCGCCCGCGCCGATGACCACTACGTCGGCGGACTTGTCGCCCACCTGGGCAGCGTCGCCGCCGGACACGGCCACGTTCTTCAGGGCCTCCACGTCGCCGCCGGCCTGCTCAATGGCGTCGGCCACAGCGGTCAGGATGGCGGTGCTGGTGACGGTGGCGCCGCTCACCGCGTCCACGGCCAGGCTCTGGTTGTCCACGATGGCCTGGGGGATGCGCTCAATGGCGGGGCCGGCAATGCTCTCGGTCTCGGCCTGGTCGGTGACCTTGACGGAGGTGATGGCGGTGTCGGATACGGTGACCTCCACGGTGACCGGGCCGTTGTTGCCATCGGCGGTGGCGGTGTAGGTACCGGCGGTGTAGGACGCGCCGCTCGCAGCGGCGGGAGCCTTCTGCCCGCAGCCAGCGGCCAGACCGGCCAGCATGACCACGACAAGCAGCACGCTCAGCAGCTTCATACGCTTCATACTACTTCTCCTTTTCGCTTCTTTTCTTCTTTTCTCTTCTTTGCCGCTGGAAGGGCAACCGCCCTCCCGTCGTCTCCATTTTAACAAAGTTTGGCGCTTTGTCTATGGCCTGGCCGGTTTATAATTTAACAGTTTCAGAACCATTTCACAAAGTTTACTCAAATAAAGCGGAATTTTACTCGTGTGTACAGTATGGTTTTGCCGTTTCAGTCCTCGTTTTGTCTCTTTCCGTTCCCAAAACAGGAAAACCTCTGAAAAGGCAAAACGGGTCTTGGCCGGGGTTTTGCTGCGTGACCGGTCTGTTTTTTGCCGGGTTTACCGCCCATGCGCCTGCCGGTTGCGCAAATTCCAACCGGCAGGTGGTAGCGGGAAACCGGCGAAACCGGTATACTGAAAGCAGAAAAACCGCCCGGTGTGCCGGGCGGCGGGAAAGGATGGAACACAGGTATGATCCTGGCAGAAAAGATCGCGCTGCTGCGCCGGCGCAGCGGCCTGTCGCAGGAAGAACTGGCCGAGCAGATGCAGGTAAGCCGGCAGTCGGTATCCAAATGGGAGAGCGGGACCTCGATCCCGGACCTGGAAAAGATCCTGCGGCTGAGCGCGCTGTTCGGGGTAAGCACCGATTTCTTATTAAAGGATGAGCTGAACGAACAGGCGCTGCCCGACACACCCGTTCCGGATGCCGACCCGGACGCGCCCCGCACCCTGACCGCCGAAGAAGCGGACGACTGTCTGGCGCTGCACGAGCAGCTGACCGGCCGGATCTCGGCGGCGGTGGCGACGCTGATCCTGTCGCCGGTGCCGTTCCTGGGCCTGATGGGCCGGGCGGAGGCCGGGCTGCTGGGTGAGGACCTGGCCGCCGGGATCGGGCTGTCGGTGCTGCTGGTGATCGTGGCGGCAGCGGTGGCGGTACTGGTGCTGACGGGGATGCGGCTGGCCCGGTACGAGTATCTGGAAAAGGAGCCGTTCCGCCTGGCCTACGGGGTGGAGGGGGTACTGCTGCGCCGCAAGGAGGAACTGGAACCCCGGTTCCGGGTATCGGTAACGATCGGGGTGGTGCTGTTTATTCTGTCGCTGGCGCCGGTACTGCTGGCCGCGGGGCTGAACGCGGCGGGCTCGGTGATTCTGAGCCTGATCTGCCTGCTGCTGGCGCTGGTGGCGCTGGGCGTGGCCATCATCCTGCGCACCGGGCTGGTGTACGGATGCCTGAACAAGCTGCTGCAGCTGGGGGACTACACCCCGGAAAACAAGCGGCTGGAAAAGCAGATGGAGCCCTTTGTGGGCGCCTACTGGTGCGCCGTGACCGCCGGGTACCTGCTGTGGAGTTTCCTCTCCATGCGCTGGGATTTCACCTGGCTGGTCTGGCCGGTGGCCGCCGTGGCCTTTGCCGCCATCCACGCGGTGCTGCAGGGTGTGCTGCGGCGGCGCTGACAGGGATTTTGCCGATTGCCGATAGGGGGGTCAACAGGGGCTGCGGGCGCGTCAACGATGCGCCCGCCCGGCTGGGCCGACCGCCCTGCCGGTCCAAGGCCCCACCGGGGCCTTGGCCGCTTCGCGGACCCGGGCCCCCATGCCCCCTTTAAGCGGGCCGAATCCTCGGCCCGCGGGAAACATAAACAGCAAGGCCCGCGCACAGCCGGACGGCTTGCGCGGGCCTTGTTCTATATAAAATCCCCTATGGCCGAATATATTCGGCCATGATTTCCGGGGTCTGGGGGGACGTTGTCCCCCCAGATCGGCTTTGCCGCCCCGGTTGCCCCGGGCGGCAAAGTGTGGTACACTTTATTGCAACACCACGTAAAAGGGAGGGACCGGGATGATCGACCAAAAACGATACGTAACGCTGGGCAATCTGCCCCAGAAGATCCACGTAAAAGGCGACGAGACAAAACCGCTGCTGCTGTTCCTGCACGGGGGTCCGGGGGTGTGCAACCGGCACACCGTCATGACCACCCACGCGGATCTGCAGCGGGATTTTCTCGTGGTGGCCTGGGACCAGCGGGGCAGCGGCGGCTCCTACAAGGGCGCAAAGCCCGAGACCCTGACCATCGACCGTCTGGTGGAGGACGCCCGGGAGCTGGTGGCCTGGCTGTGCCGGGAATACCGGCGCAAAAAGGTGTATCTGCTGGGCGGCAGCTGGGGTTCTCAGCTGGGCACCCTGCTGGCATACCGGTATCCGGAACAGGTGGCCGCCTATGTGGGCTTCGGCCAGGTGGTCAACGGGGCGGAAAACGAGCGGCTCAGCTACGCCTTTGCCCTGCAGCAGGCCAAAAAGGCCGGCGACACCGCCGCTATCCGCAAACTGAAACGGGTGGGTCCGCCGGAAAACGGGGTGTACAAGGGCGGTTTTGAGGGCATGATGACCCAGCGCCGGGTGATGATGAAATACGGCGGCTATTCCCAGAGCAAGGCCAAACGCAGCTATTTTTCCAGCATGGTGGTGCCGATGCTCTTTTCCGGGGAATACTCCCCCGCCGACCTGATCGGGGTGGCCAAGGGGTATAAATACGTCCTGACCGCCATGTGGCCCCAGGTGGGCGCGTCCGACCTGGCCCGGGACTGCCGGGAATTCCAGGTTCCCTACTTCATCTTTGACGGGGTGCTGGATCAGAACACCCCCGCGGCGCTGGTGCAGGCCTATTTTGACGGCATCACCGCCCCGAAAAAGGAGCTGATCTGGTTCGAGCACTCGGGCCACAACCCCATGACCGACGAGCCGGAACGGTTCAAGTCCCTGCTGCGTGACCGGCTTCTCACCCTGGAAAAGGAGGATCCCACCACATGAACGAGTCCACTATCCCCCGCCTGAAATTTCCCTAGAAATTCGGGTTTTTCACCTTCTCCACCGCCAGCAACGTGGTGTACCAGTTCAAGAGCCTGTACTACCTGTTCTTTCTGACCAACGTGCTCAAGATCGACGTGCTGGCCGCGGGCCTGATCCTGACCATCGGCACCATCTGGGACGCCATCAACGACCCGCTGATCGGGTTTTGGTCGGTGAACCACAAGTTCAAGAACGGCGAGCGGTGCCGCCCGTTTGCCCTCTGGTTCGCGGTGCCCTGGGCGCTTTCGGTGGTGGCGCTGTTCTGCGATTTCCGCACCAGCCAGACAATCACGGTGATCCTGGCGCTGGTGATCTATTTTATCTTTGAGTCCTTCAACACCTTTGTGGCCATCCCCTACAACAGCATGGGCGGCCTTGCCACCGACCGGGACGAGGACCGCCGTTCCATCAACGTGTACCGCAACCTGGGCGGCTGCCTGGGCAGCGGCATCGGGGCGGTGGCCTGCCTGCCGCTGCTCAAGGTGTTCGGCGCCCTGGACGAAAGCGGCAACCTGATCGACGGTTCCAGCGCCCGGGGATTCCTGCTCACCGCCATGGTCATGGGCGCGGTGTGCGTGATCGGCAGCCTGGCCCACTACTTCACCACCCGGGAACGGGTGCGCCAGATCGCCGACGACGAGGATCATGTAAGCCCGCTGGCCGCAGCCAGCATGCTGCTGCGCTGCCGCTCCTGGGTGCTGAACATGTTCTATATCATCTGCTACGGCGTCAACAACGTGCTCATCATGAGTTCCATCACCTACTACGCCACCTATGTGATGGGCAGCACCGCCGCCGCCACCGCCATTCAGGCGGTGTACCTGGTGGTGTCCATCGTCACCACCCTGCTGGTGGGCCCGCTGGACCGGCTGCTGGGCCGCAAGCGCACCATGCTGTTCGGCGCGGCGGTACTGGTGCTGGGCAAGATCTGGTTTGTGCTGGATCCCTGGTCCACCGGGGCGATCTATACCAACGCGGTAACGGTGGGCATCGGCCTGGCCATTGCCTTTGTGATGTTCAACACCAACCGGAACAACATCGCCGATCTGATCGAATGGAGCAGCGGCCGCCGGATCGACAGCCTGGTCTCCACCGGGGACAACCTGGCCGCCAAGCTGGCCCAGGCGGGCGCCACCCAGCTGCTGACGGTGGCGCTGCACCTGTCCGGCTTCAACGAGGCACTGCCCGCCCAGCCCGCCGCCACCCTGGACACCATCAACGCCCTGCTGGGCTGGGTGCCCGGTCTGGTGACCCTGGTGATGCTGGCCGTGCTGCTGGCCATGGACATCGAGGGCGACATGCGCCGCATGAAACAGGAAAAAGCGGCCCGCGGCATCCCGGTCTCGGGCTGACAGCTGAAAGCTGAATCTGGGGGGACAACGTCCCCCCAGCGCTGCGGGCGCATTGTTGCGGCGCCCGCAGCGCGGGGGATATGTTATATCCCCCAGATCGGCCCCTGTCTCCCTCACCAGTACCGTTTGCGGCGGAAATAGACCACGCAGCCGCCCACCACCAGCACGCTCACGGCGATGACCGCCGGATACCCGTACCGCCAGCCCAGTTCCGGCATGTAGGCAAAGTTCATGCCGTACCATCCCACGATCAGGGACAGCGGCATAAAGATGGTGGTCACGATGGTCAGCAGCTTCATGATCCGGTTCTGGGCGATATCCACCTGCGCCTGATACTCGCTGCTCACCTGGCTGGCATACTCCCGCAGCAGCTGGGTCTCGTTCTGCAGCCGGTCCAGCCGCCGCAGCACATACAGCAGCCGGCTCCGGCTGCACTCGTCCAGCAGATCGGCGGCGTTCTCCTGCAGGGTGGTCACCAGATCGTCCAGCTGGGCATAGAACCGGTTGCGCTGGTTCAGTTCCCGGCGCAGACGGCTCATCCGGGCGATAAAGCCCTCGGTATGGCTTTCCAGCACCGCCTGCTCCAGTTCCGAGATCCGGTCCTCCAACGACTGGATCTCCCCCAGATCCTCCGCCACCAGCGCCAGGAAGAAGTCCATCAGCAGATCATCCGCCCCGTCGGCGTGATGGGCCCGCATCCGGCGCACCGTTTCCAGGCATTCCGCCGCGGTCTCGCCCCGGTCCACGAACAGCAGGCTGTCCTCCCACCAGGCAAACAGCAGATTTCTCGGCTTGTGCTTGCCCTTGGCCGGGATATGCAGTTCCCCCTGGATGCAGTCCGGCTCCACCGTCAGGCGGCAGCCCCGGCATTCGGCCAGCTTCTCCGCCGCCTGTTCCGCCACGCCCCGGGGCAGACCGGCTGTGGCCAGTTCCTCCGGCCGCAGCACCGCCGCCAGACCCTGCCAGCCGTTTTGCGCCCCCCGGGGCTCCTCGGCCAGCTTTTCCGCGATGCGATAGTACATCCCGTCTCCCCCGTTTCCTCTGTGTTACGCCAGTTCCAGATACAGCCCCGCCAGTTCCATGGTCGCGTGCAGCGCGTCCAGATGGGTGCGCTCCATCCCATGGGAAGCGTGCACCCCCGGCCCGACCAGCGCGGCCCGGGCGTCCATGCCCGCGCCCCAGGCGGCCCCCACATCCGAGCCGTAGTGGGGATAGATGTCCACCGCACAGTCCACGCCGTTGGCCGCGGCCATCTTCACCAGACGGCTCACCATCTCATAATCATAGGGCCCGTGGCTGTCCTTGGCGCAGATGGATACCTGATACTCGGTGCAGGACAGATCCTCCCCGATGCAGCCCATATCCACAGCCAGCAGCTCGTCCACCGGCGGCAGGGTGGCGCCGCCGTGGCCCACCTCTTCGTGCACGGTAAAGGTCATCCAGGTATCAAACCGGGGACGCTCACCGGTATGTTTCATCCGCCACAGCAGCGCCAGCAGGCAGGACGCGCTGGCCTTGTCATCCAGGAACCGGGATTTCACGAACCCGCTTTCGGTGATCACCGTCTTGGGATCGTAGCACACATAATCGCCGGCCGCGATGCCCAGCGCCTGCACGTCCGCCTTGCTGTGTACCTTCTCGTCGATCCGCACCGCCATGTTTTTCTCATCCCGGGCGCGGGTAGCCGCGTCATCCTGCACATGCACCGACGGCGACAGGCTCAGCACCGTGCCGGTGTACACCCGGCCGTCCCGGGTGTAGATGCGGCAGTATTCCCCGTCCAGCGTGGGCATCAGCGGACCGCCCACCCGGGTCACCATCAGCATGCCGTCGGCGGTGATGGAGCGCACCATCAGCCCCAGGGTATCCACATGGGCGCACAGACCCACCCGGCGCCCCGGCTCCCGTCCGGGTACCGCCACCACCAGGTTGCCCTTGTTAGTGTGCCGTGCCTCAAAGCCCAGTTCCTTGGCAATGCCCGCCGCCGCTTCCACCGCCCGGTCGGTAAACCCGGTGGGGCTGTCCTGCCCCAGCAGCTTGTACAGCGTATCCCGCAGAAAAGCATCCTGCTCCTGTTTCAGGTTTTTATCCATCTTCATATCGTTTCATCCTCTCTGGAAAATGGTTCATCCGGCTCCATCTTACAAAAAAATGCTCCGCTTGGCAAGTGCGGAATGAATCCAGCCCACCACGCACCGAAAAATCATCAAACAAAAAAGCCATCCCCAACGTCCGTCATCCATCCGCCGCGGGCCTGGTGCGCTTCCAGACGAGGCCGTTAAGACCGACCTTCCGGTGGAAGGTCGGTTAGGCCGAGAGTCCCTGCGAGCTGAACCGGAGCGCGCAGCGCGAACGGTGAAGCCGCCCCAGGGGAAACAAATAGTTTCCCCTGGGGGAAGCAGCACCAAACAAAAAAGTCGCCCCCGCCGCCCGTCATCCGTCCGCCGTGAGCCTGGTGCGCTTCTAGACGAGGCCGTTAAGACCGACCTTCCGGTGGAAGGTCGGTTAGGCCGAGAGTCCCTGCGAGCTGAACCGGAGCGCGCAGCGCGAACGGCGAAGCCGCCCCACGGGAAACGACCAGTTTCCCCTGGGGGAAGCAGCACCAAACAAAAAAGTCGCCCCCGCCGCCCGTCATCCATCCGCCGCGAGCCTGGTGCGCTTCCAGACGAGGCCGTTAAGACCGACCTTCCGGTGGAAGGTCGGTTAGGCCGAGAGTCCCTGCGAGCTGAACCGGAGCGCGCAGCGCGAACGGCGAAG